>NZ_JAQQLF010000007.1 GCF_028548455.1 Vogesella aquatica
GGTGGCCATAGCGAGGTGGTCCCACGCCTTCCCATTCCGAACAGGACCGTGAAACGCCTCAGCGCCGATGATAGTGCAGATACCTGTGTGAAAGTAGGACACCGCCAGACGCCCGATACCGAAGCCCAGCTCAGACGAGCTGGGCTTTGTGCTTTGGTGCGGCGAAAACACCGCGCATGCACCCCGCGGCCAACCTTGGCCGCCATTTTTACTTGACGACGCTGCCTGCCGCAGGCACTATCAATAGCACTATGGCTAAGACGACCCTTTTTGTTTCTCACGCTTATTATTATGGTTACCGCACACATCTGGCGGCACCAGGGAAACTTGTGGTCTGAATTCTGACCCTCAATATTTCAAACAATGCCGCCGTAATTGGCGGCATTGCTTTTGTGGGCAACGTTTTTCAGTTACGGTGGTGCGGAGCCTGAAGATGGAAAATGCACTGCCCTGGATTGCGTCTTTCTCCTGCACCTTGCCCGTGCAATCCATACATATCATTACCGATGTCGAGCATGCTGCGACCGTGCCCGCGCGTGAGCTGGCTGCCTGTGGCCACGATGCAAGTGGCCGCTTGATGGTTTCGGAGGCCTTGTTTCCCGAGGTGCGTACGCTGGCGCATATCCTGGCACAGGGTGGCCATCCGTGCCGGGAAGACTGGCTTGCCGCGCGTGTGGTGGTGTTTCAGTTGAATCATCTGTCACTGAGCTTGTCCGAGCTGGATATGATGGACGTGCTTAACCGCAAGCTGGCGTGGTTGGCGACTTTCTTGCAACTGGAGCTGCCGCAGCTGCGTTCATTCGCTTTGAGCGGCGCGTTGCCGGGCAAGTTGTGCCAAGGTGGTGTGCCGATGTTGCTGCGCAAGCAAGGCGGTGTGGTGGCGCAGTCCCTTTCCTTGCGCGAGCAGCTGCGCCCGTGGCTGGTACAGCTGGCTCACGCGTGGCAGGCGAAGTTCTGACCTGCCGGATTAATGATAGGAGGTGTTATGCAAGACGGTACCGTAGAGCGTATGCCGCGCCAGGATGATGCGATCCGTAACCTGACTATGGTGGTGTATATCTTGCAGATCGTGAATCTGTTTGGTGTGCCTGGTGCCATAGTCGGCGTGATCATTAATTATGTGAAGCGTGATGAGGCTCGCGACACGCTGTGGGATAGCCACTTTAGCTGGCAGATACGTACTTTCTGGTGGGCCTTGTTGGGCGCTGCCATTTCTTACCCGTTGATTATCCTGTTCGGGCTGGGCTTTCTGACCGGTGCTCTGGTGTGGTGCTGGTATGTTTACCGCATCGTGCGGGGTTTCCTGGCTTTTAATGATGGCAAGCCGCTACCGCGGTAAGCACGATTGCCCGTGCGTAGTGGGGCAAAATTTGGCACAATGCGCGCCTTCCCTTTGATTTAAAAGAAGATGGACGCCCACCTGCTGCAGCTGCTGGTCACCCGGGTCATGCCGTACGGAAAGTACAAAGGCCGCCTGATCGCCGACCTGCCTGGCCATTACCTGAACTGGTTTGCCCGCGAAGGCTTCCCGCCTGGCGAGATCGGCCGCCTGTTGGCGCTGATGCACGAACTGGATCATAACGGTCTGTCTTCTTTGCTCGACCCACTACGAAAGCGATAATACATGGCCATTCAATGGTTCCCCGGTCACATGAACAAAGCCAAGAAGGAGCTCGAAGAGCGCCTTGGCAGTATCGACGTGGTGATCGAGATGCTGGACGCGCGCCTGCCGGGCTCCAGTGCCAACCCGATGATTGCCCGCCTGGCGCGTGGCAAACCGGCCTTGAAGGTGTTGAACAAACAAGACCTGGCCGACCCCAAAGTGACCGAGCAGTGGTTGAACTGGTACCGCAAGATGCCGGGCACCCGTGCCATCGGTCTGGATGCCTCGGACGCCGCACCTGCGCAGAAACTGGTGGCTGCCTGCCGCGAGCTGGCCCCTGGCCGCAATAGCGTGGACAAACCGCTGCGCGTGGTGATTTGCGGCATCCCGAACGTGGGCAAATCCACGCTGATCAACAGCATTACCGGCCGCCGTATCGCCAAAACCGGTAACGAGCCGGGCATTACCAAAGGCCAGCAGCGCATCATGCTGGCGGACGATATCGAGCTGTTTGATACCCCAGGCATGCTGTGGCCCAAGATCATCGTGCCGCAAGGTGGCTACAATCTGGCCGCCAGTGGCGCCGTTGGCCGCAATGCGCTGGACGAAGAAGAAGTGGCGCTGGAGTTGTTGCTGATTCTGATGAAGCACTACGCCCCGCAGCTGGACGAGCGCTACAAGATTGGCGACATCGACGGTCTGCAAGACTGGCAAGTGCTGGAGCGGGTCGGCAAAAAGCGCGGTGCAGTACTGCCGGGTGGCCGCATCAATATCCAGAAAGCATCCGAAATCGTGCTCACCGACTTCCGCGCGGGGGCGACTGGCCGTATTTCGCTGGAGCTGCCGGAAGAATGGATGGCGTGGGAAAAAGCCGCCAAGGAGCACGAAGTGCTGCGTGCTGCGCAAAAAGAGAATGCGCGCCTGGAACGTGAGGAAAAGAAAAAAGGCACCCGCTAAGGCGAGTGCCGGTACAGCAAAGGCGGCCTGGGCCGCCTTTTTTCATGTGGACAAGCGCAGCTGCGGCCAACGTTGCTGCCACATTTTTTGCTGTAGCCGCTGCTGCCAGATGGCATCGCCGCCGGCAAACAGCGGGTTGCGCACGACTTCAGCGGCAAACAGCGGCGCCCAGCCTAGTGGCGCCAGCCAGTGCAGCTGCTTGTCCGCATCCACCCGTACGGCGTAGCAGGTGGCGGTTTCCGGCCAGTGGCGAATGGCGCTGGCACAATCCGGGTAAGGTGCGTGTTGCTGGCGAGCTGCCATGCGCGCCTGGTTGCGTACCTGCCAAGCTGCGGCCAACTGTGCGGCAAGCAGGGTTTCATAGTGGTGATCCTGTGCGGGTGACAGCTGCGCTGCGTCCAGGTAGATCACGTCGATGTCCTGCAGTGCTGTCGGCTGCAGATAGCCGTGCTGGTGATCCCATACCAGATTGCGGATGAAGCCGGCGGCCAGCCAGGCCTGCACGGGTAGAGCATCGCGTACGGTTTGCAGGCATTGCCAGCGAAAGGTGTCAGCACGTAGCCAGCTGGCTAGCAGTGCCGTCGCCTCGGCATCGCTCATGCCAGCAGTGGCAGGCAAGCCAGCAAGCCGCCATCCGCGCGGCGGCGATCCACATGGAAGTACGGCATGCCCAAGGTTTGGGCGGCGCCGATGTCGCGTACCGCGTCGTCGCCTATCACCATGCACTGTTGTAGCGGCACGCCGGCCAGCGCGGCCGCCACTTCGAAGATGGCGGCGTCGGGCTTGGCGTGGCCGCAGTTTTGCGGCGTCAGCAGGTGCGGGAAGTGCGCGTCCAGCCCGGTAAAAGCCAGCTTGCGTTGCTGAATGTCCAGGTGGCCATTGCTGACCAGCACGCGGGGCAGGTGGGCAGTAGCGGCGACAAACGCGGCGGTATCGTCGAATGCCTTCCAGTTGCTACGGTAGCCGGCAATATAGGGTTCGAAGGCTTGTGCGGCTTCGGACTCGGACAGCTCGCGCTGGAACAGGCCGCGCAAGCGGGCGTGGCGTTGCTCGATGATGCTGCATTCACCGCGCTCGAAGCGTAGCCAGTGCTGCTGCGTGAGGGTGTGCCAGCACTGGCAGGCGTCGTCCAGCGTATAAGGCAGCTGGTGCGCGGCCAACAGGGCAGCCACCCCGTGGCGCGTGGCGTGGGCGTCGTCCAGCAGGGTGTCGTCGATGTCGATCAGCAGGGCGGCGATGCGCATATCAGGCGATGGGCTCGCCGGGCTGTTCGAACCAGCCCATCAGGATCGCCTGGGCGGCCACCTGGTCCAGCATCTCTTTCTGGCGGCGGCCGTACACGCCAGCGTCTTCCAGCAGGCCTTCTGCAATGACCGAGGTTAGGCGCTCGTCCACCAGCCACACCGGCAGGCCGTAGCGGCCGTGCAGGCGCTGGGCAAACTTGCGGCACAGTGCGGTCAGGGCGTGCTCTTTGCCATCCATATGCATGGGCAGGCCCACCACGAAACCGGTGGCTTTCCATTCGTCTATCAGCTTGGCGATGGTGGCAAAGCGCACGTCATTCACCTCGCTGTGAATGGTTTGCAGCGGGGTCGCTATGCCCAGTTGCGGCTCGCCCAGTGCCACGCCAATGCGTTTCTCGCCAAAATCAAAGCCCAGCACGGTGCCCTTATGCATGGCCGGACACGCTGGATAGCAGCGCCGGGTCGAAGCCCAGCAGCTTGATGGCGCAGGTGTAGCGCTCTTCTACCGGGGTGTCGAAGATCACCCAGTCCTCGGCAGCGACGGTGAGCCAGCTATTGGCGGCGATTTCTTCTTCCAGCTGGCCTTTTTCCCAGCCGGCGTAACCCAGGCTGATTTGCAGCTTGTCCGGGCCACGGCCTTCTGCCACGGCGGCCAGGATGTCTTTGGAGGTGCTCAGCGCCAGGTCGTCGGTGATGGTGAGCGTGGATTGCCAGTTGCCGATAGGCTTGTGCAGCACAAAGCCACGGTCTGGCTGTACCGGCCCGCCAAAGAAGACCGGCGTGGTGTTGGTATCGTCGTTGCTCAGCGGCAGGTCGATCTGCTCCAGCAGCTGCGCCAGCACGATGCCGGAAGGCTTGTTGATAATCACCCCCATGGCGCCTTGTTCGCCGTGCTCGCAAAGGTACACGATGCTTTTGGCAAACAGCGGGTCGGCCATATCGGGCATGGCAATCAAGAAATGATGGGCAAGAGATAGCGTTTCCATAGCCGCATTATGGCAACCAATGTCATGGCCGGCAAAGGTTGGCCGCAGTTTCTTTTTATTGCCGGCAGATTGCTTTGGCGCAGGGTGCGTGCGGGCGGGTAAAATGCCCGGCTGATTCAACCGTTTGTGGACTTGCCCCTTGCGCCTTACCCATATCAAGCTTGCCGGCTTCAAATCGTTTGTCGACCCCACCAGCATTGCCGTGCCAGGCCAGCTGGTGGCCGTGATCGGCCCCAATGGCTGCGGCAAATCCAATGTGATCGACGCCGTGCGCTGGGTGCTGGGCGAGTCCAGCGCCAAGCAGCTGCGCGGCGAGTCCATGCAAGACGTGATCTTCAACGGCTCCAGCACCCGCAAGCCGGTATCGCGTGCCTCGGTCGAGCTGGTATTCGATAACGCTGACGGCCAGCTTACCGGCCCGTGGGGGCAGTACGCCGAGGTGTCCATCAAGCGCGTCCTCACGCGGCAGGGCGAATCCAGCTACTACATCAATAACCAGCAAGTGCGCCGCCGCGACATTACCGACCTGTTTTTGGGTACCGGCGTGGGTGCGCGTGGCTACGCGGTGATCGAGCAGGGCATGATCTCGCGCATTATCGAGGCCCGCCCCGAAGAGCTGCGCGCCTATCTGGAAGAGGCTGCCGGTGTCTCCAAGTACAAAGAACGCCGCCGCGAAACCGAAAACCGCCTGGCCGATACCCGCGACAACCTGACCCGTATCGAAGACCTCAAGCTGGAGCTGGGCCGCCAGGTAGAGCGCCTGAGCGAGCAAGCCGAAGTGGCGGCCAACTACCAGGACATGCGCGGCGCGCTCACTTTCAAGCAAAACCTGCTGGCCTTGGCGCGGCGCGAAGAAGCCGCCCGCATCGAAGCCACCGCCCGGGCCGAGCTGGCGCGCATCGAAACCGAAGAAACCGCGCTGGAAGCCGCCCACACCCACCTGGAAACAGAGCTGGAAACCGTGCGCGAAACGCACTACGCCGCCAGCGATGCCGTACACGAAGCCCAGCAGGCGCTGTTTGAAGCCAATGCCAACCTGGCGCGGCTGGAAGAGCAGCAGCGCCACCGCCTGCAAAGCCGCGAACGGCTGGAGCGCGAGCTGGCCAGCGCCCGCAACGAGCGCCAGCAGCTGGCCGAGCACCAAGCCCAGGTAGAAGACGAGCTGGACGACTGGCTACCCCGCCGCGAAGAAGCCCAGATGCGTATGGAAGAAGCGCAAATGGGGCTGGAAGACGGCGCCGACAGCCTGCCATCTGCCGAAGCGGCCTTTCGCGTGGCGGACCAGCGCCTGGCGCAGATGACCGCACAAATTGCCAACCTGACCCGCGAGCGCGACCTGGCGCGGCAGCAGGGCGAGCACCTGCGCCGCAGTATCGAACAACTGGCCGGGCGCGAACACGCCCTGCAGCGCGAGCTGCAAGACCTGAACCTGCCAGAACACGCCGTGCTGGACGCCGCTCGCGCCGAAGTAGACAAAGCCCGCAGCGCACTGGACGCCGTGCGGGCCAGGTTGGCCGCAGACGAAGCCAAGCAGGCCGACTTGTCTGCCGAGCGCGAGCAACTGGATAAAACCCTCAACGCCCTGCACAGCGACGCCGCCCGCGCCGAGGCCGAAATGGCCGCGCTGGATGCCGTGCTGGCGCGCGAAGCGGCAGGCGAGCAGCTGGCCGGCTGGCTGGCCAGCCAGCAGCTGGTCGACGCACCGGCGCTGTGGCAAAGCCTGCAGGTTGACGATGCCTGGCGCACCGCGGTGGAAGTGGTACTGGGCGAGCGCCTGGCCGCCCGCGCAGGCCAGGCCGGCGATGCCGTGCCACCCGCCCCGCTGGCGTTGGTCGATCAGCCGGTTAGCACCGGTACGGCCGCTATCGGCCCGCGCCCCGCCTTGCTGCAGCAGCTTAGCGTGGATAGCGCTTTTGCCGGCGCCCTGGCCGACTGGCTGGCTGGCGTCTACTGTGCGGCCAACCTCGACGACGCCATCGCCCGCCGTGGCGAGCTGGCCGCGGGCGAGTGCTGGGTCACGCCGCAAGGCCACCGCATTAGCCGCCACGCCGTGCATTTTCACGCGGCACAAGCTGGCGACGGCATGATGGCGCGCAAAGCCGCCCGTGACGCCGCTGCCGAAAGGTTGGCCGCACTGCAACCGCAGCAGCACGACGCGCAGCGCCGCCGCGATAGCGTGGTTTCCATGCTGGGCATGCTGGCCGAAGCCATCCGCGCGCAGAAATCGGCCGTGTCGCGGCTGGAGGCGGAGCTGAATGCCGCCACGCTGGAGCACGTCAAGCTGGACCAGGCCGCACGGCAGGGCGCCGCCCGCCTGGCCGCCATCCACGCCGAGCAGCTGCGCCTGCAAGACGAGCGCAGCACCGCACAAGACACCATTACCGACGCCGAGCTGCTGGCCGAAGAAAACGCCATGCAGCTGGAAGAGCTGGCCGAGCAGTTGGAAGACGCCCGCTTGGCACGGCTGAACGCCGAAACCGGCCTGGAGCTGGCGCGTAACAAAACCCGCGACGCCGAACGCCAGCTACACGAAATCAAGCTGGCCCAGCACACCGCCGAGCAAAAAGTGGCCGAGCTGGCGCGCCGCGCGCGCGAGCTGGCCGAGCGCGACCAGCAGCTGCAGGAGCGGCTGGAAACGCTGGTGATGGAAGCCGAGACGGTAGAAGAGGCCGCACCGGACGACGTGCTGCAAGAGGCGCTGGCGGTGCGTGAAACGCGCGAGCACAGCCTGTCCGCTACCCGCGACCAGCTGAATGCCCTCACCGAAGCCCTGCGCCAGTACACGCAACGTCAACAAGAGATCAACGCGGCGCTGCCGGCGCTGCGCGAAGCGCGTTCGGACTGGCTGCTGAAGCACCAGGAAGCGCGGCTGAACGTAGAGCGTTTTGACGAAGAGCTGAAAACCGCCGAGGCCGACGAGGTGGCGCTACTGCCGCACCTCACCGACGCGGTAAAACCCAATGCCTTGGCCGCCGAGATCGCCCGCCTGGCACGTGCCATCGATGGCCTGGGCGCGGTGAACCTGGCCGCGCTGCAAGAGCTGGAAGAAGCCAGAAAGCGCGGTGACTACTTGGCCAGCCAGACCGACGACCTGATGCAGGCCATGGCCACGCTGGAAGAAGCCATCGCCAAAATCGACGGCGAAACCCGCGAGATGCTGCAGGCCACCTACGACGCGGTGAACGCCAAGATGAGCGAGTTTTTCCCCACGCTGTTTGGCGGCGGCCGCGCCGAGCTGGTGCTCACCGGCGAGGATTTGTTGTCGGCGGGTATCCAGATCATCGCCCAGCCACCGGGCAAGAAAAACAGCACCATCCATCTGCTATCCGGCGGCGAAAAAGCGCTGACCGCCATGAGCCTGGTGTTCTCGCTGTTCAGCCTGAACCCGGCGCCATTCTGCCTGCTGGACGAGGTGGACGCTCCGCTGGACGACGCCAATACCAGCCGCTTCTGCGACTTGGTCAAGCAGATGGCCGTGCATACCCAGTTCCTGTACATCAGCCACAACCGCCTCACCATGGAAATGGCCGAGCAGCTGGTGGGCGTGACCATGCAAGAGCAAGGCTGCAGCCGTATCGTGGCAGTGGACATTGTCGAGGCGCTGAAGATGCGCGAAACGGCCTAAGCCCATGCGCCGGGCGCTGCTGGGATCGCTATTGCTGCATGCGCTGCTGCTATGGGGTTTGGCCGCAGCCGTGCCCCTGCCCGCGGCTGAGCCGCCCATCATGCTGATCCGCCTGCAGCCAGCACCAGCATCGGCCGATGTGCCCCAGCCGCGGGCCAGCCCGGGCACGCCAGCCAGGCCGGCTGTGCTAAAGCCAGATTACGGCCGGAGTGCAGGGCAAGCAGAGCGCGCGGCCAACCCTGTGGCAGCACAAGAGGCAGCCATCTCAACCGCCACCCCGCCGGTGCCAGTCGCGGTACCGTTGTCCGCTAGCCCCGCGCCAACGATGCCCGCTGCTGGTGCCGCACCGGCTACACCGGCAGGGCAGAACCCGGGCCGTGGTGGTAGCGAGGCGGCTAGCCAGGAGGTGGTCGCTAGCCGCCCCGCCCGTGTATTACAGGCGCCGCGGCCTGATTATCCGGCCATCTCGCGCGATCTGGGCGAGCAAGGCGTGGTAATGTTGCGGCTGGCAATTGATGCCGATGGCAGGTTGCAGCGCACCGAGCTGCAGAAAAGCAGTGGTTTTACGCGCCTGGACAAGGCGGCGCGCGATAGCGTGGCGCGCTGGCAGTTCCAGGCCGCACAGGAAGGCGGGCGGCCGGTGGCGGCCCAACTGGTGCTGCCGGTGCGCTTTTCCCTTGACGAAAATTGAACAAAACGCTAAATGACGTACTGATTCACGCGCCGTACCCCTGCGGGGGTTTGTTATAATACCGGTTCGGATAATGGCTGCTGCTGTGGAAAAAGCTCAATGAGCGAAATGAAAATAGGCATCTTGTTGCTGAGTGCATTGGTAGTAGCACTGGTATTCGGCTTCAATTTTTATCAGGAATGGCGCTTTCGCAAGAAGACCAGCCAGGCCTTTGCACGCCATCACACCGATGTGTTGCTGGACGTCCCCCGAAATAATGTGCGTGACGGCCAGCAGGCGCGCCTGGAGCCGGTGCTGCTGGATGACGAAGACGACAGTACGCCAGCCTACCTGAACGATATCCCGCCGCCCGCCCCGCTGGCGCGCACTGCGCAGCCAGAGCCTGTCGCCCCGCTGGTGCAGGAACCCCCGGAGCTGGATGCTGCCGACCACCAGGCCTTGGTGGTATCGCTGCTGGACCCGTCGCTGGATTTTATCGCCGAGGTGGCATTCGCCCAGCCGCAGGTGCTGGAGCAGCTGCCGCGCTTCAATGTGGCCAAACGTGTGCAGGCTATCCTGCGCACCGAGCGTGGCTTGTGGAAACCGGCCGAAATCCTGCCGGGCACCCGCTACAAACAAGTGAACTTTGGTCTGCAGCTGGTTGACCGCGGTGGTGCGGTCACCGAGCAGGAGCTGGCCAGCTTCTGCCAGCAGGTAAGCCACTACGCCGAAAAGCTCGGCGCCCAGGTCAGCTTCCCGCAGCGCCAGCAAAAGCTGGTGTCGGCGCGCGAGCTGGACCGCTTCTGCGTGGATGTAGACGTGCTGATCGGTATCAATATCGTGGCTGGCAAGCCCATTGCCGGTGCGCGCCTGCGCAGCGTGGCCGAGGCCGCCGGCCTGCAGCTGGAGCCGGATGGCCAGTTCCACTATCTGGCGGATTCCGGCAATACACTGTTCTCGCTGGCTTCTGCCGACCAGACCCCGTTTACCCTGCACACCTTGCTGGACAAACAGTTTCCGGCGCTGACACTGATGTTTGACGTGCCGCGCGTGGCTGGCGGGGTAGCGGTATTTGACCGTGCGGTACAGTTTGCCAAACATCTGTCGCAAGAGTTTGATGCGCAGCTGGTGGACGATAACCGCCGCGTGCTCAGCGACCAGGGCCTGGCGCAGATCCGCGACCAGCTGACCCGCATCTACGGCAATATGGACGACCGCGGCATTGCACCTGGCAGCGTGGCCGCCCTGCGGCTGTTTGCCTGAGCGGCCAGCATTTCCCATTCACTATCACGCCGGCAGCTGCCGGCGTGCTGCATTCCAGGTTAGGCCATGACTGTCATCCCTGCCCCTGTCCAGACCCGCGCCACCGAGCTAGCGCAGCTGCTGGAACGCTACAACCACCAATACTACGTGCTGGACGCCCCCACGGTGCCCGACGCCGAGTACGACCGCCTGTTCCGCGAGCTGCAGCAGCTGGAGGCCGACTACCCGGTGCTGAAAACGCCGGCCTCGCCCACGCAGCGTGTCGGTGGCGAGGTGCTGCCGGCCTTCGATAGCGTGACGCATACGGTGCCGATGCTGTCGCTGTCCAACGCTTTTTCCGACATGCAGGCCGACGACTTTGCCGTGCGGCACGCCGAGCTGATTGCCTTTGACGAGCGGGTTGGCCGCGACCTGGCGGCGGCCAACCTGGCCTACGCCACCGAGCCCAAGTTCGACGGCCTGGCCATCAGCCTGCTGTACCGCGACGGCGAGCTGGTGCAGGCCGCCACCCGTGGCGACGGCAGCAGCGGCGAAAACGTTACCGCCAATATCCGCACCGTGCGCGCCATCCCGCTGCGTCTGCATGGCGAGCATGTCCCGTCGCTGCTGGAGGTGCGTGGCGAGGTGCTGATGCTGAAGCGCGATTTCGAGCGCCTGAACGAGACCCAGCGCGAACGCGGCGACAAGCCGTTTGCCAACCCGCGCAACGCTGCCGCCGGCAGCCTGCGGCAGCTGGATTCGCGCATTACCGCGCAGCGCCGCTTGTCGTTCTTTGCCTACGCCATCGCCCAGGTAGAGGGTGCCGACTGGCCGGCCACCCACGACGCCGAAATGGACTGGCTGGCTACGCTGGGCTTCCCGGTAGTGCAGGCCGACTTGCGGCCGGTGGTGCACGGTGCTGCCGGGCTGGCCGACTACTACGAAAGCGTGCTGGCGCGCCGTGCCGGCTTGCCGTTCGAGATCGATGGCGTGGTGTACAAGCTCAACAGCCGTGCGCAGCAGGAGCGGCTGGGCTTCGTGTCACGCGCGCCACGCTGGGCCATCGCGCACAAATTCCCCGCCGAAGAGGCGCTGACCGTGGTGGAAGCCATCGAGGAACAGGTTGGCCGCACCGGCGCCATCACGCCGGTGGCGCGCTTGCAGCCGGTGTTTGTCGGTGGTGTCACCGTGACCAATGCCACGCTGCACAACGAGGACGAAGTGCGCCGCAAGGATGTGCGCGTGGGCGATACCGTCATTGTGCGCCGCGCCGGCGACGTGATCCCCGAAGTGGTCGCCGTGGTGCCGGACAAGCGCCCGATGCGGCCAACCTTGGGCGGCGACCTGTTCAGCAGTAGCGAAGAGCCGATGTACGACGCCTACCGCCTGCCCAGCCAGTGCCCGGTGTGCGGCAGCCACGTGGTGCGCGAGGAGGGCGAAGCCATCGCCCGCTGCAGCGGCGGGCTGGTATGCAAGGCGCAGCGTACGCAGGCGATCCAGCATTTTGCCGGCCGCCGCATGATGGACATCGACGGCCTGGGCGAGCGCTATATCGACAAGCTGGTGGAGTTCGATTACGTGCGCAGCGTGGCCGACCTGTACCGGCTGACGCTGGCCGATTTGCTGGAGATGAAGCGCCGCGCCGATGAGCAGGAAGGCATCACGCCAGAAACGGTGAAGGCTGGCAAAGTGGCCACCAAATGGGCTGAGAACCTGATCGACGCTATTGCTGCCAGCAAGACGCCACCGCTGGCGCGTTGCCTGTTTGCCTTGGGTATCCGCCACGTGGGCGAATCCACCGCCAAGACGCTGGCCGACTGGCTGGGTTCGCTGGCGCACATCCGCCAGGCACCACGTGCCGTGTTGGCCGCGCTGCCGGATATTGGTGGCGTGGTGGCGGACGCCATTGCCGAGTTCTTTGCCGAGGCGCAGAACGAAGCCGTCATCGACGCGCTGCTGGCCGCCGGCGTCGTGCCCGCTGACGAACACGCGCCGCGCGCCCAGCTGCACGACAAGCTGACTGCGGCCAACCTTTATGCCCGCCTGGGCGTGCCGCGGCTGACCGAGGTGCGGGCGCAGCAGTTAGCCGCATTGCAGCCTGACATTGCCGCGCTGGCGGCCATGCCGCGTGTGGACCTTATCCAGCTGGCGTTACCGGCCGAGGTGGTGAACGCGCTGGCCGACTGGCTGGACGAAGCGGCCAACCGTGCCGCGCTGCAGCAGCTGGCGGCCTACCGAGATGCGCTGCTGGCCACCACGCCAGCCGAGGCCGCGCTCATGCTAAATGAGGCCGTGGCCGGCAAGACCTTTGTGCTGACTGGTACGCTGCCCACCATGGGGCGCGACCAGGCCAAAGCACTGGTGGAGGCCGCTGGTGGCAAGGTAAGCGGCAGCGTGTCCAAAAAAACCCATTACGTCGTGGCCGGCGCGGAAGCCGGCAGCAAGCTCGACAAAGCGCTGGAGCTGGGTGTGCCGGTGCTGGACGAGGCGGGTTTGCTGGCGCTGCTAGGGCAGGAGCCGGCATGAATACCCAGGCATTCGAGCAGGGCAACCAGCTGATGGCGGCAGGGCAGCACCAGCAGGCGATTGCCTGTTTCGATCGCTGCCTGCAGGCCAACCCGCAAGACTGGCAAGCCTGGCTTAACCGTGGCAATGCGCGCATGGCGCTGCGCCAGCTGAATCTGGCGCTGGAGGATTACCTGCAAGCCTCCACGCTGCAGCCGCAGGCCAGCAGTGTGAAGGTCAACCTGGCGGTGCTGCTCAAAGAGCTGGGCGAATTGGCGCTAGCCGACGCGCTGCTGCGCGAAGTGCTGGCGCAAGAGCCGGGCCACGCCGACGCCTGGGGCAATCTGGGCACCATCTGCTACTACCAGGCCGATTATGCGCAGGCCATGCACTGCCAGCTGCAGGCATTGGCCCTGGCGGGTGATAACCCGGCGCGGCTGAACAACCTGGCCATGGCGTGCATTGCGGCGCTACAGCCGCAGCAAGCCGAACAGCAGCTACGCCGCGCGCTGGCGCTGCCCGATGCCCCGGCGGTATGCCGCTTCAACCTGGCGGTGGCTTTGCTGATGCAAGGGCGTTATGCCGAAGCCTGGCCTTATTACGAGGCACGCTGGGCAGGCCTGCTGCAGCCGCGTTGGCCGGCGCAGCGCTGGCAGGGCCAGCCGCTGGCCGGCAAGACCTTGCTGCTGTGGGCCGAGCAGGGGTTGGGCGACACGCTGCAGATGGTGCGTTTTGTCCCGCAGCTGCGTGCGGCCAACCCTGATGCACACATTGTGCTGGCGGTGCAGGACAGCCTGCTGCGTTTGCTGGCGCAGCTGGAGGGCGTCACCGTACTACCCTTGTCCGGCACGTTGCCGGCATTTGACTGGCAGCTGCCGCTGATGTCGCTACCCGGCGTGCTTGGCATCGATCTGGCCACGCTGCCGCGGCAGCCTTATCTGCACAGTGTGCTGGCGCAGCCACCACGGCAACTGCCGCAAACCGCGCGCCTGAAAGTAGGGCTGGTGTGGCAGGCGGTACCCCAGGGCGGCGGTATTGCCGAGCTGGCACGCCAGGGCCGCTCGGTACCGGCCGAGGCGCTGTTGCCGCTGCGCGAAGTGGCGGGTGTGGATTTTTACGCGCTGCAGCCCGGCGTGGTCGACCCGCTGCTGGCTGACTGGGTGCAACCGTTGCCCTTGCAGGATTTTGCCGATACCGCCGCCATGGCGGCGCAGCTGGATCTGCTGGTCAGTGCCGATACGGCAGCCCTGCATCTGATGGCCGCGCTAGGCAAACCGGTGTGGGTCATGATGCGTGCCGAGCGTGCGCCGTTTTTCCTGCATCAGGGCGATCATTCGCCGTGGTACGACAGCGTAAGGCTATGGTGTCAGCCGGCTGCAGGGGATTGGACGGCGGTGGTGGCTGAGGTGGCGACAGCGCTCGCTAGTCTGTCGCGAGCGGCGCGGCATTGATGTTAGAATCGCATCAATGTCATAACAAACCACCAATCTTTTCCTATCGAAGGCAATAACATGCAGAAAATTACCAAAGCTGTTTTTCCAGTAGCTGGTATGGGTACCCGCTTCCTGCCTGCTACCAAGGCCAGCCCCAAGGAAATGCTGCCGGTGGTGGATAAGCCGCTGATCCAGTACGCCGTAGAAGAGGCAGTAGCGGCGGGTATTACCGAGCTGATTTTCATCACTGGCCGTAACAAACGCAGCATCGAGGATCATTTCGACAAGGCTTACGAGCTGGAAACCGAGCTGGAAAACCGTAACAAGAAAAAGCTTCTTGAATTGGTACAGGACATCCTGCCGGCCAACGTCAGTTGCATTTACATCCGCCAGGCCGAAGCGCTGGGTCTGGGCCACGCCGTGCTGTGCGCCAAACCGGTAGTGGGTGACGAGCCTTTTGCCGTGATTCTGGCGGATGACCTGATCGCCGGCGAACCGGGTGCCATGGAGCAGATGGTGCGCGTATTTGACGACACCCACAGCTCGGTATTGGGTGTGGAGACGGTTGCCCGTGAAGAAACCGGTTCTTATGGCATCGTCGAGGTGCAGCAGAACCCGCGCGGCTACCAGCAAGTCGCCAGTATCGTGGAAAAGCCGCACCCGGACGTAGCCCCGTCCAATCTGGCTGTCGTTGGCCGTTATATCCTGACTTCGCGCATTTTCGACAAGCTCATCAATACCGTGCCGGGGGCAGGTGGCGAAATCCAGCTCACCGATGGTATCGCCGCGCTGATGAAAGACGAGCCGGTATTGGCTTTGCCGTTTCAGGGCAAGCGCTACGACTGCGGTTCCAAACTGGGTTACCTGAAAGCCACGGTAGAATATGGCTTGCAACACCATGAAGTAGGCGCTGAATTCTCGGCCTATCTGGATTCGCTACAACGCGGCTAATCCCGCATTGACATTCTGCGCCGCCTTGGTCATAAAGGCGGCGTTTGTTTTTTGAAAGGAAATACCATGCCTAATGTTGCCGAAGCTCGTGGCATTCTCAATAGCTCCGATATCCTGTTCAGTGCAGCCGAAGTGGACGCCGCGGTAGACCGCATGGCCGCCGAAATCACTGCCGAGCTGGGTGAGACCTACCCGCTGGTACTGTCGGTAATGGGTGGTGCGGTGGTGTTCACCGGCCAGCTGCTGCCACGTCTGCTGTTCCCGCTGGACTTCGACTACGTACACGTATCCCGTTATGGCGACAAAACCCAGGGCGGCGAGCTGGTGTGGAAAACCGCACCAAAAGAAGACGTGCGCGATCGCGTGGTACTGGTGCTGGACGATATCCTGGACGAAGGCCATACCATGGCGGCTATCCGCGACAAGGTGCTGGAAATGGGCGCCAAGGCGTTCTATAGCGGCGTTTTCGCCAACAAACTGATCAGCAAGGCAAAACCGATCAAGTCCGACTTCGTCGGCCTGGACGTGCCGGACCGTTATGTATTCGGCTATGGCATGGACGTGCGCGGTGCCTGGCGTAACCTGCCGGCGATTCATGCGCTGAAGTAAGCGCCTGTTATGCTGGTTTTAAAGCCCACAACATAAATGTTATGGGCTTTTTTCATGCGTACGGATTAGAATTGCTGCCAGATCATAAAAAGAAAGAGCATGCCATGCTGGCCGTTATCGGAGGCTCCCGTCTAACCAGTCTGCCTATTCTGACCGTGACGCACCGCCAGATTGTGCGCACACCGTATGGCGACCCATCTTGTGCCATGACCTTTGGCCAACTGGGTTCGCATAGCATGGTGTTTCTTGCCCGCCACGGCTATGGCAACTCTATTGCACCCCATGAAATCAACTATCGCGCCAATATCTGGGCATTGCAGAGCCTGGGTGTACGCCAGGTACTAGCCATCGGTAGTGCCGGCGGTATACGCCCCGATTTGGCACCCGGGTCTTTGGTTTTGCCGCATGATGTGATCGATCATACCTGGGGGCGTAAGCACACTTATCACGAAGGCCCCGGGGTGGCGCTGCAGCACGTGGATTTTGCTCAGCCCTACGACATGCAACTACGCCAGCGTGTATTGTCCGCCGCAGCCAGGCAAGGCGTGGCGCTGGTGCCCGATGGTGTTTATGCCTGCACGCAGGGCCCGCGGCTGGAAAGTGCTGCCGAGGTATCGGCGTTGGAGGTGCAGGGTGCCGATATGGTCGGCATGACCGGTATGCCGGAAGCAGCGCTGGCGCGCGAACTGGGTTTGTCCTATGCCTCCTTGTGTATCGTGACCAACTATGCGGCAGGCAAAAATCGCGGCGTGGCTGACCGGAATTTCAATACCCAGCTCATCATGCAGGCCACCCAGCGGCTACAAGAAGTGCTGTTGGCGTTGTGACCCTTTTGTCGCGCTTGGCGTGCCAGTCTTAATAAAAACTGATTTTTGCCGATAAGATTACGATATCGGATAGTGTGGATTTATAAGGATTCATCATGAAAGTGTTGGTTACAGGTGCAGCGGGTTTTATCGGTAGCCATATAACAGGCTTGCTACTGGCGCAGGGCTTCGAGGTGATAGCGCTGGATGACTTGTCTACGGGTTCGCTGCGTAATCTGGAGAGTTACCATGGCTTGCCGGGCTTCCGTTTTGTGCAGGCTGATATCCGCGAGCGTGCATCCCTGTCGCCGCATTTTGCCGGTGCGGACTGGGTGATGCATCTGGCTGGCCGTTCTGACATCGTGCCATCTATCGAGCAGCCGACGGATTATTTCGACGTCAATGTCAGTGGCACGCTCAATGTGCTGCAAGCGGCACGCGAACACGGTATCAAACGCTTGGTGTACGCTGCATCCTCGTCCAGCTACGGTATTCCGGACGCGTACCCGACCCCGGAAACGGCGCCCATCCGTCCCGAATACCCGTATGCACTGACCAAAGCCATGGGCGAAGAGCTGGTGCTGCACTGGGCCAAGGTGTATCAGCTGCCGGCGGTTTCCCTGAGGCTGTTCAATGTCTACGGCCCGCGCTCGCGCACCAGCGGCGCCTATGGTGCCGTGTTTGGCGTGTTCCTGGCACAGCACCTGAAGGGTTTGCCGCTGACCATCGTGGGTGATGGCGAGCAGACGCGCGATTTCACCTTTGTGACCGACGTTGCCCGTGCGTTTCTGGCCGCCGCCCGCTCGGATGCAAGCGCCGAAGTCTTTAATGTGGGTAGTGGCAATCATTACAGCGTTAACTACCTGGTAGAACTCATCGGTGGTGAACGCTGCTATATACCGAAGCGCCCGGGCGAACCTGATTGCACTTTTGCGGATACCACGCGTATCCGCAGCCGTCTGGACTGGGCTCCACAAGTCAGCTTCGAAGAAGGGGTTGCGGTGATGAAACAGTGCATGAAAGACTGGACCGACGCGCCGGTATGGACACCGGAGCGCATTGCCGACGCCACTCGCGTCTGGTTTGATCACCTGGGGCAGCCACAATGAAGTCGAGCACTTTTATCGATGCCTTGCAAACATTCCGGCAAGTCCTGGCCGCCACGGAGCTGAGTGCGGCCAACGGTGAGGTGCTGGCGCTGCAAGCCGGCCTGGATACCGCACTGGGTATGCTGCGCCAGGTGCGAGATGCCGGGCGCGATGTGTACCTGATTGGTAATGGTGGTAGTGCGGCGCTGGTCGCGCACGTCCAGAACGACCTGGTCAACAAGACCCGTCTGCGTGCCCACGTATTGCACGAGCCGGCCCTGCTTACCTGCATGAGCAATGACTATGGCTACCAGCATGCCTACGCCAATTTGCTTGATCGTTTCCTGCGCCCCGGTGACCTGTTGGTCGCGGTGAGCAGTGCAGGGCGCTCGGCCAATATTATTGAGGCGGTGGCGGTAGCACGCGCGCAAGGTGCTACAGTGCTGACGCTGTCTGGTTTTGCTGCGGCCAACCCGCTACGCCAGCTGGGTGATATCAATATCTGG
The DNA here is from genome assembly GCF_028548455.1 of Vogesella aquatica. Lineage (GTDB taxonomy): Bacteria > Pseudomonadota > Gammaproteobacteria > Burkholderiales > Chromobacteriaceae > Vogesella > Vogesella aquatica. Next base: position 18,226 of record NZ_JAQQLF010000007.1, read on the forward strand.
TTGCCCTCGGATGACTACGGCGAAGTAGAGGTCGGTCATCAGCTGGTTCTTCACTACCTGTCCGACGCACTGGTTTGACGCGATGAGCATAGAAAAAATCAAGACGCTGGGCGAGTTGGGCGAACTGACCCAGGCTGCCCGCCTGACCGGCTGCAAGGTCATACATTGCCACGGTACCTTCGACCTGATGCATGCCGGCCATATCCGTCACCTGCAACATGCGCGCAGCCTGGGCGATATGCTGGTGGTGACCGTGACCTCGGACGAGTTCGTCCGCAAAGGCCCGGGCCGCCCGGTGTTTGGCGACAGTCTGCGTGCCGAGAATCTGGCTGCGCTGGCCTGTGTAGACTGGGTTGCTGTCAGCCACGCCGAAACCGCGATCACCGCGCTGCAGGCTATTCAGCCCAGCTTGTACGTGAAGGGTAGTGACTACGTGGACGCCAGCCGGGATGTAACCGGCAATATCGCCCGTGAAATCGACGCCGTGCGCCAGCATGGTGGCGACGTGTACTTTACCGACGAGATTACCTTCAGCTCCACCAAGCTGCTGAACAACCATTTCGATGTGTTCCCGCCACAAACGCGTGAATTCCTGGAGCAATTCAAGCAACGCTGCCCGCTGGAGCAGTTTCTGGCTCAGATTCGTGCCCTGTCCAGCCTGCGCGTACTGGTGATAGGCGAAGCCATCATCGACGAGTACCACTACGTCAGTACGCTGGGCCAGACCGGAAAGGGCAATGCGCTGGCGGTGCGCTACCAGAGCGAAGAGCGTTTTGCTGGCGGTGCCATTGCAGTGGCCAACCACGTGGCCGGCTTTGCCCGCGAGGTAACGCTGCTGACCGGACTGGGCTTGCATGATGATTCGCTGGCCTATGTGCAGGGCAAGCTGGCGGCAAACGTCGTATTGGAACATCGCCACTTTCCTACTGCCGGTACGCTGATCAAGCGCCGCTTTGTTGACCAGGACCTGCAGCGACTGTTCGAGGTGTACTACGGTGGCGAGGAGCCCGGCGACTATACCCAGGAAGCCGGTTTCTGCGACTGGATTGCCACCCACGCCGCCGAGTACGACGTAGTGATCGTGCCGGACTTCGGTAACGGTCTGATCTCGCGCCAGATGGCGGCCACCATTGCCGCCCACGCGCGCTTCCTGGCGGTGAATACCCAGATCAACAGTGGTAATCGTGGTTACCACGCCATTACCCGCTATCCGCGGGCGGACTTCTTGTGCCTGAACGAGCCGGAGGCCAGGTTGGCCGCACACGACCGCCAATCGCCGCTGGAGCAGATTGCTACTGATCTGGTGGACAAACTGCAGGCACAGGCGATGGTGGTGACGCGTGGTGCCAATGGTGCCCTGATTACCGATGCCAGCCTGGCGCTGACCATCCCGGCGCTGTCCTCGCGTGTGGTTGACCGTATCGGTGCAGGCGATGCTTTTCTGTCGGTTGCTGCCTTATGCATGGCCGCCGGCCATTCGCTGGATACCGTGGCGCTGGCAGGGAGTATTGCTGCCGCGCTGGATGTACAGATCGTGTGCAACCGCGAACCGGTCGACCCGGTACTGTTTGCCAAATACGCCACCACCCTGCTGAAGTGAGCCATACATGGATACGTATCTGATCGATAGCCACAAGCTGGTGTACCACCCGCGTCGCGTGGCCGACTTGATCGAGGTGGGGGACGACTGGGAAAAGGCCAAACAGGTCTACCCCATCTACCTGGAACTGTCGCCGGTGGGCGCCTGCAACCATCGCTGCACCTTCTGTGCGGTGGATTACATCGGCTACAAGTCGGTGATGCTGGACTACGATATGCTGTCGCAACGGCTGCCCGAGATGGGCCGGCTGGGTGTGAAGAGCATCATGTACGCTGGTGAAGGTGAACCGCTGCTGCACAAGAAGATCAACGAGATCGTGGCGCTGACCAAGTCGTCCGGTATCGATGTATCGTTCACCACCAACGGTGTGCTGCTGAACGAAGCCTTCGTGCAGCAGTCGCTGGACAAAGTATCGTGGATCAAAGTGTCGCTTAACGCCGGCAGCGCTGCGTCCTACGCCGCCATCCACAAGACCCGCGATCGTGACTTCCAGCGCGTTATCGATAACCTGCGCTACGCGGTGGACTACAAGCGCCAGCACGGTATCGACTGCGTTATCGGCATCCAGGCGGTGCTGCTGCCTGAAAATGCGCACGAAATGACCGAGCTGGCGCGCATTGCCCGCGACGAGATCGGCGCCGACTACGTGGTGATCAAACCGTACTCGCAGCACCTGTTCAGCGAAACCCGGCAGTACGAAGACATCAACTACAACCCTTATCTGGCGATGGAGCAGGAGCTGGCCGCGTACAATCGCCCCGGCTTCCAGGTGATTTTCCGCAGCCACACCATGCACAAATACCTGGAAGACCCGGCCAAGCGTTACCAGAAGTGCCATGCCACCCCGTTTGTGTGGGGCTACGTCATGGCCGATGGCCGCGTGTACGGTTGCAGTGCTTATCTACTAGACCAGCGTTTCGAGTACGGCAACCTGAATGACAACAGCTTCCAGGCTATCTGGGAGGGCGACAAGCGGCGAGAGAGCTTCCGCTATGTACGCCATGATCTGGACATCCGCGAATGCCGCAAGAACTGCCGCATGGACGAAGTCAACCGCTATCTGGACCGCCTGGTGAACCAGTCGGTGCCGCATATCAACTTTATCTAGATGATGAACCGCGAATTTTCCCTGCAGTTGCTGCACGACATGTTGCTGGTACGCCGTAGCGAAGAAGCTATCGCGCGGCACTACCCGCAGCAGCAGATGCGCTGCCCGGTGCATCTGTCCATTGGTCAGGAAGCCGCAGCGGTGGGTATCTGTGCCGCGCTGACGCATCAGGACCAGGCGGTGAGCACCCACCGCTCGCATGCGCACTACCTGGCCAAAGGGGGTGACCTGGACGCGCTGATCGCCGAGCTGCACGGCAAGGCAACCGGCTGTTGTGGCGGTCGCGGTGGTTCCATGCACTTGTCCGATCGCCGTGTCGGTTTTCTGGCCAGTACCGCGATTGTCGGTAACAGTATCCCCGTTGGCGTGGGCATGGCATTGTCGCAGCAGCTTAAGCGCAGCCAGGCGGTGACCTGCGTGTTTCTTGGCGATGGCGCGGTGGAGGAGGGCGTATTTTACGAAGCGGCCAACTTTGCAGCCGTGCGCCGCCTGCCAGTGCTGTTTGCTTGCGAGAACAACCGATACTCGGTGTATGCGGGGCTGGAAAAGCGCCAGCCGGCAGGCCGCAAACTGACTGCGCTGGCCGAAGGCATCGGCCTGCGGGCATGGGAGGTAGACGGTAATGACGTGGAAGCCGTGGCCGAGTTAACGGCGGACGTGGTGGCCAGCTTGCGTGATGGCGCCGGCCCCGCCTTCATCGAGATGCCCACCTACCGCTGGCTGGAGCACTGTGGCCATGCTGACGATGATCATCTGGGCTATCGCCCCGAAGGTGAGTTGGCCGCTTGGCAGGCTCGCGACCCGCTGATGGCCATGCTGGCCCGTATCCAGCCGGATGCTGCCTGGCTGGCGGCCACCGAGTCGGTGCTGGCGCAGCGTATCGACGCGGCCTTCCAGCGTGCCTTGGCCGCGCCTTACCCCAGCCCGGCTAGCGCCTTTGATGGCATCTACGCTAGCCCTTTGCAGGAGAACGACTGATGGCCCGCATTCACGCCGCCCAGGCCATTCACGACGCGCTGCACCTGGCCATGGCCGCTGATCCCGGCGTGGTGTGCTACGGTTTGGGCATAGATGACCCGAAACGCATCTTCGGTACTACCGCCGGCTTGCAGGAAGCTTTTGGCGCCGAGCGTGTGTTCGACATGCCCACTGCCGAGAACGCCATGACCGGTATCGGCATCGGTGCCGCCCTGGGTGGCATGCGACCGGTGATGTGCCACCAGCGACTGGATTTCTTCCTGCTGGCGATGGATCAACTGGTGAACAACGCGGCCAAATGGCGTTACACCTTTGGCGAAGGCCACAAGGTCCCGTTGACACTGCGCCTGATTCTGGGCCGCGGCTGGGGGCAGGGCCCTACCCATTCGCAGAATCTGCAAGCCTGGTTTGCCCACGTACCCGGGCTGAAAGTGGTGATGCCGGCCAGTGCGGCCGACGCCAAGGGTCTGCTGCTGTCAGCCATTTTCGATGACGACCCGGTCGTGTTCCTGGAGCACCGCTGGATACACGCCGCTATCGGAGAGGTGCCCGACGGTGATGTGCGGGTGCCGATCGGCAAGGCTGCGACGGTGCGCGAGGGGGATGCATTGACCATTGTTGCCATGTCCTACCTGGTGGCAGAAGCACACCATGCCTGCCGTGCGCTGGAACAGGCCGGCGTTTATTGCGAGCTGATCGATCTGCGCACCATCAAGCCATTGGACATGGCCACCATCCGCGCCTCGGTGGCGCGTACCGGCCGCCTGCTGGTGCTCGATAGTGGCTTTGCCACTGGCTCTGTGGCTGGTGAGATCATCGCCCGCATCGCCATGGACGACTGGTCGCTACTGCGTGCCGCGCCACAAAGGTTGGCCGCGCCAGATTGCCCGGAGCCCACCAGCTATGGTCTGACAAGACAGTTTTATACCGAGGCAGGCGATATCGTGCGCGCCGCCGGCAAAATGCTGGGCCTGAGCCAGCTGCCGCTGGAGGCATTGCCACCAGCAAGAACACACCACGATGTGCCGGGTGACTGGTTCACCGGGCCATTCTGAATCCATCGCCGAGGAGACTGTCATGAGCGATAACGAACAACAAAAGGGTGTGAACCGCTTCGGCCAGAACACCACCACCATGATCCCCGACGACGCACCATTGGCGCGTAATCCGGGCCACAAGCTGCGGACGTCCAACGTGATCGTCAACCGCAAGGCACTGACCGACGAAGAAGCGCTGCTCAATAGCTACAAGCTGGACAAACCCACCGGGCAGAAGATCGAGTTTTACAGCGAAGCCGGGCAGACCGGCGTGATCCGCATTGCGAACAGCGAAGACGCGCCGCATGTGCCCAACCAGTTCACCGGCCCCAGCTATCGTAACCCGCCGCAGCGCTTCCGCTTTGACGGCCACAAGATGATGCACCATCTTGATCGGGTAGTGGCGTGGCAGAACGGCGAACGCTTTGCCCCCATTCACATCGATATGGGCCTGACCAAGTTTTGCAATACCGCCTGCATCTATTGCTACGCGGTGGTCCAGAACATGACCAAGGGCACCATGATCGGCCGCGAAGCGCTGCTGTCGTATATCGAGGACTGCGGCAAGCTGGGGGTGCGCTCCATCGGTTTCATCGGCGATGGCGAGCCCACGCTGAACCCGGCGCTATACGACGCCACGGTGTTGGCCGGCAAGCTGGGCATCGATACGTCGATGGCCACCAATGGCCTGCTGCTGGACATGGACCGCGCTCATGATCTGTTGCAAAACATGAGCTGGATCCGCTTTAACTTATCGGCTGGAACACCTGAAGGCTTCCGCCGCGTGCACCAGTCGCGGGAAGAAAACTTTGCCGAGCTGATCGAGAAGATCCGCGAGCTGGTCCGCATCAAGAAAGAATACGGTTACAAGTGCACACTGGGCCTGCAGATGGTGCTGATTCCCGAGTGCTTCGATGAAGTGCTGGCGGAGGCGAAACTGGGTGCCGAGCTGGGCGTTGATTACTTCGTCATCAAGCACTGCTCTGATTCCGAGTACAAGGAAATCGGTATCAATTACGACGAGTACCTGAAGATCGGTGACGTACTGAAAGAGGCAGAGAGTTACTCTACGGCAGACTACGTGGTGCAAGCCAAGTGGAACAAGATCAACGCCGCTGCCGAATCTGCGCTGTACAAGGACGGCTTCCGTAAGTACGACGTGTGCTACGGTACGCCATTTCTGCTGCAGATCTCCGGTAACGGTAAAGTCTATCCCTGTGGCCCGTTCTTCAACAAGGAACGTTTTTATATTGGCGACCTGCACGAACAGTCGTTCTACGACATGGTCAGCGGCGAACGCTACTGGCAGGTACACCAGGATGTCCAGGCTTCGGTGGATGTGCACAAGGATTGCGCTATCGGTTGCCGGCAGGACTACGTCAACAAGTTTCTGTGGGACCTGAAAAACCCGCCGGAGCATATCAACTTCATCTAGACGAGTAGCAAGGGCTTGCCAGCGGCAAGCCCTTGCCACGAGTGGACTTGGCTACTTACCGGGCTACACATGATTTCCATTGTCATCCCCGCTTACAACTACGCGCACTATCTGCCCGACGCCATCGACAGTGTATTGCGTCAGGATATCGACGATTTCGAATTGATCGTCTGCGACGACTGCTCTACCGATAACACCGCCGAGGTCGTGGCCGCCTATGCCAGCCGTGACCCGCGTGTGCGGTATGTGCTGAATGCGCACAACCTGGGCGCCACGCCCAATATCAACCAGGGTATAGCGCTGGCGCAGGGCGAATTCGTCATGTTGCTGGGTGCGGATGACTTTATCGAACCGGGTGTGTTGGGCAAACTGCTAGCAACGTTGCAGGCTCACCCTGAGTGCGGCTACGTGTTTGGCCGCTATACGCTGCAGGATGAAAGCGGCCAGCGTCATCAGCTACAGCACCCGGGCTGGCTGATGCACGATTACGCCGGCAGTCGCGACGAGTTTCCGGCGCTGCTACGCTACGACTGCTATGTGAATATCGGCGCGACACTGTTTCGTCGCAGTATTCTGGATGGCGCGCCGTTCTTTGATACTTCGCTGTCGGCCTTCCCGGAAGAGAAATTCTTCCGGGCCACGGACTGGGACAAGTCGCTGTCACTGGCGTGTGCGGGCGTACCGAGTGCCTTCGTCAATACCAATATTTCTGTATTCCGCGTGCACGCCAGCCAGGCGTCGTCCGGTGACCGCTATGCCCGCTCCGGCCTGGCGTTCTTCGAGCATTCGGTACTGCTCAAACGCTATCTGACGGCAGCTAACCTGCCGAGATTACTGCCCGATCTGGAAGGTATCTTCCGTCTGTATCAAGGCAAGCTGGAGTACTTCAAACAGCTGGCGCTCCCCGAGTTCAGCAACCGACTGCCACTGGCGGCCCAGGTTGCCAACGAGGTCTTGTCGCAGTGCGAGCAACTGATGGCGGTACCGGCTGCGCCGCTAGAGCAAGCCGCCGTTATGCACACGGCCAACCTTGGCGCAGAGGTCGCGGCGCCGGTAGCTGTTGCCAAACCGCTGGTGCCCATGCTGCCCGGTTTGGCCGATGGCCCGTTTTTCTCCATCATTTTCACGGCGTACAACCGCCCTGCGTTGGCGGTGAATACGCTGCAGAGCATCGCAGCGCAGACCTTCCGTGATTTCGAGCTTATTTACGTCAACGATGGCGGCGAGCCGCAAGAAGCACTGCTTGGTATCGTGGCTGATGCGCTGCCGGCCTACACCTATGTGCGCAAGCCGAATGGCGGCGTCGGCTCCGCCCGTAATCTGGCGCTGCGCATCGCACGCGGCCAGTACATCGTTTACATCGATGATGATGACTTGATGTACCCGCAGCATCTGGCGCGCTTGTACGAGGAAATCGGCAAGCACCCGGGGGCGCTGGTGTTCGGTGATGCCCATTTCGTGATGGAGCGGCTGGAAGGCGGTATTCGCCGCGAGGTCAGCCAGCACCAGATTGCCTGCGAGCGATTCGACTTCAACATGCTGCAAGTCAGCAATTACATCCCGGTGAATTGCCTGGCGCATCCGCGAGCCATCGTGGCGGAAACCGGCGATTTCGACGAGCAGCTACCCTCGCTGGAGGATTGGGACTTCCTGATCCGCCTGTCGCGGCGCATCCCCTTCGTGCACTTTGCCGAAGCCACGGTGCAGGTGCGCCGGCGCGAAGACAAAGAAAATGCTGGCGACTCGCGCACCGTGCAGAGCTGGGGCGGCATGCGCGCGGTGTTTGCCGAGATTTACCGCCGTTATGATGACCTGGGCGAGCACGATATCCGCGAGGCGCGCAAGGTCGTGCTCGCGGCAGAACACCCAAGCAAGGCCAAGGTCAACTTCCAGCCAGCCATCGACCATATGCGCTGGCTGGCCAGCCATGCGCTGACCGAGGCCGATGCCGAAGTACTGGCGCGTCGCCTGATGGCCTGGCCGCAGCAGCCGCAAATTACGCTGGTAGTACTGGCCACACAGGCTCAGGGCCCGCAGCTGGCCAAGACGCTGGATTCGCTGCAGCTGCAGCTATACAAACAATGGCGCCTGATCGTGGTAGCAGACTTTGCTGCTCCCGACCCGCTGTTTGAGAACAGCGAGGTGCTGGGCTGGCTACAGGTAGATCATGTCGACCAGTTTGACGATGCGGCACGTCTGTTCAATGCCCTGCAAGGCGAAGTGGCAATGGACTGGTGCATGTTGCTGCCATGCGGAGCCGAGCTGGAACCGCATGCCCTGCTGCGCTTTGCCGATAGGGTTGTCGGTCAGGAAAACTGCCTGGCGGTGTACTGCGATCATGACTTTGTTGCCCTGCGCGGCTATGAACAGCCACAGTTCAAACCGGCTTTTGATCCGGACATGCTGTTGGCACACGATTATATCGGCCACAGCGTGATGTTCCGTGCCGATGCCGTACAGCACCTGGGCGGCCTGCAGCCATACGATGGTTTCGAGGTTTACCAGCTGCTGCTAAGCCTGGCAGGACATTTTGGCCACACGGCCATTTCCAACCTTCCCGAGCTGCTGCTGCACTTGCCACAACGCGAGGGCAAACTGGCCATGCGCAAGCTGGCGGTAGAGGACTGGCTGCAGGCGCAGAACCTGGCCGCCAGGGTGGAACTGGGTCTGGCCGAAGGCACGCTGCGCGTGATGTATCCGCTGGCACAGCAGCCGCTGGTGAGTATCGTGATCCCCAGCCGTAATGGTTTCGAGTTTATCCAGCCATGTATCGATAGCCTGTTTGAGCGTACCGCCTATCAGCACTTCGAAGTGGTGGTAGTGGATAACCAATCGGACGACCCGGATGTGCTGTGCTTTTACGACCAGGCTATCCGCCGATTTGGCGAGCGTTTCCGTGTGGTGTACTACGATGCGCCGTTCAATTTTTCTGCCCAGATCAACCTGGGTGCGGCCAGCGCACGTGGTGACTACCTGCTGCTGCTGAACAACGATATCGAAATCGTGCAGCCGGACTGGCTGGATCGCATGCTGCAGCACGCCCTTCGTGATGGTGTGGGGGCTGTGGGTGCCAAACTGTTGTTCCCGGAAACGGCCAAAGTCCAACACGCCGGGATTTTCCTGGGTGGCGGGCCGGACCGTATCGGTAGTGCAGCCCATCTGGGCTGGATGGCCGAGGCGGGAGATGCGGGCTATATGCTCCGCTTGCAGATTGATCAGCGCTTGTCGGCGGTAACGGCAGCTTGCTTGCTGACACCCATGACCGCGTTCCGCCAGCTAGGCGGTTTCGACGAGCAGGATTTTGCCGTGCTCTACAACGATGTCGATTATTGCCTGCGCCTGCGCGACGCCGGTTGGCATACGCTGTGGACACCGTACGCCACCCTGGTGCATCACCACAGCATCAGCATCCGTGCCGAGGGCGAACAGCTGCTGAAGGCGATGCGTCGTCACGAACAGAACCAGCAGGAGCAGGAGCGTTTGCTGCAACGCTGGCTGCCTGCGCTGGCGGATGACCCGGCTTACAACCCTAATCTGTCGCTTACCGGCAAGCCATGCGAAATCGAGCAGAAGGTGCTACGTTTCTGGCCGCCAACGTTTACCGAGCTGCCGCGTATCCTTGGCAATGGCATCGCCGGAGGTAGTGGTGAGTACCGCGTGGATCAGCCTTTGCGTGCCCTGAGCCGCGATGGCAAAGCACTGACAGCGTGCCTGCGCCAGCAGAAGGACATTCAGCGCCTGGTCACCGTGGTGGAGCTACAACGCCTGGGCGTGGACAGCTACGTGATGCAAAATGCAATGACCGATCCGCAGCTGGAGTTGCTGCAGGCTTATCGCAAGCATCTGCCGGATATTTTCATGGTGATGTCGCTGGACGACCTGATTACCCAGTTGCCGGAGAAAAGCGCGCTGTACAAGCACTTTATGTCCAACTTCCGCGATGGACGTCGGCGCCTGCGCCAGATGCTCGGCCTGGTGGACCGTTTGGTGGTTACCACCGAGCCGCTGCGCGAAATGGCTGCAGATATGATCGCCGACATCCGTGTGGTGCCGAACCGCCTGTCGCGCGAGTACTGGGGCAGTGTGCAATCGCAGCGCAACGTTGGCCGCAAGCCACGTGTGGGCTGGGTGGGCGCGCAACAGCATCAGGGTGACCTGGCTTTGCTGGAAGAGGTTATCAAGGCCACCGCGCACGAGGTGGACTGGGTATTCATGGGGATGTGGCCCCAAGGGCTGGACGAGTACATTGCAGAGAAACACGAGCCAGTGAGCTTTGACCAGTATCCGGCCAAAATGGCCTCGCTCAATCTGGACATCGCGGTAGCGCCGCTAGAAACCCTGCCGTTCAACGAGGCCAAGAGTAATCTGCGGCTGCTGGAGTACGGTGTAATGGGCTGGCCGGTGATCTGTTCTGATGTCTACCCGTACCGCACCGGCGAGCCACCGGTAACGCGTGTAACAGATAATCCCGCCGCGTGGATTACCCAGATTCGCCGGCTGGCTGCCAATCCGGCAGCGCGTGCGGCAGAGGGAGAGCGCCTGCGTGCCTGGGTAGATCACGATTACTGGCTGGAAGATCATATGGGCGAATGGTTGGCCGCGTTTACCCGTTAGGCAGACCAGTCAAAAAGGCAGCGCTAGCTGCCTTTTTTCGTTCTGGCACAAAAAAATTTAAAGTTCTGCAGGGGGGCGCCGAAATATGGTCATAAGCTAATGCACTGCCAGCAAGAATCAAACCGGACAGTGCATGGTCAGAAACCAAATAGAATCAATGAGGTGCCAAAATGCCAATCATCGTTAACAGCAACATCGCATCCCTGAATGCACAGCGCAACCTGAACATGTCCAACACTGCGTTGGCTGGATCGTTGCAGAAACTGTCCTCCGGCCTGCGCGTGAACAGCGCCAAGGATGATGCCGCCGGCCTGGCCGTGGCCGAAGGCCTGACCTCGCAGATTCGCGGTAACAACCAGGGTGTGCGTAACGCCTACGACGGTATTTCGGTAGCGCAGACTGCTGAAAGCGCGCTGGGCCAGGTAGGCAACAACCTGCAGCGTATCCGTGAAGTGGCTGTGCAGGCTGCTAACGGTGGCGTATCGGACGACAACCGCTCCCAGCTGCAAAAAGAAGTGGACCAGCTGACGCAAGAGATTTCCCGCATCGTGCAGACAACCAACTTCAACGGCACCAAGCTGCTGACTGGTGGTTCCGGCCTGACCTTCCAGGTAGGTGCGTCTGGCTCTGCCGATAACCAGGTTACTACCAGCGGTGTAGAAATGAGTGGCATTGCTGGTTACAGCGGCACACTGAGTGCAACCGGTACTGTTGATGTGTCCACCTCTGGTGCTGCGTCTGCAGCGATTGCATCGATGGATGCCTCGATCCGCACCGTGACGAACACACGAGCTACGTATGGCGCTGTACAAAACCGTTTTGAAGCCGTAATCGCCAATATGCAGGCGTTTACTGAAAACCTGTCGGCTTCCCGTAGCCGTATCATGGATACCGACTTTGCTGCAGAAACTGCACAGATGACGCGTAACCAGATTCTGCAGCAGGCTGGTACCTCCATCCTGGGGCAGGCTAACCAGGTACCGCAGGCAGCGCTGTCTCTGCTGCGTGGCTAAGGTAAGCTAACAACGATATACACCAACTGATTTGGTACCTCTGTCCCTGGCGAACTGCCGGGGATTTTTTTGTCTTTTTTTTGAGAAATTTTAAAAAAAGCCTCAAGAGCAATAAAGAACTGACGATAGAGCGTTAGAGCGATTGGTATCAAAACCCGGGAAGTTCGCTTCCGAGCCAAGTCGCCATAATAACGGAGTTTAAAATGCCTATCATCGTAAACAGCAACATTGCCTCGCTCAATGCGCAGCGCAACTTGAACCAGTCCAACTCGGCACTGGCTTCTTCTCTGCAAAAGCTGTCTTCCGGCTTGCGCGTAAACTCTGCCAAGGATGACGCGGCCGGTCTGGCTGTATCTGAAGGCCTCTCTTCGCAGATCCGAGGTAACAGCCAGGGTATCCGTAACGCCTACGACGGTATCTCGGTTGCCCAAACGGCTGAAAGTGCCTTGGGCCAAGTAGGTAACAACCTGCAGCGTATCCGCGAAATTTCGGTACAGGCGGCCAACGGTTCCATCTCTGATGACAACCGCTCGCAGCTGCAGAAAGAAGTGGATCAACTGACGCAAGAAGTATCGCGTATCGTACAGACCACCAACTTTAACGGTACCAAACTGTTGTCTGGCGGTTCGGGTCTGACCTTCCAGGTTGGCTCCTCGGGTTCTACCGATAACCAAGTGACCACCAGCGGTGTCGAACTGTCCGGTATTTCGGCATATAGCGGTTCGCTGACAGCTACCGGGACGGTTAACGTGTCGTCTTCCGGTGCTGCATCGGCGGCGATTGCCTCGATGGATGCTGCGATTCAGACGGTAACCAATACGCGTGCTACTTTTGGTGCGATCCAGAACCGATTCGAGGCCGTGATTGCCAACACCCAGGCTTACGTGGAAAACCTCAGTGCGTCGAAGAGCCGTATCATGGATACCGACTTCGCCTCGGAAACCGCCTCGTTGACCCGTAACCAGATCCTGCAACAGGCAGGTACCGCCATCTTGGGCCAGGCCAACACCGTGCCGCAGGCTGCGCTGTCCCTGCTCCGCTAAGGTGATAAAAGTGGTTTCCCTCCTATGGTCTGGATTATGCTGTAGGAGGGAGTCCTTTTTTATGAGGTGCTTATCATGCAAATCGGATCAGTAACCGGGGGCTTTCAACCGCTGGGCCTGACTGCCAAGCAACAGGTGGAGTTACCGCAACAACTCTCCAAAGATGGAGAAGCTGCGGCAACCGTCAAGCCCGAAACGCTCAAGGCAGTAAGTGGTGTCAAAGAGGCTGAAGCAAAAGAGCAGGCAAAAAGCAAAGCCGATCAGCAGGCATTCAGCCAGTCAGACTTGGCTGATGCCGTCAAAAAGCTGAATGACACGGTAAAGCTTTATAAGGGTGATCTGCAGTTCACGGTAGATGACGATACCCAGATGCAGATCGTCAAGGTAGTAGACAAAAGCAGCAAGGAAGTGATCAGGCAGATTCCTTCGCCTGAAGTTATCCGTATTGCGAAGGCCATCGAGGATTTTCGCAGTATCCTGCTGCACGACGAGGCGTAGCCTCGGGAGTAGATCATGGCCGCAATCACCACTGCTGGTAGCAACTTTGATGTACAGGGCCTGGTGTCCCAGCTGATGTCGGTAGAACAGGCACCGCTGACCTCCAGCAAGAACCGGATCAATACCTACAACAATCAGGTTTCCTCACTAGGCAAGCTGAAATCCGCCCTGTCGGATTTCCAGACATCCTTGCGCGGCCTGATTTCCGGTTCGTCACTGAATGCCAACAAGACCGACAGTAGTGATGCCAGCGCGGTCAAGGCAAATGCGGGTTCGACAGCGGCTTCCGGCACTTATGTGGTGAATGTTTCGTCGCTGGCGGCAGCGCAGACGCTGGCGCTGACCGGCTATGACGGCAGTAGCGGCAAGATTACCTCCAATACCCAAAGCCTGGGAAATGCCACGGGTGGCGATCTTAGTATCGCTTTCGGCTCCGGCACTACGCTCAACGTCACGATTGGCGCCAATGCATCGCTGCAGTCTATCAGCGATGCCATCAATGCCAAAGGTGGCGATGTCTCTGCCTCGGTAGTCAACAGTGGTACCGACGGTTACAAACTGGCGCTGAGCAGTAAAAAAGCGGGTAATGATGGAGCATTCTCGGTGACGGGGGGGGCTGCACTTGGCGTGGGTTTTCTGGATTTTGACCGCAGCAGTAGCGATGCGGCCAACCTGGCCAAGCGTACCGCGGCGCCCAGTGATGCGCAGTTCACCGTGAACGGGGTAGCTATTACGGCTTCTTCCAACAAGATTACCGAGGCACTCACCGGCCTGGAACTGAACCTGTACAAAACCGGTTCGGCGACGGTGACGGTAACGCGTGATGATGACGCTGTTATCAAGAATGTGCAGTCGTTTGTTGATGGCTTCAATAAGATCAAAAGCCAGATTGATGGCATGTACAAGCAAAGCAGCAGCCAGGTTACCGACGCTAACGGCAAGGTAGTCGGTACGGCGGTACGGCTAGATAGTGGTGCCCGCATGATCATGCAAGATCTGACCGCCGAAATGACGGTAGGCCTGGCTGGTGTCTCACTGGAGTCTGGTCTGGGTTATCTGTCGCAGGCGGGTATTTCACTGCAGAAAGACGGTAATCTCAAACTGGATAGCGAAGCCTTCAAGAAGGCGCTGAATAAAGACTCAACGGCAGTGTACAAACTGTTCAGTAATAGCAATGCCGACGGCTATGCGGACCGTCTGAACGGCAAACTCAACAAAATGCTGGGGCCGGACGGCATGGTGCAGGTGCGTACCGATAGCCTGAATCTGCAGGTAACCTACGAAAAGCAGAAGCAGGACCAGATTCAGGCGCGTCTTGACATGATGCAAAAGCGTTATCTGACGCAATTCTCGTCACTGGATGCTGCGCTGGCCAAAATGAAGAACCAAAGTAGCTATATGGCATCAATGCTTGGTTGATTTTAATAAGATACGGCAGGGTGATAATAAATGAATCGACTGGCATTGCAGCAATTGAACAAGGCGTATCAATCCGATGCACTTGAGGCATCCGTGTATGGGGCTAGCCCTGTCGGTTTGATCGTGATGTTGTACGAAGGTGCCATATCGGCCCTGCGCAAGGCGCAGGGTGAGATAGCGCGTAACAACTACATTGCCAAGGGTAAGCTCATTGGTAAGGGCCTGGACATTATCAATGGCCTGGATACGGTGCTTAACCTCGAAAAAGGCGGTGAGGTGACTGCCAACCTGCGGGAGTTATACCTCTACATGAAGCACCGTCTTGGTGTGGCAAATCTGAAAAATGACGCTGAAATACTGGATGAAGTGATTTCCTTGCTCGAAGATCTGCTAGGTGCCTGGAAACAGCTGGACAAGATGCAGGGGGCTGGTCAGCGGGTAGGGCATGTCTGAGATGGCAGGCCAGGATGCTGCGATTCTGTCGCACTATTCAGCACTTACTGCCCAGATGCTGGCCGTGGCCCAGCATGAAGACTGGGAAGCTTGGCTGTTGCTGGGCGAGCAGCGTGACCAGTGTTTTGACCTGCTGCGTGAATGCTTGCAACTAGGTGCGCTGGATGAGCAAACACGTGCCATATTGGTAGAAACCCTGCAGCAAAACCAACAGATGGAAAAGCTGGTTGCCATCCGTCATCACGAGCTTTCTGAGCTGCTGCAGAGTTTACGCCAGCAGCAGAAGATATCTACTACATACCGCTAGGCTTCTGCCGCTGTTTTGGCTGCTCAGACTCCGGAGCCTGTGATGAATACTACCGATTGGTTGTTATTTTTGATTGTGGTGCTGCAGTCCGGCATCGTGTTCTGGCTCTGGCGGCGCATTGACATGATGGAGTCCGAGCGCAGGGTCGAGGCAAGCACTTTTGACCACTTGCAACGGCAAATCAGCGCCTTGCAGCGCACAGTGCAGGAGTTGCCTTCGGCGCCACGCGCCGACACTATCGTCGCGACTCCCCCCATCAGGCCGCAGCCTCGCCAGCAGCCACTGGCCACCACCGAGGGCGCCAGCCCCTATAACCAGGCTATAGAGCTGTTCAAGCGTGGTTTCTCCACTGCCGATGTGGCCGAGCGCTGTGGCATCTCGCGCAGCGAGGCCGAGTTGATCCTTTCCTTGTACCGCAATAGTCCTACTGCATGATCTCTCCGCTTTCCCAGGGTTTGCCCGGCCTGCAGGCTGGTACGTCCGAGCTGGCCGGCAACCCGCTTACTACGGCGCAGGCTGTCAAGCTCAGTCGCGAGCAGGGCCGCCTGCTGCTGGAAGCCAGCAGTACCCCGGCCCGCATGCCGGTGCTGCAAGGTGGCGAGACCATTCTGGCCAAGATCAGCGAGCGCCTGCCGGATGGCCGCATCTCTGCGCAGATAAAAGGTGAACCCTTTCTGCTGAATGTACCGCAGGGGGCCACGCTGCAGGGCGAAGACCTGCGTTTGCGGGTGGCGACTACCCAGCCGCTGGCTTTCTTGCTGCTGGATACGGACGATCTCAAACCCGAGCCATCGCCTGCAGATACGCCAACCACCAAGCAGTCGCAGGCCTTGGCACAGGCCCTGCAATTGGCTGCAGGCAGCGAGGGAGTGGAGCTGGAAACCCTTACCCAGCCACAAGGCAAGCTACCTGCTTTCCAGCCTGGCGAATGGGTGATGGCCAGGGTGGCAGAGCGTCTACCTGATGGCAGTGCTGCCGTTCTGGTAAAAAATGCAGCGTTTACCCTGAAGGCGCCAGGAGATGGCCAGGCGCTGCGCGCCGACCCCTTGATGCTACGCGTGCGCGCTACCGAGCCGGTTCTCAGCTTTACTCAAGTCAATCTGCCTCAAGCCGCTGCCAGCGACAAGTCCGCCCCCGTATCGTTTAGCACCGCTTCGCGGTATTTGAGTAGCCTGCTGGCATCCAGCAATGGCGCTCAAGGTTCGACGGCAACTGCGGCCACGCTGGCGAGTGCTTTGCCGACAGCGGGCCAGCTGGAAGGCAAACCGCTGTCTGATGTCATTGCTAACCGTCTGGCTGCAGGGTTGGCCGCCATGCCCGCTACGTTACGGACTGAGGCTAGCCAGGCGGCCTTGTTGCCCAACCCGTCGCAGCCGGCGCCGGAGCAGGAAACCCACCTCAAGGCCACCGTTGAAAAGAGCGGAGTATTCTATGAAGCTCACCAGAAGGCCTGGGTTGATGGCCGACTGTCGCTGGACGAGCTGAAGCAAGAGCCGCAGGCACGGCTGGCTACTACTTTGACGACGGCCGAAGCCAGTGCTGGCAAGCATACCGTGACACCTGAAGCGGGCCACCTGGTACAGCGTCAGCTTGATACCCTGGAGCAGCACCAATTCATGTACACCGGCCAAGCCTGGCCTGGCCAGCTGGTACAATGGCAGATTCAGCCGGAGCAAGGTGGCGAGCGCGAGGGTAACGGCCAACAAGAAATGCGCGCGTGGCATACCAGCCTGGCCATGAGTTTGCCGGCGCTGGGCGGCTTGGCAGCACGCTTGCGTCTGGTAGGTAACCAGGTGCAGCTCACCTTTGATACCGATAACCCAGAGGCCGCAGCCCTGATCGAACAATACCGTCAGCAGCTTGCCGGCTCGATGGAAGCCGCCGGTCTGGCACTGGCTAGCCTGCAGGTAAGACATGAAGCCAGCACGGGCTGATGGCCGCCGCTCCGCGGTGGCGCTCAAGTACAAGGATGGCGCCAGCGCACCGACTGTCGTGGCTAAAGGCTACGGCCAGACGGCCGAGCGCATCATCGAACACGCCAAAGATGCCGGCGTATTCGTGCACGACTCGCCTGAGCTGGTCAATCTGCTGATGCAGGTTGACCTGGATAGCCATATCCCGCCCGAGCTTTACCGCGCCGTGGCCGAGGTATTGGCCTTTGTCTATTTCCTGGAACAGCACGCCAAAGGCGAAAAGCTCGACTTTGCACAATGGCTGGCCATGCGCCGGCCCCCCCCTGTTGCCGTCGCGGCAGATAACGGAGCCAAACAATGAAAGTGGGATACATCGGTCTGGGCATCATGGGACGCCCTTGCGTCAGCAACCTGTTACGCGCCGGTTTCGAGGTAACAGTATGGGCACGCCGCCCGGAAAGCGCTGCCAGCCTTATCGACGCAGGCGCGCACTGGGCAGCGAGTGTGGCCGAGTTGGCCGCCAGTGTGGATGTGCTCATTACCAATGTGTCCGATACCGCCGACGTCGCCGCGCTACTACTGGGGGACGATAGTGTGGCCAGTACCGCCCGCCCGGGGCTGGTGTGCATCGACATGAGCACTATCTCGCCCATTGGTGCCCGCGACATTGCGGCCAACCTTGCCGCCCGCGGCATCAGCTTTCTGGATTGCCCGGTGTCCGGTGGTGAAGTTGGTGCTATCAACGGCACCCTCACCATCATGGTCGGCGGCGATGCCGCTGCGCTGGACAAGGTACATCCGGTGCTGGCCGCCATGGGCAAGACAATCACCCATATCGGGGCTAGCGGTGCCGGCCAGGTCGCCAAGGCCTGCAACCAGATTGCCGTTGGTGTCGGTATTGCTGCGGTAGCAGAGGTGATGAAGCTGGCGCAAGCCTGTGGTGTGGACCCGGCGCCGGTACGCCAGGCGCTGCTGGGCGGCTTTGCCGGCAGCAAGGTGCTGGACGTGCACGGCCAGCGCATGATCGACGACAATTACGCCCCCGGCTTCAAGGCCAGGCTGCATCAGAAAGATATGGGCATCGTGCTGGATACGGCGCGCGAGCTGGGCATACGCCTGCCCGAGGCCGAGCGCGTGGCCGGGCTGATCAGCCAGCTGGTAGCCAGTGGCGAAGGCGAGCTGGACTCGTCCGCCATTGCCCGGCTGATCTGGGCGGATAACGCCTGACAGCAACAAGGCCGCCCGTAACGGGCGGCCTTGTTGCTTGCCGTGTAACGCGGAATGCTTATTCCGTTGGATCTGTATGTTGAGTAATACGGCAAGATGCCTATTTTTAAAGGGTTTCATTACTCGCTTTTTTTGGAAATGTACACCCATGTGTACACCCCGCCGGGTGGTGCTCTTCAGGCCGGTGTTGTTCTTCCAGCTGGATTATTGACTGTCTAGCCAGCTTACTACTCTGCGCAGTTTCTCCTCATCGGCTTGATCTGCTTCTTGGCGTAGTCGTTTGCGCAGCTCTTCCGTGGAGGGAGCCGCTGTGAAGTCGAAAAAATCTTTCAGCTCAACATTCAGCACGGTAGCGATTCTCTCCAGCGTCTCAATTGCTGGGTAATGTACCCCGCGTTCAAGTCGGCTCAACGACTTGGCATCCAGCTTGGCAGCCGCCGCTAAGGTCTCTTGCGATAAGCCCTGACGCTTCCGTAGTTGCTGGACTATCAAGCCTATCTGCTTTTTGGTATCCAAGGTAAACGTCCTATGGGTGATCCTTGGATTTAATCAGCCTGGAAGGTAGACTGACCACGGCGTGTGACGTTACTATTTATAGGATTGGTGACGTATAAGGCTGATTTTGAAGTGTGTGTTCGATCAGCCATCTCTGCGAGGGAGTCATATGCTGGCAGCGGTGTTGAATGGAAAGCGGCGAGGCACGGGGTTTGCCGGTAAGCAGTTGACGCTTGGCGCCCACGATGGCGCCGAGGACGTTCTGACTGGAACGGTGTTTGAACGGCTGGCTTACCTGCCAGATTCGCTGCTGGCAGGGTTCCTTGAGGCGCTCCTCAGCCTGGATGAGCCGGTGGGTGTCATCGATGACCTGCAGTTCTGGCCATCATGGTCACTGTCGGGGCAGCGCGTTGAACCTGATGTAGTGCTGTATGGCAGAGAGCGTACCCTGCTGGTAGAGGCCAAGCGTTACGACGACGGCCTCCAGCAGTATGCCCAGCAGTTGGCGCGTGAACTGGTTGCCGGGATGCAGGACGGTGAGATACAGCGCCCGGTACTGTTGACCGTTGGCGGGCTGCAAGACTACGGCGAGGCCACGTCCCAGGCACTGTGTGAGCAGATTGACGCCGAGCTAGGCGATTTCTCGGTCGAGTACGAGCTGGTTTGCCGTAGCTGGCACCAAGTGTACCTCGCACTGCAGGCAGTTATTGCTGACGCCGATGCCGATTGGCAGCCTGGGTTGCATCGTCTGCTAAGCGATATCGCGGCCACCTATGAATGGCACGGCCTACGTACGCAGGCCCACCGTTGGTTGGCGCAGCTGGCACCGGTGGGCATCGACTCCGAGAGCTACCCCATCAGTGGCCTGCACACCGTGCCGGAAAGCCAGGCTACTGCACCACGCATCTCCCTGACCCCACTGTCTACCTTAACTGCGCCAGGTATTGCTAGCGGCGCTTTCCCGATCCAGAGCTGGAGTTTCTGACCATGACCACTATCGATAACGCACTGCTGGATGTTCGCAAGGCCTACCGCCTGCTGGCTGACTATCAGCAGCGGGTACTGGAGCTGCTTGGCTTTATCCGTGAAGAGCTGGGCGCCACTCACTACCATCAGCACTACCGGAACAAGATGCCACGCAGCCTGGATCGTCTGGAGCGTAGCGACGATGGTGGCCAGCGTCTGCTGCCGTTCAATGACGTTTCTTTCCTCTGGCTTCGTGATCACGGCCAAGAAGATCCGGCGCATTTCCACCGCAAAGGCGATTTGCTGATTGATGTCTGGGTGCGCAGCGATACCGGCAATGGCGCCGACGAGGAAAACGAGCAGGCGGCTGAAGATAGTAGCAGTGAGCTCCGGATCTACTTCTTCCAGTGCGTGGAGCCCAAAGAGGAAAGCCACAATTGGTACTACCAGGTGTGGTCGAACACGGATTACCCGCCGCTTGGCGAGGTCGCCGTATGTGACGATAACCCCGGCTACCGCGCCTACGGTGAGGCACTGAGCTTGGCCGACCTAGTGGATGAGGCCTCCGTGCGTGCCGCCATCGCTGCGCTGAGGCAGCGTGCTTCTGAGAAGCTGGACCAAGCGATTTAATCTCGTTACCCATACCGCCCGGCAGGCCTCCCGTCGGGCGTTTGTCATTCTGGAGCGGTGATGGCGGTCAAAGTCATTCTGGTGTTGGAGCAACCATGGTGGGGCATCGAGAACAACCCGTCGCAGGCATCGGTCATTCCGTTCTTTGAGGGGCTGGCACGGCTAACCGATTGCCGGCTCTACAGTGCCAGCTTCTTTGGCCTGGATGGCTTCCGGCAAGGGCTGGCGCATCTGGCTGAGGCTGCCGAGCATCACCGCAATGGTCGTTTCTATCTGTATATCGCTGCGCATGGTTCCGGTCGCAAGCTGGGTAACGACAAGTATGGCTCGGGTATCCGGCTGGATACCGCCATGGTGGAGATCAAGCTGATGGCGGACCAGATCAAACGTGCTATCAGCGGCCTCCACGGCCTGGAAGGCTGCATTCTCGGCAGCTGCGAGCTGGGCCAACATGAGCCTGACTTTCATGCGCTGCTGATGGGCACCAGCCTGCGCTGGGCCGTTGGCTACCGGCATGCCGTGGACTGGCTGCCCAGTACGCAAATCGACCTGGCGTTGATGGCGGCGATGGTCAGGGGTGACCGCGCCTATCAGGACTCTGACGAAGGGCTGGTGGCGCGTTTTGCCGAGGCATTGAAGCTGTTTGACCCGCTGGCCGAAATCGCAACTGACTACGGCGACAACATGGCGAGGCGGGCGCTGGAAGAAACGATCTCGGTGACAGTACAATCGGCAGGACGGGGCAAACGCCCGTGGACGTTGGCCGCAGAGGACCTGTGGCCGTTGGATGAGGTGGAGGATGAACCCGAAGACTGATGTGATGGTGGTCCTGGCAGAGCTGCAAGCACTTGAGCCCTATACGGAGATAGTGCTACCCGACTCATTGCCGGATGACCTGCGGCCAACCTGCACGGCCATGCCCATCGTGCTAGCCGAGCGTTTTCTTGTGTTGGTACCCACTGGGCAGGAGCAAGAGATGGTCGAACGCTATATGCAGTCCTTGCGGGAGCAGCAGATGGAGCCTCCGATGCTGGAGCGGTTTCAGCGTACGGCGCTGGGGCAGGCTGCGATTTGTGTGGCACAGGGCCAGAGGCTCTGGTTGCCTACTAGGTTGGCAAACTGGCTGGGAGCCTGCTCAGAGGTACGCCTTGGCCCACATGGCGAATTGCGGTTGCTCGCCAAGGCGCATTTCATCCGGCCAGAAGCTTTGATGTAGTCGTTTATCCGAAGGGGGCCTGTCCGAATTTTTGTGTAAACGGGGTTTCAGTTACGCCTGTGGAATGCGCTCCTCGAACTGAATGGTAAAGCGAGTCAGCGCTGCCTTCCAATCCCGAATCGGCATGGTCCACTTCTGGCTGATGTTCCTCAGCGCCAGGTAGAACAATTTCAGCAATGCCTCATCACTCGGGAACGAGCTCCGATTCTTGGTCAGCTTGCGCAGGCTCATATTCACCGACTCGATGGCGTTGGTGGTGTAGATCACCTTCCTGATCTCCGGCGGGTAGTCGAAGAATGGCGTCAGCCGAGCCCAGTTGCGCCGCCAGGACTGGGCAATCGGCAGATACTCCCCATCCCATTTTGCCTCGAACTCTCCTAGCCGCTGCTCTGCTTCGTCCAGGGTCGCAGATTGGTAGATCCGCTTCAGGTCGGCCGCCACCTCCGGGCGCCCCTTCCACGACACGTAGCTCAGGCTGTGCCGCACCATGTGCACTATGCACAGCTGCACGGCGGCTTGCGGGAAGACTGCCTCGATCGCTTCCGGGCAACCCTTCAGGCCATCGACGCAGGCGATAAAGATGTCCTGTACGCCCCGGTTCCGCAGCTCGGTCACCACTTGAAGCCAGAACTTGGCGCCCTCCGTCTGGGCCAGCCACATCCCCAGCACCTCCTTCTCTCCAGCCAGGGTGACGCCGATGGCGAGATAAACGGCCTTCACGCGGACGGCTCCCTCGCGCACCTTCACGTGGATGCAGTCGAGGTAGATGATCGGGTAGACCGCATCGAGTGACCGAGCTTGCCAAGCTTTGACCTCTTCGCTGACGGCATCGGTGATGGAGGAGATCAGGCTGGGCGAGACCTCGGCGCCGTACATTTCTTCCAGATGGGCCTGAATTTCGCGGACCGTCATGCCCCGGGCGTAAAGCGAGATGACTTTGTCGTCGAAACCGGCCTAGCGGGTTTGGTGCTTGGGATCAGTTGTGGCTCGAAGGTGCCGTGGCGGTCGCGTGGTACTGCGATGGGTAACTCACCGAACTCGCCCTTGAGGGTCTTGCGGCTCTTACCGTTACGGGCGTTCCCGGCGGCATTGATCACCGGCTCATGCTTGCTATGGCCGAGGTGCGCGGCCATCTCGGCATCCAGTGCTTTCTCGACCAGCAACTTGGTCAGCTGCTTGAGTAGGCCGTTCTCTCCGATGAGGTCTTCGGGCTTCTTGTAATCGGCCAGCAAGCTGGCCAGTAGTGCTTCAGGTACGTTGTGGTTCTTTGCGCTCATTGTGCCTCCAGACAAGATGGCAGTGTCCTGCCAAATGTCCGTTTACACAAAATTCAGTACACGCCCACGTCGGTACCTTGCGAGCATCAAGGGATATCTGGTACAGCGTCGGCGATTCACTTCTGCCGATCACTGCACCAGTACTAATATGCCTCCATCAATTGTGATAATGTCAGTGGTTTCGAGTAGAGATAGCCTTGGAACAGGTGACAGCCCATCCTCTTCAACACATTGGCTTGCCCTTCCTTCTCCACTCCCTCCGCCAACACGCTCATGCCAAGGTTTTTCGCTAGGTTGATAATGGTCATCACTATTGCGAGGTTTTTCGGATCGTTGTCGATGTTCATCACGAATGAGCGGTCGATCTTCAGTTTGTCGAATGGCAGGTCCTTGAGATAAGACAGGCAGGAATAGCCAGTACCAAAGTCATCAATGCTCAGTTTGACTCCCAGCGCCTTGATCCGCTCTAGCAAGACCACTACCTCATCGCCAACCAGCAGCAGCGAGCGTTCTGTTAGCTCCAGCTCCAGCCGTTCTGCGGCAAAGCCACTCTCCGCCAGGAACCGTTGCAAACTGCGATGGAAGGTCTCTGCAACCATTTGTGATGGTGAAATATTGATTGCCAGATAGGCATCCTCACCAAGCTTTGCAACGTTGGCCGCAAGAAAATCAAACAGATGATCTTGGATGATGTGAATTCGACCGGTCTCTTCTGCAAGGGGTATGAAGACATCGGGCGGCACCTGCTGCCCGTTATGGCACCAGCGCGCCAAAACCTCATAGCCAACCGTGCGGGCCGTATCTGTGTCTATGATCGGCTGGAAGCAATAGTACAGTTCGCCATTGCGGATAGACTCCTCCAGCCTGGTCGACAGCAGAGTGCGGGCCTCGATAGTCGAGAACAGGTCTTCACGGAAATACTCGATGCGACCGCGCCCTTTCTGCTTGGAGATATTCAATGCCACATCAGCACACTTGATCAAGTCTTCTACATTACTGGCATCACCCGGGCTACGTGCGACACCAACCGACATGCCAGGCCAGAATGCGTGGTTACCAATCTGCAGTGGTACATTACCGATCTTCATCAATTGGTAGGTCAGCCGCGTAAGATCTTTACCAACCGAGATCACAACAAATTCGTCACCAGCCAGCCGATATACCCGGGCACCATGTTCCTCCGCGACCCGTTTCAGCAGTGCACCGATTTCAGTCAACGCTTTATCGCCAAAGTAATGGCCGTAGCTGTCGTTGATGTCTTTGAAACGATCCAGATCAACTAATGCCAACTCCAGAAAGCTGGCTTCCTGAAATAGTGCTGGGCTTTCGTCAAAGAGGGCATTGCGGTTTGGTAATCCGGTAAGCGGGTCAAAGAATGCCATCTTGTACATCTTTTTTTCATAGGCTCTCTTGGCCGACACATCACGCACGATTACCGTCGAAATAATATCGCCATCGGTCTTGAACTTCGATAGCGATGCCTCTATCGGGAATTCACTACCATCCTTGCGTAGGGCCCACAGCTCCATGCTGCGCCCCATGGCACGATGGGCACCGTTTTCCACCAAAAAATTATTGACATGCGTCTTATGGCTTCTGTGGTAACGACCAGGAATCAAGATATTAAGGTGTTGACCGGTAGCTTCTTCCGCACGCCAGCCGAATACCCGTTCGGCCTCCTTATTGAATAGTACGATCAGCTGATTTTTATCAACCGAGACAATCGCATCCATCGCAGACTCAATCACGTTACGATAGCGGTAGTGGTTACGCTCGACATCATGATGAAGCCGCTTTATCTCTGTGACATCCTGCGCAGTACCAAGCACCGTCAGGTTCGGAATTTTGTGCGAGAAGCTTCCCTTAACTCGCCAGGTTTTCTTTTCCTTGCCCCGACTGCAGGGCAGCTCAATATCAAAACTGCCTTTTCCATGCTGTACCTGCTGTATTGCCTCCTGCCATGCTTTCCGCTCGCGCTCTCCAAATAAAGACAGGATATCGGGTGCGTCTGAGTGTGGCAGTCCGAAAATACTGGCCGCATTATCTGTCCACACAATCTCCTCAAGTCCAGAGTCAAACCACCAGCCAACGGTGTCTGCATTCTTCAAAAACAATGCCAACAATGCATCGGACACCCCCTGCATTACATGTTCCTTTCAAAATTCTGCAACAGCTTCTTCAAATCCAACGAGGCGTTATTCAGGTCTGTTGCTACGCTGAGACTGCTCTTGATGCTGTTATTGTTTTGCTCTGCAGCACCAATTAGTGCTTCCATCCTTTGCGCCACTTCCGATGCGGCACTGGATTGCTGGCGTAATGTTTCGGATATCGATACGGTCACATTTTCGACACCGATGCTGGCCTCGTTCACGGCCTGAAGGCTCTGCGCCATTGTTTCAGTACTGTGCTCGACACTGGCTACCGAGTGTTCCATCACCATACTGCCGGCCACAATCTGATTGATTTTTTCGCTCAGGGCCTCGATTGACGAGTTAATGTCCACCGTATTTCTGGCAGTTTGCTCCGACAGTTTCTTGACTTCATCGGCGACGACCGCAAACCCTCTCCCGTGTTCTCCTGCCCGAGCGGCCTCGATGGCAGCATTTAGCGCCAGCAGATTGGTTTGTTCGGCAATGCGCTGAATCACATTGGTAATGCTGCTGATTTTTTCTGAAATCGTAACCAGCTCCCGCACCGATAAACTGGTCTTGTCGACCTCTGCTACTACCTTCTCAATAGCCAGTTTGGCCTTCAGCATCGTGTCATCCCCCTCGCGAACCAGATCACGTGCATGCTT
The DNA here is from genome assembly GCF_028548455.1 of Vogesella aquatica. GTDB lineage: Bacteria > Pseudomonadota > Gammaproteobacteria > Burkholderiales > Chromobacteriaceae > Vogesella > Vogesella aquatica. The sequence continues at coordinate 44,252 of NZ_JAQQLF010000007.1, forward strand.
GGCGTGCTCTGCTCCCTCCTGAGTGGTGTAAGTGATTTCCTGAATCGATACCGTTAACTGCTCCAATGCGGCCGAAATCATTGTGGTGTTCTCGAACGCGAGACTATTGTTCCGGTACAGGCTGTTGGCATCACTTTCAATCTGCTGTGAGGTAGTGGCGACATCCTGGCCAGCGGCCACCACATCTGAGATGACCGCTCGCAGGTTGACACAGGTGGTTTCCAGGGAGGACAGCAGGTACTGGAATTCGCGACTACAGGTAAAGTCTGCCTCGTGCTTGAAATTACCCTCACCCAGCATCGCCAAACCTTGTTGTAGGCTTCGGCTGCCTGTCCTGATTTTCTGTACCGAGATAAACAAGACACCACACACCAACAAGGTGAAAAACAGGTTAAAGAATGCCGCATTGCTTCCTTGCAACAGGGCAGCACTACCTATCTGGGTGACAATGAGAATGGAGCCAGCTAGTACAATCCAATTTTCAATGGAGAAGGCCTTGATCGGTTCTGTGACCGGGAATGACTTGCTACGCTGCGAGACCTGCCGATACAGCTGCTCAGCCTCCTGCTTTTCCGTTGTTGAAGGTGGGACCCTTACCGACATGTAGCCAACATGATGTCCTTGCTCGTATACGGCGGAGACATAAGCCTTAACCCAATAAAAGCCACCATTCTTACAGCGGTTCTTGACCAAGCCCTGCCAAGGTTGGCCGCGAGCGATGGTAGACCACATATCAGCGAAGGCATCTGCAGGCATGCTTGGATGACGCACAATATTATGGCTATGGCCGATCAGCTCTTCTTCGGTGAAGCCGCTCACTCTGACGAACTCGGGGTTCGCATACAGAATTACCCCTTTCAGGTTTGTCTTGGTTACGATCGGCCGCAGAGGATCCAGAAAAACCTCTTCATCGGTAATAGGCAAGTTATTACGCATATGCGCTCCTATTTTTTTGGCATGACAAAGATCCATGCCTTTCGCTAATGTAAAAGCAATAATTATTTGTATAAAATACAAAACCACTCAATTCAGTATAGGTCAAAATATAATATAAACATTACCAAGCGCTTAAGGTTGTAAGGTGATGTCGCTAATTTGCAACATTTTACATCAAATAACAACAAAAAAAATAATCAAATACTATCGAAATATTTTAAATGAATATTTTGGCATGGCTTTGGCATGCAAATCTGTAATGACCCACCCCTTTCTGCACAGGTCAGGCTGCTAATTGATACGCCATCGCCGGCGTCTTCATCCCCAAAGCTTGGTGCGGGCGCCGGTGGTTGTAGAACCCGATCCAATCTGCAATTACCCGGCTGGCGTGCGCCAAGCTTTCAAAGCGGTGCCGATGCACACACTGCTCTTTCAAGATGCGGATCACCCGCTCCACCATGCCGTTCTGCTCCGGTGTGTACGGAGTGATGAACTCCTGCTGTAAACCGTAGCTTTTCACCAGTGCGGTGTAGCTGCGGCTGGTAAACACCAAGCCGTTGTCACTGCGCAGCAGGAAGCGTTGCGGCACCCGGCCCAGGTAGCCAAAGCGGTTGATCAGCGCGTGTTCCAGCGCCGATTCGGCCGTTTTGGACTTGCCACTGCGTGACAGATGCCAGCCCAGCAATTCGCGGGTGCAGCAGTCGATCACCAAGGCCAAATGGCACCAGCCATCCTTGCCGGCCCAGATGCGGCACAGGTCGGTGGCCCAGCGTTGGTTCGGCTCGGCCGCCACCGATGGCAGGGCTTGCACACGCGGGCGGAAGCCGACCGGCCGCTTCTTCACCTGCTAGCCTTTGAGCTGGAAGATGCGCTGCACGGTGTTTTTGTTCATGCCCAGCAGGCCTGCCACGGTGCGGTAGCCGAATGAAGGGTTCTCTTCAATCATGGTCTTTATGGGCTCGACCAGCTGCGGCTGCAGCTTGGGTGCAGCCTTTTGCGGGAGGTAGTACAGCGTGCGACGTGGCACGCCGAACCAGCGGCACAGCTTGCTGATGGGCACCGGGATGCCGTCGTCTGCTAGTCCTGTCATTTTCAGAAGACGACTGCACCAATTGAATGGGCATAACGGCTGTTGTGCAGCCCACTCATGACAGACCGATATCAGCAGTCGGCTGCACCAATCTCGTCTATGCTTAATACTCGTGTGCACCAAAGCGAGGTGAGCATGGCGACCGATACCGTACCGATTGCCGAGCACGGCGTAGCCACCCTGCCAGAACAGGCATGGGAGCGTGCGCGTCGTCGTGCGGAGATCATTGGGCCGCTGGCGCAGTCGGAGACGGTCGGGCATGAAGCGGCCGACGCGGCAGCCCAGGCACTGGGTTTGTCCCGGCGGCAGGTCTACGTCCTGATCCGCCGTGCCCGGCAAGGTTCGGGACTGGTCACTGACTTGGCTCTTGGGCAGTCGAGCGGTGGCAAAGGTAAAGGCCGCTTGCCGGAGTCGGTCGAACGAATCATCCGCGAGTTGCTCCAAAAGCGCTTCCTGACCAAGCAGAAGCGCAGCCTGGCGGCCTTCCACCGCGAAGTTGCGCGGACGTGCAAGCTGCAGAAGCTGCGGGTGCCGGCGCGCAACACGGTGGCGTTGCGGATCGCCAGCCTTGATCCACTCAAGACCACTCGCCTTCGGGAAGGCCAAGATGCGTCCCGCACCCTGCAAGGTGCCGGTGGTGTTCCGCCGCCAGTTTCCGCACCGCTGGAGCAGGTGCAGATCGACCACACAGTCATCGACCTGATCGTGGTGGACGAGCGCGACCGGCAACCGATTGGCCGTCCGTACCTGACCCTCGCCATCGACGTGTTCACCCGCTGCGTGCTCGGCATTGTCGTCACGCTGGAAGCACCGTCTGCCGTTTCGGTTGGTCTGTGCCTCGCGCATGTCGCCTGCGACAAGCGCCCTTGGTTGGAAAGGTTGGACGTGGAAATGGTCTGGCCGATGAGCGGCAAGCCCGCGCTGCTCTACCTGGACAACGCGGCCGAATTCAAGAGCGAGGCGCTGCGCCGTGGCTGCGAGCAGCATGGCATCCGGTTGGACTATCGGCCTCTCGGGCAGCCGCACTATGGCGGCATCGTGGAACGGATCATCGGCACGGCGATGCAGATGATCCACGACGATCTACCGGGAACAACCTTCTCCAACCCGGACCAGCGCGGCGACTACGATTCCGAAAATAAGGCCGCCCTGACGCTGCGCGAGCTGGAGCGCTGGCTCACATTGGCGGTCGGCACCTACCACGGCTCGGTGCACAACGGTCTGCTTCAGCCACCGGCGGCGCGCTGGGCCGAGGCCGTGGCGCGCGTCGGCGTGCCGACCGTCGTCACCCGCGCCACTGCCTTTCTGGTCGATTTCCTGCCCGTCCTCCGCCGCACCCTGACCCGCACTGGCTTCGTCATCGACCACATCCACTACTACGCCGATGCGCTCAAGCCGTGGATAGCTCGGCGCGACCGCCTGCCTGCGTTCCTGATCCGGCGCGACCCACGCGACATTAGCCGCATTTGGGTGCTGGAGCCGGAGGGGCAGCACTATCTGGAAATTCCATACCGTACCTTGTCGCACCCGGCTGTCACCCTCTGGGAGCAACGGCAGGCACTGGCGAAATTGCGGCAACAAGGGCGCGAACAGGTGGATGAGTCGGCGCTGTTCCGCATGATCGGGCAGATGCGCGAAATCGTGACCACTGCGCAGAAAGCCACGCGCAAGGCGCGGCGCGACGCGGATCGACGCCAGCATCTCAAGTCAACGGAACAACCTATCAAAGCCACGCCACCAGCGGACACGGACATGGCAGACGCGCAGGCGGACAACCAGCCACCTGCCAAACCGTTCGACCAGATTGAGGAGTGGTAGCCGTGGACGAATATCCCATCATCGACCTGTCCCACCTGCTGCCGGCGGCCCAGGGCCTGGCCCGTCTCCCGGCGGACGAGCGCATCCATCGCCTGCGCGCCGACCGCTGGATCGGCTATCCGCGAGCAGTCGAGGCGTTGAACCGGCTGGAAGCCCTGTATACGTGGCCAAACAAACAACGCATGCCCAACCTGCTGTTGGTCGGTCCAACCAACAACGGCAAGTCGATGATCGTCGAGAAGTTCCGCCGCGCCCACCCGGCCAGCTCCGACGCCGACCAGGAGCACATCCCGGTATTGGTCGTGCAGATGCCGTCCGAGCCGTCGGTGATCCGCTTCTACGTCGCGCTGCTTGCGGCGATGGGTGCACCATTGCGACCGCGCCCACGGCTGCCGGAAATAGAGCAACTGGCGCTGGTACTGCTGCGCAAGGTCGGCGTGCGCATGCTGGTGATCGACGAACTGCACAACGTCCTGGCCGGCAACAGCGTCAACCGCCGGGAATTCCTCAATCTCCTGCGCTTCCTCGGCAATGAACTGCGCATCCCACTGGTCGGGGTCGGCACGCGCGACGCCTACCTGGCCATCCGCTCCGATGACCAGTTGGAAAATCGCTTCGAGCCGATGATGCTGCCGGTATGGGAGGCCAATCACGATTGCTGCTCACTGCTGGCCAGTTTCGCCGCTTCGCTTCCACTGCGGCGACCCTCGTCGATTGCCACGCTGGACATGGCCCGCTACCTGCTCACACGCAGCGAGGGCACCATAGGCGAACTGGCGCACTTGCTGATGGCGGCGGCCATCGTCGCCGTGGAGAGCGGAGAGGAAGCGATCAACCACCGCACGCTCAGCATGGCCGACTACACCGGCCCCAGCGAGCGGCGGCGGCAATTCGAGCGGGAACTGATGTGAAGCCAGCGCCACGCTGGCCACTGCATCCGGCCCCCAGAGAAGGCGAAGCCTTGTCTTCGTAGCTCAACCGCGTGGCCCTTTGCTATCACATGGAGGTGTCCGAGCTGCTGGAGCACGATCTTGGTCACGCTCAGGTTGATGACCTGGATACCGCGCCACCACTGGCGCTGTTGGCGATGCTCTCCCAGCGGAGCGGCATCGAGCCGGACCGGCTGCGTTGCATGAGTTTCGCCGGCTGGGTGCCTTGGCTACTGGACAGCCTTGATGATCAGATTCCAGACGCATTGGAAACCTATGCGTTCCAGCTCTCGGTGCTGCTGCCGAAACTCCGCCGTAGGACGCGATCCATCACGAGCTGGCGTGCCTGGCTGCCCAGCCAGCCGATACATCGCGCCTGTCCGCTCTGTCTGAACGACCCGGCAAACCACGCCGTACTGCTTGCATGGAAGCTGCCCCTGATGCTGAGCTGCCCGCTGCATGGCTGCTGGCTGGAATCCTATTCGGGCGTGCCTGGGCGGTTTCTCGGCTGGGAGAACGCCGACACTGCGTCGCGCACCGCCAGCGACGCGATTGCAGTGATGGACCGGCGTACCTGGCAGGCACTGACGACCGGCCATGTGGAACTGCCGCGCCGACGCATCCACGCTGGTTTGTGGTTTCGACTGCTACGCACGCTGCTCGATGAGCTGAACACCCCGCTTTCGGCGTGCGGAACCTACGCGGGGTATCTTCGCCAAGTCTGGCAAGGCTGCGGGCATCCGCTGCGTGCTGGGCAAAGTCTGTGGCGACCGTATGAAACCCTGAACCCGGCAATACGGTTGCAGATGCTGGAGGCAGCGGCAACGGCAATCAGCTTGATCGAGGTGAGGGATATCAGCCCGCCAGGCGAGCATGCAAAGCTGTTCTGGTCCGAGCCCCAAACCGGGTTCACCAGTGGTCTGCCGGCGAAAGCGCCGAAGCCCGAACCCGTCAATCACTGGCAACGGGCGGTCCAAGCTATCAGTGAGGCGATCATTGAAGCGCGGCACGACCCCGAGACGGCACGCTCGCTGTTCGCGTTGGCTTCCTATGGTCGGCGCGATCCCGCTTCCCTGGAACAGTTGCGCACCACCTTTGCAAAGGAAGGCATCCCCCCGGAATTTTTGTCACATTACGAGCCTAATGGGCCCTTTGCATGTCTTAGACAGAGTGACGGGTTAAGTGACAACTTTTGACGGTTAGAACTTTCCGGCGCATACTGTCACATAATCGAACGTATATGTGACAGGTGCAAAATGTTGATCGGCTACATGCGGGTATCGAAAGCGGACGGCTCTCAAGCGACCGATTTGCAGCGCGACGCGCTGATTGCTGCCGGCGTCGATCCGGCACATCTCTACGAGGATCAAGCGTCCGGGAAGCGCGAGGATCGGCCCGGTTTGGCAAGCTGTCTGAAAGCGCTACGCGATGGCGATACGCTGGTGGTGTGGAAGCTGGATCGGCTCGGCCGCGACCTGCGGCATCTGATCAACACCGTACATGACCTGACTGGACATGGCATCGGCCTCAAGGTGCTGACCGGCCACGGCGCGGCCATCGACACCACGACCGCCGCCGGCAAACTGGTCTTTGGCATTTTCGCTGCGCTGGCCGAGTTCGAGCGCGAGCTGATCGCCGAACGCACAGTTGCCGGTTTAGCGTCGGCACGGGCACGCGGACGGAAAGGCGGGCGGCCGTTCAAGATGACGGCGGCCAAGCTGCGCTTGGCCATGGCGGCTATGGGGCAACCGGAAACCAAGGTCAGCGATTTGTGCCAGGAACTCGGGATTACCCGGCAGACCTTGTATCGGCATATTTCACCCTCCGGTCAGTTGCGTTCCGACGGAACGAAGTTGCTCAGTAAGGCTTGACCTTCATTCCATCATAACCACCACCCATCGCCTGAAATAGAGCGGCACTATCGGCAAGTCGTTGCGCCTGCGCTGCGACCAAGGCAATGCTATTTTGTTGAGCCTGCTGCCTTGCAATCAGCAATTGCGTGTAGCTGGCTGCGCCAAGCGCATACTGACGCCCCGTGGATTCAAGGGAAGACTGTGCAGTTGAGTCTGCAAACGCGAGTGAACTCAATGCCTGTGCATCGTGCTCCAGTGCGCTCAATGTGTCCGCCACGTTGCGCAGAGCGTCGAGCACAACGCCCTGATAATTTTCCGCTGCGGCATCCAATGCCGCCAGCGATGCCCGTTTTTCTGCGGGTAGTCCCGGATTGAATAGTGGCTGGGTCAACTGCCCCAGCACACTCCAAACAGCAGAGTTGCCGCCAAAAAGAGCCCCGGTTGTGAGTGCTTGTGAGCCAAGGTTTGCACTGAGGTTGATTTGTGGATACAGCTTGGCGATCGCCACCCCATATTCGGCATTCGCCGCGTGAAGCAATGCTTCTGCCGCCTGAATATCAGGCCGTCTGCGCACCAGATCAGAAGGCATCACAAGAGGCAATTCGGTGGGCAGTTTGAACTCGGCCAAAGTGAAATCCGGCACCTTCGCGTCACCAGGGGCCTGGCCGGAAAGCGTAGCCAGAAGATGCTCACTTTGTTGCAGTTGCTTGAGCAACAGGGGTAGTCCAGAACGAGTCTGTTCGGTCTGCGTTTGCTGTGCAAGCAGTTCGTCCGGTGCTGCTTGACCAAAACGCACCCGCTCGCGGGTGACATTGATCTGCTCGTCCTGTGCTTCGACCATCGCTTTGGTGGCCGCAAGCTGACCCGCGAGTTTTGCTCGGACAATGGCGGTGGTGGTGATATTTGCCGCAAGGGTCAGTTGCGCGCCCGCCAGTTCATGGCTCCGGTAGTCCACACGAGCGGCCAGCGCTTCCAGCGCACGACGATTCCCTCCGGCCAAGTCGAGGCGGTAATTTACGCCAACACTGGTGTTGTAAAGACTGAACTCACGTGCCTCGCCGGCCAATCCGAGACCGCTGGAGCTCATGCGTTGGCGTTGCGCACCGATACTCGCATCGACTTGGGGGTAGCGCGTTGATCCCGCTTGCGCAGCATGAAGCTCCTGCGCCTGCCGCAGTGTCGATTTTGCGGAGGCTAACGTGGGACTGTTTTGTAAAGCCAATGCAATCAGTGCATCGAGTCTGTATGACCCCAGGCTGTGCCACCATTCCGAACTGACCTCCCGACCGACCCGGAGGGTTTGCACTTCCCCCAAGGGGATTGTGGACAAGGCGGTTTGCGCTGGCATGGTGGCAACGGTGTATTTGGATGTAGTCGGCGCTTCGGGGCGTTTGAAGTCAGGCCCGACCGCACAACCAGCCAACAAACCAACAAGTGCGAGAGATGTCAGGGCTCTGGCTGGACTTTGACTGGGTTTCGTGCATTGGCCCGTGCAAGTCAGGTCATCGGTTTTCATAGAAATGCTCCAGGAACGGCTTACGGAAGCTCTGATGACAAATGAGACAGCTTTGTTGCACCTTCGAAAAAGCAGAGATAACGGCTAGACCATCACCACGCTTGGCTGCGTCGCCCATAGCTGTAGCAGATTCGTGCGTCTGCCCATCGTGGCTGCGAAACTTCCCAGCATCGGTTCCGAGCCAAGCAAGAATGCGCATTTTTTCCGCGACGGGAGGCTCTGCGTGGTTGGCAATCTTCGGCGCCAACTCGGCAACCACCGCCCACTCTTCCTTGGAAATTGCGCCTGTAATGGCTTGCATGTCGCGGCCTAATTTGTCCATCACACCACGTAGCGCCATCGGCTTTGCGGATTCTGCCTGCGCGCCAGCAGGGTTGACTGATATGGTCATCACCGTGAAAAGCACGGTGGCAATGACCAGGAACGGTTTTTTAGTGCTGTTCATGAGACCTCTTCTTTTCTCAGCGACATCGATAACGAGTGGTGCAGTCATTCAAAACTGCGCCCTTCACCCGCTTCCTCGTGAGTGACGCCATCGCGGATGTGGTAAATGCGCTTGAACGTCGGGATGATTTTTTCGTCGTGCGTGACGACGATGACGGCGGTTTCAAAACGCCGAGCCATGTCGTTGAGGATGCGGATGACAGACATCGCACGCACCGAATCCAGCGGTGCTGTTGGTTCATCAGCCAGGATCACTGGTGGTCGATTGACCAAGCCGCGAGCAATAGCCACGCGTTGCTGTTCTCCGCCTGAGAGTTGTGACGGCATGGCCCTGGCGCGGTGCTGCACATCCAGCGCGGTGAGCAGTTCGAGCGCGCGTTTTCGCGCATCGTCATTGCCGACACCCGCGAGCATCGGCAAGAGCGCCACGTTATCGGTGACATCGAGAAACGGGATCAGGTACGGCGCTTGAAACACGAAACCGATCTTGTCGCGGCGCAAAGCCCGCAGGTCGCGCACTTTCCATTCATCGTCGAAAATCACCTCGTTTCCCAGCACCATGCGACCGGCGGTGGGGTCAATCACGGCTCCCAGGCACTTGAGCAACGTGCTCTTGCCGGAACCGGATGGGCCGATCAGACCAACCACCTCGCCCGGCGCAACCTGCATGTTCACGTTCTTCAAGGCGAGAACCGCAGTGTCTCCCTCTCCGTAACGCTTGCTCAAGCCTTCGATGTGAATGCCTTTTGCCGTCATGTTCAGCCTCCAATCGCTTCGGCCGGATCGACCTTCAGCGCCATACGGATGGCGACAACGCTGGCCAGCACACAAATAACCATCACCGCGAAGAAACCCAAGATTGAATCAATGGGCATCAGCAATACGTATTTGGGAAACAAGGGTGCAGCGAAGGTAGCCGTGATCTTGCCAACGACAAAACCGATGACCCCAAGTACCAACGCCTGCTGCAAGATCATTCCCGAAATCGTGCGGTTGCGTGTGCCGATGAGCTTGAGCACTGCGATTTCGCGAATTTTGTCCATCGTCAGGGTGTAGATGATGAACGCCACGATGGCGGCGCTGACCACAGCCAGAATCACCAGGAACATGGCGATTTGCTTGGCGGATGTGGCAATGAGTTTTCCCACTAAAATCTCTTCCATCTGCGCGCGGTCATAAACCGTGAGCCGTTTCCAGCGCCGTATCGGTTCAGCCACCTCCTGCGGGGAGTATTCAGATTGGATACGCACCAGCACCGCATTTACCGAGTTGTTACTGGTTTGTGAGGCAATCACAGCATCGAGCAGACCAGGCACGCCGGGGCGGTTAAAGGCCGGATTGGCTTCGGTGCGGCGACGCTGCATCAGAATGGCGTCGTTGTCTTTGAGGAATTGCGCTTCTTGCGCATCCTTGAGTGGGATGAACACCATTGGGTCGCCACTGGAGGACACCATGCGGCGGGTCAGGCCAACTACTGTGTAATGGTTGCGGCGAATTTTCACCTCATCGCCCAGCCGAAACCCGGTGGCGATGTCCGCGACCGCCTCATAGTGGCCACGTGTAATCTGGCGCCCCGCGACCAATTGAGGTGGCCAACCCGATGTTCCCGGTTCGCCTGCCGCAATGCCCACGACCATGGCGCGCACATCCTTTTCACCTCTTCCGACCTGCATGGTCAGGTAGGTCACATTGGCGGCCTCTGCGACGCCCGGCAGGGTGCGGATGCTGCGCCACAGGTCATCAGGGATGCTGGAAGACTCGGCATAAGGGCCCAGGGTATCTTTCTGTACCACCCACAAGTTGGCACCACTGTTGTCCAGCAACACCTTACCGTCATCGACCATGCCGCGATACACACCCGCCATGGTCAGCGTGACGCCAATCAACAGGCCCAGGCCGATGCCCGTAAAGATGAATTTCCCCCAGGCATGAAGGATGTCACGTCCGGCCAGGCTTATCACGGTGAGACTCCTGGCAGACGATCGACGATGTTAATCCGACTCTTGGCGCTGAGTGTCTTTTCGCTGTAGAGCACGATCTGGTCGCCAACGCTCAAGCCCTCGAGCACCTGAACCAGGCCATCAAGACTGGAGCGGCCCAGCACGACCGGAGTGAAAGTCAAACCTCCTTCAACCAGCTTCCATACACCGCGTTTTCCATCGACTGTCCGAATTGCGGCATTGGAGATGGTCGGCGCGGCAGGCAATTCGCCCAGTTGCACAGTCACCTCCGCCAACTCACCCAATGGTGGAAGAGGTACTGGAGGCGCGTTGAAAACGATTTTTGCCAGGGTTTCCTCAGTCACGGCATCGGCACGAGGCTCGATTCGCAATACGTGTCCCGCCACTGCCTGAGATCGCCGTGATCTCAGAACAATCTTGGCTGGAAGCCCTATAGCCAGTCCCTCGGCACTGATTTGATCAAAGCGTGTATCAACCCACAGGCTTGCGGTGTCAATTACTTCGATTACCGCTTGCCCCGCCACCACCGTGGTGCCAGGGTCTGCATCGCGTGCTGCGACCAGTCCGGCAACCGGTGCCACCAACCGCAAGTTTCCGCGTTGAGCGCGGAGCGCTTCCAACTCTGCGCGCAGACGCGCGATATCTTCTCGCGAGGCGACCAATGCCGCGCTCGCCACAGCCAGTTCTTGCCGTTTGGTGACTACCGTTTCTTCGCTGGTGCCACGCACCGATAAAAGCTGCTCATAGCGTGTGGCCTGTGTCTGCGCGAAAGTTTCTTTGGCCGCAGCCTGTCGAAGTGCAGCTTCGGAACTCTTGATTGCAGCCTGCTGAGCGCTAACGCGATCGTCCAGGTCCACCGCATCCATTTCACCGAGCACTTGCCCTGCCTTAACGATATCGCCGACATGCACATCCAACCGCTTGACGCGCCCGGCAACGGTGGGGCCGATTTTGTAAGTAAAGCGCGCTTGTACTGTCCCTATACCAGCTAATGCTGGGGCAACGGAGCGGGACTCTACCGTGCTGACAGTAGCTGCAATAGGAGCCAATGGCCCTGAACGCAAAGCAACATAGATGAAAAGTAGTAGAAGCGGAATGATGATTACGACAAGTGCCAGTGTGCGGCGTTGTAAGGGTGGAAATTTCATGACTCACTCCCAATGCCACGACGATAGATTGCAAAAACACCAGAGGCATCGCGACGGATGCGAGCGGCGTCACCCGCGATGAGTGACTGCATCACCAAGCCCTGGATGGAGCCGATGAACGATACCGAGGCAGCCTCGATATCGAGGTTGGCATCAAGCTCGCCTATCGCCTTGCCCCGCTCCAGTAGATGGCGCAAGCGTTCTCCGTACCGTTGAATTAAGGTCTGAACCATCCTTTTAGGGAGTGTTTCTCCGGGCCGCTGCAATTCTCCGAAGAGTATCCGTGGCACACCCGGATGCTCGGAAACGAAGTCGATATGAGCCATGAAGACCGCTTCCAGCGCGGCAAGAGGAGAAGTCACGTTCTGTGCCGCCCTGTCTACTCGGGAAAGAAGACGTTCCGCCACCCATGTCATCACTGCTTCGAGAATGGCATCCTTGGTGGGGAAGTGCCGGAACAGCGCGCCTTGGGTCAGGCCCATGCGCTGCGCGATCGCCGTGGTGGTGATGTCGCTGGGATTCTGCTCAGCCGCCAGATTGATCACCGCCTCTACGGTGGCCGCTCTCCGTTCATCAGCCGGAAGGTGCTTAGGGTGTTCGCTCATCGCCAATCCAAAAGAAAGTAATCTATTACTATCTTAGCAGGTTGTGTGATGAGAGCAAGACCCTATCTGACAGCGCCCAATGAACTCAACGCCAAGTTCGACCCCGAGCCAAGGTACCCAGCTTGTCGGTTGGCCCCTACAGGCAGGTTTAGCGCGTACTGAATTTAGTCAGTTTTTTTCTTTCACCGGCACAGTGCAATCGACTTCTGATGTTTGGTGCGGTCGTCTTCTGAAAATGACAAGTCCCTGCCGGACGAGGTGGACTACTTGTCGTCCTCACCCAGCAGAGACTGCAGCTTTTTTCGGGCGCGCAGCTCCAGCATGGCTTCGCCGTACGCTTCCTGCAGTTCTTTGAGTTGTTTTTCGTACTGCTCGCGGATGTCCATCGGCTTGGCACGCAGGGCGTTCTCCATGCCGCGCTTGGCCTCATCGACCCAGGTTTCGATCTCGGAGGGGGCCAGTGGTCTGTCCCGCTCCCCATGGACAGCGGGTTAAGCACTAAGCACTGAACGACGGCGTTCGAATTCAACCGGGGTCAAATACCCCAAGGTCGAATGACGTCGTTGATGATTGTAAAAGCGGATGTAATCAAACACATCTGTACGTGCCTCTTCGTAGCTTCGGTAGTGGGTCAAATAAACCCGCTCCGACTTCAGCGAACGGAAGAAGCTTTCCATCGCCGCATTATCCCAGCAGTTCCCGGCGCGGGAGTGGCTCGGTACCATCCCATGCCGCTTCAGTAGTGCCTGGTAGTCAAAGGCACAGTACTGACTCCTGCGGTCTGAATGCAGAATCACCTCTCCAGCAGGCTGGCGACGCGCCACTGCCATCGTCAGGGCAGCATGCACCAGTTCTTGCTGCATGCGGTGATGCATAGCCCAGCCCACTATCGCCCGGGAATACAAGTCGAGCACTACCGCCAGATACAACCATCCTTCACCGGTCCGGATATAGGTCATATCCGATACCCAACGGTGATTGATGTCGCCAGCAGCGAATTGTCGCTGTAACAGATTGGGCGCCACGGGGTGAAGATGTTGGCTGCTCACGGGTCGCCAACGTTTACGGGTTCTGACCCTGATGCCGTTTCGCCGCATCAAGTCCGCGATGCGATGCCGCCCACAAGCGAAACCCTGCGCAAGCAATTCGGCATGAATGCGCCGGTGGCCATAGATGCCATTGACCTCGGCATGAACCAGCCGGATTTCACGCAGTAGTTGTCGGTTTGCCATCTCTCGCGTCGAAGGGGGCGGTGTAGCCATGCGTAGTAGCCACTGCGGGACACACGAAACAGTTGGCACATCGGCGCTACTGGGTAGCGGCCCGACAGTGCCTGAATCGCGCGGAATTTCACTTCGTGGGTTGCGAGAAGATGGCGAGCGCCTTTTTTAGGACATCGCGCTCCATGGTGACGCGGGCCAGTTCGTCGCGCAGTCGTTTCAGCTCGGCGGCTTCGCCGCTCTGTTTGCCTCGGCCCGGGAAAGCATCGGGGCCGGCATCTTGGAACTGACGTTTCCACTTACCCAGCAGTGACTCGGTAATGTCGAAGGCTTGGGCAACATGTCGTAATGGCGTGCCGGCAAGCACCTGCTCAACCGCTTCGCGCTTGAGGGACTCCGGAAAAGTACGTCTGGTCTTGGTCATGAGCACTGCTCCTTGGTGGCGATTATCCACCTTAAGTTAGTGTCCACGGGGAACGGGACAGACCAGTCTTCAGACCAATGTTCCATCGGTATTCCCTCCTTCAGTCCTTGTGTTACTCATCCGCTCGTTCACGTTGGGCCGCCCTAAACTCGGTGAGGCGCCTAAACACTTTGTGCGACCTGATCTCGGCTTTCGAGAAATCAACAACGACATTTTTCCCTGTGACGGCTGGCGCTGGCGTAGAGATATCAATACCATACTGCAGTAAGTCTTTACGAAGACTATTAAACTGATTCTGATGGTTTCTATTATCCAGGTCAAAGCTATTAGCAAGGTCATGGCCTGCTAAATAAAGCTGTGTCGCAATTCTCTTGCTTGGTATCGGTATCTGATTAAGCAAATGGGTTGTGTTGCTGATCTCAAAGGTAAGTGTTGGTGGCAGGTTGTTTTTAATGGCCTTGAAGAATAACTCCTTTACTCGCTCTTTACTGAGGTCTGCAACGGTTAATATTTTTTCACGCTGAAACTGCTTGAGATAATACCTGGCTTCTATCCTAGCGTGTCTGTCCAAGAAATCTGCGCACTGCTTCTTGTATTCAGGCCAGTCTTTGGTACGTGGCTCGAAGATCCAGCGCTTATGGTGGATCTTCGGTACATCACAACCCTTGTCATACAGGACCAATATAAAGGTCTGGCGCTGGCCTATGTAGATGGTTGGGTGCTTATTCTGCAGGTACTGGTCTACATGATGGCTATGGCGCATGGCATCACTTACCCGCTGGTACAGCTGATGATGAGTGACGGTGTCCGGCAGGGGGAGGTAGCCAGCAATGTGCAGCTCTCGGATCTCCATGTTACCGGTAGCGATCTGCAGCATGGTTTCCGGATCCAGGATCAGGCCATGGGATTTGATGATGGCTAGCACCACCTTCGGGATGATGGTTGCTGCATCGTTACTACCGCTGAAGTTGTGTCCCTGCAGAATGCTAGCGGCAGAGCAACGGATCTGGATTGTCTTGTCCCGGTAGATACGCAGGGCGTACCGCGCTTTATCCACATTGTTCAGTTTGTTGAATGGCAGGCTGAACGACCGATCAAAGTCCTTGCTAAGGATATCGTCCTTCTCTTTGTTTGCCTTGATATAGGGGGTCTTTCCGTTCTTGCTCGATGCAGACTTGAACGGGAAGCTGACGGTAAAAGTATCGATGGCCATTGGTCTCTCCTGGGCCAATACAGCTACTGTTTGTTAGTGAAGCAGGTAGTAGCTACTGACCCGTGTATGCAATGTATGTATGTAATAAGTGGCTGTTTACAGCACTTTCCCATGGGGGTACCCCCGTGATATGTACCTGTATCAACGATGAGTTTGTCCATGCGGTCCAGACCTACCGTATGTGCACGGTAGGTCCGGTTAAACGCTTTCAGTGATTACCGCTTGAACAGTGCTCTGGCCTCTGCTGGTACGTTGAAGTACGTTTTGCCGCTAATCCGTACGGTCACTTTGTCCGCAGCAGGGAGAGGTGCCGAGATGTCGATACCTGTTTTCTCCAGGATCAGCTGCCGCTCTTTGGCAAGCTTGGTCGGGCGAGCCTTTTCGCGTACATCACCTCCTCGCTGGTACAGCCGCACCAGCCTGAGATCTTGCAGTTTCAGTTGCTGTACCTGGCTGTTCTGCTCGCTCGTCAGTACCAGATCCAGGACAGCAGGAAACTGCTGGTTCAACACCGCCATGAAGTGCTCCTCACCAGCTTTTCTCCAGGCAGCCGGTGACGTCATGTCGTGGCGCATCAAGTAGGTGTTACTGAACAGCAATTCTACCCAGTAGCGTTTGCTCAGTCTGTGTTCCAGGCTACGCAGCCCTTCCTCGCCCAGTTTTTTGATGATGAACTTCTGGTTCTGCTTCAGCCGCTTGATGGCTGGTTGGAAGGTGATGCGGTACTCGGCGCATTCGTAGTACGTGGCACCATCAGCATCGATGCCCACGGACGTTGGCGATGGCTGGCTGTTCGTTGAGTTGCATGACCTGTTCTGCATCTTGCTATGCAGGTGTGCCAGCAGATCCGTCTCGGTGACTGCCGGCTCCAAGCGCACGAAGGCGGCGATACCCAGCTCGTGCAAGCGGAACTTCCCAGCGCTGATTTCTGCTTGCAGCGGCTGCGGGAAAGGCAGCTTGTTCTCGGCAAGCAGGGCTTCCGTTGACTGCTTGATGAAGTCCTTCAGCCTGCAAGAGCCAAATAGCGTTTGGCCGTACAATCTCGCACTCTCGGTCTGGGCATGGAGCTGGTGCTGTTGATCGATCACCAGCCAAGACCGTGCACCGTGGCGCGTGGTGCCTTGCTGTGGCTTCACGGTGCCGGATGGGCTATCCAGTTGTTCCAATTTTCCGTTTTGTGCCAGGTGCGCAAGCGTGATGTCGCCGTGACCGGTAGATACAAAAGTAGCGCGTGTAAACATGGTGTTTCCTTTCCTGTTTGGACATGGATGCGAAGCCATCCTCACCACGAGCGATGACTTGCAGGTTGGCTTTACAGGAAACGCACAGCACACGATTTTCGTAGAAAAACGAAGTAGGCAAGATTCGTCAAAACCCCCTGTAGATGCATCTACGAGGCCAGTTGATAGCGACTTTTGCCCAATCCTTGAAATTGACGATTAAGAATATTTTTTGAGTCGTGCGCGAAATCTGCTTGTCGCGGCGTGATGATTTCGTGCCTGAGCGTTGGCATGCTTCGCGCTAAAAAATCACTTGCCGCATCACCTCATCACACACTTTTTGCATCTGCTGGACGGTGTTGTCTCAAGCCGGCTCACCGCTCCATCGCCACCGCATTGATGCGGGCGCAGCGCGCCGGCCCTAGGCACGTAAAAAATGGCCGGATCGCCTCCCGGCTGCGCCCTTCGCCCACCCACAACACGCGCCGGGTATCGGCGTCCATCACCAGGCGACGCAGCTCGACCAATGCGCGACGATCTGGGCCAGACGGTGCGTCAGGAAGACATAGCGGTCGAGCCAGCTGACTTGCTCCTGTTCGGGCCGCAGTGCGGGCAGCTGCGCTAGCTGTCGTAGCTGCAAAGGTGGTAGTTGCCACTGACTAAGTCTCGCAGGTTTTCATGCCTGTACCCCCGCGACCCTTGCCGGCACGGGGGGTATTGTTTTGCGCCGGCTTGTACGGAAAACCGTGCGCGGCGTTGGTGCTTTATCCGTCAAACCGTCTGTCCTTGGGGGGAGACGCTAGAAAAACGCTATCGAATCAGTAGGCTGGCTTTTGTCACCCAGCAAGGGCGGCTTGGCATGAGAAATGCATGCAAATGCATTGTGTGCGAGACCGGTCCGCCTTCAAGAGGCCTGCCGCCACGACAACGGCGGGCCGTATGGGTCAGCCGTTTACGACAAAGGAGAAATTCCCATGCAGAAATCTGCACACAAACGTGGACAGTTGCTAGGCGTACTGGCTGCCAGCCTGGTGCTGGCGTTTTCCCCGCTGGTCAATGCGTCCACTCCGGCACCGAGCGCTGCACTGGTCAAGTACGACTACGATCAAGACATTTTCCATCCGGTTTACGCCAAGAACGGCATGGTTGCCGCCGAGCAGGAGCTGGCCACCCGCGTGGGTGTTGATGTGCTCAAGCGCGGAGGCAATGCGGTAGACGCTGCCGTAGCCGTGGGTTTTGCCCTGGCGGTGGTGCTGCCCAACGCCGGTAACCTTGGCGGTGGCGGCTTCATGATGCTGCACGACGCGCGCAGCGGTAAGGATATCGCGCTGGACTTCCGCGAAATAGCGCCGGTGCGTGCCAGCCGCGATATGTACCTGGACGACAAGGGTAATGTGGCCGATGGCCGCTCGCTCTACACCCACTTGGCGGTAGGCGTGCCCGGCACCGTGGCCGGCATGGAGTACGCGCTGAAGCAGTGGGGCAGCATGAAGCTGGCCGACATCATTGCGCCGTCGATCAAGCTGGCCGAGGAGGGCATGCCGGTCAGCGTGACCCTGGCCAAGATGCTGCAAGTGGAAAAAGACAATCTGGGTAAATGGCCGGGCACCCGCGCCATTTTCTTCCGCAACGGCGAGCCGCTGAAAGCCGGTGACCGCCTAGTACAGAAAGACCTAGCCAAATCGCTGCGCCTGCTGGCCAAGCACGGCAGCAAAGTGTTTTACCAAGGCGAGATCGGCGACAAGATCGTGGCCGAAATGGCCCGTCACGGCGGCCTGATCAGCAAAGACGATCTGCGTAACTACAAGGTGGAGCAGCGTGAGCCGGTGAGCGGCGACTACCGTGGCTACAAGGTGGTCTCCATGCCGCCACCTAGCTCGGGCGGCACCCACATCGTGCAGATCCTGAACATGCTGGAGCGCTACCCACTGGCGCAATACGGTGCCAACAGCGCGCAGACCATCCACTACCTGGCCGAAACTATGAAGCTGGCCTACGCCGACCGTGCCGAGTACCTGGGCGACCCGGGCTTCGTCAAGGTGCCGGTGCGCGGCCTGACTGCCAAACGCTACGCCGACGAGCTGGCAGCGCGTATCGACCCGCAGGCCGTGCTGCCGGCCTCTGCCATCAAGCCGGGCAAACCGCAGCCTTACGAGAGCGACCAGACCACGCACTACTCGGTAGTGGACAGCAAGGGTAATGCTGTGGCAGTTACCTACACGCTGAACCTGAACTTTGGCAGCGGCATCGTGGCCGAAGGTACCGGCATCCTGCTCAATAACGAGATGGACGACTTTTCTGCCAAGCCGGGCGTGCCCAACGCCTATGGCCTGATCGGCGGTGACGCCAACGCCATCCAGCCGGGCAAGCGCCCGCTGTCCTCGATGTCGCCAACCCTGGTACTGAAAGACGGCAAGCCTTGGCTGGTAACGGGTAGCCCGGGCGGTGCCCGCATCATTACCACCACGCTGCAAACTATCGTCAACGCCATCGACTTTGGCATGAACCCGGCCGAAGCTGCGGCTACCCCGCGGGTACACCACCAGTGGCTGCCGGACGAGCTGCGTGTAGAAAAAGGCCTCAGCCCGGACACGCTGGCTATCCTGCGTCAGCAGGGCTACAAGGTAGCGGTCAAGCCGACCATGGGCCGTACCCAGACCATTCAGGTACGCCCAGATGGCCTGTACGGCTTCTCCGACCCGCGTAACCCGGACGGTGCCACGCTGGGCTACTGAGTCTAGTTGCAATTACGCCCCCTGTCGTCGCTGGCAGGGGGCGTTTTTCATGTGGCGCTGCCCTGCTGCCACCTTGGGTGTGCGAAGTTGGCGACCAGATAATCCAGCTCCGCCCGTACTGCTGGTGGCAAATGTCGGCGGGAAGGGTAGAGCGCGTAGGTGGTCAACGCCGATACGCCATCGCCATCCACTTGACATATTTGGCGGTTTTTGGTAGGCTGGTACTGTCGAGCATTGCGCTCGGCTACCGTCACCGCCAGCCACTCGGCTCGGCCAGCTTCCCTTTCATCCCGACTGATTCATGCGCCATTGGCAGCGCAGGCCTTCTTGCGTCCACCGCAAGGGCCGCTGCCGTGCGTGCGCGTCGGCTGGTGCGTGGCGTTTCCCCCGACCAAAGGAGACCCACATGGATACCCAAGACCAACCGCGTGTACGCCACATTACGGCCTTCATGATGAATGCGCCACGACCGCTGTTCCGCCCCGGGCAGGTGGTAGCGACCCCCGGCGCGATTGCCGCGCTCGACCAGCGGGATCTGGCGGCGCTGCCGCTTCTGATCCGCCACCTTGCCGGTGATTGGTCCGAGATGGACGAGGAGGATCAGCAAGCCAACGACTACGCGCTACGTCACGGCCTGCGCGTGCTCAGCAGCTACCGGCTGGATGATCACCAGCGGCTCTGGCTGATCACCGAGGCAGACCGTAGCAGCACCACGCTGCTGCTGCCTGAGGAGTACTGACATGGCAAGAACCGCTACCACACCACAACGCAACGGCCTGGACACCCAGGCCGTTGTCACATCCACGGTGACCCCGCTACCGGTTGCCGTGGCCGAGGACGGGGTGCCACGGCACACCCTGGTGACCGCGTCACCGCTGGACATGCCGATTACCGTGTTCAAGGAGGGTCTGGACCGCCGTAAGGCCAACCGGCTGGCGCTGATGGAGTGGCTACGGCAGTCGCTGGTAGAGGGCGTGGATTACGGCCGGGTCCACATTGCTGGCCGTGACCGTTGCCAGATGGCGAGGCAGGGACGCGCCAGTGAGTGCCGTGACGACCGCCACTGGAGCAAGCCCAGCCTGTTCAAGCCCGGTGCCGAGAAAATCACCGGCATGCTGGGCATGAGCGTGCATTACCCGTCGCTGGCGGCGTACGAGCAGGCGGTGATCAACGGCCAGCAGCCCACGCACGTGATCCTGCGCTGTGAGCTACGGGACGCCCACGGGCGGAGCGTGGCTGAAGGCGTGGGGGCCCGGTCGCTGGCTCAGGACTACGGCGACATCAACAAGGCGCTCAAGATGGCCGAGAAAAGCGCCCACATCGATGCGACGCTGCGGCTGGCCGGGCTATCGGAGGTGTTTACGCAGGACATGGAAGACGGTGGCGGTAGCGTGGCGGCTCCGGCAGATGCCGAGGATGAGGAGGATGAAGACGACGATGAGGACGAGCCGGATGAAGTGCCGCCCGAACTCGCGGCGGTGACGGCCAAGCAGGTGGAGACCCTGCGGATGAGCCTCAAGCGTTACCAGTTGCCTGAGCGACGGGTCGTGGCCTGGGTCAAGAAGGCGACCAAGGGCGCCGTCACCCGGCTGGAAGACCTCAACGTTACCCAGTTCGCGCTGGTGCTGAGCAAAGTGCCGCAATGGGCCGCCAGCGACAGTGACCAGGCTGAACCCCAAACAACTGAAACCAACCGCCGTCGTCGCCGGCTCGTCGATGCCCGGCCTTACCCTGATGACGACGATCCTGCTGATGATGAGGAGGCATGACAATGAGCAGCAAATCCTTCACGCTGTACCAACTGGCCGACCAGTACCTGCAACTGGCGCAAGCCATGCGCGACACCGAGGTACCCGATGAGGTCATCGATAAAACGTTGGCCGCAGCCAGCGGCGACATCGAGCACAAGGCCTGGAACATCACCGCGCTGATGCAGGAGTTCGAGGGGCAGATTGCGATGATGAAGCTGGCCGAGCAGCGCATGGCGTTCCGCCGCAAGTCGCTGGAGAAGCGGACGGAGACGCTACGGCAGTACCTGCTGCAGCACCTGTGCCGCGTCGGGATCTTCGAGATCGAGACGCCCGAGTTTGCGATTCGTGTCTACGACAACCCGCCACGCGTCATTTTGGATGACGAGGATCTGGTGCCTGACCAGTACAAGGAAGAAGAGGTGGTGGTGAGCGTGCGCAAGGACGAGCTCCGCCGCGCCATGCTGGAGGGCGAGATCATTCCCGGTGCTCACCTGGAGCGCAGCCAGCGGCTTGCCATCAAGTAACTGCCGCCAACCAGAATCAACCACATGGCCGTGTGCCCTTCGGGGTATGCGGCCATTCGCATTTGGGAGCCACCACATGCATACGACCTTCCGTGTTCACCCAGCGCTGGCGGTCTGTCGCCAAGGGCCTTGCGGCCAACGTCAGCTCGTTCACCTGCGGCAGAGCGACCTTGACGGTGCCTGCGGCCAGCATTGCTTGCTGATGGCGCTGCAGATCCTGGGGCTGGCTAGCCGCGAGACCATTATCAATATCGATCAGACCCGCTCACGCGCACTCAAGACGCTGTGGCAAAGCAGCCGAGAGCACTACTTCCGTGGCACCCACGCCGCGCACATCACGGCGCTGACCGTGCCGTTTGCCCGGCAGCTCACCGTCGAGGAGCACTTCGGCCATGAGGGTGCCCAGCGTGCCTGCGCCACACTGACTGACGGTGGCTTGGCCATGCTGGGTATCCGGTATCGCTACGGTGGTGGGCACTGGTTATTGGCCATCGGGACAGAAGGGCTGGGCGACGGCCAACGTTACCGGGCTAACCGGTTTCTGGTTATCGACCCCAGCTACGACCCGCTGCCGCTCACACCGTGGAATGGTGTGCTCAATATCGGCAATGGCCGCGCCCGGAGCCAACGGCTGGCTTCGCCGGATGGTGACAGCCTTGTGTACCTGGAGTCGGTGCTGACGCTGTTGCCCAAGCAACGCGGGAGGGCCTGACCATGCTTGATCAACATGAACTGGCCTGGCTGCTGGCCGCCTGCGAGGAGCTGCCTGACTTTGGCGAGGAAGATCGTCCCTTCGATTACTTGGAGGCGCTGTTCATCACCGTGCTGGACTTCCATTCGCGTGGCGAGATGGTGGAAAAGGCACTTGATCACTACACCGCTACCGCTCGGGCAAAACTGAAGCTGACCGGGCACCAGAGCCTGCTGAAATGGCTGGCCCGCTACGGCGACAACCAGGCCGAGCTGGAGAAAGCCAGCCTGGCGTTGTGGGGCAACCGTCACTGGACACGGCTACGCTTACTCAAGCAACTGGTCGCCTACTTTGACGAGCAGGGCGTCGTGGATGCCACGACCCTGCGCCACTGGGCCATGAAGGCCGATTTTGAGCGCGACTTCAAAGGCCGGGTCAAAGGGCTGGGCTACACCGTGTTTCACTGGCTACAGCTGCGCTGTGGCGTGCCCACCATCAAGCCGGACGTGTGGGTACTGAACTTCGTACAGCGGGTCATCGGCAGGCGGCCCACCGAGCGCGAGGCGGTGCAGGCATTCGTCGCGCTGGCACCGTATCTGAAAGTGCCGCTGGCCCGGCTGGACAAGATCATCTGGACCACCGAGCGCGAGTGGATCGATGAGGGGGACTGCCCGGGCATGCGCATCGTGTTCTGGCGGCTGATGCAGCAACTGATGGTCAGCCGTCTGGATGCCTGTGCGCCCGGCTGGCGAGCTTGGGCGACCCTGACGGTAGATGCCCCGGAAAGGCTGCGCTATGGCATTGGTGGGCTGGAGTGGCGGGTACGCAGGGAGATCGGCGGCTGGATGCCCGGGGAGGGCGTGAAACTATGGCAAGACGAACCGGCCGAGGGCTTCCCGCTGATCGTTGAAATCAACGCAGGAGCGGAGGCAGCCCCCTTCTGCCTGATGGACGAGCACTACGCCCCGGTCGAGCTGTTCGGGCTGACGCCCGACCGGATGGACGACTATCTGCATGAGGTGATCACCATCGTGGGTGGATGGCTGCTGCTGGCTGCGTCTACAGTGCAGGGGAAGGACAGCTAGTCGGTATTATGCTAAAGGGGAGCTGCCGCTCACCAAGTGGTGCAGCGTCAATCGAATGGTCAAAGCAGGTATCCGATTTGCTGACGGCAGCGACAGAATATCTAGCCTAATGAAGAGATCATGCTACTTATTCTTGTTTCTGCCATCAAGAACCGTTACGCGTACCGAAGAGCCAATGCGTTTTATTGTTTGTAGCTTTCCATTTATGACTTTTTGAATCTGTCTTATATTTTTTTGGGCTGGAATGCTATTGCTTGCGGTGCCATCCGTATCTTGTTCTTGTTGAATCGTGGCATTGCTATCTATAACCATGCTTGGTTTCGATTTATTCTGAGTGTTCTCAGTTTTTATCGTTTCTGATGGCGGTGAGGATTTGATTGCTAGCCTTGGTGCCTCTTTGGTAATGTTATCTGTTTTACGAACCGTATCATTTTTGTTGGTAGGGAGCTCGTTGATTGTTGGGGCGCTTGGCTGGTTATATTTTTCTGGGTTTTTCTGCCACTCCTTGATATCTTTTGCGCGCCACCTATTTGTTCGATACTGTGTAATGGTTTCTGGTTTTGGAAATATCCCAGCCGCCATGTATCTATATATGGTTGCTCTCGATAATGATACATAGCCAATAATGCCAAGTTCAGGAACTCCAGTAAGTTGCCAAAGTTCTAATAGCGCATCATCGGAGAGGCTGCTAAGAGACGGTAGTGGGACAAATTCTCTAGGTTTGGCCATTTTAAATATCCGTTATGAATTTGCAATTTTCTGTCTTGGGCGCTTTATCGGAGTGACATTGTAATTCTCTCCCTTTTCTAGCTGGTCTAGTAGGTTTGCCCAACGGTTCAGTGCCTCTTGACGCTCATTGAAGTAATCATGCCGGTTATAGATACCTTCAACACCCTTGATCTTATGATTCAAACAGCGCTCTGCTACAACAGGGTCAATGCCAAGTTCTGCAAGATGGGTTCTTGCAGTTCGGCGTAAGTCATGGATCGTGAATGGTGGAACATCGGGCATGTGTGGTTTTACTTTACCGAGTGCTGTTCCTAGAGTGCCTTCATGGATGTGAGGAATCATTCTGTGCTGCATTTTTCGTGCAGGTAATACCCATTTACTAGGTCCGGCTAGTTCCTTCAGGCGCTTTAGCCATTCGATAGCTAGTGCGGGGAGTGGGATGTCAATTGGTGCGCCTGTTTTTGAGCGTTCACCCGGTAAGTGCCATACTTGATTATCTAGGTCAAACTCTTCCCATCTCGCAGCACAAAGCTCCATCTTTCGGCAGCAAAGCAGCAAGAGAAGTCGAATAGATAGGTCATTTTCGACACTGAACCCTTTGGCCAGTGGCATGGCGATAAAAAGCTTCCTGATTTCATCACGAGTTAGCCATCGTTCTCTAGCAAGCTCCTTACCTCCTGCATCATTCAGATCAAAGGCGGAAGCTGGATTGATTTCGATCATATGCCGTTTGATAGCGAAATCAAACATCCGCCTAGTCCAGCGAAGCGTATCGTTTGCAATCGAGGGGGCGCCACGTTTGACAATGGCTTGTAACATCTCGTCGATATGGCGTGGCTTCACATCTTCGACTTTCATTTTGCCAAGGTGTGGAGCAATGTCTTTATCGATGCGGCGACGGACAATGTCAGGGTGCTTCCAACGGCCCAGAATCATGCGCTCGAAGTACATGTTAGCCAGGTCAATCATCTTAATCGCGTTTTTTTCCTCCTCCCTACGAGCGACAGCGGCTGCCTTGCGGTCCTGCTTTTCGGCCGCAACGTCGTAACCGAGAGCAACTCTGGCGGCGAGTTCTTTGGCAATTTCCCGAGCTTTTGCTAGAGACAGCTCGCTGTAAGAGCCCAGCTGCATAACTCGAGACATGCCAGCCAGCTTGTAGCGAAAGCGCCATGTTGGACTCGCAGCCTTTTCCCGATAGCTCAAGTAGAGCCCATTGCCGTCAGAGCGTCCTTCAAATCGCTCGTTTGCTCTGATCCAGGCCTTGATCTGCATGTCAGTCATTTTGCCCATCTAACCTACCTCCAGGTGTACACGATAGATCATAAAAACCACTTTAAAAACATGACCTTGGCTGTGGTGTACATTTTTTGTTGTACACTTTGGTGAGAATGTACACCTAAGTGTACACCCTGGATGTGAGATTTTGTATGCGCCAATGAGCGCTGGTGAGACGATAAAAAGGCCCGAAACCTAGTGTTTTCGGGCCTTCTGGGATGGTGCTGAGCGCTGGTGAGCGGTTTTGAGACAATTATTCTACGTTCTGGATCTGCTCGCGCATCTGTTCTATCAGCACTTTCAGCTCTACCGAGGCCTGGGTGGTTTCGGTGGAAACCGACTTGGAACCCAGTGTATTGGCTTCGCGGTTCAGCTCCTGCATCAGGAAGTCCAGGCGTTTACCTACCTGACCTCCGGTTTTCAGGATGCGGCGTACTTCTGACAGGTGCGTGGTCAGGCGTTCCAACTCTTCGTCGACATCGATTTTCTGGGCAAACAGGGCAAATTCCTGCTTGATGCGGTCGTCATCGACATTGCCCAGCGCTTCTTGCAGGCGTGCGGCCAACCTGGTGCGATATGCTTCCAGAATTACCGGCAAGCGGGGCTTGACCTCTGCGATAATGTGATCCATGCCACTGATACGGTCTTGCAGCACCTGGGCCAGCTTGCTGCCTTCGCGTGCACGGGTGTCGCGGAAGTCGCCCAGTACGGCGTTCAGGCCTTCCAGGCACAGCTGATGCAGTACTTCCGGGGCGAGCGAGTTTGACTTGAGTACGCCAGGCCAGCGCAACAGCTCGCCCATGCCCAGGTCACGCACCTGCGGGGCCAGCTCGCGGACTTCCGCACTCACGGCCAGCAGACGCTGTACTGTGTCGCGGTTCAGTTCCAGCTGCGGGGTATCGCTGTCGGTCTGGTTCAGGCCAATGCGGCACTCCACTTTGCCACGGGTAACACGGCCGCCGATCAGCTCGCGTAATTGCGGTTCGATAATGCGCAGCTCTTCCGGCAGGCGCATTTGCACGTCAAGATAGCGGTGGTTGACCGCACGCAGCTCAATGGATAACAGGCCACCCGGAAACTCGCGGGTGGTAGAGGCAAAGCCTGTCATGCTTAAAATCATGGGGGCTCCCTAAACAGAATGAATAATTGGAAACTGACCCCGGATCGTTCAATCGATCCTGAGGCTGGCACACTATAACAATGGACACTACGCAATCCAAGCAGCGAGCGCTGCCGGTAGGCACACGGCTGGAAGATTACACCGTGGTGCGCAGCCTGAGCTCTGGCGGTTTCAGCGAGGTTTATCTGGCGCTGGACCAGTACGACCGCAAATACGCCATCAAGGAATATTTGCCATTGTCTATGACCGGGCGGCGTGGCAAGTCGGATGTCACGGTGTTGAACGAACTGGACAGAGAGGCGTTCAAGCTGGGGCTAAAGTGTTTTTTTGAAGAAGCGCGTATCCTGGCTGCCATCCAGCACCCCAATATCGTGCGGGTAAGTAACTTCTTTCGCGCCAATCAGACCGTCTACATGGTGATGGACTATACCGAAGGGCGGCCACTGGCCAAGGAGATCGAGCTGTCGCCGCAAGGCATCGCCGAGCCACGCCTGCGCCGGCTATTTGCCGAGCTGATCGGTGGCCTGCGCGAAGTACATCTGCAGCATTTGCTGCATCTGGATATCAAGCCGGCCAATATCTATCTGCGTCGTAATGGCACCCCGGTGTTACTGGATTTTGGTGCCGCCCGCCAGACGCTGGGGCGGGTCCAGCATTTGGCCAGCATGTTTACCCCAGGCTACGCTGCGCCCGAGCAGTACGACTCCCAGGCCAAGCTAGGGCCGTGGACCGACATCTATGCGCTGGGCGCCTGCATGTATATGGCGATGGGCGGCGACAAGCTGCCCTCGGCGGACCTGCGCCTGAAGCAGGACAAGGTTGTACCCGCCAGTAAAGCCTTTGCGCGCTACTACTCCCCCGCGCTGCTGGCGCTGGTGGACGACTGCCTGGGGCTGGACCCGCTTACCCGTCTGGCCAGCCTGAGTGAAATGCAAAAGCGGCTGCGCGACAAAAACTATGTGACCCCCGAGCCACCGCGCGGCGTAGCTGCCTGGCTTGGCCGGCTAATAGGGCGATAAGCATGAAGTTTGCCATTGCGGTAGATACCAGGGTGGGTGGTCGCCCCTATAACGAAGACCGCATCGGTGTGGTCTGTACCGAGCACGCACAGCTACTGGTGTTGGCCGACGGCATGGGGGGGCATGCCCATGGCGAGGTAGCCGCCCAGATCACGGTAGACGTATTCAGCGAGTTGTTCAAAAAAGCCGCCAAGCCACGGCTGCAGCATCCGCGACGTTTTCTGCTCAATGCCGGGCATGAAGCCCACCAGGCCATACTGGACCATGCCATTCGCTACCGCATGAGCGAAGTACCCAGCACCACGGTGGTGGTGGTGGTGATCCAGGATGGCGAGGCCTGGGTAGCGCACGCCGGGGATTCCCGCTGTTATCTGCTGCGCCAGGGCCTGGTAGCCTGGCGTAGTCACGACCACAGCCATGTCCAGCGCCTGATCGATACCGGTTTCCTGAACGAGGCCGACGCCCACGACCACCCGGCGCGCAATCGTATCTACAACTGTCTAGGTGCAATCGGTGAGCCGGATATCGAGCTGGCCGAGACCCTGCCGTTGAGCCGCGGTGATACCTTGTTGCTGTGCTCGGATGGCGTATGGGGGCCGCTGCGCGACGAGGAAGTCGCGAAGGCTTTTGTTGGCCGCTTGCCAGTCATGGTGGTGCCGGCCTTGCTCAGCGTGGCAGAAAAGCGTGCCGGTGCGCACAGCGACAACCTCAGCGCTATTGCCTTGCAGCTACTGTCTGACGAGCAGTTTGTACCGGGGCGGGAGGGTTTTATCGACAGCGAGATGCTTGCCGATACGCAAACCGAGCAAACCTGGCAGTCCACCCTGATGGAGAGCGAACTTAACCAGGGCCTGCACCGCAGCTGATACCCGTCAGCCGGTTAAGGCTTTGCGCTAGAATGCCGTTTTCTGATGCACCGAAAGAAACCGTATGCGCCCATCCCAACGCGCCACCGATGCCCTGCGCACCGTTCGTCTTACCCGCCATTACACCAAGCACGCCGAAGGTTCGGTTCTGATCGAGTGCGGTGATACCAAAGTAATCTGCACCGCCAGTGTGGAAGAGTCGGTGCCGTCGTTCCTGAAAGGCAAAGGGCAGGGCTGGGTCACGGCCGAGTACGGCATGCTGCCACGCTCTACCGGTAGCCGCATGCGTCGCGAGGCAGCCAGCGGTAAACAGTCCGGCCGTACCCAGGAAATCCAGCGCCTGATTGGCCGCAGCTTGCGCGCTGTAGTGGATCTGCAAAAGCTGGGCGAGCGCCAGATCCTGATTGACTGCGATGTCATCCAGGCGGATGGTGGCACGCGCACCGCCAGTATTACCGGTGCATTTGTCGCATTGGCCGATGCCATTGCCGGTTTGATGGCGGCAGGTAAACTGACAGAAAGCCCGCTGCGGGATCATGTCGCCGCCATTTCGGTAGGTGTGGTGGCTGGGCAGCCGGTGCTGGACCTGGATTACGTGGAAGACTCTGGCTGTGAAACCGATATGAATGTCGTGATGACCGGTGATGGCCGTTTTATCGAAGTGCAAGGTACCGCAGAAGGGGCACCATTCAGCCGCGATGAAATGAATGCACTGATGGCGCTGGCCGAGAAGGGTATTGCCGAACTGGTGTCATTGCAGAAGCAGGCACTGGCGAGCTAGCACTGGCACGTGCGGCCAACCCGGGTGGCCACCGCCGCCTTCATGAAAAAAGGGCACCGCAAGGTGCCCTTTTTTTATCCTGCAGCCGGATTACTTGGCAGCGGAAGCGGCTTTTTTAGCCTTAACAACTTTTTTCTCTACTTTCTTTTCAGCTTTCTTTTCTACTTTCTTTTCAGCAGCAGGGGCAGAAGCAGCAGGTTTCTTGGCATCAGCAGCGAAACCAGCGGAAGCAGCAACAGCGAAAGCCAGACCAGCAGCAACCAGAGTCAGTTTTTTCATGGTGAAATCCTTTGCAAAGAGTAGGGTTACACGTTGTGTTCAACGTCTGGTGCCATGTTAGGTAGTTGCCTGCTATTTGTCTGTTATGAATTGTTCATCGGTGTATCGCTTTGTTGCCCGGGCCAGCTCAGGGTAAAGCGTGCGCCCCCCATCGGGCTGTCGTCTATCCTGATATGGCCATGGTGGGCCAGCATGATCTGTCGCACGATAGCCAGGCCCAGCCCGTAGCCGCCCTGGCCGGCACCGCGGCTTGGGTCCAGCCGCACAAACGGTTCCAGTACGCTGGCGCGATCGGCTTCGGCAATGCCGTGCCCGTTATCGGCTACGCTTAGCTGCTGTTCACCATTGAGTATGGTGAAGCCAAGCTCGATTTCGCCCTGCCCGTAGTTGGCCGCATTGTTCAGCAGGTTATCCAGAGCACGTGCCAGCAAGGTGGGGTCGGCATGCAGGCTATCCTGATATACCCGCAGGCTGACCCGTAGCTGCGGGTGGTGGCTGGTCAGGTCGTCCAGGCGCTGGCGCAGCCAGGCGTGGGCGGGCAGGGTTTCCGGCTGCATGGGCAAGTCGGGGCGGCTCAGGCGGGCGTGCAGCAGCAGCTCGTCAATGAGCGAACCGATGTTGTTGAGGTCGCGTTCTATGCCCTCGTGCACCGGGTTGGCCGCATCCACGTCCAGCAAGGCCAGACGGTAGCGTAGCCGAGCCAGCGGGGTGCGTAGTTCGTGCGCTACGGCATTGATCAGGGTCTGTTTGCTTTCCAGCAGGCGCTCTACGCTTTGGGCCATATGGTTAAAGCCGCGCGCCAGCGGTTGCAGGCCGGAGGCGGGGGCCAGGCTGACCCGTGCCTGAAACTGCCCCTGGCTGAGCTGCTTGGCGGCGTTTTCCAGCTGTACCAGCTCGTTCCAGTGTGGCCGCATCCATAGCAGCACGGGGATGGCTAGCGACAGGCCAATCATGGTGAGCAGAGCGTAGTCCAGCCATTTGAGCTCGTGCATGAACACCAGATAGCTCATCGGCCCGGCCACCAACGCGTATTGCGACTGTTTGACCCGCTGCAGATAGGTCAGATCATCTTCCAGCATCACGATATCGCCACGCAGCAAGGCCTGCATGGAGACCGGGTCAAGCGGCAGGCTTTGTAGCGGCTGCAGGGATACGCTGAAATCCAGTTCGTGGTCCAGCCTGGCCAGCTCGGCTGGCCATTGGGGTTGCGGCACGCCATCCAGCGTGTGTTCGATCAGCGTTAGTGTTGTTTTGAGCAGGTCTGCCAGCGCGCGGTCACCTGCCTTTTCGGCCACTTCCTTGTACACCAGGCCGGCGAGCGATACCGCCACCAGAAAGCTGAAGATCAGCAGCAGATAAAACTGGATGAACAGTTTGCGCATGCTTTACCAGCCCGCCGGCGAGAACAGGTAGCCTTTATTGCGTACGGTCTTGATGCGTTGCGGTGCCAGCGGGTCATCCCCCAGTTTTTTGCGCAGCCGTGATACGGCAATGTCGATGCTGCGGTCCAGGCCGTCGTAGCTCAGGCCGCGCATCACACGCAGCAGGGTATCGCGATCCTGGATTTCCCCTGCGTGGCTGGCGAGCTGCCATAGCAGGTCGAAGTCCGAGGTGGATAGCGCCACGCGCTCGCCAGCCAGCAGTACTTCACGGCAGGGTCCGTCGATGATCAGCGAGCCAAATGCCAGACGCTGCGGCTGGCTGGCAGACGCGGGAGCGGGAGTGGCGACGGGGCTGTGCTGGCGTAGCTGGGCGCGTAGCCGTGCCGCCACGACGGCCGGCGGGGTGGTTTTGAGGATATAGTCGTTGGCACCCAGCTCCAGCCCCAGGATGTGGTTCATATCGCTATCCAGCGAAGTGAGCATCACGATGGGGCCGTGAAAGGTTGGCCGCAACTCGCGGCACAGGGTGAGGCCGTCTTTGCCCGGCAACATGATGTCCAGCAGGATCAGGGCGGGCTGGACGCGGGTAACGGCATCCAGTGCGGTATCTCCGCGTGGCTCGATGATCACGTCCAGATCATGGCGTGCCAGAAAGTCGCGCATCAGCGCGGCCAGCTCGGCGTCATCCTCGACAAAAAGCACGGTGTGTTTCATGGGGCGCAGTCGGCTAAAAAAGGAAGTATCGCGCGCCTGCGCATTCCCGGGCAAGCCCGTACCTGTAACAGCATGATGTCCAGGCATGCGGGCGTTAGCATTAGCGCTTTTCTACCTCGAAGGCACTCGCCAGTGTGGCTACCTGGGCGGCCTCGCTGGCCAGGCCGGCAATGGCTTGTCTGGCTGTGGCAATCTGTTCGGTCGAGGCATCAAACCTGGCCGAGATCAGTGTCATGCGTTCGGCCAGATGGCCGGCAGTGGCAGACTGCTGGGCATTGGTTACCGCGATTTCCTGCATCATCATGTTCACCTCGCCAGAACCTTGTTGCAGTGTGTCCAGCCTGCTTAGCGTGTGCTGTACGGTTTCTACGCCGGCCCGTGTTTCCTGCGTGATGGCAGCGATGGCGTCGACCGTCCCCTTGGCCGCCAGCTGCACATTGCTGACCAGGTGTTTGATTTCGTCGGTACTCAGGCTGGTACGTTCGGCCAGTTTGCGTACTTCGTCGGCCACTACAGCAAAACCGCGCCCGCTTTCGCCCGCGCGCGCGGCTTCGATGGCGGCATTCAGTGCCAACAGATTGGTCTGGTCGGCAATGTCGTGGATGGTCTGCGTCACCTGGGAGATGCTGCCGATGGCACTGGAAAGCGCGCGGATCGTATTCTGGGCTTCTTCTACGGCCTGGGCGGCAGCCTGGTTGCGGTTTTGCGAGCTGGCCATCTGGCTCACGCTTTGCTGCAGGTTTTCCCGGGTGTGCTGGCTCAGACGGGCTGTGTGCTCGGCATTGGCGGCCACCTGCTCGATCGAGGTGGAAAGCTCCTCGACCGCAGCGCCCATCTGGGTGACGGCCGTGGTGCTTTCGTCGATATGCCCTAGCAGTTCACCTACGGCAACCTGGACCTGTTGGGTGTTGCGCGTTTGCTTGTGTGCTGTCCACTGCAGGTTATCCAGCATCACTTTCAGGTTTACTTGCATATAGGCCAGCGCGCTTTCCATTTTGCCCTGGTCTCCGGCGCGGTTGATGCTAAGCGGATTGGTGAGCTTGCCCTGGGCGATATTGCGACAGGCTTGCAGCAGGGCTTGCTGCTGCTGTTTGCGCTGGCGCTCCAGCACCAGCCACAAGCCGGTAGCCAGCAGGCCCAGAGCACTGATCAGCAGCCCGCTTTTGTCGGGATGCGTGGCACCGGCCAGTATCACCATCAGCGTCATCAAGGTGACGTATAGCGGGCGGAACCAGACCATGATGCGCCCGGTTTTCTGTGGTTTTTGCCAGCGCTGGCCAGCCAGCAGGGCAGGGTAGGCCTGCTCGGCTTGCTGGATGTCGGCGCGGCTGGCCGGGGTACGTACCGACATATAGCCGCTGATATTGTCGCCTTCCAGCACGGGGACGACAAAAGCATCCACCCAGTAGTAATCGCCGTTTTTGGTGCGGTTCTTCACCAGGCCCCGCCAGCATTGCCCTTGTTTCACGCTATGCCACAGGTCGGCAAACAGCACCGGTGGCATTTCCGGGTGGCGCACGATGTTATGGGGCTGGCCCAGCAGCTCTTCCCGGCTAAAGCCGGAGAGCTGTACAAAGCGGTCGTTCGCATAGGTAATCGTGCCGTCCAGGGTGGTCTGGGTCACGATAATGCCTTCGGTAAACGGTATTTCGGTCTGGCTGACCGGCAGGTTTGTGCGCATGGTGATTGGCTTGGTATGGATAAATAAGTGGAGGCTGTGTGTCAGTGGCTATCCAGCAAGAGCTGGTGAATATCGGGTAATAGCGCTTGCCAGCTATCTGCGGTTTCGTGGCGCAGCACATGGTCGTCGGCATGGGGGCCATAGCGTATGGCCAGGTTGATACTTTCCGGTTTGAGGCGCTGGTTACGCCGGGTGTCAAAGAACACCACCACTTCGGG
Organism: Vogesella aquatica; assembly: GCF_028548455.1. Lineage (GTDB taxonomy): Bacteria > Pseudomonadota > Gammaproteobacteria > Burkholderiales > Chromobacteriaceae > Vogesella > Vogesella aquatica. Next base: position 77,479 of record NZ_JAQQLF010000007.1, read on the forward strand.
GCGGGTGAGGTCGCCGTCTGCATGGCGTTTCACCACGGCCAGCTTGCCGCTGGCCAGGCGTACCAGGGTGCCCGGCGGGTAAATGCCGAAGCAGTGCACCACATCGCGTACCACTGTCGGGTCGAAGTGGTTCTTGCCCAGCTCGAAGATTTTCTTGATGGCCACCGGGGCCGGCAGGCCTTTGTGATAGCAGCGGTCCGAGGTAATGGCGTCGTACACGTCGATAATGGCCGCTTGTTGGCCATAGACCGAAATGGCGTCACCCGCCAGCCCCAGCGGGTAGCCGGTGCCATCGTAGCGCTCGTGGTGTTGCAGGGCGATGGCGCGGATGATGGGCGAGTCGATACCGTTTTCGTCCAGGATCTGCTGGCTGAAGCGCACGTGCTCGCGCATCTGCTCGCGCTCTTCCGCTGTATGGCGGCCAGGTTTGTTCAGCAGCGGCAAGGGGATGCGTGTCTTGCCGATATCGTGCAGCAGCCCGCCCATGCCGGCCTCGACCACGATCTCATGCGGCGCACCCTGATGGTGCTGCAGGATCATCAGCAGCAGGGCAACGCTGACCGAATGCTGGAAGGTATAGGCATCCTTGTTGTACACCTGTGCCACCATGCGCAGTGCCAGGGCATTGCGGTCCAGCGAACCGGACAGCTCGCTACTGATGCCGTGCAGGGCCGCCACATCGAGCCGCAGGCCCAGCCGGGCGTCTTTCATCAGGTTTTGTGTAATGGCCTCGGTGCGCAGCACGATGTCGCGCGCCAGGCCCAGCTCCTGGTCTAGCGGGGTGGTACGGGCCTGGCTTTTCTCCGTGCCAGGGCGCCTGGCCGGTGCGCGCACGCTGGTGGCCGGGGGAATATCCCGGCCTTTCTCGGTATCGATATAAAAACTTTGTATGCCTTCCTGGCGCAGCATGGCGATTTGCGCCGCATTGCGCAGGCAAAAACGCGATAGCCAGAACGGATGGGCAGTCCAGTCACAATCCAGGCTGGCGACATACATGCCTACCACCGCCTGGTCGATATGGATTTTGCGCAATTTAGGCATTGTATTTTTTGCCGTCCGGGACGAAGTAGTTCACCAGGCTGTTCAGCGTTTGTGCCACCTCGTGCAGCTTGGCCGACATGGCATAGGCCTCCTGCGTGTCCTGCCGGTTGGAAACAATCAGCTTCAGGATCAGGTCGATCTTGTCCAGGAAGTCTTCCAGGGCAAAGGTTTGCAGGCGGTTCAGGTTGGTGATGCTGGCAATGCAGTCGGCTACCTGGGGGGCAACTTCTTTTTCGGCCAGCAGCTCGTCCAGCATGGCCAGCTGGTTGGACAGCTCGTAGATGAAATCCAGTGACATGAAGGACTTGGCCTCTTCCAGCTTGTCGTGCTGTACCTCGGAGTGGTCGCTGATTTCGAACAGCGCGGTGTTCAGGCTCAGGCAGGCACTGTCGATCTGGCCGGCCAGCAGGTTCAGCTCGTCCATCACCACCTTCAGGTGCATCTGCATGATCACGCTGGAGCGCAGCAGGTGGCCGGTTTCACCGGCACCATCCAGCGGTACGTCGCCGGTCAGGTCGCCCTCGGCAATTTTCTCGAAGTTTTCAATAGCCGAGTCCAGCGGCCTCACGATCTGGCGCATGAATACCAGGCCAAAGGCCACCACAGTGACGATGCCCAGGATAATGCCCAGCAGCGAGATATCCACAATCTGCACATTGCGCTGGTTAATGCGGCCAACCTCCTGTGCCGACTGGCGCAGTATCTGTAGCCGGTTCTGTTCCGCCAGCTGCACCAGTGCGCGCAGCTGGCTGTCCAGGCTGGCATCCAGTGCGCTGCTACGCGCCAGGCGTGCTGCATTATTCAGTGTTTCCAGCTCTTGCAAGCGGTCGCGGATCACGGCGGGGGTATGCGGGTTGGCCGCATAGAGGCTACCCAGGCGCGCAATGCTGGCCTGGCGCTGCGCTACCGGTGTTGCCTGGGCGCGGGTGGCATCAATCTCCAGCTGGCTGATGATGTCCAGCTTGCGCAGGTATTGCCCGTCGGCCTTGTTGATCTGCTCGGTGCTGTGCTGGATGGTACCGATACCCAGAATGCCACCGGTAATCAGCAGGGCGATCACGAACAGCGAGCCGGCGATATAGCCCGACTTGATGGATAACAGACGCTTCAGGCCACCCGGTTTGGGCAGTTTGGCGCGGGGCTGGGCATATAAACGGGCGGCCTGTGCGATTTGCTCGTCGCTGGCGGCGTAGCGTACCGACATATAGCCCACCACCTTGCCGGCTTTGCGGATTGGCACGATGGTGGCTTGTACCCAGTAAAAGCCACCGTCCTTGGTGCGGTTTTTGACAATGCCGCGCCAGGGTCTGTTTTGCTCCACCGTGGCCCACAGGTCGGCAAAGGCGGCGGCGGGCATGTCCGGGTGCCGCACGAGATTGTGCGGTTTGCCTATCAGTTCTTCACGGCTGAAGCCGCTGATGGTGATAAAGGCGTCATTGGCATAGGTAATCATGCCGCTCAGATCGGTCTTGGACACGATGGCGGTGTGGAGGGGAACCTTGTATTCGATGTCGCTCATGTCTTACATCCAGATCCGTTTGATAGCCAGCAGCGCGGTTTTGCACCGCTCCGGTGAAATGCAGCCTTTGATTTCGTACTTGGTGTTCAGGGTGTCGCGCGGGGTGGGTTCGCTGCGTGGAAAGCCTTTTTCGTCAATGATGGAGTACACCATCGGGCTTTTACGGGTGTAGTTCGTGTTCTTCACTACGCCGATTTCACCGCTTTGCAGCGCCACGACGGTACCGGCGGGAAAACGCGTGAGCTTCTTGATCAGCAAGCCGATGTGGCTTTCCAGATACTTGCTGTCCTTTTGCAGGTACAGCTCTTTCAGCGTGTTGGCCGGGTAGATACCGGGGCGCCATTTATTGGCGATTGTCATGCCGGCATAAGCGTCCGCCAGCCCCAGCAGCAGGGACAGCTCGTGGGTTTCCTCGCGTGTTTTGGCTAGCGGGTAGCCGCGGCCGTTGGGTTGCTCATGGTGTTCGTACACGTGCAGCAGCCATTGCTTGTCTTGTATGCCGTGCTTTTGCAGCAGTTTTACCGCCGTGCTGGTGTGCTCCCATACCGCCAGCTGTTCCAGCTCGCCCAGGCCTTTTTGCGCGCCCAGGCCTTTGTCGAAGTGGTACAGCGCCAGGTCCCGGGTAAGGGCGGCGCACAGGAGTGAGTCCAGGGCGGTATCGTTCTGGCAGATCTGGCTGGCCAGCATGTAACACACCGCGGCACCCAGTACGTGCTTGTTGGCACGCAAGTCCTGGCCGTGCTGTTGCAGGTATAAAGCTGCCAGTACCGCATCCGGGTCGTGCTGAATGAAGCCCACCAGCTGTTGGGCACGGCTGCGCATCAGCTCCTCAACATTGGCCAGGTTGCTGGGCGGGCTCAGGATGATGCGGTGAATCCGCGCGATGGCTTCGACAAAGCTGGCCATCTCGATGAATACGCTGGTTTGCTCGGCCGGGCGGCGAATGACGCGCGCCTTGATTTCCTTGGCCGATGGCAAGTCGCCCGCTTCGGATACCCCGATAAAATAGCCCCGCTCCACCAGTTTCTCGGCAAAGCCAGGCATGGATACGACAAAGCCTTTGCGCAGGATCAGGTTTCCCGAGCGATCGAAAATCGAGTAATCGATAGGCTTGTGTATCTGTATGTCTGCAAACGCCAGTTTGCGGATGAGTTGGGCCATAAATATCTCTAAGTAATACTTACTTTATTTTTAACCGGTTATTTATTTATTGCTTTGGTATAAACAGAATATTGAAAATTCACATGGTATTTATAGGGAAACGAATGCTAGTTGATGGTTTGCTGGCAGGCTTGATCCAGATCAAATGCAGTTGGTCTGACAAATGTGATAGCTGCATCTGTCGCCGAATGGAGACAGACCAGTGTCATGCCTGTGCGCGGGGGCCAGAGACCGCGCTTTCCGCGGCTGTAGGCAAAGCCCAGGCCACGGGCCGGCCCCAAGATTGACCGCTACTGCCCGCGCACGGATAATCCGCACTCTTTTCAAATGCTTACGGCCCCGCCGCCTTATTGATGACCGCAGCACCCAAAGCCCTGCCCCCGCGCACCCTGTCCGTTGCCCCGATGCTGGACTGGACCGATCGACACTACCGCTATTTCGCTCGTCTGATTACCCGCCATACCTGGCTGTACACCGAGATGGTTACCACCGGCGCGCTGCTGTATGGCGACGTTGGCCGCCATTTGCGTTACCACGAGGCCGAGCACCCGATCGCGCTACAGCTGGGCGGTAGCGAGCCTGACGAGCTGGCGCGTTGCGCCCGTCTGGCACAGGAATGGGGTTATGACGAGGTAAACCTGAACGTAGGCTGCCCGTCGGAGCGGGTGCAAAAAGGCGCGTTTGGCGCCTGCCTGATGGCCGAACCGCAGCTGGTGGCCGACTGCGTGAAGGCGATGCGCGATGCGGTGGACATCGACGTCACCGTCAAGCACCGCATCGGTATCGATGACGTGGATAGCTACGACAGGATGCGGGTGTTTGTGGATACCGTGGCCGACGCCGGCTGCCGTACCTTTATCGTGCACGCGCGCAACGCCATCCTGAAGGGCCTCAGCCCCAAGGAAAACCGCGAGATTCCGCCGCTGAAATACGACTATGTGTACCGCCTGAAGCAGGAGCGCCCCGATCTGGAGATCCTGATCAACGGCGGCATCAAGACCAATGCCGAGATCGCCGGCCACCTGCAGCATGTCGATGGCGTGATGGTGGGCCGCGAGGCTTACCACAACCCCTACCTGATGGCGGCCTGGGACGCGCAGTTCTACGGTGACAGCCACGACGTGCCGTCGCGCGGCAAGGTGGTGGAAGCGCTGCTGCCTTATATCGCCGACCGTCTGCAGGATGGCAGCAGCGTGCGCCATATCGCCCGCCACGTGCTGGGCCTGTTCCATGGCGAGCCCGGTGGCCGCCAGTGGCGCCGCATGCTGTCCGACGCCAAAGAGCTGAAAGACGCCGACGAAAGCCTGCTGATCCGTGCGCTACTGGCTACGCACGGTTGAACTGTCACGCAGTCCTTGTAAGATAGCCAAGTCACCCCGCGCCCGGTTCGCCGGGCCCAGGCTGCTGCCAAGGTGCCAATCCAGGTCTTGCCGGCCCCGGCACCGCCGGGCCGGGCCGCATAGGTACCAGAGTCGGCAGCCTTCCTGTTTACAAGCCCCACCCAGCTTGCCCGGCAAGCAGGGTGGGGCATCAATCTGCGCCCGGCTTGCCGGGCTTTTGGGTTTTATGGTGAGTACCCCTGCCAACAGCAAGGTTGGCCGCAGTACTTGCCACGGAGCAAAGCATGATCAATAAACTGGTACTGGCCAGCAATAATGCCGGCAAGCTCAAGGAATTCGCCGCCCTGCTGGCCCCACTGGGCATCGAGGTCATCCCGCAGGGCCGTCTGAACGTGCCCGAATGCCCCGAGCCGCACTACACCTTCCTGGAAAACGCGCTGGAAAAAGCCCGCCACGCCAGCCATGTGACCGGCCTGCCGGCGCTGGCAGACGACAGCGGCATCTGCGTGGAAGCGTTGGGCGGCAAACCCGGCGTGCTGTCGGCGCGTTACGCCGGCGAGCCCAAATCGGACGAGCGCAATAACGCCAAGCTGGTAGAAAAACTGCAGGGTAAAGCTAACCGCCGCGCCTACTACTACTGCGTGCTGGTGTTGGTGCGCCACGCCGATGACCCGCAGCCGCTGGTGGCAGACGGCGCCTGGTACGGCGAGGTGGCGGATACCGCGTCCGGTACTGGTGGCTTCGGCTACGACCCGCACTTCTGGCTGCCGTCGCATGGCTGCACCGTGGCCGACCTGCCGGCCGACGCCAAGAATGCCATCAGCCACCGTGGCCAGGCCATGCAGGCGCTGCTGGCCAAGCTGCAGGCGCAACTGGCATGAGCGTGATTGATTTGTCTGCACTGAAAGGCGGCCTGAAAGAATTACCGCCGCTGTCGCTGTACATCCACTTTCCCTGGTGCGTGAAAAAATGCCCGTACTGCGACTTCAACTCGCACGAGTTCAAGCCGCAGGCCGGCAGCATCGCCATCCATGATGCGGCCAACGTTGGCCGCAACGGCGTGGGGCAGGGCTTTGACGAGATGGCCTACGTGGACACGCTGCTGCGCGACTTCGAGCTGAGCCTGCCCGCCATCTGGGGCCGCCCCATCACCACCATCTTCATGGGTGGTGGTACTCCCAGCCTGTTCAGCCCGCAGGCCATGGACGCGCTATTGGCCGGCCTGCGCGCGCGCGCGCGCATCCACCCGGACGCCGAAATCACCATGGAGGCCAACCCCGGCACCTTCGAGCTGGAGCGCTTTGCCGGCTACCGCGAAGCAGGCATCAACCGCCTGTCCATCGGTATCCAGAGCTTTGACCCCGGCCACCTCAAAGCGCTGGGCCGCATCCACGACGGCGACGAAGCGCGCCGCGCGGTAGAGATCGCGCTGACGCATTTCGACAACGTGAACCTGGACTTGATGTACGCGCTGCCGCAGCAAACGCTGGAACAGGCGCTGGCCGACATCGATACCGCCATCGCCTACGGCGTCAGCCACATCTCGGCCTACCACCTCACCATCGAGCCCAATACGCTGTTTGCCGTGCAGCTGCCGGCCAACCTGCCGGACGACGACCTGTCGGCCGACATGCAGGAAGCTATCGAGGCGCGGCTGGAAGCCGCCGGCTACGTGCACTACGAGACCTCGGCTTTCGGCAAGCCCGGCCGCTTTGCCCGCCACAACGTCAACTACTGGCAGTTTGGCGACTACGTCGGCATCGGCGCCGGCGCCCACGGCAAGATCAGCGCCCACGACGGCATTGTGCGTGAAATGCGCTACAAGCAGCCGGCCGCCTATATCCAGGCGGTGGCCGACGGCCAGCCGGTGCAAACCCGCCACAAGGTTGGCCGCAAAGACCTGCCGTTCGAGTTCATGATGAACCTGCTGCGCCTTACCGGCGGCTTTGAAAGCAGACTGTTCACCGAGCGCACCGGTTTGCCGGTATCCTGTATCCAATCACAATTGCAGCAAGCACTGGCCGAGGGCCTGATCGAACAGGACCTTACCCACATACGCCCCACGCTGAAGGGCCAGCGCTTCCTGAATGAACTGTTAACCCTGTTCCTGCATGAAGAAGGAGAAGTCTGATGGCAAAAGAAATCATCCATACCGATAAAGCCCCGGCCGCAATCGGCGCCTACTCGCAAGCCGTGAAGGCTGGCAATACCGTGTACCTGTCCGGCCAGATTCCGCTGGACCCGGCCACCATGACCGTGGTGGAAGGCGGTTTTGCTGCTGAAACCCACCAGATGTTCAAGAACCTGCAAGCCGTGTGCGAAGCCGCCGGTGGCAGCCTGGACCAGATCGTGAAGCTGAATGCCTTCCTGACCGACCTGTCCAACTTTGGCACCTTCAACGAAATCATGGGCCAGTACTTCAGCCAGCCGTTCCCGGCACGCGCCGCTATCGGCGTGGCCAGCCTGCCTAAAGGCGTACAGGTCGAAGCCGACGCCGTGATGGTGCTGGGCGAGTAAGCTGCCATCTGGTAGCAATAAGCAAAGCGGCCTGCGGGCCGCTTTTTGTTTGGCTGTGGGCAGCATGACATGACGCCGCGCATGGGTCGCGCACCATCAAGTTGGCCGCATTCAGGTGCCTTGTCCGCAGGCCGAAGCGCTCCGCACGGCGCCAGCTCATTCCCGCCTGTTGTTTGCCAGCGCAAAAAGAGTGTTCCGATTGGCAGCGGTTCACCGTCTGCGCTGCCGTGTTAGCGTAATGGCATGGTGAGCTAATCGAGGGGGCATCATGATCACTAGTACAACGCTGGGTTTATTCCTGTTAAGTGTCAGCCTGTTATTACTCTCGCCCGGGCCGAACATGGCCTTTTTGCTGTCTTACAGCACGCTGCAAGGGCCGCGTGCGGCCTGTGCCGTTGCCTTGGGCATTGCCATCGCCGACGTGGTACTGACACTGCTGACGGCCGGTGGTGTCACCGCCATGCTGATGGCTTGGCCGTTTATGTTTGATGTGCTGCGCTTGGCTGGTGCTGTGTACTTGCTATGGCTGGCTTACAAGGCGTGGCGTAGCGGGGGTATGACGGCGATGGCGACCTTGCCCCGGCGTAGCGAACGCGACATCGTGCGTATGGCCCTGTTCAATAGCTTGCTCAACCCCAAGGCCTTGTTGTTCTTCATGGTGTTTCTGCCGCAGTTTGTCGATGCCAGCCTCGGGCATATTGGCTGGCAGTTGTGTCAGCTGGGCGCCATGCTGACGGTCCTGGCTTTTGTCTTTCATGCGGTCTTGGGCGCACTGGCCGCTACGGCGAGCGCGTACTTGCTACGCCGGCCGGGCTTTGCCCGCTGGCAGGGCCGGGTGCTGGCCATGGTCTTGATCGGCTTGGCCATGCGTTTGCTGTTGATGCAGCGGCCTGCTCCTTAGTCGGCAAGCCCCTAGCGGTGCGCGCGCCCAGGCTTCGCGGCCTGGTGCAGCCAACGCTCCTCAAGCCTGGCGTGCCTGCAGCAGAAAGTCGCGTAGCGCCTGGAAGCGGGTGGCGTGGCTGCCATCCGTATCCTGAATGCTGCTGCTGAAATAGCGGGTTATATTTTCTGGCGTGATGGCGGTGTGGCGTGGGTTATAGCTGCCGTTTGCGCTGCTGGCGGTATCGGAGCCGATACGCGTCAGTGCAATCAGGGCAATGGCGTCGGCGGCCGCCTGGTTACCGCTGGCGATTGCGCGATCGTATAGCGCTTTTTCGCTGTCGCTCAGCTGGGCAAAGGTGTTCACCATGCCGGTGGCGCGCTGAGAATAGTCTTCATCGTCGGCACTGATTTTCCCGCCAGCGTTGCGCTGGGCAAAGATGGCTGCCAGGCGCGCGTCGTGCTTGAGCAGAAACTCGCTGTCTTCGCTGGAACGATTGACCGGGCCCTGCTGGCGTATGCGTGCCAGCTCTGCCGCTATCGCCGCTTCCTTGGCGGCAACAGGCGTAGTACTGGCCGTGGTGGCCGAGGCGGGGGGCGTCAGCTGCTGTTGCAGCACATCGGCAAAACTTGCCGTGCTGCTGCTAGTCTGCTGGTCACTGCTTGCCGGTATCAGGCTGGCGGGTGAGGCGAGCAGGCTGGCCGATAGGGGGGAGGGAAAGCGGGGCGTGATCACTGTGTGACTCCTAGCTGAGGGTAGATGCCAGATGTGCAATTGTCATGCCAGCCAGCCCGTAGCTTGGGCTGAATGAAATGAAGCCCAACGTTTACCGCGCCGCCGCAGCGTTGGCCGAATGCCACTGCGGTGTCGTGGCTAACCTTATGCCTTCACGGTATTGCGGCCAACCTTTTTGTTTTGTGGTGCCGCTGCGCGGCGTGATGGCATGCCGCTTTCCGCGCGGCGGCGGGGTACTTTCTTTTGCGTCGCCAAAAGAAAGTACCCAAAGAAAAGGCGACCCGGGGCTGCTCGAAACCCCGTGCCAAACGGTCCGCCCCAGGCGCCGCCGAACTCGCCCCTTGCTAACGGTGCGGGGCTCAAACAAATCGGCCGCTTGCGCGTGCGAATCTTTGATTCGCTCAGCACAATCCTGGGGCAAACCGTTTGACCCGGCTCGCGCCAACGGGATAGGGCGGCGCCGGTGCGGTTCTATTAATTGACTAGTTTGTGTGCTTTGGGCCTTGAATGCTTTTGTAGCCTTAAAAGGTTGGCCGCAAGCATTTACGTTACTGCGGCCAACCTTGTGCAGTGACCCATGCCCCCTTGGGGAGCGCCGGTAAAAAGTCTGCCGCAAGGATTGTGCTGGGCGAATCAAAGATTCGCACGCGCAAGCGGCCGATTTGTTTGAGCCCGGAGCCGTTAGCGTAGGGCGAGTTCGGCAGCGCCTTGCGGTGGGCTTTTTGCCGGGGTTTCGCGGACCGCGGGGGCGAGGGGTCTGCGTGCGAATCTCTGATTCGCTCAGCGATAGAAAGGGGGCGCCGACCCGCCCCCTTCCCGTCAGCCGGGCGGAACCGGCTGTAATTATTATCCGCGAAGCGGATTCAAGACCTTTCATGTTGTCGCACGACAAAATTAAATGCGGCCAACCTTGTGTCGCTTGCTCCGTTACCCACAAAAAAGCCCGCTCAATCGAGCGGGCTTTGCCTTGTTGGCTGTCTGGCCAATAAAAACGATCAGCCGTTCTGGCGCGCCAGTTGCGGCGCATCTTCGCGCACGTCGCCGGCGGCGATGCAGGCGGCGGCGGTGAACAGCACGTCGGTGGAGCTGTTCAGCGCGGTTTCGGCCGAATCCTGTACCACGCCGATGATGAAGCCCACGGCGACTACTTGCATAGCCACGTCGTTGCTGATGCCGAACAGGCTGCACGCCATCGGGATCAGCAGCAGCGAGCCGCCTGCCACACCGGACGCACCGCAAGCGGCGACGGTGGACAGTACCGACAGCAGCAGGGCGGTAGGCAGGTCAATGTGGATGCCCAGCGTGTGTACAGCCGCCAGGCTCAGTACCGAGATGGTGATGGCGGCGCCGGCCATATTGATGGTGGCACCCAGCGGGATGGACACGGCGTAGGTGTCTTCATTCAGGCCCAGCTTTTTGCACAGGTTCATGTTCACCGGGATGTTGGCCGCCGAGCTGCGGGTAAAGAAAGCGGTCACACCGCTTTCACGCAGGCAGGTGAACACCAGCGGGAACGGGTTGCGGCGGATGGTCAGGCCAACGATCAGCGGGTTTACCACCAGCGCGATAAACAGCATGGCGCCCACCAGTACCAGCAGCAGCTTGCTGTAGCCCAGCAGCGCCGACAGGCCGGTGGTGGCGACGGCTTCGGCCACCAGACCGAATACGCCCACCGGGGCAAAGCGGATGATGACGCCCACGATGCGCGACACGCCTTCTGCCAGCTCGTTCAGCAGGGTTTTGGTGCTGTCGCTGGCGTGGTGCAGCGCCATGCCCAGCGCTACAGCCCAAGTCAGGATGCCGATGTAGTTGCCGGTAGCGATGGCGTTGATCGGGTTATCCACAATCTGGAATACCAGGTTGTTCAGTACCTGGCCGATACCGCCTGGCGGCGTGGTGCCGGTAGCGGCGGCTACCAGCTGCAGCGTGGTGGGGAAGGCAAAGCTGATCAGTACGCCGGTAACGGCTGCCAGGAAGGTGCCCAGCAGGTACAGGGTGAGTACCGGGCGCATATTGGTTTGCACGCCCTGCTTTTTATTGGCGATGGCACTGGCCACCAGCACAAAGACCAGCACCGGCGCCACGGCTTTCAGGCCTTTGACGAACAGGCTGCCCAGGAAGGTCAGCGATTTGGCGGTGTCGGGGGCAACGCTGGCCACGGCGATACCGGCCAGCAAACCGATCAGGATCTGCAGCACGATGCTGCCGTTCATGATGCGGTGGATCAGGGTAGGGTTCTGCTGCATAGGGGTTCCACGGTTCTGTCGTTATAGGTATCTGGCATGCCTGCGGGCGCGCCGGGCTGGCTTGCGGCCAACCTCCAAGACGATTCAAAACTGCAGAACAATCAAACGGGTACCGCCGTACAAGCAACAGCGGGGCGCAGTGTAGCAAATTTTTATTGGTGACAGAATTCTGTATCCAAAAGCTGTCAACTGTCACCATTGTCAGCCCGGTAAAAACAATCTGTTTACCCTGGGTGGCTTTATGCATGCCCTGGCCTCATGGCCTAATGCTTGTTCAACCGTATCGCTGCCGTTGGCAGCAGAAAGTCATCCCGATGAGTGCAGAGGCGATCGTTCGCGGTTTTTTCGGGCGGGTGCGCTCCGGTGTGGCACCGGAAGAGGCTGCCTTGTATCTGGCACCGCAAGTGCAGGCTTGGCAGGTGTGCTCGGCACCTCAGCCAGAGTGCATCGTGCGTACGCCGGACAATTACCGCGCGCATATCGAAGACTTCCGCCAGATGTTTGGCGACTTCACCGTGCAGCTGGACGAGGTACTGGCGCAGGGCAAGAAGGTCTATGTGCGCTGGCGTCAGTTTGGCCAGCACCTGGGCGAGATCGAAGGCTACGCCCCTACCGGCCTGCCGCTGGTGTGTGCCGGCAGTGCTGTGTACGAGGTAGCCAATGGCCGTATCGTGGCCTACTGGATGCAACAGGAACACCATGGCTTGCTGCAGCAGCTGCAGGCCAATGCACATCACAAGGAGCCGGCATGAGCCAGACCTACCCTTACCGTATCGTCAACGTGTTTGCCGAAAGCCGCTTTGGCGGCAACCCGCTGGCGGTGTTTACCGACGCTGCCGGCCTGTCCGACGCTGACATGCAGCTGATCGCGCGCCAGTTCAACTTGTCCGAGACGGTATTCATCCACCCCGGAGACGACGCTGCGCTGGCTAGCCTGCGTATCTTTACCCCCAGCTACGAGCTGCCGTTTGCCGGCCACCCCACCATCGGCAGCGCGGCGGTACTGCACGCGTTGCGGCAGCCGGGTGATGTCTTTACGCTGCGTACACAGGCCGGGCTGATTCCGATCACGCTGGACGATGGCGTGTTCCGCCTGACCGCCGTGGCCGCCACGCAGCGTGCGGCCAACGTTGGCCGCGCCGAGGCGGCCGCCATGCTGGGGCTGGACGAGGCCGACATCGCACTGGCGCCGGTGTGGGTGAACGCCGGCAGCGAGCAGATGCTGATCCGCCTGGCCAGCCGCGAGGCGGTGCTGCGTGCGCGGCCGGACCACACGCTGTTTACCCGTCACGCCACCCTGCGGCCGGGGCGTAGTATTGCCTACCTGTGGTACCAGGCCGGCGGCGTAGCCACAGTGCGGCTGTTCTTCGAGCAGCAGGGTAGCGTGATCGAAGACCCTGGCACGGGTAGTGCCTGCGCCAACCTGGGTGGCTGGTGCGCGCTGAACGGCTTGGCGCCGTTGTCGTGGCGCATCGAGCAAGGCGCAGCTATCCAGCGCCCCAATGTGCTGTACCTGGACGTGGCGGCCGATGGCTGCGTGCAGGTGGGCGGCAAAGTGCAGACGGTGGCCGAGGGGGTCTTCACCTTGCCCTAGGGCGGTGTGTTTCCCACAATAAAGGCAGCTGCGGCTGCCTTTTGCCATTTTGCGGTGGCACGGGGCGTTGCGAATACACCCGTGGCGGATAAAGCTGGCCGGCCAGCCATTGACGCTGTCGCGGCACGCTGATAGTTTTCTGCGCTACGGCTAGAGCCGTAGCTCGAAACAGGCGTTTGATGGCATGAGGGGTGCCGGACGCCCAAAACACAATACGAGGGAGTACAGATGAAAACATTCGCAAAACTGGCCGCAGTCACCGCCCTGACCCTGTGCAGCAGCCTGGCGCTGGCCGCCGGTGCCGGTGGTACATGGAAAACCATCGATGACGAAAGCAAGCAAGCCAAGGCACTGGTGGAAATCACCGAAGCGGCCAACGGCGAACTGACCGGCAAGATCATCAAGCTGTTCAATAATCCGGAAGCCGTGTGCGACAAGTGCGAAGGCGCATTGAAAGGCAAGCCGGTCATCGGCATGACTATCCTGACCGGCCTGAAAAAGGACGGCGAGGACTGGGAAGGCGGCAAAATACTGGACCCGAAATCGGGCAAGGTCTACAGCGCCAAAGCCAAGCTGGCCGACGGCGGCAAGAAGCTGGAAGTACGTGGTTTTCTGGGCGTAGCCCTGCTGGGCCGTACCCAGACCTGGGAACGCCAGTAAGCCAGGCTTGACCGGCCTGTGGCAGCCAGGCTGCCGGGTGCCGGTTGCTGTGTCTATCGAAGCGGGATGGCTTGTGCCATCCCGTTTTGCATTGGGTACAATCGCGGCATGAACGCTACCGTCGATATCGCCTGCCAGCCCATCGTGGCCGCGGCGGCCACCGCCAAGAAACTGGAGAAGCTGGGCCTGACCCGACGCTTCGACCTGGTGCTGCATTTACCATTGCGCTACGAGGACGAAACCCATCTCTACCCCATCCAGCAGGCACCGTACGGCCAGGCAGTACTGGTGGAGGGCGAGGTGAGCAACTGCGAGGTGCAGTTCCGGCCACGCCGCCAGCTGGTGGCGCAGATCGAAGATAAAAGCGGCAAGCTGGTGCTGCGCTTTATCCACTTCTACCCCAACACCCAGCAGGCGCTGGCCAAAGGCCGCCGTGTGCGGGCGCTGGGCGAGGTGCGGCGCGGCTTTTTCGGCGACGAGATGGTGCACCCCAAGCTGCGCGAGGTGCACGAGGGCGACCCGCTGGCCGATAGCCTCACCCCGGTCTACCCCACGGTCAACGGCTTGTCGCAGCCGGTACTGCGCCGCCTGATCCATGCCGAATTGAAAGCGCAGCCGATACCGGAAACCCTGCCCGACGAAGTGCGCCGCCGCCTGGGGCTGATGCCGCTGGCCGACGCCGTACACCTGCTGCACCGCCCGGGGCCGGAGTTTTCCGCCACCCAGCTCACCGACGGCAACCTGCCTGCCTGGCAGCGGTTGAAATTTGACGAGCTGCTGGCGCAGCAGCTGTCCATGCGGCTGGCGTATCGCGCGCGGCGCGAAGGCAGTGCACCGGTAATCGCGGGCGACGGCAGCCTGCGCGCGCAGCTGGCGGCCAGCCTGCCGTTTGCCCTGACCGGTGCGCAGCAAAAAGTACTGGGCGAAATTGTGGCCGACCTGGCGCAGCCGCACCCGATGAACCGCCTGCTGCAGGGGGACGTAGGCAGCGGCAAGACCATTGTGGCTGCCATGGCCGCGCTGGCTGCTATCGAGGCCGGCTTTCAGGTCGCGTTGATGGCCCCTACCGAGATTCTGGCCGAGCAGCATTACGTGAAGTTGGCCGCATGGCTGGCGCCGCTGGGCATCGAGGTGGCCTGGCTATCCGGCAGCCTGCGCAAGAAGGCGCGCGGCGAGATGGCGGCCAAGATCGCCAGTGGCGAAGCGCGGCTGGCGGTAGGCACCCACGCGCTGTTCCAGGACGATGTGGCGTTCGAGCGGCTGGGCCTGGTGATTGTCGATGAGCAGCACCGCTTCGGCGTCGGCCAGCGGCTGGCGCTACAGCAGAAGGGTGCCGAGCCGCACCAGCTGATGATGTCGGCCACGCCGATTCCGCGCACGCTGGCGATGAGCTTCTACGCCGACCTGGACGTATCGGTGATCGACGAGCTGCCGCCGGGGCGCACGCCCATCGTCACCAAGCTGATCAGCGCCGAGCGCCGCGACGAGGTGGTGCGCTTTGTCGACAAGGCCTGCCGCGAGGGCAACCAGGTGTACTGGGTGTGCCCGCTGATCGAAGAATCCGAAACTCTGCAGCTGCAAACGGCGGTGGATACCCACGTGGTACTGCAGCAGGACTTGCCGCAGTGGGGCGTGGGCCTGGTGCATGGCCGCATGAAGGCTGCAGAAAAGGCCGAGGTGATGGGGCAGTTCATCCGCAACGAACTGCAGCTGCTGGTGGCCACCACGGTGATCGAGGTGGGCGTGGACGTACCGAACGCCAGCCTGATGGTGATCGAGCACGCCGAGCGCATGGGCCTGGCACAGCTGCACCAGCTGCGCGGCCGGGTAGGGCGCGGTGCGGCCAAGTCCACCTGCGTGCTGCTGTTCGATACCCCGCTGTCGGAGCTGGCCAAGGCGCGGCTGAAGGTCATCTACGAAAACACCGACGGTTTCGAGATTGCCCGCCAGGACTTGAATATCCGCGGCCCCGGCGAGTTTCTGGGCGCCCGCCAGAGCGGCCTGCCCATGCTGCGCTTTGCCGACCTGGAGGTGGATATCGAGCTGCTGGAAGCGGCCCGCGAGCTGGCCCCGCAGCTGCTGCAACGTTGGCCGCAATACGCGCAGGCGCACCTTAACCGCTGGCTGGCGGGCAGGGCGCATTTCCTGAAAGCCTAGCGCAGCTTGCGGACTGCTGTGCGGGCATGAAAAAAGGCTGCCGGTTGGCAGCCTTCTGCGTAGTGCTCGCTGGCCTTATACGAACAGCTTCACGCCAAAGTAGTACAGGGTAATGGCCAGGCCCATGCTCACCGGCAGGGTCAGCACCCAGGTAGTGAGGATGGTCTTCACGGTACTCATTTGCACACCGGAGCGGTTGACGACCATGGTGCCTGCTACCGCGCTGGACAGAATCTGCGTGGTGGACACCGGGGCACCAATGGCACTGGCCAGGCCGATGGACACCGCCGACATGGTTTGCGCCGCCATCCCCTGGGCATAGGTCATGTCCTGTTTGCCGATCTTGGCGCCCACGGTGTTGACCACGCGCTTCCAGCCCACCATGGTACCCATGCCGATCGCCAGGGCTACCGCAACAATCACCCAGGTCGGGGCGTATTCGGTGGTGGCAGACAGGTCTTTCTGGATGCCTTTCAGCTGTTTCTGGTCTACGTCATTGATGCCGGCGACCTTGCCGATTTTCTTGGCGGCATCGCCCAGGCAGATCAGCTGGGTGCGTACGTTCCAGCGCTGGTTTTCCGGCAGCTGCTGGAAGGACTTGGCATCGCCAATAGCAGACAACAGCTCGCCGGTTTCATCGATAACCTTGGATACATCGCACTTGTGTGCGTTGCTGGCCGGGTACTTGGCATCGATGATGGCCTGATTACGCTGGTACAGTTCTTTCAGCTGTACGGCGGCAATCTTGGTGTGCTCGATCTGGATGGGCTCGGCGTCCAGGTTCACCACAAAGTGGGCCGGTGCCAGCGCAATCAGGACCAGCATCACCAGGCCAACACCTTTCTGGCCATCGTTGGAGCCGTGGGTGAAGCTCATGCCCATGGACGATACGATCAGCATGAAGCGCGCCCAGAATGGCGGGTGCTTGCGGCCTTCGATTTGCTGGCGCTGGAACGGCGACTTGTGGATGTTGGATAGCGGGCGCATTTTCAACAGGGTAAACAGCATCAGGCCTGCCAGGCCGGCGCCGAACAGCGGCGACAGGAACAGCGACACGAATACGTCGATGGCCTTGCTCCAGTTGATGCCGTTGGCCAGCGAGTCGCCGGTAATCAGCGCATTACCGACACCCACGCCCAGGATGGCACCGATGAGGGTGTGCGAGCTGGACGCCGGAATGCCGAAGTACCAGGTACCCAGGTTCCACAAAATGGCGGAGGTCAGCAGGGCAAACACCATCACCATGCCCTGGGCAGAGTTGATGTTCAGCAGCAGATCGGTCGGGATCAGGTTAACAATGGCGTAGGCTACAGCCAGACCACCAAAGAACACCCCCAGGAAGTTGAACAGACCGGACAGCATCACGGCGGTCTGCGGTTTCATGGACTGGGTGTAGATAACGGTCGCTACCGCGTTGGCGGTATCGTGAAAACCGTTGATGAATTCAAAAGCCAGGACAAAGGCCACCGAGAGAACCAGGGTGACTGCCAGCGTAGTGTCGAGCCCCGAGAGGAGTTCCAGCATGATGATGTGCAGTGCGTTATCAGAAAGGCGGGATTCTTGGGCTTTGCAGATGACACGTCAAGAGTTTGTAATAATCTTTTTTAGCCTTATCAAAAACCTATCAAAATTGTCCTGACGGGCTTGACAAAGGCGTATTTATTTTTGCTGTAGATGCATGATTTTAAAAAGAAAAAAAGCCCTTCGGCACCGGCCGTAAGGGCTTTGTAATAAAACAGTAATAATCAGCCAAATTTGCCGGTGATGTAGTCTTCTGTTTCCTTGCGCTTCGGTGCGGTGAAGATGCCGTCGGTTTCACCAAACTCTACCAGCTCGCCCAGGTACATATAGGCGGTGTAGTCGGACACACGCGCAGCCTGCTGCATGTTGTGGGTCACGATGGCAATGGTGTAGTCCTGTTTCAGTTCGTGGATCAGCTCTTCGATGTGGCCGGTAGAGATCGGGTCCAGCGCCGAAGTCGGCTCGTCCAGCAGCAGCACTTCCGGGCGGGTAGCCACTGCGCGGGCGATACACAGGCGCTGTTGCTGGCCGCCGGACAGCGAGTTGCCGCTTTGCTTGAGCTTGTCTTTGACTTCGTTCCACAGCGCAGCCTTGCGCAGCGCCCATTCCACGCGGTCGTCCATTTCGGCTTTGGACAGGCTCTCGTACAGCTTCACGCCAAAAGTGATGTTGTCATAGATGGACATCGGGAATGGCGTAGGCTTCTGGAACACCATGCCCACTTTGGCGCGTAGCATGTTCACGTCCACGCTCTTGGCCAGCAGGTTTTGCGAATCCAGCAGGATCTCGCCTTCGGCGCTCATGCCCGGGTACAGCTCGAACATGCGGTTGAAGGTGCGCAACAAGGTGGACTTGCCGCAGCCGGATGGGCCGATGAAGGCGGTAACCTGGCCTGCGGGGATGTCCAGGTTGATGTTCTTCAGTGCGTGGAATTTGCCGTAGTAAAAGTTCAGGTTTTTGACCTGGAGCTTGATGGCGTTAGTAGTCATGGTCGTCAAGCCTTAATGAGTAGAGTTGTTTTTGCTGGCAAACCAGCGGGCCAGAATATTCAGGGTAAGAACGCTGAACGTAATCAGCAGGGCACCAGCCCAGGCCAGTGCGTGCCAGTCTTCGTACGGGCTCATGGCAAACTGGAAGATCACGATCGGCAGGTTGGCCATCGGCTGGTTCATATTGCTCCAGAACTGGTTGTTCAGGGCCGTGAACAGCAGCGGGGCGGTTTCACCGGAAATGCGCGCTACCGCCAGCAGGATGCCGGTAATCACGCCGGCTTTGGCTGCACGCAGTGTCACGTACATGATGACTTTCCACTGCGGTGCACCCAGCGCAATAGCGGCTTCGCGCAGGCTGTTGGGTACCAGGCGCAGCATGTTTTCGGTAGTGCGGACTACGACCGGGATCACTAGCAGTGCCAGCGCCATGGAGCCGGCCCAGCCAGAGAAGTGGCCCACGCTAACGACATAGACTTCATAAACAAACAGGCCAATCACGATGGATGGGGCAGACAGCAGAATATCGTTGATGAAGCGTGTTGCCGGCGCGAGCCAGCCGCGCTCACCGTACTCTGCCAGGTACACACCGGCCAGGATGCCGATAGGGGTACCGAACAGGATGCCAAAGAAGGTCATCTGCAGCGAGCCGGCAATGGCGTTGGCCAGGCCGCCGGCCGAACCCGGCGGCGGGGTGATCTGGGTAAAGACGTCGGCAGACAGGCCGGACAGACCGTGCTGCAGTAGCGTCCAGAGAATCCAGAACAGCCAGAACAAGCCAAAGCCCATGGCCAGGGTGGCGGCTAGCATATTGAAGCCGTTGACCAGGCGACGACGGGCATAAATGGCGTTATTGCGTTGTGTAGACTGTGACATAACCTTGATCGCTTTCTCGGAGCCGATAGCTTGGCTGGTGCTCATGGCAATGCTCCGATCAGGAAGAGCGGCCTTCCTGCTTTTTCAGCTGCAGCAACAGCAGCTTGGAGCAGGACAGCACGACAAAGGTAATAAAGAACAGGATCAGACCCAGCTGGATCAGCGAGGACAGATACAGTTCACCGTTGGCCTCGGCAAACTCGTTCGCCAGGGTAGAGGCAATCGAGTTGCCAGCTTCAAACAGGCCGGTGGCAAAGATGGACGAGTTACCGATAACAAAGGTGACCGCCATGGTTTCACCCAAGGCGCGACCCAGGCCCAGCATGATGCCGCCTACCACACCGGTTTTGGTGTAGGGCAATACCACGTAGCGGACGACTTCCCAGGTCGTGCCGCCCAGGCCGTAAGCCGACTCTTTCAGCATCGGCGGAACCACTTCAAACACGTCGCGCATCACCGATGCAATAAACGGAATCACCATGATGGCCAGAATCAGGCCTGCGGTGAAAATACCGATACCCATCGGCGCGCCCTGGAACAGGAAGCCTACCAGCGGCAGGTCGCCCATGTTTTCCAGGATCCAGGGTTGTACGTGTTCGCCAAACAGCGGGGCAAATACAAACAGGCCCCACATGCCGTAAATAATGGAAGGGATACCTGCCAGCAGCTCCACTGCAATACCCAGCGGGCGCTTCAGCATGGGCGGGCACAGCTCGGTCAGGAAGATGGCAATGCCGAAACTGATGGGCACGCCAATCAGCAAGGCGATAAACGAAGTGATCAGTGTGCCGAAGATGGGTACGACGGCACCAAACTGCTCGGTCACCGGGTCCCACTCGCTGCTGGTGAGAAAGCCCCAGCCGAAGTGACGAATGCTCGGCATGGCGCCGATCAGCAGCGAAATCAGGATGCCGATGAGCATGGCCAGCACGAGGAAGGCAAAGAAGCGGGTTGCCACCCGGAAGACCGAGTCAAGCAGCATCTGGCGTTTCAGATGGGCTGAGTACTGATTATTTTCCATGGGAAATCTCTAAGCGCTTGCAGACAAAAAGCCGGGAACGGGTCCCCGGCCTGCGTTGCTTGATGCCTGTGGGCATTATTTCCAGATCGGGGCGCCGGAGGCGTCGGTGATCTGTTTCCAGCTGTTGCGGATGGTAGTCTTCACATTAGCTGGCATCGGTACGTAGTCCAGTTGGTTGGCTGTGGCATCGCCGTTGCTGTAAGCCCAATCGAAGAATTTCAGCGCTTCCTGGCCTTGTGCCGGTTTATCCTGCTTTTTGTGCATCAGGATGAAAGTGGCACCGGACAGCGGCCAAGAGTCTTTACCTTGCTGGTTGGTCAGAATCAGGTAGAAGCCTGGTGCCTTGGCCCAGTCTGCGTTGGCCGCAGCAGCCTTGAAGGTGCTGTCATCCGGGTTGACGTAGGCGCCGGAGGCATTCTGCATCTGGGTGTGGGCAATCTTGTTCTGCTTGGCGTAGGCGTATTCCACGTAGCCAATCGCACCCTTGATGCGGGTTACATAGTTGGCCACGCCTTCGTTACCTTTGCCGCCTACACCGACAGTCCATTTCACGGCGGAGTTGGCACCGATGGTGCTGTTCCACTCTGGCGAAACCTTGGACAGGTAGTTGGTGAAGATGAAGGTGGTGCCGGAGCCGTCAGAGCGGCGTACTACGGTGATCTTCTGGTCAGGCAGCTTTACGCCCGGGTTCAGCTTGGCGATGGCTGCGTCGTTCCAGTTGGCTACCTTGCCCATGTAAATGTCTGCCAGCAGCGGGCCGGTCAGTTTCATCTGGCCAGCGGCAATGCCCTGAACGTTGACAACCGGCACCACACCACCGATCACGGTCGGGAACTGGGTCAGGCCGGCTTTATCCAGCTCTTCCGGTTTCAGTGGCATGTCGGATGCACCGAAATCGACAGTCTTGGATTGAATCTGTTTGATACCACCACCGGAGCCGATGGACTGGTAGTTCATGTTGTTGTTGGTTTTGGCCTTGTAAGCCTCGGCCCATTTGGCGTACAGCGGGTACGGGAAGGTTGCGCCGGCACCAGTAATATCTGCCGCAAACGCGTGGCCTGCTACAAAACCGGAAAAAGCCAGAGTGGCGACCAGGCGGGTAGTGTGTTTCATTGCGTGCTCCAAAGTTTAACGGCGTGTTTCGATGGAGTGCATCGTAATGCTTGGTGATTTCAGAAATATTACAGTTCGTCACATTGCAGCCGGTGGGGTTGGCACGGGTATAATCCGCCCATTCTTAACGGTTCACCTAAAGGCAGGGCGCAATGGATAGCAAGCTGGTAATTGGCAACTGGAAGATGAACGGGCGTACTGCGGCGAACCAGGCTCTGGTAGCCGGCATGCTGGCAGATGCCGACATCAATCGTGCCGGTGTGGGTATTGCAGCGCCTGACATCTATCTTTCACAACTGGCTACTATGCTGCAGGGCAGCCAGATCGCTGTAGCGGCGCAAGATGCCAGCCGTTTTGCCGCTGATGGCGCTTTTACCGGCGAAACCAGTGCCGCCATGCTGGCCGATATCGGTTGCCGCTACGTATTGGTAGGGCATTCCGAGCGGCGCCAGTACTTTGCCGAAGATAATGCGGCACTGTCTGCCAAGCTGCAGGCAGTCGTGGCGGCAGGCATGGTGCCAGTATTGTGCGTGGGCGAAACGCTAGCGCAGCGTGAGGCTGGCCAGGTTGAAGCGGTCATTGGCCAGCAGCTCGAAGCATTGGCTGCTATAAATGGACAGCACTATGTCGTAGCGTACGAGCCGGTCTGGGCAATTGGTACTGGCAAGGTCGCTACTATCGAACAAATAGACGAAGTGCATAAGCAGATCCGGGCTGTCGTGTTGCAATGCTATGGTGCGTCTGATAGTATTCGCGTCCTCTACGGCGGAAGCGTAAAGGCAGACAATGCCGACGCAATCCTGTCGCTGGCAAGTGTCGGTGGCGCCTTGGTTGGTGGTGCGTCCCTCGAGGTTAACGGATTTGGCAAGATTTGCCAGGCTGCTAAAAAGTTGATATAGTATGGAACTCTTGAATACGTTTGCACTTGTCGCGCTGCTGGTTTCTGCGCTGGCAATTATTGTCCTTGTCTTGATGCAGCATGGCAAGGGGGCTGATATGGGTGCCGCTTTTGGTAGTGGCTCTTCTGGAAGCCTGTTTGGTGCAAGTGGTTCCGCTAATTTCCTGAGCAGGGCAACCGCCGTGTCGGCTGCTGTGTTCTTTTCGATGTTGATGTTGATTAGTTACTTGCATGTCGCAAACGATAGCAAGCTTGGCGTAATGGACACGGCAGTCGAAAAAGCGACATCGCAAATCCCGGGCGGTGCTGCTAAGGGTAATGCCTCCGGCGTGATTCCGGAATAAAAGTTAAAATTGTGCCGACATGGTGAAATTGGTAGACACGCTATCTTGAGGGGGTAGTGGCCGTAGGCTGTGTGAGTTCGAGTCTCACTGTCGGCACCACATTCAAAAAACAGGCCGCCGGGATTCCGGTGGCCTGTTTTGTTTGGAGTCAAGGGGGTCTGTCCTCCTTTCTTTTAGGGGTGTGCGGGAAATGCTGCAAAATTACTTTCCCATTCTGTTGTTTGTCGTCGTCGGCCTCTTGGTCGGGGTAGGTCCGCTGGTTCTGGGCTGGTTGCTCGCTCCTAACAGACCTGATCCTGAGAAACTGTCTCCTTACGAGTGCGGTTTTGAAGCCTTCGAAGACGCACGAATGAAGTTTGATGTCAGGTACTACCTGATAGCCATTCTTTTTATCCTTTTCGATCTCGAGGTCGCATTTCTGGTTCCTTGGGCGGTCGTATTTAAGGAATTGGGCGTGTACGGCTTTGGCGTCATGCTGGAATTCCTGACCGTTCTGACACTTGGCTTTATTTACATGTGGAAAAAAGGAGCGCTGGAATGGGAGTAGAAGGCATTCTCGAAAAGGGTTTTGTCACTACCACTGCTGACAAGCTGATCAACTGGACGCGTACCGGCTCGCTGTGGCCGATGACGTTCGGTCTGGCCTGTTGTGCCGTAGAGATGATGCACGCAGGTGCAGCCCGCTACGACCTGGATCGCTTCGGTATCGTATTTCGCCCAAGCCCGCGCCAGTCTGACCTGATGATTGTGGCTGGTACCCTGTGCAACAAGATGGCACCCGCCCTGCGCAAGGTTTACGACCAGATGGCCGAGCCGCGCTGGGTAATCTCCATGGGTTCCTGTGCCAACGGTGGTGGCTACTACCACTATTCTTATTCTGTCGTGCGCGGTTGCGATCGCATCGTGCCGGTAGATGTCTATGTTCCAGGCTGTCCTCCTACTGCAGAAGCCCTGCTGTACGGCATCATTCAGCTGCAGAACAAGATCAAGCGTACCAACACCATCGCCCGCTGAGGTAAAACCATGTCATTGAAAATGGAAGAGCTCAAGTCGGCGGTTGAACAGGTGCTCGGCGACAAGCTGGTTAGCGCCAAAATCGCGCTGGACGAGCTGACGATTGTCTGTAAATCCGCTGATACGCTCTCTGTGATGACTTCGCTGCGTGATAACGCTGCGCTGTCGTTTGAGCAGTGCATCGACATCTGCGGTATGGACTACAGCACCTATAAAGACGAGCCACAGGATGGCCCGCGCTTTGCCGTTGTCTACCACCTGCTTTCCCTGACGCATAACACCCGCATCCGCGTGCGCATTTTTGCCGAGGACGACAGCTTCCCTGTTGTACCTAGCGTGAATGACATCTGGTCTGCGGCCAACTGGTTCGAGCGCGAAGCATTCGACCTGTTCGGTATTGTGTTCGAAGGCCACCCGGACTTGCGCCGCCTGCTGACCGACTACGGTTTTGTCGGCCACCCGTTCCGCAAGGATTTCCCGGTGTCCGGTCATGTGGAAATGCGCTATGACGCAGCCCAGCAGCGAGTCATCTACCAGCCTGTAACCATCGAGCCGCGCGAAATTACGCCGCGTATCGTCCGCGAGGAGAACTACGGTGGCTGAAATCCGTAACTACACGCTGAACTTTGGTCCACAGCACCCGGCCGCGCACGGTGTTTTGCGCCTGGTTCTGGAGCTGGATGGTGAAGTGGTGCAGCGTGCCGACCCGCATATCGGCCTGCTGCATCGCGGCACCGAGAAGCTGGCGGAAAGCAAGACCTTCATCCAGTCCCTGCCGTACATGGACCGTCTGGACTACGTGTCCATGATGTGTAACGAACACGCTTACTGCCTGGCCATCGAAAAACTGATGGGTATCGAAGTGCCGGAGCGTGCGCAGTACATTCGTGTCATGTTTGCCGAAATCACCCGTGTACTGAACCACCTGCTGTGGATCGGCGCACACTCCATCGATATCGGTGCCATGACCATGTTCCTGTACGCTTTCCGCGAGCGTGAGGACCTGATGGACTGCTACGAAGCGGTATCCGGTGCCCGTCTGCACGCAGCGTACTTCCGCCCGGGTGGTGTGTATCGCGACCTGCCGGACAGCATGCCGCAGTACAAGGCATCCAAAATCCGCAATGCCAAAGAAATCGCGCGCCTGAACGCCACCCGTGCCGGCACCATGCTCGATTTCATCGAAGATTTCACCCAGCGCTTCCCTGCCTGTATCGATGATTACGAAACCCTGCTGACAGATAACCGTATCTGGAAACAGCGTACCGTAAACATCGGTATCGTTACGCCGGAACGCGCCAAGAACCTGGGCATGACCGGCCCGATGCTGCGTGGCTCCGGTATCGCTTGGGATCTGCGCAAGACCCAGCCGTACGATGTATACGACCGTATGGACTTCGACGTGCCGGTTGGCGTAACAGGCGACTGCTACGACCGCTATCTGGTGCGCGTGGAAGAAATGCGCCAGTCCAACCGCATCATCGCGCAGTGCGTGCAATGGCTGAAAGCCAACCCGGGTCCGGTGATTACCGATAACCACAAGGTGGCACCGCCTAGCCGTGAGGGCATGAAGTCGAATATGGAAGAACTGATCCATCACTTCAAGCTGTTCACCGAAGGCATGCACGTACCGGAAGGCGAAGCTTACGCTGCGGTAGAGCATCCAAAAGGCGAGTTCGGTATCTATCTGGTGTCCGATGGCGCGAACAAGCCATATCGCCTGAAGATTCGTGCCCCTGGCTATGCCCACCTGGCCAGCCTGGATGAAATGTCGCGTGGCCATATGATTGCCGACGTTGTGGCCATCATTGGTACTCAGGATATCGTGTTTGGGGAGATTGACCGCTGATGTTATCCGCAGAATCGCTAGCCAAGATTGATCGCGAACTGGCCAAGTACCCAGCCGATCAATTCCGTTCCGCGGCCATGTCGGCGCTGCGCATTGCGCTGACCGAACGTCGTGAAACGGGGGCAACGCCAGAAGAGCGTTGCCTGAACGCCGACGTGATCGAGTTCGTGGCCAACTACATCGGCATTCCGCCGGTAGCAGCCTACGAAGTGGCCACGTTCTACAACATGTACGACATGAAGCCGGTAGGCAAGTACAAGATCACGGTCTGTACCAACCTGCCATGCGCGCTGCAAGGCGGCGTGAATGCTGCCCAGTACATCTCCGGCAAGCTGGGTATCGCCCTGGGCGAAACCAGTGCCGACGGCAAGTACACCTTGCTGGAAGGGGAGTGCATGGGTGCTTGTGGTGATGCGCCAGTGCTGCTGCTGAACAACCACAAGATGTGCAGCTTCATGACCCCTGAAGCCATCGATAAAAAACTGGCGGAGTTGGAATAATGGCAGTCTTCGTCAATGGTGTGATTTTCGAGGGGGTGGATACTCACGCCCCTGATTGCTGGCGCATCGATGCCTATATGGCTCGTGGCGGCTACCAGGCGCTTAAAAAGATCCTGGAAGCCAATATGCCGCAGGAAGACGTGATTGCCGAGGTGAAAAGCTCCGGTCTTCGCGGTCGCGGCGGCGCTGGTTTTCCTACCGGCCTGAAGTGGAGCTTCATGCCGCGTTCCTTCCCGGGTGACAAATACGTCGTCTGCAATACAGATGAGGGCGAACCGGGCACCTTCAAGGACCGCGACATCCTGCTGTACAACCCGCACGCGCTGATCGAAGGCATGATCATCGCCGGCTACGCCATGGGTTGCAAAGCCGGTTACAACTACATTCACGGTGAAATCTTCGAAGCTTACGAGCTGTTCGAAGAGGCGCTGGACGAAGCACGCAAGGCCGGCTTCCTGGGTGAAAAAATCCTGGGTACCGATTTCAGCTTCGACCTGTTCGCCCACCACGGTTACGGCGCCTATATCTGTGGCGAGGAAACCGCGCTGCTGGAATCGCTGGAAGGCAAAAAAGGCCAGCCGCGCTTCAAGCCGCCATTCCCGGCCAGTTTCGGCCTGTACGGCAAGCCAACCACCATCAACAACACCGAATCGTTTGCGTCGGTGCCGTTCATCATTCGCGACGGCGGCCAGAAATTCCTGGAAGCCGGCAAGCCGAATAACGGTGGGACCAAGCTGTTCTCGATCTCCGGCCACGTCAACCGTCCGGGTAACTACGAGATTCCGCTGGGCACCCCGTTTGCCACCTTGCTGGAAATGGCGGGCGGCATGAAAGACGGCAAGAAGCTGAAAGCGGTGATCCCGGGTGGTTCGTCTGCCCCGGTACTGCCTGGCGACGTGATGATGGGCCTGACCATGGATTACGACAGCATCTCCAAAGCCGGCTCCATGCTGGGTTCGGGTGCCGTGATCGTGATGAACGAAGATGTCTGCATGGTAAAAGCGCTGGAGCGTCTGGCTTATTTCTACCATGAAGAATCTTGCGGCCAGTGCACGCCGTGCCGCGAAGGCACCGGCTGGCTGTACAAGGTCATCCATCGCATTGCCAACGGCGAAGGCCGCCCAGGCGATCTTGAGTTGCTGGACTCGGTAGGCAACAACATGGCAGGCCGCACCATCTGCGCCCTGGCCGATGCCGCTGTGTTCCCGGTTCGTAGCTTCACCAAACACTTCCGCAATGAGTTCGAGTACCTCATCGAGCACAAGAAGTCTTTGGTGGATCACAAATGGTGTTGAGCGATGCTTGAAATCGAAATCGACGGTAAAAAACTGACAGTCAACCAGGGCAGCACCATTATTGATGCCGCCCATACTGCCGGTACCTACATCCCTCACTTCTGCTACCACAAGAAGCTGTCCATTGCGGCCAACTGCCGCATGTGCCTGGTAGAAGTCGAGAAAGCACCGAAGCCGCTGCCTGCCTGCGCCACGCCGGTAACAGATGGCATGAAAGTGCACACTGCGTCCCCGCTGGCCAAAAAGGCGCAGCAAGGCGTAATGGAATTCCTGCTAATCAACCACCCGCTGGATTGCCCTATCTGCGACCAGGGCGGTGAGTGCCAGCTGCAAGATCTGGCCGTGGGCTACGGTAATTCCGGCTCCCGTTACCAGGAAGAAAAGCGTGTTGTGGTAGGCAAAGACATGGGCCCGCTGGTTTCCGCCGAGGAAATGAGCCGCTGCATTCATTGCACCCGCTGCGTACGCTTCACCGACGAAATCGGTGGCTTCCAGGAAATCGGTATGGCTAACCGTAGCGAATTCTCGGAAATCATGCCGTACCTGGGCAAAACCGTGAATTCGGAAATCTCCGGTAACGTGATCGACCTGTGCCCGGTGGGCGCGCTCACTTCCAAACCGTTCCGTTACAGCACCCGTGCCTGGGAGCTGTCGCGTCGCAAGTCGGTGAGCCCGCACGACGGCCTGGGTGCCAACCTGATCGTGCAAGTAAAACAGAACGAAGTCATGCGCGTTCTGCCCCTGGAAAACGAAGCCATCAACGAATGCTGGCTGGCCGACCGTGACCGCTTCTCCTACGAAGGCCTGAACAGCGCCGAGCGCCTGCACAAGCCGATGATCAAGTTCGACGGCAAGTGGCACGAAACCGACTGGCAGACTGCGCTGGAATACGTAGTAAAAGGCCTGAACGGCGTATCTGCCGACCATGGCAAAGATGCTATCGGCTTCCTGACCAGCCCGCACAGCACCACCGAAGAACTGTATCTGGCCCAGAAACTGGCCCGCAGCTTTGGTGTCAACAACATCGACGCCGCCCTGCGCCGCAGCGACAGCCGTGTGTCTGCCGCCCAGCAAGGTGCACTGTGGCTGGGTTCCTCCATCACCGAGTTGGCTGCTGCCAAGTCGCTGCTGGTAGTGGGCTCCTCGCAGCGCCAGGAACAGCCGCTGCTGGCTTCCCGTATTCGCCAGTCGGTGAAAAAGGGTACCCAGCTGAACGTGATTCACGTTGCCGATGACGAGCTGTTTACCACACTGAATGCCAAGCTGATCGTTTCCCCGGCTGCGCTGGTGAATGGCCTGGCCCAAGTGTTGAAAGCTGCCGTATCGATCAAGGGTGTGGAAAGCACGCTGGATCTGTCTGCGGCCAACGTTGGCGAGCAGGCGCAAGCCATTGCTGCCAGCCTGTGCGCTACCGATAACGCCGCCA
This sequence comes from Vogesella aquatica, assembly GCF_028548455.1. Taxonomy (GTDB): domain Bacteria; phylum Pseudomonadota; class Gammaproteobacteria; order Burkholderiales; family Chromobacteriaceae; genus Vogesella; species Vogesella aquatica. The sequence continues at coordinate 106,175 of NZ_JAQQLF010000007.1, forward strand.
TCATCCTGGGCAACGTTGCACAGCACCACCCGGCTTTCTCCGAGCTGCTGTCGCTGGCACAAGAGCTGTCCCGCATCACTGGGGCACGTTTCGGCATTACTGCCGAAGCCGCCAACAGCGTAGGTGCCGACGTAGCGGGCGCCAACCCGGCGCGTGGCCCGATGGGTGCTGCCGTGACTGCCGGCCTGTCCGCTGCAGCCATGCTGGCTGCCCCGCGCAAGGCTTACTTCCTGTTGAACGCCGAAGCGGAAGCCGACACCTATAACGGCCAGCAAGCCGTTGCCGCCATGAAACAGGCTGCCACCGTGATTGCGCTGACTGCTTACAAAGGTGCCGGCCTGCTGGACTACGCCGATGTGCTGCTGCCGGTAGCGCCGTTCTCGGAAACCGCTGGTTCTTTCGTGAACATGGAAGGCAAGCTGCAGAGCTTTAACGGTGTGGTGCGCCCGCAAGGCGAAGCGCGCCCGGCGTGGAAGGTACTGCGCGTGCTGGGCAATATGCTGAGCCTGGACGGCTTCGAGCAGAACTCCGCCGAAGACGTACGCGCCGAGCTGCTGGCCAAGGGTGATATCGCCGCCAAACTGAATAATGCACTGGCTAGCACTGCGGCCAACGTGGCCGCACCGGCTGCTGCCGGCCTGGTACGTGTGGGCGAGGTACCGCTGTACCACGCCGATCCGATCTGCCGCCGTGCACCGTCTCTGCAGCAAACCGAAGCCGCCGCTACCCCGGTAGTGCGCGTCAGCCCTGCCGATGCTGCCCGTCTGGGCCTGAACGATGGTGACGCCGTCGTGGTAGAGCAGGGTAGTGCCTCGGTAAGCCTGCAAGTACGTGCCGACAAGGCGCTGGCTGAAGGGGTGGTACGCGTTGCTGCGGCTCATCCTGCTACCCAGGCGCTGGCTGGCATGTTCGAACCGATTCAGATCAAGCGAGGTTAATCCATGGAACTTCTGCAAAGTTTGCTGGGTAGCGAGGCCGGAATGGCAGTGTGGACACTGCTGAAAATCCTGGCCATTGTTGCCCCGCTGATGATTGGTGTGGCCTACCTGACGCTCGCAGAGCGCAAGGTGATCGGCTACATGCAGATCCGTATCGGCCCCAACCGCGTCGGCCCGAAAGGGCTGCTGCAGCCACTGGCTGACGGTGTGAAACTGCTGATGAAGGAAATCATCCTGCCGACCAAGTCGAGCAAGGGTCTTTTCCTGCTGGCGCCTGTGCTGTCCATCATGCCGGCGCTGGCTGCCTGGGCGGTGATCCCGTTCAACGACACCATGGTGCTGGCCAATATCAACGCTTCGCTGTTGTACATCATGGCCATTACGTCCATGGGCGTGTACGGCGTGATCGTTGCCGGCTGGGCGGGTAACTCCAAGTACTCCTTCCTGGGTGCGCTGCGCTCCTCGGCCCAGATCGTGTCCTACGAGCTGGCCATGGGCTTTGCGCTGGTAGGTGTACTGATGGTGTCCAGCAGCCTGAACCTGGTAGATATCGTGAACCAGCAAGGCCAGGGTATTGCCGGTGGTTCCATCTTCTCCTGGAACTGGTTGCCGCTGTTCCCGCTGTTTATCGTGTACCTGGTATCCGGTGTGGCAGAAACCAACCGTGCTCCGTTTGACGTGGCCGAGGGTGAGTCCGAAATCGTAGCCGGTTTCCACGTGGAATACTCCGGCATGGCATTTGCCATCTTCTTCCTGGCCGAATACGCCAACATGATCCTGGTGGCGGCACTGACTTCCATCATGTTCCTGGGTGGCTGGCTGTCGCCGTTCCCGGCAAGCTGGGGCGCGCTGGGTGCCTCCGGTATTGTCTGGCTGCTGGTGAAGATGTCCGCGGTACTGTTCTGCTTCTTGTGGTTCCGTGCAACGTTCCCGCGTTATCGTTATGACCAGATCATGCGTCTGGGCTGGAAAGTGTTTATTCCGGTAACGCTGGTGTCGATTCTGGTTCTGGGCCTGTGGATGCTGAGTCCGCTGTCGCTCTGGAAGTGATGGAGCTTAAAGCATGGAAATGATCCGCAATTTTTTCAAAACCTTCCTGCTGGTTGAACTGGTGCAGGGCTTGATGGTGACCGGTCGTCACTTCTTTGCCCGCAAGATCACCATTCAGTTCCCGGAAGAGAAAACGCCGATTTCACCGCGCTTCCGCGGCCTGCATGCGCAGCGTCGTTATGCCAACGGTGAAGAGCGCTGCATCGCCTGTAAACTGTGCGAAGCAGTGTGCCCGGCCATGGCCATCACCATCGAGTCCGAGCAGCGCGACGACGGCACCCGCCGTACCAGCCGCTACGATATCGACCTGACCAAGTGCATTTTCTGCGGTTTCTGCGAAGAAGCCTGCCCGGTAGATGCCATCGTCGAGACGCATATCTTCGAATATCACGGCGAGAAGCGTGGCGATCTGTACTACACCAAACCGATGCTGCTGGCGGTAGGTGACAAGTACGAAGCTGAAATCGCGGCCAACAAGGCTGCCGATGCCAAGTATCGCTAAGGGGGACTCATGAGCTTTCAGGCTGTCGTTTTTTATATTCTGTCGGCGATCCTGATCTTCGCGGGTTTCCGCGTGGTGACGGCTAAAAACCCGGTACATGCTGCACTGTACCTGGTGCTGGCTTTCTTTACTGCGTCCGGCCATTGGCTGCTGCTGCAGGCCGAGTTCCTGGCGATTGCCCTGGTATTGGTCTACGTCGGTGCGGTCATGGTGCTGTTCCTGTTTGTGGTGATGATGCTGGACATCAACGTGGAGAAGCTGCGCGAAGGCTTCTGGCGTCATTTCCCGCAGGCTGCCACCGTGGCGCTGATCATGATGGCCGAGATCGTGCTGATCCTGTCCAGCCCGGAAGCGCATCTTTCCGATGTGAAACCGGCTGCTGCCGCTGCGGTGGCAGGCGAGATCAGCAACGTGAAGGTGCTGGGTCGTCAGCTTTACACTACCTACCTGCTGGCCTTTGAAGCCGCGGCTGTGATTCTGCTGGTAGCCATGGTGGCTGCAATCGGTATCACCATCCGTCAGCGTAAAGACAGCAAGTATGTTGATCCGGGGGTACAAGTACGCGTGCAGAGCAAAGACCGCGTACGTGTCGTGAAAATGGCGGCTACCAAGCGCCAGGACGACGACGTATCCGATTCTAACGAGCAACAGGCCTGACGGCCGTAGATTGGGAGGACACGTGCTTACACTCACACACTTCCTGGTGCTGGCCGGCATCCTGTTCGCCATCAGCGTACTGGGCATTTTCCTTAACCGGAAAAACCTCATCGTGCTGTTGATGGCCATCGAGCTGATGCTGCTCGCGGTGAACTACAACTTCATCGCTTTCTCGCACTTCCTGTCGGATTCGGCAGGGCAGATTTTCGTCTTCTTCATCCTGACCGTTGCTGCCGCTGAGTCGGCAATCGGTCTGGCTATCCTGGTGGTACTGTTCCGTAATCTGGACACCATCAACGTAGAAGACTTGGGCAGCCTCAAAGGCTAAAGAAACCGGATTTCAATTCTAAAAAGCACGACAAACATGGATATGAAGAGCTTATACCTGCTGATTGCGCTCTCACCTCTGGTGGGGTCGGTCATTGCAGGCCTGTTTGGATGGGCGATTGGTCGCCGTGCTGCTCACGTCGTGACGATTCTCGGCGTGGCAGTATCGGCGGTTCTCTCGATTGGTGTACTGAAGGGCTTCCTTGATGGAAGCGCCCAGGTATTCAATGGCCCTGTCTATACCTGGTTGACGGTGAATGGTTTTGAATTCTCTGTCGGCTTCCTGGTGGACTCCCTCACCGCGATGATGCTGGTAGTTGTCACCAGCGTTTCGCTGATGGTGCACATCTACACAATCGGCTACATGCACGAAGACCCGGGTTATCAGCGTTTCTTCAGCTATATCTCGCTGTTTACCTTCTCCATGCTGATGCTGGTGATGTCCAACAACTTCATCCAGCTGTTCTTCGGCTGGGAAGCGGTGGGCCTGGTGTCCTACCTGCTGATCGGTTTCTGGTTCAAGCGCCCTACGGCGACCTTTGCCAACCTGAAAGCGTTCCTGGTAAACCGTGTGGGTGACTTCGGCTTCCTGCTGGGTATCGGTCTGGTTCTGGCGTATTTCGGCGGCTCGCTGAACTACACCGACGTGTTTGCTGCCGCGCCTGCGCTGGCCAGCAAAACCATCCAGATCATCCCTGGTGTGGAGTGGTCACTGCTGACGGTTACCTGCATCCTGCTGTTTGTGGGTGCCATGGGTAAGTCTGCCCAGTTCCCGCTGCACGTGTGGCTGCCGGATTCCATGGAAGGCCCGACCCCGATCTCCGCGCTGATCCACGCTGCCACCATGGTGACAGCCGGTATCTTCATGGTATCGCGCATGAGCCCGCTGTTCGAGATGTCCGATACCGCCCTGAACGTGGTGATGGTAGCCGGCTCGATTACCGCGCTGTTTATGGGCTTCCTGGGCATTGTGCAGAACGACATCAAGCGTGTGGTGGCTTACTCCACCCTGTCGCAGCTGGGTTACATGACGGTTGCACTGGGCGCGTCTGCCTACTCGGTAGCCATGTTCCACGTGATGACCCACGCCTTCTTCAAAGCCCTGCTGTTCCTGGGCGCCGGTTCCGTGATCATGGGCATGCACCATGACCAGGACATGCGCAATATGGGTGGCCTGCGCAAGTACATGCCGATTACCTGGCTGACTTCGCTGCTGGGCTCGCTGGCGCTGATCGGTACGCCGTTCTTCTCCGGCTTCTATTCCAAGGATTCCATCATCCTGGCGGTACAGGCCAGCAATCTGTCGGCATCGGGCTTTGCCTACTTTGCCGTGATCGCCGGTGTATTCGTTACCGCGTTCTACTCCTTCCGCATGTACTTCCTGGTCTTCCACGGCAAGGAGCGCTGGATGGAGGTGAAGCACGATCACCATCACCACGATGATGATCACGGCGACGACCACCATCATGGTCTGGGCCCGAACGACAAGCCGCACGAATCGCCATGGGTAGTGACCCTGCCGCTGGTGATGCTGGCGATTCCGTCCGTGCTGATCGGTTTCTTTGCCCTGCACCCGCTGGTCGGTGGCGAGTTCTTCAAAGGCGTGATTTTCACCAACCTGGAAAAACACCCGGGTCTGGAAGCGGCCATGCACCACGCACACGATGCCGTGGCCATGGGTACGCATGCCTTTGTCAGCCTGCCGTTCTGGTTGGCCGCAGCCGGTGTGGCACTGGCCTGGTTCTTCTACATGAAGGCGCCGCATATCCCGGCCGCCATCAAGCAGAAGTGCTCCGGTGTGCATGCCCTGCTGGAAAACAAATACTACCTGGACGAAATCTATTTCGCCGTGTTCGCCAAAGGCTCCCGTGCGCTGGGTACTTTCTTCTGGAAAGTCGGCGACATGTTGCTGATTGACGGCTTGCTGGTAAACGGCACAGCGCGTCTGGTGGGCTACTTCTCCAGCGTGGTTCGCAAGCTGCAAACCGGTTTCATCTACAGCTACGCCGCCATCATGATCGTGGGCGTGCTGGTACTGATGACTTACTGGTTCAAGCCGCTGATCCTGCGCTAGGGTTGGTTACCGGAATCGATTTAACAAATAGGCTATCTATATGTTTTCTAATCCTTTGAGTCTGGTGATCTGGACTCCGATTGTGGCGGGCCTTCTGGTGCTGGCCACCGGCGGTGACCAGCGTGCCACGCTGGCACGCTGGCTGGCACTGGCCGGCGCCCTGGCGGGGTTCCTGGTATCGCTACCGCTGTTTACCCAGTTCAACAACCTGCATGGCGGCATGCAGTTTGTTGAAAACCTGCCGTGGATCGAATCCCTGGGGATTCGCTACCACCTGGGCGTAGACGGCATCTCCATGCTGTTTATCGTGCTGAACAGCTTTACCACCCTGATGGTGGTACTGGCTGGCTGGGAAGTTATCCAGAAACGTGCCGGCCATTACATGGCTGCCTTCCTGATCATGTCGGGCCTGATCAACGGTGCTTTTGCGGCACTGGATGCGATTCTGTTCTACGTGTTCTTTGAAGGCATGCTGATCCCTATGTACCTGATCATCGGTATCTGGGGTGGTCCGCGTCGCGTATACGCATCGGTGAAGTTCTTCCTGTACACCCTGCTGGGTTCCCTGCTGATGCTGGTAGCGTTCATCTACCTGTATTTCCAGGCTGGCAAGACTTTCGAGATCGAAGCCTTCCAGGCGTTGGCAAAGATCCCGCGTGACGTGCAGTTGCTGCTGTTTATAGCGTTCTTCCTGTCGTTTGCGGTGAAGGTGCCGATGTGGCCAGTACACACCTGGCTGCCTGATGCCCACGTGGAAGCCCCTACCGGTGGTTCCATGGTACTGGCTGCCATCACCCTGAAGATCGGTGCCTATGGCTTCCTGCGGTTTGCCCTGCCTATCGTGCCGGACGCTGCGCTGCAAGTTGCCCCGATCATGGTGGGCCTGTCGCTGGTTGCCGTGGTGTATATCGGCCTGGTGGCGCTGGTACAAACCGACATGAAAAAGCTGGTGGCGTACTCATCCATTTCGCACATGGGTTTTGTCACCCTGGGCATGTTCCTGTTTACCGGTAGCCAGATGAACGTCTGGGCGCTGGAAGGCGCGCTGGTGCAGATGGTGTCGCACGGCTTCATCTCTGCCGGCATGTTCTTCTGCATCGGTGTGATGTACGACCGCGTGCATAGCCGCAACATCGCCGACTACGGTGGTGTGGCCAACAAGATGCCGATCTTTGCTGCTTTCATGATGCTGTTTGCCATGTCCAACTCCGGTCTGCCGGCTACCTCCGGCTTCGTGGGTGAGTTCATGGTGATCATGGGCGCGGTGCAGGTGAACTTCTGGGTAGCTGCCCTGGCTGCAACCACCCTGATTTTCGGTGCGGCGTACACCCTGTGGATGTACAAGCGCGTGATCTTCGGTGAAGTCGGCAACGACCACGTAGAACACATGCAAGACGTGAACAAGCGCGAGTTCCTGGTGCTGGCCATCCTGGCGCTGGCGGTACTGGGCATGGGTCTGTACCCGCAGCTGTTTGTGGAGAAGATGCACCTCTCCGTGAACGATCTGATTGCGCACGTTGCGCAAAGCAAGCTCTAAGCTTACAAGGACAACGCTAATGAATTGGGCTGATCTCAACCTGATGCCGGCATTGCCCGAGATGTTTCTGCTCGGAGCTTTGCTGGTCATCCTGATGCTTGACCTCTTTATCTCGGATGCCAAGCGCGGCATTACCTACGGCCTGTCCCTGGTGACACTGGCGGTAGCCGCGTTCCTGCAGGTGTCCACTTTTGAAACCTTCAGCACCATTACGCTCAGCGGCCTGTTTGTCGATGACCCGATGGCGGACATCGTCAAGGTCGCCATGTATGGCGTTACCGCTACTGTACTGGTGTATACCCGTCAGTATGTAAAAGACCGTGGCCTGTTCAAGGGCGAGTACTACACCCTGGCACTGTTTGCGCTGGTGGGCATGAACCTGATGGTGTCTGCCGGTAACTTCATCAGCCTGTACATGGGCCTGGAGTTGCTGTCGCTGTCGCTGTGTTCGCTGATTGCCCTGCAACGTGACTCGGTAAAAGCTACCGAAGCCGCGATGAAGTACTTTGTACTGAGCGCGCTGGCTTCCGGCCTGCTGCTGTACGGCATGTCCATGGTGTACGGCGCGACCGGCACACTGGATCTGGCTACCGTAGCGAAAGCCGTTGCCGGTGGCAGTGCCAACACCACCCTGATGGTCTTTGGCCTGGTGTTCATCGTGGCGGGTCTGGCGTTCAAACTGGGTGCCGTACCGTTCCATATGTGGGTGCCGGACGTTTACCAGGGTTCGCCGACTGCGCTGACGCTGATGATTGGTGCCGCACCCAAGCTGGCCGCCTTCGTGTTTGTCATCCGTATCCTGGTACAAGGTCTGGGTGCCATGGTGGCCGACTGGCAGGGCATGCTGATCATCATCGCGGTGCTGTCAATGGCGATTGGTAACATTACCGCCATTGCCCAGACCAACATCAAGCGTATGCTGGCTTACTCCACCATCTCGCACATGGGCTTCCTGCTGCTGGGCCTGATCGCCGGTACACCGGAAGGCTACGCCTCGGCACTGTTCTACGCCGTGGTATACGTGCTGACCACACTGGTAGGCTTCGGTATCCTGCTGGGTCTGTCGCGCGCCGGTTTCGAGTGCGAAACCCTGGATGACCTGAAAGGCTTGAACGGCCGCAACAGCTGGTATGCCCTGCTGATGCTGCTGGCACTGTTCTCCATGGCGGGCATTCCGCCGCTGGCTGGCTTCTATGCCAAGTTTGCCGTGATCCAGGCTATCGTGAACATCAACCTGGTGTGGCTGGCTGTGGTTGCCGTGATCATGTCGCTGATTGGCGCCTTCTACTACCTGCGTGCCGTAAAAGTCATGTACTTCGATGAAGTACAAGACAACAGCCCGATCACCATGCCGGCAGACATGAAGCTGGTACTGTCGGTAAACGGTATTGCCCTGCTGGTATTGGGTGTGGTGCCGGAACGTTTGGTGGCTATGTGTGTCGAAGCGATGCAATTGTCGCTTCACAGCCTGTAACCAAGGAATAGTTGATGGAAACCAGCGTTATCACCCTGCTCGTACTGGCTTTTGTTGCGGCCAACCTGCCTTTCGCTACCCAGCGCCTGGCAGGTATCAAGAAACTGGCCAACAAGCATTTTGGCTGGCACTTGCTGGAGCTGGTAGCGCTGTACCTGTTGCTGGGTCTGCTGGCGCGCGTGCTGGAGGGCCGTATCAGCCCTGTGCACGTGCAGAACTGGCAGTTCTATGTGACAACGTTTTCACTGTTCATGGTTTTTGCCTTTCCGGGCTTTGTCGCCCGGTATTTCTGGCAGGCACGCAGCCACTAAGTTGGCCGCATGAAAAAGCCCGGCTTAGGCCGGGCTTTTTCATTTCTGTACGGTTGTGCCGGTTGATCTGGCATAAGTATGTCTTGGGCACCCTCACCGCCGCTGCAGGTGTTTTACTGTGCTGCGGCCAACCTTGCAGTCAGGGCAATGCACGGCCTGATGCTTGCATGCATGACCTGTACTGGTTAGCTAGGCTGCATGGCTGCCAGTTGGTTAAGGACGGAAACTGGTGTCGATATCTAGATTACAAGCCGCTGCTTGGGCAGCGGCTTTTCCCATGTGGGGCGGCTGTGTCAGTAGAAGCGCGCCTCGCCTTGCGGGCGGCTCTTGAAGCGCTTATGCAGCCAGAAATACTGTGCCGGCGTTTCGCGGATACGCTCTTCCAGGAAGGCATTCATGCGGCGGGTATCGGCGACCACATCATCCGACGGGTAGTTTTCCCACGCCGGGTAGATGTCCAGCACAAAACGGCTACCTTCGCGCCGGGCAATGGCGGGTACCACCTTGGCGCGGGCCAGGCCGGCTATGCGCGACAAGCCGGTAATGGTGGCGGCGTCTGTTTCAAAGAACTTCACGAATACCGAGTCGCGTGCGCCAAAGTCCTGGTCGGGTAGATACAGGAATGGCGTGTGATCCTTACGCATGGCTTTGATGATGCTGCGCAAGCTTTCCTGACGCGACACGATATAGGCGTTGTTGAAGCGGTTGCGGCCTTTGTAGAACTGTTCATCCAGCGTCTTGTTTTTCTGGTGGGCGTACACGCTGACTAGCGGTACTTCCAGGTTCAGGCGGTAGGCGCACATTTCGAAAGCGACAAAATGCGGGTAGAACAAGATGACATCTTCGCCGGCGTCGCGCAGTCGGCTAAGGTGCTCCAGGCCGCGTATCTCTACCAGATTGCGTAATCTGTCAGGCGATGACCACCACACCACGCCGTATTCCAGTACCAGCTTCATCATTTCGACAAAGTGGGCGCGGATCAGTGTCCGCCGCTGTGCCGGGCTCATATCAGGGAAGCACAGGCGCAGGTTGATCAGGCCCACGCGACGGCGTTCTTTGGCCAGTGCGTAAGCCAACTGGCCCAGTAGCCAGGCCAGGGCATGAATAAGACGCAGGGGGAGCAGGTGAATCAGCCACAACAGGGCCAGAGCAAGTTTCATCAGACAGCTTTCATTCGGAATCAGGGGCGGGGGCGCCAGCAGGGCGCTTGTAGCGGTTGTAGCTCCACAGGTACTGGGCAGGCCAGCGGCGGATCAGGCTTTCCACCTCGGCATTCAGGATGGCGCCATCCTGCTGCTTGTCGCCGGTAAACGGGACGTTTTGTGGTTGTATGTGTACGGCAAAGCCTTGGCCGTTTGCCAGGCGCTCGCCGGTAAACCACAGCACGGCAACGTCCTGCATCTGCGCCAGGCGCGGCAACAGGCTCATGGTAAACGCGGCTTGGCCGAAAAATGGCGCCCATACCCCCTCGCCACTGCCTGGCACCTGGTCGGGCAGGATGATGGTGGCCTCACCGGATTTCAGGGCTTTCATCAGCAGGCGCACACCGGCCCCGGTAGCTGGGGCCGTTTTGGCGCTACCACGCGCACGGCCTTCGATCATGATGGGCTCCAGCCACGCCAGCTTCGAGGGCTTGTACATGGCGGTAAGCGGGAAGGGCAGGCGCGAGCTAAGATAGCGGCCGGCAATGTCGTAGCTACCCAAATGCGGCGTGACAAAGATCAGCCCCTTACCTGCGGCCAACGCTGCCTCGACGTGCTCCCAGCCGTGACATTGTTTCACCAGCGATATCATGTAAGCCGGCTCACGACACCACGCTATCGCTAACTCCAGCATGCCTTTACCGCTTTCTGCGGCAGACTGTTTGACGAGGGCTTGATAAAGCTGATAACTTCCAGCGATTTTACTCGTGTCGATATTCTCGCGTATGCGCGAGCGGACACGGGGTGACGCATAATAAAGCATTCGCCCGAGCAGGCTGCCCAAGGCATGCAACACAGGCAGGGGCAGGGACGCGAGTGCCTGCAGTATCAAACGTGCGAGTCGGGTCATGGGCTTGTACGCTAACGAAACGCGCTATTTTACCTTAACTCACTGGCCATTATCTGGAACGAAGACAATGAGCGAATATCTCTTTACCTCTGAATCGGTCTCGGAAGGTCACCCGGACAAAGTAGCGGACCAGATTTCCGATGCGATTCTGGACGCCATCCTGACCCAGGACAAATACGCCCGCGTAGCGGCCGAGACGCTGGTGAATACCGGCCTGGCCGTACTGGCCGGCGAAATCACCACCACGGCCAACGTGGACTACATCAAGATCGCGCGCGAAACCATCAAGCGCATCGGCTACGACAGCTCCGAAATGGGCTTCGACTACAACGGCTGCGCCGTGATGGTGTGCTACGACAAGCAGTCGCCGGACATTGCCCAGGGCGTGAACGAAGGCCAGGGTCTGGACCTGGAACAAGGCGCTGGCGACCAGGGCCTGATGTTCGGCTACGCGTGCGACGAAACGCCGACCCTGATGCCGTTCCCGATCTACTACGCCCACCGTCTGGTACAGCGCCAGGCCGAGCTGCGCAAGGATGGCCGCCTGCCGTGGCTGCGCCCGGATGCCAAGAGCCAGATCACCTGCGTATACGATAGCGCTAGCGGCCTGCCCAAGCGTATCGACACCGTGGTGCTGTCCACCCAGCACCACCCGGACGTGGACTACGATACCCTGCGCGAAGCCGTGATCGAGCAGATCATCAAGCCGGTACTGCCACCGGAAATGCTGACTGACGAAACCAAGTACCTGATCAACCCGACCGGCCGCTTTGTTATCGGCGGCCCGCAAGGCGATTGCGGTCTGACCGGCCGCAAGATCATTGTGGATACCTACGGTGGTGCCGCACCGCACGGCGGTGGCGCGTTCTCCGGCAAGGACCCGTCCAAGGTAGACCGTTCTGCCGCCTACGCTTGCCGCTACGTGGCCAAGAACATCGTGGCCGCCGGTCTGGCGCGCCAGTGCCAGGTGCAGGTTTCCTACGCCATTGGCGTGGCGCAGCCGACTTCCATTGCGGTGGACACCTTCGGTACCAACGTGATCCCGAACGAGCAAATCGTCGAGCTGGTAAAACAGCACTTCGACCTGCGCCCGAAAGGCATCGTGCAGATGCTGGACCTGCTGCGCCCTATCTACGCCAAGACCGCCGCTTACGGCCACTTCGGCCGCGAAGAGCCGGAATTCACCTGGGAGCGTACCGACAAGGTAGAAGCGCTGCGCGCCGCTGCCGGTCTATAAGGCCCAAGGTTGGCCGCACGCTGCGGCTTGCCATCCGCGCCCTGCCTGTTACCAGGCGGGGCGTTTTTACGTCTGGGGGTTTTGTATGGCGCGGCCAGGCGGCAGAACACGCATGCGCGTGGGGCTGTTTGTTGCGACCTGTGTTTTTTAGGCGAATTGCGGCCAACCTTTTAGCCATCTTCTGCCATAATGTCAGGATTCCGGGGAGCGCTGCGAGGCTATGCCCCAGGCCCGGAACAGTTCAAAACGGCGCTCACCTGCTTGTTCATCGGCCACCCTACCGGGTAGCCGGAATAACCCGTGCCGGGCACGGGATGCGCGGGTGAGCCATCCCTCCCGGCCTTCGTGATAAAGGATTTGCACGATGGCTGACTTCAACGACTACGTTGTTGCCGATATCAACCTGGCCGCTTGGGGCCGCAAAGAGCTGAACATTGCCGAAACCGAAATGCCGGGCCTGATGGCAATTCGCGAGCAGTTCAAGGATGCGCAGCCGCTGCGTGGCGCGCGCATTGCCGGTAGCCTGCACATGACCGTACAGACTGCCGTGCTGATCGAAACCCTCACCGCGCTGGGGGCCGACGTACGCTGGGCCTCGTGCAATATCTTCTCTACACAAGACCACGCTGCTGCCGCCATTGCAGCGGCCAGCATCCCGGTATTCGCCTTCAAGGGCGAGAGCCTGGACGAATACTGGGAATTCAGCCACAAGATTTTCGAATGGCCGGACAACCAGCCTGCCAACATGATTCTGGACGATGGCGGCGACGCCACCTTGCTGCTGATGCTGGGCAGCAAGGCCGAGAAAGACATCAGCGTGGTGGCCAACCCCACCAACGACGAAGAAGTCGCGCTGTACGCCGCCATCAAGCGCTACCTGGCCATCGACCCGCAGTGGTACTCCAAGCGCTTGCAGCACATTCAGGGCGTGACCGAAGAAACCACTACCGGCGTGCATCGCCTGTACCAGCTGGAAAAAGACGGCGCGCTGCCGTTCCCGGCCTTCAACGTGAACGACTCCGTTACCAAGTCCAAGTTCGACAACCTGTACGGCTGCCGCGAATCGCTGGTTGACGGTATCAAGCGTGCTACCGACGTGATGATTGCCGGTAAAGTGGCCGTGGTACTGGGCTACGGCGACGTGGGCAAGGGTTGTGCGCAGAGCCTGCGCGGCCTGGGCGCCACCGTATGGGTCACCGAAATCGACCCGATCTGCGCGCTGCAGGCGGCAATGGAAGGCTACCGCGTGGTACGCATGGACGAGGTCTGCGACCAGGCGGATATTTTTGTTACCACTACCGGTAACGTGGGCGTGATCACCCACGACCACATGGCCCGCATGCGCAACAACGCCATCGTGTGCAATATCGGCCACTTTGACAGCGAAATCGAAGTCGCCAGTCTGCGCCAGTACCAGTGGGACAACATCAAGCCGCAGGTTGACCACATCATCTTCCCGGACGGCAAGCGCATCATTCTGCTGGCCGAAGGCCGTCTGGTGAACCTGGGTTGCGCTACCGGCCACCCGAGCTTCGTGATGTCCAACTCCTTCACCAACCAGGTGCTGGCCCAGATCGAGATCTTCGCCAACCCGGGCAAGTACGAGAGCAAAGTGTACGTGTTGCCGAAACACCTGGACGAGATGGTGGCCCGCTTGCACCTGGAGCGTATCGGTGCCCGCCTGACCGAGCTGAGCGACCAGCAAGCGGCCTACATCAGCGTGCCCAAAGAAGGCCCATATAAGCCGGCACACTATCGTTATTGATATTTGATGTCGGTATGAAACGGGCAGGGCAGTAAAATGACCTGCCCGTTTTTGCGGCCAACGTCGGCCGCACCCGTTAGCGGCAACAGACCGGCGCGGGGTGCCAGGGACCATCACAGACTATTTGCTAGAGTTCGCCATGACAGAACGTAACCGTACCTTCAGTTTCGAGTTTTTCCCGCCGCGCACCCCGGAAGGCGTGGCCAAGCTGCGCACCACGCGCCAGCAGCTGGCACAGTTCAATCCCGAATTCTTCTCCGTTACCTTCGGTGCCGGCGGCACCACGCGTGACGGTACGCTATCCACCGTGCTGGAGATCCGTAACGAGGGCTACGCCGCTGCGCCGCACCTGTCCTGCATCGGCTCCACCCGCGACAATATCCGCGCCATCCTTAACGAATACCGCAACCACGGTATCCGCCACATCGTGGCGCTGCGCGGCGATATGCCGTCCGGCATGGTGGAGGCGGGCGAATTCCGCTACGCCAACGAGCTGGTGAGCTTTATCCGTGAAGAACACGGCGACCACTTCCATATCGAAGTGGCGGCCTATCCGGAATTCCACCCGCAGGCCAAGTCGGCGGAAGACGATATCAACAACTTTGTGCGCAAGGTGAAAGCCGGCGCCAACTCGGCCATGACGCAATATTTCTTCAATGCCGACGCCTACTTCCGCTTTGTGGACGAGGCGCAGGCACGCGGCGTGGATATCCCTATCGTGCCGGGCATCATGCCGATCGCCAACTTTGGCCAGCTGTGCCGTTTCTCGGACATGTGCGGTGCCGAAGTGCCGCGCTGGCTGCGTTTGCGCATGCAAGCCTATATGGATGATACGGCGTCCATCCGCGCGCTGGGCCTGGACGTGGTGACCGAGCTGTGCGACCGCCTGCTGGCAAACGGCGCACCAGGCCTGCACTTCTATACATTGAACCAAGCCGGTACCGTATCGACTATCTGGCAGCGCTTGGGGCTGTAAGCGCCAACGGTGTCCAAACCCCCTGCAGCCTGCCTGCCGGGGGTTTTTTATGTGCTTGCGCCGTAGCCATGGCTGGCACTGATGACGCGGTTGCGCCCCAGCTGCTTGGCCTGGTGCAGGCAATGTGCTGCCGCTTCTTGCAAGGTATTCGCGTTGTCGTGTTGCGTTGGATCCAGGCTGGCGATACCCACACTGACGGTGATGCAGGTGGAAACGCTGGAGCTGATGTGGGGTATGCCAAGTTGCCAGATAGCCTGTCGCAGGCTTTCTGCCAGGCTATAGGCAGCATCGGCACTGGTGCCCGGCAGCAGAATGCCGAACTCGTCGCCGTTCAGTCGCGAAATCACGGCGCTTTGCTGCGCGAAATGCTGCTTCAGCTGGTCTGCCAGCCGTATCAGGCAGTGGTCGCCCTCCACGTGGCCAAAGCAGGCGTTGTAGTCGCAGAACAGGTCAATATTGACCAGTAGCAGTGACAGCGCCTGGCCGCTGTCCCGTGCATGCTTGTAGGCCCGCAGCAATTGCTGCTGAAAAGTCTTGCGGCTGGCCAGGCTGGTAAGGCCGTCGATATTCACCATGGCGTCCAGCCGTTCATGCGCTACGGCCAGTGCTGTGCGCGTGGCATCGTGTGCTTGCCGATACTGGCACTGGAGCAAGGTATGACAGAGCATCTCGCTGAAAACCCGAATCAGGGTGAGCTCCTTGTCTTGCCAGTCACGTTTTTGCAGCACGCAGTCGCAGCCAAAAAAACCCAGCACTTGCCCCTGATAAGACAGGGTTGCCGCCGCCATGCTCTGGATGCCGTGGGCGGCAAAGCGCATGCGCTCGTTATGGCCTTCCGGTGGCATGTCTTCCAGCTGGCTCAAGGCCACCAGCTGTTGTTTGATCAGCTGCGGTACAAACCAGGCGGACTCATGCAGAGGGTAGTTTTCGTACTGGTGTGCGGTACTGGGTATGCCGGTACGGCACCATTCCTGGGTGTGGCGGATGCGCAGCGATGGCGTCACCCTGAACAGATAGCAGCGGTCTACATCCAGCAGGTTGCCAATGCGCGACAGGGCAATGGCAATTTCTCCTTCAACATCGGCGTGGTCTAGCTGCACCAGACGGCTGGACATTTCCGACACCATCTGGTGAAAGCGCGACAGTTGCTCCAGCTCTGCGGTTCGCATGGCCAGCAAACTGGACAAATGGTCACGCTGCTGGGTGAGCTCGAGGCATGTTTGCCTGGCATGTTGTAGCTGCACCTTGCCGGCCTTGTCGTAGGCTTGCAGTGTCTGGTCCAGCTGGTCGATTTCGTTTTGTGCGAGCTGAGGGACATCGTGATCAGGGCGCTGCCAGCGGGTTGCCAGCGTTGCCAGCGGCGCCAGTATCTGGCTGTGCAGATAGCGCCGGGTCAGCCATGTCAGCAACAGCATGGCCAGTACCAGCGCTGCCAGGGTCTGGGCGATGTCCTGCCACAGGGTGTACTCCAGGCTGCGTAACGACAAACTCAAGCGCAGGGTGCCCAATGGCTGGTCGCCGGTGCCGGCGGACTGCACCGGTAGCTCGATACGGTGGCTGGCAGGTAGCGGCTTGGTCAGGCTCAGCCGTACCTGGCCACGGCTGTTCAGCAAGCTGACTTCCGTTACGCCATCCAGGCTGTGTATGCCTTGCAGCAGCCTTTGCTCCATCGCCGGGTCGACATCCCATACGCTTTGTGCCAGCAGTGGCATGAACTGTTGCTGTACCTGTAACGGTACGCGCTGCAATAGCTGCTGCTGTAACTGGCTGCCCAGGTAAAAGCGCAGGCCTAGCACCAGCAGACAGAAGGCGCAACCGGCGGCCACGCTGAGTATGAGCCACTGGCGGGCGAGTGGTTTGGCAAGTTTCAAGGCGGGCATTCTATAGAGATATTGCTGCAATATAGGCAGTGACACGCGGCTTGCACAGGCTGCGGCGGGCGCGAAAAAGGCAGCCCGCAGGCTGCCTTGGTGAACAGGCCGGGTCTTACTGGCCCAGGTGGTAGATGGGCAGCGAGGTGGTCTGTTTGAACTCTTTCAGGACAAAGCTGGATTTCACGTCCTCTACGCCGGGTTGCTGTAGCAGCTCATCCATGACAAAGCGCGAGAAATGTTGCAGGTCTTCGAAATATACCTGCAGCAGGTAGTCCATCTCGCCGGTCATCGCGTAGCAGTTCACTACCTCTGGCCAGCGTTGTACCGCTTCCATGAAGCTGGTCAGATGCGCGCTGCCACCGCGCTTTTCCAGCGACACGCGTACGAAAGCTTGCAGGCCCAGGCCCAGTTTGGCCGGGTCCAGCAGCGCTACGTACTGGCGGATGACACCTGATTCTTCCAGCTGTTTTAGCCGGCGCAGGCACGGGGAGGGGGACAGGGCAACTTTCTCGGCAAGTTCGACGTTGGTCAGACGTCCATTGGCTTGCAGGGCTGCCAACATTTTGATGTCGGTCTTGTCCAGGTTGGCCGTAAGCATGTTATCTCCTGATTTTGGGTTTGCTCTGGAATATTGTTTTATGTTTTTTATTTTCTCGGCACTATATCGCAAGAAAATTGCCAGCAAGTTTACTTAGAATAAAGCGCCTGAGCCAGACATTTTACACGGTGGCAGCAGATCACCGCAGGCTGAGTGAACAAGAGGAGACGCTGGCCGCCGCGAAAGCAGGCTGCAGGCATACAATTTGGGCATTCCTACGCCGGTGGCCAAACCACCAGCATGGTACTGTGTTGTATTTTCATCTCCCGCTCTGCCTTGATGCGCCCCGGTGTCTGGCACGTCGCCGCAATACCCTACAGAGAAGCAGGCCCACGCAGGCCGCAAGAGGAGAGAAAGATGAAAATGGAACATCAGCTGATGAACCCGCTGGCCACCGATGGTTTCGAGTTCGTTGAATACACCGCCCCAGACGCCGCGGGTGTCGACAAACTCAAGCAACTGTTCCTGTCGCTGGGTTTTATCGAAGTAGCCCGCCACCGCAGCAAGAACGTCAGCCTGTTCCGTCAGGGTGACATCAACTTCATCCTGAACGCCGAGCGCAGCCAGCCGGCCGCCGAGTTCGCTTCTGCCCACGGTCCGTCCGCCTGCGCCATGGCCTGGCGTGTGCAAGATGCTGCCAAAGCCTACGAGTACGCCCTTGCCCACGGTGCTACCCCGTACAACCGCCCGGTAGGTGCCATGGAGCTGAACATTCCGGCGGTGGAAGGTATCGGCGGTTCTGCCCTGTACTTTGTCGACCGCTACGGCCACGACAAAAACATCTACGATATCGATTTCGTGCCGCTGGAAGGTGTAGAACAATACCCGGCTGGTGTTGGCCTGAACGTAATCGACCACCTCACCCACAACGTGGTACGCGGCAATATGGAGAAGTGGGGCGGCTTCTACGAGAACATCGCCAACTTCAAGGAAATCCGCTATTTCGACATCGAAGGCAAGCTCACCGGCCTGGTGTCCAAGGCCATGACCAGCCCGTGCGGCAAGATCCGCATCCCGATCAATGAGTCGTCGGACGACAAGAGCCAGATCGAGGAATTCCTCAAGCAGTACAACGGCGAAGGCATCCAGCATATCGCGCTGACCACCGATAATATCTACGAAACCGTGGAAATCCTGAAGGCGCGTGGCACCCGCTTCCTGGACACCCCGGACACCTACTACGCCAAGGTTGACCAGCGCGTATCGAACCACGGCGAAGATCTGGCCCGCCTGCAGAAAAACAGCATCCTGATCGACGGCGCACCAGTAGAAGGCATCCTGCTGCAGATCTTTACCGAAACCGTGATCGGCCCGATCTTCTTCGAGATCATCCAGCGCAAAGGCAACGAAGGCTTTGGCGAAGGCAACTTCCGCGCGCTGTTCGAATCCATCGAAGAAGACCAGATCCGCCGCGGTGTGCTGAAAGCCGACTAAGCCCGCACCACCGCACTACCGCACCGCGGCACAAGGTTGGACACCGGGCGACGCGGTACGGTAAACGGCTATATATAAGGTTGGCCGCAGCCATGCTGCGGCCAACGCATATCGACACTGCCAGACGAGACACACACATGAAACTCGCTACCTATCAGAACCAGACCCGTGACGGCCAGCTGCTGGTAGTCAGCCGCGACCTACGCCGTGCCGTGGCCGTGCCGCACATTGCGGCCAACCTGCAAGCCGCACTGGACAACTGGGTACAGGCCGAACCCAAGCTGCAGGAAGTGTACGCCGCGCTGAACCAGGGCGAGGTGGCTGGCGAATTCGCCTTCGACCAGGCCCGCTGCCACAGCCCGCTGCCGCGCGCCTACCAGTGGGCCGATGGCTCTGCTTACCTGAACCACGTGGAGCTGGTGCGCAAGGCGCGCGGCGCCGAAGTACCGGCCAGCTTCTATACCGACCCGCTGATGTATCAGGGTGGCTCCGACGCCTTCCTGCCCCCGCGAGCCGGCATCCCGCTGCGCGAGGCCGCGTGGGGGCTAGACTTTGAAGGCGAAGTGGCCGTCATTACCGGTGACGTACCGCAGGGTGCCGATGCGGCCGAGTGTGCCAAACACATCCGCCTGCTGTTGCTGGTGAACGATGTGACGTTGCGTAACCTCATCCCCAACGAGCTGGCCAAGGGCTTTGGTTTCTTCCAGAGCAAGCCGGCTACCGCCTTTTCGCCAGTAGCCGTTACCCCCGACGAGCTGGGCGATGCCTGGCAAGACGGCAAAGTACACCTGCCGCTGTTGGTGGATTACAACGGTGCCTTCTATGGCAAGCCGAACGCCGGGGTGGAAATGCAGTTCAACTTCCCGCAGCTGGTGGCCCATGTATCGAAAACCCGCGAGTTGGTAGCCGGCAGCATTATTGGCTCTGGCACCATCTCTAACCAGGATCGCAGCGTAGGCAGCTGCTGCCTGGCCGAGCAGCGCATGATCGAGATCATCGATACCGGTGCCGCCATCACCCCGTTCATGAAGCTGGGCGACAGCGTCCGCATCGAAATGAAGGACGCCAGCGGCGCCAGCATCTTTGGTGCCATCGAGCAAACAGTGGTGCAGCATGGCTGAGGCAGCCAACGTTGGCCGCACGCTGTACGGCTACTTTCGCTCCTCGGCCGCCTACCGCGTGCGCATCGCCCTGAACCTGAAGGGCCTGGCGTATCGGCAGGCACCGGTGAGCCTGGTAAAAGCCGAGCAGCGCAGCGCCGATTTTCTTGCGCTAAACCCGCAGGGCCTGGTACCGGCGTTGCAGGATGGAAGTGTGCTGCTAACCCAGTCGCTGGCCATTTGCGAGTATCTGGACGAGGCCTACCCGGATAGCGTGCAGCTACTGCCAGACGATCCGGCACAGCGTGCCCGCGTGCGTGCCGTGGCGCAGGCTATTGCATGCGACATCCACCCGGTAAATAACCTGCGCATTCTGAACTACCTCAAGACGGAGTTGGGACAGGATGAGGCTGCGCGCAACACCTGGTACCGGCACTGGGTGGAGGAGGGCTTTCACGCACTGGAGCAGCAGCTGACGGCTACTGCAGGGCAGTATTGCTTTGGTGGCACTGTCACGCTGGCCGACGTGTGCCTGCTACCGCAGGTATTCAACGCCCAACGCTTCAATGTGGACATGGCACTCTACCCCAGGTTGGCCGCCATCACCGACGCGCTGGCCGAGTTGCCGGCGTTTGCCGACGCCCACCCGTCGCGCCAGCCGGACGCTTTCTGAACCACTGGCTGCATACGGCGACGATGCCCTGCCTTCGCAAGATGGCGGGGCTTTTTACTTGAGCGGCGGGGCAGGATCCATTGATGTGAAGATAAGCCGCCATTGCCTTCGTATGGGCTCCCGTGTAGGCCAAAACACAGCGATGGCGATACCCGGCACATCCAGCACCACCACCTGCGCCGCTCTCCACTTGGCATTGGAAACATCTCGGGCCTGCGCCGCAGCAAGAAATAGTGCTTAGCCGACGCAATGCTGTGGTGTCGCCGGCATGGCAGGGGGGGGGAATGCCTCGCTAGTAGCCCTGCCGTCAGGCGAATGCAGATTTTTACGCATTTTTCCATAAATGCCTTGACGTGCCATGCGGCGTCTGCTTTAATGCGTGTCTCTGATGCAGCGCGACAGCGTTGAGCAAGAAGGCCAATTAGCTCAGTTGGTAGAGCAACGGATTGAAAATCCGTGTGTCCTTGGTTCGATTCCGAGATTGGCCACCAAAAAACTTGCCGGTACCACACCAGTCAGCAGACTGGCCAATTAGCTCAGTTGGTAGAGCAACGGATTGAAAATCCGTGTGTCCTTGGTTCGATTCCGAGATTGGCCACCAAATACAAATAGAAAAACCCCAGCTAGCAATAGCTGGGGTTTTTCTATTTGTATTCTGAACATTTCAAGACTGTCTAGTGTGCTTTCATTCTATAGGTTTTGTGGTTTGGCATCTGCTTTGGACGATTTTTGAATTTTGACGTGAAAAAGCAAATTATGAATCTTGGCTAAACAATGTCTTCAGTAATAGAATGTATATGGGTTCTGACTGTGACGGAAAGCCTTTCCCGCCTTGGCTACGGAGCTACGGAGCTACGGAGCTTTGGGTGGTAGGTGTTTGCCATAAACATTCAATCAATGTCAATGCTGTTGATGTGCTTTTTTGTATTGATCAAATATGTTGCTTTCATGGGATAGCATTTCCCATTTGGCAGGTTGGATGAGACAGTTGTTGCATGAGTTGCGATGCCTTGTGTGGGGTTGTAATTCTATTGTGCAATATAATGTCCTAAATTTAAAGGAATGGCTTGTGTGAAATGGGTGTAACATGCATGCAATCGTTCTTGGTATGGATGAAATTGTTCTTTTATTAATTTGTAATGTTTTGTTTGGTTTGTAGTGTTGATGTTTTGGGCTGGTTATTGTTGATTTGGTAAGAAAAGGTGCTTGATTAGTGAATAATTTAATCCGGATAGTGAATATTGGATTGCGCGCCATTACGCTAGCAGTTAGATTTTTATTCATATTTCTTTTGGCTAAGTATCTTGATCCGACTGAAGTTGGATATTATGGTATTTTTACTGCAACAGTTGGTTATGCGATGTATTTTTTCGGGCTTGATTTTTATACTTATGTCTCCCGAGAGATATTGAAGGTGCCGCCTAGTCGGCGTGGGCAGTTGCTTAAAGGTCAAGTTGCACTTTCTGTGTTGCTTTATATTGCTTTGGCTCCATTTGCTTTATGGTTTTTATCGAAAAATAACTGGCCGAGCAGCCTTATTTATTGGTTTTTTCCTATTGTAGTATTGGAGCACTTTAATCAAGAAATATCTAGGTTGCTCATCACGCTGTCTGAGCAGCTTATTTCAAGTGTTATACTATTTATTCGTCAGGGTAGTTGGGCCATCGTCATTATTGTGCTTATGCGCATGGAAAGTGATATGCGTAATCTTGATGTCGTGATGGCAGCCTGGGCTATGGCAGGTAGCATTGCTGCAGGTACCGGCATCTGGAAGCTGAAGCAGTTGAAAACTGAAGGGTGGCATTTGCCAATTGACTGGCGCTGGGTAAAGAACGGTATAGGGGTTAGTATCGTTTTTTTGATTGCTACGTTGGCATTACGTGGTGTGCAGACGTTTGACCGCTACTGGCTTGAGGCTCTGGGCGGCATAAAGATGGTCGGCGCCTACGTTTTGCTGATTAGCATAGCTGGAACTTTGCTTACCTTTTTGGATGCTGCAGTTTTTGCGTTTTCCTATCCCGATCTTATACGACTTCATCATGAACGCAAGTATGATGAGCTAAAGAATCAGATTCGCATATTGTTCTGGCAGACAGCTGGGTTATCGATTATGTTTGGAATCATAAGTTGGCTGGTTTTGCCTTATCTTTTGAGTTGGATT
Source organism: Vogesella aquatica (assembly GCF_028548455.1). Classification (GTDB taxonomy): domain Bacteria; phylum Pseudomonadota; class Gammaproteobacteria; order Burkholderiales; family Chromobacteriaceae; genus Vogesella; species Vogesella aquatica. The sequence continues at coordinate 128,915 of NZ_JAQQLF010000007.1, forward strand.
GGTAATCCTCTTTATCTGAAAGCAGTCAGCTGGTATCCGTGGTTGTTACTGGCTATGATTGTTAATGCAATTGGCATGGTTCCTCACTATGCATTGTATGCCTGTGATGTAGACAAGCCAATCATCTATAGCCATCTGGCCGCTTTGATAATTTTTGTTTTGGTAATAGCCATATTTAGTCACTGGCTTGGATATCAGGCAGTTTTTTTCGGTATAAATGCTGCGTTTGCATGTATTTTTATTTGGAAGGCTGTCTCTTACTTTCGACTGTTGCAACAGTGGGAATTTAGTTGAAATTACCCACGATGATTTAATATGGGAGTGTTTATGATCCGCTACGGTCAACAAGACATTAATCAGGCTGATATTGACGCTGTGATAAGCGTTTTGAAATCAGTCAATCTGACACAGGGTCCAGCTATTTCTGCCTTTGAGCAAAGTGTGCTAGATTTTACCAATGCCAAATATGCAGTGGCTGTCAATAGTGCGACATCGGCACTTCACATTGCTTGTATGGCGTTGGGTCTAGGCCCTGGTGATCGGCTCTGGACCACACCTAATACCTTTGTAGCATCCGCAAATTGCGCATTGTACTGCGGTGCACAAGTCGATTTTGTAGATATAGACCCGCTTACTTACAATCTCTGTCCAATCAAGCTAGAAGAAAAACTGATTGTGGCAAAAAATGTCGGAAAACTGCCTAAAATTGTCGTACCTGTGCATCTTACTGGCCAGCCATGTGACATGGCAGCCATTCATGCGCTAGGCAAAGAGTATGGCTTTAAAATAATTGAAGATGCATCGCATGCCATTGGCGGTCGTTATAAGGGGGAGGCTATCGGTAATGGCCGATATAGCGACATTACAGTATTCAGTTTTCATCCAGTAAAAATCATTACAACTGCTGAAGGTGGTATGGCACTCACTAACGATGCTGAGGTTGCCACACGACTGGGTCTTCTGCGCAGCCATGGTATTACTCGTGACCCAGCATTGATGACTACACTAGCAGACGGCCCCTGGTACTATCAGCAGGTAGCATTGGGCTTCAACTACCGCATGACAGACATGCAAGCGGCACTGGGTGTAAGCCAAATGTCACGTTTGGTAGAGTATGTAAAACGTCGCCACGAGATAGCAAAGCGTTACGACGAGCTTCTGGTAGATTTGCCCATTACCCTGCCACGGCAACATGAAGACAGCTACAGTGCTTATCACCTTTATGTAATTCGCTTGCAGCTAGATAAAATCGCTGTCAGTCACTTGCAGGTATTTGAGGCCCTGCGCGCCAAAGACATTATGGTGAACTTGCACTACATTCCGGTGCACACCCAGCCTTATTACCAGAGCATGGGCTTCAAACAGGGTGACTACCCCCTGGCCGAACAGTACTACCGTGAAGCTATCAGCATTCCGATGCACCCCACTTTGACACAGCAAGAACAGGATTTCGTTGTGGAATGCATCAAAGAGGCGATCTGCCTGTGAAATTAGCGGTTATACCGGCACGCGGTGGCAGCAAGCGCATTCCGCGTAAGAATATCAAGCTATTCTGTGGCAAGCCTATGATTGCGTGGTCGATAGAGGCTGCCCGTCTTTCTGCGTGCTTTGACAAAATCATTGTCTCTACCGATGACGCTGAAATTGCTGCGCTAGCCTGCCAGTACGGTGCCGAAGTACCGTTTATGCGGCCGCCAGAGTTGTCAGATGACCATACCGGTACCATCCCAGTGATCGCTCATGCCATAGAATGGATGAACCTTAACCATTGCCCTGTTGAGCTAGCCTGCTGTCTGTATGCCACCGCGCCTTTTGTCAGGGCGGAAGACCTGCGCCGTGGTATAGATCTACTGCAAGAAACAGGAGCCGACTACGCTTTTGCGGTAACAAGCTTCCCTTTCCCCATACAGCGCGCCATACATATAACCGAGCACCAGCGCGTAGAAATGTTCTCACCGCAATATTTCAATACTCGGTCGCAAGACCTTGTGGAAGCATTTCACGATGCAGGGCAGTTTTACTGGGGCAGAGCCAGCGCTTGGCTTGCAGGTACGCCGCTGTTTTCACAGCATGCCACGTCGGTACCCCTGCCACGCCACCGTGTTCAGGACATTGACACCTTAGAAGACTGGCAGCGTGCGGAGTGGCTTTTTAAGGCCATGCAATCACTCACAGGGCTGGCGGAACTATGAGAGTGTGCTTTCGTGCAGATGCCTCTTTGCAGATAGGTAGTGGGCACATCATGCGCTGTCTCACCTTGGCTGATGAGCTTGCGGCCAACGGTGCGGACTGCCAGTTTATCTGCCGAGCACACGCAGGTAACCTTATCGCATTGATTCGTGCCAAGGGTTACTTGGTACATGAGCTGGCAGTGACTGAACAAGACTTCACCTCACAGTTCGCAAGTACTGCACAAGCACCCTTACCAGAACTGACGCATGCCCGCTGGCTAGGTGTCACACAAGCCCAGGATGCAGACGAGTGTGCTCTTGTGTTATCGCGCCAACGTGTAGATTGGCTAGTTGTAGATCATTACGCTATTGATGCGCGCTGGCAGCAAGTATTGACACCTTATTACCATCGTCTGATGGTGGTCGATGATCTAGCAGACAGACAGCACCTGTGCCACCTGCTACTGGACCAGACACATGGCCGGCAGCCAGAAGACTACCTGCGCTTGGTACCGGTCGATTGTCAGGTACTGGCCGGCGCACACTATGCTTTGTTGCGTCCCGAATTTGCGGCATTAAGGTCCCACAGTCTGCAACGCCGAGCCAAGCCTGCCATCCGTAAACTGCTGCTGACAATGGGAGGGGTAGACAAAGAAAACGCTACCGGGAAAGTAATGCTCGCCCTGCGAGGCACAGCATTACCGCCAGATTGCCAGATTACTGTGGTAATGGGCCCCACTGCACCATGGTTGGAGAAGGTAGCCGAACAGGCCCGTTTAATGCCGTGGCTCACACAGGTAGTGGCTGGTGTCACCAACATGGCGGAGTTGATGGCAGAAAGCGATCTTGCAATCGGCGCCGCCGGTGCCACCACCTGGGAACGGTGCTGCCTAGGGCTTCCGTCATTAATGATTGTATTAGCCGAAAACCAGCGCTATGCGGCATCAATCTTGGAGAGCGCACAGGTGGTGGGAGTGCTAGATCTGGAGAAAAATATGGCGAATAATTTGGCGCGTTTCATCCACGAGATCATTTCATCCAACGACATTCTATTGCAAATGAGCAACTGTGCGAGCGAGATTACCGACGGACTAGGTGCTAAACGTGTAGCAGATCGGATTACACAGAAGGAGCTGACATGACACAAGATACAGCCAACAGGCTGGGCATCCTACGCCCCATAGACCAGACTGAGTTACCGTTAATGCTTTCTTGGCGCAATGCACCGGCAGTACGTGTCAACATGTATACAACCCACGAAATCAGTCTGACCGAACATATGGCATGGTGGGATAGGATCAAAAACCGTGCCGACCAGCAATATTTTATGTACGAATATCAGGGCTCGCCCGCTGGGATCGTGGCATTTAATGGCATAGATATAAACAATCTTCATTCATCATGGGCCTTTTATGCATCACCAGAAGCCACAAAAGGTACTGGAAGCCGGATGGAATACCTCGCACTGACACATGCATTCGATGTACTTAAACTACATAAAATTTGCTGTGAAGTGCTGGCATTCAACATGCCCGTAGTCAAACTTCACGAAAAATTCGGTTTCAAGATTGAAGGCATTTTACGAGAGCAGCACAAAATTGAGACAGGTTTTGTGGATATTTACCGTTTAGGCATGCTGTCAACCGAATGGGCGCTCAAGCGAGATCAGATGCTGGCGAAACTCCTCGATTTTCAGACTTTTAAGGAAAAACCATGAACCCGAAAATCACCATTGGCAACCGTCTCATCGGTGTTGACTATCCTCCATATGTGATTGCCGAATTGTCTGCTAATCATAACGGCAAGTTAGAAACCGCTATCAGTATCATCGAGCAGGCCAAGAAGGCCGGTGCCGATGCCGTAAAACTGCAGACATACACTGCCGATACCATCACCCTCAACTGTGATGACGATGCCTTTCTGATCAAGGGCGGCTTGTGGGATGGCAAAACCTTGTACCAGCTTTACCAAGAGGCGCACATGCCCTGGAGCTGGCACAAGCCGCTGTTCGACCATGCCCGCCAGCTTGGCATTACCATTTTCAGTTCCCCGTTCGATCATACCGCGGTAGACCTGCTGGAAGACCTCAACACCCCAGCCTACAAGATCGCCTCTTTTGAAGCGGTAGACCTACCCTTGATCAAGTATGTTGCCAGCACTGGCAAGCCGATGATCATTTCTACCGGCATGGCGGACGCCGAAGAAATCCAAGAAGCCATTGATGCCGCGCGCGCCGGTGGCTGCCAGCAGCTGGCCATCCTGCACTGTGTCAGCGGCTACCCGGCACCGGCAGAAGACTACAACCTGCGGACCATCCCCGATATGATCAGCCGCTACGGCCTAGTTACCGGCCTGTCCGACCATACGCTGGATAACACCACCGCCATAGCCAGCGTAGCCCTGGGGGCAGCCATCATCGAAAAACACTTCACACTCAATCGTAACGGTGGTGGGCCGGATGACAGCTTTTCGCTGGAACCGACAGAAATGGCAGATCTTTGCCGCGATAGCAAGACTGTATGGTCGGCACTGGGCAACGTAGACTATGGCTGCAAGTCTAGCGAGCAGGGTAATGTCAAGTTTCGTCGCTCCCTGTATTTTGTCAAGGATATGAAAGCCGGCGACATTATCACAGTCGATAGCGTACGCAGCGTACGGCCTGGTTTTGGCTTAGCACCTAAATTTCTAGAGCATGTTATTGGAAAAAAAATAAATAAAAATATATGTTTGGGGAGTCCGGTTTTATGGGAACATCTGATTTAAAATTGAATGCCATAGATAACTTAGAGCAGGATTTTGCATGCGCAGCAAGTAATCAATATTTCTTTGATTGCTTATATTACGAATTTTTTAACAAATCATTGTGTGATTTTCATGGTTTGCCCCGCCCCGCAAAATGGTTAGGACGAAATCCCAGTATAGTGGCTGTAATTAAGTACACTTCTTTATTTCTTTCGTATGCTTGGGCTTATGTACTGTTTTATTGCCACTTATTTTATAAAGTCGTAACTTCGTTGTACGTAAAGAGAAAATCCGAAAAAAATGTATTGTTACATGGTGTTGTTTTTTTGGCAGTGTGTGAGCATTCTTGCAATACAATATTTAACTCGCCAGTCAGCACAAAGTTTTGTACGTGGCTATTGCCTCAGAATATTGAAGTGCCAAGTAAGTACAAGTGTACGCCTGGCATTGATTTTGTCAAAGCGATCGACGTTATAGATTTTTCAGATATTTGGGGTGTTTTAAAGAAATCAATCACGATTCACCAGTTAATTATAGATAAATCTGGCCCTGATATGTCATGGCAGACCTATTCAGTCTTTGATTGGGTTGTAATGTATGCGGCATTGCTAAAACTTAAGCCTAGCTTGATATTGACAGCAGAGCACCATGATCGTTGGGCAGTTATGGCCGATAGATTCAGCAGTAGAATGCAAAGATTGAACAGGGAGTGTGCTATCACAATAGTACAACATGGAAAGGAGCATTCGTCTACCTACGAGAATTTTTTGGGACAGACTCGTGAAAAAGGTTTGCCATATAAACTGAAAAATGTAAAGAAACTCTTTGTCTATAATGACGAGCAGCGTGAAATTTTTTTGGGCAATATAATAGATGCTAATGCGATTGCAGATGACTTTGAAGTTTTAAATTATGACAGGCCATCGTTAAAATTGACTGATGTTGATGGTGGAGTGATGTCTATTCTGTTCGTGGGCCACCCGTTTTGTGAGCAGTTTCAAATGTTGTTGTGTGAGCGACTCTGTAAAGTGTTGAAAGCGAATGTATACTATAAGCCACACCCTGCTGCAAAGCCAAGTCCTAAGGTTTTCAATGCAAGTTGGAATGTGATTGCAGATGATTATTTTTATCCACGTGTCAATTTCGTAATTTCGTACCCTTCAACGTTGGTTGATGAGTACGAAGTACACAGAATAAAAGCGTTTGTGCATCCATTGAAGGCTGAATTAAGTACCTCGGATTGCTATAGTGCAAGTTTGTTGCGCGAAATTGTGGGTTAATATAAATGACTATTAGACCAGCGCGACTTCTCTATGTTTTCTTTATTTTATGGCTGTTCTTCTCTGCTTTATATTATGCGCCCAATCTGATTTCTGGCAATCTGATAGTTGATCGATCTGATGATTTTTGGCATAAGATTATAAAGTATATTGTGATTGGATTTATTGGATTGCTGTTTTTTTTGATAAAAAAGAAGACTGATCATGTTGTGCAGGTGTTTTTTTTATCTTTTTTTGCAATAACTCTGCTGCTGTTGCAACCATTTGGATCACAAGGGAGTTTCGGTTTTGATGCTGTTGTGGTTTTGGTTTTGCTATGTGGTCTAACTCATTTTGTTATTTCATTGGAATATGATCAGTTACGTGGTATTGCTAGAGCGGTTATAATTTCGGCCATTATTGCTTCCGTCATTTCTTATTTTGAATATTTTATCTTTGAGCCGGTTTTGGGTGAGTTTTGGGAAAGAACAGGAGGGTTTCGTGCTGTATCGACAATGCTTAATCCAAATAATTTTGGAGTGTATTTGGGTTGCGCGCTAGTCCTTTTGTTATTTTCCGATATTTTTAAAGGGCGATGGAAGTTTTTAATTGGAGTTGCGATTTTTTCGGCACTTTTATTAACTGGTTCTAGGACTGCCTGGGTTTCATTGTTGCTTTCTGTTTTTTTTGGCCATCTTTATCGAGGCGGTGGGAAGTTAAAATTTTCTGCTATTTTGCATAGTATTTTTTTTCTATCGGTTTTGCTGGCGCTGGTAATGTTTTTTATATTATCTGGTTTGGTTGAGTTACCTGCAAGAATGCTGGATTTTCAAACTGCGTCCATTCGCTTGGATAAATATTTTGAGTACTTAACTCAAATTGATTCTAGTTATTTCTTTCCTGATTCTAATTTTCTTAGAATTGATATGGTGAGTGAGTCAAGCTATTTTCACTTCTTGAATGCTATGGGGATTTTTTTGGCAGTGCCAGTTTTGTTCTATTACGCGCTTAATTTAAACACGTCATGGTTCTGGCAAGTGTTCTCAAATCACGCAGGACGCTGCTTTGATATTGCAGTCTTTTATTTCGCAGTTGCAATGCTTTTTGAGAATGTATTTATGTCGTTCCCATGCAATCAGCTGTTCTTTGTTTCCCTCGGCGCATCTATTGCTTGCTTTAAATGTGGTTCTTCTAAGTGTGATGGCGACTTCTACAGTGCGCGCACAAGCTAATTTTTATAGTATTTATATTTTAAGCGGCTAAAAATAGAGGCGTCTTACGTGTCTTTGAACGTAATTAGGGATCAGCCATGATTACGATTTTTTCGACTGCGAGTTTTGTTGCTTACCTCTGATTATATGGTTGACCAACTTGAATAGCTCCATTTTATAGGTTATGAATATGTCTAAAAGTAGTGCTATGCAAATTTGCTCAAATTGCATAATGGATACTTCGGATCCAAATATAAGGTTTGATTCCGAAGGTAGGTGCGATTATTGCAATAATTATAAGAGCCATATCGTTCCTAATTGGCATCGTAACGAAATTGGCTCCAATGCATTGATACGTTTGTCTGAAAAAATTCGAGCAGATGCAAAAGGGAAAGACTTCGATTGTATTATCGGTTTAAGTGGTGGTTTGGATAGCTCTTACGTTGCCTATATCGCAAAAGAAAAGATGGGTTTGCGCCCATTGCTATTTCATGTCGATGCGGGTTGGAATACTGACCAAGCGGTCGGTAATATAGAAAAGCTAGTTGATGGTCTCGGCTTGGATCTCTACACTGAGGTGGTAAATTGGGATGCTGTTAAGCGCATGCAAGTTGCCTTTTTGCGTGCGGGTATCCCGGATCAGGACTTAGTTCAGGATGCTGCTTTCTTTTCAGGTTTGTACAAGTTTGCCCGTAAATACGGCATCAAACATATTATAACCGGCTCCAACTTTTCTACTGAGTGCTGCCGAGAGCCTGAGGAGTGGGGTGGCTATCTCGGAATCGATAAGACACTCTTTGGTGATATTTGGGCCAAGTGTGGAGATGGTAAACCTAATGACGAGTTTCCACTAGTCGATATTCTGGTTTACAAGCTGGTTTACCAGAAGTTTATGGGTATGACTGTGCATCATCCTCTGAATCTGGTGCCTTATGGCAAAAAGGATGCGGAAGACGAGTTGGAGCGTCTATTTGGCTGGAAGCGTTTCCAGCACAAGCATCATGAGTCTCGCTTCACACGATTCTACGAGGATTACTGGCTGCCACGTCGGTTTGGGTATGAAAAGCGCAGGGCTCATTTCTCCAGCCTGATTATGACAGGCCAAATGACGCGTGATCAGGCTATTGATAGGATTTCCCGCCCAGAGATGGATGAGCATTTCTTGAAGCAAGAGTTTGAATATGTTGCTCATAAACTGGGTTTGACCGTTGACGAGCTGCAGCAGATTTTTGATTCTCCGAAGAAGACTTATAAGGATTACAAGAACAAACGGTGGATTATCAATAGTGGTGCAAATATCATGCGTCGGTTGGGATTGGAAAAGAGATTCTTTAGATGATCAAGATTGTTGATTATGGTGTCGGAAATATCCAAGCCTTTTTGAATCTTTTTAAAAGACTCGGGCTTGATGCGCAACGTGCCGATACTCCGGAGATGCTTGACGGTGCTACGAGGCTGATATTGCCTGGTGTGGGGCATTTTGATCACGCCATGGAAAGGCTTAATGCATCAGGTTTGCGCCCGCGCCTTGAAGATCTGGTTCTTAAACAAGAGATTCCAGTTGTTGGTATCTGCGTCGGTATGCAGATGCTATCTAATGGGTCTGATGAAGGTGTCCAGTCTGGTTTGGGGTGGATTCCAGGGCGTGTCAAAGCATTTGCTTGCAACGCAGCCACATCAGCATTACCAATGCCTCATATGGGCTGGAACACTTTGCAACCTGCCAACAACTCTCTTCTTTTCTCTGCCGGTTTTGAGGCGAGTCCACAATTTTACTTTTTGCATTCGTTTTATTTTGATGCAGAAGACAAGGCAGATGTAGCTGCTACTGCAGAATATGGCATTCATTTCGATGCTGTCGTTTCTCGAGGCCATATTCATGGGATTCAGTGTCACCCGGAGAAGAGTCACCATTGGGGTGAACAGGTTTTAAAGAACTTTGTGGAGCTATAAGTAATGTTAAGGCCTCGGATCATCCCTTGTTTGCTCGTTCATAAAGGTGGCTTGGTTAAGACGCAGCGGTTTAAGGATCCCAAGTATGTTGGCGATCCCATCAACGCAGTTCGTATCTTTAATGAGAAGGAAGCGGATGAGTTGATGGTACTTGATATAGATGCCTCATTGAACGGCGTAGAGCCTGATTTTTCATTGATTGCAAAGCTTGCTGCAGAGTGCCGTATGCCACTTTGCTATGGTGGTGGCGTAACCACTGCAGCACAAGCTTCTCGAATCATAGACATGGGTGTCGAGAAGGTTGCTGTCAGCCACTCCGCAATATCGAACCCGGCACTGCTTACCGAGATGGCTGCGGCAGTAGGCAGGCAATCTGTTGTTGTTGTTATTGATGTGAAAAAGAAGTCAGGTTTCTTCACTAAGGGCTATGAAGTTTGCACGCTTAATGGTAGCCGTGTGCATAAAATTGACCCAATCCTATTCGCTAAGCAGTGCCAGGATGCAGGGGCGGGCGAAATAGTCATCAACTCTATCGATCGAGATGGAATGATGGAAGGCTATGATGTTGAGTTTGCAAAACAAGTTAAGTCTGCATTGCGAATCCCTGTTACTTTCATGGGGGGGGCAGGAGCGCTGGATCACGTTGGGCAGCTTATCAGTGCTGTGGGCGTGGTCGGTGCTGCAGCGGGTAGCTTGTTCGTTTTTAAAGGTAAATACCGGGCAGTTCTGATTAATTACCCTACGCCAGAGCAGAAAGTTTCGCTTTGCCGTGAATCCATTGAAAAATTGTGATTGTGGAATATTATGTTTAAAGATAAAGTTCTTTTGATAACTGGTGGTACAGGGTCGTTTGGCAACGCCGTTCTGCGACGGTTTCTGAACTCTGATATCCGCGAGATCCGTATTCTGAGCCGTGACGAAAAGAAGCAGGATGATCTGAGAAAACGTTACGCCAGCCCGAAGCTTAAGTTTTATATCGGAGATGTGCGTGACTATCAGTCTGTTCTCAATGCAATGCGCGGAACAGATTATGTCTATCATGCTGCTGCATTAAAGCAAGTACCATCCTGTGAGTTTCATCCGATGGAGGCTGTTAAAACTAATATTCTTGGTACCGAAAATGTACTTGAGGCTGCAATCAATTGTGGCGTTAAGCGTGTTGTGTGCCTGAGTACAGACAAGGCTGTTTATCCCATTAATGCAATGGGCATCAGCAAGGCGATGATGGAAAAAGTGATTGTTGCCAAGTCGCGTAGTAGTGTAGAAACTGTTATCTGTGCAACTCGCTACGGTAATGTTATGGCTTCACGTGGCTCGGTGATTCCTTTATTCACTAATCAAATCCGTGCAGGTAAGCCTATCACCATTACTGATCCGAATATGACCCGCTTCATGATGACGCTAGATGACGCGGTCGATTTGGTGCTCTATGCCTTTGAACATGGTAACCCTGGGGATATTTTTGTCCAGAAGGCACCGGCAGCTACCATTGAAACCCTTGCAAGGGCGTTAACTGAACTGCTAGATTGCCCTGCTCACCCTATCAACATTATGGGTACCAGGCATGGAGAAAAGCTTTATGAGGCGCTTCTAAGCCGCGAAGAAATGGTAGCTGCCCGCGATCTGGGGGGCTACTACCAAGTTCCCCCTGATCTTCGCGATCTTAATTATGGCAAGTACGTTGAACAGGGTGAAATCAAGATTTCCGAGGCTGTGGAGTATAACTCCCATAATACTCACAGGCTTGATGTTGAAGGTATGAAGAAAATGCTGTTGAAGCTTCGCTTTGTGCAGTCAATCGTCAGGGGCGAATTTACCGAGCCTGAGGAGTAAGCATGAAGATACTGATTACCGGTGCAGATGGATTCATTGCTAAGAACTTAAGCCTGCAGTTATCTGAGCGTAATGACGTTGAGGTTCATGGATTTACGCGCATCAATAAGCTGGATGAGCTAACAGCTATGTTGGACGGCGTTGATTTTGTCTTCCATTTGGCCGGTGTAAATCGCCCACAGGATCCCTCTGAGTTTGCTAGCGGTAATGCGGATCTGACTGCGGCGCTATGTCAAGCCATTGCTGATTGTGGTCGCCAGATTCCTGTGATAGCCACATCGTCTATCCAGGCGGTAGCCAATAATCCCTATGGTGAGAGCAAGCGCAAGGCAGAGGAGCATTTGTTTGCCTTGCAGACCAAGACAGGTAGCCCTGTGTATGTGTTCCGTTTACCCAATGTGTTTGGTAAGTGGTGCAAGCCCAATTACAACTCTGCTGTAGCAACATTCTGCTACAACACTGTGATGGGGTTACCTTTACAGATCAATGATTCGTCAGCACCTGTAACACTGGTGTACGTTGATGATGTCGTAGAGCGTTTTCTGCAGCTGATGGATGGTGCTTTATCCCAACGCAATGCTGAAGGTTTTGAGTGTGTTGCTCCCCAGTACAAGACAACGGTTGGCGAGTTGGCAGCGCAAATCCAGGCTTTCCGTCACTGCCGTGACAATCTTGTATCCGAGCGTGTAGGCGTAGGCCTCACTCGTGCGCTTTACTCGACCTATGTCAGCTATCTGCCGGTTGAGCAGTTTGCCTATCCGCTCAAGCGCTATGGTGATGCACGCGGCGTGTTTGTGGAAATGCTGAAAACACCGGATTGTGGCCAGTTTTCGTATTTCACCGCCCATCCTGGTGTAACACGTGGTGGGCATTACCATCATACGAAGACCGAAAAGTTCTTGGTTATCAAAGGGGAAGCTCGCTTCCAGTTTCGGTCCATGTTGACTGCGGAAAGTTTCGATATTGTTACTACCGGTGACCAGGCTGAAGTGGTTGAAACGGTGCCAGGCTGGACTCATGACATTACTAATATTGGTAATGACGAGCTGGTAGTAATGCTATGGGCCAACGAAATTTTTGATCGCGAGAAGCCTGATACCTACGCTTGCCCTTTGTGAGAGTATTTATGAAAAAAATGCGTGTTGTGTCGGTGGTAGGGACCCGGCCGGAGATTATCCGTTTGTCCCGTGTTTTGGCTGCTCTCGATAAGTACTGTGAGCATGTGCTGGTTCATACGGGCCAGAACTATGATTACGAACTGAATCAGGTTTTTTTTGATGATCTTGGTGTCAAAAAGCCCGATTACTTTCTGAATAGTGCCGATGGCAGCAAGAGTGCTGCTAACACTATTGGTAACCTGATTTCAGCAGTTGATGAGGTGCTGGCAGAAGTACAGCCCGATGCGATGTTGGTGCTGGGTGATACCAATAGTTGCCTGTCGGTTATTCCGGCAAAGCGTCGCAAGATTCCTATCTTCCATATGGAAGCAGGTAACCGTTGTTTTGACCTGCGTGTGCCGGAAGAGACCAATCGCCGTATCGTGGACCATACTGCCGACATCAACCTGACTTACAGCACCATCGCACGCGACTATCTGCTGCGTGAAGGTCTGCATCCCGATCAGGTTATCAAGACTGGTAGCCCGATGTTTGAAGTACTGAATCATTACATGCCACAGATTGCAGCTTCTGATGTACTGCAACGTCTTGGCTTGGAAAAGCATCGGTATTTTGTCGTGAGTGCACATCGCGAAGAGAATATTGAATCAGACCGCGCATTTGGCAAGCTGGTCGCCGTACTCAATATGGTAGCCGAAGAGCAGCAGTTGCCGGTGATTGTATCAACGCACCCTCGTACCCAAAAGCGCGTTGATGCTACGGGCGCAACGTTTCATCCGCTAGTGAAATTGTTGAAGCCCCTTGGCTTCCACGACTATGTGCATTTGCAGATGAATGCAAAAGCGGTTATGTCCGATAGCGGTACCATCAATGAAGAATCGTCCATTCTGAACTTCCCGGCGCTGAACTTGCGCGAAGCGCATGAGCGGCCAGAAGGTATGGAAGAAGCTTCGGTCATGATGGTAGGGCTCGAGTGTGAGCGTGTCCGTCAGGCATTAGCTATTCTGGAAGACCAGCAGCGAGGTGAGGCGCGTAATTTCCGGCCGGTTGCTGACTACAGCATGCCGAACGTGTCTGATAAGGTAGTTCGCATCATTCATAGCTATACGGACTATGTTAAACGGGTGGTGTGGAAGCAATACTGATGAGTGCACAACGGCGTTTCGTTTTGATTGCGGATACCTTCCCGCCGTTGCGCAACTCTGGCGCGGTTCAATTACGCGATCTTGCAAGAGAGTTTGTCCGGCAAGGGCATGAGCTGACTGTTCTACTGCCGTCTGCCGATGTGCGGGGGTCTACCTTCTCCGAAGAGTTAGGGGGAGTCCGAGTACTGCGTTTGCAGGCACCTAAAACCAAAGACATCGGCTATATCAGACGGACGCTTGCAGAGTTCATTATGCCGTTTGCCATGCGTCGGCAATTGTCTAATTCCGAGCTGGGCGATGAAAAGTGGGATGGCGTTATCTGGTATGCGCCTTCCATTTTTCATGGCCCACTGGCTAGTTACTTGAAGCGCAAAAGTAAGTGCCGCGGTTATTTGATCATTCGGGATATTTTCCCAGAGTGGGCAGTAGACATGGGTTTGATGGGCAAAGGGTTGCCTTATTGGGTATTTCGTCTGATAGCGAGCTACCAGTACGGGGTTGCCGATATTATCGGTGTGCAAACTCCGGGTAATATCAAATACTTTGAGAGTCAGCGGCATCAGCCCGGCAAGGTGGTCGAGGTCTTGCAGAACTGGCTGGATAAACCGGCAAGTAACCCATGCTCTATCAAGCTGGGCAACTCTCCGTTGGCAGGCAGAAAGCTGTTTGTTTATGCCGGCAATATGGGCGTGGCGCAGGGTATGGACATTATGTTGGAGCTGGCTATGCGGCATCAGCATAATACCAAGGTCGGTTTCGTATTTATCGGGCGTGGTAGTGAGGCCGCTCGCTTGCGTATACGTGCTGCGGATATGAGACTGGCCAATGTCGTTTTCTACGACGAGATCGATCCTGACGAAATCCCAGACCTCTACGCGCAGTGCGCGGTAGGCTTGGTGGCACTGTCGCCCTTGCACAAGTCGCATAATATTCCGGGGAAATTCCTGACTTATATGCAGAGCGGCTTGCCTGTTCTTGCCAATATCAATGCTGGCAATGATCTTGCCGGCATGATTCGCGAAGAGCAGGTGGGGGAGGTGTGCGAAAGCAACGACGTTGAGGAACTGTATCAGTTGTCGTGTCGATTGCTTGAGCGCCTGGATGCTGATGCGGAGATGGCCGGACGGTGCCAAAAGCTTTTTGAGCGTGAATTCGCAGTAAAGAAAGCGGTCGAGCAGATTGTCACGGCACTTGCTTGAGTTATCGATGATAAAAAAATCGCCCCTCGGGGCGATTTTTTTTATGCCAGTTTTTTGATGTAAGCCGCCACGCCGCCCAGCAGCATTTCGATAGAGATGGCGGTTAGCACCAGGCCCATGAGGCGTTCCAGCGCGGTGATGGCTTGTTCGCCCAGGGCGCGGTGGATTTTGCCGGAGAACAGGAAGACCAGCAGCGTTACCAGCATGGTGAGGGTGAGGGCGCCTATCCATTCCAGCATGCGTTCCGGTTCGCGGGTGGACATCAGCAGCACGGTGGCCATGGCGGAGGGGCCGGCGATCAGCGGTACGGCGATAGGCACGATGAAGGGCTCGCCGTGCATTTTGTCGCCACCAAACATGCTGCCTTCGCCGGGGAAGATCATCTTGATGGCGATCAGGAACAGAATGACGCCGCCGGCGACGCGCAGGCTTTCGTCGGTCAGGTGCATCAGCTCCAGAAAGCCTTTGCCAAAGAACATGAAGGTGAGCAGTACCGCAAAGGCGATAAAGCACTCACGGAATACCACGCGGCGGCGGCGTTCCGGCTTCACCTGTTTGAGGGCCGAGATGAAGAGGGGGATGTTGCCCAGCGGATCGGTAATCAGGATCAGCAGGATGGTGGCAGACAGGAATGAGGTATCCATAGCTTTTACAGTATGCGGTATTCGATAAAAAACAAAGCTTGGGTTAGCGTTGCCAGCAGTAGCCATCGCAGTGATGCGGGCGGATCGCAGGCAAAGGTTGGCCGCAGGCAGTAAGAAAGGCCTTGCGCAGAGCGTAAGGCCTTTTTGATATGGGCGTGTCATGTGTGGCAAGTACTGGCAGGGCGTGATTATGTCACGCCCTGTTTTCTAATGGCAGCGGGTGTGTCCGTTTACTGACCGCTTGTGTCGTCTTTTTCCTTGCGATTAGAACCTTCTACCAGTGTGAAGGCATAAACGCGGCATTCCAGTGCGCCGTTGTACAGCATGGGGCGGCTGTCGGCGGCCAGGCGCATCAGGCTGGGCAGACGGGTGTCGGCCGTCATCAGGTGCGCGGTCCAGCCGGCAAACTGGCGTTTCAGCCAGGTAGCCAGCTGCGGGTACAGCTCGGCCAGGCTGTCTTGTTCGTCCAGGCGGATACCGTACGGCGGGTTGCACACGATCAGGCCATGCTTGGCTGGTGCGGCCAACTCGGTGGCGTCGCCCACGCTCAGGGTAACGAGCTCGGCCAGGCCGGTGCGCTCCAGGTTGCGGCGGGTGATGTCTACCATGTGGGCAGCGCGGTCGTTACCGTACAGCGGCAGGGTAGCCAGTTTGCGGCTGGCCAGCTCGGCGTCGTTCTTGATGCTGTGCCACAGCAGATCGTTGTGGTTTTTCAGCAGTTCGAAGGCAAAGCCACGGTCGCGGCCGGGGGCGCGGTTCAGGGCGATGTCGGCGGCTTCTACCAGGAAAGTACCGCTACCGCACATCGGGTCCAGCAGCGGCTGGGTGCCGTTGTAGCCGGCCAGCAGCAGGATGCCGGCTGCCAGGTTTTCGCGCAGCGGGGCTTCGCCGGTTTCGTCGCGCCAGCCGCGTTTGAACAGCGCTTCACCGCTGGTATCCAGGTAGATTTGTACGTCAAAGCCAGACAGGAACACACGGATGCGCATGTCCGGGGTGCGGGTGTCTACGCTGGGGCGCTCGCCGCCCAGGTCGCGGAAACGGTCGCAGATGGCGTCTTTTACAATCAGCGATACGTAGTCGATGCTCTTCAGGCGGGCGTGGCCGTCGGTTTTTACCTTGATGGTGCAGCCCACATCGAACAGCTCTGGCCAGTTAATGCCCTTGGCCAGGGTGTAGATGTCGCGCTCTTCGCGGAAGGTACCCATGGCCAGCTGCATCAGCAGGCGGCTGGCGGTGCGCGAGTGCAGGTTTACGCGCATCATCACTTCTTGCGTACCGGTAAAGGCCACGCCGCCGTCAGTCAGCTGCAGCTCGGTACCGCCTTGCAGGGCAATTTCTTCGCCCAGCAGTTTTTCCAGGCCACGCGGGCAGCTGGCGAACAGGGCGAACTCGCCGTCTTTCAGCGTACGTGGCTGGGCTTTGACAAAGGGCGTGCGGCCAACCTTGTCGCCACCGCCTTGCTTGCCAAAGCCTTGGCCTGGTTCGCGGGCTTCGCCTTTGCCGAACAGCGTGCGGGCTGGTGCTGCATCGCGCTGGAAGCCGCCATCGCGAGGCTTATCGCCAAAGCGAGGCTTGTCGAAGCTGCGCTCTTCACGCTGGAAGCCGCCATCGCGAGGCTTATCGCCAAAGCGAGGCTTGTCGAAGCTGCGCTCTTCGCGCTGGAAGCCGCCTTCGCGGCGCTCGCCGCCAAAGCGTGGTTTGTCGAAGCTGCGCTCTTCGCGCTGGAAACCGCCTTCGCGGCGCGGCTCGTCGTGGCGGGGGCTGGCCGGGGTATCGATATCGCTGACGCGTTTCAGAAAGCTGGTGCGCACCGGTCCGCCTGCCGGTTTGTTTTCTACCGGTGCCTGCTCGTTGTCGCGTGGTTCTGGTGCCACGTAGTCGGGGTGGGCTTTGCCACCACGGCCCGCTACGCGGTCACGGGTATAGGTTTTTTGCGGGCGCTCTGCCGGTGTGGCTTCCGGGGCCGGGGCGTAATCTTCCGGTTTTACCGAAAACAGGGTACGCGGCTTGTCCAGCCCGTGTTCGCCACGTGGCTGGTGATCGTTGGGCTGTTCGCGGCGGAAATCGCCTTCGCGTTTGAAGCCGCTGTCGCGATTACCTTCGAAGCGTGGTTTGTCGAAGCTGCGTTCGCCGCGTGGCTGGAACTCGCCATCGCGCTTGAAGCCGCCTTCGCGGTTTTCACGGTTACCTTCGAAGCGCGGTTTGTCGCCGCCGAAGCGTGGTTTGTCGAAGCTGCGCTGTTCGCCGCGTGGCTGGAACTCGCCATCGCGCTTGAAGCCGCCTTCGCGGTTTTCACGGTTACCTTCGAAGCGCGGCTTGTCGCCGCCGAAGCGTGGTTTGTCGAAGCTGCGTTGTTCGCCGCGTGGCTGGAACTCGCCGTCGCGCTTGAAGCCGCCTTCGCGGTTTTCACGGTTACCTTCGAAGCGCGGCTTGTCGCCGCCGAAACGCGGCTTGTCGAAGCTACGTTCGCCACGTGGCTGGGCATCACCGTCACGACGATGCTCGCCGCCGAAGCGTGGTTTGTCGAAACCACGGCTGTCGTTGCCAAAGCGCGGGTTGTTGCCGGCCTGGCCTGCTGGCGGAGCGTTATTCCCGGCAGGTGGTGCGTTGCGCTCGGCAAAAGATGTGGGCTGACGGCGTTGCGCGGCGCGCTGGCGGGAACGGAATGTGGACATCGTGCGGTAATCCTTTGAAATCAATCCACCATTCTAGCCTATTCGGGGCTTGCCTGCTTGGTACTCCCCGCGCTTTGGTTTAACATGTCCGGTTCGATTTTGAGTAGCTAAGCCGTGTCTACGCTAGAAACCCTGTTTGGCAGCCGCCTGGTGGCGTGGCAGCGCCTGTATGGCCGCCACGGCCTGCCGTGGCAGGTAAGCGATGCCTATCGCGTGTGGCTGTCCGAGATCATGCTGCAGCAAACGCAGGTCAGCACCGTGCTGGGCTATTACCCACGCTTTCTGGCACGTTTTCCCGACCTGGCCACCTTGGCCGCAGCGCCGGTGGACGACGTGCTGGCGCTGTGGAGTGGCTTGGGCTACTACACCCGGGCGCGCAACCTGCACAAGGCCGCGCAGATGGTGATGCACGATTTTGGCGGCGAGTTTCCGCAGCAGCGGCAGGATATCGAGCGCCTGCCCGGCGTGGGGCGCTCTACCGCTGCAGCCATTGCGGCGTTTGCTTTTGGCCGGCGCGAAACCATTCTGGATGGCAATGTCAAACGCGTGCTGACGCGTTGCTTTGGTATAGAAGGCTACCCTGGCGACAAAGCGGTAGAGGCGCAGCTGTGGCAGCTGGCCGAGCGGCTTACCCCCGCCAGCCGTGCCGACATGGTGCCGTATACCCAGGGGCTGATGGACCTGGGCGCTACCGTGTGTACGCGTAGCAAGCCAGCCTGTACCGCCTGCCCGATGCTGGATGGCTGTGTGGCGGCCAACAGTGGCCGTACGGCCGAGCTGCCGCAGCGCAAGCCGAAAAAAGCCGTGCCCGAGCGCGAGACAGTGATGCTGATTGCCCTGCACCAAGGTTGTGTGCTGCTGCAGCGCCGCCCGCCGGTAGGTATCTGGGGCGGGCTGCTCAGCCTGCCGGAGTTCGACAGTACACTGGCGGTAGATGGCTGGCTGGCGGCCAACGCCGTGGGCGACTTGTTGCCCGCCTGGCCCGAGATGGTGCACGTGTTTACCCATTTCCGGCTCACCATCACGCCGCAGCCGGTACGGCTGCAGCAGCGCTTGGCCGATAGCTGCCACGAGGACGGCTGGCAGTGGCTGCCGCTGGCTGACGCACTAGATGCCGGCGTGCCGGCGCCGGTGCGCAAGCTGCTATTGCAAGCCCTGGCGATTACCCCCTAAACCCTGTCGCGGCCTGGCCGCATGGTGAGCTGAAAGATGGTTTCCGTAGTACGTTCCGTAGCCGATACCCTGGCCGATGCCGCCGACCCGGCCGTATGGCTGGCCCAGCTGTCGGCCGCGCTGACCGACGCCGAGCGCGCCATGCTGCAGCGCGCGTTTGATGCCGCGCGCGCCCTGTACGCCGGTAAAACGTTGCCGCATACCGGTGAGGATGTGTTCAGCCATGCCGTGGCTGCCGCCGCTATCGTGGCCGACCTGAACCTGCTACCGGACGCGATTGCCGCTACCTTGCTGTTTGCTGCGCCGGATTACCGCGAAGACTGGCAGGAGTGGCTGCCCAATACCTTCAACCGCACCGTGCTGACCCTGGTAGATGGCGGCAACCGTGTGCGCCGCCTCACCGAGCTGGCGCGGCTGGACCGCCTGGCTACACCGGAAGACCGCGCCCGCCAGGCCGAAACCATGCGCAAGATGCTGCTGGCCATGGTGGCCGACATTCGCGTGGTGCTGATCAAGCTGGCATGGCGCACGCAAACCATGCACTACCTGTCGCAGGTGGCCGAGGGCGGCCTGCGCCGCCAGATCGCGCAAGAAACACTGGAGCTGTTTGCGCCGCTGGCCAACCGCCTGGGCGTATGGCAGATCAAGTGGGAGCTGGAAGACCTGGGCTTTCGCCATACCGAGCCGGACAACTACAAGAAAATCGCCAAGCTGCTGGACGAGCGCCGCCTGGAGCGCATCGACTATATCGAGCGCCTGCTGGACACCCTGCGCGGCGAGCTGAAAGGCGCTGGCGTCAGGGGCGACGTCGCCGGCCGGCCCAAGCACATCTATTCCATCTGGAAGAAGATGAAGAAAAAGAAGCTCGATTTTTCCGAGCTGTACGATATCCGCGCCGTGCGCATTCTGGTGGAGCGCCTGCAGGATTGCTACACCGTGCTGGGCCTGATCCACAGCATGTGGCAGCCGATACCCGGCGAGTTTGATGACTACATCAGCAACCCCAAGGCCAACGATTACCGCAGCCTGCACACCGCCGTTATCGGCCCGGAAGGGCGCGGTGTCGAGGTGCAGATCCGTACTTTTGAAATGCACGAGCACGCCGAATTCGGCGTAGCCGCGCACTGGCGCTACAAGGAAGGCGGAAAAGGCGACGCGCAGTACGAGGAGAAAATCTCCTGGCTGCGCCAGCTGCTGGACTGGCGCGAGGAAATGTCGGACTCCGACCGCAGCGACCTGGCCGACGCCTTCAAGACCGAGCTGTTCTCCGACACCATCTACGTGCTGACGCCGCAGGGCCGCGTGCTGGATTTGCCCTCGGGCGCTACCGCCATCGACTTTGCCTACAGCCTGCATACCGACCTGGGCCATCGTTGCCGGGGTGCCAAGGTGGAAGGCCATATCGTGCCACTGTCCACGCCGCTGCAAAACGGCCAGCGCGTGGAAATCCTCACCGCGAAAGAGGGCGGCCCGTCGGTGAACTGGCTGCACGAAGGCTGGGTGAAGAGCCACCGCGCCATTTCCAAAATCCGCCAGTACGTACGCCAGCAAAACGCCGACGTGGTACGCGAAACCGGCCGCCAGCTGTTCGAGCGCGAGCTGTCGCGCCACCCGCATGTGCAACCCAGCCTGGCGCAGATTGCCGACAAGCTGGGTTACTCGCGCATGGACGAGCTATACGCCGCGCTGGGTCATGGCGAGCTGGGTACCCGCGCCATCAGCAACGCTATCGAGAGCTTTGCGCCGCAGCAGCCGCTGGAGGTGGCGCCAGAAGACCTGGTGCGCCGCAGCCGTGGCGGCCACGACTCGGGCGGCGTGCTGATCGAGGGCGTGGGCAATCTGATGACCATCCTGGCCAAGTGCTGCAAGCCGGCGCCGCCGGATAGCGTGGCCGGTTTTGTTACCCGCGGCCGCGGTATCTCGATACACCGCAGCAACTGCATTACGCTCAAGCGCCTGTCGGCCGACGCGCCGGAGCGGCTGATTGCGGCTGACTGGGGCGACCAGAAAAACGGCGTATTCCCGATCGACCTGGAAATCCATGCCAGCGACCGCCCCGGCCTGCTGCGCGATATTTCCGACGTGTTCTCGCGCGAAAAGCTCAATGTGATTGGCGTCAACACGCTGTCGCGGGCGCAAAAAGCCAAGCTGCGCTTTACCGTAGAAGTACGCCAGGTGCGCGATATCAGCCGCGTGCTGGCGCACATCATGGAAGTACGCGGCGTGCACGAGGCGCGGCGCGTGTAAGCGGCGTGCGGCCAACGTTGGCCGCGCCGCGTGTTCTCGCCGGCAGCCTGTCTGCCGGCGCCGGGCCCGGGATGGGCCTGCAATCACCGTTAGCCGAGTGCATCATGCAAGACCTGAAACAGCAAGCGCAGCTGGCGCTGTCGCTGATGGACCTGACATCGCTCAATGACGACGACAGCGTGGCCACCATAGACGCGCTGTGCGCCAAGGCGCGTAGCAACGCGGGGCAGGTAGCCGCTGTGTGTGTGTATCCGCGATTTGTACCGCACGCCCGCCGTGCGCTGGCGCGTGCTGGTGCCACTGGCGTGCGTATTGCCACCGTCACCAACTTTCCGCACGGTGACGACGACGTGGCGATTGCCGTGGCCGAAACCCGCGCCGCCATCGCCTACGGTGCCGACGAGGTCGACGTGGTGTTTCCTTGGCGCGCGCTGCAAGCCGGTAACACCGAGGTTGGCCGCGCGCTGGTGTCGGCGTGCAAGGCCGCCTGCGGCGACAAGCTGCTGAAGGTGATTATCGAAAGCGGCGAGCTGGCCACGCCGGCGCTGATCCGTCAGGCCAGCGACATTGCACTGGCCGCCGGGGCGGACTTTCTGAAAACGTCTACCGGCAAAGTGGCGGTGAACGCCACGCCGGAGGCCGCCGCCATCATGCTGCAGGCCATCCGCGATAGCGGCCGGATTTGTGGCTTCAAGGCTGCCGGTGGCGTGCGCACGGCCGACGATGCCGCGCGCTACCTGCAACTGGCCACCGATATCATGGGGGCGGCCTGGTTGACCCCAGGCAACTTCCGCTTTGGCGCCTCCGGTTTGCTGGCCAACCTGCAGGCGGTGGTGCAGGGCGGGGCAATCACCCAGCACAGCGGCTATTAAGCGGCGCCAAGGGCTATTTGAGTCCTGCAAGGTTGGCCGCAGCGATGCGGCCAACCTTTTTTATTGACGGCCAGCTGGCCGGGCGGGCACTGTCCTTGCTGCCGCCAGCGTGCTAAAAACACAGATAAAGCGCAGCGTGTACTGCGCGGCCAACACGACGAGGCAATACCATGACAAACCGACGCGCCATCATTCTGGTACTGGATTCGCTGGGCATCGGCGCCAGTGCCGACGCCGACAAATTTGGCGATGTAGGCAGCAATACCCTGGGCAGTATCGCCCGCGCCGCCGCCAGCGGTGCGGCCAACGTTGGCCGCAGTGGCCCGCTGCAGCTGCCCAACCTGTCCCGCCTGGGGTTGGGCCACGCCTGTGCGCTGTCGTCCGGCTACTTCCCCGAGGGCATGGGCCCGGCTGCGCCGGTAGCGGCCTACGGCTATGCCCGCGAGCTGTCCAGCGGCAAGGACACGCCGTCCGGCCACTGGGAAATCGCCGGCGTGCCGGTGCTGTTCGACTGGGGTTACTTCCACGACAAGCAAAACAGTTTCCCGCAGGTGCTGCTGGATGAGCTGGTGGCCAAAGCCGGCCTGCCGGGCTACCTGGGCAACTGCCACGCCAGCGGTACCGAGATTCTGGACCGTCTGGGTGAAGAGCACATGACCAGCGGCAAGCCCATTTTCTACACCTCGGCGGATTCGGTGTTCCAGATTGCCTGCCACGAGGAAACCTACGGCCTGGCGCGCCTGTACGAGCTGTGCCGCATCACGCGCGAGGCGCTGGCGCCGTACAATATCGGCCGCGTGATTGCGCGCCCGTTTGTCGGCAGCGGCAAGGGCCAGTTCAGCCGTACCGGCAACCGCAAAGACCTGGCAGTAGCGCCGCCAGCCCCTACCGTGCTGCAAAAGCTGGCAGAGGCGGGCGGGCAGGTGGTGTCGGTGGGCAAGATCGCCGATATCTATGCCCACGTCGGCATCACGCAAAAGTACAAGGCCACTGGTCTGGACGAGCTGTGGGACACCACGCTGGCCGCGCTGAAGACGACGCCGGGTAACAGCATCATCTTTACCAACTTTGTGGATTTCGATTCCAGCTACGGCCACCGCCGCGATGTTGCCGGCTATGCCCGCGCACTGGAGCAGTTTGACGCGCGCCTGCCCGAGCTGCTGGCCGCCATGGGCGACGACGATATCGTGATCCTCACCGCCGATCACGGTTGCGACCCCACCTGGCCAGGCAGCGACCATACCCGCGAGCACATCCCGGTGCTGTGCTATGGCAAGCAGGTCGCGCCCGGCAGCCTGGGCGAGCGCGCCACCTTTGCCGACATCGGCCAGAGCGTGGCCAGCTGGCTGGGCGTGCCGGCCATGGCGTACGGTACGTCGTTTCTGGGCTAGGGCCTGAAAGGTATTTTGCCGCTGGCAGGGGCGCATCGCGCCTGCCGCCGGCCTGTTTTTAACTGCGGCCAACATACACGTACAGGAGCGGACGTGTTGACGCACACCATCTCCGACGGCGGGCAGAGCACCCTCCGGCCTGTGGCTCCCGTGTATCAGCCGGCCGTCGCGATCAAAACAAGGAGATAAAACATGGCTACACCGCATATTGGCGCCGAACCGGGCGATTTTGCCGACATCGTACTGATGCCGGGCGACCCGCTGCGCGCCAAGCTGATTGCCGAAACCTATCTGGACGATGCTGTACAGGTCACCAGCGTGCGCAATGTGTTCGGCTACACCGGCACCTACAAGGGCAAGCGCCTGTCGGTGATGGCGCACGGCATGGGTATCCCGTCGGCCAGCATCTACACCACCGAGCTGATCAAGGACTTTGGCGTGAAAACCATCATCCGCATCGGCTCTTGCGGCTCGGTAGACGCGGCACGGCTGGGCCTGCGCGATATCGTCATCGCCATGGGCGCGTGCACCGACAGCAAGGTCAACCGCATGCGTTTCCTGGATCACGATTACGCCGCCATTGCCGACTTCGAGGTGCTGCGCACCGCCGTGGACACCGCAGCCGAGCTGGGCAAGAAGGTGCAGGTGGGCAATGTGTTCTCGGCCGACCTGTTCTACGGCGTCCAGCCGCAGCTGCTGGCCACGCTGAAGAGCATGAATGTGAACGCGGTGGAAATGGAAATAGCCGGCATCTACGGCGTGGCTGCGCAGTACGGTGCGCGCGCCTTGGGCATCGTGACCGTATCGGACGTGATTCCTACCGGCGAGGCCATGGATGCCGAGGCGCGCCAGACTACCTTCCGCGACATGATGGACATCGCGCTGGAAACGGCACTCAAGCTGTAATCCGGGCGTGCCAGTGCTGCATTGCACCGGGTTTGTCGCGTGCGGCAAACATTTTTTGGTGCAATGCACAAAATTGCCTTGCAAAGTGCCTAGCGCAATTCCATAATCAAGTCACATCAGGACGTTGCGTGAAAGTGTGCGTTTTGGTGTTGTCTCCTCCATCCTCCTTCTATAGGTGGAACTTGGCGCAATCAGGCAAGCCCGATTGCGCTCTTTTTTTGCCTTTTTGCCCAATGTGTACCGAAAACGGTTTCTCTTTGCCCGACAAGGCCTTGAATCGTGACTTAGGTTTGACAGCAGGGTATCTCTGTAATAGAATCCGGAACTTTCAAGAATTACGATGGAAGAGTTCCATGAAGACCTTTTCTGCCAAGCCGCATGAGGTAAAGCGCGAGTGGTTCGTGGTCGACGCCGAAGATAAGGTGTTGGGCCGTCTCGCTGCTGAAATCGCTCGTCGTCTGCGCGGCAAGCATAAGCCGGAGTTCACTCCGCACGTTGATACCGGTGATTACATTGTTGTCGTTAACGCAGAGAAACTGCGCGTTACCGGTAACAAAGCACTGGATAAGAAGTACTACCGTCACTCCGGCTACCCTGGTGGTATCTACGAGCGCAACTTCACCGAACTGCAAAACCAGTTCCCGGAGCGCGTTCTGGAAAAAGCCGTTAAAGGTATGCTGCCGAAGGGTCCGCTGGGTTACGCCATGATCAAGAAGCTCAAGGTATACGCCGGCACCGAGCACCCGCACACTGCGCAACAGCCAAAAGTGCTGGAAATCTGATTTCTGAGGCAAGTATAGATGAACGGTAAATACTACTACGGTACCGGCCGTCGCAAGAGCTCCGTAGCTCGTGTGTTCATGCAAAAAGGCTCCGGCCAGATCATCGTTAACGGCAAACCAGTTGACCAGTATTTCGCTCGCGAAACCGGTCGCATGGTTATCCGTCAACCACTGCAAATCACCGAGCACCTGGAGTCTTTCGACATCATGGTTAACGTGAACGGCGGCGGTGAAACCGGCCAAGCTGGTGCCATCCGTCACGGCATCACCCGCGCCCTGATCGACTTCAGCGCTGAGCTGAAACCTACTCTGTCCCACGCCGGCTTCGTTACTCGCGATGCCCGTGAAGTGGAACGTAAAAAAGTGGGTCTGCGCAAAGCACGTCGTCGCAAGCAGTTCTCCAAGCGTTAATCTGCTTGTTGCGAGACAAAAAAAGCCACCGTTCGCGGTGGCTTTTTTCTTTTGGCGCGGGTGTTATCTGCCAAGGTTGGCCGCAATGCTGGCCGTCCGGCGTAGCCTGAAAAGCCCTGCTTGGCAGCAGCTGACCTGCGCTGTTTTCCTTGTTGCATTGCACCGCCGCACTCCTTACCATGTCGCCTTTGCGACATTTTTTTATATCCAGAGGAGCCTGGCATGATCAAGGTGGGCATTGTCGGCGGTACCGGTTACACCGGTGTCGAGCTGTTGCGTTTGTTGGCCAACCACCCGGGTGCCGAAGTAGTGGCGGTAACGTCGCGCAAGGAAGCCGGCATGAAAGTGGCCGAGATGTTCCCCAGCCTGCGCGGCCGTGTGGATGTGGCGTTCAGTACCCCGGACGAAACCGACCTGAAAGCGTGCGACGTGGTGTTCTTTGCTACCCCGCACGGCGTGGCCATGGCCCAGGCGCGCGAGCTCCTGGAAGCCGGCGTGAAGGTGATCGACCTGGCGGCAGACTTCCGCCTGAAAGACCCGGCCGTGTTTGCCAAGTGGTACGCCATGGAGCACAGCTGTACCGACCTGTTGGCCGAGGCCGTTTACGGCCTGCCCGAGGTGAATCGCGAAGCCATCCAGCAGGCGCGCCTGATCGGTATGGCCGGTTGCTACCCGACCTCCGTACAGCTGGGCCTGCTGCCGCTGCTGGAAAGCGGCAAACAGTACATCGAAACCGATACCCTGATTGCCGACTGCAAGTCCGGCGTGTCCGGTGCTGGCCGCAAGGCCGAAGTGGGCACTCTGTTTGCCGAGTCCAGCGATAACTTCAAGGCCTACGGCGTGAAAGGTCACCGCCACAGCCCGGAAATCGAGCAGGGCTTGTCGGCCATCCACGGTGCACCGGTCAAGCTGACCTTTGTACCGCACCTGACGCCGATGATCCGTGGTATTCATTCCACTATCTACGCCCGCCTGAAGCCGGAAGGTCGCGATGTGGACTTCCAGCAGCTGTTCGAGCAGCGCTTTGCCGGCGAGCCGTTCGTCGATGTGCTGCCGGCCGGCAGCTGCCCGGAAACCCGCTCGGTACGTGGTGCCAACACGGCGCGCATCGCCGTACACCGCCCTGGCAATGGCGACTTGCTGGTGATTCTGGTGGTGGAAGATAATCTGGTCAAAGGCGCATCCGGCCAGGCGGTACAGGTGATGAACCTGATGTTCGGCCAGCCGGAAAATGCCGGCCTGGATATCGTGCCGCTGATGCCCTGATGTTGAAAACTCGCCAGCCGGCCCAATATCCTACTAAAATAGTAGGATGAAGGGCCGCTGGCGCGGCCCGTCCTTGTACCGAAAGGCTTGTGAGATGACTGCTGCTACCGAAACCCCGTCCCCGATCAACTTTACCGACAGCGCTTGCGACAAGGTGCGTGACCTGGTGGCCGAAGAAGGCAACCCGGACCTGAAACTGCGCGTTTTCGTTACCGGCGGTGGCTGCTCCGGCTTCCAGTACGGTTTTACATTTGACGAAATCGCCAATGAAGACGATACCGCTATTGAGCGTGCTGGCGTAACCTTCCTGGTAGACCCGATGAGCTACCAGTATCTGGTAGGTGCAGAAATCGACTACCAGGAAAGCCTGGAAGGTTCCCAGTTTGTGATTCGCAACCCGAATGCACAAACCACTTGCGGTTGCGGCTCGTCCTTTTCGGTGTAAACCCGAGCGTTGCCTCATGCACAAACCCGGGTTTTACCCGGGTTTTGCTTTTGCGGAGAAACATCATGCATAACAAGATTCCGCCCATCATTTTGCCCAAGGTGGAGTTCACCCGCGAGTTTGCGTTCAGTGAACAGGATTTCGAACGTGTACGGCAGCTGATTTACAAGGAAGCGGGCATCTCGCTGAACCCCACCAAGAAAGACATGGTGTACGGCCGCCTGGTACGTCGTATTCGCGAGCTGAAGCTGGATGGCTTTGCTGCCTATGTCGACTTTTTGCAAAGTGCAGGGGGCAAGCGCGAGTTCGAGTTATTCGTTAATGCGCTCACCACCAACCTGACGTTCTTCTTCCGCGAAGAACACCATTTCCACATGCTGGCCGACTACCTGAAAACGCTGCCGGCAGGGCAGGAGATCAGCATCTGGTGCGCGGCCTCGTCTACCGGTGAAGAGCCGTACTCCATCGCCATGACGGCGCTGGAGGCGCTGGGCGGGCGCGGCAATATCACTATTCTGGCCACCGACCTGGATACCAGCGTGCTGGAGGTTGGCCGCAAGGGTATTTACAGCGCCGACAAGATTGCCAAGCTGCCGGCCGGCCACGCCGCGCGCTACTTTGACAAGCTGCCGGATGGCAACTATCAGGCCAAGGCGCAGCTGCGCAGCATGATTACCTTCAGCCAGCTGAACCTGGTGCATAACAACTGGCCGATGCGCAAACAGTTCGATGCGCTGTTCTGCCGCAACGTGATGATTTACTTCGATCGCGACACCCAGTTTGCGGTGCTGAAGAAGTTTCACCCGCTGATCAAGCCGCACGGCCTGCTGTTTGTCGGCCACTCGGAAAACTTCTATTTCGCCTCGGACTATTTTTCCCTGCGCGGCAAGACCGTATACGAGCTGGCACGCCGCAAACCTTGACGTTTACGGCAGCTTGGCATGCTGCCTGCATCGTTTTACCATGCTTGCCGGCGAGGCCCCTTGTGGGCCTTTTTTCTTGTGTGCCAAGGGGGTGAGATGAAGGTTGCCATACTGGGTGCCGGCATTATCGGCATTTCCACGGCGTGGTTTTTGCGCCAGGCAGGGCATGAAGTCGTGGTGGTAGACCGTGCCAGCGGGCCGGCACGCGAAACCAGCTTTGCCAATGGCGGGCAGATTTCAGTCAGCCAGTCCGAGCCGTGGGCGCACCCGTCTACGCCGTGGCGCGTGCTGCGCTGGATGCTGCGTGAGGATGCCCCGTTATGGTTCCGCCCGCATCTGGACGCGGCGCAGTGGCGTTGGGCCTTGCAGTTCTTACGCGAATGCCTGCCAGGGCGCCATGCGGCCAACCTGCGCCATATGGTGGCGCTAGGGCGTTACAGCCAGCAGACCTTCGCCCAGCTGCGCCAGCAGCTGCCGCTACAGTATGCGCAGCGCCAGCAAGGCATTCTGGCGCTGCTGTTCAGCCGCCAGGAGGTCGAGCACGCGCTGGCTGCCTGCCAACTGCTGGCGGCTGAGGGCGTGACGCGCCGCGTGGTATCGGTAGACGACGCGGTGGCGCGCGAGCCGGCGCTGGCGGCCATCGCCCCACAGCTGTTGGCCGCCACTTGGTGCGAAAGCGACGAGTCGGGCGACGTGCACCAGTTTACCTGCCAGCTGGCCGCCGCCTGCGCCGACGCCGATGTGCAGTTTGCCTGGCACACGCGCATCAATGCGCTGCAGCCGCAGGGTGGGCGCATTGCCGGGGTGTCGGTTACCGGTGCGGATGGCCGCTTTGATACGCTGCAGGCTGATGCCTACGTACTGGCGCTGGGCAGCCATAGCCCGCTGCTGCTGGCACAGCTGGGCCACCGTATCGCGGTGTATCCGGCGAAGGGGTATTCGGCGACCTTGCCGCTGGCCAATGCCGCCCTGGCGCCGCAGGTGAGCATTACCGACGAGTCGCACAAGCTGGTGTTCTCGCGCCTGGGCGACACGCTGCGGGTGGCTGGTACTGCCGAGCTGTCCGGCTACAGCAGCCATCTGAACCCGGTACGTTGTGCTGCGCTGGTGCGCCGCACGCAGCAGCTGTTCCCCGCAGCCTGCGACTGGGACGCCGCGCAGTTCTGGACCGGCCTGCGCCCGGCCTCGCCCGGCAATGTGCCGCTGATCGGCCGCTATCGTTACAGCAACTTGTGGCTCAATACCGGCCACGGCACCCTGGGCTGGACAGAGGGCCCGGGCTCCGGCCGTGCGCTGGCCGGGCTGATAAGCGGGCTGGCGCCAGAGATCGCGTTTCCGTTTTTGCACGGCTAGCGCGCAGCGCGGCCTGGCCATGCCGGTTTTATTGATGTGGGGCAGGGTTGGCCGCGTACGGCGTGCTACCATGCAGCCCTTGTTTTGCAGGAAACCATCATGCAGGAAATGACCCCTTACGAGCTGCTGGGTGGCGCTGGCGTGGTGCGCTGGCTGACCGACCGCTTCTACGACATCATGGATACCGACCCGTCGGTGAAAAGCCTGCGCGATATGCACCCGGCCGACCTGGCCGGCTCGCGCGAAAAGCTGTACATGTTCCTGTCCGGCTGGCTGGGTGGCCCGCCACTGTTCATGGACACCTTTGGCCACCCGCGCTTGCGCATGCGCCATATGCCGTTTGCCGTGGATAGCGTAGCGCGCGACCAGTGGATGCAGTGCATGACGCAGGCGGTGAACGAGCTGGTGTGCGAAGACTGGCTGAAAGCCCGGCTGATCGAGGCGTTTTACAATACTGCCGATTTCATGCGTAACCGCGACGACGCCTGAGCCGGCCCGGGCGCGGTAAGCGATACGACAATGCGGCCAACCTTGGCTAAAAGGTTGGCCGCATTGCTTTAGTCTGGTAGCGGGCTTAGTGCGGGCGGTGGCCGCGCTCTATCATCACGCCCACGTGTTTGACGTCGGGCAGGATGTTCAGCTTGGTGACGGCGACGCGTACCCACGGCGCGCCGAATTCGTCACGCACGATGCTGGCGATGTGTTCGGCCAGCGCTTCGATCAGCAAAAAGTGCTGCGCCGCCAGCGAGGCGCGCACGCGCTCCACCACCTCGCCGTAGTGGATGGTGTCGCCAATATCATCGCTATGGCAGGCCACTTCGCTGGGGATGCCGTACTCGATATCCAGCAGCACCGTCTGGGGCGCGGTACGCTCCCAGTCGTATACGCCGATGACCGTGTCGGCGCGCACTTCGCGCAAAAAGATAATGTCCATCGTTGCGGGCTTTGGGTTTGTTGCCCGATACCGTAAAATGCCAAGCCTTGCATTCTAGTGGATAAGCCATGACCACAACAGCGTTTGCCTTTATTTTGGGTGCCTATCTGATTGGCTCCCTGTCTTTTGCCGTGATCGTGACCAAGCTGATGGGCATGGCCGATCCGCGTACTTACGGCTCCAAAAACCCCGGCGCCACCAATGTACTGCGTTCCGGCAAAAAGCTGGCCGCTGCACTGACCCTGCTGGGTGATGGCGTCAAAGGCTGGGTCGCCGTGCTGCTGGTACAGCAATTCGGCCCGGCCTACGGCCTGGGCGAGCAGGCGGTCGCCATGGCTGGCCTGGCGGTACTGGCCGGCCATATGTGGCCGGTGTTCTTCGGCTTCAAGGGTGGCAAGGGCGTGGCTACCGCGGTAGGCGTGCTGGCTGCGTTCAATGGCTGGCTGGCGCTGGCCGCACTGGCTACCTGGCTGTTCATGGCGTTTGTGGTGAAGATTTCTTCGCTGTCTGCCATCGTGGCCTGTGTGCTGGTGCCGGTTTATGCGTTCTTTATTGTCGGACCGCAAAGTGTGTACTGGGGCACCAGCATTATCATCGCGATTCTGGTGGTACACCGCCACAAATCGAACCTGATCAACCTGTTGACCGGCCAGGAAGACAAAATTGGCCAAGCCGAGCCGGGAGACAAAAAACAGCCCTGAGCCATGACCGTTCGCCCGATACTGCCCCTGAGTGACCCCAGCCTGCGCCGTCAGGCCCTGCCGGTAGACGATGTCCAAGCGGTGCAGTATCTGGTGGACGACCTGCTGGATACGCTGTACGCCACCCGCAACGGGGTGGGTATGGCGGCCAACCAGATTGGCGAAACATTCGCCGTGGCGGTGGTGGATGTCAGCGACGGGCGCAATGCTCCGCTGGTGATGATCAACCCGCGCCTCGTGGCGCAACGCGGCAGGGTACGCGGCAAGGAAGGCTGCCTCAGTGTGCCGGGCTACCGCGCCAGTATTGCCCGCGCCGAAGTCATCGAGCTGGCTGCGCTGGACCGGTGCGGCCAACCTTTTAGCCTGACGGCCTGCGATTTCCAGGCGGCGGCCATCCAGCACGAGCTGGACCACCTGGGCGGCCGCGTGTTTGTCGACCATCTGCCACGCTGGCGCCAGCGCTGGGTGTACTGGCGCCATCCGCAGTGGCTGCCGGCGATCTTGCCAGTTTGACGTGGCGATCAAGTAAAAACCGGCCTGGTGGCCATTGCCAGTCAGTTAACGCTGACTGGCATGGGGTTTGTTTCGTTGACCAGAGCTAGTGTGTCCGCTACGCGGACGATATTTGGATGCCGGTTCCGCCCGGCAGACGGGAAAGGGGGCGGATTGCCGCCCCCTTTTCATTCCCCCGCAACCCGGGGCTGCTCGAAACCCCGGCCAAAATGGCACGCCCCAGGCGCCGCCGAACTCGCCGCGTGCTAACGTCACGCGGCTCAAACAAATCGGCGTCTTAAAACCTGGTGCGCACCACTTTGGCCGGCTCGCGCCAACGGGATGAGGCGCTTCACTCACGCTCGCCCACTTGATTGCCAAGCATATTCGCCTAACTGACTGACATTAGGCCTGGTGGCCGGTTTTTTCATGGCGACGACGACTGTGGTCAGCTAGCCGTCCGACAGCACCTTCACATGCGCCGCCACGCTGCGCGCCAGCGACGACAGGTCGTAGCCCCCTTCCAGCGCCGACACGATGCGGCCCTCGCAGCATTCTGCCGCTACCATCATCAGCTGGCGTGTTACCCATTCGTAGTCGGCTTCCACCAGGCCCAGCGAGCCCATATCGTCTTCGCGGTGGGCATCAAAGCCGGCCGAGATGAAAATCATCTGTGGCTGGAACTCGCGCAGCTGCGGCAGCCACAAATACTCCACCGCTTCGCGGAACTCGCGGCTGCCGCTACCGGCCTTCATCGGTACATGGTGCATATTGTTGCCCATGGGGTTGTCGCCGCTATAGGGGTAGAACGGGTGCTGGAAGATGGACACCATCATCACGCGCGGATCGTCGTGGAAGATTTCTTCGGTGCCATTGCCGTGGTGTACGTCAAAGTCCACCACCGCTACGCGCTCAAGGCGGTATTGCGACAGGGCGTGGGCAATGCCCACTGCGATATTGTTGAAAAAGCAGAAGCCCATCGCCTTGTTGCTTTCGGCGTGGTGGCCAGGCGGGCGGATGGCGCAGAAGGCATTGGGGGCTTCTTTGTTCATCACCATGTCTACCGCTTTCACCACGGCACCGGCTGCGCGCTGCGCCGCCGGCAGGGTGCCGGGGTTCATGGCAGTATCCGGGTCGACGCGGAAAGTACCTACCGACGGGGCGCACGCCTCGATGTACTCTACGTAGTGTGGCGGGTGTACCCTGGCCAGCTGCTGTTCGCTGACCGGTGGCGCTTCGACCTCCTGCAGGCTGTCAAAGATTTGCGACGCCATCAATTGGTCCTTGATGGCTACCAGCCGTTCCGGGCATTCCGGGTGGCCCACCCCCATATTGTGCTGCAGACAGTCGCTATGGGTGATGTAGGCGGTGAGACCGCCGCCGGTAATATGAGATTTCAACCAGTTAAGCACAAGCGTTTCCTTATTGCTTTGCCGAGGCAAAAGGGATATATGATTTTTTAATAAATAGTGCGCGTAAGCAGGCCCGAATGCAATCCATCACCTTTGCGTATCGTCAACTTAATGCCTTGATATTGGGGAAACCACAGCAAACCCGGCTGGCGCTGGCGTGTTTGCTGGCGGGTGGCCACCTGCTGATCGAGGACGTGCCCGGCGTGGGCAAAACCACCTTGGCGCATAGCCTGGCTGCCGTGCTTGGGCTGGACTACCGCCGTGTGCAGTTCACCAGCGACTTGCTGCCGGCGGATGTGCTGGGCGGCAGTGTATTTTTGCCGGGGGAGGGGCGCTTCGAGTTCCGCCCCGGGCCGGTGTTTTCGCAGCTGCTGCTGGCCGATGAAATCAACCGCGCCTCGCCCAAGGTACAGTCCGCGCTGCTGGAGGCCATGGAGGAGCGGCAAGTTTCTGCGGATGGTGTAACGCACGCGCTGCCCGAGCCTTTCTTTGTCATAGCCACGCAGAACCCGGATGGCCAGCGCGGTACCTTCCCGCTGCCAGAGTCGCAGCTGGACCGCTTCCTGATGCGGATCTCGCTGGGCTACCCGCCAGCCGATGCCGAGCTGAAGCTGCTGCAAGGTGGCGACCGCCGCCAGGTCATGCACAAGCTGACCGCTGCGCTGAGTGCGGCAGACTTGCTACAGCTGCAGCAACAGGCAGCCAGCCTGCATGTATCGCCGGCTTTGGCCGGCTATGTGCTGGCACTACTGCAGGCCACGCGCCAGCCCGAGCTGTTTTTGCACGGGCTGAGCCCGCGCGCCGGCCTGGCCTTGTTGGCTGCAGCGCGCGCCTGGGCGCTGCTGGACGGCCGCGACCATGTGCTGCCGGAAGACATCAAGGCGGTGTTTGTGCCGGTAGCCGCCCACCGGCTGACGCCGCGCCTGCCGGGTGGCGATAGCAGCGCGCTGCTGCTGCGGATACTGGGCAATGTGGCGCTGGCGTAAGGCGCTGCAGCAATGGGTGCTGCGCCACACCCCGCGTGAGGCGCAGACACGGCTGACGCAGCGGCGCATCTATCTGCTGCCTACGCGCTTTGGCAGCATGATGCTGCTGGTGGCGCTGGCCGTGTGGATAGGTGCGCTGAACTACGCGGTGAGCTTGGCCTATGTGCTGTCGTTCTGGATCGTGGCGCTGATGCTGTTGTCGGTGCTGCTGGCCTACCGCCAGCTGGCCGGCTTGCAGCTGCAGGCGCGTGCTGCGGCCAACGTGTTTGCCGGGGACGAGGCGCGTTTTCTGTTGCAGCTGCAATGGCCCGATACCCAGCCACGGCGTTTGCGTGTGCGCTGGTATGAAGCAGACACCGTGCTGGCAGAATGCACCACGCCCGGCGACTATGCCTTGCCGCTGGCGGCGCCTTATCGCGGGCAGCTGGCCATGCCGGTGCTGCGCTTATGGTCTGAGGCGCCATTGGGTCTGGTGCGGGCGTTTAGCCATGTACGCCTGCAGGCGGCGCTGTGGGTGTACCCGCAGCCACTGGCCGACCCGCGCGAGCTGGCCTGGCACGGGGGCGATGGCGAATCGACAGCCATCGAAGCCGGTGGCGACGACTTTGCCGGGCTGGCTCCCTGGCAAGCGGGGCAAAGCCTGCGCCGTATTGCCTGGCGGGTGTATGCCCGGCGCGGCAGCCTGGCGGCACGCGAGTTTACCAGCCCGGCAACCGCTGGCGGGCAACCCAGCCTGAGCTGGGACGATTATGCGGCCAACGTGCTACCCGAGCAGCGGCTATCCCATTTGTGCTGGCACGTGTTGCAGGCATCCCGCGCCGGGACAGGCCTGCTGCTGCGCCTGCCGCAAGGGGAGTATTGCGTAGAGGCGGGTAACAGCGAGCCCGCTTTGCTGGCGTTGGCCCGTTTTGGAGTGCGCGATGCTGGCGGATGAGCTGAGGCTGGCCAGCTTTGCCGTGCTGGCGGCGCTGGCCCTGGTGGCGTTGCCTTTGTTCCTGCACTTGCCGGGCTGGGTGCCGCTGGTGTTCGCCTTGCTATTGGCCTGGCGCGCCACACTGGTATGGCAGCGCCAGCCTTTGCCACGCCGCCTCTGGCTGATGCTGGGCTTGCTGCTGCCCATCGCAGCCTTGTGGCTGAACCTGCGCACGCTGGTAGGGCGCGAGGGCGGGGTGGCCTTTTTGCTGCTGCTGGTGGGCGGCAAGGCGCTGGAAACCGCCAGCCTGCGCGACTGGCGCGTGCTGCTGGCGCTGGGCTTTTTCCTGGCGGCGACGCCGCTGCTGTTTGATCAAAGCCCGCTGTCGGCCATCTGGCTATTGCTATCGCTGTTTGCCCTGACCTGGGCCATGGTGCTGCTATCCGGTGAAGACGCCCGCCTGAGCCCGGCGGTGACGGCGCGGGCGCTGCTGCTGTCGTTTCCGCTGATGGTGGTGCTGTTTGTGGTGATGCCGCGCTTGCCCGGCCCGCTGTGGAGCATGCCCACCGAACAGCAAGGCGCTACCACCGGCTTGGCCGACAGCATGAGCCCTGGCGCTATCGGCAAGATGATTCCCTCGCGCGAGCCGGTGTTCACTGCCGAATTTCGCGGTAGCCAGCCACGCGTCAGCCAGCTGTACTGGCGTGTCATGGTATTCGACCAGTTTGATGGCACGCGCTGGACAGCGGCCAACCTGGCGCTGCCCCGTGGCGTGGCGCTAAGTGGTGAGGCCCAGCCGCTCCGCTACGATGTGGTAGCCGAGCCCTTCCAGGGCTATCTGCCCATGCTGGAGCAGGGCGTGGAGGCGGGGGAGGGCGTGGTGCTGGGCTATCAGCAAAAGCTGCGCCGTGTCGACGCGGCCAACACTGCCAGGCTGCGCTACAGCGTGCAGAGTGTGGCCAGCAGCCAGTACCGGGACGCACTGGACGAGCGTGAGCAGGCATTCTATCTGCAGCTGCCCGCCGATAACCCGCGCACCATCCAGGCAGGGCAGGCGCTGGCCGGGCGCCATCCGCTACCGGCCGCGCGCTTGCAGGCGCTGCAGCTGTGGTTGGCCGAGCAAGGCCTGCGCTATACGCTGAACCCGCCTACGCTAGCCGGCAATGTGGTGGATGGTTTCCTGTTTGATAGCCGCCAGGGCTTCTGCGAGCACTTTTCCTCGGCCTTTACCGTACTGGCGCGGGCGGCAGGCTTGCCGGCGCGGGTGGTGGTAGGTTTCCAGGGCGGGGAGTTCAATACGCAGGGGCGTTTCTGGCAGATACGCTCGTCTGACGCCCACGCCTGGAGCGAGGTGTGGGTAGACGGTAGCTGGCGGCGGGTGGACGCCACCGCGCTGGTGGCACCGCAGCGCGTAGACGCCGGCATCGATAGTACCCTGGGTGAAGTGGCACCGCGCATGCCGCTGGTCGGCGGCCGCCCGCCGGGCTGGGCGCAGTGGGTAGGCCAGCAATGGCAGCTGGCCAATTTCAGCTGGCAGCGCTGGGTAGTGGGCTACGATGCGGCCAGCCAGCAGAAACTGTTCCAGCAGCTGGGCTTGGGCGAGGTGTCTGCGGCCAACGTGGTGAAAGCCTTGCTGGGCGGCATGGCGCTGGTGTTGTTGCCGCTGGCAGCCTATGTGCTGTATGGCCGCCGGGTGCGGCGCAGTGTGGCGCAGCAGGTATGGCAGGCGCTGGGGCAACGTTTGCGTGGCGCCGGGCTGGCCATTGCCCCCGGGGATACAGCGGCCGAGCTACAGGCCCACGCCGCGCGGCTGGCCGAGGACGATCAGCAAGCGCTGGCTGCGCTGCTGCAACAGTGGCAGCGTTTGCAGTATGGCCCGCAGGGCGGTGACGATGCCGCCTGGCGGCATTTGTGGCGACAGGTGCGGGCATTTCGCCCCGCCAAGGTTGGCCGCCAGCGCTAGTCGTGGCTGGCGTGGCACAAAAAAAACCGGCAGCGCGGGCTGCCGGTGGTGTGTGTGTTTGTCTCTGCTCAGATCAGGTAGTCTTTGGTGACACCTTTACGGCGCAAGATGCGGCGCAGGTGTTCCAGCCCCTCGATCTGGATCTGGCGTACCCGTTCGCGTGTCAGGCTCAGGGTGGCGGCCAGCTCTTCCAGTGTGCAGACTTCCTGCCCGTTCAAACCGTAGCGGCGCTCGATCACCATGCGCTGCTTGTCGGTAAGCTGGCCCAGCCAGTCATGCACAAAGTGTTCTATTTGTGCGTTATGCAGCTGGATATCCGGCTCTTCGTGCTGCTCGTCCGGGATGGATTCGCCGATGGACAGCATCGGGTCGATATCCAGTGGCGCATCCAGCGATGCCATGCGTTCGTTCAGGTTCAGCACCTTGCGAACTTCGTCTACCGGTTTGCCGGTGAGGTGGGCGATGTCTTCCAGAGTCGGCTCGCGGCCCATCTGGCTTTCCAGATGGCGTGCAGCGCGCAGGTAGACATTCAGCTCCTTGATGACGTGTACCGGCAGGCGGATGGTGCGCGACTGGTTCATGATCGCGCGTTCAATGCTTTGGCGTATCCACCAGGTGGCGTAGGTGGAAAAACGGAAGCCGCGTTCCGGGTCGAACTTTTCCAGCGCGTGCATCAGGCCGATATTGCCTTCTTCAATCAGGTCCAGCAGCGCCAGGCCGCGGTTGATGTAGTGTTTGGCAATGTTTACTACCAGGCGCAGGTTGTGCTCGATCATTTTCTGTCGCGCACTGAAGTCACCCTGTACCACACGCCTGGCCAGCTCTACTTCCTGGGCCGGCGTGAGCAGGGCATTGCTGCCGATGTCGTTCAGATAGATCTGAGTGACATCGGCAATATCTTCGAAGCCTTTACTGGCAGTCGCTTCTTCTGCGTCTTCCGCTTCGGCACGGGGTTCGTCTTCGGCCTCTACTTCTTCGTCCAGTACTTCTTCCAGCAGATCAAGATCGTCGCTCATGATAGTTTCCCCGCTTGCGCTCCTGATCAGGACTGGGTCCGGTCAGGGTCTGGTTTCCAGAAATTTGCTCGGGTCGACGGGTTTGCCTAGCTGACGGATTTCAAAGTGCAGTTTTACCTGGTCAGCATCGGTATTCCCCATTTCGGCAATCTTCTGTCCTTTCTTGACAGACTGGCCCTCTTTCACGAGTAACTGGCTGTTGTGGGCGTAGGCGGACAGGAAGGTTTTGTCGTGGCGCAGGATGATGAGCTTCCCGTAACCGCGCAAACCGCTACCGCTATACACCACTTTGCCATCGGCGGCGGCATTCACCGGCTGTCCTGCCTTGCCGGTAATGTCGATGCCTTTGTTCTGGTCCGAAAAACCGCGGACCACGTTACCCTGGGTAGGCCAGGCCCATACCACACCGGTAGAGGCAGCTTTGGGGCTGCTGGCTTCGGCAGGGGTAACTGCCGGAGCGACGGGTGTTGCCGCTTCTACTTTGCTTGCCGGTTTGTCCGGCGTGTTTTTGGCGGGTGGTACGTTTACGGCAGGTTTACCGCTTCCTTCGCTCTGGGCCGGGAGGCTCTTGATGGCCTCCTCCGAGTACGGCAGCTTCAGGGCTTTCGGATAAGCCTTGCTTGCTGCCTGAGCGTCGGCACCATTAGCTGGTGCTTTCGCTTCAACCGGCACTTGGCCTGCTGCCGGTTTGGTTTCTGCCGGCTTCACTACACTGGTAGTGCTGCTGGCTGCCGGGGCGGTTACCGCTGCACCAGTACGCGGTGCATCGGGCGGGGTTAGCCGAAGAACCTGGCCAACCTTGATGGTGTAACCGTCCAAATTGTTCCATTCAGCCAGATCCTGGTAGCGCAGCCCGTTATTCACAGCAACGCGGTACAGGGTTTCACCGGCTTGAACAGTATGAGTTGTCTGGCCCGCTACTGCTCTGGCTTGCGGGGTGGTACCCAGTGCAATGGCTTGTGTACTGGCCTTGCTGGTCGTGGCCGGCGTGCTGGCTGCCGGTTTGGCGGGTGCATCGCTACGCGGTTTCTGCGTAGTGGGCGTACCTTTCACGATTTCTGCAGCGTTTTCCTGGTGCAGTTGTGCGCAGCCTGTCATTAGCGAGGCTACTGCTATGCTGCTGCCGATTAGTGCCAGTTTCTTTAACAAGATGTTTTGCATTGAGTATCGATTTTATATGTCAGCTATCTGCCTGCTGTAAATTGTCAGACAAGAATCTATAGGGGTAGGTGTTGCTTTTTTGTTTACTGCTTACCTGGCAGCAGGGGTACAAACTTGGCTGGTTCCAGCTGGGTCTGGCGCATGCCCTCGGCGGTTTTTTCGTATAGCCACAGGTGTTGCTCCTGATCGCCCACCGGTAACACCAGGCGGCCGTTATCGGCCAGCTGTGCCAGCAATGCCGGGGGTACCTGGCGTGCAGCGGCAGTAATGATGATGCCGTCAAACGGCGCCACATCCGGCAGCCCCAGGTGGCCATCGCCATGCACCAGTCGGGCATGTACCAGTTTGGCCTGGCGCAGGTTCTGTCTGGCTTTGTCCAGAATGCCGCCCAGTCGTTCAATCGAAAACACCTCGGCCCCGGTTTTCAGCAGTACGGCGGTCTGGTAACCGCAGCCGGTGCCGATTTCCAGAATACGGCCTGGCTTGGCGCGGCCTTCCAGCAGCTTTTCCGTCATGCGCGCTACGGTGAGCGGTTGCGAGATGGTTTGTCCCTGGCCGATGGGCAGCGATACATCGTCGTAGGCGCGGGTGGCCAGCGCCTGGTCGATGAACAGGTGGCGGGGTACCTCGTACATGGCGGCCAGCACGCGTTCCTCGCTAATGCCGTTCTGGCGCAGCCTCTCCACCATCCGCATGCGGGTACGGTCGGAGAACATGCCGAAATTGCTGCCTGCAACTAGGGATTGAGCCATGTTTGTATTTCATCCAGTTGATCGCGTGCGGTCAGGTCTATCATCAGCGGCGTAATGGACACGCGCTGCTGGCGGATGGCGTGAAAATCGGTGCCGTTGCCGGCGTCTTGTTCCGGGCCTACCGGCCCCACCCAGAACACAGCTTCGCCGCGCGGGTTCTGCGCGCGGATCACCGGTTCGGCGTGGTGGCGGCGGCCCAGGCGGGTAACTTCGGTGCCGGCTAGCTGTGCTGCCGGTATGTCCGGCACGTTGACGTTCAGCAGCACGGGTCGGCTGAATGGCTGTGCCTGGAAGCGGCGTACCAGGTCGGTAGCGACTTGGCCTGCGGTGTCGAAGTGGCGGTTTTTACCGGCCAGCGATACGGCGATGGCGGGTATGCCCAGCAGAAACGCTTCCGTAGCCGCTGCGACGGTACCCGAATACAGGGTGTCATCCCCCATATTGGGGCCGTGGTTGATGCCGGATACGACGATGTCCGGGCGGAAATCCAGAAAGCCGGTGACAGCAACGTGCACGCAGTCGGTGGGCGTGCCGTTGACATAGTAAAAGCCGCTGGCAGCCTGCCTGACCGATAACGGACGGTCTAGCGTCAGCGAGTTGCTGGCGCCGCTGCGGTCGCGCTCGGGTGCCACGACGACTACCTCGCCCAGGGTGGACAGGTGTGCGGCCAACGTTGCCAAGCCGGGTGCAAAATAACCGTCGTCGTTACTAATCAGAATTTTCATCGTAGCTTTCCATCAAGACCTAATGATTGTATCCGCGTATCGGCATGGCGCAAACCGCCGTGCCCGTTGCATAAACAAAAACAGCCCGCATCGGGCGGGCTGTGTGGTTTTGCACAGGCTTACTGGTAGTAGCGCTGGCTGAAGTCCAGCATGCGTTCTATCGGCAGGCGCGCTGCGTCCATTTCCGCCTCGGAGAGGTAGTCGATGCGGGTGCCTTCGCCTTGCTGGGCGCGCTTTACCGCGTCGATGGTGTTCATCTTCATGTACGGACAGGAGTTGCACTGGCAGCCGGCGTAAATCGGTGCCTGGCGGATGTCCAGGTCCGGGCGCGCCAGGCGCATGTTGTACAGGATGCCGTCTTCGGTGGCGACAAAGATCACTTCGCTGCTGCTGCCCTGGAAGGCTTTCACCCAGTTGAGCATGCCGGAGGTGGAACCAACGTACTGGGCGCGTTTGAGCACCGGCAGCGGGCTTTCCGGGTGGGCAATCAGGTGGGCTTTGCCATGGGTGGCGGTGAGGGCTTCGTTCAGCGCGGCTTCGTTGAATTTGTCGTGCACTTCGCACACGGCAGACCACAGCGGCATGTCGTAGCCGTACTGGTAGTTCAGGTAGGCGCCCATATTGCGGTCTGGCGAGAAGATGACTTTCTTACCTTCTTCATACAGATGCGCAATGATGTCGTCCACGTTGCGGCTGGTAACGATCCAGTCGGACAGCGCCTTGTGCGCGGCAGACGAGTTGATGTACGACACGTGCACGTGGTCCGGGTGGCTTTCGCGCCACTGTTGCAGTGCGGCAACGTCGGTTTGTGTCACCAGCGAGCAGGTGGAGCCGGCATCCGGCAGAATCACTTCGGCCTGCGGGTTCAGGATTTTGGCGGTTTCGGCCATGAAGCGGACACCGGCAAACACGATGATGTCAGCCTTGGATTCCCGGGCAAACAGCGACAGCTCCAGGCTATCGCCGACCTTGTCGGCCATCTGCTGGATTTCTGGCTGGGTATAGTAGTGTGCAAGGGTAACGACGCGTTTGCTCATGATGACGGTTCTCCCGTGAGGGACTGGCCTTTTCCGGATCTGGGTAATCGTTTGATGCGGCACAACATAGCTGCACCGCGAAACCGCGAAGATTAGCAATATTGTGCAAGCCGCGCTACTGGCTTGATACGCTTGATGCAACTGTCAATACTACGCGTGTACCAGGCAGCACGCGGGAATACCGCTATGGCAAGGCCTTGCCTGCTGCGGCAAGATGCCGTCAAACCATCAGGATGGATAAACCATGAAACCGCATTACCTCACACCTTTGTTTTCACCACGCAATGTGGCCGTGGTGGGTGCCAGCGATACGCCAGGCTCGGTGGGGCAGGCGATTTTTGCCAATCTGCTGGCCGGCAATTTCCAGGGCAAGCTTTACCCCGTGAACCTGCACCACCGTGTGGTGGGCGGCATACCGGCGTATACCTCGGTCAAGCTGATCGAAGGCCCGGTGGATATGGTGGTAGTGACCACCGCGCTGCGCAGCTTGCCTGGCATCGTGAAAGACTGCGGCAAGAAGGGCGTGAAAGGCATCTTGCTGGCCAAGGATTTTGGCGATAGCGAAGCGCAAGAACGCGAGGCGCTGAACGAGGCGGTATCGATAGCCAAGCACTACGGCATCCGCATCCTGGGGCCGAATGTGCTGGGCCTGATGCGGCCGGTGGCCGGCTTCAATGCCAGCAACTACACCAGTAAGGTGAAGGCCGGTAACCTGGCGCTGGTGTCGCAGTCCTCGGCGCTGTGTACCGCCATGCTGGACTGGGCGGATAGCAAGGGCATCGGTTTTTCCAGCGTGGTATCGGTAGGCGAGGCGCTGGATGTGGAGTTTGGCGAGATTCTGGACTACCTGGTGTCTGACAACTTTACCCAGGGTATTTTGCTGCACGTACACCACGTGCACGACGCCCGCCGCTTCATGAGTGCCCTGCGTGCGGCCGCGCGAACCAAACCGGTGGTGGTGGTGAAGTCCGGCCGCTACGAAGACGACGTTACCGGCCTGATGCACTCGTCCAACCTGGTGGAAAGCGGCGACGTGTTCGACGCCGCGCTATCGCGAGCCGGTGTGCTGCGCGTGGCCACCATTGCCCAGCTGTTTACCGCAGCCAAGGTGCTGGCGGCCAACTACAGGGTGGCCGGCAAGCGCCTGGCCATCGTCACCAACGGTATCGGCCCCGGCGTGCTGGCCGCAGACAGTGCCTATATGTACGGCGTGGAGCTGGCCAAGCTGGCGCCGGCCACGCTGGAGCTGCTGGATGAGTCGCTGCCGGTTAACTGGTCGCACGGCAACCCGGTGGACATCATTGGCGATGCCAGCCCGGTGCGCTTCCGTACCGCCGTCAAAGCCTGTCTGGACGACCCGAACGTGGACGGCGTGCTGGTGATTTTTACCCCGCAAGCGGGCACCGACCACCTGACTACGGCCCAGCTGATGGTGGGGCTGCAGCGCGAGAGCAGCAAACCGATGTTCCTGTCGTGGCTGGGCGACGCCAAGGTATCGGAAAGCCGCGAGCTGTTTTCCAAGGCCAAGTGCGCGCATTTTCGCGCGCCCGAGTT
Source organism: Vogesella aquatica (assembly GCF_028548455.1). Lineage (GTDB taxonomy): Bacteria > Pseudomonadota > Gammaproteobacteria > Burkholderiales > Chromobacteriaceae > Vogesella > Vogesella aquatica. The sequence goes on from NZ_JAQQLF010000007.1 coordinate 172,280, forward strand.
CGCCATCGAGGTATTCCGCAACCTGGCGTCCTACCACCATAACCAGAAAATGTTGCTGCAAACCCCCGCACCGCTGGAAGGCGAGCAGGTGGTGCCCGACGTGCTGAAAGCCCGTGCCGTCATTACTACTGCCTTGCTGGAGGGGCGCTCGGTGTTGTCCGAGCGTGAAAGCAAAGAGGTGCTGGCCGCGTTCAATATTCCGGTAAACCGCACGACGCTCGCCAAGGATGTAGAGGAGGCCATAGGGTTGGCCGCAGAGATCGGCTACCCCGTGGTGCTGAAGATCGATTCGCCGGACATCATCTACAAGTCTGACGTGGGCGGTGTAGAGCTGAACATCAGTAACGAGCACTCCTTGCGCGAGGCCTTTGCCGGCATCATGACCCGCACGCGTGAGGCGCAGCCGGATGCGCGCATCGAAGGTGTGTCGGTACAAGCCATGCGCAAACGCCGCCACGCGCGCGAGCTGATGGTAGGGGTAACGCACGATGCGTCGTTTGGCCCGGTGATTACCTTCGGTGCTGGCGGCATTGCGGTAGAGATCATGCAGGACAGGGCACTGAGCCTGCCGCCGGTGAACCACTATCTGGTCGAGCGCATGATAGACAAAACCCGCATCGGCAAGATTCTGGGGCCGTTCAAGAACATGCCGGGCGTGGATATCGATACGCTCAAGAGCGTGTTGCTGCACGTGTCCGAGCTGGTGTGCGAGCTGCCCGAAGTGCGCGAGATGGATATCAACCCGCTGGTGGCCGACGAATCCGGCGTCATTGCCCTGGACGCCCGCATCATCGTGCAGACAGTCAAGCGCACCAAGCCGTATGGCCACATGGCCATCATGCCTTACCCCATGCACATGGTGCACTGCTCGATGCTGAAGGACGGTACCCCGGTTAATATCCGCCCGGTACGCCCCGAAGACGCTTACATGACGCAGGAATTTGTGCGTAACCTGTCGGAAGAAAGCCGCTATAACCGTTACATGTCCAGTATCAAGCAGCTATCGCAAACCATGCTGGTACGCTTTACCCAGCTGGATTACGACCGAGAAATGGCGCTGGCCATGACGCACGAAACTGCCGAAGGCGAGGAGCAGCTGGCGGTAGCCCGCTACGTGACCGACCCGGATAACGAAAGCTGCGAGTTCGCACTGGAGGTGGCAGACCACTGGCAGGGCAAAGGTATTGGCGTCATCCTGATGAATGCGCTGTTTGATGCAGCACGTGAACAGGGCCTGAAAGTGATGGTGGGCGAGGTGCTGGCGGGCAACAAAGGCATGCTTAAACTCATGTCCCGCCTAGGCTTTGTGGTGCAGGTCCACCCGGAGGACCGGGCCCTGACTATCGTCACCAAAGACCTGCTGCAAGCGCTTCCTGTGCAAAACAGCCAATAAGCACTTGCAGCGTAAGGGAAAAATGCCATAGAATCGGGGGCTTTTCTACGATTCCGTATATTTAAGGACAATCGACAATGGTAGTAATTCGTCTCGCACGTGGCGGCTCCAAGAACCGTCCGTTCTACAACATCGTTGTTACCGACTCCCGCAACCGTCGCGATGGCCGCTTCATCGAGCGTCTGGGTTTCTACAATGCTGTCGCTAACGACAAGCAAGAGCGCGTTCGTCTGGCCATGGACCGCGTTAACTACTGGATCGGCGTTGGCGCGCAAGTGACCGACTCCGTAGCCAAGCTGCTGAAAGACCAGCCGAAGGCTGCCTGATCAGTTTTGATCAGTCTACAGTACGGAAGCAAGGCGCATGCGTGACGCTGATCTAGTTGTAATGGGGTTTGTCCGCGGCGCCTTTGGCGTTCGTGGCTGGGTGAAAGTCCAGGCGGATACCCAATACGCCGACAGTCTTTTCGACTACCCGCAATGGTGGTTGAAAAAAGACGGCGAATGGAAACCCTATACCTTTACGGATGGCTCCGCCCAGCCTAAGGGTCTGGTTGTCAAATTTGATGGCGTTGACGACCGGGAAATCGCCGCAGGGATGCGTGGCATGCAAATTGCCATCGCCCGCGATCAGCTGCCGGCAGCGGCAGATGATGAGTATTACTGGATTGATTTGATCGGCCTTGACGTGGTGAACAAGGAAGACATCGTGCTGGGCAAAGTTGCCGAGCTGATGGAAACCGGCGCCAATGACGTCCTGGTTGTCCGTGGTGATACGGATGAGCGGCTGATACCTTTTGTGTCCGATTACATTGTCGATGTAGATCTGGCCGCAAAACGGATTACCGTGGACTGGGGTCTGGATTATTAATGCAGCTTGATGCGATTACGCTGTTTCCCGAGATGTTTGACGCAATTACCCGCTTTGGCGTAAGCCGGCGGGCAATTGAACAATCGATCTGGCAGTTTTCAGCGTGGAATCCACGCGACTTCACCAGTGACAACCATCGCACCGTAGACGACCGCACTTATGGTGGCGGCCCCGGCATGGTGATGTTGGTTGAACCGCTGGAAAAAGCGATTGCAGCAGCGCGCGCACGACAGGCCGCTGCCGGTGTTGATAAATCACACGTGGTTTATCTGTCGCCGCAGGGTGCCCCCCTGACGCACGAAAAAGTCAGCAAACTGGCTAGTATGCCTGGCCTGATTTTGCTGTGCGGCCGTTATGAAGGGGTGGACGAGCGCCTGATCGATCGTGAAGTCGATGAAGAAATTTCGGTAGGTGATTATGTGTTGTCCGGTGGCGAGCTGCCGGCGATGGTCCTGATGGACGCCATCGTGCGTCTGTTGCCTGGGGTGTTAAACGACGCCCAGTCTGCCTACGAAGATTCGTTTGTGGATGGCTTGCTGGACTGCCCGCATTACACCCGCCCTGAAGAATATCGTGGTGTGCGCGTACCGGATGTCCTGATGTCCGGCAACCATGCCATGATCGCCAAGTGGCGTTTGAAGCAGTCGCTGGGCCGCACTTTCGAGCGTCGCCCGGATTTGCTGAAAAACCGCACTTTATCCAAACAGGAATCTCGGCTGCTGGCAGAGTACCAGCAGGAACAAGATCTCCTCAAAAACAAGGAGCAGTAACATGGATCTGATCCAGAAACTGGAACAGGAAGAAATCGCCCGTCTGGGTAAAACCATCCCTGAATTTGCACCGGGCGATACCGTTATCGTTCAGGTAAAAGTAAAAGAGGGTAACCGCGAGCGTCTGCAGGCTTACGAAGGCGTTGTTATCGCCATTCGTAACCGCGGTCTGAACAGCTCCTTCATCGTGCGCAAGATCTCTTCCGGCGAAGGCGTTGAGCGTACTTTCCAGACTTTCTCCCCGCTGGTAGCTTCCATCGAAGTGAAGCGTCGCGGTGCTGTGCGTCGTGCCAAGCTGTACTACCTGCGTGGTCGTACCGGCAAATCCGCACGTATCAAGGAAAAGCTGGTTCGCAAGTAAGCCCATCGGGTTTAACTTGTCGTACCCTGAAAGCGTCAGCCTCGGCTGGCGCTTTTTTCATTGGCAACCAGGTTGGCCGCATCTATGCAACAGGCAGCAAAATCGCTTTACCTCGACGCCTTTCTCGACACACTCTGGCTGGCCGACAACCTGTCGGCCAATACCCTGGCGGCGTACCGCCGCGACCTGTTGCGGCTGGAGGCCGCCTTGCAGCCATTTGGCCATACCCTGGACACAGCAGACACGCCGGCGCTGGAGCAGGTGATGCTGGGCCTGATCGATACCGACAAGCCGGCTACCCGCGCGCGGCGCCTGTCGGCTGCGCGGCGCTTTTATCATTACCTGTGCCAGCAGAAGCTGCGCGAAGACGACCCGTCGGCCCGCCTGCAAGCGCCCAGGCTGGGTCTGCGCCTGCCGGGTACGCTGTCGGAAGCGCATGTGGACGGCTTGTTGGCCGCACCCGATACCGATACGCCACTGGGGCTGCGCGACCGTGCCCTGATCGAAACCCTGTACGCCACCGGCCTGCGTGTCAGCGAGCTGGTAGGCCTGACGCTGGGCCAGCTGTATCTGGGCGAAGGCTATGTGCGCATTGTGGGCAAAGGCAATAAGGAACGCCTGGTGCCGCTGGGGCAGGTAGCAGAGCACTGGCTGCGCCGTTATCTGGCAGAAAGCCGGCCGCTCATCCTGGGGGCAGCGCGTAGCGAAGACGTATTCGTCAGCAACCGCAAACAGGCCATGACCCGGCAAATGGCCTGGCACCTGATCACCCGCTACGGCAAGCAAGCCGGTGCGCCGCCGCTCAGCCCACACACGCTGCGCCATGCCTTTGCCACCCATCTGGTCAACCACGGCGCCGACCTGCGCGTGGTACAGCTGCTGCTGGGGCACGCCAGCCTGTCTACCACGCAGATCTACACACACGTGGCCCGCGAGCGCCTGAAGGCGCTGCACGCGGCGCACCACCCGCGCGGCTAAGGTTGGCCGCAAAAAAAGCCCCGGTGGTTAACCGGGGCTGTCGGAGGCCATGGCGCTTATGCCGTGGCTTCTGCCGGGCTTTCGGCAAATACCAGTTCCACTTTGTCGTCCTGGTCCAGATTCACCGTCACCTCGCCACCGCCGGCCAGGCGGCCAAACAGCAGCTCGTCGGCCAGCGCCTTGCGGATGGTGTCCTGAATCAGGCGCGCCATCGGGCGGGCGCCCATCAGCGGGTCGAAGCCCTTCTTCGCCAGGAACTTGCGCAGGCTGTCGCTGAAGTGGATTTCCACTTTCTTGTCCGATAGCTGCTGTTCCAGCTGCATCAGGAACTTGTCCACCACCTGCAGAATGATCTCCTCGTTCAGCATGCCGAACGGGATGATGGCATCCAGACGGTTGCGGAACTCGGGGCTGAACAGGCGCTTGATATCGCCCATTTCGTCCCCGGCCTGCTTGCTGTTGGTAAAGCCGATGCTGGATTTGGACAGCGACTCGGCACCCGCATTGGTGGTCATGATGATCACCACATTGCGGAAGTCTGCCTTGCGGCCGTTGTTATCGGTCAGCGTACCGTGGTCCATCACCTGCAGCAGCACATTGAAGATGTCCGGGTGCGCTTTTTCGATTTCGTCCAGTAGCAGTACCGCGTAAGGGTGCTTGGTGACCTGTTCGGTCAGCAGGCCGCCCTGTTCGAAGCCGACATAGCCCGGTGGCGCGCCAATCAGGCGGCTGACCGCGTGGCGTTCCATGTACTCGGACATATCAAAGCGCAGCAGCTCCACGCCCAGGAAATAGGCCAGTTGCTTGGCCACCTCGGTTTTGCCCACGCCGGTGGGGCCGGAGAACAGGAAAGAACCGATCGGCTTTTGCGGGTTGCCCAGCCCGGAACGCGACATCTTGATGGCTGCGGCCAACGCTTCGATGGCCTTGTCTTGGCCAAACACCACGTTTTTCAGGTCGCGATCCAGGTTTTTCAGCACGTTGCGGTCGTCGCTGCTGATGGTCTTGGCTGGAATACGGGCGATCTTGGCGATGATCTCTTCGATCTCGCCTTTGTTGATCACTTTCTTCTGCTTGGACTTGGGCAGGATCTTTTGCGCCGCACCGGCCTCGTCGATCACGTCGATGGCTTTATCCGGCAGGTGGCGGTCATTGATGTAACGCGCCGACAGCTCTGCCGCCGTCGATAGCGCAGCCAGGGTGTATTTCACGCCATGGTGGGCCTCGAAGCGGCTTTTCAGCCCTTTCAGGATTTCGATGGTCTGCTCTACCGATGGCTCTGGTACATCGATTTTCTGGAAGCGGCGCGACAGGGCGCTATCTTTTTCGAAAATGCCACGGTATTCGCTATAGGTGGTGGCACCAATGCAGCGCAGGCTGCCATTGGACAGGGCGGGTTTCAGCAGGTTGGACGCGTCCAGCGTGCCGCCCGAAGCTGCTCCGGCACCGATCAGCGTGTGGATCTCGTCGATAAACAACACGGCGTGGCTGTCTTCGGCCAGCTGCTTGATCACCTGCTTCAGGCGCTGCTCGAAATCGCCACGGTATTTGGTGCCCGCCAGCAGGGCACCCATATCCAGCGAATACACCGTGGCTTTGGCCAGCACATCCGGCACATCACCGGCCACGATACGGCGGGCCAGGCCTTCGGCAATGGCGGTCTTACCCACACCGGCTTCACCTACCAGCAGCGGGTTGTTCTTGCGGCGGCGGCACAAGATCTGGATCACGCGCTCGACCTCGTGCTCGCGGCCGATCAGTGGGTCGATCTTGCCATCGCGCGCCTGCTGGTTCAGGTTCTGCGTGTAGCTTTCCAGCGCGCCGCCTGCTGCGTTGCCGCTATCTTCCCCTTCACCCTCGCCAGAGGCATCGTGGTGTGGCTCCGGGCTGGCGGCCGGTTTGGCGTTCTGTTTGGTGATGCCGTGCGAGATGAAGTTCACCACATCCAGGCGCGAAATACCTTGCTGATGCAGGTAGTACACGGCGTGCGAGTCTTTCTCGCCAAAGATGGCCACCAGAATATTGGCGCCGGTAACTTCTTTTTTACCGGACGACTGTACGTGCAGGATGGCGCGCTGGATCACGCGCTGGAACCCCAGCGTGGGCTGGGTTTCCACCTCGGCTTCGCCAGGCACGGTGGGGGTGTGTTCGTCGATAAAGTCCCCCAGCTGCTTTTTCAGCTGGTCGATGTTGGCGCCGCAGGCGCGGAGGACTTCGGCGGCAGACGGGTTGTCAGTCATCGCCAGGAGCAGGTGCTCCACGCTGATGAATTCGTGCCGTTTGCGGCGTGCATCCATAAAGGCCATGTGCAGGCTGACTTCCAGTTCTTGGGCAATCATCAGTTTTCCTCCATGACACACTGCAGTGGATGCTGGTGCGTTTGTGCGTGCTGCGAAACTTGTTCTACCTTGGTGGCAGCGATGTCTTTGGTATAAATGCCACAAAGACCCTTACCTTCATTGTGGACCTGCAGCATCACGATTGTGGCTTTTTCCGCATTCATGTGAAAAAAATGCTGCAGTACCTCAACAACAAAATCCATCGGGGTGAAATCGTCGTTCAATAACAATACTTTATACATCGGTGGGGGTTTTACCTCGGCCTTTCGGGCCACGGTAGAGACATCATCCTTGTGCTGCGTAGACATGGGAACCTTCTGCGAATTCGCGCTTATTTCAATTTTGGTTCGTATGGCAGCTTTTTCAAGCCCCTTAACTTTTACCGGCTTGTCTTGACGTTGTCACACGCTAGGCGTAGAAATACAGACGGTGCTTGGCTTTGCATCGCTGGCTGTGTGTAAACCGTTACCTGCTGCAGCGTGTGTAAGCTTGGACTGTCAGGGCTCACCACCCTGTTTACTTTATGCATGCTAAGGATAGTTACACATGGCAACTGGTATTGTTAAGTGGTTCAACGACGCTAAAGGCTTCGGCTTCATCACTCCGGACGAAGGCGGTGATGACCTGTTCGCGCACTTCTCCGCGATCAATATGCAAGGTTTCAAATCGCTGACCGAAGGCCAGCGTGTAAGCTTTGACGTCGTTCAAGGCCCGAAAGGCAAGCAAGCCTCCAACATCCAGAAAGCCTAAGCCTGCGCTAGCTGACGGATGTAGCGGGAACGCTGCTGACAAAAACCGCATCAAGCCGATGCGGTTTTTTTGCGTCTGCTGTCAGGCAGGCTGGGCCAGAGCCGGTGTGGCACCGGTGTGCAGCAGCTGGCGATAGAGTGCCAGAAAGGTCAGGCTGCCGATGGCGGCGAGTATCAGCCAGGGCAAGGCTGGCATGGCCAGGCTGCGCGAGATATCCAGCAGCCAGCCGCCGCCCAGGTAGCCCGTGGCCCCACCCAGTGCCAGCCCCAGGCGGCTGGTGCCGCTGTAGCTGGCGCGTGCTTCGCTTTGCGCGTAGCTGGCCAGTAGCGCCTCGCGTGCCGGCTCGGTGATCAGGCTGCCGGTATAGAACAGCGCGAGTAGCGGCATGGCTAGCCAAAGGTTCTGCGCTAGTGCCATCAGCAGCAGGCTGAGCGTCATCACCGCGATACCCAGCAACATGCGTTGTGCCAGGCTGAAGTGGCGTTCGCCCAGCTTGGCCAGCGGGTAGAGCAGGGTGAGCGACAGCGTGGTTTCCATGGCGTACAGCCAGCCTACCACTTGCGGTGTACCGGCCATCTGTTTGAGCACGATGGGTACCAGCAGCATGATCTGCACGCCCAGCACGTAGTAGCCGCTGAGGGTCAGCACCAGCCGCATATAACGCTTGTCTGCCAGCACAATGCGTACCGAGGCTAATGGCGATGCCTTGCCGCTGGCCACGCGGTACGCGGGTAGCAGCCACAGGTTGGCCGCAGCCGCCAGCACGAACACCGCACAGCCGCCCATGCCTACCCACCAGAAGTCGAAATGCAGCAGCCAGGAGCCCAGCATGGCGCCGCTTACCGCCGCAGCGCTCTCCCACATCATCAGTAGCGTATAAAAGTGGTTACGCTCGTGCTGGCGGGTCAGTTTGATGATCAGGGCCGCACGGGGCGGGTCGAACAGCATGCCGCCCAGGCCGGACAGAATGCAGGAGAACACCAGAGTGGCCGGTGTCTCTGCCATGGCCATGGCGGCAAAGCCGGCCGCGCGCAGCAGCATGCCGCCCACAATCAGCGGTTTGGCACCGTAGCGGTCGGCCAGCGAACCGCCCAGCAAGCCCAGCCCCTGTTGCATTAGCTGGCGGATGGCCAGCGCCAGCCCGACGGCGGCGGCAGCCCAGCCCAGCTGGTCGACAAAGTGGATGCTGATCAGCGGAAACACGCTGAAAAAGCCGAATACCACCAAGACGTTGTCGAGCATGATGAAACGCCTGCCCAGGCGCCGCGCCTGTTCTGCCGAAGCCATGATTTGCCCCTGTGTGAAGTGGTCTTCATTGTCATGTGGCATCAGCTATCATAGAAGCCGTTAACTGCTAATATTTTATATGGCTTTTTATTATGGCTATTTCGCTGGATGACCTGGCTTTGCTGATCGATATCGTGGACTGCGGCAGCTTTAGCCAGGCGGCAGCACGGCGCGGCTGGTCGCAGCCGCAGGTGAGCCAGCGCGTGGCAGTGCTGGAAACCAATGTGGGGGCGCAGCTGTTCCGCCGCCACCGCCGCGGTGCGGTGCCCACACCGGCGTGCGAGGCTTATCTGCCGGCGGCGCGGCAGGCGCTAGCGATTCTGGACGATGGCCGCCGCGCGGTGCAGGGCGTACCGGCGCTGCCGCGCCTGACGCTGGCCTGCCTGCCATCGCTGGCATCGGTGGTGTTTGGCCCGGTGCTGGTGGCGCTGGCCGAGGCGCCATTCGAGATCCGCTGCAGTACCGACCACTCGCCGGCCATCATGGAGCGGCTGCTTACCGACGGGGTGCAGGTGGGCTTCGTGCTGAAGTGCCCGCCAATGGCCGGTATCCAGATGGAGCGCATCTGGTGCTCGCCCATCGTACCGGTGGTGCACAAGCGCCACCCGCTGGCGCAAGCTGGCGAGCTGACGCTGGCCGAGGTGGCCAACGCGCGGCTGGCGCCGCAGTACTGGGGGGATGCCTGCGATACCCTGTTGGCCATGCTGCGTCAGCACCGCACCGCCAGTGGCCCTTTGCACGCCATCCAGCCGGCCAGCGCTGCGCGCGAGCTGGCCATGGAACATGGTTTTCTGACCTTCATGCCCGAGGTGGCGGTGAAGCGCGACCTGCGCGAAGGCCGGCTGGTGAAGCTGGCCATCCGCGACCTGCCATTATGGCAGTGGGAGGTGATGATGGCGTGGCGCGCCGGCAAGCGCCGCGACGCACCCAAGCAGCAGGTGCTGGACACGGTACGGGCGATGGCACCGGACTGGGCCTGATGCGGCCAACGTTGGCCGCAGGCAGTCGCGCATACCGGCCATACTGTGCCTGATCTGCCCGCTGGCTATCAATGAAAAACCCCCTGCTTGCATGGCAAGCAGGGGGTTTGGTCCACGCACCAAGGCTAGCCCTGGTGCGGTGTATAACGACAGGCTTATACGCGGGCGTTGGCCAGAATCTGGTTCAGCGTGGCGCTTGGGCACATCACGGCGCGGGTTTTTTCTGCGTCCGGCAGGTAGTAGCCACCAATATCGGCGGGTTTGCCCTGTACGGCTTTCAGCTCGTCGATGATCTGCTGTTCCTGCGCGGCAAAGGCGGCGGCGACCGGGGCAAAGTGGGCCTGCAGCTCGGCGTCGTCGCTTTGTGCGGCCAACGCTTGCGCCCAGTACATGGCCAGGTAGAACTGGCTACCACGGTTGTCCAGCTCACCGGTGCGGCGCGACGGCGACTTGTCGTTGTCCAGCAGCTTGCCGGTGGCTTGGTCCAGGGTTTTGGCCAGGATTTTGGCCTTGGTGTTACCGGTCTTGATGCCCAGCTCTTCCAGGCTCACGGCCAGCGCCAGGAACTCGCCCAGGCTATCCCAGCGCAGGTGGTTTTCTTCCAGCAGCTGTTGTACGTGTTTCGGGGCCGAACCGCCGGCACCGGTTTCGTACATGCCACCACCGGCCATCAGCGGCACGATGGACAGCATCTTGGCGCTGGTGCCCAGTTCCATGATAGGGAACAGGTCGGTCAGGTAGTCGCGCAGGATGTTGCCGGTCACCGAGATGGTATCCAGGCCACGGGCAACACGCTCCAGGGTAAAGCGCATGGCGCGGACCTGGGACATGATGTGGATTTCCAGACCGCTGGTGTCGTAATCCTTCAGGTATTTTTGTACCTTCTTGATCAGTTCGTTTTCGTGTGGGCGGTACGGGTCCAGCCAGAATACTGCCGGCATGCCGGAGTTACGGGCGCGGGTCACGGCCAGTTTTACCCAGTCGCGGATCGGCGCGTCTTTTACCTGGCACATGCGCCAGATATCGCCTTGCTCCACGTTTTGCGACAGCAGTACTTCGCCGGTAGCCAGGTCAACGATGTTGGCCACGCCATCGTGCGCGATTTCGAAGGTCTTGTCGTGCGAGCCGTACTCTTCCGCTTTCTGTGCCATCAGGCCCACGTTTGGTACGGTACCCATGGTGCGCGGGTCGAAGTTGCCGTGCCATTTGCAGAAGTTGATCATCTCCTGGTAAATGCGGGCAAAGGTGGATTCCGGCATCACGGCCTTGCAGTCGGCCGGCTTGCCGTCGGCCCCCCACATTTTGCCGCCGTTACGGATCATGGCGGGCATGGAGGCATCCACGATCACGTCGTTTGGCGAGTGGAAGTTGGTAATGCCTTTGGCGGAGTCCACCATGGCCAGACGCGGGCGGTGTTCCTGGCAGGCGTGCAGGTCGCGCACGATTTCTTCGCGCTTGGAGGCTGGCAGCGTGGCGATTTTTTCGTACAGCGTGGCCATGCCGTTGTTCACGTTCACGCCCAGCTCTTCAAACAGCTTGCCGTGTTTTTCGAACGCGTCTTTGTAGTAGATCTTTACGCAGTGGCCGAACACGATGGGGTGGGACACCTTCATCATGGTGGCTTTTACGTGCAGCGAGAACAGGATGCCGGCTTCGCGGCAGTCTTCCATTTCGCGCTCGTAGAATTCGCACAGCGCTTTTTTGCTCATGAACATGGAGTCGATGATCTCGCCGTCCAGCAGGGATACCTTCGGCTTGAGCACGATGGTTTCGCCGCTGTGGGTCACCAGCTCCATTTTCACGTCACGGGCGCGGTCCAGGGTGATGGACTTTTCGCCGTGGTAGAAGTCACCGTGGTGCATGTGGGAAACGTGGGTCTGCGACGCCTGTTTCCATTCGCCCATGCTGTGCGGGTGCTTCTTGGCGTAGTTTTTCACTGCCAGCGGGGCGCGGCGGTCGGAGTTGCCTTCGCGCAACACCGGGTTCACGGCGGAGCCCAGGCACTTGGCGTAGCGGGCCTTGATAGCCTTTTCTTCGTCGGTAACCGGGTTTTCCGGGTAGTCGGGGATGGCGTAGCCCTTGGCTTGCAATTCTTTGATGCAAGCGATCAGCTGCGATACCGAGGCGCTGATGTTTGGCAGCTTGATGATGTTGGTGTCCGGGTCCTGGGTCAGTTTGCCCAGCTCGGCCAGGGTGTCGGGTGCTTTCTGCTCGTCGGTCAGGTTTGCCGGGAACTCGGCCAGAACGCGGGCGGCTACCGAAATGTCGGCAGTTTCCACGTTGATGCCGGCTGCGCCGGTAAAGGTACGTACGACCGGCAGGAAGGCGCTGGTAGCCAGCGCTGGAGCTTCGTCGGTCAGGGTGTAGATGATGGTCGGCTGTTCCGAAGGCATTACTCTATCTCCATGATTATTTTTTGACGCCAGAACGATTGCGCGGGGCAGCTTTGGCACGGGGCAGCATCCCGCCTGTGCAAGTGAAAGGTATGGGAAAGCCGCTTTATACCGGCGATTTGTCAGGGGAAGACAGGCGCCAGGCGGTATGCAGGCTTTCGGGTGACTTTTCAAAAGTGAATTATACCTCTCATTGCTGGCTCTGATTGTAGCGTATCCGAACTTTGCTGCGGGTTTGAATGTAAACGCTTGTTCGAATCTGAATGACGTTGGCCGCATGGTGCAGGTCCGGCAGGACGTTCCTGCCGTCATGCGGCACCAGCGCCTTTGGCGCGGCGTGGCTGCTAGCGGCTACGCTTGGTATCATCCGGCGCATATCTTGTTTACGCTCGGCGGCCTCATGTCCCAACTCATTCTGTTCAATAAGCCTTATGGCGTGATTTGCCAGTTTTCACAGCACGAGCTGCACCCCACGCTGAAAGACCATATCGCGCTGCCCGGGGTGTACCCGGCTGGCCGCCTGGATACCGACAGCGAAGGTCTGCTGCTACTGACCGGTGATGGCGAGCTGCAGCACCGTATCAGCGACCCGCGCTGGAAGCAGCCCAAGACCTACTGGGTACAGGTAGAAGGCCGGGTTAGCGAGGCCCAGCTGCAGGCGTTGCGCGACGGCGTAGACCTGGGCGATTTTGTGACCCAGCCAGCACAGGTGCGCCAGCTGCCGGAGCCGCCTGCGCTGTGGGAGCGCAAGCCGCCGGTGCGCTTTCGCAAGACCGTGCCTGACGGCTGGCTGGAAATCATCATTAGCGAAGGCAAGAACCGCCAGGTGCGGCGCATGACGGCCAAAGTAGGCCTGCCTACCTTGCGCCTGGTACGGGTGGCCGTGGGGCCGTGGCAGCTGGATGGCCTGCAACCTGGCGAGATGCGCACCCTTACCGTGTCGCTGGCTGACCTGCCGCGAACGGGGCTGGCGAAACCGGCTGCCAGGGCACCCGCGCGCCAGGGTGGCCGGCAAGAGCCTGCAGCCCCGGCAGCAGCACGGGCGGTGCCGCGTTTTCGCTTTGCCAAAAAATAAGTCATTGTCCCCGCACTGCCAAGACGAACGCTAAGCGCTGTATGCCCTGCGGCAGGCCGGCACTGCCGGTAGTACAAGCCGTAGCGTGCTGGTGGTGGCTTTATCGAAGACGCTAAGCGGTGTCCGGTCGGATGCGCTTGTGCCAGCGTTGCCCGAATGCCGTGGCAGCGGCTAGCCAAGCCACCCGGGCAAGACAAAGCCCCTTCCACCGGGTGGAAGGGGCTGCGTGCAAAACAGGTGGCTACGCTGCGGGTTTACTCGCCACAGCGATGGCTATCAAAGTAGGCTACGGGCCCGGCACTGGTCAGCCCTACGTGGAAGCAACTGTCTTCGGGGAACACATCGCCAGCGTTTTCCGCTGCGCGTACCAGCTCGAACAGTACTTCTACTTCTTTGAAGTACTTGGCGATGCGGTCGTTACCTTCCAGCCAGCCCAGAATGGCCTCCCGCTGCGGGTGCTCGTTTTCCAGTGTCAGCGCGCAATGGTTACAGCTGACAAAACTGATGGCGGGCGGGATGGCGATGCCTAGCGGCGCCAGCTCGCTACGCACCAGGCTGGCAAACTGCGACAGCTCCTTGCTGGCGCGCTCGCGGATGCCGGATAGCGGCAGCGCCTCGCCACCATTAGCCGAACCAAACAGACGAGCCAGGGCAGACGAGACGGCAGTACCTTCTGCATACATAGTGCTTATATCTCCTTGTCTTAGATGGTATTAAATCCATTGTAGGAAACATTGTGCGGATTACTTGGGTTTATTTCGTCATCTTTTTCAGGGTGTACAGCAGCTCCAGCGCCTGGCGTGGTGTGAGATCGTCCACGTCGGTATCAGCCAGTAATTCTACTGCCGGGTGCGGTTCCGGCTCGTGCTGGATCACCACCGGCGTGCTGAACAGGTCGGGCTGCGCGCGGGCGGCCGACTCGTTTTCCAGCTCGGTCAGGTAGCGGCGGGCTTCGCGGATCACCTTCGGCGGCACGCCAGCCAGCTGTGCTACCGCCAGGCCGTAGCTCTGGCTGGCCGGGCCGTCTTCTACGTGGTGCAGGAAGACGATGCGGTCTTTGTGCTCCACCGCCGACAGGTGCACGTTGGCCACGCTGTTGTACTCGCCAGCCAGGCTGGTGAGCTCGAAGTAATGCGTGGCAAACAGCGTGTAGGCGCGGCTTTTTTCGATCAGCGCGCGGGCGATGGCCCACGCCAGCGCCAGGCCGTCAAAGGTAGACGTACCGCGGCCAACCTCGTCCATCAGCACCAGCGACTTGTCGGTGGCGTTGTTCAGGATGTTGGCGGTTTCGGTCATTTCCACCATGAAGGTAGAGCGGCCGCCGGCCAGGTCGTCGCTGGCGCCGATGCGGGTGAAGATGCGGTCGATCTGGCCCAGCACGGCGCGCTCGGCCGGTACAAAGCTGCCGATATGCGCCAGCAGGGTAATCAGCGCGTTCTGCCGCATATAGGTGGATTTACCGCCCATGTTCGGGCCGGTAATCAGCAATAGCTTGCGCTCTGCGGCCAACCTGGTGTCGTTGGCGATAAAGCGTTCCACCTCGGCCTCGACTACCGGGTGGCGGCCGCCGATGATTTCCAGCCGTGTCTCGTTGACGAAGAGCGGTTGCACGTAATGATTGGTTTGCGCACGCTCGGCAAAGGCGGCCAGTACGTCCAGGCCGGCCACGGCTTGCGCCATCAGCTTGAGCTCGCTGATATGGGGTGCCAGCTGGTCCAGTACCGCCTCGTACAGCTGTTTTTCCAGTGCCAGCGATTTGTCCTGCGCCGACAGCGCCTTGTCTTCGAAGGTTTTCAGCTCGGGGGTGATGTAGCGCTCGGCGTTCTTCAGCGTCTGGCGGCGGCGGTAGTCGTCCGGCACCTTGTCCGATTGCGCTTTCGAGACCTCGATGTAGAAACCGTGTACGCGGTTGAACTCTACTTTCAGCGTGCTGATGCCGGTGCGCTCTTTCTCGCGCAGCTCCAGCGCCAGCAGGAAGTCACCGCAGTCGGTCTGGATGGCGCGCAGCTCGTCCAGGTCGGCGTGGTAGCCGTGGTTGATTACGCCGCCATCGCGCAGGAAGGTGGCCGGTTCCGGCAGGATGGCAGTGGCCAGCAGGCTTTCTACCGGCGAGTCGGCCGGTAGCAGCTGTACCAGCTCGGCCAGCAGCGGCGCGTCCAGCGTGGCGGCAATGGCCTTGACGCCAGAGAGCGCGCGCAGCGAGTCGCGCAGTGCGGCCAGGTCGCGCGGGCGCGCGGTGCGCAGCGCCACACGGGCGGTAATGCGTTCGATATCGGCTACTTCGCGCAGCTGGGTGTGGATATCCTGGTGTGCGGCCAACAGGGCCCGCACGGCTTGCTGGCGGCGCAGCAGCTTGTCGTGCCGGCGGATCGGGTGATGCAGCCAGTGGCGCAGCATGCGGCTACCCATGCTGGTGGCGCAGGTGTCCAGCAGCGAGGCCAGCGTGGGCGAGGCTTCGCCGCGGATGGTTTCGGTCAGCTCCAGGTTGCGGCGTGTGGCAGCGTCCATGCGGATCAGCTCGCCCGGCTCTTCTACTGATAGCTGGGCAATGTGGGCCGGGTTTACGCCCTGGGTGGATTTCACGTATTCCAGCAGCGCACCGGCAGCGCCGACGGCCACCGGCAGCGTGTCGGCGCCAAAGCCGGCCAGGTCGCGGGTGCCGAAGTGACGGGTCAGCGCCAGCGTGGACGATTCGGTATCGAACTGCCACGGCGGCAGTTTTTTTCTGGGGGTGCCCAGGCTGTCAAACACCGCCAGGCCGGTGTCGTCGGCTAGTAGCAGCTCGGCCGGCTTCAGGCGTTCCAGCTCGCTGTGCAGCTCTTCCACGCTGGTTTGCATGACCTTGAATTCACCACTGGCCAGCGACAGCCAGGCCAGGCCCAGCGTGCCCTTGTGCATATTCACGGCCAGCACCAGGTTATCGCGCTTGTCGTCCAGCAGCGCGGCGTCGGTCAGCGTGCCGGGTGTGACGATGCGCACCACCTTGCGTTCTACCGGGCCCTTGCTGGTGGCCGGGTCGCCGATCTGCTCGGCGATGGCCACCGACTCGCCCATTTTCACCAGCCGCGCCAGGTAGCCTTCGGCGGCGTGGTAGGGGATGCCGGCCATCTTGACCGGCTGGCCACCGCTGGCACCGCGTGCGGTGAGGGTAATATCCAGCAGGCGGGCGGCTTTTTCGGCGTCATCGTAGAACAGCTCGTAGAAATCACCCATGCGGTAAAACAGCAGCTTGTCGGCGTGGTCCCGCTTGAGGGCCAGGTATTGCTGCATCATGGGTGTGTGCTGAGGCGTGGTCATCGATAGTTCCGTACTGAAAAAGGTTGGCCGCAATAGGCAACGCCCCGTCTGGCGGGGCGCGGCAAGCTATTTTACGGGATGCGCGCTAGCGCGTCACGGCGGCAGCATCACCATGCGGTTGCGGCCCTGGTGCTTGGCCTGGTACAGCGCCATGTCGGCACGCGCCAGCAGGCTGCGGCTATCGTCGCCAGGCTCAAGCAGCGCCAGGCCGATAGAGGCGGTGAGGGCGATGGTTTGACCGGTAAATTGCAAGGGTTGCTGCGCGATGGTGTCCAGCAAACGCTGGCTGTAGCGTTGTGCCGCCTGCGGCGTGGTGCCTGGTAGCAGTATGCAGAATTCCTCGCCGCCCAGGCGGCCGGCACAGTCTTGCGGGCCCAGTAGCTGGCGCAGCTGGCTGGCAATATGGGCCAGGGTGGCATCGCCGCAGGCATGGCCGTAGCTGTCGTTTACCTGTTTGAAGTGGTCCAGGTCCAGCATCAGCAAGGCCAGGCCGGGGCGGGATGGGCTGGCCAGCAGCGCGTCCAGCTGGCCCAGTAGGGTGGGGCGGTTATACAGGCCGGTGAGCGAGTCTATGGTGGCTTGCTCGCGCAGCTGGCGTTCTTGCTGTTTGCGCAGGCTGATATCGCGCGCCGAGCCCCAGATCACCGGCTGGCCGTCCAGCATCAGCCGGCGCACGCATACTTCCACCTCGATGATGTCGCCATCTTTGGTGCGGTTATAGCTGTCGAAGGTCTCGCCCTGTTCGCTGGTGTACTGCAATTGCTCGCGCAGTTCCGCTTCGCTGCGGTGGGCCACCAGGTCCCACAGCCGCAATTGCCGCAGCTCGGCCTGGCTGTAACCCAGCAGCTTGCACAGCGAATCACTGGCCTCCAGCAGGCAGCCTTCCATATCGATGATGGACAGCGCATCGGCGGCGTTCTGCAAGATGGCCTGGTACCACTGGGTACGGCTATCCAGCGCCTGGCGGTTGGCGTCGTTTTCCATCAGTACCGCCAGCAGGCGGGCGGTATCTTCAATCACGGTAATGGCCTCCAGCGTGGGGGCACTGGGGGCGTGGTGGTAGACGGCAAAGGTGCCGTGTACTTTGCCCTTGCTGTCGATGATGGGTTCGGACCAGCAGCTGCCTAGCGCAAACTGGCGTGCCTGCTCGCGGTAGGGTGCCCAGTTGGGGTGTTGCTGCAGATCTTCCGCCACCAGCCGTTTGCGGTGCCACGCCGCCGCCCCGCAGCTGCCTACCATGGGGCCGATGGCCAGGCCATCGATCAATGCGGTATAGGCCTGCGGCAGGGATGGCCCCACCAGCGGGCGCAGGCATTGCGTATCGTCTACCTGCAGGATGGAGCACAGCCAGCCAGGCAAGGCTTGTTCGATATGCCCTACCACGTCACCCAGCAGCGTGGGCAGCGGCTGGCCCTGGATGTACTGGCGCAGAAAATGCGAATGCAGCGCATCCCAGCTGGCGCGCGAGCTGCTGATGCGCTCGTGCTCCAGCCTTTGCAGCTCGGCGGCGGCGCGGGTAACGAAGGGGGCGATATCTTGCAGCAGCGTATCGGGCAGTAAGTTCGCCCGCTCGTCAAATAGCGCCAGGTGCCCCATGCAATGGCCGTGTTTATCCAGCAGTGGCCAACCGGCAAAGCTCTGCCAGGCTGTGTCTTGCTCGGCTGCAAAGTGCCGGTTTACCCCGCTACTGTGCACGATGGCCTGCTGCCGGCTGATCACCTGCTCGCACGGTGTGCCTGCCAGCGCGTAGCGGCCAGGGTGGCGATGACTGCTTGCCACCATGACGGCTACATGGCGAACGGGTAGCGGAAGCTGCTGGCTGATAAAAACCAGTTGTGCACCGCTGTGCCGGGCCAGGCTGTTGACCAGCTGTTGCAGGTAGTCCCTGCCCAGGGCTGCTGCGGTGTCGTCCAGCAGCGCATGGCGTAATGAGGGGGCTGTGGGCATAAGGCTAAAGCGTTGTGTCGATACTTATGAGTATCGTCCAACTGCAAGCATTTGATAAAGCAACATTGCCATCATGGTGGCTACTGTGGCGAGCGTGCGTTGACAAGGCCTATTTTCTGAATCTATGATCCATATCAAAGTTTCAGAAAATACTGAAAATACGAAAGGCCACACGCATGAACCTGCCACCCCTGATTCAATCTTTTGTGCTGCACTTTGGCGAGATGGGCAGCCACTGGGGCATCAACCGTACCGTAGGGCAGATTTACGCCCTGCTGTATGTTTCCGACCGGCCGCTGAACGCGGACGACATCGTGGAGGCCATTGGCTGTTCGCGCTCTAATACCAGCATGGCGCTGAAAGAACTGCAGGCCTGGCGCTTGGTCAAATTGCAACACTTGCCAGGTGACCGCCGCGAGTACTTCAGTACACCGGAAGATGTGTGGGCCATTTTCAAGACGCTGGCCGAAGAGCGGCAGAAGCGAGAAGTCGAGCCCACGCTGACCATGCTGCGCGGTGCCATCATGGAAACCCCGTCCGGCGAGGCCGAACGCCACGCCCAGGCACGCATGAACGAGATGTACCAGCTGATCGAGCTGGTGACCAAGTGGTTTGCCGACATCCGCGACATGGACGTGGAAACGCTGGAAAAGCTGATGAAGCTGGGTAGCCAGGTGGGCAAGGTGCTGCAGTTCACCCACAGCCTGGGCCGGCTGGCCGGGCGTGACAGTGGCAAGGAGGATTAGCCATGGACAGCCTCGACCCGGTCATCCTGGCCCGCATCCAGTTTGCGGCCAACATCACCTTTCATATCCTGTTCCCCACCATCAGCATCGCCATGGGCTGGGTGCTGTTGTACTTCAAGGCGCGCTTTAACCGTAGTGGCGACGAGGCGTGGATGGACGCCTACGGCTTCTGGGTAAAAATCTTTGCGCTGACCTTTGCGCTGGGCGTGGTGTCCGGCATCACCATGAGCTTCCAGTTCGGTACCAACTGGCCGGGCTTCATGCAGCACGTGGGCAATGTGGCCGGGCCGCTGCTGGCTTACGAGGTGCTGACCGCGTTCTTCCTGGAGGCCACCTTCCTCGGCATCATGCTGTTCGGCCGTGCCAAGGTGTCCAACCGCGTGCATACGCTGGCCACCTTTCTGGTGGCGTTCGGCACCACGGTGTCGGCGTTCTGGATCATCGTGCTGAACTCGTGGATGCAGACCCCGGCCGGGGTGGAGGTGATCGCCGGCAAGGTGCACGTGCAAAGCTGGCTGGCGGTGATCTTCAACCCGTCCATGCCGTACCGCCTGACGCACATGCTGCTGGCCTCCGGCCTGACGGTGGCGTTTCTGGTGGCCGGGGTGTCGGCCTACCGCTGGTTGCGCGGCGACCGCGCCGCCGCGGTGGCGCACACCCTGAAAACCGGCGTTAGCCTGGCCGCTTTGCTGATTCCGCTGCAGGTGCTGGTAGGCGACATGCACGGCCTGAACACCTTCCACCACCAGCCGGCCAAGCTGGCCGCCATCGAAGGCGTGTGGCACACCGAGCGCGGCGCGCCCTTGTTGCTGTTTGCGCTGCCGGACGAGGCCACGCAAAGCAACCGCTTCGAGGTCGGCATTCCCAAACTGGCCAGCCTGATCATTACCCATCACCCCGATGGCGAGATTCGCGGCCTGAACGAGTTCCCCAACGCGCACCCGCCGGTGGCCAAGGTGTTCTGGAGCTTCCGCGTGATGGTGGGGGTAGGCATGCTGATGCTGGCGGTGAGCTGGCTGGCGTGGTGGCAGCTGCGGCGCGGCCAACTGGCACCGTGGCTGCAGCGTGGTCTGGTGGCCATGACCTTCTCTGGCTGGGTGGCCACGGTGGCCGGCTGGTACGTGACCGAAATCGGCCGCCAGCCGTGGCTGGTGACCGGCATCCTGCGTACTGCCGACGCCGCGTCGACGGTGGGCAGCGGCATGATCCTGTCTACCTTGCTGATGTACCTGGCGCTGTACGTAGTACTGCTGGCCAGCTATGTGTCGGTGGTGTTTTACCTGGCGCGCAAGGCAGCGCCTGCGGCCAACCTTGAAGGAGCTCAGCCATGAATGCCGAACTGTGGTTGCCGGTGATCTTTGCCGGCCTGATGGCGCTGTCGATGCTGATCTACGTGGTGCTGGACGGCTACGACCTGGGCGTGGGCGTGCTGCTGCCGCTGGGCAATGACGAAGAGCGCGACGCCATGATCGCCAGCATCGGCCCGTTCTGGGACGCCAATGAAACCTGGCTGGTGCTGGGCGTGGGGCTGCTGCTGGTGGCATTTCCGATGGCGCACGGCATCATCCTGGGCCAGCTGTACCTGCCGGTGGCCATCATGCTGCTAGGGCTGATCCTGCGCGGGGTGGCGTTTGATTTCCGCGTGAAGGCGCAGGCGCACCACCAGCCGGCGTGGAACCTGGCGTTTGCTGCCGGCTCGCTGCTGGCGTCTCTTAGCCAGGGCGTGATGCTGGGCCGCTACCTGACCGGCTTTGCGCCCGGGGCTGGTGCCTGGGGCTTTGCGCTGCTGACTGGCCTGGGGCTAACCGCGGCCTACGTGCTGCTGGGCGCCGGCTGGCTGATCATGAAAAGCAGCGGCCAGCTGCAACAGCGCGCCACGCGCTGGGCGCAGTGGGCGCTGGCCGGTACCGCGCTGGCGGTGCTGCTGGTGTCGGTGGCCACGCCACTGGCCAGCAGTCGCATTGCCGCCAAGTGGTTTGTGCTGCCGGATTTCCTGCTGCTGTTGCCGCTGCCGCTGATCAGCGTGGCGCTGTTCGGCCTCTTGGCCGCCAGCCTGCCCAGGTTGGCCGCACGCCAGCGCGCCGGGCAGGACGCACTGTGCTGGCTGCCGTTTGCCTGCACCGTGGGCATTGTGCTGCTGGCGTTCTGGGGGCTGGCGTATAGCGTGTTTCCCGAAATAGTCATCGGCCAGCTGGACATCTGGCAGGCCGCTAGCGACCCGGAAGCGCTGTGGGTGATTCTGGCCGGTGCCGCCGTGGTGCTGCCCACCATCATCGCTTATACGGTGTTTGCCTACCGCGTGTTCTGGGGCAAGGCCGGCAAGCTCAGTTACAGCTAGAAAATATTGCGCCAAATCAAAAGAGCAGGGTTTATTCCTGCTCTTTTTTTATTTTTATCATGGACTTAAATCGTGTGCTGTCTGCCTGGCGCACTAATACGATACGTTACATTTTGATAGAGCGATTCGCTTGACTTGGGTCAAAGCCCATGAAAAGCGCAGGGGTAAGATGACTGCATCCAGATCGAATACCGGGTAGCCGGGGGAGCAATATCATGGAACTGTGGAAACAACTTCTCTCTGACGACGTAGGCATGATGAGCGCTATCGTTATCACTGTTACAACCGTCATCGTGCTGACCTGTATCGCCATCTTTATCAAGAAGGCGAACGGCGACAAGTAAGCTTTAAACGCATGCCACGGCATGCGCGTGTGATTTCCTCTTGATGTGTGTGTGTTTGGGGGTACGGTGGTGGGCCGTACCCCCTTTTTTTTTATGGTTTTTCTGCGCGCGCAGCTGGCTTACCACTGTGCCCTAACTGCCCACGCCACCGTACAGATGCTGCACGCTGATCTGCTACGCCGGCCTCTCTTCTGCGCACCTTCCGCTATCTTCATCTTGGTGTCACATGGCTCGCCTAGACTTTATTTCAATTATTCTTGTAATATTGATTCGGCAGGAGCGCAGGCATGAGCCACCCATTCGATACATTGGCCATCCCCGCTGTGGATGGCCGTTTGCTGCTGACACCGTGCCCCGGCACCCAGGCCGCTAGCCCGAGCTTGGCGCGGTACACCCTGCAGCAGGCTGGCGCCAGCGGCGTGATCAGCCTGATGCCGGCCACCGAGCTGCAGCAGAACGGCGCCGATGGCATGGGCGCTGCGTGCGGCCAACTGGGGCTGGCCTGGTTTTACCTGCCGCTAGCCGACGAGTGCGCACCGCGGGCGGATTTTGCTAGCGCTAGGCAAGCCGTCGCGCCCGACCTGCTGGCGCGGCTGCGGGCTGGCCAGTGCCTGGCCATGCATTGCAAGGGCGGGTCTGGCCGTACCGGCCTGTTTGCCGCCCGCATCCTGATGGCGCTGGGTGTGCCACGCAGCACCGCCATTGCGCAGGTACAGGCGCTGCGCCCCAAGGCCATGCAGCACCCGGTGCACCAGGCCTGGATTGGCCAGTACGACGCCGTTTAACTTTTTAGCGAGACACCCCACCATGACCATCAAGATCGGTATCAATGGTTTCGGCCGCATCGGCCGCCTGGCACTGCGTGCCGCCTGGGCCTGGCCCGAGTTTGAATTCGTGCACATCAACGACCCGGCCGGCGATGCGGAAACCCACGCCCATCTGCTGAATTTTGATTCGGTGCACGGCCGCTGGGGCCACGAGGCCAGCGCGGTGGACGGCGCTATCGTTATTGACGGCAAGCGCATCAGCGTGAGCCACAACAAAGCCATTGCCGATACCGCCTGGCGCGGCTGCGATGTGGTGATCGAAGCCAGCGGCAAGATGAAAACCGTGGCCGTGCTGCAGGCCTACCTGGAACAGGGTGTAAAGCGCGTGGTGGTCAGCGCGCCGGTAAAAGAGCCGGGTGCGCTGAACGTGGTGATGGGCGTGAACCAGCAGCTGTTCGACCCCGCCGTGCACCGCATCGTTACCGCCGCCTCGTGCACCACCAACTGTCTGGCGCCGGTGGTGAAGGTGATGCACGAAACCTTCGGCATCCGCCACGGCAGCATCACCACCATTCACGACCTGACCAACACGCAGAGCATTCTGGACCAGCCGCACAAAGACCTGCGCCGCGCCCGCGCCAGCGGCATGAGCCTGATCCCCACCAGTACCGGCTCGGCCACCGCCATTGCCGAGATTTTTCCCGAGCTGCGCGGCCGCCTGAATGGCCACGCCGTGCGCGTGCCGCTGGCCAATGCCTCGCTGACCGACTGCGTGTTCGAGGTAGAGCGCGCCACCACGGCCGAGGAAGTCAACGCCGCGCTGCAGCATGCGGCCAACCATACGCTGCAGGGCATTCTGGGCTACGAGGCCCGCCCGCTGGTGTCCATCGACTACCGTACCGACCCGCGTTCGTCCATTATCGATGCGCTGTCCACCATGGTGATCAACGGCACGCAGGTAAAGCTGTACGCCTGGTACGACAACGAATGGGGCTACGCCAACCGCACCGTGGAGCTGGCGCGGCTGGTGGGCCTGGCCGACCAGGGCTAAGCGATGCAGACGCTTTCCACGCTATCGCCGGCCATCCGCCAGTACCTGCTGGTAACGGCCAACTACTGGGCGTTCACCCTTACCGACGGCGCGCTGCGCATGCTGGTGGTGCTGCACTTTCACCAGCTGGGCTACGCCCCGTTGCAGATTGCCGTGCTATTCCTGTTTTACGAGGTGTTCGGTGTGGTCACCAACCTGGTCGGCGGCTACCTGGGCGCGCGGCTGGGGCTGAACCGCACCATGAACCTGGGCCTGGCGCTGCAGGTGCTGGCGCTGCTGATGTTGGCCGCACCGGCCGCCATGCTGACCGTGCCGTACGTGATGGCCAGCCAGGCGCTATCCGGCATGGCCAAAGACCTGAACAAGATGTCGGCCAAAAGCAGCATCAAGCTGCTGGTGCCGGACGGCGAGCAGGGCACGCTGTACCGCTGGGTGGCGCTGCTGACCGGTTCCAAGAACGCGCTGAAAGGCGTGGGTTTCTTTCTGGGCGGCGCCTTGCTGGCCACGCTGGGCTTTGGCGGCGCGGTGCTGGGCATGGCGGCGGTATTGGCGGCGATCTGGCTGTTCAGCCTGTGTCAGCTGCGCCCAGACCTGGGCAAGGCCAAAGCCAAGCCAAAGTTTCGCGAGCTGCTGTCGAAAAGCCCGGCCATCAACCGGCTGTCGGCGGTGCGGCTGTTCCTGTTTGGTGCACGCGACGTGTGGTTTGTGGTGGCGCTGCCGGTGTACCTCGGCACCGTGTTTGGCTGGGATGTCTGGCAGGTAGGCGGCTTTCTGGCTGCGTGGGTTATCGGCTACGGTGTGGTGCAGACGCTGGCGCCGGCTATTACCGGCAAAAAGCAGGGCAGGGTGCCGGATGGCCGCAGCGCCTTTGTGTGGGCCGCCACGCTGGCCGGCCTGCCCGCTGCCATGGCGCTAGGGTTGGCCGCAGGCTGGCCCGCTGGCTGGGTGGTGCCGGGCGGGCTGGCGCTGTTTGGTGTGCTGTTTGCGGTGAACTCGTCGCTGCATAGCTACCTCATCGTGAGTTACGCCAAGGCCGACGGCGTGTCGTTGGACGTGGGTTTTTACTATATGTCCAACGCCATGGGCCGGCTGATCGGCACCGTGCTGTCCGGCTGGGTGTACCAGCAATACGGTCTGGGCGCCTGCCTGTGGCTTTCAACCCTATTCATTACCGTGGCCGCGCTGGTGTCGCTGGCCCTGCCGCAGCATGCGGCCAACCCTGCCAGAGAAAACGCATGAGCCTAGAAAAAGAAACTGCCGTGAAGCTATTCGAAGCGCTGGCGTCCGGCGTGCGGCTGGACATCTACCGCCTGCTGGTACGCCAGGGCCACGAAGGCATGGTGGCCGGCCAGATTGCGGCCAATATGGACCTGCCGGCCAATAATGTGTCGTTCCACCTCAAAGGCATGAGCCACGCCGGGCTGGTGACGGTGGCGCAGGAAGGCCGCTACCAGCGCTACCGCGCCAACCTGGCGCTGATGCAGCAACTGCTGGCCTACCTCACCGACGAATGCTGCGCCGGCCAGCCGCAGCAGTGCCCGGAGCTGGCGCTACCGTGCTGCGCCGCCCCGGACTGTGGCGAATGAGCGCTGCGGCCAACGTGGCCCGAGCAGCAAATGGCGAGTGCTATCGGCTTTTTTGTGGGCAGTGCTGGCGCTTACTGCGGCGGCTGCCACACGCCATCGTGAAAGAAACGGCGGTAGCTGAGCAGCCATGGCTGGATGTCGTGGCCGCCGGCCGCCAGCCAGTCTGCGCTGTAGTAGCTGTTCAGGTAGCGGCTGCCGTCGTCGCAGATCATGGTCACGATGCTGCCTTGCTCGCCACGCTGCAGCATGTCGGCCATCAGCAGGCACACGCCGTAGAAGTTGGTGCCGGTAGAGCCACCGCACTTGCGGCCCAGCACTTCTTCCAGAAAGTGGATGGCGGCGTAGCTGGCCACGTTGGGCACGCGGATCATGTGGTCGATCACGGTAGGGATGAATGATGGTTCCACCCGCGGACGGCCAATGCCTTCCACCCCGGAGCCGCCCTCGCAGCTACAGTGCGCGTCGCCGCTGACGTAGCTGGCGTAAAAGGCCGAGTTTTCCGGGTCCACCACGCACACTTGCGTCTGCTTTTGCTGGTAGCGCACGTAGCGGCCAAAGGTGGCGCTGGTGCCGCCGGTGCCGGCGCCACACACGATCCAGCTGGGCTCCGGCTGCGGCTCCAGCGCCATCTGGCGGAAGATGGTGTCGGCAATATTGTTGTTACCGCGCCAGTCGGTGGCGCGCTCGGCGTAGGTGAACTGGTCCATGTAGTGGCCGTTCAGCTCGCGCGCCAGGCGCTGCGATTCGTCGTAGATGGTGGCCGGGTCGTCCACCAGGTGGCAGCGGCCGCCGTAGAACTCGATGGCGCGAATCTTCTCGCACGAGGTGCTGGCCGGCATCACCGCAATAAAGGGCAAACCCAGCAGGCGGGCAAAGTAAGCCTCTGACACAGCCGTGCTGCCGCTGGACGCCTCGATCACCGGCGTGCCTTGCTTGATCCAGCCATTGCTCAGCGCATACAGAAACAGCGAGCGCGCCAGCCGGTGCTTCAGGCTGCCGGTAGGGTGGGTGGACTCGTCCTTGAAATACAGCTGGATGCCGGGCGCCGCCGGCAGCACCAGCGGAATCAGGTGGGTGTCGCTGCTACGGTTGAAATCGGCCTCGATCTTGCGAATGGCCTGCATCAGCCAGCTTGTCATGGTGTCTCCTCGCCGGCCAAGGTTGGCCGTAATGTCTTATTGGATACAAACCATTGTAGCGGGCCGGAACTGTGGCCATCAGTGGCAGCAGTGGCACAAAACGGGGATACAGTTGGGGGGCTGGGTTGGGTGGCCGCAGAGTGGGGGCGGTTCACCGAGACGATTCAGGTTGTGCTGTGTGGTATTGAAACCTTAGACAAATGTTGTTCCATCTTTTGCAGTACCTGGTGGCTCGATGAGTATGAAATGAGCCTCCTCGGTGGCTATCGGGCGATGCTCCACACCACGCGGAATAACGAGCATTTCTCCAGGGCCGAGGTGAACACTGCGATCGCGCATTTCGATCGTGATATTCCCCTTAAGTACCAAAAAGAAGTCATCTGTGTCTTCATGCTTGTGCCAGGCATATGCGCCCATTGCTTTGGCCACCATGATTTCATTGCCATTGAAGCGCGCGACCGTTGCTGGTTGCCATGGTTCTGAAAGGTTTGATAGCACAGCCGAAAGGTTGACCGAGTTCATGCCGTTGCACTCTTTCTGTGTGAAGTGGGAAATGACGCCTAACGTTTGACTTAAGGCGCATGTCGTAGGCACGTCCAGGAAGGGTTGGGCGGCTAGAGGCTTGAACATGATATAGGCATCGACGTAGCCTTGCGTTTTGTGTTGAAACGCACCGGGAAGGGTGCCGACGATGGCAAAGCCATGCTTCTTCCAGAGGCGAACTGCCACTTCGTTGGTGGAAACAACCAAGTTGAACTGCATTGCCTTGAATCCAAGTCTCATCGCCTCGGCTTGGGAGTGTTCGCACATCGTCGACGCGATACCTTGGCCTCGCGCGTTAGGTGCGACAACGTATCCGCAGTTGCTGATATGCGAACCTAGGCCAGGCTGATTCGACTGAAGTTTGTAGGTTCCGAGTATTGAGCCATCATCTGCGGTGACGACGTAAGTGGCGAGTGGCGCTTCAATCCATACGCTGTGGA
Organism: Vogesella aquatica; assembly: GCF_028548455.1. GTDB lineage: Bacteria > Pseudomonadota > Gammaproteobacteria > Burkholderiales > Chromobacteriaceae > Vogesella > Vogesella aquatica. Next base: position 199,674 of record NZ_JAQQLF010000007.1, read on the forward strand.
TTTCCGCCTCAGTACTGTCTGGCGAAAACGCATAGGTATCTCCCGCCGCAAAGGTGGAGTGAAGAAGAGGCCACAGACTTGACCAGTCCTCGGGCTTGTAGCGTCGGATGATTTGCATAGCGTTCCTTGGCCGCCTAACGTTGTAGATCAGCGGCTGCCGAAGGCAGCCTGCTGCAATGACGGGCTAGGCATTTGGCGCAAACGTGTATTTAAATGATGCCTGTGCGGGCTCACCGTGACCTCTTAATATAGCTGCCCTCACGTTGAAGACTCGCCAGGCCTTCCGTGCCAGGGCCGACAACAACAGGCCGCGAGCTACGGGCTTTCCCTTTTCGAGAAGTTGCCGACATGCTGAAGGACACAGGTTCCTGTTTTTCCAGCAACCGTGCCGGAGACTCTCTCAAGGCCAACAACATTGGTTGTGCCTTGAGCCGTGTATGACATGAGGTGCTCGATGCTGCTTGTTCCCTCGATTACTACGGAATAGGACTTTGTGACCTTCGCATTCGAGAGCTTGATGCCACATTCAATTTCTTGGTGCGTCTTTTTGTCCAAGCTGGTGATCTGGAACGAGCATTTGACTTCTACTGACATTCGTAAGCCTCGGTTGTAGTGAAAGTCAAAAATGCCCAACGTGAAATATGCACCTAAGCAAGTATATCTTTGGCTCTTTTGTGTGCTTGGTCAATAATGATATGGAAATTTTATCATTATTTTTCAATTATTTAGACGTGTTTATGTCTGAAAATACACAGCCAAATGAGGCGGCAGTGCCACACTTACCGGAAGGTCAGGTTTACCGCCGGTAGTAGTCAGTGCGGGGCCTGTCCGAATTTTTGTGTAAACGGGGTTTGGGTTACGCCTGTGGAATGCGTTCCTCGAACTGAATGGTAAAGCGAGTCAGCGCCGCCTTCCAATCCCGAATCGGCATGGTCCACT
>NZ_JAQQLF010000008.1 GCF_028548455.1 Vogesella aquatica
GCCAGCAAGCTGTCCAGTAGTGCGTCAGGTACGTTGTGATTTTTCGAGCTCATTGTGCCTCCAGACTAGGTAGCAGTTTCCTGCCAAATGTCCGTTTACACAAAATTCAGTACACGCCCCAAAGCAGGCTTGCTACAGCTGGACAAATACACGCCATCGCTGATCATCAGCGACCTGAACATGCCCGAGATGAACGGGCTGGAATTCATCCGCACACTGCGCCAGCGCCCGCCACTGGCACAAACACCGGTCATCATGGTTACTACCGAGCTCAGCGACAGCATGAAAGCCGCCGGACGCGCCGCCGGGGCGACCGCGTGGCTGACCAAACCACTACAACCCCCGCTGCTGCTCAAGGCAGTACATGCACTGCTGCAGCAATAAGCACAGTCATGGCAGCCCGGCCGCAGCGCCGGGCGACAAGACAAACATCAGGCAGGCATAGACCACAACGGCGGCAGCTGCATGGCCTCCAGCTGCTGCTCCAGCTCGTTAATGCGTTCCAGCCAGTAGTGTTCACTACCAAACCACGGAAACGCCGCCGGGAAAGCCGGATCCGCCCAGCGCGCCGACAGCCAGGCGCAGTAGTGCAGCAAGCGCAGGCTGCGCAATGGCTCGATCAGCCGCAGCTCGCGGTAATCCAGATCACAAAACTCTTCGTAGCCCGCCAGAATAGCCGCCAGCTGTGCCGACTGCTGCTCGCGCTCGCCGCTAAGCAACATCCAGATATCCTGAATGGCGGGTGCCATGCGGCTGTCGTCCAGGTCGACAAAATGCGGGCCGTCTGGCGTCCACATCACATTACCGGCGTGACAATCGCCGTGGGTACGCAGCAGGGTCAGTGCAGGCAAGCTGGCAAAAGCTGCCTCGGCCATACCGATCACCGCCTGCGCCACCTGGCCAAAGCGCGCCGCCAGATGCTTGGGCAGGTGACCGCCTGTTTCGATAATACTCAAGGCATCGTGGCCAAAGGTTTGCACCGTCAGCGCCGGGCGCGTGGCGTAAGCCTGGCTGCGGCCAATAGCGTGAATGCGCCCCAGAAACCGCCCCAGCCATTCTAGCGTGGCCTCGTCTTCCAGCTCGGGCGCCCGCCCGCCACGGCGCGGAAACAGGGCAAAGCGAAAGCCCTGCCATTGCAATAGTGTCTGGCCGGCAAACGCCAGCGGCGCCACCACCGGGATTTCGGCCTCTTGCAGCTGGCGGGCAAAGGCATGCTCCTCCAGAATCTGCGCGTCCTGCCAGCGCCCTGGCCGGTAAAACTTGGCAATCAGTGGCGGGCCGTCCTCCATGCCCACCTGATAGACACGGTTTTCATAGCTGTTCAATGCCAGCATGCGGCCATCGCAGCGCAAGCCGGTACTTTCCACGGCATCCAGCATCAGGTCGGGCGTCAGCGCGGTATAAGGGTGTAGGGTATCCATGCCCCGCATTATGCGCGCAGCGCACGGCCTGCGGCCAACCTTTGCAGTCGTTGCCGCCAGGGCTTACCATCGTGGCATGAGCCTATCCTTTACCTACTTCGAAGCCGAAGACCGCCTATTGGTACTGATACAGCCCGGCGGCCACCAGCTATGGCTGACACGCTATCTGACCCAGTCCATCCTGCGCGATATTGCCGCCCTGTTTGCCCGCGCCGTGCCGGGCGAAGGCATCCCCGGTGCCGGCAGCAGCGAACAGCGCATTGCGCTGGAGCACCGCATGGCCATGAACGAAGAAGACCTGGCCGACCAGCCCGGTCACGGCGGCGGCATGAAATTCGCACAAAACTCCCCGGCCCTTCCCGCCAGCGGTAGCGTGCCGTTATGCACGGGGCTGGATGCCCAGGCAGGCAGCGACTACGCCAGCCTCAGCTTTACCATCGGGCAGCAAAACATCACGATGCGACAAAACCGTCCAGGTTTTCATCGTTTCCTGCGCACCCTGGCCCTGTGTGCGGAAAAAGCCGGGTGGCACATTCAGGATGTCCCACCCTGGCTGACGCAAAGCCTGCTGGCCGAGCTGTTAAGCACGCTGCCGCCGCTGGACGAGCCCGATGCCAGCCACGACAGCGGCCTGCCGTCTTAAGCTGGCCATCAGCCACCTACATCACACTGCTGTTTTTTTTGCGAAGACACCATGACCAGCCCAGCCCACAGCCCGCAACACCAAGCCGCCCAACGCAGCCTGTGGGTCAGCGTCGCAGTCAATATCGTACTGACCATCGCCCAGCTACTCGCCGGGGTATGGGCCGGCTCGCAAGCCCTGGTGGCTGATGCACTGCACTCGCTGTCCGACCTGCTGGCCGACTTTGTCGCGCTGCTGGCGCGCAAGCACAGCAGCAAGGCGCCAGACCACGACCACCAGTACGGCCACTACCGCTACGAAACAGCGGCCTCTCTGGTGCTCGGCGCCCTGCTGTTGGCCGCTGGCTGCAGCATGCTATGGGGGGCAGGCAACAAAATCCTCCACCATACCGCCCTGTCGCCGGTCCACCCGCTGGCACTGTACGTCGCGCTATTCACTCTGGTATCGAAAGAAAGCCTGTTCCGCTACATGCTGGCGGTGGCCACCCGCGTGAAATCCAGCATGCTGGTGGCCAACGCCTGGCACGCACGCGCGGATGCGGCGTCCTCGCTGGTAGTGGCTGCCGGTATTGGCGGTAACCTGCTGGGCTACACCTGGCTGGACCCGTTGGCCGCCGCATTGGTGGGCTTCATGGTTGGCCGCGCCGGCTGGCAGTTTGCCTGGGATGCGCTGCACGACCTGATGGACCGCGCCGCCGACGACGACACCGTGGCCGCCATCCAGCAAGCGCTGCTGGAGACCCCCGGCGTACAAGGCATACACGACCTGCGCACCCGCCGCCTGGGTGACCATGTCCAGGTTGACGTGCACCTGGAAATCGACGGCGAGCTCACCGTCTACCAGGGCCACGACATCGCCGCAGATGCCCGGGCGCGGGTGATGGCGGCTCACCAGGTGCTGGACGTCATGACCCACATCGACCCCGTGGGCTTGCCGGTAAACCAGCGTTAAAAAAAAGCCCCTGCAGTGCAGGGGCCAACGCTGTCAAAGTCCAACAGCAGGGTCGATCTAGCTGCGCGCCGGCAGCGGGCTGTGTAGCCACGGCGTGCCCAGCGCACGCGAACGTAGCCAGCCCACCACCACCAGCAGCAACGTCAGGATGCCGGTGCCCAGTACCTCGACGCGGTGATCCGGGCGTAGCGCCATCAGCAGCAGTACCGCGCAGATGAACACGATTACCGCCCAGGTCAGCCACGGGAACAGCCACATGCGGAACGCCGGCTGCTCGCCTCGTGCCTGCATGCGCTGGCGCATGCGCAGCTGCGATACCGCAATCACCAGATACACCAGCAGCGCGATGGTGCCGGAGGTGGCCAGCAGCACGTTGAACACTTCGGACGGCACCATATAGTTGGCAATCACCATCAGGAAACCCACTACCATCGAACCCAGTACGGCTTTCTGCGGAGTACCGTTGGGCGCCACGTGGCCAAACAGGGCAAACGCATCGCGGCGCGAAGCCAGCGAGTACAGCATGCGCGAGGCGGTATACAGCGCCGAGTTCAGGCAGCTGGCCACCGACACCAGCACCACCACGTCTACCAGTGCCTTGGCATTGGGGATGCCGATCAGCTCCAGCGTACGCTGGTAAGAGCCTTGCAGCGGCAGCTGCGGGTCGTTCCATGCTACCAGCGAGGTCACCACGAAAATGGAGCCCAAGTAGAACAGGCTGATGCGCCATACCACCGAGTTGGTGGCCTTGGTGATCTGCTGCTGCGGGTTGTCCGACTCGGCCGCGGCAATGGTGACAATCTCGGTACCCAGGAAGGTGAACATGGTGGTCAGCATGGCGCCCAGCACCGCGCCAAAGCCGTTAGGCATGAAGCCGCCGTGGGCCATCAGGTTGGCCACACCGCTGGTCTGGCTACCCGGAATCAGGCCAAAGATCGCCGCACCGGCAATGGCCAGGAACAGCACGATGGCCACCACTTTCACCAGCGCAAACCAGAACTCGAACTCGCCGTAGTTCTTCACGCTGAACAGGTTGGTGATGGTTAGCAGCATGGTAATGCCCAGCGCAAACGCCCACATCGGCACGCCGGCAAACCAGGCGTGCAGAATGGTGGCGGCGGCGGTGGCTTCCAGCGGAATCACCAGTACCCAGAACCACCAGTACAGCCAGCCGATGATGTAGCCGGCCCAGTGCCCGATAGCACGGTCGGCGTAAGTGGAAAACGAACCGGTATCGGGCGAGGCCACGGCCATTTCGCCCAGCATGCGCATCACCAGCACCACCAGCATGCCGGCAAAACCGTAAGCAATCAGCACGGCGGGGCCGGCTTCGGCGATGGCGTGGCCGGAGCCCACGAACAGGCCGGCGCCAATGACGCCGGCAATGGACAGCATGGTGACATGCCGTTGCTTGAGCCCGTGGCTCAAGCCGGAAGAAGATGCAGTCATTCAGGGTTTCTCTCTATCGGATCGATGTGACACGTGCCGTCAGCGGCCTTCTTGTCATGGGCAAGTCTTGACTGCCCGCGCGCAGTGTACGACCTGAATGGCGATATACTTAGACCCAATTCCGGTTTTTTAATGGAGCCAATCATGACCACCCCTGCCCAGCCTGCCAGCGCACCGTCGCTGCTGAGCGACCTGCTGTTGCTGCAATTTCGCCGCGGCGACAACGAAAGCAATAACCAGCAGCTGTACCGGCTGATGCGCGACGGCATTTTGCAGGAGATCCTGCCGCCGGGGCTGCGGCTGCCCAGCTCGCGCCAGCTGGCCGACGAACTGGGTGTGGCGCGTAATACCGTGCTGCACGCCTATGAAAGGCTGGCCGCCGAGGGCTACGTCAGCGCCGGCGTCGGTCGTGGCACCTTCGTGCTGGACACCCGCCCCGACCGCCTGCACGGCCAGCCGGCCGCGACACCCTCGCCAGCCCGCGCCACCACTAGCCTGGTATCGCGCCGCGGTCACGAGCTGGTGAGCCAGGCCGGTGCCGGCCAGCGCCAGTGGGGCGCCTTCATGCCCGGCGTACCGGAAATCCGCACTTTCCCGGCGCGTACCTGGATGCGGCTGCAAAACCGCCAGTGGCGCAAACCGCAACCCGAGCTGCTTACCTACTCGGTCGGCCCCGGCCTGCCGGCGCTGCGCCAGCAACTGGCCGACTACCTGCGCAGCTCGCGCGGGGTGCGCTGCACGCCAGAGCAAATCATCATCACCAACGGCGCCCACGCCGCACTGCAGCTGATCGCGCTGTTGCTGGGCGACCCCGGTGACAAGGCCTGGGTAGAAGAGCCGGGCTACTGGGGCGTGCACAGCGTCTGGCGCAGCGCCGGCCTGGACACGGTACCGGTGCCGGTAGACGACGAAGGCCTGCAGGTAGACGCCGGCAGCGGCGAGGCCAGGCTGATTTTCGTGTCGCCCTCGCACCAGTATCCGCTTGGCGCCGTGATGAGCCTGGCACGGCGCCGCCGCCTGCTGGCGCACGCGCGCCGCCACGGCAGCTGGGTAGTGGAAGACGACTACGACAGCGAATTCCGCTATGGCCGCCCGCCGCTGCCGTCGCTGCAGGGGCTGGACCAGCACGGCCGCGTGATCTACCTGGCCACCTTTTCCAAGGTGATGTACCCCGGCCTGCGCCTGGCCTATATGGTGGTACCGGAAAGCCTGGTACACAGCTTCCAGACCGGTCTGTCCGAGCTGTACCGTGGTGGCCAGTACCTGACGCAGGCCGTGCTGGCCGACTTCATCGCCGAGGGCCACTTTGTGGCGCATATCCGCCGCATGCGCCAGCTGTACGCGCAACGGCGCCAGGTACTGCTACACGCCATCCGCCTGCACTTCGGCGATAGCCTCCCCATCCACGACGGCTCGGCCGGCCTGCACCTGGTGCTGGGCCTGCCGCCGGGCAGCGATGACCTGGCGGTGAGCCACGCCGCGCAGCAAGCCGGCGTGCTGACACGCCCGCTCAGCCAGTACTACCGCGCCGGCCAGCCACAACCCGGCCTGTTACTGGGCTACGCCCACGTGGACGAGGCCGATATTCCGCGCCACTTTGCCGTGCTGGCGGGCGTCATCCGGCAGCATTGCGTGCCGCCGGCACAAGGGTAAATCCGCATTGGCATCTCCCCGTGCACGGGCTTTAATCAGGATAAGCCCAGCCGGGCATTGCGCCGGAGAACTGCACACCGCCATGAAAGTCGCTCTTTTCATCCCCTGTTTTGTCAACGATCTGTACCCCCACGTCGCCATGGCTACCGCCGAGCTGCTGGAAGGCTACGGCGTAGACGTGCACTACCCGCTGGCCCAGTCCTGTTGCGGCCAACCTTTAAGCAATAACGGCGACAGCCAGGGTGCCTGCGATGCGGCGCGCCGTTTCACCGGCATTTTCAAAGACTACGACTACGTGGTATCGCCGTCCGGCAGCTGTACCGCACACGTCAAGCACCACTACCCATGGTATATCGCCGACAACGCCGACTACCAGGCACTGCAGCCGCGCATCTACGAGATCGTGGAGTTCCTGCAAGACGTACTGAAAGTGGAAAAACTGCCCAAGCCGGTGTACTTCCCGCACACCGTATCCATCCACCAGAGCTGCCACGGCCTGCGAGAGCTGGGCCACGCCGCGCCGTCCGAGCTGATGATCCCCTACCACTCGCGGCTGGAACGCATCCTGCAGCTGGTAGACGGCATCGAGATCAAGCAACCGGAGCGCCGCGACGAGTGCTGCGGCTTTGGCGGCACCTTCAGCGTGGACGAGCCGGAAGTATCGGTGGCCATGGGCGAAGACCGCGTGGCGCAGCACGAAGCCACCGGCGCGCAGTACATCGTGGGCGCCGACCCGTCGTGCCTGATGCACATGGGCGGCATCATCCGCCACCGCTGCCGCCCCATCCGCCCGCTGCATATCGTGGAAATCCTCACCGGTCGCGGGGGCGCAGCATGAAAAACGACAATATCAACCACGCCGCAGCCGCGGCCGCCTTCCTGCAAGACCGCGAACAGGCACGCTGGCACGACAGCGCTATCTGGTGGGTACGCCAGAAGCGCGACATGCAGGCCAAGCAGCTGCCGGAATGGGAGCAACTGCGTGCACTGGCGCAGCAGATCAAGGCGCACACGCTGTCGCGGCTGGACGACTACCTGCAGCAGTTCCAGGCCAACGCCGAGAAAAACGGCGTTACCGTGCACTGGGCAGCCGATGCCGACGAACACAACCGCATCGTGCACGGCATTCTGGCCGCCGAGGGCGTGAAGAAACTGGTGAAGTCCAAGTCCATGCTCACCGAAGAGTGCGGGCTGAACCCCTATCTGGAACAGCACGGCATCGAGGTAATCGATACCGACCTGGGCGAGCGCATCGTGCAGCTGCGGCAAGAGCCGCCCAGCCACATCGTGATGCCGGCCATCCACCTGAAAAAAGAACAGATCTCCGAGCTGTTCCACCGCGAGCTGGGTACCGAGGCGGGCAATAACGACCCCACGTACCTGACCCACGCCGCGCGCGCCAACCTGCGCGAGCATTTCCTCACCGCCGACGCCGGCCTGACTGGCGTGAACTTTGCCATCGCCGAAACCGGTGGCGTGGTGGTGTGTACCAACGAAGGCAACGCCGACCTCGGCACCGCGCTGCCGCCGATCCACATCGCCAGCATGGGCCTGGAAAAAATCATTCCGCGGCTGGAACACCTGGGCGTGTTCACACGCCTGCTGGCGCGCTCGGCCATCGGCTCACCGATTACCACCTACACCTCGCACTTCCACCGCGCCCGCCCCGGTGGCCAGATGCACATCGTGATCGTGGACAACGGCCGCAGCGACATCCTGGGCAACGACGACTTCTACCAGAGCCTGCGCTGCATCCGCTGCGGCGCCTGCATGAACACCTGCCCGGTGTACCGCCGCAGTACCGGCCACAGCTACAGCTACATCATCCCCGGCCCCATCGGATCCACCCTGGGCCCCAGCCGCGACATCAAAAAGCACGGCAGCATGGCGTTTGCCTGCACCACCTGCGGCTCGTGCAGCAATGTATGCCCGGTAAAAATCAACCTGCACGAGCAACTGGTACTGCAGCGCAAACGCGCCTTCGACGCCGGCACACTGAAGCCGGCCAAGAAAATGGGCCTGCTGGCGATGCGCTTCCTCACCCAGCACCCATCGCTGATGGACGCCGGCGGCAAGGTGATGCGCAAGGTAGTGCCCATCGTGCCGGACAGTCTTACCCGCCATAGTGCGTGGTCGCGGCCCGGCCGCGCGCTACCGGAAATGCCGGAGCAAAGCTTCAAGGAAATGTGGCAAGCCCGCCAGGAGAAAAAGTCATGAGCAGCCGAGAACAGATCCTGGCGCGGCTGCGCCAGAACCGCCCGCAAGGCCCGGCACTGCCCGATATCGACGCGGTACCGTTCATCACCTTCGACGACAAGTTCGACGCCTTCCGCACCCTGGTACGCAACCTGGGTGGCGACGCCGTGCAGCTGGCTGACGGCGACAGCGTGCTGGGCGTGGTACAACAACGTTGGCCGCAACACGGCCGCCTGGTAGACCTGACCGTAGAAAACCACGAGGAAAGCCCCAGCCCGCACGCCTGGCACGACGTGGACGTGGCCATCGTCCCCGGCGAGCTGGCAGTGGCCGAAAGCGCGGCGGTATGGGTCAGCCACGCCGACAACCAGTGGCGCTCGATTTACTTCCTGACCCAGAAACTGGTGCTAGTGGTGCCGCGCGACGCTATCGTGGACACCATGCGCGACGCCTACCGCCGCATCGCCATCCGCGAGCAAGGCTTTGGCGGCTTCATCAGCGGCAGCTCGCGCACCGCCGATATCGAACAAAGCCTGGTGATGGGCGCGCACGGCGCCATGGCCGCGCTGGTGGTGTTTGTCTGATTGCAGTAAGTTGTTGCTTCCTTTGGCGGCCCGCGTGGCCGCTTTTTTTGCGGCCAACGTTGGCCGCAGACGCAAAAAAGCCACCCGAAGGTGGCTTTTATATCGAGCAGCAGCTCAGCGCTCTACCTTGTAACGCGGTGGCAGCAACAGTGCCGGTACTTCGCGCTGGCGTTGCGGCAGGATACGCCCGCCAATGCCCAGCTTCACCGTCTTGCGGCCTTCGCCTTCGTCGTGCGTATCGCGTGCGTCACGGCTATCCGGCGCATGGCGGCTATCGCGGCGCGGCTTATCGCCATACAGCGACGGGCTGCGCTCGCCACGCTCGGCGCGTTCGCTGCGGCGCGGGGCATCGCTGCGCTCGGCACGGTCAGGGCGCTCGCTGCGTTCCGGGCGTTCGCTACGCTCGCGACGCGGTGCACTGGCGGCGTCGTCGCGCGGCGGGCGGCCACCAAAACCTTCCGGCAGGGGCAGCGGCGGCAAGGTTTGACGGGTCAGCTTTTCGATCGCCTCGTGCTGGCGCGTCTCGTCCGGGCTCATCAGCGAGATGGCCACACCGGAGGCACCGGCACGGCCGGTACGGCCAATACGGTGCACATAGTCTTCCGGCGAGTTCGGCATTTCGTAGTTCACTACGAATGGCAGCTCGGAAATATCCAGACCACGGGCGGCCACGTCGGTAGCCACCAGCACTTTGACTTCGCCACTTTTGAAGCGCTCCAGCGTTTCCAGGCGGGCGCTCTGCGCCTTGTCGCCGTGGATGGCTTCGGCGGCGTGGCCGTCACGCTTCAGGTCGCGCGACAGTTGGTCGGCAGAAATCTTGGTCTTGCAAAACACAATCACCTGGCTCATTTCGCGCTCGCGAATCAGGTGCGACAGCAAGGCGCGCTTGCGGAAACCGTCTACGGCAAACACCAGCTGCTCGACCTGGGCATTGGTCGAGTTCTGGCGGGCTACTTCTACGGTTTGCGGGTCGCGCATGAAGTCTGCGGCCAACCTTTTGATCTCGGGCGCAAAGGTGGCCGAGAACAGCAAGGTCTGGCGCTCTTTGGGCAGCAGCGACATGATCTTGCGGATGTCCTGGATAAAGCCCATGTCCAGCATGCGGTCGGCTTCGTCCAGTACCAGCACGTCTACCTTGTTCAGCTGGATGGTTTTTTGCTGGATATGGTCCAGCAGGCGGCCCGGGGTGGCGATGACGATTTCGATGCCACGGCGCAGCTCGGCGACCTGCGGGTCCATGTTCATGCCACCGTACACGGTAGTCGTGCGCAGCGGCAGGTACTTGGTATACGCCTTGGCATTCACGCCAATCTGGTCGGCCAGCTCACGCGTGGGTGACAGGATCAGCGCACGCACCGGGTGCATGGCCGGCGATACGCTGGGGTTGGCAAACTTTTTCAGACGCTCCAGGATAGGCAGCAAGAATGCAGCAGTCTTGCCTGTACCGGTTTGGGCAGCAGCCAGCAAATCACGGCCGGACAACACCAGTGGAATGGCCTTGGCCTGGATGGGGGTAGCTTCCGAGTACCCCATTTCGTCGATGGCACGCAGGATTTCAGGTGCCAGGCCTAGCTCGGCAAACGACATGTCAGGAACTCCATCAGCCTTGCCCGCGTTACCGGGCAAAGCCGTTTGTAAACGATTAAAAAGCGAAGCGCCGCCAGTGCCTGGCGGCGCATCATGCGTCCGGCCCTAGCCGAACAGGCTGACCACGCTGATCAGCAGAATCACGAACAGCCACAGCAGTACCGTGCGCCATACCAGCCCTACCGCACTTTTCAGGTATTGCGGGTCGGCTTCATCACCCACGCCCAGCTCGGGGCGGAAATTGATGGTGTAGTTCTGGCGCAGCGGGTCGCCCAGTTTGACACCCAGCGCACCCGCAGCAGAGGCTAGCAGGATACCGGTGGCGTAATTACCCCAGGTTCTGGCCTGCGAACGCCAGCAGTACACGGCGTCTTCAAAGTCTCCCATTACGGCAAAGCTCGCGGCAGTCAAACGTACCGGCAACCAGTCCAGCCATTCTCCGGCACGGCCGGCAAAGCGGCCGAACAGGTCATCCGCAGCACGGCCACCCCATTTCTGGGCCAGCAGCTGGGTGAAACGGTACAACACAGCCCCTGTCGGGCCAGGCAACAACACAAACCAGAACATGGTGCCAAACACGTGACGGTAGCTGTCTACCACCCCTTGCTCTATCGCCAGGCGGGACACTTCGCCAATGCTCAGCTCGGCCGTGGGCTGGTTGGTCCAGCTAGCCAGTGCCTGCTTGGCCTCCAGCTCCTGGCCATCATTCAGTGCCAGGGAAATTTCAGAGAAGTAGCTGGAGAAATGACGAAAACCCATGGTCAGGTACAGCACCAGCACGTTCCAGACAAACCCCAGTACCGGGCTGATCGCACACAGCAGGTAAAACCCGCCGCCCGCCAGCAGCAGTACCGGCAACATGGCTGCCAGCCAAGCCAGCACGCCATGACGGTTGTAACCCGCATTCAGGGTGCGCTCCAGATGGTTGGCGTAACGGATGAACAGCAACAACACCCGGTTACGGTTACCCAAAGGGCGGAATTGCTCCAGAACCAGCGCGGCGATAAGTGAAATCAGGGTCATGGGTCTGCGGAAAGGAATTGGTTGTGGCCCGCGAAGGAAGATACCACAAAACCGTCATCAGGCGGGCTGCTGCGCTCAGGCGGACCCCAGGCGGCGGGAGCCGCCTACACCGGAAGACAGGGTGCCGTGTCGGCCGTAGCCATCCACGCCTTGCATGGCACTGCGTAAAGAATCAATGACTGCCGTGGCAAACCGCATGCGTTCATCCGCCATGCTGGCATTCAGGTCATTCAACGCTTTCAGACGCAATAGCGCCAGTTCCAGCGCCTGCCAGCATTGCTGCACCTCGCCAGGAGCCTGCTGCAGCCATGGCAGCCAGTCATCCTGCTGCGCCAATCCTGCAGCCTGCTGCAGGGCAAGGCGCTGCGCGCGCAACACTGAAAGCTGTGTCAGCTGCTGCATTTTTTGCTGCGCAAGCTCTTCGATCTGAAAAGCATCCATACGCAAAATGGCCTGCTGTTCCTGCTGCAGGGTTACCTGCAGCGTTTCCAGCAAGGCCATTTCAGACTGGCACGAGGCCAGAAATACCGCTACATCCATTTGCATCTGTCCGGTTTATCACCCCTGGCGGGCCAGTTTACCGCGCCAGCAGCTCCTGTGCAGAAGCAATCAGGCTGTCGGCAATGGCACCGGGGTTGATCTTGAACTCGCCGGCAGCGATGGCAGCCTTGATCGAGGCGACTTTGTCTGCATCAAAAGCCGGGGCTGCTGCTGCAGCCTGCTCCATGCCCTGCAGGCGGCTGGCAAATGGATTGATCGCAACGCTTTCACCGCCATCGGCACGCGAAAATGCCTTGGCACTTGCATCGCTTTCTTTCGGGCTGGTACGGCTTGGGGCAGCGTAGCTGGCTGCAACCTTGCCTGAGTTGTCGATTTTCATGATTTACCTGCACTGCTTTTTATCGGTTATTTCTATTATCGCCCGAAAAATCCGAAACTTGACGCTTTTTTTAGGGCACGAATACCGAAACACTGCCATCCGCGTCCACGATGCCAGAAACCACCTTGCCGTTTCCTGCCCGCACATTCACGCGCTCGCCCACGCCAGCGTTACCCAGCGCGGTAGCGTCACTGCCGATGACGAAACCATCACCTTTTGCCTGCAAGCGCACCGGTTGATTCATTTTGACAACATAAGGCAGGCGCAGCTGCCCACCCTGCAGCACGGTACCCGCCGGCAAGGTAGCGGTCACCATCCGGCCGATCACCAGTTGCACGTCGCGCAGCCCCTGCGATGTCTGGTTGCGGTTAATGGCAGCCAAACGGATATCTGCCGCCTGCAGTACTTCGCCACTGCGCACCAGCCTTGTGGTAACGACCGCGACGGGTAGCTCGCTCGCCGTAACCGGCAGCCGCAAGGTCCAGCCGGCAGCCGCACAACTCACTTCCAGCTGGCTCCTCGGCGCACTACTGCCTGCGGGCCAGCCTGCCTGCAAATCTTGCGGGCAATTCGGCATGGCCGCTTTCTGGCGCGGCGCAGCCAGGCGGTATGCATAACCGTCATCCCCCTTCTGGCTTTGCAGGAACACTTCTGCCGCCTTTTCCGGTAGCCGGGTCTCGGCCGCCAACACCGTCGCAGCCAGCAACAAGCCGCCTGGCAACCATAGAAGTTTGTGTCTATTCATGTCCTGATTGTAACGCCAGTACAACAAAAGATCGGCAAATACAGCCTTATCGAACAATTGTTTCAATCGGCCGCAACAAACGAGCTTATGCTCTAAAAAATATAAAAAACCTTTGGCGACACGCCAGACACAACACGAGGAGCTACACCATGCGCACTACTCTCCGCGCCGCCGTCATGGCTGCCCTGCTTTCACCTGCTGCTTTCGCTGCAGGCAGCTACAGCCATATCTATTTCTTTGGTGACAGTCTTACCGACACCGGTGCCTTTGGTGGCCAGGCCATCCCTAATGGTTCCGGCGGGTTCATCATTCTGCCAGCCGACGCGCGCTGGACAACCAATAATGCGGCCAACCACGCCAATATCCTGGCAGGCAAACTGGGGCTAAGCGTCAGCGCCAGCAATGCAGCCAGCACGCTGGGCACCAGCGGCAACAACTTTGCCCAAGGCGGCGCCCAGTCGGTTACCTATGCCACCGGCGCGACGCTACCCAACAGCAGCAGCACACAAACCGCCGGCCCGGGCGGGCTGGATATCCGCGACCTGCCACAACAAGTACAAGACTACCTGACAGCCAATGGTGGCAAGGCCAACCCGGATGCAGTGTACTTTGTCTGGAGCGGCGGCAACGACATTCCTACCGCAGCGGGTGCCGGCAGCAGCAATGCTTCCACCGTGGCGACCGCCGCTGCCAACAGCCTGGCCACCCAGATTGGCGTACTGAACAAGGCAGGTGCCAAACTGATCATCGCCCCCAACCTTCCTTCTTTTGGTAATACCCCTGCTGCCCTTTATGCTGTGATTGATCAGATTGTTTCGACGCAACCTAACAATAATAATTTGAAAGCAATCGTTGCAGGCATACTAAGAAGTGAGTCGACACCAACCACTGCCTCCCAGGAAGCATTGATCAACAAAGCACTTACGACCCTTACCGCTGCATTAAACGGTGCAGTCACTCAACAGCAAATCACCGACGGCTACAACACCAGCAAGACCGGCCTGAACAACCTGTCCACGCTCTATAACACCACCGCCGATGGCGCCATCTCCGCCACCGGTGCCAATGTGGTGCGTGCCAACGTCAATGCCCTGTTTGCCGAAGTACTGGCCAACCCGGCAGCCTACGGTATCGACAACGTTACCGGCCCGGCGTGCGGCACCACCTCGTCGCTGGTCTGCACCAGCGCCAACGTCACCGGCACACTGAGCTATCTGTTTGCCGACGACCGCCACCCCACGCCTACCACCCACGCCCTGCTGGGCAACTATTTTGCCAGCTTGCTGCAAGCGCCCTACTTTGCCGAAGCGCTGGCCAATGTGCCAGCCGCCGCCAGCAGCCGGCTGGGCAGCACGCTGGATGCCCGCGCCCGTGCGCTGGATCATGAACAGCGCGCCGTAGGTACTGTCGGGGCATTCAGCAGCGTGACCGGTGGCAAGCAGGACGTTGGCCGCAACGGTGAGCAAGCCAAGGGCGAGCTGCTGACCGTGGGCGTGGACTACCAGTTCACCCCGTCCCTCAGCGTCGGCATGGCCTTCACCCAGGGCAAGCTGGACACCAGCGTAGGCAGCCTGGGCAGCTATGACAGCCAGCACAGCCTGATGAGCGCCAGCGCCAACTACCGCAGCGGCGCGCTATGGCTGGATGGCGATGCCACCCTGGGCGTTGCCGATATCGATACGCGCCGTGTGGCCGACCTGGGCAGCGTCAAGCGCCAGGAAACCGGTAGCACGCGCGCCAACCACAACAGCCTGCGCCTGAGCGCCGGCTACCGCATGCAGCAGGGCCAGCTGCGCACCGGCCCCTTTGCCGGCGTCGCCATGCAGCGCGGCCATGTGGCCGCTTTCAGCGAGCAAGCCAGCCAGAGTACCAGCATGCGCTTTGGCAAGCAGGTACTGGACTCCACCGTCCTGCAGGCGGGCTGGGAGCTGCAAGCGGCGCTGGGCAACATCACGCCCTACCTGATGATCAGCATGAAGCAAGAACAAAACGACGAGGCACGTACCCTGCGTAGCGGCGTGTACGGCACCCAGGGCGAGTTCACTGTCAGCGGTAGCCAGCCAGACCGCAGCTGGGCGGAATGGCAAACCGGCGCCACGGTATCGCTGGGTAAAGGCATGAATGGCTTTATCCAGGCCAGCGGCAGCAGTGGCCAAAAAGGCGGCAACGGCACGCGCTACAACCTGGGTCTGGCCGCCAGTTTCTGATGCGGCCAACCTTGCCTGCGCCCGCCGCTGTCTGGCGGGCTTTTTCTTTGCCGCATCACCATAAAGAAAAACCCCTTCCGGCAGGAAGGGGTTGCGGGTTCAGGCTGCGGCTGCTCAGCCCAGCGCCTGGCGTACGTAGGCCTTCACCGCGTCAGCGTCGGCATTGAACACCGTTACCTTTTGCGGCAGGTCTTCCAGGCCCTCGAAACCAGCCGGGCGCGGAGCGTCGCGGTTCAGCGCTTCGCGGATGGTATCGGCAAACTTGGCCGGCAGCGCGGTTTCCAGGCACACGATGGTTTCGCCCGGCAGACGCACTTCGCGCGCCACCTTGATGCCGTCGGCGGTGTGGGTATCCACCACCACCTGGTCTTCGGCGTCCACGGTGCGGATGGTGGCCAGGCGGTCGGCGTGGCTGCTCTTGCCGGACACAAAACCGAACTGCTCGCGCATCTGCGCCAGCTTGTCGCCCAGGTCGAAACCGCGGCCGGCGTCCACCTCGGCCCACAGCGCAGCCACCGCAGCGCCGTCACGCCCCAGCAGGTCGAACACGAAACGCTCGAAGTTGGACGCCTTGGAGATGTCCATCGACGGGCTGGACGTTACCCAGGTATTGGCGGTGCCACGCGGCTGGTAGCGGCCGGTCTTGAAGAACTCGTCCAGCACGTCGTTTTCGTTGGTGGCCACGATCAGGCGTTGCACCGGCAGGCCCATCTGGCGGGCGATGTGGCCGGCGCAGACGTTACCGAAGTTGCCGGACGGCACGCAGAAGCTGACTTGTTCGTCGTTGCTGCTGGTGGCGTTGAAGTAGCCCTTGAAGTAGTACACCACCTGCGCGACAACGCGCGCCCAGTTGATGGAGTTCACGGTGCCGATCTTGTACTGGCTCTTGAAGGCGTGGTCGTTCTGCACCGCCTTCACGATGTCCTGGCAATCGTCGAACATGCCCTTGATGGCGATGTTGTGGATGTTGGCGTCCTGCAGGCTGTACATCTGCGCGCGCTGGAACGGGCTCATCAAGCCGTCCGGGCTCAGCATGAACACGTTGATGCCCTGCTTGCCGCGCATGGCGTACTCGGCCGCCGAGCCGGTATCGCCGGAGGTGGCACCCACGATGTTCAGTTGTTCGCCCTTCTTGGCCAGCACGTACTCGAACAGGTTGCCCAGAAACTGCATGGCCATGTCCTTGAACGCCAGCGTCGGGCCGTTGGACAGCTCCAGAATCACCAGGCCGTCGTGCAAGCGCTTCACCGGAGTGATGGCCACGCTGCCGTATACCTCGGCGGTGTAGGTGCGATCCAGGATGGCTTTGAGGTCGGCTTGCGGGATATCGGTAGCAAACAGGCGGATGATCTCGAACGCCAGCTCGGCGTAGGACAGGTCGCGCCAGGCGTCCAGCTGGGCGCGGCCAACCTGCGGGTAGCTTTCCGGCAGCGCGAGGCCGCCATCCGGCGCCAGGCCCATCAGGATGGTGTCGGAAAACGAGAGCGGCGCCATGCCGCCACGGGTGCTGATGTATTTCATGTTATCGAACCAGTGTGTTCAGGCATTGCAGGCCCACATTGAGCAAACGGCCCTGCCAGGCAGGCTCGGCCAGAATGTCTTTGCCTTTGGCCGACACTTCCAGCAGCTCGCTGTTGCTCAGGCCGGACACCAGCTTGTCGCTGGCGCAGCTGCAATAACCATTGATCTTGCTTTGCGAGCTCAGCAAAGGCAGCAGCGGCGTGCTGGCAATCTTGCTGCGGCACGCGTCGTTCAGCCGGTCCTGTGCCAGCTGGCGCGGGGCCAGCGTGGCGCAGCCCGCCAGCAGGCTGCTGGCGGCCAACAGGATAAGCAGCCGCTTAACCATTGAGCTCTTCCATGCGCAGGCGCACTACCTTGCCCGCGACGCTGTCCAGCGCCTCGATGGCGGCAATGGCGGCGTTGGCGGCTTTTTCGAGCACGCGGTGCGTCAGGATCACGATCTCGGCCGAGCCATCGGCAGCGGAGCCTTTCTGGATCAGCGCTTCGATGGAGATACCGTTTTCGGCCAGCAGGCGGGTGATGTCCGCCATCACGCCAGCGCGGTCGATAGCCTGGATGCGCAGGTAGTAGCTGCTCACCACCTCGCCCATCGGCAGGATAGGCAGGTCTTTGAGCTGGTCCGGCTGGAAAGCCAGGTGCGGCACGCGGTGTTCCGGGTCGGAGGTCAGCAGGCGGGCCACGTCGACAATATCCGCCACCACGGCCGAGGCGGTAGGCAGCGCACCGGCGCCCGGGCCGTTGAACAGTGCCTGGCCGATGGCGTCGCCACGCACCAGTACCGCGTTCATCACGCCGTTCACGTTGGCGATCAGCTGCTGCTCGGGGATCAGCGTCGGGTGCACGCGCAGCTCTACACCTTGTTCGGTGCGGCGGGTCAGACCCAGCAGCTTCACGCGGTAGCCCAGCTCTTCGGCGTACTGGATGTCTTTGCCGGCCAGCTGGCTGATGCCTTCCAGATAACACTGGTCGAAGTGCATCGGAATACCGAAAGCGATGGCGGCCATGATGGTGAGCTTGTGGCCGGCGTCGTGGCCTTCCACGTCAAATGTCGGGTCGGCTTCGGCGTAGCCCAGTGCCTGTGCTTCTTTCAGCACGTCGGCAAAGTCGGCACCCTTCTCGCGCATTTCGCTAAGGATGAAATTGGACGTGCCGTTAATGATGCCGGCCAGCCATTCGATACGGTTGGCCGACAGGCCTTCGCGCAGCGCCTTGATGATGGGGATGCCGCCGGCCACCGCCGCTTCAAACGCCACCATCACGCCTTTTTCCTGCGCGCGGGCAAAAATCTCGTTGCCGTGTACCGCCAGCAGCTTCTTGTTGGCGGTGACCACGTGCTTGCCGTTGGCGATAGCCTGCAGCACCAGCTCTTTGGCCACGGTATCGCCACCGATCAGCTCCACCACGATGTCCACGTCCGGGTGGTTCACCACGGCGAAGGCGTCGGCCACCACGGTCACGTCGGCCCCCACCAGCTCGCGGGCTTGCTCTACATTGCGGCGGGAAGCAATCGTCAGACGGATGTCGCGGCCGGCACGGCGGCTGATTTCTTCCGCGTTACGCTTCAATACGGTGGCGACACCGCCACCGACTGTTCCCACCCCCATCAGGCCAATATTGATCGGCTTCATTGTTGAATACTCCTGCTGTTTCGGTTTTCAAATTTCCCTGGCACGTCGGCCTGCTGCCAGTGGCAGCTGCTGGTTTGTTTATCCAGCTTTTTATTTCTGCGCTGCGGCCAACCCTGGGTTGGCCGCAGACAGCACAAAGGGGCGCGCACGCCCCTTTGTTCAATGATGCCTCACCCGCGCCTGGCGCTTGAGCAGACGGTGTTTCAGTGCGGCGCGGGCAAGTGTGTTCATGCGGTACCGTGGCGTTTGCGGTAGTTTTCCAGGAAGCGGGCGATACGGCCGATGGCTTCGGTCAGGTCGTCGCTATTAGGTAGGAATACCACGCGGAAGTGATCCGGCGCAATCCAGTTGAAGCCGCTACCCTGCACCAGCAGCACGCGCTCTTGCTGCAGCAGCTCCAGGATGAACTGCTGGTCGTCCTCGATCGGGTACACCGCCGGGTCCAGGCGCGGGAACAGGTACAGCGCGCCTTGCGGCTTGACGCAGCTCACGCCCGGTATATCGGTGAGCAGCTTGTACGCCAGGTCGCGCTGGCGCGCCAGGCGGCCACCCGGCGCCACCAGGTCGTCGATGCTCTGGTAGCCACCCAGCGCGGTCTGGATGGCGTACTGCGCCGGCACGTTGGCGCACAGACGCATCGAGGCCAGCATGTTCAGGCCTTCGATGTAGTCTTTGGCGCGGCGTTTGTCGCCGGACAAGATCATCCAGCCGGCGCGGTAGCCGCAGGCACGGTAGTTTTTGGACAGGCCGTTGAAGGTGCACACCATCAGGTCCGGCGCCAGCGAGGCGATGGAGGTGTGGGTAGCGCCGTCGTACAACACCTTGTCGTAAATCTCGTCGGCGTACAGCAGCAGGCCGAACTCGCGTGCCACGTCTACCAGCTGTTGCAGTACGTGGTCCGGGTACAGCGCGCCGGTAGGGTTGTTCGGGTTGATGATGACCAGCGCCTTGGTACGCGGCGTGATCTTGGCGCGGATGTCGGCAATGGATGGCATCCAGCCGTCGTTCTCGTCACACAGGTAGTGCACCGGCTGGCCGCCGGCCAGGCTGACGGCGGCGGTCCACAGCGGGTAGTCCGGCGCCGGCACCAGCACTTCGTCGCCATTGTCCAGCAGCGCCTGCATGGCCATCACGATCAGCTCGGATACGCCGTTGCCGATGTAGATGTCTTCCATGCCCACCTGCGGCAGGTGCTTTTGCTGCGCGTAGTGCATGATGGCCTTGCGCGCGGCAAACAGGCCCTTGGAATCACAGTAACCGGACGCGTTCTGCAGGTTGACGATGACGTCCTCGATGATCTCGTCCGGGGCAAAGAAACCGAAAGGCGCCGGGTTGCCGATATTCAGCTTGATGATGCGGTGGCCTTCTTCTTCCATGCGCTTGGCGTGTTCAAGCACCGGGCCGCGAATGTCGTAGCAGACGTTGGCAAGTTTCTGTGATTTCTGGATGGGCTGCATGGGGGGCGATACCGTCTGTTTGGCGTGCTGCCCGTGTGGCGGGCAGCGTTGCTTTTGTCCTGTTTTGTGCCGCAAGCGGCGGGCTTATCCGGCCCTGGCATTCTGGCCAGGCGGGGTATAATCCTATCCCAAACCGTGGTGCACTGCACTACACCAGCCAACAGGATTTCATCATGAAGCTGCATGAAGCCAAAACTGCAGGTGCCAACCTGTTTACCGCGCACGGCGCGGGCTATGTCGAGATCAACCGTGAACGCCACGAAGGCAGCCTGATCGTGAGCGCTGACAGCATTACACCGTGGGCACCGGCCAACTTTGCGGCACTGGAAGAAGCGCACTTTGCCCAGTTGCTGGCGCTACAGCCGGAACTGGTGATTTTTGGCAGTGGCCCCACGCTGCGCTTTCCGCACCCGCGCCTGAGTGCGGCGCTGACCAATGCCGGTATCGGTGTGGAAGTAATGGACACCAGCGCGGCCTGCCGTACCTACAACATTTTGCTGGCAGAAGACCGCAAAGTCGTGGCCGCCTTGCTGGGCAGCTGATGGATATCGCCCTGCTGGGCAAGTGCCTGCTGGGCGCGCTGGCAGTGCTGTTGATCCAGTGGCTGTCCGGCAGCCGCTATTTCTTTGTGGCCGGGCTGGTACCGCTGTTTCCCACCTTTGCCCTGATTGCACACTATATGGTTGGCCGCAGCCGCAGCGCCGCCGACCTGCAGCAAACTGCGCTGTTCGGCCTGTGTTCGCTGCTGCCCTACGCTGCCTACCTGCTGGCGGTATATTGGCTCTGTGTGCGCTTGCCGCTGGCGGCCACCCTGCTGCTGGCCACGCTGTGCTGGCTACTCGCTGCTGCCATCCTGTTATGGGGCTGGCAGCACTGGCACGGCTAGCCGTGCAGGATCGCACAAACAGCAAGGGCGGCCACGGCCGCCCTTGTCGCGTTCTCAGCTGACACTTATGCGGCCAACTCGCCGCCAAAACTCTCGTAAGCCAGCAGCGCCTCGGCCGCCGTCATCAGCGATGGCCCGCCGCCCATGTATACCGCCACTTGCAGCATTTCCATGAATTCGGCGCGGCTGCAACCCAGTTCCACCAGCGCCTTGGCGTGAAAGCCCAGGCAACCCTGGCAGCGGGCGGCAATGCCAATGCCCATCGCGATCAGCTCTTTGTGCTTGCTGCTGAGCGCACTGTCCGTCAGCGCTGCGCGGCTCATCTGGCCGAAGCCTTTCATGGTGTCGGGGATTTCGCGGCGCAAGTCGGCCAGCTTGCTGGACAAGGTAGCGGTAAGGTCTGGGTAGTTGTGGCTCATGGCGCGCTCCATTCAATCAATTGTTTTACGATATATATTTTTATATATTGACTTCGCAAAGACAAGCCTTTTCTTGGCCGCGCAGCACAAATGCCACAAAGCCGCCCGTGGGCGGCCTTGTGGCATGGCGAGTCACTCAATGCAGCTTCAGCGCAGGCTTTGCCACCCTGCGCAGGCGATCCCCTACCCACAGCAAACCAGCCAGCCACCAGCCGTGCACCACTGCCTGGTGCATGCGGTACAACGAGGCGTAGATCAGCTTGGCGCCGCGCCCTTCCACGTAGTAATCGCGTTTGGGGCCAACAATCGCCGCCAGGCTACCCACTGCGGTGTGCTTGCCCAGCGACACCATCATGCCCTGCGGCTTAAAGGCAAAGTCGGCTGCCGACTGCTGCAGCAGCCAGGCCTGCAGCGCGCCAGCCAACCACTGCGCCTGCTGGTGCGCCACTTGCGCGGTGGCCGGCAGCGGGCGACCATCCGGCCCCAGGCAAGCTGCGCAGTCGCCCATGGCCACAATGTTTTCGCCCGCTACGCAGCGCAGCTGGGCGTCTACCTGCAACTGGTTCAGGCCGTTCACCGCCAGGCCATCCAGCTGTGCCAGCCAGGCCGGCGCTTTTACCCCGGCGGCCCACACCGTCATGTCGGCCGCCACCGTACTGCCGTCCTGCAGCTGTACGCCGTCGGCAGTTACCGCCGCCACCCGGCTACGGGTAAGCACGCGTACGTGGCGCGCGGCCAACTGTTCTTCGGCGTAGGCCGACAGCGACGGCGGTGCCGCGGCCAGGATGCGCTCGGCCCCTTCGATGACGCTGATGTGTACCTGCGCCGGTTGCAGCCGCGCGCCATAGACGTGCATCTCGCGCACCGTGTGGTTGAGTTCGGCCGCCAGCTCCACACCGGTGGCGCCGCCACCAACGATGGCGATATCCAGCCCTGGCTGCTGGCCGCTGCTGCAACGGAAAGCCAGCTCCAGCAGGCGGTGGCGCAGGCGCTCGGCGTCCTGCGGCGTGTTCAGCTGCAAGGCGTGCTCGGCCACGCCGGGGGTGCCGAAATCATTGCTCTGCGCCCCCACCGCCAGCACCAGCCAGTCGTAGCCGATATCGCGTGGCGGGCTGAGCTGCTGGCCGTCGCTGCCATGAATGGCGCCCAGGCGGATCAGCCGTTGCTGGTGGTCCAGCCCCTGCATATAACCGAACTCGAAGTCATAACCATTGTGATAACCGTGGGCGAAGTAGTTCACCTCGTCCTCGCCGCTGTTGAGCACGCCGGTGGCCACCTCGTGCAGCAAGGGTTTCCAGATGTGGGTGGGCGACCCGTCCACCAGCACAATACGGGCGCGGTGGCGCAGGCCCAGCTGGCGGCCCAGGCGGGTGGCCAGCTCCAGGCCCCCGGCGCCGCCGCCAACGATGACAATGCGCGGTAAATCGGCAGAACGACTCAGCATGACAGCTCCTTTGGATCAGAATGCGTTACCGCAGCCGCCTGCCGCCAAACAAAACGGCTGAGGTAACGCATCGCGCGCCAGCCCAGCCGTATGCTTGTCCGCCAGCAGCCTGTCAGCCAGGCACGCCGCGCGTCAGCAGGATCACCAGCAGCGCCAGCAACAGCAGCGCGATCAGTTTCAGCATGAAGTTCTGCGTTTTCTGTTCGCGCATCAGTTGGATATAGCCTTGCAGCACAAGTTCGGTGGTTTGGCCAGACAGTGCCTCGCCCAGCTTGCGCGGAATGGTGGGCAGCGTGGTGGCCCACTGCGGTACTTCGTGCTTCAGCGTGCGCAACAGGCCGCGCCAACCGATCTGCTCGTTCATCCACTTGGTGAGGAACGGTTTGGCGGTATCCCACAGGTCCAGCTCGGGGTCCAGCTGGCGGCCCAGGCCTTCGATATTCAGCAGTGTCTTCTGCAGCAACACCAGCTGCGGCTGGATTTCCACATTGAAACGGCGGCTGGTTTCGAACAGGCGCAGCAGCACCATGCCGAAGCTGATCTGCGACAGCGGTTTATTGAAGATGGGCTCGCACACGGTACGGATCGCCGCTTCCAGCTCCTCGGCGCGGGTATCGCGCGGCACCCAGCCGGATTCGATATGCGCGGTGGCCACGCGGTGGTAGTCGCGGTTGAAGAAGGCCAGGAAGTTCACCGCCAGATAGTGCTTGTCGGTGTCGGTGAGGCTGCCGACGATGCCGAAGTCCAGCGCGATATAGCGGCCATCGGCAGCCACCAGGATGTTGCCCGGGTGCATGTCGGCGTGAAAGAAGCCGTGGCGGAACACCTGGGTAAAGAAGATTTCCACGCCAAAGCGACTGAGCTTTTTCAGGTCCACGCCCGCTTCGCGCAGGCGGTCGATCTGCCCCACCGGGATGCCGTCCATCCACTGCATGGTCATCACTTCGCGCCGGGTGTAGTCGTAATACACCTCCGGCACCAGCAACATATCGCTACCGATAAAGTTGCGGTGCAGCTGGCTGGCGTTACCGGCCTCGTGCATCAGGTCCAGCTCGTCGTGCAGGTGGCGGTCGAACTCGGCCACCACCTCGCGTGGTTTCAGGCGTTTGCCGTCAGGCAGGAAGCGCTCCACCAGGCCGGCCAGCACCGCCATCAGCGCCAGGTCCTGCTCGATCACCGGCAGAATGCCAGGGCGCAATACCTTCACCGCCACATCTTTGCCCGGCTGACCGTGGCTGCCGTGCAGGCGCGCGCGGTGCACCTGCGCCACCGAGGCGCTGGCTACCGGTACATTCTCGAATTCAGCGTAAATGTCGGCCAGCGGCTGGCCAAAGCTGCGCTCGATCACCTCGCGCGCGATGGTGCTGTCGAACGGCGGCACGCGGTCTTGCAGGCGCGCCAGCTCGTCGGCGTAATCGGGCGGCAGCAGGTCGCGGCGGGTGGACAGCACCTGGCCGAACTTGATGAAGATCGGCCCCAGGTGCTCCAGCGCCAGCCGCACGCGCTGCGGCAACGGCGCATCGGTGTCGCGCGGCAGCGGCAGCAGGCGGAACAGCTTGGCAAGCAGCCCCACCTTAGGGCGGCCGGCCAGGAAATCGTCCAGGCCGAAGCGGTAGAACACGGAAACAATCTTGAACAGACGCGCAATACGCATGATGGGGCTTTATTGTTATGGTTGGCGAAGGTTGGCCGCACGCGCTTCCAGCAGCGTCAGGTGTTTTTGCAGGCGGTCGGCGTCTTCGCGCAGCGTGTCCACCGCGCTGACAAAAGCCTCGACGTCGGTTTTTTTGGCCAGCAGCGGCGCTTCTTCGCGCAGATGCTCGACCCAGGTTTCCAGCAAGCGGCCACCAATCTCGCCCTTGATGCCGAACAGGCCGCGCACCCAGCCTTGCACGCGGTGCGCCGCCACGTCGCCCACCACGCGCGACAGGTCTTCGGTGGCGTCCCACTGCAGCTGGCGCACGATGCGGCCAACGTTGGCCGCCAGCTCGGTGTCGCCTTCCAGCACGATGTCGCCCATGGCAGGCTCCTGGCCGGACAGCTGCGCCAGCGCCACGCCGTGCTTCAGGCGCAGGCGCGCTTCCGGCTCGCCTTCGCAGGCGGCCAGCCAACCATCGCTGGTGACCACACCCGCCAGGTCGAACGGCGGCAGGCTGATGCCAATGCGGCGCCCGGCATGCTGGGCCAGCTCGGCACGCACCGCCGGGTGCTGGTTCAACAGATGATTCAATGCGGCAATACGCAAGCCCATATCAATGCCCCTTGCTGGCCAGACTCAATAAAACGGTACCAATGATGATGGCCACAATGCCGGCCAGCTTCAGCGGCGGCATGCCCTCGCCGTAGAAAAACACGCCCACGGCCGCTACTACCGCCATGCCGACACCGCACCAGATGGCGTATACCACGCCCAGGTCCAGCCGCTGCACTACCTGCGACAGCAGCCAGAACGCCAGCACGTAGCCGGCCACCACCACCAGCGAGGGCAGCGGCCGGGTAAAGCCGGCCGCCAGCTTCAGCGACGAGGTGGCAGCGATCTCCGCCGCAATCGCCGCGGCCAGCATCAGCCAGGCGTTCATGCCTTACTGCACCACCGGCACGATCTGGATTTCCACGCGGCGGTTCAGCTGTTTGCCGGCTTCGGTCTTGTTGTCGCCACGCGGGCGGCTGGCGCCGTAACCGGCGGCGCTCATGCGCTCCGGCTGTACACCCAGGCTGGCCAGCTGGCTTTGCACCGCTGCAGCGCGCTGTTCGGACAACGGCTGGTTGATCTTGTCGTTACCGCTGGCGTCGGTGTGGCCTTCGATATCCAGCGTGGTCTTGCCGTAGCGCTTGACGATGCTGCCGATGGTGGTCAGCGTCGGCAGGAAGGCTTGTTTCAGGCTGGCCGAGTTGGTGTCAAACGCGGTGGCCGAGGTCATGGTCACGGTCAGGCTGTGGTCGGCGTTTTTCTTCAGCTCGATGGCGCCAGACTGGATTTGCGGCGCCAGCTGTTTTTCGAAGTCCTGTGCCTGCTTGTCCATGTACGCGCCCACGCCGGCACCGGCCAGGCCGCCGCCGATGGCGCCGATCACGGCACCCTTGTTGCGGTTACCCTTGCCGGCCACCGCTGCGCCGAGTACGGCGCCACCGATGGTGCCCAGCACGGCACCCTTCTGGGTATTGGTGTACTGGTCCAGGTC
This sequence comes from Vogesella aquatica, assembly GCF_028548455.1. Lineage (GTDB taxonomy): Bacteria > Pseudomonadota > Gammaproteobacteria > Burkholderiales > Chromobacteriaceae > Vogesella > Vogesella aquatica. Next base: position 25,877 of record NZ_JAQQLF010000008.1, read on the forward strand.
TACCGAGGCGCAACCGCTGGCCAGCAGGGCAGCGGAAACCACGGTCACGATGCCGAGTTTGGAGAGGTGTTTCATGCGGTAAGTCCTTTCGATGTGGGCTGGGCGGCAGGATCCTGCCAGCACCAGTGCCAGGGCTCGTACAGGTAGCCGCTGGCGTTGTTCCGGTCAAAGCTCATGGCAAAGCCATGGTTGGCCGCATGCTGCTGCAGCCAGGCAAAAGCCGGGGTGGTTTCAAAATGTTCTTCCAGCACCGGCGAACCCGGCGTGCCGATATCGATGGCACGGCCGGTATGGTGCTCGCTGAAGCCGGGGGCGGCGCTAACGGCCAGAATGGTGTCCAGGCACTGGCCGCGCGCCAGTTTGGCGGCCACGATCTCGTACTGCCGCGCCACACTGCGGAATGCGGACACCAGAAACAGCGTCACGCCGTCGGCGGCGGCGGCATCGCGCATGGCCTGCCACGCGGTGGCGGCACCGGGCAGCAGGTGGAACTCGCGGCCGGCGTCGTTCATGTCGGCCAGCACCAGGCTAGCCGCATCAGCCTCGGCGTAAGGCTGCAGGCCGCGTGCGGCCAACCTTGCCGGGCTAATGCCCAGCTCGGCCAGCCGCACGGCGAGGCTGGCATCCATCAGAACTTGATGCCTTTATGCAGTGCCACCACGCCGCCAGTCATATTGTGGTAATCGACGCGGCCAAAACCGGCGTCCAGCATCATCTGCTTCAGGGTTTCCTGATCGGGGTGCATGCGGATGGACTCGGCCAGGTACTGGTAGCTGTCGGCGTCATTGGCCACCAGCTTGCCCATCACCGGCAGCGCCTTGAACGAGTAGAAATCGTAGAGCGGCGACAGCGGCTTCCAGACCTTGGAAAACTCCAGCACAAACAGCTTGCCACCCGGCTTCAGCACACGGAACATTTCTTTCAGCGCGGCATCCTTGTGCGTCATGTTGCGCAGGCCGAAGGCCACCGACACGGCATTGAAGTAGTTATCGGGGAACGGCAGCTTTTCGGCGTCGGCCAGCGACACCGGCAGGATCATGCCCTCGTCCAGCAGGCGGTCGCGGCCCACGGTCAGCATCGAGCTGTTGATGTCGGTAAGCCACACTTCGCCGCTCTTGCCTACGCGCTTGGCCCAGCCACGCGCCAGGTCGCCGGTACCACCGGCGATGTCCAGCACCTTGTCGCCGGCACGCACGCCGGACGTGGTGAGGGTGAAGTGCTTCCACACGCGGTGCAGGCCGCCCGACATCAGGTCGTTCATCACGTCGTACTTTTGCGCTACCGAGTGGAATACCTCGGCCACCTTGCCCGCCTTTTCGCTTTCATCGACGGTTTTAAAACCAAAATGCGTCTGGTTGTCCATGCTTACTCCCTGCTCGCGCCTGCGGCGGCGAGGCGATTCAGATAATCCTGCCAGTACTGGTCGTGCTTCACGCCCAGCTCGTATAGGTAGGCCCAGCTATACAGGCCGCTGTCGTGGCCGTCGTCAAAAACAATTTTCAGCGCGTAGTGGCCTACCGGCTCCAGGCCGGTAATGGCCACGTGCAGCTTGCCGGTTTGCAGTACCGCGTTGCCTACACCATGCCCGCGCACCTCGGCCGAGGGCGAGTGCACGCGCAGGTATTCGGCCGGCAGCCGGAAACGGGCACCGTCGTCAAAGCTGATTTCCAGCTGGCGCGATACGGCGTGCAGGATCACGTCCTGCGGGCTGGCGCTATCGTGAGTCAATCCGCTCATGGGCTTAGTCCTTGCGGGTCAGCAGCATGGCATCGCCATAGCTGAAGAAACGGTATTCCTGCGCTACAGCGTGCGCGTAGGCGGCACGCATCTCGGTGTAACCGGCAAAAGCCGACACCAGCATCAGCAGCGTGGATTTGGGCAGGTGGAAGTTGGTCAGCAGCTTGTCCACCACATTAAAACGGTAGCCCGGCGTGATAAAGATATCGGTCTCGCCACGGCCCGCTTTCAACACGCCGTCGCCACGGGCGGCGGATTCCAGCGCACGCATGCTGGTAGTCCCCACGGCCAGCACCTGGCGACCGGCGGCATGCGCAGTGTTGATGGCATCTACCGTGGCCTGCGGGATATCGTAGATCTCGCTGTGCATTTTGTGGTCGGCAATATTGTCCACCCGCACCGGCTGGAAGGTGCCGGCACCCACATGCAGCGTCACATTGCACAGTTTTACGCCTTTTGCGGCCAACTGCTGCAGCATGTCGTCGGTAAAGTGCAGGCCGGCAGTCGGCGCGGCCACCGCGCCCTTTTCCCGTGCATACACGGTCTGGTAACGCTCGTCGTCGTCGCCGTCGGTATCGCGCTCGATATACGGTGGCAGCGGCAGCTTGCCGGAGGCATCCAGAATATCGAATACGTTGGCCGCATCCAGAAAGCGCAGGCGGAACAGCTCGCCGACGCGCTCGACCATCTCGGCCTGCCAGCGCTCGGCAAAAATCAGCCGCGTACCCGGCTTGGGCGACTTGCTGGCGCGCACGTGGGCCAGCACGTGGTGCTCGTCCAGCACGCGCTCTACCAGCGCCTCGATCTTGCCGCCGCTGGCTTTTTCGCCAAACAGGCGCGCTTTGATCACGCGGGTATCGTTAAACACCATCACGTCTCCGGCCTGCAAGGCATCGGCAAACGCGGCAAACTGCGCATCAGCCAGCGTACTGCCGTTGACCAGCAACAAGCGGCTGGCACCGCGCACCGCAGGGGGGTGCTGCGCGATCAGGTTTTCGGGAAGGTGGTAGTCAAAGTCGGAAACGTGCATGGCGGGTATCTTTTGGAAAACGTGGCGATTATACCTTTCGAGCGCCATCCCGTGGCAGCGTTCCCGGCACACCTTCTGCTTGTGCCAGATCAACAAGCGTTTTATTGCAGCTCGCTAAAGTTTACCGGCTGCTTACAATGTGCCGATTTGTTAGTGTTTTCACTCGAAAGCGCAGCATTTTTCCAACACGTTCGCAACTTAAACACACGTTTGAAATGCGGCAATTGCTGGACATCTTGCTGACAATTGCGGCAAACTCGCGCCCATATCAAAACAGGGACTGACACCTTGACCCGAAAAATCCTCGTGCTGCACGGCCCCAATCTGAACCTACTCGGACTGCGCGAGCCACAGCACTACGGCCGGGACACCCTGGACGACATCAACCAGCGCCTGCGTACGCAAGCCAGCGATGCCGGTTTCGAGCTGGATGTTCTGCAAAGCAACGCCGAGCACCTGCTGATTGACCGTATCCATGCTTGCCTTACCGACGGCACGGCTTTTGTCATCATCAATCCGGCGGCGTTTACCCATACCAGTGTTGCCATTCGCGATGCACTGGCTGGCGTCAAGGTGCCATTCATTGAAGTCCACTTATCCAACGTCCACGCCCGCGAGCCTTTCCGCCACCATTCGTATTTTTCGGATCTGGCGGTAGGCGTGATTTGCGGCCTGGGCGCTGATGGCTACGCCCTGGCACTGGCCCACGCGATCAAGCGTATGAGCCTGCCGGCATAACACCCGAATACTATCCGAAGGAAGACCATGGACCTGCGCAAACTGAAAAAGCTGATCGATCTCGTCGAGGAATCCGGCATTGCTGAACTCGAAGTGACCGAGGGCGAAGAAAAAGTCCGCATCACCCGCGTATCCGCCAATGCGGCGGTCAACTTCGCACAACCCATGCAAGTACACCTGCCGCAGCAGGCTGCGCCGGCAGCCGCCCCGGTAGCTGCCGCCCCAGCCGCCCCCGCACCGGTAGCCGCTGCCGACAACGCCAACGCGGTGAAATCCCCGATGGTGGGTACCTTCTATCGCCGCCCGAGCCCAGGCTCCAAGCCGTTTGTAGAAGTCGGCCAGCAAGTCAATGTAGGCGACACCCTGTGCATCATCGAAGCGATGAAGCTGATGAACGAAATCGAAGCCGAGCGCAGCGGGGTGGTGAAAGCTGTCCTGATCGAAGAAGGCCAGCCAGTAGAATTTGGCGAGCCGCTGTTCATCATCGAATAAGCAGCGATCTGCCGTGAATTTCAAATGACAGGGCACGCCAGCGTGCCCTGTCGTTTTCGCGTGAATTGAAGGGCTGCCAACAGCCCGAGCCCGATGCCCGCCCAACGGCATCCGGGCTGCGGAGAAACCGACATGTTTGAAAAGATCCTGATCGCTAACCGCGGTGAAATTGCCCTGCGTATCCAGCGCGCCTGCCGCGAAATGGGTATTAAAACGGTAGTAGTGCATTCCGAAGCCGATCGCGAGGCAAAATACGTGAAGCTGGCCGACGAGTCGGTCTGCATCGGGCCCGCGTCGTCCACCCTGAGCTACCTGAACGTACCCGCCCTGATCGCCGCCGCCGAAGTCACCGACGCCCAGGCGATTCACCCGGGCTACGGCTTCCTGTCCGAGAACGCCGACTTTGCCGAACGCGTGGAACAGTCCGGCTTTGCCTTCATCGGGCCGCGCCCGGAAACCATCCGCCAGATGGGCGACAAGGTATCGGCCAAGCAGGCCATGATCGACGCTGGCGTGCCGACCGTTCCGGGCGTAGCCGGTGCGCTGCCGGATGACCCGGTAGAAATCACCAAGATTGCCCGCAAGATCGGCTTCCCGGTAATCATCAAGGCCGCTGGCGGTGGTGGTGGCCGCGGCATGCGCGTGGTACATACCGAAGCCGCGCTGATCAACTCGGTGAACATGACCCGTACCGAAGCAGGCGCTGCCTTTGGCAACCCCACCGTGTACATGGAAAAATTCCTGGAGCAGCCGCGCCACATCGAAATCCAGATCCTGGCCGACCAGCACGGCAACGCCGTGTACCTGGGCGAACGCGACTGCTCGATGCAGCGCCGCCACCAGAAGATCATCGAAGAAGCACCGGCACCGGGCATTACCGCCGAACAGCGCCAGCGCATTGGCGAAGCTTGCGCCGAAGCCTGCCGCCGCATCGGCTACCGTGGCGCCGGTACCTTTGAGTTCCTGTACGAAAACGGCGAGTTCTACTTCATCGAGATGAACACCCGCGTACAGGTAGAACACCCGGTTTCCGAGCTGATCACCGGCATCGATATCGTACAAGAGCAGATCCGCATTGCCTTTGGCGAGAAGCTGCGCTTCACCCAGGAGCAGATCGTGTTCAAGGGCCACGCGATGGAATGCCGCATCAACGCGGAAGACCCGTTCACCTTCATCCCGTCGCCAGGCAAGATCGAAAGCTACCACCCGGCCGGTGGCCCGGGTATCCGCATCGACTCGCACATCTACCAGGGCTACACGGTTCCGCCCCACTACGACTCGATGATTGGTAAACTGATCTCTTATGGTGATACCCGCGAACAGGCCATGGCGCGCATGCGCGTTGCCCTGTCCGAAATGGCCATCACCGGCATCAAAACCAATATCCCGCTGCATCAGGAACTCTTCATGGACAATGCCTTCCGTCAGGGCGGCACCAGCATCCATTATCTGGAAGAGCGCCTGGCGCAGCTGAAGAAAGGCAGTTAATTCCATGGCATGGCTGCAAGCCACCATTCACGCTGACTCGGCTGTGGCCGAGAAACTGGCCGACGTCCTGATGGACGTTGGCGCCCTGTCCGCCACCATCGAAGATGCGCTGGCGGGTACCGATGACGAGCAGCCGATTTTTGGCGAACCCGGCGAGCCGGTAGACCAGCTGTGGAGCCACAGCCTGATCAACAGCCTGTTTGCCGAAGACGCCGATGTGGCGCTGCTGGTGACCGCTGCGGCCAACCAGTGCCACATCGATGTGCCCAGCTACACGGTATCGCGGGTAGAAGAGCAAGATTGGGTACGCCTGACACAAAGCCAGTTCGACCCGATCCGCATCTCCGACCGCCTGTGGATTACCCCCACCTGGCACACCTCGCCGGACCCGGCTGCCATCAACCTGCAGCTGGACCCGGGCCTGGCCTTTGGTACCGGTAGCCACCCGACTACCCGTCTGTGCCTGCAATGGCTGGATCAGCAAATACAGGGCGGCGAAACCGTACTGGATTACGGTTGCGGCTCCGGTATTCTGGCTATTGCCGCGCTGAAACTGGGTGCCGGCGCCACGCGTGGTATCGATATCGATGCCCAAGCCGTGCGCTCCAGTATCGACAATGCACAGCAAAACAGCGTCAGCGCCGACTTTGGCCTGCCTGACACCCTGCTGCCCGGCGAGTACGACGTTGTCGTGGCCAACATTCTGGCCAACCCGCTGCGCATGCTGGGCGAATTGCTGGCTAGCCACGTGAAAACCGGTGGTAAAATCGTGCTTTCCGGCATTCTTGCCGAGCAGGCCGAAGAGCTGTCCGCCATTTACGCCAAATGGTTCGATATGGACGCTGCCGTGTTCGACGAGGGCTGGACCCGACTATCCGGAACCAAACGCCCGTAAAACATGAGCCAAACCACACAGTGCCCCAGCTGCCAGACCAAATTCAAAGTCTCTGACGCCCATCTCGCCCTCGCTGGCGGTATGGTACGCTGCGGGCGCTGCAGCCATGTTTTTCATGCACCCAGCCATCTGGAAGCCCTTGTACCGGAGGTGCCTTTGGCACCGCCGGTACCGCCGGCACCACCCGTGATGTCACAGCCAGCCATGGCTGCCGGTATGCCCGCGCCGGATAGCCTGGACGATGATTTCGAGCTGGAGCTGCCCGACTTCCAGCCCGCCCCGGCAAGGACAGCCCCGCCCAGCCGCGAGCCGTTACCGGCGCGGCCAGACACCCCCATTCAAGACGAAGATTTCGACCTGCCGGATTTCGACCTGCTGGACAAGCAGCGCGTTGCGGCAGAGCTAAGCCAGGCCGCGCCCAAGCCCGCCGAACCGGCAATTGCGCCGGATTTCCGCGCAGCGGCTGCCGAGGCCGAGGCCAATCGGCAGGAAATCGCGGCATTCCAGCAAGCGCTGGCAGAAGCCCTGCGTAGCCCTGCCAGCAATAAAAAGCTGTCTGCCTACCAGAACGAGCCCGAGCCTGAGCCGGCAGAAGCGGACGAACCGCTAGCGCCAAGCCCTGCCCCGCTTATACAGCCACGCACGGAGCCGGTTTTCAGCGCCCCGCCAGCCGACACAGCACTGCCCGAGCCGGACGAAACCGCACCGGAAGCGCCTGAGGCCAACAGCAGTGCACTGAAAACCACCGTACAAAGCCTGATTGTGCTGGTTTTAGGCTTGGCATTGCTAGGGCAGATTGCCTTCTTTAACCGTACCCGCATCAGCGCGGAAGCGCCCGAGCTACGCCCGGCGTTTGAAGCGCTCTGCGCCAGCCTGGGTTGCCGCGTGCCGCTGCCCACCGACCGCCAGCTGATCCGTACCGAATGGTCGGAGCTGTCGTTTGTGCCGCAGAACGATCACCTGATCCAGCTGAATGCCACGCTGAAAAACATGGCCAACTATCCGCAAGCCTTCCCGGTAATGGAGCTGACGCTGAAGGATGCCGAAGACAAGGTGGTAGCGCGCAAAGCTTTCCGCCCGGAAGACTATGTGCCTGCCAGCGAGCTCAAACTTGGCCAGTTCAACGGCAATAGCGAACTCAAGCTGCAGCTGCGCATGGAGATGACCCAGGGTAAGGCGCTGGGCTACAGCCTGCACTTTTACTACCCCTGACGGCCCCGGTGCCAGGCTCTCGCCTGGCAATACCAGCTTGAAATTCTGCCCGGATAAGCCACGATAGTAAAAAGCCGGGAGGATTCGATGGCATTGCACCCTTTTATCTATAAAGAAGAAACGCTGGAAGTGGGCGGCAACTTCCCGGAAGCCGGGCAGACATTGCCCAGCTTCATGCTGGTAGACGAGCAGCTGCGCGATGTCTCGCTGGAACGCTACCTTGGCCGCGTCAAACTGGTGGTGACGCTGCTATCCATTGATGCGGAATCGGCAGGCATCACCCTGCTGCAAGACCTGCGCCGGGCACTGGAAGCCTGGCCCCTGCTGCAGTTCATTGTGGTTACCGTCGACTCCCCCTTCAGCCTGCAGCGTGCGCGGCGCGAGCACGGCCTGCCACAGGTAGTGTTGCTGTCCACCCTACGCGGGCGCGACTTTCACAAACACTTCGGCGTGCTACTGCAGGATATTCCGCTGGCAGGCGTCACCTGCCCGGCGTTGTGGCTGGCGGATGAGCAGGACACCATCCATTTTGCCCAGCGGCTGGACGCTGACGAACACGAGTTCGATCTGGCCAGCCTGCGCGAAAAGCTGGCTATCGTGTTTTCCCCTGCGCCGCCGGACGCCCCTGCCGAAGGCGATTAAGCTGGCAGAGCGCGGTACGCCACGTACCATACCGCCGATAAAAACAAACCCCTTTCACCATGAAAGGGGTTCTGCGGACAGGCGGCTGCGGCCAACCTTGTTCAGGGCGTGCCGAACTCCGGCTTGGGCGTGCGACCTAGCAAGCGCTCAACCACGCTCTGTGGCTTGGCCTGGTGATACAAAAGCTCGCATACCGCGGCAGTAATCGGCATATCCACCTCCAGCCGCTCGGCCATGCGCAGCACTTCGCGGGCGGTAGGCACGCCTTCGGCCACGTGGCCCAGCTCGGCCAGAATGGTGTCCAGCGACTTGCCCTCGGCCAGCTTCAGGCCTACCTGACGGTTACGCGATAGCGCACCGGTGCAGGTCAGCAACAAATCGCCCACGCCGGACAAACCCAGCATGCTTTGCTGGCTACCGCCCAAGGCTACCGCCAGGCGGGTGATTTCGGCCAGGCCGCGGGTAATCAGCGCAGCGCGGGCATTCATGCCAAAGCCCAGGCCATCGGCTACGCCGGTGGCGATCGCCATCACGTTTTTCACAGCGCCCCCTACCTCTACGCCGACCAGATCATCGTTGGCATAGATGCGCAGCAAGGGGCTGTGCAGCTCGCGGGCAAAATCGCGGGCAAAGGCGTAGTTTTCCGAGGCCAGCGTGACGGCTGCCGGCAAACCCAGTGCCACTTCCTTGGCAAAGCTGGGGCCAGACAACACGCCGACGGTTTTCAGGCGCGGAAACTCCTCGGCTACCACCTGGTGTGGCAGCAGGCTGGAGCCCGCCTCGAAGCCCTTGCACGCCCACAGGATGGGCGCATCCACTTTCAGGCGAGCCAGTTCTTTCAGGCTGGGGCGCAGGCCGGCAATCGGCGTGACCACCAATACCAGCTCCACCCCCATCACGGCTTCGGACAAGTCTGCCGACAGGTGCAGGTTATCCGGGAACGGGCATTCGGGCAGATAGCGGCGATTCAGGCGGTTGGCCTGCATGTCTATCATTTGCGCCGCATCGCGCCCCCACAGGGTAACGTGGTGCTGGCGGCTAAAAGCCAGTGCCAGCGCCGTACCCCAGGCACCCGCACCAAGAACGGTAATCTTCATCACGGCTTTCTTACAGGCCCCACAGGCCGCTAATACGGGCGTAACCGATGCTGCCGTCACGGTGCTTGACCTTGACCCAGCTGCTTTGCGGTGCTTCCTGCATATCCAGCACCAGGTCTTTTTCAGCCCAGAACAGCAGCTGGGCGCTGTCTTGTGCGCTTTCGCGTACCGCCAGCCTGTCGCTGGTTACCAGCAAGGTGCGGCGTGTAGACAGGGCGGCAGACGGTATCCACGCTATGCCACCGGTGGCGTCGCGTACGCGGGACCAGTCTTTTTGTGCTGCCAGCACTTCTACCGGGTAGTAGCGGCTGACCACAAACAGTTTCTGTGCCGACAGGGTGGGCGCGTCGTACAGCGCTACGCCGGTTTCTTTTACCGAGCGAAATTCCAGTGCAAAAGCCGTACCGGCCAGCGAGGCCAGTACGGCAGTAGCAACAATAAGGTGTCGCTTCATGGGGTTCAGGCGTTACCGGCTTCGGCCTGCTCTGCACGCTGCTGCATGTACAGGGCTTCGAAGTTGATCGGCGACAGCAGCACAGGCGGGAAGCCGGCGCGGCCAACCAGGTTGGACACGGTTTCGCGGGCGTACGGGAACAGGATGTTCGGGCAAGCCACACCCAGGATCGGGTCGATATCTTCCGCCGGTACGTTGCGGATCTGGAAGATGCCTGCCTGGCTGACTTCGCACAGGAACATGGTTTTGTCGCCCAGCTTGGCCGTTACGGTGATGGTCAGCGACGACTCAAAGAAACCGTCTTCCAGCTGCTGTGCGCCATTGGCCAGCTGCATGTCGATTTCTGGCTGTTCCTGTTCCAGGAAGACGGCGGGGGCGTTAGGGATTTCCAGCGACAGATCTTTTACGTAGATTTTTTCGATGGAGAAAACCGGTTGCAGCTCTTGTTGTTCGCTCATTTTTTACGTCTCTATGGCACCTGGCAGGTGCGGGGTTGGAATCAGCTGTCATCATCGCATGAATAGATGACAGCGACGAGATACAGATCAATCAGCCAGCAATACGTCCAGCTTGCCGGCACCATTCAGTGCCACCAGGTCATCGCAGCCACCCACGTGGGTTTCGCCAACGAAGATTTGCGGCACGGTGCGGCGGCCGGTGATGCTCATCATTTTTTCACGCTCGGCCGGGTCCAGGTCGATGCGGATTTCATTGATATCGCTCACGCCCTTGCTGGCCAGCAGCTGCTTGGCACGAATGCAGTAAGGGCAGACTGCGGTGGTGTACATGGTAACGGGTTTCATGGCGGTATCCGGTAAGGTTTGGGTCGATTATAAGCGTGTGCCGTAGCACGATGCTACCGCTCACGGTGCCAGCAGCAAGCTGGCCTGGTAACGGCGGATCACGTCGCCCACTGCGGCGTCCAGCGCCGGCGTCAGCTCGCTGGCGCGCGGCGAGTTCACCACGGCCACAATCACCAGGCGCTGGCCGCTGGGCGCTTGCCAGTAGCCAGCCAGCGCGCGGGTGTCGTCCAGCGTGCCGGTTTTCATGCGCAGGCTGCCGGCAAAGCTGCCCAGGCGCTTGCGCAAGGTGCCATCTTCGCCCGCCAGCGGCAGGGTAGCGGCCAACTCGGGGCCGTAAGGGCCACGCGCGGCATCGCGCAGTACCTCGCCTAGCAGGCGCGCACTGATGCGTTCCCGCCGCGACAGGCCGGCGCCGTTTTCCAGTACCAGTGTATCTGCGGCCAACCCTTTGCTTTGCAAGAGGCCGCGTACCTGGGCGACGGCATCGTCCAGCGTATTGCCGCTTTGCGGCTGCTCCATGCCCAGGGCCAGCAATACGCTGCGGGCCATGGTGTTATTGCTGTGCTTGTTCACATCGGTCAACACATCGGTGAGCGGGTCAGACTCCTGCTGCAGCAAGGTGCGCGCGCCAGCCGGTGCCGCGGCAACCCCCACGGCAGCCGGCCCTTCCCCGCCCAGCCCGCGCCACAGCGCACGGAAACTCTGGCTGGCAAAGCTGTTGATATCCAGCACATTGACGTAGTTGGCCGCACCATCGCAGCCTTGCGGCAGCTTGCCGCTGACACGGATGGTGCGCTCGTCTACCGCAACCTTGACGTGCTGGCGTACGTCGCCGCAGCTAGCGGCGCTACCGGCCTGCAGCTGGTTATCCAGGGTAAATTGCGGCAGCGGCGGGTCCAATTGCACCGCCGGTTTGCCACCATCGAAGCCATAGCGCAGCCAGGCCACTTTCAGGTTCAGCAGATGGGTATCGGGCGGTACGGTAAACACCCGGTCGGCGTCGCCGGCAAAGCCATCGGCACTGCCAATATTGCTGTAGGCACGCTTGTCCAGCAGCAGGCTGCCTTCTATGCGCTGCACGCCGCGCAGGCGCAGCTGGCGCAGCATTTCGGCCAGACGCGGGCTATCCAGGCGCGGGTCGCCGCGGCCAACCCAGTACAAGTCGCCGCGCAGCACGCCGTTTTCCAGCGGGGCATCACTTTTGAATTCGGTTTTCCAGCGGTAGTTCGGCCCCAGGCGGTTCAGGGCGGCCCAGCTGGTGAGCAGCTTCATGGTGGATGCCGGGTTGACCGGTGTATCGGCACGCCAGGCGTCGAATACGCTATCGTTTTCTACCGGCGCCGCCCAGATGGCCACTTCATTGGCGCGAAAGCCAGCCGGTACGGCGGCCTGTGTGCTGGCCGCGCAAAGTAATAACAGGGTCAGGGTACGTTTCACTCAGAGCTCCAGTGGGTCGACATCCAGCGACCAGCGCAGCTGGCGCGATGCCTTGCGGGCCAAGGCCTCGATCGTGGGCAGTTCTGCCCGCAGCCAGCCGTGCAGGGCAGCGCGGGCGGTGGATTCCAGCGTGAGCTGGGCGCGCTCGCGCCCGGCCAGGCGCGCCATCAGCGCGGGCGCCGGGCCGAACACGGTAATACCGTCCGGCGGCGCCCCCAGCTGTTGCAGCACAGCTTGCAAGAATTGCTCGGCGTCGGCATAGGCGGGGGCGTCGGCACGCAGCAGTATCTGGTAGGCCGCGGGCGGAAAGCCAGCCTCGCGCCGCTCGGCCAGCTGGCTGGCGGCAAAGCCGTCGAAATCGTGCTGCTGCAGCGCCAGGTAGAGCGGGTGGTCCGGCCACTGGGTCTGAATCACCACGTGCCCGGGTACGCCGGCGCGGCCGGCGCGGCCGGCAACCTGCATCAGCTGTGCAAACAGGCGCTCGCTGGCGCGGAAATCGGCCGAATACAAACCGCCGTCGCTGCCCAGTACCACCACCAGCGACAGCGCACCGAAATCATGCCCCTTGGCCAGCATCTGCGTGCCCACCAGGATATCCACCTGGCCACTGTGCACGCGCTGGTAAATACTGTCCCACGCCGCCTTGGTGCTGGTGCTGTCGCGGTCGATGCGCAGGATGCGCGCTTCGGGCAGCAGGCGCTGCAGCGCCGCCTCCAGCCTTTGCGTGCCCTCGCCCAGCGGCTTGATGTCGGGGTTGCCGCAGTCCGGGCACTGTACGGGGATGCGCTGCTGCGCACCGCAGTGATGGCAGCGCAGCTGGCGGGCGCTAAGGTGCAGCACCATGCGGGCGCTGCAATGGCGGCAGGCCGATGTCCAGCCGCAATCGGTGCAGGCCAGCACCGGCGAGTAGCCACGGCGGTTGATAAACACCAGGCTCATCTCGCGCCGTGCCAGGCGCTGGCGCAGCGCCGCAATCACCTCGGGCGCCAGGCCATCGTCCAGCTTTTGCCGTCTGACATCCAGCAGGCCAATTTGCGGCAAGCTGGCACCGTCGTGGGCACGCTGGTCCAATACCAGCTTGCGATAGCGCCCGGCTTCCACATTCGCCACGGTTTCCAGGCTGGGCGTGGCACTGCCCAGCAGTACAGGCACCTGCTGGCGGTGTGCACGCCATACCGCCAGGTCGCGCGCGTGGTAACGCAGGCCGTCGTGCTGCTTGAACGAGCCGTCGTGCTCTTCGTCCACTATCACCAGACCCAGCTGCGGCAGCGGGGTAAACACCGCCAGGCGGGTGCCGATGACAATGCCGGCACGGCCCTGCCAGGCATCCAGCCAGCCTTGCAAGCGCTCGCCATCGGACAGGCCACTGTGCAGGCAGGCAATACCGGTAGCCGGAAAGCGCCGGGCAAAGCGGTCGATCAGCTGCGGGGTCAGGTTGATTTCGGGGATGATCACCAGCACCTGGCGCCCTGCGGCCAACACCTGGGCAATCAGCTGCAGGTAGACCTCGGTCTTGCCGCTGCCGGTAATGCCGTGCAGCAGGAAGGCAGCAAAGCTGCCCAGCGCCGCTGCCACCGAGCTACGCGCAGCTTCTTGCTGGGCGTTCAGCGGCAGCGCCCCCTCTACGCGCAGCGCGGCAGGCTGCCACGGCAGCGCGGTGATGTCGCCACTGGCCAGGCCGGCCTTCAGATAGCTGCCCGCTTGCGGGTGCAGCTGGCGCAGGGCCTCGCGACCGAGCGGCTGTTGCAAGGCCTGCCACAGCAGTGTCTTGACGGTACTGCGCGCCGCCGGCGGCCGGGCCAGCCCTTGCGCACTGAGCTGGTAAACATGATGGTCCGCCTGTCTGACCGGCCGCGCTTCGCGCAGGCTGGTGGGCAAGGCGGTAAACAACGCCTGGCCCACCGGGTGCAGGTAATAGCGGGCGGCAAATTGCACCTGTTCCAGCAGCAAGGCAGGCAATGGCGGCAGCTCGTCCAGCACGGCCAGAATGGGCTTGAGTTTGTCCGTAGCCACCGCGGGTGGCGGTATGCTGTTGTCGATAACACCACACATTTCGCGCGGGCCAAAGGCTACTTTTACCCGGGTGCCATCCGGCAACGGGCTGTCGTGCAGGTAGCTGAAGGCGGCGCGTAGCGGCACATCCAGCCACACGCCCAGTATCACGCGCTCAGTCAAATGAACTCCTGTTTCCCCACCAGGCCACGCCAGCATTGGCTTGGCCCAAGCTGTGCACAGATGCTGTGGATAACTTTGTGCACAAGCTGTAGTTGAGTGCATGCCAAGGCCGTCAAACCGGCCTCGGCGTTAGATTGCACAAAAATTAATCTAAATATTTTTTCTTTTAAATTCAATTACTTATGATTTGACTTGTTTTTTTATCGCGAGCCCTTGACAGAAAGCGCACAAACTTATCGACCGTGTGAATAAGTACAGGAACAACACCGCACGTAGCTGTCAAGCCCCTTGCGCAAACCGGCGCCAACAATAAAAAACGGCCACCGCATCATACGATGGCCGCCGGCAAAATGCAGTGCTGTTACTGGTGGTACTGACGCGACAAGCGGTGTACAGCCTCTACCAACGCACCGGCGTGCGCCGGGTCGGCAAACTGGGAAATGCCGTGGCCCAGGTTGAACACGTGGCCACTGCCGTGGCCGTAAGCTGCCAGGATACGGCCTGCTTCGGCCTCGATCGATGCCGGGCTGCCAAACAGCGCGTTAGGGTCGAAGTTGCCCTGCAGCGCGACCTGCTCGCCCACGCGGGCGCGCGCCAGGCCAATGTCGGTAGTCCAGTCCAACCCGACACAGTCAGCACCGATACCGGCAATGGTTTCCAGCCATTGGCCACCGCCTTTGGTGAACACGATCACCGGCACACGGCGGCCATCTACCTCGCGGGTGAGGCCTGCGATGATCTGCTGCATATAGGCCAGCGAAAACTCTTTGTACGCCGCGTGGCTCAGCGCGCCACCCCAGGTATCAAAAATCTGTACTGCCTGCGCACCGGCAGCAATCTGGGCGTTCAGGTAGGCGGTTACCGACTGTGCAGTAATCTGCAGAATGCGGTGCAGCAGCTCGGGGCGGGCGTACAGCATGGCTTTCACGTGGCGGAAGTCGGCCGAACCGCCGCCTTCGATCATGTAGCAAGCCAGCGTAAACGGGCTGCCGGAAAAGCCGATCAGCGGTACACGGCCATCCAGCGCGCGGCGGATGCTGCTGACTGCGTCAAAGACATACTGCAGTTTTTCCAGCGGGGCCACTTCCAGCGCCTGGATGGCGGCTTCGTCGCGCAGGGTGCGTTCGAACTTGGGGCCTTCGCCTTCGGCAAAGTACAGGCCCAGACCCATCGCGTCCGGCACGGTCAGAATGTCGGAAAACAGGATGGCCGCGTCCAGCGGGAAACGCTCCAGCGGCTGCAGGGTGACTTCGGTAGCGTAATCCGGGCTGGTGCACAGACCCATGAAGCTGCCCGCCTTGGCACGGGTGGCGCGGTATTCCGGCAGGTAGCGGCCAGCCTGGCGCATCATCCAGATCGGGGTGTAGTCAACCGGCTGCTTCAGCAGCGCGCGCAGGAAGGTGTCATTCTTGAGCTGTGTCATGTCGGCCTGAGTGGGTCTGATAAGTTGGCCGCATTATACCGCGACCGCCTCGCCCCGTGCTTTGACATAAGTCGCGCCATTGTGGACAAAACGCCGGTAGCGCAGGACGCAGGATTTATTGCCATCAGTAATGCGCTTGTAGGGTCTCATCCGGTGTGCTTAACTGGAACAGCTGTCAATTCTATCAAATAGACTTTAAAGGAATAGCACATGAATCAGACCGACTTTTCGCAATGGCAACAGATACTTGGCACCTACGCCATTGATGTGGGCGTCAAACTGCTGGCCGCCATCCTGTTCTGGGTACTGGGGCGCTGGCTGATCGGCGTGGTCGGTAACCTGGTGCAACGTGCACTGGCGCGTCAGCATGTCGACGCGACCATCATGCGCTACATGGGCACCGTCATCAACGTCACCCTCAACATCATGCTGGTAGTGGGTATCCTGGGTTATTTCGGTATCCAGACCACGACCTTTGCCGCGCTGTTTGCTGCTGCCGGCGTCGCCATCGGCATGGCGTGGTCCGGCCTGCTGTCCAACTTTGCCGCCGGGGTGTTCCTGATCGTGCTGCGTCCGATGAAGGCAGGTGACTTTGTCACCGCCGGCGGTGTCACCGGCACCGTGCGCGAGATCGGCCTGTTCACCACGGCGCTGAATACGCCGGACAATGTGCTGACCATGGTGGGTAACAGCAAGATCCTGGGCGACACCCTGCAAAACTACAGTAGCAACCCGCACCGCCGTGTCGAGCTCAAGGCACAGCTGTCCGGCAATGCCGACTTCCCCGCCGCCGTCGCAGTACTCAAGGCGCACATCGCTACCATCCCCAATGTCCTGGCAAGCCCGGCGATAGAGGTGGAAATCCTGGAGTTCAACCTGGTAGGCCCGGTGCTGGCGGTACGCCCCTACTGCCATAACGACCACTACTGGCAAGTGTATTTCGACACCAACAAAACCATACGCGAAGCGCTGGGTGGCCAGGACTTCCCGGCCCCGATGCCGGCACAGCTGGTGTACGTCAAGCAGTAAGCGTGCAGTACACCTGCCGGGAGCGCTGCGGCGGCTGCCCGGCGGGTGCGCCCGGATTGACAAACCCTGGCTCGCTGAACAAGACACCCCCCGCAGGCAATGCCTGCGGGGGGTGTCGTTTTGGCCACGGTGCCAGCACCTGGCAGGCTAGTCGTGCGCCTGGGCAACCTTCTGCCCGCTCAGCCGTGCCAGCAGGCGGCGGATGCGGCTACGCAGGCCATCCATATAGGTGTACACCACCGGCACCACAATCAGCGTCAGCACGGTAGACGTGATCATGCCGCCGATAATGGCGTGCGCCATCGGGCGCTGCGTTTCCGAGCCCGCCCCGCTGGCCAGCGCCAGCGGCAGCATGCCGAAGATCATGGCCAGGCTGGTCATCATGATGGGGCGCAGCCGCACGCGGCCTGCCTCTACGATGGCGTCCAGCCGCGACATGCCCTCGCGCCGGCTCTGGTTGATGAAGTCCACCAGCAAAATGCCGTTCTTCGACGCCAGGCCCATCAGCATGATGATGCCGATCACCGAGAACATGTTCAGCGTGGAGCCAAACAACAGCAGCGCCACAAACACACCGACAAAGGCCAGCGGCAGCGCCACCATGATGGTGATGGGCAAGGTGAAGCTGCGGAACTGCGCCGCCAGGATCATGTAGATGAAGATCACCCCCATGGCCAGCGCCTGCACCGCGTAGCCCAGCGATTCCTGCATGTCCTGGCGCTCGCCCTGCTGCGACAGCACCACGCCAGCCGGCAGCTTCACCGCCTTGAGCGCCTTGTCGACATCGGCAAATACTTCGCCCGAACTGCGGCCGCTGATATTGGCTGTCACGCTGATTTCGCGCATCAGGTCGGTACGCTCGATCTGGCGCGGGCTGGTAGCCGGTACAATGCTGGCTACCTGCGATAGTGGCACCATCTGCGCCTCGCCACTGTCGGCACGCCGCCCCGGCACCATCAGCACATCCAGCAGCTCGGTAGCACGCGCTTCACGCGGCACCTGCAGCCGTACACTGTAGTTTTCACCGTCCGGCGCTTCCCAGGTGGTCGCCGTGCTGCCACCCAGCAGCACCGACAGTGTATTGCCTACCCGCGCCAGATCCACGCCCAGGGTGGCGGCCGCGTCGCGGTGCAGCTGTACGTTCAGCGCCGGGTCGGCATCGCTCAGGCTGGACTCCACATCACTGACGCCCTTCACCTGCTTGATGGCGGCCATGATGTCGGCGGTGGCACGCTGCAGGCTTTGCAGGTCGCTACCGCGCACCCCCAGGTTCACCGGTTTGCCCGGTGGCCCGTGCTGGCCGGTTTCTTCCACCGAATCCAGCTGTATGCCCGCTACCGGCAGCGCGGCACTGCGCGCGGCGGCCATCAGTGCGAACAAATCACGCTGGCGGTGCTGTTTGTCGCCTACGTCCACCGACAAGCGGGCTTCGTTACGCCCCGCGCCAAAGCTGCCGCCACCGATCTTGCTATCGATAGACTTCACTTCGGGCAAGGCGGCGCGGATGCGCTGCTCTACCTCGCGTGCCTTGCCTTCGGTGTACTCCAGCGTCGAACCGGCGGCGGTCTTGAAGGTGAGGCGGAACTCGCCCTTGTCCGCCGCCGGCATGAATTCGCCACCGATAACCGGCACCAGCATGAAGCTGCCCACGGTCATGGCCAGTGCACTGGCCACCACGGTTTTACGGTGCGCCAGCGACCAGCGGATCACCGCCACGTAGCGCTCGCCCAGGCGGTCCAGCGAGGCTTCGAACCAGTCCAGCATGCGGCCAACCGGCCCCTTGTGCTTGTCGCCGTGGCGATGCGGGTCGTGCCAGATGGACGACAGCATCGGGTCCAGCGTAAACGACACCAGCAGCGAGATCAGCACCGCCACAGTCACCGCCAGACCAAACTGGTGGAAGAACTTGCCGATGATGCCGCCCATGAAGCCCACCGGCAGGAACACCGCTACAATGGTGAGCGTGGTGGCCAGCACCGCCAGGCCGATCTCGTTGGTGCCGTCCAGCGCGGCCTGAAAGTGGCTCTTGCCCAGGTTGGCGTGGCGCACGATGTTTTCGCGTACCACGATGGCGTCGTCGATCAGCAGGCCCACCGATAGCGACAGCGCCATCAGCGTCATCATGTTCAGGGTGAAGCCCATGGCCTGGATGGCAAACAGGGTGCCGATCATGGAAATCGGCAGCGTCAGGCCGGTAATCACCGTGCTGCGCCAGCTACCCAGAAACAGGAACACAATCAGCACCGTCAGCGCGGCGCCTTCCAACAGGGTTTTTTCTACTTCGTGCAGCGAGCCTTTGACCTCTTCCGACTTGTCGTAGGTCAGGCGCACGCTGGTGCCTGCCGGCGCCTGCGGCTGGTATTCGGCCACAATGCGTTTCACGCCGTCGGCCACGCTCACCACATTGGCACCGCGTGCAGCGCGGATATCCAGGCCTACGCCAGGTTTGCCATCGATCAGCGTCACGCTGTTGCGCTCGGCCTCGGCATCGTCTACCTGGGCCACATCGGCCAAGCGTATGTCACGGCCTTCGCGGCTGGCAATCACCAGGGCACGGAAGTCTTCCATGGTCTTGAGTTTGCCAGCCACCCGCACCGACAGCTCGTTGTTCTGCGTGCTGACCTGGCCGGCCGGGTAGTCACGGTTGGCCGCAGCAATGGCGTCCGACACCTCGCTGACCGACAAGCCCAGCGCCTCCAGCCGGTACGGGTCCAGCTGCACGCGCACCTCGCGCTTGCTGCCGCCGACAATCTTCACCTCGCCCACACCCGCTACCGTTTGCAGGCGCTTTTTCAGCACGTTCTCAGCCCAGGTAGACAGGTCGCGCTGGCTGCTCTGTGCCGAGCTGAGCGTGTAGGACATCAGCGGGTCGTCGTTGGGGTTCATCTGCGAAATGGTGGGGGTATCCACCTCGCGCCGCAGGCTGCCCTGCACCGCGCCCACCTTGTCGCGCACCTCTTGCAAGCCCTGTACCGCGTCGGTAGACAGCTCGAACTCCACCACCACTACCGAGCTGCCCTCAAACGAATACGAACGGATGTGCTTGACGCCGTTGATGGTATTGACCGCTTCTTCGATAGGGCGGGTCACATCGCTTTCCACTACCTCGGGCGAGGCGCCCTGGTAGGTGGTAGACACTACCGCCACAGGGAAGCGGATATCGGGGAACTCCTCTACCGGCAGGTTGCGCCAGGCAAACAGGCCCAGCACCGTGAGCAGCAACATCAGCACGGCGGCAAAGTAGGGGTTTTGTACACTGACGCGTGTCAGCCACATGGCCGTGTCTCCTTAAGGTTTGGGCAGAGTCACGGCGTCGCCGGGCTTCACGCCCAGTAGCGCCGCCGCCAGGATGGTCTGCCCGGCAGCCACGCCTTGCACCGCCAGCACACGCTCGCTATCCGAGCGCAGCACAATGCGCACCGGCTGTTTGACCAGCCGCCCGCCTTGTACCAGCATCACCCACGGGCTGGCGCTGTCGGCCTGCTGTACGGCCGCTTGCGGCAGGCGCACGGCGTCCAGCACCTCGCGCTGCACGATGCCGCCCTTGGCAAACTGGCCGGCTTTCAGGCGGCCATCCTGGTTGGCCACACGCACATAAACACTGAACGTCCGCGTAGCCGTGGCCGCTACCGGGTTGATGCGTACCAGCTCGCCACGGAATTCGCCGGCCAGCCCTTCTACGGTAAAGCGGGCAGCCTGGCCGGGCTTGAGCTTGCCGATGTCCCGCGCCGGCATGTTGGCCGCAGCCTCCAGCACCGACAGGTCGGCAATGGCAAACAGCTTCTGGTTCTTGCTGGCCTGCTCGCCAGGCTGGGTGCGCCGGGCATACACGATGCCCGCCATCGGCGCGCGCACTTCGGTTTCACCCAGGCTGGTTTTGGCCCGCGCCAGCTGGCTGCGGCGTGCGGCCAACTCGCCCACGCGGATCTGGTAGTCGTTGTCGATTTCATCGAATGCCAGCTTGGAGATAAAGCCCTGCTGGTATAGCTCGCGCTGCTTGTCGCGCTTGAGGCGGGCCAGCTTCAGCCGTGCTTCGTCGTTGGCCAGCTGTGCCTGCATTTCCAGCACGCTCTGGCGCAGCGCTTCGGCGTCGATGCGCGCCAGCAGCTGGCCTTTCTGTACCGTTTCACCCTCGCGTACCAGCACGGCCAGCACGGTGCCTTCGCTCTGCGCGGCCACCTCGGCGCTGTTTAGCGGGTTCAGCGTGGCGGTAAAGGGTAGCTGCTCGGCCACCGGTGCTACCACCGTCACCAGCAAGTCGGCAGGCGACAGTGCACGGGCTGGCGTACTGGCTGCCGCCGCGCTGGCGGCCTTGGCTGCATCGGTATCGCTTTTATTGCAGGCAGTGCCCATGACAGCCAGGCCAAGCAGCAGCATGGCGGCCAGGGGGCGTAGTCTGTAGCTATGCATTACACAGTCCTTCAAGGCAGCCCCGCCTGCGCGGCGGAGCCGGTTTGATCGGGGAAATCAGAGGTGGGCCGCAGGCTGCATACCGCGCGGCAGCAGCAGCCACAAGCGGCCACTTTGTTTCATGCGCCCGGCGTACAGGCCGGCTTCGGTGCCAAAGCCAAAGAAAAAGTCGGCACGCACACCACCACGGATGGCACCGCCGGTATCCTGCGCGTGCACCAGACGGTTCAGTGGCCGGGGCGCACCATCCAGCGGCCAGGTGGTAGACAGGTATACCGGCGCGCCCAGCGGGATATAGCGCGGGTCCACGGCCACGCTGTAACCGCCCAGCAGCGGCACGCCCATGGCGCCTAGCGGGCCGTTGTTATCGGCGGGCAGCGTTTTGAAAAACACGTAGCTGGGGTTGGCATTGAACAGCTCCTGCTTGCGCGCTGGGTTGGCCGCAATCCATTCCTTGATGCTCTGCATGGACACGTCGGACAGCTTCATCTGGCCGTTATCCACCAGCCAGCGGCCGATGGACTTGTAACCATGGCCGTTTTGCTCGGCATAGCCGGCGCGCACATAGCTGCCGTCTTCCAGCTGGATGCGGCCGGAGCCCTGTACCTGCAGGAAGAACAGCTCGGTATCGTCCTCGGCCCAGGCCAGCACCGGCGCGGTGTTGATGCCTTTGCCGGCATTGATCTGGGCACGGGTGTAATACGGCAGCAGGCGGCCATTGTCGATGCGGCCTTTCAGCGCGCGCGTGCGGCTATCCACCACAAAGTCTTTCGGGTACACCAGCACTTCACCCGCGTCGGCGCGCGTTTTGCCAGGCACCACCTGCAGGCGGTTGCCAGTGCCCTGGCGGGCCACCAGCACCTCGGCCCCCAACTGCGCTGCGCTGGCATCCAGCACGCGCAGGTCGGCCGGTACGCCGTACACGGCATAGGGGGTTTGCGCCGAATACTGATGGCCACCGGCCAGCAGCGGCTCGAAGTAGCCGGTAATCAGGCCATTGCCCGGCTCCACAATGCGCCACGGGGCAAAGCGGGCCTCGTAAAAACGGGTAATGGCCGGCAGGTTGGCCGCATCCAGCGTGGCGGCCTCGGCACAGATGGTTTTCCAGGCCGCCCTGCCCTGCAGGCTGCGGCAACTGAGCTGCAAGCCTTCCAGGCTTTGCGACGCCATGCTCTGGCCCCAGTCCGGCAGGTCGGCAAAGCTGGCCGCCTCATAGCGCACGGTGCTGCTCGCCGGTGGCGTGCTGGTGCTGAGGGTGGTACAGGCAGACAGGGCCAGCAATGCGGCCAAAGGCAAGAGGTGCTTGAGCATGGTGTGGGTATGGGACAGCAGGGTCGGTAAGCGGGTTGGCAGTAGACAGCAGACCGGGCTGTGTCGACGAAGTTCAGATGGTAATGAACCGCTGGTCAGAAAGGCAAATGACAAATGCCAGTCTGTCGCACTTTTCGCCCTGTACCAAAGCGCAAGGGCCAGGCTGCTGCCTGGCCCTTGCGCTGGCGATGATCAGGACTCAACGCGGTAATGCTGCATTCAGCGCCTTGAGAAACTCTGCCGAGTCGGGCTTGGTCAGCGAACTGAAGGCGGTAACGGTTTTGCCGTCGGCCGAAATGATGTACTTGTAGAAGTTCCACTTGGGCGTGGTGCCACTGGCTTCGGCCAGCGCCTGGTAGAACGGGTGGGCGTCGCTGCCGCGCACGTGTACCCGGCTGGCCATGGGGAAGCTCACGCCATAATTGCTCTCGCAAAACTGCGCCACCTCGGCATCCTTGGCCAGCTCCTGGTTAAAGTCGTCGCTGGGGAAGCCCACCACGACCGCGCCCTTGGCCTGGTAGCTTTTCCACACGCTTTGCAGGCCCTTGTACTGTGGGGTAAAGCCACACTGGCTGGCGGTATTCACCACCACCACGGCCTTGCCACTGTAATCGCACAGATTGATCTTGCCACCCATCAGCGCGGGCACCTGGTGGTTCAGCAGCGGCGGGCAGGCAGCCAGTGCGGCCAACGGTGCCGCCAGGCATAACAGGGCGAGGCGCGGTGTCATGGTGTAGCCTTTCAGTCTTGCTGCGCGGAGATCTCGGCGCGCACTTTGTCCATATCCAGGTCGCGGATGGCCTGGATCAGCTGGTCAAACTGGCCGGCCATCATGGCGCCAGCCTGGTGGAATACCACGATGCCGTCTTTCAGCGCCATCAGCGTGGGGATGGAGCGAATCTGGAAATGCCCGGCCAGCTCGCGCTCGGCCTCGGTGTCGATTTTGGCAAACACGATGTCCGGGTGCTTTTCGGCAGCGGCCTCGAACACCGGGCCGAACATCTTGCACGGGCCACACCATTCGGCCCAGAAGTCCAGCATCACGATGCCCTCGCGCTCGGCGTAGTCGTTGAAGGTATCGGCGGTAAGGTTAACGTAGCTCATGCGTATTTCCTGATCGGTTAAACGGCGGCATGCCGCCCATAGCCTGCAAGATGGCTACCTTTGGCGCCGAATACAAGCGCGGCGGGATGGTATTTTTTTATCGGGGTGATAGCGGGCGGCGCGGTGCAATGATCTACCCACTGCCAAAGCCACGCTTGCAGTACAGCTTCGTACCTACATAACATGTCTACTGGCAGTAGCACGATCTAGCGGACCAGCGCGATCTATTCAGACACGCCCAGCGACGACGCCATGGCTGCATGCGGCCAACTTTTACACGGCAATGAGGCGGTGGTCATTGGGCTTTGTAAGCCCTGATCAGGCTACGCTTAGCCCACTTGGCATCACAAAATGACATTCTCCCTACTCGAACTTTCAGCGACAGACATCGAAACAATAGCTGTCTCGTGTGTGCCTGCCAGCGTGGCAGCTATAGCCGAGCCAGGTTCGATGCCACCGGCTTTTGTCGCCCAACGAGCACTGGCACTTATCGCAGCTGGCCAACCTAACCCTTGGGTAACCATTTTTCTCATCGTTGACGACCTGAATGGCAGGATTGTCGGAGCCTGCGGGTTCAAAACCGCACCAAGGCATGGCCGGGTAGAGGTAGGCTATGGCATAGCCCCTGTCGCCAGGGGCAAGGGCGCGGCCACA
Organism: Vogesella aquatica; assembly: GCF_028548455.1. GTDB lineage: Bacteria > Pseudomonadota > Gammaproteobacteria > Burkholderiales > Chromobacteriaceae > Vogesella > Vogesella aquatica. Next base: position 50,008 of record NZ_JAQQLF010000008.1, read on the forward strand.
GCAGCGCTAGGGCTACTGGTTCAAAAAGCCTATATGGCGGGTGCCACAGAACTGCTGGCCGAAGTCGCGCCGGACAATCACGCCTCTACCCGTGTGGTGCAAAAGGCCGGCTTCGCCATCGTGGGCTCGCGTCTGGATGACGAGAACGAGTATGTCATCCAGTGGCTGCTGAGCAGGGAGAGCTAAGGCGCTAGTCGTGTCTGCCAGCCGTAACATGACGTAGCCCACCCCTGCTTCTCCAGTTGGCCGCAACGCTTATGGTGCGGCCAACCTGGCCACCCACCACGCCCCCGGATGCGCCGATGGCTTATCCGGGCGAGCCGATAGCCTGCCTGATGGCGGGCATCAGGCGCGATGGGTGATGCGCCAGCACTGGTGGATTTTCTTGTTGCGGAAGTCTTCCGGCACCGATTGTGCGCTGATGTCGCGCACGGCGTAGTCGGCTACCAGGCGTTCGTCCAGCGTGAAGCTGCGCAGGTTATTGCTGAAGTACAGCACGCCGTCCGGTGCCAGCAGGCGCATGGCACCGTCTACCAGCTTGAGCTGGTCGCGCTGTACGTCCAGCTCGTCCATCATTTTCTTGCTGTTGGAAAAGCTGGGCGGGTCCATCACGATCAGGTCGAACTGTTTGCCGGCCACCCAGGCGTCTTCCAGGTACTGGAAGGCGTCGTCGCGGACCAGCACGTGCTTGGCCAGGTCCAGGCCGTTGAGCTCGAAGTTGCGGCGGCTCCAGGCCTGGTAGGTGTTGGACAGGTCCACCGTCTCGCTGGACACCGCACCGCCGCTGGCTGCGTAGCAGGTAAAGCTGCCGGTGTAGGCAAACAGGTTCAGAAAACGCTTGCCGGCGGCTTCTTCGCGCACGCGGCGACGGGTGTTGCGGTGGTCCAGGAACAGGCCGGTATCGAGGTAGGCGTCCAGGTTCACCCAGAAACGCTGGCCTTGTTCTTCCACGATGAAGTCTTCACCGTCGCGGCCGGTTTTTTCGTACTGGCTCTCGCCTTTCTGGCGGCGGCGGGTTTTCAGTGAAATGTGCCACAGCGGCACGCCGGTGACCTCGCAGATGGCTTGCTGCACGGCGGCGATCCAGGCCTGGTAGTCGGCGTCTTCGATCTGCCAGCCGGTGTGATACTCCTGCAGGTGGATGCGCTCGCCGTACAGGTCGATGATCAGCGGGAACTGCGGTACGTCGCGGTCGTACAGGCGCCAGGCGTCCAGGCCGTTACGGCGCGCCCATTTACTGTAGTGCTTGTAATTTTTGGCCAGGCGGCCAGCAAAGGCCGATACGTCTACCATGAAAAACCTCTTCTGAAATGCAGCGCGCCGGAGGGCATCCGGCGCGGGGGAATGCGGGGTGGCCAGGGTTGGCCGCAGGCTAGCCTTGCTGCTGATAGTAGTTCACCAGCTTGCGGTACACCGGTTCGGGCACGTACTGGCGAATCATCTGCTCCCAGCCGGCGGGGCCCATCAGGCCTTTTACCATGGTAGACGATACCTCGGCATATTCACGCGGTGGCAGCAGGAAAATGGTGGTGATGTCGGCGTGCAGGTCGGAGTTGATGTAGCGCATGGTGCGCTCGTACTCGTAGTCGGTGGCGGTACGGATGCCACGCACGATGTAGTTGGCGTCGATGCTTTGCGCGTAGTTCACCAGAAACTGGTTTTCGAATACTTCCACCTTCAGCTTGGAAAAGCCGCGCGTGACGGCGCGCAGCATGTCCAGGCGCTCTTCCACATCGAAAGTGCAGCGCTTTTCCGGGTTCACCCCGATGGCCACCACCAGCTCGTCGAACAGGTCAACGGCTTCGCGGATCATCCATAGATGACCATTGGTGACCGGGTCGAAACTACCGGCGTAGACAGCTCGCTTCAATTGACGCTTTCCTTTGTGGGTATGAGGCATGGCGGAATGTATCCTGCTTGAACAGGGGGGAACAAGGCATTTATTGCTGCACCGCAGTAAAAAAGCGCCGCAGCGGTGTTTTCACCACTGCGGCGCCATTTTAACGCAGCCTTATCAGGCGTTGATGGTTTCTGCGTGATGGCAGGCCACTTCTCGCCCCAGCAAGGTGCGCAGCTGCGGTACGTCCTGGCTGCACTGCGCGCTGGCGTACGGGCAGCGCTTGTGGAAAGCGCAGCCGGTAGGCGGGTTCAGCGGGCTGGGCAACTCGCCCTGGATCTTGATCTTCACGCGGCGGTCTTCCTCGTGAATCGACGGCGTGGCCGACAGCAGCGCTTGCGTGTACGGGTGCAGCGGCTTGTCGTAGATCACCTCTTTGGTACCTACTTCTACCGCACGGCCCAGGTACATCACCATCAGGTCGTCGGCCACGTGCTCCACCACCGCCAGGTTGTGCGAGATGAACACGTAGGCGGTGTTGAACTCGTCCTGCAGGTCCATGAACAGGTTCAGCACCTGCGCCTGGATGGACACGTCCAGCGCCGAGGTCGGCTCGTCGGCCACCACGATTTGCGGCTGCAGCATCATGGCGCGCGCAATGGCGATACGCTGGCGCTGGCCACCGGAGAACATGTGCGGGTAGCGGTAGTAGTGCTCGGGGCGCAGGCCGACGCGTTTCATCATGGCGCGCACTTTTTCCTCGCGCTCTTTGGCGCTCAGATTGGTGTTGATCAGCAGCGGCTCGCCCAGCTGGTCGCCGATTTTCTGGCGCGGGTTCAGCGAAGCGTACGGGTTCTGGAACACCATCTGCACCTTGCTGCGCAGGGCCTTGAGCTCGGCTTTGCTGGCCTTGGCAATATCGACGCCTTCCAGTACCAGCGAGCCGGCAGTAGGCGCTTCGATTAGCGTGAGCTGGCGTGCCAGCGTGGACTTGCCGCAGCCGGACTCGCCCACTACGGCCAGCGTTTTGCCGGCTTTCAGCTCGAACGACACGCCGTTCAGCGCCTTGACCATGGCTTTTGGCTTCAAAAAGCCTTGCGAGACTTCGTAGTGACGGGTCAGGTCGCGAGCCTGCATGACGGTATGGCTCATGAGGCCTCCTTATCGAACAGCGGGTAGAAGCAACGCACGGCGCCGTGCTGGTGCGGGGTAATGGCCGGGCGCTCGTCACGGCAGCGCGGCTGCACGTGCGGGCAGCGCGGGCTCAGCAGGCAGCCTTTGGGGCGGTCGTACTGGCCGGGCACGATGCCGGGCAACGTAGACAGGCGATGCGCGCCTTTGCTGTGCTCGGGGATGGACGACAGCAGTGCCTGGGTGTACGGGTGTACCGGCCGGCGGAACAGCTGCGGCACCACGCCTTCCTCGGCTACCTGGCCGGCGTACATCACCGCCACGCGGTGCGCTACCTCGGCGATCACTGCCAGATCGTGGGTGATCATCAGCAGCGCCATATTGCGCTCTTTTTGCAGGTTCACCAGCAGGTCCATGATCTGGGCCTGGATGGTCACGTCCAGCGCGGTAGTCGGCTCGTCGGCGATCAGCAGCTTGGGGTTACAGGCCAGTGCCACGGCAATCATCACACGCTGGCTCATACCGCCGGACAGCTGGTGCGGGTAGGCTTCCAGCCGGCTCTTGGGCGCCGGGATTTCTACCAGCTCCATCAGCTCCAGCGCGCGGGCTTTCAGCTCGGCGCCACGCAGGCCCTGGTGGACTTTCAGCACCTCCATGATCTGGTAACCCACGGTGTAGCTGGGGTTGAGCGAGGTCATCGGGTCCTGGAAGATCATGGCGATGTCTTTGCCCACGATCTTGCGGCGCTCTCTGGCGCTGATGGTGAGCAGGTTTTTGCCGTCGAACTCCAGCTGGTCGGCCACGATGCGGCCCTGCCCTTCCAACAGGCCCATCATGGCCATCATGGTCACCGACTTGCCCGAGCCGGACTCGCCGACGATGCCCACGATCTCGCCCTGGTTGACGGTCAGGTCCAGGCCTTCTACTGCACGGAAAGGGTTGGCCGCATTGCCAAACTCTACCGACAGGTTCTTGATTTGCAACAGACTCATGATTTCCCCTTACGCCGCGCGCTTCATTTTCGGGTCCAGCGCGTCACGCAGGCCATCACCCATCAGGTTGATCGACAGCACGGCCAGCAGAATGGTGAGGCCAGGCATCAGCACTACCCACCAGGCGCTGGTCATGTAATCACGCGCGCTGGACAGCATGGTGCCCCACTCCGGGGTAGGCGGCTGTACGCCCATGCCCAAAAAGCCCAGTGCCGAGATTTCCAGAATGGCAGCAGAGAAGCTCATGGTGGCGTGCACGATCAGCGGTGCCATGCAGTTGGGCAGCACGGTAACGAACATCAGGCGCAGCAGGCCGGCACCGGATACCCGGGCAGCGGTCACGTAGTCGCGGTTCAGCTCGGTCATGGCCGAGGCGCGCGTCAGGCGTACATAGCCTGGCAGGCCCACAACAGCAATGGCGATCATGGCGTTAACCAGGCCAGGCCCCAGAATGGCCATGATGGCGATGGCCAGCAGCAGCGATGGCAGCGCCATCATGATGTCCATCAGGCGCATGATCAGGCCGCCCATCACTTTGGGGAAAAATGCGGCCAACAGGCCCAGGATCACGCCTGGCACCAGCGACAGCAATACCGAGATCAGGCTGATCAGCAGCGACATCTGCGCGCCGTGGAACAGGCGCGCCATGATGTCACGGCCCAGCTCGTCGGTACCCAGCAGGAACTGGCTGCTGCCACCCTGCGCCCACGATGGCGGGGTCAGCAGGTGGTCGCGGTACTGCTCCAGCGGGTCGTGCGGCGAAATCAGGCCGGCAAACAGTGCACAGAACAGCACGATGGACATAAAGACCAGGCCGGCTACCGCGCCTTTGTTCTGGCTGAAGCTTTGCCAGAACTCCTTGAATGGCGACGGGTAGGTCAGTGCCGGGTCATCGTTGGCCGCAAGCTGCGGCGATGTATTCACATTAGCCATGTTTCTACCTGCTTATTTGGCGTGACGGATGCGCGGGTTGGCGATGCCGTACAGGATGTCGACGACGAAGTTGGTGAGAATCACCAGCGTGGCCACAATCAGGATGCCGTTTTGCACCACCGGGTAATCGCGGCGGCCAATCGCTTCGATCAGCCATTTGCCGATGCCGGGCCAGGAGAAGATGGTTTCGGTCAGCACCGCGCCACCCATCAGCGTGCCCACTTGCAGGCCGATCACGGTCAGTACCGGAATCAGCGCATTGCGCAGGGTATGGATGAAGATCACGCGGGCCGGCGACAGGCCTTTGGCACGGGCGGTACGCACGTAGTCTTCGCGCAGTACTTCCAGCATGGACGAGCGCGTCATCCGGGCGATAGTGGCCAGCGGGATGGTACCCAGCACCACGGTCGGCAGAATCAGGTGCATCACGGCGTCCTTGAAGGCGCCGGCGTTGATATCCGGGTCGGCCAGCTGGGCACGCCATGCGTCGATCAGCATGAAGCCGGTTTGCGGCTGCACGTCGAACATCAGGTCGATGCGGCCCGATACCGGGGTCCAGCCCAGGAATACCGAGAAGAACATCACCGCCAGCAAGCCCCATACGAAGATAGGCATGGAAAAGCCGGTAAGCGACAAGCCCATCACGCCATGGTCAAACATGGAGCCACGCTTGATGGCGGCTACCACACCGGCCAGCAGGCCAAAGACGGTGGCAAACACCAGCGCGCACAGCGCGAGCTCTAGCGTAGCAGGAAACAGGGTGGTGAATTCTTTCCACACGCTTTCCTGTGTCTTGAGCGATGCGCCCAGATCACCATGGAACAGCTTGGAAACATAGTCGAAGTACTGCACGTACAGCGGCTGGTCCAGGCCCAGGCGCTTCATGGCCGCGGCGTGCATGACCGGGTCCAGCGTGCGCTCGCCTACCATGACTTCGATGGGGTCACCAGGAATCATGCGGATAAGCGCAAAAGTAATCAGCGTAATGCCGAAGAAGGTGGGGATCAGTACACCCAGCCTGCGCAGAATGAATGAAAACATGTTGAATGAGTCTCCCGTGCATGCCCTTGTGAGGCACGACGTGTACAGCCAGAAAACGCAGACAAACGGGAAACTATCAGGGGAAACAGCAGAAGGGAGGGGTGCCGGGCAGCTTGCAACTGAACCACCCACCTATACCAGCAACAAGGCCGCCACGGCAGAGCGCACTTTAGCCATGCCCTGCCCTTGCCACCTTGATACAGATCAACCCACCATAACTAACCGGCTCGATAGTTTCCGTTTGCATAAACGGCCCGCCAATGAGCAAACAAGGAGGCCGAAGCCTCCTTGTCCTGACAGGGGCCTAAGCCCCGCTTATCAGCTTACTTGACGCTAACACCGGCAAAGGAATAGTCGCCGAACGGGCTGATCTTGAAGCCGTTCACTTCTTTGCGCATCGGCTGGTTCACAGTCGAGTGGGCGATGGTGGACCATGGCAGATCTTTCTTGAAGATCTCCTGGGCTTTCTGGTACAGCGCAGTACGCTCTTTCAGGTCGGTGCTCTTGCGTGCTTTCAGCACGGCAGCATCGAAGTCCTTGTTGCAGTAACGCGCGTAGTTGGAACCGCCCACTGCTTCGCAGGTCAGCAGCACGCCCAGGAAGTTGTCCGGGCTGGCGTAGTCGCCGGTCCAGCCGATCAGGCCGGTGTCGTGCTCGCCGTTTTTCATGCGCTTCAGGTACTCGCCCCACTCGTAGGTGGTGATCTTGGCTTTCACGCCGATTTTGGCCCAGTCGGACTGGATCATTTCGGCCATCAGCTTGGCATTCGGGTTGTACGGGCGTTGTACCGGCATGGCCCACAGGGTGATTTCAAAGCCGTTCGGGTAGCCGGCTTTGGCCAGCAGGGCTTTGGCCTTGGCTACGTCTACCGCAGGGTTACGCAGCTTGTTGTTGTACGACCACAGCGAAGCCGGGAACGGGTTGGCCGCTTCCTGGCCCTGGCCTTGGTATACCGCATCGATGATGGCTTTGCGGTTGATGGCCATGTCCAGTGCCTGACGCACTTCCAGCTTCTTGAACAGTGGCTTCTCGGTGTTGTACGACAGGTAGCCGATGTTGAAGCCTGGGGCGGTGGTCACTTTCAGCGCCGGGTCGGTTTTCATGCCGGCCAGGTCTTGTGGCTTCGGATAGGACATGATGTGGCACTCGCCTGCTTTCAGCTTCTGGGCGCGTACCGAGGCGTCGGTGGTGATGGCGAAAATCAGGTTATCAACTTGAACGTCGCCTTTTTTCCAGTACTGCTTGTTGGCCTTGTAACGGATCTGGGCGTCTTTCTGGTAACGCACCAGAATGAACGGGCCGGTACCGACTGGCTGCTGGTTGATCTGGGCAGCTTTGCCTTCTTTCAGCAACTTGTCGGCGTACTCGGCAGACTGGATGGACGCAAACGGCATGGCTACCTTGGCCAGCAGGTCGGCATCCGGGTCTTTCAGGGTGAATTTGACGGTGTTGGCGTCAACTTTCTCTACCTTCACGATGTTGGCGTCCAGGCCGGTATCGGAAGCGTACGGGAATTCAACCGGGTAGGCTTTGTTGAACGGGTGGTTCTTGTCAATCATGCGGCTGAAGCTGAACACCACGTCGTCAGCGGTGAAATCACGGCCAGGCGTGAAGTACTCGGTAGTGTGGAACTTCACACCCTTGCGCAGCTTGAAGGTGTATTCCTTGCCGTCGGCAGACACGGTCCAGGACTCGGCCAGGCCTGGGATGGTCTTGGTAGAGCCTTTTTCGAATTCAACCAGACGGTTGAACATGGCGTGGCCAGCAGCATCAAATGTGGAACCTCCGGTGTACTGTGCCGAATCAAAGCCTTCCGGGCTGGCTTCGGAGCAGTAAATCAGGGTGCCGGCAGCGTTGGCGGCGGTAGCCACGGCGGTCAGGCCGGCGGCAAACAGCAAATGTTTGGCAACTCGCATGGTTTCTCTATTCCCTATTTCTACTTTGATGGAAGTGATGCTTGGGCATCGCACGTCATGACAATGCAAACGCCGTGCCGGTTTATTGTTAGCCCCCGGCGTATACATTATGCAAGGCAATAAAACGCCAACAAGGCTTGCTTGTTATTTTTCACTACAAAACCAGGAACTGGCAGCGCGCTTGTTGTGTTTTTGGCGCTTTATTGATGCAAAACACGTTTATACGTAGCGTGTTGTTGCACCAAGTGTAGACAGACTGCAGCTCAGGCTGTCGGACAGTGTTCCTGCCCGATCGCGGCTGAGTATTTCACAGCATGGATATCACATCCACTGAGGAAAATTGATGTTCTATGTGATTTTGTTATAGGCTGAACATCTATTGCCATTCGCGGCCAACCCTCACCCGCCCAAATAAAAATGATTCGTTTTAGACAGATAGAGGCATTTCGTTGCCTGATGAGCTGTGGTACCACGGTAGCGGCCGCGCGGCGCATGCACATCACCCAGCCCGCCATCAGCCGGCTGATCGCCGATCTGGAAGACGACCTGGGTTTTCGGCTGTTCAACCGTGCCAAAGGCCGGCTGGAGCCCACCACCGCCGCCATACGCTTCCAACGCGCGGTAGAGGAAAACTTTCTGGGGCTGGAGCGCCTGCGGCAAGCCGCAGAAACCATCCGCGCCGAGGAAAACGAAGGCCTGGCCATTGCCTGCATGCCGGTACTGTCCACCAGCCTGCTACCGCAAATCCTGAACGAATTTTTCAAGCTGCGGCCGGATGTACCGGTGCGCATCGACACGGTCGGCAATGCCGAAGTCACGGTCAAACTGCAAGACCTGAAAGTCGACGTGGCCATCAGCCTGGCGTTTCCCGCCATTGCAGGCATCGAGGTAGAGCCGCTGCTGGAAGCCGACGTGCTGTGCGCGCTGCCGGCCGGCCACCCGCTGGCCGAGCGCGACTTCATCACCCCGCAGGACCTGGCCAATGAGACCGTCATTGGCTGGATGCCCAACTATCCGCTGAGCCAGAACCAGGAACAAAAGTATTTTGGCCACGCCGGGGTGTATCCGCGTTACAACATTCGTACCCACACCTCGCACACACGCTACGCCATGGTGGCCAACGGCTTTGGCGTGTCCATCGTAGAGCCCTTTGCCTCTGACTTCTGGGAAACCCAGGGTGTGGTCACCCGCCCGTTCCTGACCCCGGCCAAGCACGAATACGTGATTGCCTACCCGTCCAGTGGTAGCCGCTCGGCCATTTTGCAGGACTTCCGCCTGGCTACCCTGCGGGTGGTCAACGACCCGGCGCTGGTGCCATGGGGCCGTGCGCTGACACAGGAATAGAAAAAGGCGCCATAAGGCGCCTTTTTGCGTTTTGCGGCCAACGTTTAACGCTTGCGCAGGATCACCGAGCCTACCGAGTAGCCGGCGCCGAACGACGACAGCACGCCGATATCGCCGCTTTGCAGGTCGGCGTGGTGCAGGTGCAGGGCAATCACGCTACCGGCCGAGCTGGTATTGGCGTAGCTGTCCAGAATCACCGGCGCTTCGCTGCCTTCGGCGTCGCGGCCCAGCACGCGGCGGGCGATCAGCTGGTTCATCGACAGGTTGGCCTGGTGCAGCCAGAAGCGCTTCACGCCTTGTGGCTCGATGCCGTTAGCGTGCAGGTGCGCCACGATGTGCTCGCCTACCATCGGGCACACTTCCTTGAATACCTTGCGGCCTTGCTGCACGAACAGCTTGTCCAGCTGGCCGATGCCGCTTTCGTCGCAACGGTTCAGGAAGCCGAAGTTGTTGCGGATGTTATTGGAGAACACGGTGGCCAGCTTGCAGCTCACCACATCGAATACGTTGGCCGCAGTAGCGGTGTCGGCCGCTTCCAGCACCACGGCGGTGCAGGCATCGCCGAAGATGAAGTGGCTATCACGATCGCGGAAGTTCAGGTGGGCCGAGCAGATTTCCGGGTTCACCATCAGCACCGCGCGCGCCTGGCCGGCGGCGATGGCGTTGACGGCGGTCTGGATGCCGAAAGTCGCCGACGAGCAGGCCACGTTCATATCGAAAGCATAGCCATTGATGCCCAGTGCCTGCTGCACCTCGATGGACACTGCCGGGTACGGGCGCTGCATATTGGAGCAGGCCACGATCACCATATCAATATCAGCGGCGGTCTTGCCGGCATTGGCCAGTGCCTCGGTAGCAGCGGCCACGGCCATCTCTGCCTGTACCGACAGCACGTCGTTGCTGCGCTCTGGCAGGTGCGGCGCCATGCGTGCTGGGTCGAGCACGCCGCTGGCGTTCATCAAGAAGCGCTGCTTGATGCCGGAGGCTTTTTCGATGAACTCGGCGCTGGATTCGGCCAGGGCGGCCAACTCGCCACGGGCGATGGCATCCTGGTGTTCTTTATTGAATGCGGCAACGTAGCTATTAAAAGCCACCACAAGCTGCTCATTGCTCACCGCGTGCGGCGGGGTAAACAGGCCGGTACCGCTGATCACCACTTTATTCATGGCTGTTCCTTCTGTCTGGGCAGCACGGCTGCCCGCAATTCAAACAAGTGTTTGCGCGAATCATACACCAAGGCCACCTGGCACGCCGGTTTTCACCTGCAGCCAGTGCCGCCATGCTGGCAAAAAACCCTGTCAAACTAGGTAAATACGGGTAAAATCGTTAGCTCTTTAGTGGGCGTGGCCCACTGTCTGCATACCACCGCTTTATTTGCTTTTACCCTGGAACTTCCTGCCGGCAATACTTGACCAAATTACTCGGGATTGAGTTATAATCCGGTCAACCACTCAGGGAGCCCACACACATGCGCTTAACCACCAAAGGCCGCTTTGCCGTCACCGCCATGCTGGACCTCGCCCTGCGCGAAGCCAATGGCCCCGTCACGCTGGCCGGTATCAGCGAACGCCAGGGTATCTCCCTGTCTTACCTGGAGCAGCTTTTCGGTAAACTGCGCCGCGCACAGCTGGTAGACAGTGTACGCGGCCCGGGCGGTGGCTACACCCTGGCCCGCACCATCGAAGAGATTTCTGTTGCCGATATTATTGTTGCCGTGGACGAACCCGTCGACGCCACCCAGTGCGCCGGCCGTGAAAACTGCCACGACAACCACCGCTGCATGACCCACGACCTGTGGACTGACCTGAACGTGACCATCTTCGACTACCTGTCCAAGATCAGTCTGGCCAGCCTGGTGGTGAAGCAGCGCGCCAAAGAAACCACTGTAGTACAAGATCAAAGAACCCTGCGTCGCAACAGTACCTGTAGCGAGGCTGTCGCTGGCACCCCCTTGTAAGCGACACCTGGAGAACCCGATATGAGCGAGCTGAAGCAACCGATCTACCTCGACTATTCCGCCACAACGCCGATCGACCCGCGCGTGGCCGAAGCGATGATCCCCTACCTGACCGAGCTGTTCGGCAACCCGGCCAGCCGCAGCCACAGCTACGGCTGGACTGCCGAAGAGGCCGTAGAAAACGCCCGTGCCAATGTGGCCCAGCTGGTGAACTGCGACCCGAAAGAAATCGTGTGGACCTCGGGCGCTACCGAGTCCAACAACCTGGCCATCAAAGGCGCCGCCCAGTTCTACAAGACCAAGGGCAAGCACCTGATTACCCAGCGTACCGAACACAAAGCCGTACTGGACACCATGCGCGAGCTGGAACGCCAGGGCTTTGAAGTGACCTACCTGGACGTACAGGAAAACGGCCTGATCGACCTGGCCGCGTTTGAAGCCGCCATCCGCCCGGACACCATCCTGGCCTCCATCATGGCGGTGAACAACGAAATCGGCGTGATCCAGCCCATCGCCCAGCTGGGCGAGCTGTGCCGCGCCCGTGGCGTGCTGTTCCACGTAGATGCCGCCCAGGCCACCGGCAAGATCGCCATCGACCTAGCCGCGCTGAAAGTGGACCTGATGAGCTTCAGTGCCCACAAGACCTACGGCCCCAAAGGCATTGGCGCGCTGTACATCCGCCGCAAGCCGCGCGTACGCCTGGAAGCCCAGATCCACGGTGGCGGCCACGAGCGTGGTTTCCGCTCCGGCACCCTGGCCACCCACCAGATCGTGGGCATGGGCGAAGCGTTCCGCATCGCCCGTGAAGAAATGGAAAGCGAAAACGCCCGCACCCGCGCCCTGCGCGACCGCCTGTGGGCCGGCCTGCAAACCATCGAGGAAACCTACCTCAATGGCGATATGGACCAGCGCGTACCGCACAACCTGAACGTGAGCTTCAACTTTGTCGAAGGCGAAAGCCTGATCATGGCGATTCGCGACCTGGCGGTATCGTCCGGCTCGGCCTGTACCTCGGCCTCGCTGGAGCCATCGTACGTGCTGCGCGCACTGGGCCGTAACGACGAGCTGGCGCACAGCTCCATCCGTTTCTCCATTGGCCGTTTCACCACCGAAGCCGACATCGACTACGCCGTGAACCTGCTGCAAGGCAAAATCGGCAAGCTGCGCGAGATGTCCCCGCTGTGGGAAATGTTCAAGGACGGCATCGACCTCAACACCATCGAGTGGGCAGCCCACTAAGACCCCATTTTGACGATGCGGCCAACCCTGGCCGCACGCAGGAGACAGCATCATGGCATACAGCGACAAGGTAATGGATCACTACGAAAACCCGCGCAACGTGGGCGCTTTCGAAAAGGGTGACGACTCGGTAGGCACCGGCATGGTGGGCGCACCGGCCTGTGGCGACGTAATGAAACTGCAAATCAAGGTAAGCGAAGACGGCGTCATCGAAGACGCCAAATTCAAAACCTACGGCTGTGGCTCCGCCATTGCCTCCAGCTCGCTGATTACCGAATGGGTAAAAGGCAAGTCGCTGGACGAGGCACTGGCCATCAAGAACACCGACATCGCCGAAGAGCTGGCGCTGCCGCCGGTAAAAATCCACTGCTCCATCCTGGCCGAAGACGCCATCAAGGCCGCAGTGGCCGACTACAAGCAGAAGCACGGTAAATAACAGACGGCGGGCCCACGCCCGCCAGCAGCACAAGGCAGACGCAATCATGGCAATCACGCTCTCCGAAAGCGCAGCAAAGCACGTCAGCAACTTCATCGCCAAACGCGGCAAGGGCCTGGGCATCCGCCTGGGGGTGAAAACCTCCGGCTGCTCCGGCATGGCCTACAAGCTGGAATTCGTCGATGTGGCCACCGATGACGACATCACCTTCCAGAGCCACGGCGTCACCGTGTTTACCGACGCCAAGAGCCTGGCCTACCTGGAAGGCACCGAGCTGGACTACACCAAGGAAGGCTTGAACGAAGGCTTCAAGTTCAACAACCCGAACGTGAAGGATGAGTGCGGCTGCGGCGAAAGCTTCAACGTCTAAGCCCCTGCTACCACCGGCCCTGCCTGCGCCAGCGCGGGCTGGCCGGTGTTGTCGTTTCATCCCTAACCGGTTTTTGCAGAAAGCGTTCATGAGCACCGACTTCACGCAGGATCACTTTGCGCTATTCAACCTGCCGCGCCGCTTTGCCATCGATACGGCCCTGCTGGACAGCGCCTGGCGCACCGCCGCAGCCGAGGTGCACCCGGACCGCTTTGTTACCGCGCAAGACGCCGAAAAGCGCGTGGCCCTGATGCGTGCCACCCGCGTGAACGAGGCCTACCAGACGCTGAAGTCGCCCGTGGCTCGTGCCCGCTACCTGCTACAGCTGGCCGGCGTCGATACCGCCGAAGAAACCAATACCAGCATGCCGGCCGCTTTTCTGATGGCACAAATGGAATGGCGCGAAGCCATTGCCGATGCCCGTGCTGCGGCCAACGTGGACCAGCTCGAAGCACTGTCGCGCCAGCTACGCGGCGACGTAAAAGAGCTGGAAACCGAGCTGGGCAGCGCGCTGGACGAGCAGGCAGACCACGCTGCCGCCGCGCTGGCGGTACGCAAACTGCGCTTTCTGGAAAAACTGGATCAGGAAATCGGCGACGCCATCGAAGCGTTGCTGTACTAAACATACCGCGCCAGCCCACGCTGGCCACTGCATAGAGTAAGCAAGCAGCCATGGCCCTATTGCAAATTGCCGAACCCGGCCTATCCGCCGCCCCGCACCAACACCGCCTGGCGGTAGGTATCGACCTGGGCACCACCAACTCGCTGGTCGCCACCGTCAAGAGCAGCTCCGCCACGGTACTGCCCGACGAACACGGCCGCAGCCTGCTGCCATCGGTAGTGCGCTACACCGAGCAGGGCGAGGTCGTTGTCGGCTACGCCGCGCAAGCCGAGCAGAGCCGCGACCCCAACAACACCATCGTGTCGGCAAAACGCTTCATGGGCCGGGGCCTGGCTGATATCCAGGACGTTGGCCGCAGCCCCTACCGCTTTGTGGACGCCCCCGGCATGGTGCAGCTGCTGACCCGTGCCGGCGCCAAGAGCCCGGTGGAAGTGTCCGCCGATATCCTGCGCACCCTGCGCAGCCGCGCCGAAGACAGCCTGGGTGGCGAACTGGTGGGTGCCGTGATTACCGTGCCGGCCTACTTTGACGATGCCCAGCGCCAGGCCACCAAAGACGCCGCCCGCCTGGCCGGCCTGAACGTGCTGCGCCTGCTGAACGAACCCACCGCCGCAGCCATCGCCTACGGCCTGGACAATGGCGCCGAAGGCACTTACGTGGTGTACGACCTGGGCGGTGGCACTTTCGACGTATCGGTACTGGCACTGAGCCGTGGCGTGTTCGAGGTACTGTCCACCAGCGGCGATTCGTCGCTGGGTGGCGACGACTTCGACCACCGCATCTATTGCTGGGTTCTGGAGCAAGCCGACCTGCACGGCCTGAATGCGCACGACACCCGCCTGCTGCTGACCCGCGCGCGCGAAGCGAAAGAAGCGCTGACCGAACACGCCGAAACACGCATTACCGCGCTGCTGTCCGACGGTCTGACTATCGACCTGGTGCTGACCCAGGCCATGTTCCACGACATCAGCAAAACGCTGATCGACAAGACCCTGCTGCCGGTGCGCAAAGCACTGCGCGACGCCAAGATCGGCGCCGAAGACGTCAAAGGCGTGGTGATGGTAGGCGGTGCCACACGCATGCCGCACATACAAAAAGCCGTGGGCCAGTACTTTGGCCAGACCCCGCTGACCAACCTTGACCCGGATAAAGTGGTAGCGCTGGGCGCCGCCATCCAGGCAAATGTGCTGGCCGGCAACAAGGGCGAAGACGAATGGCTGCTGCTGGACGTGATTCCGCTGTCGCTGGGCATTGAAACCATGGGCGGCCTGACCGAAAAAATCATTCCGCGCAACAGCACCATTCCGGTAGCGCGCGCACAAGAGTTCACCACCTTTAAAGACGGCCAGACCGCCATGTCGGTGCACATCCTGCAGGGCGAGCGCGAGCTGGTGAGCGACTGCCGCAGCCTGGCCAAGTTTGTGCTGCGCGGCATCCCGCCGATGGTGGCTGGCGCGGCGCGTATCCGCGTCACCTACCAGGTAGACGCTGACGGCCTGCTGTCGGTAACCGCGCGCGAGCAGACATCGGGCGTGGAGGCCAGCATCGAGGTGAAGCCCAGCTACGGCCTGTCCGACGATGAAATCAGCCGCATGCTGACCGACTCGCTCGCCCATGTGCAAGACGATATCGCCGCGCGCAAGCTGCGCGAAGCGATTGTGGACGCCGAGGGCCTGATCGCCGCCACTGCTGCCGCCCTGGCGGCCGATGGCGACCTGTTGTCGGCCGACGAGCGCAGCCAGCTGGACGACGCCATCGCCGGCCTGCATAGCGCTATCGCCACGCAAACCACGCGCGAGGTCAACGCCGCGACGCAGCGCCTGAGCCAGGCTACCGAAGAATTCGCCGCCCGCCGTATGGACCGCAACATCCAGCAAGCCCTGAAGGGCAAGCACATCGGCAACCTGTAAACTCGCTGCGGCCAACGTGCCGCAGTGACAGCCAACACCTAAAGGAACACATCATGCCGCGTATCATCGTGCTGCCTCACGCCGACCTGTGCCCCGATGGCGCCGTTATCGACGACGTTGCCACCGGCACTACCGTCTGCGATGCCCTGCTGGCGAGCGATATCGAAATCGAGCACGCCTGCGAAATGTCCTGCGCCTGCACCACCTGTCACATTGTGGTACGCGAAGGCTTCAACTCGCTGCCAGCGTCCGACGAGCTGGAAGACGATATGCTGGACAAAGCCTGGGGGCTGGAGGCGCAATCCCGCCTGTCGTGCCAGGCGATCGTGACCGATGAAGACCTGGTGGTAGAGATCCCGCGCTACACCATCAACCACGCCCGCGAGCACCACTAAGGAGCCTGGCCATGAAATGGACCGACATCAACCAGATTGCCATCGAACTGTACGATAGCCAGCCGGACACCGACCCGACAACCGTGCGCTTCACCGACCTGCACAACTGGGTAGTGAACCTGCCAGGCTTCGACGACGACCACAGCCGCGGTGGCGAAAAAGTACTGGAGGCCATCCAGCAAGCCTGGATAGACGAGGCAGAATAAACCTTGCCACCTACGCCCTGCCTTGCGCAGGGCGTTTTGCCATTCTGGCCAGAGAAATCCGTGCGCAGGCGCTATAAACAGCTCAGGCAGATCAACACTACAGCGCTTGCCTTTGGCATGTTGTGCCAATACCGAGAAAAGTAGTGGTGGCCTACACGCTAACTCATTAGAATGGCGCGTTTTTTTTCACATTCAGGCAAGGTTATTATGTCGACACCGTTCATTATCGGCGTCGCTGGCGGCAGCGGCAGCGGCAAAACCACGGTGACCCGCAAGGTGCTGGAAACCATTGGCACCGAGATGGCCGCAGTCATCGTGCAGGACTACTACTACCGCGACCAAAGCCACCTCACGTTTGAACAGCGCCTGAGCACTAACTACGACCACCCGCACGCTTTTGACTGGCCACTGCTGATCGAACACATCGACGACCTGCGCAATGGCCGCGCCATCGAAATGCCGGTATACGATTTTTCCAATCACACCCGCGCCGAAGAAACGGTCACCTTGCAGCCGGCGCCGGTGATCGTGATCGAGGGCCTGTTCCCGCTGTACGATGCTGCGCTGCGCGAGATGATGTCGCTGAAGATCTTTGTGGATACCGACCCGGATGTACGCTTTATCCGCCGCCTGAAACGCGATATCGCCGAGCGTGGCCGCACTACCGACAACGTGATCGAGCAGTATCTGGGCACGGTGCGCCCGATGCACAACCAGTTCATCGAGCCCACCAAACGCTTTGCCGACGTGATTTTGCCGCATGGTGCCAACGACCCGGCAGTAGATATCATCACCACCAAAGTAGCCAGCCTGATTAGCCAGGCCAGCTAAACCCTGCCAGGTTGGCCGCATGCGGCCAACCTGGTCTAACCCGCAGGAGTACACATGAACACCCTGAAACCGCGTAACCCGTTTGCGCACAGCCCTTTGCTGAAAAAGGGCGGCGCGCACCAGCGCAGCCAGAGCAGCGCGCGCTTTGCCGGCAAACAACATCTGCTGGCCGAGCTGGACGACTGGTACGATAGCCAGCAAGACGACTATATGGATGCACAGTGCCACGACACACAGAAAGGCACTGCCGGCAAACCGGGCTGCGGCCCGGTTTTTTTGCGCCTACCGTTTGGCCAGCACCACGCAATAACCCTGCAAAGCCAAGGGTAGCCAGCCTGCGTGCGGCGCTTTACCATGCATGCTTTTGCACAAAACCTGCCATGCCTACCCGTAAACACACTCTGCTGTTCGCCCTGTTCATGTCTGGCTATATGGCGTTTTTCATGTCAGGCATTCTCACTGGCATCAATACCGGCCTGGACGCTGGCTTTGTCAGCCGCTGGCTGCACGCCTGGCTGCTGGCATGGTGCTGCGCCTTCCCGCTGGTGCTGATTGGCGCCCCGCGCGTGCGTGCACTGGTGAGCCGCCTGCTGGGCACATAAGCCGCCACAGACTAGCTCCAGCCCGCCAGCACGCGCACCAATCATTCACGCCAAAGCGCCGGCATGGCGCAATCGCCTGGCCTGGCGAGCCCCCCGTATTCACAGTTGAATATTTAGTTTCACAAACAATAGCAATTCGCCATAAATGATTGCTTTTGCTGTCATTTTTTTCGCTATCGAGCGCATACAATCTACAAGTGCGTTATGATGGCGCCCCCGAAAAGGGGAAAGTTCCTTACCGAATATAACAAAGACCGGCAAACCGGCATTTAACAACACCTTCATTCTTGAGGAGTCCACATGGAAGCTCTGCACAGCCTGATCAACGCAGGCAATGACCTGGTTTGGGGTCAGCTACTTATCTATATCCTGATTGGCGTCGGCCTGTTCTTTACCGTGCGCATGGGTTTCATGCAGCTACGCCTGCTGCCGCGCGGCTGGCAGGAAATGCTGGGTGGCCGCGGCCACAATAGCGAAGGCAGTGACATTTCTTCCTTCCAGGCTTTTGCTACCGGCCTGGCTAGCCGTGTGGGTACCGGCAACGTGGCCGGTGTCGCCACCGCTATCGCCCTGGGCGGCCCGGGTGCCGTGTTCTGGATGTGGATCACCGCGCTGCTGGGTATGGCCAGCGCCTTTGCCGAATCCACACTGGCCCAGCTGTTCAAGGTAAACCACCACGACGGTACTTTCCGCGGTGGCCCGGCTTACTACATCCAGAAAGGCCTGGGCCAGCGCTGGCTGGGCATTGCCTTCTCCATCTCGCTGATCATCGCTTTCGGCCTGGTGTTTAACGCAGTACAAGCCAACTCCATCGTGGCCGCAACCGAAGGCGCATGGGGCTGGGACAAAAACCTGGTGGCTATCGGCCTGGTGCTGATTACCGCACCGATCATTTTTGGCGGTATCCGCAAAGTGGCGCAGGTTGCCGAGTGGATGGTGCCGGTGATGGCTGCGATCTATCTGGGCATGACGCTGTTCGTAATCTTCACCAACCTGTCCGCCGTACCAGGCATCTTCATGCTGATCGTGAAGAGCGCATTCGGTCTGGAACAAGCCGCTGGCGGCTTTGCCGGTTACGCTGTAAGCCAGGCCATGATGATGGGTATCAAGCGCGGCTTGTTCTCCAACGAAGCCGGTATGGGTTCCGCCCCTAACGCTGCCGCTGCGGCCACTACCGCCCACCCGGCTAGCCAGGGCATCATCCAGATGTTTGGCGTGTTCATCGATACCATCATCGTATGCTCTTGCACTGCTTTCATCGTACTGCTGTCGGGTGCTTATGTACCGGGTGCCGAACTGAAAGGCGTACAGCTGACCCAGGCCGCACTGAGCGCGACACTGGGTAGCTGGGGTGGCCACTTCCTGGCGGTAGCGCTGTTCCTGTTCTGCTTCAGCTCCATTATCGGGAACTATGCGTACGCCGAAGGCAACGTTGAATTCATCAAGAACAACAAGGCGGTGATGCTGGCTTTCCGTCTGCTGGTATTGTTCATGGTGGCATTTGGTGCCATTGGCAGCTCGCCGCTGGTATGGGACATGGCCGACCTGGCCATGGGCGTGATGGCGCTGATCAACCTGTTTGCCATCGTGATGCTGTCCAAGTATGTATTCGTGCTGCTGAAGGACTACCAGCAACAGCTGAAAGCGGGCAAGGACAAGCCGGTATTCGACGTGAAGCAGTACCCGGAAATCCAGGCCAAGATCCACAAGGACGTGTGGAAGTAAGCTCCGCTTAAACCGTATCGCCAAGCCCTGCCCGCCTACGCCGGCAGGGCTTTTTGCTTTCTTGCGCGCCAATCAGGGTGCCCAGGTTGGCCGCAGGCGCAAAAAAACCGGCCTTGGCCGGTTTTTCGTCTTTCGTGTCAGTGCGGCTACGCGGCTTCGATCACTGCCGCAATGCGGCTGGCCCAGTCGGTAGCCAGCGCCAGATCATCAGCCTCCACCATCACACGTACTACCGGCTCGGTACCGGATGGGCGCAATACTACGCGGCCATGGCCTGTCAGTGCCTGCTCTGCCTCTTGCAGCAGCGCCGCGCTGGCAGTTTTCCAGTCCTGACCATGCAGACGCACATTGATCATTTTCTGCGGGAACGGCGTCCAGTCTGCGCAAACTTCGGCCAGGCCGGTTTTAAGCTCGTGCAATGCGGCCAACACCTGCAAGGCAGAAATAATGCCATCGCCGGTGGAGTGCTTGTCCAGACACAGCACGTGGCCCGAGGCTTCACCACCGACCAGCCAGCCGTGCTGGCCCAGCATTTCCAGTACGTAGCGGTCGCCCACCTTGGCACGGCCAAACGGCACGCCCTGACGCTGTAGTGCCAGCTCCATGGCCATATTGGTCATCACCGTGCCCACCACACCGCCGCCCAGCTGGCCGCGGGCAGCGCGCGCCTTGGCGATTACGTAGATCAGCTGGTCGCCGTCGTACACATTGCCGTGGCGGTCAGCCATCATCAGCCGGTCGCCATCGCCATCCAGCGAAATGCCATAGTCGGCACCGTGTGCCTGCACCGCCTGGGCGACAGCCTCCGCGTGGGTCGCGCCGACACCATCGTTAATGTTGTAACCACTGGGCTTGTCGCCAATGGCGATCACCTCGGCCCCCAGCTCGTGGAACACCTTGGGGGCGATATGGTAGGTGGCACCGTGTGCGCAATCCACTACCAGTTTCAGGCCTTTGAGGTCCAGCTCGTTAGGGAAGGTGCCCTTACAGAATTCGATGTAGCGCAGATCAGCGCCTTCTATGCGCTTGGCCCGGCCCAGCTCGCGCGAAGGGCTGGTTTCCATCGGGGAGTCCAGCATGGCTTCGATTTGTAGCTCTAGCGCGTCATCCAGCTTTTTACCGCCTTTGGCAAAAAACTTGATGCCGTTATCCTGGTAGGGGTTGTGCGAAGCGGAAATCATCACACCGGCAGACAGGCGCAGCGCCCGGGTCAGGTAGGCAATGCCCGGCGTAGGCAGCGGCCCGGTGAGCAGCACATTTACCCCGGCGGCAGTAAAGCCGGCTTGCAGGGCAGCTTCCAGCATATAGCCGGAAATACGCGTGTCTTTACCGATGATGACCGTGGGGTGTTCTTCGTGCTCATGGTCTACCAGCACCTTGCCCGCGGCGTAGCCCAGACGCAATACGAACTCGGGGGTAATCGGGGCCTTACCTACCTCGCCACGCACACCATCGGTACCAAAATACTTGCGGCCCATCTGCATTCCTTCACATGACATTTTTGTAATATTTTACCTACAACTGCGCAGGCATAACATGCATCCAGCGCAATATTAGCGCACACCGTGCAGGGCACGGAGTACCTGTAGCGCCTGCACGGTCTCTTTCACATCGTGTACGCGTATTACCCTGGCACCTTGCTGTGCGCTGAGCACGGCTGCGGCAATACTGGCGCCCAGGCGCTGGTCTGCCCGGCTTTCGCCGGTAATGGCGCCCAGCATGCTCTTGCGCGACAAGCCTACCAGCAAAGAAACACCAGCCTGCTGCTCCAGCTGAGGCAAAGCGCGCAGCAAGGCCAAATTGTGCTCCAGCGTTTTGCCAAAGCCAAAGCCGGGGTCTGCCAACAAGCGGGCGCGGTCGATACCGGCATCCAGACACAGCCGCACGCGGCGCGCGAGGTAGCTGCCCACCTCATCAACCACACTGTGGTAGCTGGGCTGCTGCTGCATGGTGTCCGGGTTGCCTTGCTTGTGCATCAGGCAAATACCGACGTTGGCCGCAGCCAGCAGGGGCAATGCGCCTTCATCCTCCAATGCTGACACATCGTTGATCAGGTCGACCAGCCCGCCTGCCAGGGCGGCCTGCATCACGCTGGTGCGGCGCGTATCCAGCGATAGCGGCACGTTCAGGTGAACAAGCTCGCGCAGCACCGGCATGACACGGCACAGCTCTTCTTCCGGGCTGACAAAAGGTGCGCCCGGGCGGGTAGATTCGCCACCGATGTCCAGAATGTCCGCACCGTCGGCTATCAGGGCCCGAGCGTGCGCTACGGCCTGCGCCACCGTATCGTGGCGGCCACCATCCGAGAATGAGTCCGGCGTGACATTCAGAATCCCCATCACCAGGGAGCGGGACAGATCCAGCGTGTAGCGGCCACAGATAAAGCGGGACATGATGCAATCCGGAAACAAAAGAGCCGCAGCTTAAGCTGCGGCTCGGGCAATTGACAAGAGGCTTACAACTCTTGCGCCGGGGTGGCGCTCGCCTCAGGTGCCGGCGGTGCCGGCGGCTTGTTCTCCGGCTTGGCAAAACCGCCACCCGGCTTCGGTGCGCGCGGTGGCTTGCCGTCCATAATGTCGTTGATCTGCTCGGCATCGATGGTTTCCCACTCCAGCAGGGCAGCCGTCATGGCTTCTACCTTGTCGCGGTTTTCGTCCAGCAGGCGGCGCGCCAAGGCGTATTGCTCGTCGATGATACGGCGGATTTCCTGGTCCACCTGCATCATGGTGGCTTCGGACAGGTTCTTGTGCGTGGTGACCGAGCGGCCCAGGAACACTTCGCCTTCATTTTCGCCGTATACCATCGGGCCCAGCTTGTCGGACATACCGTAGCGGGTCACCATGTCGCGTGCCATTTGCGTAGCCCGCTCGAAATCGTTGCTGGCGCCGGTGGTCATCTGGTTCATGAACAGCTCTTCGGCAATACGGCCGCCAAACAGGATGGCCAGACGATCCAGCAGATAGCCACGGTCGTAAGCAAAGCGGTCTTGCTCTGGCAGCTGCATGGTCACGCCCAAGGCACGGCCACGCGGGATGATGGTGACCTTGTGTACCGGATCGGACTTGGGCAGCAGCTTGGCCACCACGGCGTGGCCGGACTCGTGGTAAGCGGTGTTACGCTTCTCTTCCTCGGACATCACCATGCTGCGGCGCTCGGCGCCCATCATGATCTTGTCTTTGGCAGATTCAAAATCCAGCATGTCTACCAGGCGCTTGCTGCGACGCGCAGCAAACAGCGCGGCCTCGTTCACCAGGTTGGCCAGGTCGGCACCCGAGAAGCCAGGTGTACCGCGGGCGATTACCGGTGCATCCACGTCAGCAGCAATCGGCACCTTGCGCATGTGTACGTTCAGGATCTGTTCGCGGCCACGGATATCCGGCAGCGGCACCACCACCTGACGGTCGAAACGGCCCGGGCGCTGCAGCGCAGGGTCCAGCACGTCCGGGCGGTTGGTCGCGGCGATCACGATCACGGTCTGGTTGGTTTCAAAGCCATCCATTTCGACCAGCAGCTGGTTCAGCGTCTGTTCGCGCTCGTCGTTACCGCCACCCAGGCCGGCGCCACGCTGGCGGCCAACGGCGTCGATCTCGTCGATAAAGATGATGCACGGGGCGTTTTTCTTGGCTTGCTCGAACATGTCGCGTACGCGGGATGCACCCACGCCGACAAACATTTCCACAAAGTCGGAACCGGAAATACTGAAGAAAGGCACCTTGGCTTCGCCGGCAATGGCCTTGGCCAGCAAGGTTTTACCGGTACCCGGGCTACCCGCCAGCAGGATGCCGCGCGGAATGCGGCCACCCAGGCTCTGGTACTTGGTCGGGTCACGCAGGTAATCCACGATCTCCTTCACTTCTTCTTTCGCTTCGTCGCAGCCTGCTACGTCGGCAAAAGTCACCGTATTGGTGTCCTGGTCCAGCATACGCGCCTTGCTCTTGCCGAACGAGAACGCACCGCCTTTGCCACCACCCTGCATCTGGCGCATGAAGAAGAACCACACGCCGATCAGCAGCAGCATAGGGAACCAGCTGATGAAGATGTTCATCAGCATGGACGGCTCTTCTTCCGGCTTGGCAGAGAAGCGCACGTTGTTCTGGATCAGTACGTCTACCAGCTTGGTATCCAGCGGGGCAAACGAGCTGAAAGACGAGCCATCGGTACGCTTGCCGCGTATCCACTGGCCGCGCAGCGGGTTGCCTTCGATGGTCAGGGACTGCACCTTGCCGGTTTCAACGTCGCTGATGAATTGCGAGTATTCAAGCTGGTTTTGCGTTTCCCGGGGTTGAAACTGTTTGAATACCGTCATCAGGACAAGCCCGATGATGACCCAGATAGCGATGTTTTTGCCGATATTGTTCACAAGAGCGTGCTCCTATGTGCCCTGACTTGGAGAATGGTTTATTTGATTGTAACCCCCGCGTGGCAGGCTGTCAGCGACGGCCCTTGCCAAGCAGGTAAATTTCACTGGAGCGATCACGGGAGGCCTTGGGTTTGCGCGTTACCACCTCTGTAAACAGCTCGCGCATGGACTGCAGGTAAGCCTGGAACTCGCTACCCTGAAATACCTTGACCAGAAAATGGCCACCGGGTTTCAGGTGATCACGGGCAAATTCCAGCGCCAGCTCGGTCAGGTGAAAGCTGCGAGCCTGATCGATGGCGCTCATGCCGGAGATATTGGGGGCCATGTCGGAAATTACAAGGTCCAGCTGACGCCCGCCCAGCAAGGCGACAAACTCGTCCAGCACTTCCTGCTCGCGAAAGTCGCCCTGGATGAAAGACACATCGGCAATGGCGTCCATGGGCAGGATATCCATGGCAAATACTTTACCCTTGTCACCCACAATGCGTGCGGCCACCTGCGACCAGCTACCCGGAGCAGACCCCAGATCGGCCAGCACGGTTCCCGGCACGATCAATTTATCTTTTTCGTTGATCTCCAGCAGCTTGTAGGCAGCGCGGGCACGGTAGCCATCCTTCTGCGCCATATGCACATAGTGGTCGTTAACGTGCTCTTTTAACCAGGCGTTACTTGTCCTGCTGCGTGCCATGCTTCTTTCCTGATGAGTTTGGGTTAGGTTCTACTGGGAACTATAAATACAATCGGCCCACATGCCAGTATGGCTTGCCGATAGTGCACGCCATACCGCCGCGGCCATTGATGGCGGGCGCTGACGAAACTACTGTGAACAGCGCCTGAATTTTAGTAAAATCTTTTTTTAATCTGAAACTTGAAGCAACACATGAAAATCGAACTGACAGCCGTCGAGCGTACTTACCTGAAGGGCCTGGCCCATTCACTGAACCCGGTAGTAATGATCGGCAACAACGGCCTGACCGAATCCGTGGTACGTGAAATCGCCATCAGCCTGGACGCTCACGAACTGATCAAGGTTCGCGTTCTGGGCGATGACCGCAGCGCGCGTGTCGCCATGTACGACCAGATCTGTGACGAGCTGGGCGCCGCCCAGGTGCAACACATCGGCAAGCTGCTGGTACTGTACCGCCCGTCCGACAAGACACTGATCGACCTGCCGAAAAGCAAAAAGGCACTGAAAGCCCGCCCGTAAGCACGGCCGCTGGCAATACATGATAAAAGCGGTGGCTTGCCACCGCTTTTTATTTGCCTGTCAGTTATCGCTACGTAGCAGGTAAGCCAGGCCCATCAGGCTCTGCACCAGATAGATCAGGCTGGAAATGGCGTGCCAGGTAGCAAAACCGCCACCGAACAACCCTTCTGCCGCGTGGTTCATCTGCATTTTCAGGGCAGCAATGATGGGAGTCACGGCAAAGTGGTTGATCACGATGCAGGCCAGCATGCCCAGCAGCAGCCAGAACGGCGCCTGCTTCAAGCCGCGCGCGCCCTGGCGCATCACGTAATCCGCCATCAGGAATACACTGCACACTAGCCCAACCCAGGCGATAGAGGCGAATAGCCTGCCTGCCACCATGCCTGCCGTCACGTTATCCAGTGCCGAAAACAGCACCGGCGTCACAATGATGCCGATAACCCACAAGCCGCCAATCCAGAAAGTACGGGCGATGGCGCGTAAACCGTTCATGCTTCCCCCTGATCATTGCTGCTCAAGGTTGGCCGCAGCCCATGCCGCAGCCTGCCTCAGGCTCAGATATACAATACGTCCAGGATTTCGTATTCGCGAATGCCGCCTGGTGCTACCACTTCGGCCACATCACCGGCTTCCTTGCCGATCATGGCACGGGCAATAGGCGAGTTGATCGACACTTTGCCTTCCTTGATGTCGGCTTCGTCGTCACCCACGATCTGGTAGGTTACTTCGTCATCGCTCTCCATATCCAGCAGTTTGACGGTGGCAGCAAACACCACACGCCCATCAGCGTTCAGCTCGGCTGCGTCGATGATCTGCGCATTGGAAACCTTGGCTTCCAGTTCGGCAATGCGGCCTTCCACAAAAGCCTGGCGCTCTTTGGCAGCTTCGTACTCGGCGTTTTCCGACAGGTCGCCCTGGGCACGCGCCTCGGCGATGGCCTCGATCACCGACGGACGTTCCACACTCTTGAGGCGCTGCAGTTCGGCCTTGAGCATTTCCGCTCCACGTACGGTCAACGGGACTTTGATCATGTGTCTATTCTCCGGGGGCCTCTGGCGGCCCCATGATAAAAGCGCAAGCCGCCGTACGAGACGGCGGCTTTGCGGGACGATTGTGTCAGACGGGATTGTAACGGGATTTCACGTGCGGTTCAAAGGTTGGCCGCACGTGACGCCGTATCAGCCCTTCAGATCGGCGTGCAGCTGCTGCACGCTGTACACGTCAAAAGCATCCACGTGCGACAGGCCGGCACACACCGCCTTGGCACCAGCCAGGGTGGTGTACTGCGGTACACGCATCTGCAGCGCGCTGCGGCGGATGGTGTGGCTGTCCTGGATCGCCTGGCGTTTTTCGTCCACGGTGTTGATCACCACGTCGATTTCACCGTTTTTGATCAGGTCCACGATGTGCGGGCGGCCTTCGTTCACCTTGTGCACGATCTGCACGATGATGCCGGCAGCTTGCAGTGCCTTGGCGGTGCCACGGGTAGCGCATACGCCAAAACCCAGCTGCTGCAGCTCGCGGGCCACTTCCACGCCGCCTTCCTTGTCGCCTTCGCGCAAGGACATGAATACCTTGCCGGTACGCGGCAGCTTGTCGCCGGCAGCCAGCTGGGCTTTCACGTAGGCTTCGGCAAAGGTGCGGCCAACGCCCATCACTTCGCCGGTGGACTTCATCTCCGGCCCCAGGATGGTATCCACCCCCGGGAACTTGATGAACGGGAACACGGCTTCTTTCACGGCGTAGTACGGCGGTACCACTTCGCTGGTAAAGCCCTGCTCTTTCAGGCTGATGCCGGCCATGGCGCGCGCGGCGATCATCGCCAGCGAGGCGCCACTTACCTTGGACACAAACGGCACGGTACGCGAAGCACGCGGGTTCACTTCCAGTACAAAGATGGTGCTGCCCTGGATGGCGAACTGCACGTTCATCAGGCCCACCACGTTCAGCGCACGCGCCATGGCGATGGTCTGGCGGCGGATCTCGTCCTGCAGCTCGGCCGACAGGCTGTACGGTGGCAGCGAGCAGGCGGAGTCACCGGAATGCACACCGGCTTGCTCGATGTGCTGCATGATGCCGCCGATCACCACGTCGGTACCGTCGGAGATGCAGTCCACGTCCACTTCGATGGCGTCGTTCAGGAAGCGGTCCAGCAGCACCGGGCTGTCGTTGGACACTTTCACCGCTTCGCGCATATAGCGTTCCAGGTCGGCCGGCTCGTGCACGATTTCCATCGCGCGGCCGCCCAGTACGTAGGATGGACGCACTACCAGCGGGTAGCCGATTTCTTCGGCCAGGCGCATGGCGTCCACCGGGTTACGCGCGGTGCGGTTTGGCGGCTGTTTCAGACCCAGGTCTTGCAGCAGGTGCTGGAAGCGCTCGCGGTCTTCGGCAGCGTCGATCATGTCCGGGCTGGTGCCAATGATAGGCACGCCGTTGGCTTCCAGTGCGCGCGCCAGTTTCAGCGGAGTCTGGCCGCCGTACTGCACGATCACGCCGAACGGTTTTTCGATGCGGCAGATTTCCAGCACGTCTTCCAGCGTCAGCGGCTCGAAGTACAGGCGGTCGGAGGTGTCGTAGTCGGTGGACACGGTTTCCGGGTTGCAGTTGACCATGATGGTCTCGAAACCGGACTCGCGCAGGCTCAGCGCGGCGTGTACGCAGCAGTAATCAAACTCGATACCCTGGCCGATACGGTTCGGGCCGCCACCCAGCACCATCACCTTCTTGCGGTCGGTAGGCTGCGATTCGCACTCTTCCTCGTAGGTGGAGTACATGTAGGCGGTGTTGGTGGCGAACTCGGCAGCGCAGGTATCCACGCGCTTGTACACCGGGTGCAGCTTCAGCGCCCAGCGGTGCGCGCGTACAGCAGCCTGGTCGGTGCCCAGCAGCTCGCCCAGACGGCGGTCGGAGAAGCCTTTGCGCTTCAGGCGACGCAGCTCGTCGTAGCTCAGGCTGTCTACCTTGCGGCCGGCCAGTGCCTTTTCTTCGCCCATCAGGTCTTCGATCTGCGCCAGGAACCACGGGTCGATCTTGCTGATGGCAAAGATTTCGTCGCGGCTCAGGCCGATACGGAAGGCGTCGGCTACCGACAGGATGCGGTCCGGGCCGGGGGAACCCAGCTCGTGGCGGATCGCCGCTTCGTCGGTGGTACGCGCATCGAAGCCGGACAGGCCGGTTTCCAGACCACGCAGCGCTTTCTGCATGGACTCCTGCAGCGTGCGGCCCATGGCCATCACTTCGCCTACCGACTTCATCTGGGTGGTCAGGCGGTCGTCAGCCTGCGGGAATTTCTCGAAGGCAAAACGCGGGATCTTGGTGACCACGTAATCGATGGACGGCTCGAACGAAGCCGGAGTGGCACCACCGGTAATGTCGTTCTTCAGCTCGTCCAGGGTAAAGCCTACAGCCAGCTTGGCAGCGATCTTGGCAATCGGGAAGCCGGTGGCTTTGGAGGCCAGCGCGGACGAACGCGATACACGCGGGTTCATCTCGATCACGATCATGTCGCCGGTGTCCGGGTTCACGGCAAACTGCACGTTGGAGCCGCCGGTATCCACACCGATTTCACGCAGTACCGCCAGGCTGGCGTTACGCATGATCTGGTATTCCTTGTCGGTCAGCGTTTGGGCCGGTGCCACAGTGATGGAGTCGCCGGTGTGCACGCCCATCGGGTCGAAGTTTTCGATCGAGCAGATGATGATGCAGTTGTCGTTGCGGTCACGCACTACTTCCATCTCGTACTCTTTCCAGCCCAGTACCGACTGCTCGATCAGCAGCTCGTGGGTGGGCGAGGCTTCGAAGCCGCGCTCGCAGATGGTCAGGAATTCTTCCTTGTTGTACGCAATACCGCCGCCGGAGCCGCCCATGGTGAAGGACGGACGAATCAGCGTGGGGTAGCCTACCTTGGCCTGGGCTTCCAGCGACTCTTCCAGGGTGTGGCACACGAAAGACAGCGGGCAGGACAGGCCAATCTTGGCCATGGCTTCCTTGAAGCGGCCGCGGTCTTCGGCCTTGTCGATGGCGTCTTCGGTAGCACCGATCAGCTCGACTTTGTATTTTTCCAGCACGCCGTTACGCGCCAGGTCCAGCGCACAGTTCAGCGCGGTCTGGCCGCCCATGGTCGGCAGGATGGCGTCCGGGCGCTCTTTATCGATGATCTTTTCGACCACTTGCCAGGTAATCGGCTCGATATAGGTCACGTCGGCCATGTCCGGGTCGGTCATGATGGTGGCCGGGTTGGAGTTCACCAGAATGACTTTGTAACCTTCTTCACGCAGCGCCTTGCACGCCTGGGCGCCGGAGTAGTCAAACTCGCAGGCCTGGCCGATGACAATCGGGCCAGCGCCAATGATGAGAATGCTCTTGATATCAGTACGTTTAGGCATCGTTATCGCTCAATTCAATTCAATTATTCAATTCACAGACTGGCTGCGGCCAACTTGGCACCAAAACCGATGAACATCGCGCCTACCGAGCCGCCCATGGCTGCCGACAAGCGGTGGCGGCGGCGGAAGGCAGCGGCAAGGTGGTTGCCCGCCAGAATCACGACTGTCAGGTACAGCAGGCTGAAGCACTGCACGATGGCACCCAGCACGGCAAAGGTCAGCGCCGGGTAGGCGTAAGCCGGGTCGACAAACTGCACGAAGAACGACACGAAAAACAGAATCGCCTTCGGGTTCATCAGGCTGATCAGCATGGCCTTGCGAAAAGGGTTGGCCGCATCCACTGGCTGCACCGCAGCCGCAGCCTGCGGCAGCCTGGCACGACGCCAGCCCTGCCAGGCACCTTTCAGCATGTTCAGCCCTATCCAGGCCAGGTAGCCGCCACCCAGGTACTTCACGATGGCAAACAGCGCCGGGTTGGTCTGCAGCAAGCTGGCAGCGCCGGTAGCCGCCAGCGTCATCAGGATCAGGTCGCCGGTGAACACGCCACCGGCACCGGCAAAACCGGCCCGCACGCCGCGCTGGGCAGCCACGGACAAGACGTACATCGAATTGGGGCCCGGCAACAGAATGATGAAAATGGTGCCGAGGATGTAAGTCGTGAGGTCGGTTATGCCTAGCATGTTGTGCTCCTGATCAGG
Organism: Vogesella aquatica; assembly: GCF_028548455.1. GTDB lineage: Bacteria > Pseudomonadota > Gammaproteobacteria > Burkholderiales > Chromobacteriaceae > Vogesella > Vogesella aquatica. The sequence continues at coordinate 80,148 of NZ_JAQQLF010000008.1, forward strand.
CGCGTTCGGCCATGGCCGCAATAAAGCGGTCAAACAGATAGGCTACGTCTTCCGGGCCAGGGCTCGCTTCAGGGTGACCCTGGAAGGAGAACGCCGGGCGGTCGGTCAGCGCGATGCCTTGTACGGTGTGGTCAAACAGCGAGCGATGGGTCACGCGCACGTTGGCCGGCAGGCTGGACTCGTCCACCTGGAAACCGTGGTTCTGGCTGGTAATCATCACGCGGCCGCTGTCCAGGTCTTGCACCGGGTGGTTGGCACCGTGGTGGCCAAACTTCATCTTGGACGTTTTGGCGCCGGTAGCCAGGCCCAGCAGCTGGTGGCCCAGACAAATACCGAATACCGGCAGCTTGGTGTCCAGAATCTCGCGGATCGCCGTGATGGCGTAGTCGCATGGCTCCGGGTCGCCCGGGCCGTTGGACAGGAACACGCCGTGCGGGTTGAGCGCCAGCACGTCCTTGGCCGGGGTTTGCGCCGGCACTACGGTCAGCTTGCAACCGCGTTCGGCCAGCATGCGCAGGATGTTGTGCTTCACACCGAAATCATAGGCCACCACGTGGTACGGGGTGTCGGTCTGCTCGGTATAGCCCTGGCCCAGGCGCCATTCGCGCACGTTCCACTGGTAGGCTTGCTTGCTGCTCACCACCTTGGCCAGATCCTGGCCTGCCATGCTGCCAAAACCGCGGGCCAGCTCAATGGCGCGGGCTTCGTCGATGTCGCCGGCCATGATGCAGCCTGCCTGCGCACCTTTTTCGCGCAGGATACGGGTGAGTTTGCGGGTGTCGATGTCGGCAATGGCGACAACATTGTTCTTCACCAGATAATCGGACAGCGAGTCTTCCGCACGGAAGTTGCTGTGCAACAGCGGCAGATCACGAATGATCAGGCCGGATGCAAAAACGGCGCCGGACTCGGTGTCTTCCGAGTTGGCGCCGACGTTTCCAATATGGGGATAGGTCAGAGTGACGATTTGCCGGGTATACGATGGATCGGTAAGGATCTCCTGATAACCGGTCATGGCGGTATTGAATACCACCTCTCCTACGGTGTGGCCGCTGGCTCCGATGGCTACGCCTTTGAAAAGCGTGCCGTCAGCCAAGGCTAGAATCGCGGGTACGGTTGTCACTGGCTGGCTCCTGAAATAATGGTTTTTTGAATCACTTATATAACAAACGGGACACCACGCCGCAGCGCTTGTCCCGTTCGGTTAAACTTTTCGATTATACCGCGATTTCGCATTTTTTCAATGGCAGAACGGGCACTTTTTTTCAACCATCAATAAAAACAAATACTTGAACAAACCCAAGCCAACTTTGACGCTAACGTCAATTCAGCTGCCACGTTACGCTATTCGCCCCGCTGGGCTTGCCCAGCATCAATAAAACCGGTTTCAACGCTTCGTATTGCGCTGCTTCGCTACTGGCACTGCCGGCAAACTGCAAGCCGCCGGCGTCATAACGCCCTTGCCCCTGGATTTGCAGCGGCCCCTGCAGCGTACGCATGGCCAGCTGTACCTGCTCGCCCTGCCCCAGCACATCCAGCGCATAGCTGCCAAACGGCTGGATGCGCGATAGCGGCGAGCTCGCCGCCACCCACGCCAGCACCGCCTGCCCGTCCACACGGCCCGGCTGCAGCAGCATGTGCCCTACGTTTAACTGTAGCTGGCCACCCAGCCGCGCGCTCTGCCATTTTGGCGAAAAACCGGTCAGCGCCGCCACCGGCAGCTGTAGCTGCACATTGTCCAGCTGTGCGCTGCGCGCTTTCAGCTGCAGGCTGCCTGCCTGGCCATCGGCCTCGATCTGCCACTGCAGCGCCAGGCTGCGCAGCGCAGCTGGCTGCCAGCGCCAGGCCAACGTGCTCATGGGCAAGACCTCGCCCTGCAGGCCAGCGTACATCAGCTGCCCGCTACCCTGCCACAGCGTGCCCTTGGCCGTGGCCAGGCGCCAGCGCCCGTCCGTCGCTGCGGCCAACCTGCTGTCCAGCAAGCTGGCAGGCAGATGCGCCACGGCAGACAGCAAGCCCACGATTACCAGCCCTAGCCACCCTGCGCGCTTCATGCTTCCCCCCCGGCGTGTACCAGTACCGCATCCAGCTTCACACGCCCTGCGCTGGTAGCGCTGGCCTGCAGGCGTAACACGCGCACTTGCTGGCCGGCCAGCTGGCCGGTGGCACGCACCCAGTCGTCAAATGCCACCTCGCCCAGCACCCGCACGCCAAACTCGCCCTCCGGCTGCAGCTGCAAACCTGCCAGCCCGGCCTGGCGCAGCATCGGCGCCAGCATGGTTTGCAGCTCGGCGGCCGGCAACGGGGGCACCTCGGCCTGTGGTTTCAGCCCCTTCGCCTCGCTGGCGAGCGTGGCCACCAGCCTGGCCTCGGCGCGCAAACTGGTCACGCTTGCGGCTAGCCGCGCAGATTGCTGATGCGCCGGCACCCATAGCACCAGATAGAAAATTGCCGCCCCCAGCACCACAGCCATCAAGGCCAGCAGGCGCTGCTCGCGTGCCGATAACTGCTGCCAGCGCTGCTGCGCCTGCTGTTTCAGCTGATTCATAGCGGCTCCCTTGTCAGTACCCACTCACTCTGCCCCTGTTCATTCTGGCTGGCCGTCAGCAGCCACTGCCGTGCGGCCAACTGTGCCTGCCAGCCTTGCGCCTGCTCGGCACTGAGCGAAGGTGCCTGGAACGCCAGGCGGCCACTGTCGTAGCGCAGCGATACCAGCTTGAGCTGGCCGCGGTTAATCTGTGCCAGCTGTGCCATGGCTTCTACCATATCGTCGCGCGCGGGCAGGCCACGGCTCAGGCGCAAGCGGTCTACCGCCCGCAACATGGGCAAGGCACTGCTGCCGGCCACAGCTTGCGGCGCCCACGGCTGCACTTGCTGGCGAATTTGCTGCTGCAGGTCTTTTTTCTGCCAGGCGTACCAACCCCATTGCCCGCAGGCCAGCAGGGTTTGTGCCAGCACCACGGCAGCCACAATCACACCGGCACGCTTGAGCGAGGGAGCAAAGGCACGCCACTGGCGGTCTGCCGCCAGCTCGCCCTGGGCAAAATTCGGCCCGCTGCTGCGGCCGTGCTGCCATTGCCAGGTGTCGCCCTGCTGTAGCGGCCAGGAGGCTGGCAAGCCCTGCGGCAGCTCGCCCAACACCAGCAGCCCGGCTGGCGGCGGCGCTGCGGCCAACCTGGGCAGCAAGAGTGCGGCGCTGGCGGCAGGCAGAAAACTCGCGGCATCCGCCCCCATGCGCAGCAAGCAGCCCTGCGGCTGGGCAGACAGTACCCATTGCCCTGCCACAGGCAGGGGCAGCAGGGTTTCTTCTGGCACGATACGGTCGGCCAGCCGCCCCAGCTGGCGCAGCATGGCCACGGCACGGCGCACCGGCGCCGCCTCGCACACCGCGACACTGCGGCGGCCGTCGGCCAGCTTGCCCCCCACGGCATACAGGTTGGCCGCAGGGTCGTTTGCCAGCTGTTCTTCCAGCGCATAGCCGATCACCGCCGGCTTCAGCTCGCGCCCGGCCGGCAGCGCCACCGAGGTAAACAGGGTAGTGCCGGCGGGCAACACCAGCTCCAGCTGGTCGGCTCGCGGCCAGGCGGCGGGGCTGCCATCGCCCTCATCCAGGCACTGCCCCTGGCTACCCAGCAGCGCCCACGGCAGGCCAGGCTCGCTATCTGGCCAGCCTGGCCGCAGATACAGTCTCAATACACTCATGATTCCCCGTTGGTGGCCGCCGCTACCGGCACCACTCCTTCTTCTCGCCACAGCACTTTGCTGGCTTGTTCGTTGCGCAACAGTAAAGCGTCTACCCGCAGCATGCTGCGCGGGTGGCGTATTTCACTTTGCAGCAGAAAATAGTCGCTGCGCACGCCGTACTCCACTGCCAGCGGCACCAGGTTACCGGTGAGGCGCAAGCCGAAGTCGGCCTTGTCCTTGAAATACGTGGTGCTACGCTGGTTGATCAATGCCTGCGCCTGGCCACGCCCCAGGCCGGGCACCAGCGCCATCATCAAAGGCAGGCTGATAGTGTTCACATTCAAGGCGCTACGCTGCGGCAGCAGCACCAGATGCGGTGCCAGCCTGGCCAGCACCTGGCTGTCGTAACCCTTTACCCAGCGCAGCTGCGCCAGCTTTTGCACGCGGTTAGCCGGCGGCATGGCGTAAGACGGCTGCTGGGCTGCGTACCAGGCCGACTCGGCACCTTGCGGGCGCTGCTCGTCGTCGGCGTCCAGCCAGTCCAGCAGCGTATCGGCCAAGGCAGCCGGCAGCTGCAGCTGGGCCAGCAGGCGGCGGTAAAGCTGCACTTGCACCGCGTCTTCCTTGCCGTCCGGCAGCAGCAGGTTGTGCACATTAAAGCGCCCCTGCGCATCGCTTAGCTGGCCGCTAATGCGGGTCTGTTCGGCCTCGGTTTGCGGCAAGGGCTGCGCCCATAGCTCGCCAAGGTGGTCTACCGCGCCGCTACTGCGGGCATCAAATGCCAGAATGTCACCCGCCCAGCCCACCCCGGCGTCGGCAATCAGCCGGATATCGGCACGGGCACGGTCGTTATCGGCCTGGCGCCACCACAAGCTTTGCTGCCACAACACAGTAGCGGCTGCGGTAGCCGCCAGCGCCACAATCAGCAGCGCCATGATGATGGCCATGCCTTGCTGTTGCCGCTTCATGGCAGCACCCATACGCGGCTGATGGCTTCATCGCCGGGCAATACCACACGCATTTCCAGCGCACGCAGCTGCGGCGAGCCGGCCGCCGCCGCAGGCCACTGCGCGTACCACTGGCCATTGGCGGCCAACACGCGCCATTGCACACGGTAATCGCTAGCCAGCAAGGGTAAGGCTTCGCCTTCCGGCGCGCTGCTGGCCGGGCCCGCCAGCCAGCCCAGGCCGCCAGTGGCACGGTATTGCACCTGCTCTTGCCCGTCCGGATAGCGCGACGACGCCAGCCGCAGCTGCAACCACTGGCCCTGCCCCGCCGGCTGCAGCTGCAGGGCAGGCTGTTGCTGCTCGCTGGGGGCTTGCCGCGGCAGGCGCTGCAGGTCGGCCTCGACCCTGCGCAGCACCCGCGCCAGCTGCACCCAGCGTTCGCCGGTTTGCATGATGTGCTCGCGCGCGTTCAGCAAATTGCCAAACGCGCGGTAGCCCATCACGGTAAGAATGGACAGCAGGCTCATGGCAACCAGGATTTCTATCAGCGTCATGCCGTGCTGGCGCTTCATGGCTGCACCTCGGGGCTGCGCACAAAGCCGGTGATCTCGGCCAGCACATAGCGCTGGCTGCCAGGCTGCAATACCCGCAGGATCACCTTGCGGAAGTTGCCGTTGGGCGTTTCGCTGACCTCGCGCTCCCAGCGCAGGCGGCGGCCATCGCTTTGCATTTCACCTTCTTGCAGGCCTGGGCCTGGCCACTCGCGCCGCGCCTGCATCAGGGCCAGCTGGTTTTGCGCCTCCCAGGTGGCGATCATGCGCTGTTTCATCTGCTCGCTATTGTCGGCAGCCACCCCGCTGGCACGCAGCAAGGCCGCCAGCGCCACCGCCATGATGGCCAGCGCGACCAGCACCTCGAACAGGGTGAAGCCGCCTTGCTGCCTCACGGCGCCACCTCCACGGTAACGGTGCCTACCGGTGACAGCGTGATGCTGCGCGCGCCGCTCTCACCACGCAGCGTCAGTGCCAGCGCGGGTGGGCGGCCATCCTGCCATAGCCGCACCGGGCCGCTGGCCGGGCGGCCGTCTTGCAGCAGGCCATCGCCGCGCAAACCTTCCGGCAGCAGGTGATCGGCAAAAAACGCATCGGCGCTGGGCTGCCAGCCACCCTGGCTATCGGCCACGCGCCAGCGGGCGCCGCCTGCCTGCCAGTCCAGCGCCAGCGCCTCGCCCATTTCGGCGGCATCCACCGCTTGCTCCAGCACCCGCGCCAGACGGTAGCTTTCGTCTTCCAGCTGACGATGCGTATCAGGGCGCAGGCTGAAGCTGACGGTAGTGGCCATCACACCAATGATGAGCAGCACCACCATCACCTCGATCAGCGTAAAGCCGCCTTGCGGCCAACGTTGGCCGCAGCCTGCGCGCGTCATGCCGGTTTACAGCGCCCAGGAGCCGATATCGGCGTCGTTGCCTTCGCCACCGGGCTCGCCGTCGGCGCCCAGGCTCCAGATATCCACCTCACCATGGCTACCTGGCGCGGCGTACTGGTAGGGGTTGCCCCATGGGTCGTTGGGCAGGCGCTCCAGGTAGCCGCCCGGCTTCCAGTTTTTCGGCGCCGGGCCGCTGGTCGGCTTGCTCACCAGCGCTTGCAGGCCCTGCTCGGTGGTGGGGTAGCGCGTGTTATCGAGGCGATAGAGCTTGAGGCCCTGCAGCATGGCGCCGATATCCTGTTTGGCGGCCACGATGCGCGCCTCGTCCGGGCGGCTCATTACCTTGGGCACCACCAGCGCGGCCAGCACGCCGAGGATGACGATGACCACCATGATCTCGATCAGGGTGAAGCCGCGCTGGGCGGCAGAGTTGAGGCGTTTCATGTGAGCTCCCTTGGGCAATGGATGGCCGGCAACGCGGGCCGGCGTAAAATCAGTCGCTGCTGGCTGCGACATCCGGCAGCCACATCAGCAGGTCGGTAACGCCCACGTCCACGCCAGCCTGGCTCAGCAGGGTGCTGGCCTGGCCGCGATGGTGGGTCTGGTGGTTGAAAAAATGCAGCAGCACGCCGCCCAGCGCCTTGACGCATGCATCACCGCGCATAGCCTGGTAGGCCAGGTCTTGCGCCAGCACGCGTTCATCCAGCGTGGCGGCCCATTGCTCGATCAAGCTATCCAGTTGCTGGCGCAGCGCAGCCAGCTCGGCAAGGTTGGCCGCAGGCCGGGCGTCCAGTGCCACGGGCTGCGGCCAAAGCCGCACAGGCTGCAATACTTCGGCACCGTATGGCAAGGTGGCAAAACGTCGCAGCCAGACGGTATCGCCCACCACGATATGGCTGAGCGTGCCGAACAGCGAGCCGAAAAATGCGCCACGATCGGCATGCAGGACATCATCCGGCAGGCTGGCAGCGGCTTGGTACAGCTTGTCGTTCATGCCGCGATTGTAGGCGGCCAATTGGCGGATGGCGGCGGGGGTCAGCATGGCGTGGTTCCGGTGTGGGCGTGCCATTCGGCCAGCTGCAACGGCAACAAGGCAAACAGCATCACACTTGCCGGCGGCGATACCGCCTCGGCCAGCAGCCGTTGTTCCTCTGCCAGCAAGCGGCCCGTGCGTTCGGCATCTATCGGGTTCATGCGTCACCTCACCATCTGGTTCATGTCGATGATCGGCATCATGATGGCCATCACGATCAGCAACACCAGCCCGCCCATCACCAGAATCAGCAAGGGCTCCATCAGCGTGGTGAAGGTGGCCAGCTTGCGCTCTACTTCTTGCTGCTGCTGGACGGCAGCGCGGTCCAGCATGTCGGCCAGACGGCCGCTGGCTTCGCCGCTGCCGATCAGGTGGATCAGTACCGGCGGAAACTGGCGCGTACTGCCCAGTGCCCGCGACAGGGCCATGCCTTCGCGCACTTTGGCGGCGGTGTCGGCGATGGCGTCCTGCATGGGAATCAGGCTGACGATGCCGCGCGCGGTGTCCAGCGCGGTGAGCAAGGGCACGCCAGAACCCACCAGAATGGACAGCGTGCTGGCCATGCGTGCGGTGTTGAGCGCCTGTAGCAGGCGGCCGATAACCGGCAGGCGCAATAGTTGGCCGTGCCAGGCGCGGCGTAGCGCCGGCACCTGCAGCATGCGCCAGATGGCAGCGGCTGCGGCCACGATCAGCAGCAACAGCACCACGCCCCAGTCGCGCAGGAAGTGGCTGCTGGCCACCAGCATGCGCGTCAGCAGCGGCAGCGTTTGCTTGCTTTGCGCAAACACGCTCACCACCTGCGGCACCACGTAGGCCATCAGCCCGCCCACCACCAGCAGCGCCACCACGGTGACTACCGCCGGATAGGCCATGGCCAATGCCACTTTTTGCTGCGTGTGCTGGCGCTGGTCCAGGTAGTGCGCCAGTTTGGCCATGACCTGCCCCAGATGGCCGGACTGCTCGCCACCCTGCACCAGCGAGCGGTACAGGCTGTTGAACACGGCTGGCGCGCCGGCCAGCGCCTGCGCCAGCGATTTGCCTTCCAGGATATCGCTACGCACCTGCGCCAGTACGGCACGGGTGCGCGGGTGCTCGCTTTGCTCGGTGATGGCGGCCAGCGCGCGCTCCAGCGGCAGGCCGGCGTCCAGCAGCGTGGCCAGCTGCTGGGTGAACATCACCAGCTCGGCACGCGGCAAGCCACGCGCCAGCAGCGAGCTACCCTGGCGTGGAGCGGCCACGCTGTCGAGCTCCAGCGGCAGCAAGCCGCGCTCGCGCAACTGGGCGCGGGCGGCGCGGGCGGAGTCGGCCTCCAGCAGGCCGCCGTGTTCCTTGCCGGCGGCGTCGAGGGCGGTGTACTTGAATGCGGCCAACTCAGCTCCTCGTCACGCGCAGGATTTCTTCGAGGCTGGTTTCGCCGCCGCGTACCCAGCGCAAGCCGTCGTCGCGCAGGCTGCGCATGCCGCACGACGCGGCATGCGCGCGCAGTTCGGCTTCGCTGGCGCGGTCGTGGATCAGCTTCTGCAGCGTGTCGTCCACTTGCAGCAGCTCGTACACGCCGTAACGGCCGCGATAGCCGCTGTTGCTGCACGCCGGGCAGCCCGCCGGGCGGTAATGCAGCACGCCCGGCTCGCCGTCCAGTGGCAGCGGGTGCAGCTGCTTGCACTGCGGGCACAGGCGGCGTACCAGCCGCTGCGCCATCACGCCCAGCAGGCTGGACGCCAGCAGAAAAGGCTCCACGCCCATGTCGGTGAGGCGGGTAATGGCGCTGGCGGCGTCGTTGGTGTGCAGCGTGGCCAGCACCAGGTGGCCGGTGAGCGAGGCTTGCACGGCGATCTGGGCGGTTTCCAGGTCGCGGATCTCACCGATCATCACCACGTCCGGGTCCTGGCGCAGGATGGCGCGCAGCGCCTTGGCAAAACTCATGTCGATCTTGGCGTTTACCTGCGTCTGGCCCACGCCGTCCAGGTGGTACTCCACCGGGTCTTCCACGGTCATGATGTTGGTGTGGCGCGCGTCCAGCCGCGATAGCGCGGCGTACAGCGTGGTGGTCTTGCCGGAGCCGGTGGGGCCGGTCACCAGCAAGATGCCGTGCGGCTGGCGGATCAGGCCGTCCACTTGCCCCAATATATCGGCGGCCATGCCCAGCGTGGCCAGGTCCAGCCGCGCGGCCTCTTTATCCAGCAGCCGCAACACCACGCGCTCGCCGTGGCTGGTGGGCAGCGTGGACACGCGCACATCGACGGGGCGGCCGCCCAGCCGCAGCGAGATACGGCCGTCTTGCGGCAGCCGTTTTTCGGCGATGTCCATGCTGGCCATGATCTTCAGCCGCGACACCATGGCGGCGTGCAGCGCACGGTGCGGTGTCACCACGTCGCGCAGCGTGCCGTCCAGCCGGAAACGCACCAGGCTGCGGTCTTCAAACGCTTCGATATGGATGTCGGAAGCGCCGTCGCGCAGTGCCTGCGTCAGCAGCGCGTTGATCATGCGGATAATGGGCGCGTCGCCTTCGGACTCCAGCAGGTCTTCCACCTCGGGCAGCGAGTCCACCATGGCGTTCAGGTCCAGGCTGTCGCCGATATCGTCCACTACACCTGCCGCGCCGTCGCTACGGTTGGCGTACAGGCTGGACAGGCGGCGGTCCAGCTCGTCTGCGGCCAACGTTTCAAGGTGATCGGGCGCGCCGTGCAGGCGCAGTACTTCGCTGATGGCGCTGGCCGGGGTTTGGCTATCGAGCAGCAGCACGCGGCCATCGGGGCCGTCTTCCAGCACGATGCGCTGGCTACGGGCAAAGGCAAAGCCCAGCACCGGGTGGCGGGCTACGCTCATGGTTTGGCCACGCGCTGGCTATCCGGCTGCGGCAGTTTGCCGCTTTGCTGCAGCTGTTGCAGCAGGCCGCCGGCCGGCGACGACTGGTAGGCGTCTGCGGCATTCAGCGGCAGCTTGCTGTCCTGGCGCTGGCGGTCGCCGATCACATAGTCGTAGCGGTCGCTGGCCAGGCCGCGCGCGCTGCCATCGTCACGCAGGATGGTGGGCTTGAGGAACACCATCAGGTTGGTTTTCTTGCGCTGTTTTTGCTGGTACTTGAACAGCCAGCCCAGGCCGGGAATATCGCCCAGCAGCGGGACTTTGTTCTCGCCATCGCTGACCGCTTCCTGGATCAGGCCGCCAATCGCCACGATGCTGCCATCGTCCACGGTGACGGTGGTTTCGATGGCACGCTTGTTGGTGGTGAGGCCGGCGGGGTTATTGCGGCTGGTTTCTTCTACCGACGACACTTCCTGCAGGATTTTCATCTTTACCAGGCCGCCTTCGGAAATCTGCGGTGTCAGCTTCAGCGTCAGGCCCACGTCCTTGCGTTCGTAGGTCTGGAAGGGCGACGATACGCTGCTGTTATTGCCACCGGCAGTGCCGGTGTTGCTGTAACTGCCGGTGAGAAACGGCACGTTCTGCCCGATGACGATCTTGGCTTCTTCGTTATCCATGGTCATCAGGTTCGGCGTGGACAGCACATTGCCTTCGGCTTCTTTTTCCAGCGCTCGTGCCAGCAAGCCCAGGTTCAACACCTGGCCGATACCCGGAATGGTCACGGTGCCCTTGCTGATGCCCACTGTCAGGCCGCTACTGCCAGCCATCGCGCTGATGCCCGCCGCACCGCCGGTCGCCACATTCAGGATGCCGGGGTTGCCCGTAGCCGGGAAATTGGTGCCGCCAATGACGCTGGTGCCGCCATTGCCCAGGCCGGACAGCGACTGCCACTGCATGCCGACTTCCTGCGCCCGCTCGGCCGATACTTCTACCACCAGCGCCTCGACAAACACCTGCGCGCGGCGGCGGTCCAGCATGTCGATCACATTGCGCAGGTTCTGGTACATGGCATCCGGCACGTTCATGATCAGCGCATTGTTGGCCACATCCGCCTGGATGGTGCTGCCCAGCGCGCCACCATTGCTGTCAGCCGCTTTGGTACTGCCTGCTGTGCCAGGTGCCTGGCCATTGGCAGGCGTGCTGGCAGCCGCTGTGGGTGCCGCCTCGCCGGACAGCAGGCTGCGCAGGGTTTGCGCTACCCGCGTGGCCTCGGCATTACGCAGGTACACCACGCGCACATTGGCACCGGCCTGGCTAGGCTGGTCCAGCAGGGTGAGCAGGTTTTTTACCTTGGCCAGGCGGCCACTGGTGTCGGCGCGCACCAGCAGCACATTGCTGCGCGCGTCCGGCACGATGGTGATACGGCCGCCGTCAGCAGCGTTGGCCGCACCGGTACTGCCTTCCTGCAATAGCTTGTTCAGCTGGCTGGCCATTTCGATAGCCGAGGCGTACTTCACCGGCAGCACCACGCTATCGGCGGCGCTGGCACTTTCGATACTGTCGATAATGGCTTCGATACGGCGGATATTGTCGGCGTAGTCGGTCACCACCACGGCATTGGCCTGCGGCATGGCCGCCACGGTGTTGTTCGGGGAAATAATGGGGCGAATCACCGGCACCAGCTGGTTGGCGCTGCCGTGCCGCAAAATGAACACCTTGGTAATCAGGCGGTCGCCGTCACCGCGGCGCGCATTGCCTACCCGGGCGTGCAGCTTGGCATCGGCTTCGGGCACGATCTTGATCACGCCGTCACTTTCTACCGCGCTAAAGCCCTGCATGCGCAGGCTGGACAGCAGAATCTGGTAAGACAGCTCGCGCGGTACCGGGCGCGCCGACACGATATTCACCGTGCCTTTTACCCGCGGGTCCAGCACGAAGTTCTTACCGGAAATCTCGCCGATGGCTTTGACCACCGTATCGATATCCACATTGACGAAGTTCAGCATTACCGGCTCGTCGGGCGCGGCAAAAGCGTGGCAAGCAAATACCAGTGCCAAGGCACCGGCCAAACGGGCTATCTGCATGATTGTATCGATCTGCTTTTCTATTGTTCAGATACCGTGGCGTCTTGCACCACACCGGCTACGGCGCCAGCGTAGCGCCAACGTAAAACCTGGGTTCACACCCTGCCGCTTACCGCTCAGCCCTGCGGGGCCGGCGCATCCCTTTGCGGCAGACCATCGTTTGCCGGCGGTACCGCCGCCGCGGGGGCCTGCATGGCTGGCTGGGTTGCAGGCATGCCAAACAGCGGCGGCTGGGCAGGTGTCTGGCCAGCCACACTGTCTGGCTGTGCCTGGCGGCTCAGTGCCACATTCAGCTCGCTACCATCCGGCTGGCGCAGTACAACCCCGCCCCCGTTCACCCGCAGCAACAACCAGCCACCTGGCGTTTTGTCACCGGCGCGCACGGCAATTTTCTGGCCATTTTCCAGCAAGATGGCGAAATCCTGACGCGAGCCCTGACCGCCACCCAGTACACCCAGTACCGTCACGGGCGGCGCAGCCTGGCTAGCCGTAGCGTCTTGCACCACACCAAACCAGGATTGCTGGGCGACGCCACCGGCAGCTGCCAGCGGCTGCGGCTGGGTCAGCACGCGCAGGGATGGCGAAGCCGGCAGCAAGGCCAGAAAAGTGGCCACTAGCCACCAGCCGGCAAACAGTGCTGCCAGCCACGGCAAAAGGGCTGGCACGCGGCCGATGTGGCGCAAAGCACGTTGCGGCATGGACATAAGACGGGGCATTCCGGAACAGACAAAAGTGGGAGATTAATGAAGAGAGCATGGATGGGCAAGCATCCTGCACGGGTAGCATTGCCAGCATATGAAAAGCCCCCATTCATTTGAAAGGGGGCTTCGCGGGCAAAACAGCTTAGAACAGTGCTGCGTCCAGTGCCAAGACACTATCTGCGCCACTCACGATGGCGGCAGCCAGGCCACCGGTTTGCGGCAGCAGATGCTCGGCGTAGAAACGCGCAGTGATTTGCTTGGCGGCCAGGAAATCGGCGTCGGCACCTTCATCACCCTGCTGTGCTTTGGCGATCAGCGCGGCGCGGCCCATCATCCAGCCACCCAGCGTAATGCCCATCAGCTTCAGGAACGGCACCGAACCGGCTGCGGCCAAGGCGGGCTGGCTAGCAAATGTGCCAACGATGAAGTCCACGCAACGCTCGGCGTCTTTCGCGGCAGCTTCCAGGTTGGCCGCCATGCTGTCGAAACCGGCTGCCGCCAGCTTGGCCACGGTGCTGCGCACTTCTTCCAGCAGCCAGCGCGCAGTAGCGCCGTTTTCGCTGGCGGTTTTGCGGCCGATCAGGTCCAGCGCCTGGATGCCGGTAGTGCCTTCATAGATGGCGGTAATACGCGCGTCGCGGCAGTACTGCGCCACGCCGGTTTCCTCGATATAGCCCATGCCACCGTGGATCTGCATGCCCAGGCTGGTGATCTCGTTGGCCTGCTCGGTGTTCCAGCCTTTGACGATAGGAATCAGGAAGTTCACCAGCGCCTGGTTGCGCGCCGCTTCGCTGGCTACCGGGTGGCGGGCGGCGCGGTCGAGCGCGGCGGCGGCGTAAAAGGCCAGCGCGCGCTGCGCTTCGATCTGGGCGCGCATGGTCATCAGCATGCGGCGTACGTCAGGGTGCTGGATGATGGCTACACCGGCCGGGTCCGGGCTGCCCACGGCGCGGCTTTGCACGCGGTCGCGCGCGTACTCCACCGCCTTCTGGTAAGCACGCTCGGATACCGCCATGCCTTCGATACCTACACCCAGGCGGGCGTGGTTCATCATGGTGAACATATAGCCCAGGCCCTTGTTGGCCTCGCCCACCAGGTAGCCGATGGCACCGCCTTCGTCGCCAAAGCTCATCACGGCCGTAGGGCTGCCGTGGATGCCCAGCTTGTGCTCCAGTGACACGCAGCGCACATCGTTGCGCGCGCCCAGGCTGCCGTCGGCATTCACCATGAACTTGGGCACGATGAACAGCGAGATGCCCTTTACGCCAGCGGGGGCGTCGGGCAGACGGGCCAACACCAGGTGGACGATGTTGTCCGCCATGTCGTGCTCGCCCCAGGTAATGAAGATTTTCTGGCCGCTGATCTGGTAGCTGCCATCGCCTACCGGGATAGCCTTGCTGCGTACCTGGGCCAGGTCGGAGCCGGCTTGCGGCTCGGTCAAGTTCATGGTGCCGGTCCACTCGCCAGTGGACATGCGTGGCAGGTAGATGGCTTTGAGCTCGTCGGAGGCGTGATGGTTGATGGCCTCGATGGCGCCCAGCGTCAGCATCGGCGCCAGCGAAAACGCCAGGTTGGCCGAGCACCACATTTCTTCTGCGGCCAACGCTACCAGCGCCGGCAAGCCTTGCCCGCCAAACTCGGCCGGGGCACGCAGGCCTACCCAACCGGCTTCCACGTACTGCTGCCACGCCTCCTTGAAGCCTTCGGCGGCGGTAACGGTGAAATCCGGCGACCATTTGGCGCCCTTGTCGCCCTGCTTGTTGATGGGGGCCAGTACGCCTTCGGCAAATTTGGCGCCCTCTTCCAGAATGGCATCGACCAGCTCGACCGAGCAGTCTTCGTAGCCCGGCAGGCTGCAGACAGCCGGCAGCTCGGCCAGCTCATTCAGGGCAAAACGGATTTCCTTGGCGGGTGCCTGGTAGATCATGAAATTACTCCTCGATTAACTCGTCATCGTGCAAAAAAACCGGTCACCGATCCGGCTGATGGCAAGCCCACGCTGCAGGCAGCGTGCATTTCCCCAGACGAACCGGTAAACCGGCTTTCTTGTATGGCGTGGCACCGTAGCACCACGCCTTGTTTTATGGTGAACCGGCCCACGACCTGCCGAGCGGCGGCGACACTGCGTTGGAAACGCCTTGTTTTACCTAGGCTTGCGCAATCGTGAACCCATTCATACTGCAGTATTACTTGGCCAGCTCGGCCATCAGCTCCGGCACCACGGTGAACAGGTCACCTACGATGCCGTAGTCGGCTACCTGGAAGATCGGCGCTTCTTCATCCTTGTTGATCGCTACGATCACTTTGGAATCTTTCATACCGGCCAGGTGCTGGATGGCACCGGAAATGCCCACCGCTATGTACAGCTGCGGGGCCACCACTTTGCCTGTCTGGCCTACCTGGTAGTCGTTTGGCGCGTAGCCGGCGTCCACCGCAGCGCGCGAGGCACCCACGGCGGCGCCCAGCTTGTCGGCCAGCGGCTCGATCACGGCTTTGAACTGTACGTCCGAACCCAGCGCACGGCCACCGGATACGATGATCTTGGCGGCGCCCAGCTCAGGGCGGTCGGACTTGGTCAACTCCTGGCTTACAAACGACGACAGGGTCGCGTCTGCAGCGGCAGCGATGCTTTCCACGTTGGCCGCACCACCTTGTGCCGCCGCTTCAAAAGCGGTGGTACGCACGGTGATCACCTTGATGGCGTCGGCAGACTGCACGGTCGCCAGCACGTTACCGGCGTACACCGGGCGTACGAAGGTGTCGGCAGACTCGACAGCGATAATGTCGGAGATCTGGGCCACATCCAGCAGCGCAGCCACGCGCGGCAGCAGGTTCTTGCCGTAGGAGGTTGCCGGGGCCAGCACGTGGCTGTAAGCGGAAGCCAGGCCAACCACCAGCGGCGCCAGGTTTTCGGCCAGGCCGTGCGCGTAGGCTGCGCTATCGGCCAGCAGTACTTTGGCCACACCGGCTACCGCCTTGGCAGCGTCGGCGGCGGCAGCGGCGTTGTGGCCGGCAACCAGTACGTGTACCTCGCCCAGCTTGGCTGCGGCGGTAACGGTATTGAGGGTGCCTGCTTTCAGGCTCTGGTTGTCGTGTTCAGCGATAACGAGAATAGCCATGGCTTACAGCACCTTTGCGTCGTTTTTCAGTTTGGCTACCAGTTCGGCAGCATTGGCAACCTTGATACCGGCGGAGCGCTTGGCAGGCTCGGCCACTTTCAGGGTTTTCAGGCGCGGGGCCACGTCTACGCCCAGGTCAGCCGGGGTGGTTTTATCCAGCGGCTTTTTCTTGGCGGCCATGATGTTAGGCAGCTTGACGTAGCGCGGCTCGTTCAGGCGCAGGTCGGTGGTCACCACGGCTGGCAGGCGCAGCTTGATGGTTTCCAGGCCGCCGTCCACTTCGCGGGTCACGTCGATGGTTTCCGCAGCCACGTCTACCTTGGACGCAAACGTACCCTGGCCCCAGCCCAGCAGGGCGGCAGCCATCTGACCGGTCTGGTTGGCATCGTCGTCGATCGCCTGTTTGCCCACGATCAGCAGCTGTGGCTGCTCTTTGTCGGCGACGGCTTTCAGCAGCTTGGCCACGGCCAGCGGCTGCAGCTCGGCGTCGGTTTCCACCAGAATGGCACGGTCAGCGCCCATGGCCAGTGCGGTACGCAGCGTTTCTTCACACTGCTTCACACCCATGGACACCACCACGATCTCGGAAACCTTGCCGGCTTCTTTCAGGCGCACGGCCTCTTCCACGGCGATTTCGTCAAACGGGTTCATCGACATCTTGACGTTGGCCACATCCACATCGGTGCCATCGGCCTTGACGCGCACTTTCACGTTGTAATCGACAACGCGTTTCACAGCGACTAGAGCTTTCATATTCCTCCAGCAGACTCTTCAGGTTTTAACGACTCGCCGATACACCAGCAGGCGCTTCATTGATGCTAGCACCACACCTTAATCAAACGAGCGTTTAATTGGTAGACTGACGACAATAAAAATGCAGTACAACAGGGGTAGGCAGATATTACGCCATTTCCCCGCAATTTGCATTTGGGGCAAAGCGTGGCAGAATGCAGCGCAACATTGAGCATGTCATAAGCAGAAAAACAGGCAGGAACACCGCAAAAGCAGTGCTGGCAGAGGGCTGGCGCTGCAAACAGCCGCCCGCAAAGGAGTTTTCATGACCGTTTATTTCGAAGACATCAAACTTGGTGACAGCGCCGAGTACGCCAAAACCATTACCGAAGCCGACATCCTGATGTTCAGCGCGGTATCCGGCGACGACAACCCGGTGCATATCAATCAGGAGTACGCCGAGAGCTCGATGTTCCAGACCCGCATCGCCCACGGCATGCTCACTGCCAGCCTGATCTCTACCGTAGTCGGCACCCGCTTGCCGGGTAACGGCACTATTTACCTGTCGCAATCCACCCGTTTCAAAGCACCCGTAAAAATCGGCGAAACCGTGACTGCCCGCGTGACAGTGACCGAGCTGGACCCGGCAAAAAAACGCGTGAAGTTTGCCACCGTCTGCCTGGTAAAAGGCAAAGCCATTCTGGAAGGCGAATCGCTGGTGATCGCCCCGTCGCGCGAAGCCTGATATGGGCAGCCTGCAGCTTATCCCGCTGACGGATGACACAGGACAAATCACCAAGCCCGAGCTGCTGCAAAGTGCGGCGGCACTGCACCGGCAGCTACGCCCGATGCTGCCGGAAGATGGCTTGGCCTATCTGAGCAAGATGCAGCGTGTATGCCGCTATGGCGCACGCCTGGTACTGGCATGTAACGAGCAGGGCCAGCCTTTGGGCCTGGCGCTATACCGCCTGTATGAAAACACCTACGAAGACCTGCGGCTGTATGTCGACGATCTGGTTACCGATGAAGCCGCCCGCTCGCAAGGCGTGGGCAGCCAGTTGATTGCCTGGTGCGAGGCTCACGCCCGCGCGGCCGGCTGTGGCTATATCGTGCTGGACTCCGGCACCTGGCGTACCCAGGCGCACAAGCTGTACTTCCGTCTGGGTTTTGTGATTTCCTCGTTCCACTTCACCAAATCCCTGTAATACCCGGGTTGGCCGCGTGCGGCCAACCTTATTCCCCTGCCGCCTTGCCTAGCTGCTGCAGCAATGCCCACTGCACCGACTCGCGCAATACCTCATCCTCGGCCTGAGACTGCTGTTGCAGCGCGGCAACAATGCCTGTGGCGTACGGGGCATTCCCCAGCGCAATGGCAATATTGGACAGCCATTTGGCGTAGCCGATGCGGTAGATCGGGCTACCGGCCATGCGTTGCTGGAAATCCGGCTCGCGCCAGGCAAACAGCGCCAGCAAGCTGACGGC
Organism: Vogesella aquatica; assembly: GCF_028548455.1. Lineage (GTDB taxonomy): Bacteria > Pseudomonadota > Gammaproteobacteria > Burkholderiales > Chromobacteriaceae > Vogesella > Vogesella aquatica. Next base: position 98,163 of record NZ_JAQQLF010000008.1, read on the forward strand.
GTCCAGCCCGTGGCGCACGGCAAAGTCGGCCTCGGCTGTCGGCACCGCAAAACGGTTCCACGGGCACACCAGCTGGCAATCATCACAGCCGTAAATACGGTTGCCGATCAGCGGGCGCAGCGGCTCGGGGATAGCCCCCTTCAGCTCGATGGTCAGGTAGGAAATGCAGCGGCGCGCATCCACGGTATACGGTGCCACAATCGCCCCGGTAGGGCAGGCATCGATGCAGCGGGTACAGCTGCCGCAGTGCCCTTCTTCTGCCGCGTCTTCCGGCAAAGGCAGGTTGGTCAGGATTTCGCCCAGGAAAAACAGCGAACCCTGCTTTTTGTTCAGCAGCAGGGTGTGCTTGCCGCGCCAGCCCTGCCCCGCCTGCGCCGCCAAAGCCACCTCGGCCAGCGGGGCGCTATCGGTAAACACGCGAAACTGATGCTCGGGCACAGCCAGGCTAATCTGCTCGGCCAGCTTCTGCAGCCGGTTACGCAGCACTTTGTGATAGTCCCGCCCCAGGGCGTAGCGCGAAATATAAGCCTGATCAGGCTGCTGCAATACCGCCTCGGCAGCGGCAGCGCTCTGTGGCCAGTAGTGCATGCGCAGGCTGATCACGCGCAGCGTTCCCGGCACCAGCTCGGCCGGGCGCACCCGCAGTGCACCATGACGTGCCATGTAGTCCATCTCGCCGTGATAAGCTGCGGCCAACCAGCTGGCCAGGCGCTGCTCGGCCTCGGGTGGCAGCGCCGCCTGCGTGATGCGCGCCTCGGCAAAGCCCATGTCATGCGCCCACCGCTTGATTTGGCTGGCCAAATCGCGATAATTCTCGTTTTTACAGGATATTCCACTCATGGCAACGGATGATACCAGTGTCAGCGCCGGCTACCTTGCCGATGAAGCTGCAACGTTGCAGCTGGGCAGCCAGCTGGCTAGCGCCTTGCTTGGCGGGCTGCAGCTGCAGCTGGATGGCGACCTCGGCGCGGGCAAGACCACCTTCACGCGCGGTTTGCTGCAGGGCTTGGGCTACAGCGGGCGGGTAAAAAGCCCGACCTATACCCTGGTAGAAAGCTACCCGCTGCCTGCGCTTACCCTGCACCATTTCGACCTGTACCGCTTTAACGACCCGGAAGAATGGTACGACGCCGGCTTTGCCGATTATTTTGCCGACGATACGGTCTGCGTTATCGAATGGCCCGACAAAGCCGCCGGGGTGCTGCCAGCGCCAGATCTGGTACTGAAACTTAGTGTAGATGGCGATGGTCGCAGCTATCGCCTTCATGCCCACAGTGAAACAGGACACCTATGTCTCAAGCACTTCATGACGCACTGCGCCGCAAGCTGATCGGCGCGGCTGCGGCCACTTTTCTGCTCACGGTCAGCCGTGTGGGCCTGGCGGCCAGCAGCCAGATCGTTGCCGTGCGGGTGTGGCCGTCATCCACCTATACCCGCCTGACTATCGAAGCCGGTAGCGAGATCCGCTACAAGCACTTTGCTCTGGCCAACCCGAACCGCCTGGTCATCGACCTGGAAGACGTGCAGCTCACTGGCGTGCTGCAAGAAATCAGCGGCCAGATCCAGTCCGCCGACCCGTTTATCCGCACCGCACGCGCCGGCCAGTTCAACGGCAACACCGTGCGCCTGGTACTGGATCTGCGCAACGAAGTGAAGCCGCAGATTTTCTCGCTTAAACCGGTAGGCGAATACCAGCATCGCCTGGTCGTAGACCTGTACCCGGCCAACGCGCAGCAGGATGACCCGCTGCTGGCTCTGCTGCAGGACTACAACAAGGGCCAGCTGGATAATAGCGCCCCGCGCGGTAACAAGGGTAAAGCCGACCCGGCACGCCCGGTGGTCATCATGATCGACCCTGGCCACGGCGGTGAAGACCCTGGTGCGGTAGGCCCAAGCGGTACGCGCGAAAAAGACGTGGTGCTACGCATCAGCCGCCAGCTGAAAAAGCTGGTGGACGCCGAAAAAAACATGAAGGCTTATCTGACACGCGACGAAGACGTATTCCTGCCACTGGGCGTGCGCGTGGCGAAAGCGCGCAAAATCGGCGCCGACCTGTTTATCTCGGTGCACGCCGACGCGGTAGAAAACCGCACCGCACGCGGCTCGTCGGTGTTTGCCCTGTCCGAAAACGGCGCCACCAGTACCATGGCGCGCCTGCTGGCCAAAACGCAGAACGATGCCGACATGATTGGCGGGGTCAAGATTGCCGGCAAGGACAAGTACCTGGCGCATACCTTGTTCGACCTGACCCAAACCGCCACCATCAACGACAGCCTGAAACTGGGCAAGGCGGTGCTGGGCAAAATGGGCGGACTGAACAAGCTGCACAAGGAAAAAGTAGAGCAAGCCGGCTTTGCCGTGCTGAAAGCACCGGACATCCCTTCCATCCTGGTGGAAACCGCTTTCATCAGCCACCCGGAAGAAGAGCGCAAGCTGGTCGACCCTGCTTTCCAGCAAGATATGGCCGAGGCCATCATGTCCGGCGTGCGCACCTACTTTGCCCAGGGTGCGGTGATTGCACGTACCTGAAGGTTGGCCGCACCCGGCTAGCCATGAAAAAAGCGCTGCCTTGGCAGCGCTTTTTGCTTAACGGTGTCTCGCCGCCTAGAGCGAGTCCAGCTCTTTCATCGGGTCGCCGCCGGACACTGGCACGCGGTACTCTTCGTTGGCCCACTGGCCCAGGTCGATCAAACGGCAGCGTTCGCTGCAAAAAGGGCGGTACGGGCTTTGCGGCCCCCACGGCACAGCTGCCTTGCACTGCGGGCAGGCGATGGTACGTGTTGTTGTCATGGTCAGAACTTGCAATAGGTCAGGGAGAAATCCACGTCATCTTCTACCTGGCGGGCACGAACTTCGCCGGTAGCCGCATGGATGAAACGCACATTGATAGCGTACTTGTTGGCAGACACTTCCGGCACGATCTGCAGGCTACGGTCGAAACCCACACGGATAAGCTGCACAACCTTGCCACCGGACATCTGCTGGAATGCCCCGCGCCGAGCGGTGTAGGGATGGGTTTTACCGCTATCGCGCAGCAGTTTGAGCAGGATGTTGGCCGCAGCGGCGGTGGGCATCAACGGCGCCGCCCAGCGCTGCAGGTCGGCACGGCGCTGCTCGCTATCGTGCTGCAGCCACAAATGATACGACGGCAGATCATACTGGCAAGTACCACCCGGAATGACCGAGCGCTGCTTGATCGCCATCAGCCATTCGTTCTCGCGCAGATGCTGGCCAAACTTGCCGGTAATCTCCAGCAAGCTGGCCATGGTGCGCTCGATTTCCTCCAGCTGCGACTCCAGCGCATCTTGCTGCACGACCGGGTTGTCACGCAGGGCTTCGAGATTCAGCTTCTGCCGCTCCAGCTCTTGCAGCAGGTCAGACTTCAACTCGGTGCGCCCGGCGGCCTCCAGCACCTCGAACAGCGACATCAGCGCAGCGTGGTGCGCATAGCTCTCTTGCTGGGCAATGAAAAACACCAGACGCTGGTATACCTGCTCCAGTCGAAGCAAAGTGCGAGTACGTTCTACTAAGGGAAACTCGAAACTGGTCACAGCAGCTGTCCGTTGATTAGATGTCATGCCGGATCGGCAATGCCAAAGCAGGCTAGATAATAACGATGTTTGGCGGCAACTAGAAGCGCCAGCGCCGCCAGATCGCCATCATTGGGCAATACATCATCCGCCAGGGCCAAACGCTGCTCCCGGGCCATCTGTGCGGCAATGATGGCACGCACCTGCTCCGCCGTCATGCCATTACGCGCCATTACCCGCTCAACCTGCGTGCTGGGGGCACAATCCACCAGCAAACTGCGGGTGATGTACTGCTGGTAACGCTGGCTTTCAAACAGCAAAGGCACCGCCAGCAGACAATACGGTGCGGATAGCGCCGCCAGCTGGCGCAGGCTCTCGGTATGGATCATCGGGTGCAGGATACCTTCCAGCACCTGCCGCTGTGCCGGCTCGGCAAACACCAGATCGCGCATGACGGCGCGATTCATGGCACCGTCAGCCTGCTGCATGCCCGCCCCGAATGCGGCAACGATAGCGGGCATGGCAGCGCCACCCGGTGCGGTCAGCGCGTGGGCTACGCTATCGGTATCGACACAGGGGATTCCATGGCTGGCAAACAGCCTGGCCACGGCACTCTTGCCGCAGCCAATGCCGCCAGTCAGCCCCACTACCGGGCTAGGCACCGGTATACCAAGCCACAATCGGCTTGCCCCAGACAAACGCAATCATGCCGGCCGCCGCCAGATAAGGGCCAAACGGCATGGTCTGGCCACGATCGTGGCGCTGTAGTGCCATCATCAGCAGGCCAAACAGTGCCCCGACCAGCGAAGAGAGCAGCACGACCAGTGGCAGCATGCTCCAACCCAGCCAGGCACCTAATGCGGCCAACAGTTTGAAGTCGCCATAGCCCATGCCCTCTTTACCGGTAGCCAGCTTGAACAACCAGTAAATGCCCCACAGGGTCAGATACCCAGCCATGGCACCCACGACGGCATCCGCCAAGGGCACCGTGACCCCAAGCAAGCTGAATAGCAAGCCGGCCCATAGCAACAATAGCGTCAAGTCATCTGGCAGCAATTGTGTCTTGGCGTCGATCAGCGCCAGCGCCAGCAGCAGCATGCTGAAGCAACATGCGGCCAACCATGGCAGGCCCAGCCCCAGCTGCGCGGCAAAAGCAGCAAACGCCACGCCGGCTACCAGTTCTACCAGCGGATAGCGCCACGCAATGGCCCCGTCGCAGCTGGCACAGCGCCCGCGCTGCCACAGATAGCTCAGCACCGGGATGTTTTGCCAGGCACGGATAGGTGCGTGGCAGTGCACACAGGCGGACGGAGGATAAAAAAGGTTATAGTTGGCCGCAGGCGCTGACTCCTGGCCCTGCAAGGCCGCACACTCTTGCTGCCACTGCTGTTCCAGCATCAATGGCAAACGGTGTATCAGTACATTCAGAAAACTGCCCACCAGCAAACCCAGAACCAGCGCAAAGGCAATCTGCCACGTAGCGGGCAATAACATCAGTTCGTCCAGCATTAGCCCACCACCTGACCCATCTTGAAGATAGGCATGTACATGGCGACCACCAGACCGCCGATCAGCACCCCCAGAATCACCATGATCATCGGCTCCAGCAGGCTGGAAAGCGCGGCGACGGCGTTATCGACCTCTTCTTCGTAGAAGTCCGCTACTTTGTCCAGCATGTCATCCAGGGCACCGGATTCCTCACCGATAGCGGTCATTTGCAGCACCATATTGGGAAAGAGGTTGCTGCGCTGCATGGAAAAGTTCAGCGTGGAACCGGCGCTGACATCGGCCTGGATAATCTTGGTCGCGTCGGCGTACACCTGGTTGCCCGCCGCACCAGCGACCGAATCCAGCGCCTCCACCAACGGCACGCCGGCAGTAAACAGCGTAGACAGTGTGCGAGACCAGCGCGCGATGGTGGCTTTGCGCACGATATCGCCAATAATGGGCACGCGCAGCAGCAAACGGTCTGCACTGACCTGCATGGACGGCGAACGCTTGTAAGCCGTCACCAGCGCCCAGATGGTGCCGCCTATGCCGCCAAAAATCAGCCACCAATACTCGACAAACAAGTCGGACAGCCAGATCACCAGCTGGGTTGGCGCCGGCAAATCGGCACCAAAGCTGGAAAACAGCTCTTTAAAAGCGGGGATGACATAGATCAGGATCACCGCCGTGATCGCAAAGGCGGTAACGATAATGGCCGACGGGTAAATCATTGCCGACTTGATCTTGCCCTTGATGGCAATGATCTTTTCTTTGTAAGTCGCCAGCTTGTCCAGCAGCGAATCCAGCACACCACCGGTTTCACCTGCCGCGATCAGATTACAAAACAGGCTGTCGAAATACACCGGATACTTGCGAAAAGCATCGGCCAGGTTGCTACCCGTTTCCACCTCGGAACGCACATCCAGCAGGATTTTGGTAAAAGCCGCATTGCTATGGCCTTTGGCACTGATATCAAACGCCTGCAATAGCGGCACGCCGGCTTTCATCATGGTGGCCAGCTGCCGCGTAAACAGCGCCACGTCGCGCTCGGTAATACGCTTGCCAAAGCCAGCCCGCTTCTTGCTGACCTTGGTGGCATTGATACCCTGACGGCGCAGCTGCGCTTTGGCCACCGTCTCGGACTCGGCGCGAATCTCGCCACGGATCACCTTGCCTGTCTTGTCCTTGCCCTCCCAGTTCCAGATCGCCGAGGAGGGCTTCTTCAGTGCAGCTTCCGCCATAGTGCCGGTTTACTTTCTGTTATTCGTTGGTAACGGCTTCAATTTCAGTCAGCGAGGTCACCCCCCGCTTTACCTTTAGCAAACCGGAATGGCGTAAATCCACCATGCCTTCTTTTTTGGCCAGATCAGCAATGTCGATAGCGTTACCGTCTGACATGATCAAACGCACCATGGCGTCGGTAATAGGCATCACCTCGTAAATACCAGTACGCCCTTTGTAGCCGGAACCGCGGCACTCATCGCAGCCTACCGGGCCATAAGGCTGCCAGCTGCCATCCAGCTCTTCTTCGGCGAAACCGGCACGCAGCAACGCCTCGTGCGGGATATCTACCGGTTTTTTGCAGTGGTTACACAGTTTACGCGCCAAACGCTGCGCCATGATCAGCAACACCGAGCTGGCAATATTGAACGGTGCCACACCCATGTTCAACAAACGAGTCAACGTCGCCGGCGCATTATTGGTATGCAGCGTAGAAAACACCATGTGGCCGGTCTGGGCGGCCTTAATGGAAATATCCGCTGTTTCAAAGTCGCGAATCTCACCCACCATGATCACATCGGGATCCTGACGCAGGAATGAGCGCAAGGCCGAGGCGAAGGTCAGACCGGCACGCTCGTTCACATTCACCTGGTTGATACCCGGCAAGTTGATCTCTACCGGGTCTTCGGCAGTAGAAATATTGGTATCCGGCTTGTTCAGGATATTCAGGCAGGTATACAGGGAAACCGTCTTACCACTACCCGTCGGCCCGGTCACCAGTACCATGCCGTAGGGTCGCTCAATAGCACGCAACAGCAGCGCTTTCTGGCTGGGCTCAAAGCCTAGCTGCTCGATATCCAGCGACGCCGCCGAGGCATCCAGGATACGCATCACGATTTTCTCGCCATACAGCGTCGGCAGGGTGCTAACGCGAAAGTCTATCGCCTTGGTACTGGAAATCTTCAGTTTCAAACGGCCATCCTGTGGCACGCGCTTTTCGGAAATATCCATGCGCGAGACCACCTTGATACGCGAGGCGATCTTCTCTTTGATCGCCAGCGGCGGCTGCACGATTTCTTTCAGGTTGCCATCGATACGATAACGCACACGGTAAAAGCGCTCGTAGGGCTCGAAATGGATATCAGAGGCCCCTCCGTTAATCGCATCCAGCAAAATCTTGTTCACAAACTTCACGACCGGTGCATCGTCTACGTCCGGCATACCATCCGGCACCGCCTCGGTATCCGGATCGGCAATTTCCAGCTCGCCAAACTCGTCCGCCGCCATGCTGTTGAACGCCGCCACCGCAGCATTTTCGCTATAGCGGCCAACCAGCTTGCCCAATTTGTCGTCTTCTACCACCACCACATCGACGGTCAGGCCGGTCTTGAAGGTAATGGCGTGAAACGCCGCGGTCTGCGTGGGGTCCGATGTACCCACAAACAAACGCGTGCCGCGCTTATACAATGGCAATAAGCGCTTGCCCGCTACCAGTTCATCATCCACTACGCCTTTGGGAAGGCTATCGCTACTGACCGTAGACAAATCCAGCAGGGGTAGACCAAACATACTGCAGGCAAATTTGGCAATCGCCAGCGGTGTCAGCTTTTTGCTGAGTACCAGTTGCTCTACAAAAGTAATACCGGATGCCTGCGCCTGACGCTGGATGCTTTCAGCGTCTTGCACCAGCAGATGTTCGCTTTGCACCAAAGCACGACCGAGACCGGAAATCGAAGCAGCGTCCATAGACATCAGTACTTGAAAGTGAGTTAAGCCAATTATACGACCGAAGCCGTCAGGCATCAGCAAGCATTGTGTACTTTACTGCAAAGCCTGCGCTTGTTCAGAAATAAAAAAAGGCTGCCGAAGCAGCCTTTCTACAGTCAAACCGTTTGCAAGAAACGATTAGAACTTGGTACCCAGGTAAACTGTTGCGGTGCGCTTATCAGCAGTTGCCGGAGCATCAAAGTTAGCCTTAGCAAGTTCAACACCAGTACGGGTGCGCTTGGACAGTGCGTATTCTACGCCCAGAGCGTAAGCTTTGTGACCGTCGTTAGCAGTAGCGCCGTTGGTCTTAGAGTCACCTTCGCGCCAGTAGCCAAATTTCGGCGTTACATTACCCATGGCGTAGGAAGCAGCTACACCCCAGCCTTTAACTTTGGTATTGGTAGATTGGTTTTTGCCAGTAGCGTAACCAGCTTGCAGGGTCAGAGCATCCAGACCAACGGAAGCGTTCAGCTCGTGCAGTTTGTTTTTCTGGCCTTGGGCGTTCAGTTTCTCGCTCAGGTTGTCGTAAGACAGGGATACGGCACCAATTTCGTAAGCCAGGCTCACTGCATCAGCGTATTGTTTGGCTTGCTCGTTAGCGGAGCTGGAACCGAAGGAGTGCTGAACGGTAGCGGAGAAGCCAGCCACTGTTGGAGCCTTGTAGGATACAGTGTTGTTGTAGCGGGTACCTTGATCGTAAACAGCCGATTCAAAAGTAGCGCTATTGTTTTCGAAGATGGCCATGGCGCCAGAATTCGGCATCAGGTAGATGTTACCAGCGGTAACGCGACCGAAGGAACCATCCAGACCTACATAGGAGTCACGACCGGCCCACAGGTTATCACGGGCGTTATCGGATTGAGCGGACAGGTTGATACGGCTGGCGATTTGCCAAACTGCTTTCAGGCCATTGCCCAGATCGTCGGAGCCGGCAAATTTGATTTCACCGTTAGTGCGGTTTTCAGTGTTAACCGAACCTTTGCCAGTTGCTTTGGTGTTAACGATACCAACAGCCAGATTACCAGAGATGGTTACGTCAGCCATTGCAGCAGCCGGCAGAGCAGCCAGAGTAGCCAGTACGATCAGCTTCTTCATGTGTGTTCCTTTCGAGGTCATGTACACTGCCCGATAAGTAGCCGGCACGTTTTGTGGGTGCCGGGCGGGCTGTCTTGACCACCGGTTAACCGGCGGTATCTGGACTGGAATATAAATGCACCGTTGCAAAAAAACAAAGCTTTAGTGAGGTTTTTTTGGTCACTGCAGTTTGTATACAAGCAAGAATGCAACACTAAGCATTTGTTTTTTATGGAAATTACCGATTTTGCAATAGTTGTACACTAGCAACAGAAAACATACTCCCCACGCAAGCTGTTGCGTTTGCCACACAAGAACAACCAAACATGACTCTATCGAAATCACTGATCTGGTTCCGGCGCGACTTGCGCCTGGCCGATAACGCCGCCCTGCTCGAGGCATGCAATCACACCGACGTGGTCTATGGCGTATTCGTGTTTGACAGCACGATTCTGACGCAATTGCCGCGGGATGATGCGCGGCTGGGGTTTATCCACCATGCTGTTGGCGAGCTCAAACAGGCGCTGCAAGCGCGTGGCGGCGATCTTTTAGTGTTACACGGCGACCCGGCGGTGCTGATCCCCGCTCAAGCGCAAGCTCTGGGCTGCCAAACCGTTTACGCCAATCGCGACTACGAGCCCTACGCGCGCAGCCGGGATGCGCAGGTGGCCAACAGTCTGACAGCTGCGGGTAGTGCACTGGTTTTGTGCAAAGATCAGGTGATTTTTGAATGCGACGAACTACTGACCGGCCAGAACAAGCCCTACACAGTGTTTACGCCATACATGCGCGCCTGGCGCAAGCGCTTTCATAGCAGCCTCGCCCTGCCCTACCCGGATACGGGCAAAGCACAGTGGCACAAGTCTGGGGAAGACTTATCACCGATGCCAACACTGAGCGAGCTCGGTTTTGGTGAAGCATCGATCACCCCGGCCGCAAAACCTGGCCGGGAGGCCGGGCTAGACTTGCTGGCTCGCTTTACCCGTAAACTGCCGCATTACCATACCCTGCGCGACTTTCCAGGTGAGCCTGGTGTGTCCGGCCTGTCTGTTCACCTACGCTTTGGCACCGTATCAGTACGCGAAGCGGTATCTCTGGCCATTTCACAAGAGAACGAAGGTGCCAGCTGCTGGCTGAACGAGCTGATCTGGCGCGAGTTTTACCAGCAACTACTGTGGCACTACCCGCAAGCGGCCCACGAAAGCTTCAAGCCTGCGTATCGCGCATTGCAATTTCCGGGGGAGCCGCACTGGTTCGAGGCCTGGTGCGAAGGGCGCACAGGTTACCCTATCGTAGATGCCGCCATGTGCCAGCTTAACCAGACCGGCTATATGCACAACCGGCTGCGCATGATTGTGGCCAGTTTCCTGGTAAAAGACCTGTTGATCGACTGGCGCTGGGGCGAGGCCTACTTTGCCGCCAAGCTGATGGATTTTGACCTTGCAGCCAACAATGGTGGCTGGCAGTGGGCGGCCTCTACCGGCTGTGATGCGCAGCCTTACTTCCGTATCTTCAACCCGGTTAGCCAGTCGGAAAAGTTTGATCCTGAGGGGAAATTCATCCGCCGCTACCTGCCACAGTTGGCCGCACTGGATAACAAGAGTATCCACGCGCCATGGCTGGCCAAGCAGCTACCACTGGGCTTTGTACTGGGCCAAACGTACCCGGCGCCGATTGTGGATCACGCCATTCAACGCGAGCACGCACTGGCATTATTTGGCAAACAGAGCTAGCGCCAACCAGCTACGGTTCACCATGCGGCAACAGCTTGTACGGCATAACAAAAAGCCCGGCATGCCGGGCTTTTGTCAGGACACATACATATCAGGGCTTTTTGGCGGCAGGCACAGGCGCTGCGGGTGCCGCAGCCTTGGCCTGCTTGCTTGCTTGTTGCGCCGCAGCAGTTGCTGTTGCTGTTGCACCTTTAGCAGCTACTTTGGCGGCGGCAGGGTTGGCACTGCCGCTGACAGCCAGATCAGCCTTGAGCTTCTCTACCGTTTTCTCGCCAATACCAGGTACGTTCACCAGATCAGCCTGGCTTTTGAAAGGCCCGTTCTTGGCACGATAGTCAATAATGGCCTTGGCTTTTACCGGGCCAATCCCCTTCAGGGTCTCCAGTTCTTGCTGAGTCGCGGTATTGATGTTGACCGCGGCCAGGGCGGCTACCGACATCAGCATGGCAAACAGGCCAATAATCCATTTCTTCATAACTACTCCTTATAGAAACATGTGATTACGGCACAAATGCCTGCCGCTGAGCCAATATGCCAAAAGCTCAATAGCGGTGTAAAACAAACTCCAGAACTATTTTGCTACCGATATAGCCAAAAAGTAACAGTGCAAAACCGGCCAGCGTCCAGCGTATGGCCAAGCGGCCGCGCCAGCCGTGCAGCTTGCGGCCAACTAGCAGGCCACCAAACACCAGCCACGATAAAAAACCGAAAATGACTTTATGGTTCAGCGGTACCGCACGACCAAAGACTTCTTCAGCAAAAAACACACCACTGGCCAGACTGCAAGTCAGCAAGATAAAGCCGGTGCCCAGGGTCTGGAACATCAGGTTTTCCAGTACCAGCAGTGGTGGCATCTGCCGGGCCAGGGCAAAACGCCGGTGATGCAAGGCACGCTCTTGCACCAGCATCAGGACGGCCAGCAAGGCACCGACCGCGAAGAGGCTGTACGCCAGCAGGGACACCAGCAAATGCAGCATGAACGCCAGATTATCAATGGCGTACAGCGTGTGCGGAATAGGCAGAACTTCGGCCATCAGGACAGCTATGGCAGCCAAAGGCACCAAAAATATCTGCAAACCTTCCATGCGGGCAAAGTAGCTGCCAGTCCAGAAAATCAGCAGCATGATCCAGCTCAGCAGTGACAGCACCGACCCGACACCAAGCCGTACACCACCATCGTGCAGTACAGGCATAGCCAATATGGCCGCATGCATTAACAGCAGGATGCCCAGCAGCGAGTGTTCGCTCACCGGCTGGCGCTGCCACGAGGCCACACCGCGCCAGTGCGCCAGGAAATGCCAGGACAGCCCCATATAACCGCAGGCCAGCAGAATTAGCAAAATGAAGAGGAATCCGCTCATGGAATGTGGGAGCTCAACGAACCGGAACCGGGTCGTGGTAAAATGAACGATTGCAGAAGTCTACACCAAGCCGAGAGTGCTTGGCAGACCATAAGGATATCCCATGCTTGACAACCTTACCTCACGCCTCACCAGTGCGCTGAAAACCTTGCGCGGTCAGGCACGGATCTCGGAAACCAATATACAAGACGCCCTGCGCGAAGTGCGCATGGCGCTGCTGGAGGCCGATGTCGCCCTGCCGGTGGTAAAAACCTTCATTAACCAGGTCAAGGAACGGGCACTGGGCCAGGAGGTTCTGGGCAGCCTGACCCCAAGCCAGGCGCTGATCGGCGTGGTGAATGAAGAGCTGGTCAAACTGATGGGCGAGAAGAACGACGCCCTGAACCTGGCCGCCGTGCCGCCTGCCATCATCTTGATGGCAGGCCTGCAGGGGGCCGGTAAAACCACGACGGTGGGCAAGTTGTCCAAGCTGCTGAAAGACACCCAGAAGAAAAAGATTCTGGTGGTCTCTGCCGACGTGTATCGCCCGGCCGCCATCGAGCAGCTGAAAACCCTGGCCGAACAGGTAGGCGTGGAGTGGTTCCCTTCCGCAGGAGACCAAAAACCGCTGGCCATTGCCCAGGCGGCGCTGGACTACGCCAAACGTCACTTCTTTGACGTGCTGATGGTGGATACCGCCGGCCGCTTGGCCATTGACGAAGCCATGATGGCCGAAATCAAGGAGCTGCATGCTTTCCTGAAACCGGTTGAAACCCTGTTTGTGGTGGATGCCATGCAGGGCCAGGATGCTGTCAACACAGCACAGGCTTTTAACGAAGCCCTGCCACTGACTGGCGTAGTACTGACCAAGATGGACGGCGACTCGCGCGGCGGCGCAGCGCTGTCGGTACGCCACATCACCGGCAAACCGATCAAGTTTATCGGTGTGGGCGAAAAAATCAGCGGCCTGGAGCCCTTCCACCCCGATCGTCTGGCCAGCCGTATTCTGGGCATGGGCGATGTGCTATCGCTGATTGAAGACGTGCAGAAAGGCATAGACCAGGACGAAGCCGCCAAGATGGCGAAAAAGCTGAAGTCCGGCAAAGGCTTCGACCTGGAAGACTTCAAGGCCCAGATGCAACAGATGAAAAAAATGGGCGGCATGACCAACCTGCTGGAAAAAATGCCCGGTGAAATCGGCCAATTGGCCAAAGGCGTGCAAGGCGCCGAGGCAGAAAAATCCATGCGCCGCATCGAGGGCATCATCAACTCGATGACCATGGAAGAACGCCGCAAGCCCGAGCTGATCAAAGCCAGCCGCAAACGCCGCATCGCCACCGGCTCCGGCGTGTCAGTACAAGAAGTTAACCGTCTGCTCGCGCAGTTCGAGCAGACACAGAAGATGATGAAAGCCTTTTCTTCCAAAGGCGGCATCATGAAACTGATGAAGGGCATGAAAGGCATGCTGCCGGGCATGTAATCGTTGACAACGGGCGTCGTGTACGCCCGTTTTTCATGTGTAGCAGAAAGCTAGCTGATGCAATTCGATATCGTTGTACTCACCGACAACGCCCTGCTCGCACTGGACGAGCAAGACTGGTACAGCCGTCAGGTCCATCTGGAAGATGGCCTGGTGGCCCGCGCCCTGGAGCAACAAGGGCTGAAGGTTGGCCGCAAAGACTGGGCAGAGCACGGTTATGACTGGGCGCAGTGCCGCGCCGCGGTGTTTCGTACCACCTGGGATTACTTCCACCGCTTTAGCGAGTTTGCCCCCTGGCTGGCCAAAGTCAGCCAGACCACCCGCCTGTTCAACGAGGCCGACCTGATTCACTGGAACCTGGACAAACACTATCTGGCCGATTTGCAACAAGCCGGTATCAATACCGTGCCCACCTGCTATATCGAAGTGGGCGACCAGCGCACACTGGCGCAAGTGATTACCGATAGCGGCTGGCCGGACATCATCCTCAAACCGGTCATTTCCGGCGCTGCGCGCCATACCTACCGGCTGCAGGCCGCCGAGGCCACCGCACTGGAGTGCATCTTTGCCGAGCTCATCCAGCAGGAAAGCATGATGCTGCAACCTTTCCAGCACGCCATCCTGAGCCAGGGCGAGCTGTCGCTGATGGTGATCGACGGCCAGTACACCCATGCCATACGCAAGACAGCCAAAACCGGCGACTTCCGCGTGCAGGACGACCATGGCGGTACCGTGCACCGTTACGAGGCTAGCGCCGAGGAAATCCGCTTCGCCGAAGCTGCGGTGGCCGCCGTACCGTTTGATGTGCTGTACGCCCGGGTGGACATGGTGCGCGATAACCGCGGCCAACTTGCCATCATGGAGCTGGAAATGATTGAACCCGAGCTATTCTTCCGTTTCAAAGCGGAAGCAGCAGACATACTGGCCGCAGGCATTGCGCGCCGGCTGGCAGCCTGAGCCAGCACTGAAGATTTCTTTTTGAAGCAACCGGCCAGCCTGCGCTGGCCAGCAACCTGGAAGCACTGAGTGATGAACCTGACCACGCTGACCGCCCTTTCCCCGCTCGATGGCCGCTATTCCGGCCAAGCCGAACCGCTGCGCACCATCTTCTCCGAATACGGCCTGATGAAAGCCCGTATCAAGGTAGAGCTGGAGTGGCTGAAAATGCTGGCTGCCGAGCCGGGCATCGAGGAGGTAAAGCCGTTCTCTGACGCCACCATCCGCGAAATCGACGATGTCATCGCCAACTTCTCCATCCAGCACGGCGAAGAAGTCAAAGCCATCGAAGCACGCACCAATCACGACGTAAAGGCCATCGAGTACTGGCTGAAAGAGCGCCTGTCCGGCAACCCTGAAGTGATGGCAGCCAGCGAATTCATCCACTTCGCCTGCACCTCGGAAGACATCAACAACCTCAGCCATGCCCTGATGCTGAAAACCGCGCGCAACACCGTGATGCTGCCAGCGCTGGACGAGGTCATCACCAAGCTGAGCCAGCTGGCACACGACCAGGCTGCAGTACCGATGATGTGCCGCACCCACGGCCAACCTGCCACCCCTTCCACCATGGGTAAAGAGCTGGCCAACGTGGTATACCGCCTGAAGCGCCAACGCGAACAGCTGGTAAAACAGGAGCTTCTGGGCAAAATCAACGGCGCCGTGGGCAACTACAACGCCCACATCGTGGCCTACCCGAATGTAGACTGGGAAAGCCTGGCAGGCCGTTTTGTCAGCGGCCTGGGCCTCACCTTCAACCCGTACACCATCCAGATCGAGCCGCACGACTACATGGCCGAGCTGTACCAGACCCTGAGCCGCGTGAATACCATCCTGATCGACCTGGACCGTGATGTCTGGGGCTACATCTCGCTGGGTTACTTCAAGCAGAAAGTGAAGAAAGACGAAGTGGGCAGCTCCACCATGCCGCACAAAGTCAACCCGATCGACTTTGAAAACTCGGAAGGCAACTTTGGCCTGGCCAACGCCATCCTGCAGCATCTGGCGGAAAAACTGCCGGTATCGCGCTGGCAGCGTGACCTGACCGACTCCACCGTGCTGCGTAATATGGGCGTGGGCTTTGGCTACACCCTGCTGGGCTTCAAAGCGCTGATGAAAGGCCTGAACAAGCTGGAAATCAACCCGGCCATGCTGACATCCGACCTGGATGCCACCTGGGAGCTGCTGGCAGAACCGATCCAGACGGTGATGCGCCGCTACGGCGTGCCTAACCCGTACGAGCAGCTGAAAGAGCTGACCCGTGGTAAAGATGGTGTCACTCGCGACACCCTGGCGGCATTCATCAAAGGCCTGGAGATTCCGGAAGCCGAGAAAGTACGCCTGCTGGCCCTGAGCCCGGATAGCTACCTGGGCAAGGCAGAAGAGCTGGCCCGCCGCATCTGATGTCCCTGGCCACCACGCATGCCGTGGTGGCCAGCAAAAGCACAACCCCTGCCGATGTGGAAGGGGTTCTGCTTGCCAGGTCACCTTGGCCTGATCGCTACGGAAAATAAAAAAGCCGTCAATCGTTGATTGACGGCTTTTTTTGAAACTTGGTTGCGGGAGCAGGATTTGAACCTACGACCTTCGGGTTATGAGCCCGACGAGCTACCAGACTGCTCCATCCCGCGACAGAGAGAACGCATAATAGATGATCTCTACAATAACGTCAAGCCTTTTTTATACGTGCCACGCCACCAGGCCAAAATACCATGTCCCCAGGATCACCAGACCAAACGCAATACGGTACCAGGCAAAGACTTCATAGGTATGGTTGGCTACAAATTTGACCAAGGTACGCACCGCCAGCAAAGCACTCAGAAAGGCCGCCACGAAGCCCACGGCAAACATGGGAAAGTCCGCCATGGAGAGCAGGTCACGGTGCTTGTACAGGTCATACACGGTCGCGGCAAACATGGTTGGCACCGCCAGAAAGAAAGAAAACTCGGCTGCCACTTTACGATCCAGACCAAAGAACATGCCACCAATGATGGTAGCGCCAGAGCGGGACGTGCCAGGAATCATGGCGATGACTTGTGCCAAACCAACCTTCAGGGCATCACGGCCACGGATATCATCCACCGTATGGATGCGCGCCACATGCTGACGGCGCTCGGCAAAGAGGATAACCAGGCCACCAATGATCAGCGCCGTTGCCACGCTGACAGGATTAAACAGATGCGCCTTGATCTGTTTGATAAATAGCAAGCCGATCACCGCAGCAGGCAGGAACGCAATCAGCAGGTTGGCCGCAAAGCGTTGTGCCTTTGCATCATGGGTAATACCCGTAGCGAGCGAGACAAAACGTTCCCGGTACTGGAACAGTACCGCCAGAATGGCACCAAACTGGATGGCGATCTCGAAGACTTTGCCTTCATTCTGGAAGTTGATCAGGTCCCCGACCACAATCAGGTGGCCTGTACTGGATACCGGCAGAAACTCGGTCATCCCCTCGACAATACCCAAGAGCAGCGCCTTGGCGAGCAATAAAAAATCCACAGAAAACCTTTTGTACTTAAATAAAGAAAACAGGCCGCCTGTCATGGGGCGGCCTGCTATGGCGGTACCGCTTACTTGCCACGCGCCTTGGTGATCAGCTCATCCACCACCTGCAACAGACGGGCAGGCTCGGCAGCCATGGTAGCGTACTTGCCAGCCACGACAATGGTGGGGGTGCCCTGGATGGCATAGTCGCGGGTCATCTTGCTGGCGCGGCCAACCTGGGCATTGATACCAAACGATTTATACGTCTGCATGAAAGCTGTCACGTTCACGCCAGGCTGCGTGGCAAGCCACTTGCCCAGCGCAGCTTCATCGGCCAGGTTGATCTTTTGCTCCACCATCGCTTTCAGTGCCGGAGCATGCAGTTTGTCCATGCTTTTCGTTGCATTGACCGTGGCAAACAGGCGCGCCAAGGGCTCCATTTGCGCGCCCCACACAATCTGCTCGCGACGGAAACTCACATCTGCCGGCAACCTCTTGGCCCACGGCGCCAATACTGGCTCCAGGTGGTAACAATGCACGCAGTGATAAGAGAAAAACTCGATCACCTCCACCTTGCCAGGCGTCGCCACTTGCTGAGGCTTAGGCAGCACGGTGTAGTCTTTACCTTCCACAATCGCGGCATGGGTAACGCCGGTAAGGGTAAACATCAGGGCAAGCAACCACTTCTTCATGACAGGTCTTTCGTCTTATTTAGCAGGTAATTTTACAAGTGCTGCATCAACACCTTCCTGACGCAGGCGGGCCTTCAGTGCATCCACCTCTTCCTGGCGCTCAAACGGACCGATACGTACCCGGTGCACCAGGCCTTTCTCAGGCAGATTCAGCGACTGTATCTTGGCTTCCACACCCATCAGCGCCAGCTTGGCCTTCATATTGTCAGCATCGCTTTCCGACTGGAATGCACCGGCTTGCAAGAACAGGCGTGGCATGGCCGCAGGCTGCGCGGCATCCGCAGGCTTGCCATCTTGCTGGATAGCCTCCTGCTGGCCAGGAAGAATCTTGTAGAAATCAAAACGCTGGCCATCGGCATCTGCCGGTGCAGGCTTGGCTGGTACTGCAGCAGCAGGCACAGAGGCCGATACGACTGGCGGTACCGGTGCCGTGGCCGGAACAGGCACCGGGGCCGCTGTCGTTGCCAGCTTGGCACCCGGCTCAAGCAGCTCGGCAGCGGGTAAAGAGGCCTCCTCTTTACCCTGCATCTTTTCGAGATTACTGAAAGGGGTAGAGGCACGATTCAGGTACATGGTCATGCCTACGGCAATACCCACACCGACAATTAGCCCTACCAGCACGCCAGTCATCAAACCGCCACTACTCTTGCCAGCTGGCGCACTACGCCCCCCCGCTCGGGAGGTATGCTTCAAATCTCTGTTACTCATAAGCCCACTATATTGATTTTAATCTTGCCAAGCTGGTTACTTGCTCGTACCAAAGCCGGCCAACCCTCGCCGAAACTGTACCGCCTGCAGAATGTGCTGGCGTAACACATCCTGGCTTCCCGCCAGATCAGCCAATGTGCGCGCCACCCGCAAAACACGGTGATACGCACGAGCTGACAAATCAAGCTTTTCCAGCAGCTGGTTAAGCTGCTGCTGCAACGCAGGCGGCAAGGCACAATGCAAAGACAGCTCTGCAGCCTGCAAGCTGGCATTGCTCTTGCCCTGACGCCCCCATTGACGCTGCCTTGCAGCATCGACACGCTCACGCACCTGGGCGCTAGACTCGCCGGCAGGCAAGGTCTGCAACTCGTCGAGCGACAGCGAACCAACCTCTACCATCAAATCAAACCTGTCCAGCAAGGGCCCTGACAGTTTACCTCGATAGCGCAAAACCTGCTCCAGCGTACAACGACAAGTGCGGCGCGCATGACCCAGGTAGCCACAAGGGCAAGGATTCATGGCCGCCAGCAGCTGAAAGTGGGCCGGATAACACACCTGGCGCGCAGCACGGGATATATGAATCTCTCCGGTCTCCAGAGGTTCCCGCAGCACCTCCAACACTTTGCGGTCAAACTCGGGCAACTCATCCAGAAACAGCACACCATGATGTGCCAGGGTAATCTCCCCCGGGCGCGGGTCTGGCCCGCCGCCCACCAATGCCACGGCAGAGGCAGTATGATGCGGGTGCCGGTAGGGTCTGATGCACCAAGAACGCACATCAAAGCCCTGACTGCCCAAGGACTGAACTGCCGCACTTTCCAGCGCCTCATCTTGGCTCATGGCCGGTAAAATACCGGGCAGGCGTGCGGCCAACATGGACTTCCCGGTACCGGGTGGCCCCTGCATCAACAGGCTATGCCCACCTGCCGCCGCAACTTCCAACGCCAGTTTGGGCAGCCCCTGCCCTTTTACCTCGTCCAGATCCGGATACACGGCCTGGTTTTGCCAAGATGAGGAAAACGCACTGCGCGCCAGCAGACAAATACCTGACAGGTGTGCACACACCTCTGCCAGGCTATCCGCCGCATAAATTTCCACCCCTTGCACCAAGGATGCCTCTATTGCACTACTTCTGGGCAGAATGAAATGCCGGCCGCCACCACGCGCTGCCGCGACCATGGCCAATGCACCACGAACAGGCCTCAGCTCCCCGCCCAGCCCCAGCTCACCGGCTAACTCGTAACGGGACAAAACATCTAGCGGCAGCTGGCCATCGGCGGCCAACAATGCCACAGCAATGGGTAAATCAAAACGGCCCGACTCTTTCGGCAAATCGGCTGGAGCCAGATTCACCGTAATACGACGGGCCGGAAAATCAAAGCCGGACTGGATAATTGCTGCGCGTACCCGTTCGCGACTTTCCTTCACCTCGGTATCCGGCAACCCGACCAAGGTAAAGGCGGGCAAGCCATTTGCCAGGTGCGCTTCAACCGCCACTTCCGGTGCACTGACCCCGGCAAGCGCACGGCTCAGGCAAACCGCGAGCGACATGCCGATCTAGCTAGGGTCGGCCTGCGAATCCGTAGCGGCCGGCGTGGCATCCAGGGCTTCCAGCGCGATCAGGCGACGCTCCAGCGCGGTCAGCTGGGCACGCGTTTGCGCCAGCACTTCCTGCTGGATATCAAACTCCTCGCGCGTCACCAGATCCATACGGCTAAACGTGGCTGCCATCATGGCTTTCACGTTCTTTTCCAGATCTTTAGCCGGGCTGGCCGCGATGGTTTCGGAGATTTTATTGCTGATTTCGTCGAACAGTTTCTGACTAAGCATGATGACGCCTTGACTTTGGCATGATGAATGCAGGGCAGTTTAGCAAAAAGCGCCCTCCCCTGCATAAGCGCAAACGCACCATTAGCGGGCAAGCCCCGCTCAAACCATGCAACATTGCAAAAACATATCGAATACAAAAGTTAAATCCGCCACAACCAATTGAAATATAAAACAAATGTTACTCTGGCACAGTTCATGCATAGGCAAATTTGTCACACTCACTCATTACTGAGCACCTAGGAGCCAACATGAAACTGGTCAGCGCCATTATCAAGCCCTTCAAGCTTGACGAAGTCCGTGAAGCCCTTTCCGCCATCGGCGTGCAAGGTATTACCGTTACCGAAGTGAAAGGTTTTGGCCGCCAGAAAGGTCACACCGAGTTATACCGTGGCGCAGAATACGTCGTGGACTTTCTGCCCAAGGTCAAACTGGAGATTGCCATTAGCAACGAACAGCTGGATCAGGTGGTGGAAGCCATTGAAACAGCAGCCCGTACCGGCAAAATCGGCGACGGCAAGATTTTTGTCTACGACCTGGAGCAAGTGGTTCGTATCCGTACCGGTGAAACTGGCGCCGACGCCGTTTAAGCCCCTGCTGAAAGGACAATAACATGAGCAAGAAACTACTCTCGCTGGCTGCATTCGGCACTTTATGCGCTGCCTTCCCGGCGCTGGC
This sequence comes from Vogesella aquatica, assembly GCF_028548455.1. Classification (GTDB taxonomy): domain Bacteria; phylum Pseudomonadota; class Gammaproteobacteria; order Burkholderiales; family Chromobacteriaceae; genus Vogesella; species Vogesella aquatica. The sequence continues at coordinate 119,181 of NZ_JAQQLF010000008.1, forward strand.
TGATGGCGCTCCCGCCCTGGTGGAAAGCAAGGTGATCAGCGCAGGCGACACCGCCTGGATGATGACCTCTACCGCGCTGGTACTGTTCATGACCATCCCTGGCCTGGCGCTGTTCTACGCCGGCATGGTGCGCAAGAAAAACGTGCTGGCCACCCTGATGCAGAGCTTTGCTATCTGCGCGCTGATTACCGTGCTGTGGACCGTGGTGGGCTACAGCCTGGCATTTACCCCAGGCAACAGCCTGATTGGCGGCTTGGATCGCATCCTGCTGGACGGCATGCTCTACCTGAAAGATGAAGGCAAGCTGACCGTACACCCGTTGGCTGGCACCATCCCGGAAGCCGTATTCATGATCTTCCAGATGACCTTTGCCATTATCACGCCAGCACTGATTACCGGGGCCTTTGCCGAACGCATGAAGTTTTCCACCATGCTGGTCTTCATGGCGCTGTGGTCTCTGCTGGTTTATGTGCCGGTAGCCCACTGGGTATGGGCACCCGGCGGCTGGATGTTTGACCACGGCGTGCTGGACTTTGCTGGCGGTACGGTGGTCCACATCAACGCGGGTATTGCCGGTCTGGTAGCCGCACTGGTTCTGGGCAAACGTGTCGGTTTTGGCCGCGAAGCCATGCCCCCGCACAACCTGGTACTGACGCTGGTCGGCGCATCCATGCTATGGGTTGGCTGGTTCGGTTTCAACGCCGGCTCCGCAGTAGCCGCTGATGGCCGTGCCGCCATGGCCATGGTGGTGACCCAGGTTGCTACCGGCATGGCCGCCCTGTCTTGGATGGCTGCCGAGTGGATCGCCAAAGGCAAGCCTTCGGTGCTGGGTATCGTATCCGGTGCAGTTGCAGGCCTGGTAGCTATCACCCCCGCCGCGGGCTTTGTCGATGCAAAAGGCGCGCTGGCAATTGGCCTGATCTCTGGCGCCGTGTGCTACTGGAGCGCAACCTCGCTGAAACACATGCTGAAGTACGACGATTCACTGGATGCCTTTGGCGTGCATGGTGTAGGCGGCATCGTTGGTGCACTGCTGACAGGTATCTTTGCTGTGAAAGAAATCGGTGGCGTGGAAGGCAATTTGATGACCCAAGCAGTAGGCGTAGGCGCTACCGTAGTGTATTGCGCTATCGTGACCTTTATCCTGCTGAAACTGCTGGATATGGTAATGGGGCTGCGAGTGAGCGAAGAAGAAGAGCGCGAAGGCCTGGATGTGGTACTACATGGCGAGCGCGTAGAGTAAGTGACCATGCCAGGCTTCGTGCCTGGTTGCAAAATAAAACCGCCCGGGTTTACCGGGCGGTTTTTTCATGAGCACGTGGTTTAGTTGCGACGCCCGGGGAACGTGATGACCTTCGCCCCTTGCGGTACAGCATCGGTCGCAGGCTCGATTGGGCTAGGCACCACCCCGGGAGCGGCTGACGGACGCACCGCCGTGTCGGCGAGCTTCTCCAGCTCAAAGCCCATACCTTCGCCAGAATCGCGCGAAAAGATGGACAGCACATTGCCAACAGGCACCCAGATTTCACGCGAGATACCACCAAAGCGCGCCGAAAAAGAGATCCAGTCATTTTCGATGCTCAAGCCTTGCGTAGCCCCGTAGCCAACATTGAGTACGATCTCGTTGTTCTTCACAAACTCCATCGGCACCTGCACGTTCTCGTCGACCCACACCACCATATAAGGTGTCTGCCCCTGATCGGTGCACCACTGATGAATGGCACGAATCAGATAGGGCCTGGTACTGGCTGTCATGGGGAACTCCTCTGCTGGCAATATGAAAACAGGCCAGCTAGCTCTATGGCAGCAACCCTGCCACAAAGCCTAGCCGGCCTGCCTGGTAATGCAATTACTTGCGCATGGCCTTTTCTGCAGGCGTCAGCGAGTCGATGAACGACTGGCGCTGGAACAGGCGCTCGGCGTATTTCAGGATAGGGGCAGCATTTTTGCCCAAGTCCACACCGTAGTGCTCCAGGCGCCACATCAGCGGCGCGATGGCTACGTCGATCATGGAGAACTCGTCACCCAGCATGAACTTCTGCTTGGCAAAAATCGGGGCGATGGTCACCAGGCCGTCACGAATGGCTTCGCGGGCTTTATTGGCTTCCTTGCCGCTGGCACCGTTTTCCAGTGTTTTCACGTGCACAAACAGCTCTTGCTCGAAACGGAACAGGAACAGGCGGGCACGCGCGCGCATCACCGGGTCTGCCGGCATCAGCTGCGGGTGCGGGAAACGCTCGTCGATGTATTCGTTGATGATATTGGATTCATGAAGAATCAGGTCGCGTTCTACCAGCACCGGAACCTCGTTATACGGGTTCATCACGGCCAGATCTTCAGGCTTGTTGTGAATATCCACATCAATGATCTCGAAGTCCATGCCCTTCTCGAACAACACGATGCGACAGCGTTGGCTGAAAGGACAAGTACTACCAGAGTAAAGGGTCATCATGAGGCATTCATTCCTTAAACAGGCTTGTTGATCAAATAACGTGCAATTCTAGCACCTTTGGCCTATCACTTTCCACAAAAGTTGCATAAGTCAATGAATAAAAAGAGAAATATCAAAAAACAACCCGCAACAAAACAGGAAAACACACTCGGGCGAGCTCAATGCAAAAACCCCCTTCGCGAACGAAGGGGGTTTGGCTGGCAGCATCAAGCCGCCTCACTTGGCACATGGCCTAGTGGATGTCTTTCCAGTATTCCTTTTTCAGGAAGTAGGCGAAAGGCAGCAGCAACAGGAACAGGTACAGCAGCACGGTGTAACCCACCTGATGACGCTTCACCTGCACCGGCTCACCGATATAAACCAGGAAGTTGGTCAAGTCGGCCATGCGCTTGTCAAACTCGGCGGTATTGGCTTTGCCGTTTTCCAGCTTGGTCAGCGTACCGGCTTTCACCAGCTCCAGTTTGTGCTCTTCATGACCATCTGCGCCTTTATGGGTGTGCAGCTCTTGCTCGCCCTGCCATTCCCACAGGATGTGCGGCATGCCCACCTTGTCGAATACCAGGTTGTTCCAGCCGGTTGGGCGGCTAGGGTCACGGTAGAAGCCACGCAGGTAGCCATACAGGTAGTCGGCACCACGCGAACGCGCAATCACGGACAAGTCCGGTGGTGTTGCGCCAAACCAGTTCTTGGCATCTTTCTTGTCCATGGCTACGTTCATTTGCTCACCGATCTTGTCGGTAGCGAACATCAGGTTGGACTTGATCTGCTCTTCGGAAAGGCCAATGTCAGCCAGACGGTTGTAGCGCATGGCGCTGGCCGAATGGCAGGACAGGCAGTAGTTCACAAAGGTCTGTGCGCCACGCTGCAAGCTTTCGGTATCCTGAATGTTGATCGGTGCTTTTTCCAGGGCAGGACCTTCGGAAGAAGCAAACGCACCAACAGCAGGAACCATGAGGGCTACGGCGGCAACCAGTTGACGGATAGTCTTGTTCATAGTGCCCCCTCTATCAGATGAATTTTGCAAACAGGGTAGCGGCTACCAGCGTTACTACCACCAGTACCACAAAGCGTGCCTGGCGAGCCGGAGTGCTCATGGTCACACGGGTCGGAACCGGTGTAGTACCCACGTCGTTCTTGGTATAGAACGGCATGCCCAGGAAGAACGCAAAGTAGATAAAGGAGAACAGCTGAGCCACGATGGTGCGCAGGTTGGTCGACGGCAGTGCACCCAGAATACCCAGACCGATAAAGGCGGTAATGAACAAGGTCAGCATGATCTTGAACTTAGGACCACGGTAACGGATCGACTTCACCGGGGACTTATCCAGCCACGGCAGGAAGGCGATCAGCACCACGGCAGCACCCATGGCCAGCACACCCCATACCTGGGTACCGGCAAACGACGGTATTGCACGCAGAATGGCGTAGAACGGGGTGAAGTACCATACCGGCGCAATGTGCGGTGGGGTCTTCAGCGGGTCAGCCTGGTCGAAGTTCGGATGTTCCAGGAAGTAACCACCCATTTCCGGGGCAAAGAACACGATCGCCGAGAACACGATCAGGAACACGGCCACACCCAGCACGTCTTTTACGGTGTAGTAAGGGTGGAACGGAATGCCATCCAGCGGCTTGCCGTCTTCGCCTTTCAGTTTTTTGATTTCCACGCCGTCAGGGTTGTTGGAACCCACTTCGTGCAGGGCGATCAGGTGGGCTACCACCAATGCCAGCAGAATCAGCGGTACGGCAATCACGTGCAGGGCAAAGAAGCGGTTCAGCGTCGCATCGCCTACCACGAAGTCACCGCGGATGAATACCGACAGGTCCGGGCCGATAACCGGGATGGAAGCAAACAGGTTAACAATCACCTGCGCACCCCAGAACGACATCTGACCCCATGGCAGCAGATAGCCCATAAAGGCTTCAGCCATCAGCACCAGGAAGATCAGGGTACCGAATACCCAGACCAGTTCACGTGGCTGCTTGTAGGAACCGTAGATCACACCACGGAACATATGCAGGTAAACCACGACAAAGAACATGGATGCGCCGGTAGAGTGCATGTAGCGGATGATCCAGCCACCCGCCACATCACGCATGATGTATTCCACCGAGGCAAACGCTACCGGAATGCCAGCGCCGTTCAGCGTGCCATCCGGTTTGTAGTTCATGGTCAGGAAAATACCGGTAACGATCTGGATCACCAGCACCAGCAGTGCCAGGGAGCCGAAGAAGTACCAGAAGTTGAAGTTTTTTGGGGCGTAGTACTCGGTGACGTGTTCTTTCATCATCGAGGACAGCGGGAAACGCTCATCCACCCAATTGAGGATTTTTTGGCCAGTGCTCATGTATTTTCCCCTCGCTTACTTGTCATCGCCGATCAGCAGCGTGGTATCGGTCAGGTACTTGTGCGGCGGAATTTCCATGTTCTTTGGCGCCGGCACACCGTTGTAGACACGGGCAGCCAAGTCAAACTTGGAGCCATGGCATGGACAGTAGAAACCGCCAACCCATTTCGGGCCCAAGTCGGCAGGCGCCAGGTCCGGACGGTGGGTCGGAGAACAGCCCAGGTGGGTACAGATACCCACGGCTACCAGCACTTCCGGCTTGATGGAGCGGGTAGCGTTCTGGCAATACGCCGGCTGCTGCGGCGCTTCCGATTTCGGGTCCAGCAGATCACCTTCGATAGTCGACAGGTTTTTCAGCTGCTCAGGTGTACGGGACAGTACCCATACCGGCTTGCCACGCCATTCGACGTTGATCTTCTGGCCCGGCTCCAGCTTGCTGATGTCCACTTCTACTGGCGCACCTGCAGCCTTGGCACGCTCAGAAGGTGCAAAGCTCATCAAAAACGGGACAGCCACACCGGCTGCCGCCACACCACCAACCGCGCTGGTGGCCACCGTCAGAAAACGACGGCGCCCCGCATCAACGTGTTGTTCACTCATTACAGTCATCCTCAAACGTGGAAACCGAGCTATAAACTTGAAACTTTACAATTCTACCCGATTCCATGAGGGAACTTGAAGCGCATATGCGACAAATCGCCTCATTGACAACAGGGGCTTAGTTTTCAGACCGGGTTAAAGAGATCGATAAATTGCACATCCAGGGCAAAATCATGTGCCAGCCACTCGCCTAGCGCCTTTACACCATAGCGTTCGGTGGCATGATGGCCCGCCGCGATGAAGCTTACGCCAGTTTCATTGGCCAAATGCTGATTTTGCTCAGACACTTCGCCAGTAATGAACACATCCACCCCTAAAGCGATGGCTTGTTCGAAATAACCCTGCGCCCCACCGGTACACCAGGCCACACGCTGCACGCTACGCGTCTTGTCCCCTAGCAGCAGCGCTTCGCGCCCCAGGCTGCGGCCAACTTGCTCGCGCAAGGCATCGGCAGTACAGCTTTGTGCCAGCTCACCGGTCCAGATCAGTGGCTCCGCCACGGACGGGGCCCTATTCTGCAAGCCCAATACCTGGCCCAACTGCGCGTTATTGCCCAGCTCCGGGTGCGCATCCAACGGCAAATGGTAGGCAAACAGGTTGATGTTGCTGCGCAACAACGCCGCAATGCGCTGGCGCTTGATACCGGTAATGGCCGCCGCCTCGCTTTTCCAGAAGTAACCGTGATGTACCAGAATGGCATCCGCCTGCAGGCGGATGGCTTCGTCGATCAAGGCTTGCGAGGCGGTAACGCCGGTTACCACGCGGCGGATCTCGTCGCCGCCTTCTACTTGCAGCCCGTTCGGGGCGTAATCCTTGAAGCGCCACGGCTCCAGCTTGCCGTCCAGCACTTTGAGCAAATCTGATCGTTTCATATTGACGCTCCGCGGGATAAAGCCGGCATTGTGCCAGACTGCGCGGGCAAAACAATGCGGCCAACCTGGTGAAAGGTTGGCCGCAATGCCGTGCCGCATAAAAAACCCCGCACCGTAGTGCGGGGTTCTGGCTTCGCTGGGGCGAGGCAGCTTACATCATGCCGCCCATGCCACCCATGCCGCCCATGTCTGGCATGGCAGGCTTGTCTTCCGGCAGCTCGGCTACCATGCAGTCGGTAGTCAGCATCAGGCCGGCTACGGAGGCTGCGTGTTGCAGCGCGGAGCGGGTTACTTTGGCTGGATCCAGCACGCCCATTTCCAGCATGTCGCCGTATTCACCGGTAGCGGCGTTGTAACCGAAGTTACCTTTGCCTTCCAGCACTTTGTTTACCACTACGGATGGCTCGTCGCCGGCGTTCTGCACGATCTGGCGCAGCGGGGCTTCGATGGCTTTCAGTACGATCTTCACGCCGGCAGCCTGGTCGGCATTGGCAGTTTCCAGATCGGCCAGGGTGGAGCGGGCACGCAGCAGGGCTACGCCACCGCCAGGAACCACGCCTTCTTCAACGGCAGCGCGGGTAGCGTGCAGCGCGTCTTCCACGCGGGCTTTCTTCTCTTTCATTTCCACTTCGGTAGCGGCGCCAACCTTGATCACGGCAACACCGCCAGCCAGTTTGGCCACGCGCTCTTGCAGTTTTTCACGGTCGTAGTCGGAAGTAGCGGCTTCGATCTGCTGACGGATCTCGGCAACACGTGCCTGGATCAGCGCGGCATCGCCTGCGCCATCGATGATGGTGGAGTTTTCTTTACCCACTTCAACGCGCTTGGCTTGGCCCAGCATGTCCAGGGTCACTTTTTCCAGGGTCAGGCCCACTTCTTCTGCAATCACGGTGCCGCCGGTCAGGGTAGCGATGTCTTGCAGCATGGCCTTGCGACGGTCGCCGAAGCCTGGCGCCTTCACGGCTACCACTTTCAGGATGCCGCGGATGGTGTTCACTACCAGGGTAGCCAGCGCTTCGCCTTCTACGTCTTCAGCGATGATCAGCAGCGGGCGGCCGGACTTGGCCACTTGCTCCAGTACGGGCAGCAGGTCGCGGATGTTGGAGATTTTTTTGTCGAACAGCAGGATGAACGGATTATCCAGTGCGGCAATCTGTTTTTCCTGGTTGTTGATGAAGTACGGGGACAGGTAGCCGCGGTCGAACTGCATGCCTTCCACTACGTCCAGCTCGTTCTGCAGCGATTTGCCGTCTTCAACGGTGATCACGCCTTCTTTGCCGACTTTTTCCATTGCAGTAGCAATGATTTCGCCGATATCGCTATCGGAGTTGGCGGAGATGGAGCCTACCTGGGCGATTTCCTTGGTGGTGGCGCAAGGCTTGGCGATCTTGGCGATCTCGCCTACCAGCGAGATAACGGCTTTGTCGATACCGCGCTTCAGGTCCATCGGGTTCATGCCGGCAGTCACGAACTTCATGCCTTCGTGCACGATAGCCTGGGCCAGTACGGTAGCGGTGGTGGTGCCGTCACCGGCAACGTCGGAAGTCTTGGAAGCGACTTCTTTCACCATCTGGGCGCCCATGTTTTCGAACTTGTCTTTCAGTTCGATTTCTTTGGCAACGGATACACCATCCTTGGTGATGGTCGGGGCACCGAAGGAGCGGTCCAGAACCACGTTGCGGCCTTTCGGGCCCAGGGTCACTTTAACGGCGTCAGCCAGAATGTTGACACCAACTACCATTTTTGCGCGGGCGGAATCGCCGAAGCGTACGTCTTTAGCTGCCATGCTTGAAATTCTCCAGAATCAGTTTGATAAGAGGGATGCGGCCCGGATTACTCAACGATGCCCATCACGTCTTCCTCGCGCATAACGAGGAGCTCATCACCGTCAACCTTGACGGTTTGGCCGGAATACTTGCCGAAGATAACCTTGTCGCCAACTTTCAGCTCCAGCGCACGGCGGTCGCCGTTTTCCAGGATCTTGCCGTTGCCTACGGCAACCACTTCACCCATGTCTGGTTTTTCAGCTGCGGCGCCCGGCAGAACGATGCCGGATGCGGTTTTTTCTTCAGCCTCGAGGCGCTTGATAACAACACGATCGTGCAGAGGACGAATTGCCATTTGACTCTCCTAATAGCAGTGGCTGTTGAAAGATGATTACCTATCAATTCAGCGATAGCGGACAGGTGCATTAGCACTCTGCCCTGACGAGTGCTAATCATAGGGACGGCATAGCCGGTTTTCAAGAGGGGGCAGGCCAAGATTTTTACAGTTTGCCGTCGCCGGAAATGACAAAGCCCGCCATGTGGCGGGCTGGGCAAGGTTGGCCGCAAGGGCCGCTGGCGCGTTTTACCAGACTTGCAGGTAGGCCAGCATGCCTTCTGCAGCCTGGCGGCCTTCAAATACCGCACGCACCACCAGGTCGGCACCGCGCACCTGGTCACCACCGGCGAAGATTTTCGGGTTGCTGGTCTGGTGCTTGAACTGGCCATTGGCCGGGGCCACGGTACGGCCCTGCGCATTGCTGGCAATGCCCTGGCGCTCGAACCAGCTGGCGGCTTCCACCTGGAAGCCGAAAGCCACGATGACGTGATCGCACTCGATGACCTCTTCGCTGCCTGGCACAATCTCGGCGTTACGACGGCCTTTGGCGTCCGGCGCACCCAGGCGGGTTTCGGCCAGTTTCAGGCGCAAGCTGCCATCCGCTGCCTGCTCTACGCCCATAGGCTGGCGGTTCCACAAGAACTCGACGCCCTCTTCCTTGGCATTGGCCACTTCGCGCTTGGAACCCGGCATATTGGCCTCGTCACGGCGGTAGGCACAGATCACCTTGCTGGCGCCCTGGCGGATGGAGGTGCGGTTGCAGTCCATGGCGGTATCGCCACCACCGAGCACCACCACGCGCTTGCCGGCCATGGACAGCGGTGCATCGCCGGCAGGCAGCGTATCCATGCACTGGCGTACGTTGTTGATCAGGAAAGGCAGCGCTTCCAGCACGCCAGGCAGGTCTTCGCCATCGAAGCCGCCTTTCATGTACTTGTAGGCGCCCATGCCCATGAACACGGCGTCGTACTGCTCCAGCAGCGCTTCGATTTCGACATCGCGGCCCACTTCGGTATTCAGCTGGAAGGTCACGCCCATGCCTTCCATGATCTCGCGGCGGCGTTGCACCACGCTCTTTTCCAGCTTGAACTCGGGGATACCGAAGGTGAGCAGGCCGCCGATTTCTTCGTAGCGGTCGATCACGACCGGGCGCACGCCGTTACGCACCAGCACGTCAGCACAAGCCAGGCCAGCCGGGCCGGCGCCGATGATGGCGACCTTCTTGTCGGTCCATACCACTTTGGACATATCCGGGCGCCAGCCAGCTTTGTAGGCTTCATCGGTAATGAATTTTTCTACGCTGCCGATGGTCACGGCGCCAAAGCCACCCTGCTCCAGCGTGCACGCGCCTTCGCACAGGCGGTCTTGCGGGCAAACGCGGCCGCAGATTTCCGGCAGGCTATTGGTCTTGTGCGACATCTCGGCCGCCTCGAACAGCTTGCCTTCCTTCACCAGCTTCAGCCAGTTGGGAATGTAGTTGTGCACCGGGCACTCCCACTCGCAATAAGGGTTGCCACAGGACAGGCAGCGGCCGGCCTGGTCTGTTGCGTCCACCGCGTGCAGCGGGGTGTAAATCTCTTTGAATTCGATCTTGCGCACGGCAACTTCTACTTTGTCGCCCGGGTTGCGCGAGAGCTTCATGAACTGGAAAACGTCACCCATGATCACTTGTCCTTTGCCCTTGCGGCCAACCTTGGCCGCAAGGTGCTTTTATTGCTATCAAGGGGCGGACCAACCCGCCCGTCCCTATCAGTCTTTCAGCAGGCTTTCCAGCTTGGCTGCTTTAGGCTTCACCAGCCAGAAGTAGTCGACGTAATCGTCGAAGTTTTCCAGCATGGCACGGCCGGTTTCCGAGCCGGTCAGCTCCACGTGCTTGGCGATCTTCTCCAGCAGGTAGGCACGGTACATGCCCATGGCTTCGCCGTTGATCAGGTTGATATCCACCAGCTCGTTGTTGAAACGGTAGGCAAACTTCTCGGCACGGTCGTAGACGAAGGCAAAGCCACCGGTCATACCGGCGCCAAAGTTGTAGCCGGTTTCGCCCAGCACGATCACGCTACCGCCGGTCATGTATTCGCAGCAGTGGTCACCCGCGCCTTCGATCACGGCCAGCGCACCGGAGTTACGCACCGCGAAACGCTCGCCGGCCACACCGGCAGCAAACAGCTGGCCGCCGGTAGCGCCGTACAGGCAGGTGTTACCGATGATGATGGATTCGTCCGACTGGTACGCAGCACCCTTTGGCGGGTAGATGGTCACGCGGCCGCCAGCCATGCCCTTGCCCACGTAGTCGTTGGCATCGCCTTCCAGCTCCAGGTGCAGGCCTGGTGCGTTCCACACGCCAAAGCTTTGGCCGGCGGAGCCGGTGAATTTCACTTTCAGGCAGCCAAACGGCAGGCCGGCTGCGCCGTGTACACGGGCGATTTCGCCAGACAGGCGGGCGCCGATAGAACGGTGAATGTTCTCGATCGGGTAGCTCAGCTCCAGCATCTGCTTGTTGTTGATAGCCGGCAGTGCGTCCACCAGAATCTGCTCGGCCAGCTCGCCCTTGTCGAAGGACGGGTTGGAGTCGCTGACGCAGAAGCGCGGTACGCTATCCGGCACTGTGCCTTGCGACAGCAGCGGCGACAGGTCCAGACGCTGCTGCTTGCTGGTTTTGCCGTCCTCCAGGGTGAGCATCTCCATGCGGCCGATCAGCTCTTCCATATTGCGCACGCCCAGCTTGGCCATCCACTCGCGGGTTTCCTGGGCGATGAACAGGAAGTAGTTCATTACCATTTCCGGCAAGCCAATAAAGTACTTGGCGCGCAGCTTCACTTCCTGGGTGGCCACACCGGTGGCGCAGTTGTTCAGGTGGCAGATACGCAGGAATTTGCAGCCCAGCGCCACCATCGGGCCGGTACCGAAACCGAAGCTCTCGGCGCCCATGATGGCGGCCTTGATCACATCGAGGCCGGTTTTCAGGCCACCGTCGGTCTGCACGCGGACACGGCCACGCAAGCCGTTGGCACGCAACACTTGCTGTGCTTCGGTCAGGCCCAGCTCCCACGGGCTACCGGCGTATTTCACGCTGGTCAGCGGGCTGGCGCCGGTACCGCCGTCGTAACCGGAGATGGTGATCAGGTCGGCATAGGCCTTGGCCACACCGGCGGCAATGGTGCCCACACCCGGCTCGGCGACCAGTTTCACCGACACCAGCGCCTTCGGGTTCACCTGTTTCAGGTCGAAAATCAGCTGTGCCAGATCTTCGATGGAGTAAATATCGTGGTGCGGCGGCGGCGAAATCAGGCTGATACCCGGCTTGGAACAGCGCAGCTTGGCAATCAGCGGCGAAACCTTGTCGCCCGGCAGTTGACCGCCTTCACCCGGTTTGGCACCTTGCGCTACCTTGATCTGCAGCACTTCGGCGTTCACCAGGTAGTGCGGGGTCACACCGAAACGGCCGGACGCCACCTGCTTGATCTTGGACATCTTCTCGGTGCCGTAACGCGCCGGGTCTTCGCCACCTTCGCCGGAGTTCGAGCGGCCACCCAGGCGGTTCATGGCCGTAGCCATGGCTTCATGCGCTTCCGGCGACAAGGCGCCCAGCGACATACCGGCAGAGTCAAAGCGTTTGAGGATGCTTTCCACCGGCTCGACTTCGTCGATGGCAATCGGTGTCACGCCGTCGAAATTCAGCTGCATCAGGTCGCGGAACATGGCCACAGGGCGGGTGTTCACCAGCTCGGCATACTGCTTGTAGGCGTCGTAGTCGGTATTCTGTACCGCCTTTTGCAGCGTCATTACCACGTCGGGGTTGTAGGCGTGGTATTCCTCGCCGTGCACGTATTTCAGCAAACCACCGTGGGTCACCGGGCGCATCGGGTTGAACGCCAAGCGCGACAGCAGCTTCTGGTCTTCTTCGAAGTCCTCGAAGCTGGCACCGGAAATACGCGACACCGTGCCCTTCAGACACAGTTTGACCAGGTCTTCGTGCAGGCCGATGCCTTCGAACAGCTGGGCACCGCGATAGCTGGCGATGGTGGAAATACCCATCTTGGACAGCACTTTCATCAGACCCTTGTTGATGCCCTTGCGGTAGTGCTGCAGCGCTTCGTTCACGCGCAGGCTCACGTCGCCGGTGGCCACCAGGTCGACGATGGTCTGGTAAGCCAGGTACGGGTAAACGGCGGTAGCGCCGTAACCCAGCAGGCACGCCATCTGGTGCGGGTCACGCACGGTACCGGTCTCGGCAATGATATTGGCCTTGCAGCGCAGGCCGGCGTCGATCAGCGCATGGTGCACGGCGCCGACGGCGAATAGCGCCGGAATCGGCAGACGGTTGGCCGCAATGGTGCGGTCGGACAGCACCACGATCACGGTATCTTCCTGCACCGCTTCTACCACGTGCGCCGCCAGGCGCTCGATGGCTTGCTGCAGCGTGCGCTCGGACGGGTCGAAGCACAGATCGAAGGTGGTGGTTTTCAGGTACGGCTCGGTGCGCGTGGTAATACGGATGAACTTCTCGCGCGACAGTACCGGGCTGCGTACTTCCAGGCGCTTGGCGTGCTCGGCGGTTTCCTCGAACATATTGCGCTCGGGGCCGAACACGGTGTTCAGCGACATCACGATGGCTTCGCGGATCGGGTCGATCGGCGGGTTGGTCACCTGGGCAAATTGCTGGCGCAGGTAGTCGAACGGCGAGCGCACCTTCTGGCTCAGTACCGCCATCGGGGTGTCATCACCCATCGAACCCACCGCTTCCTGGCCGTCTTCGGCCAGCACACGCAGGATCTGGTCGCGCTCTTCAAAGCTGATGTTGAACAGTTTCTGGTAGGTCAGCAGCTGCTCTTTCGGCCACGCTTCCAGGCCGGCGTCGTCCTCGATGGACAGCTCCAGACGCGAACCGGCGTCCTTGATCCATTGGCGGTACGGTTTGGCCGACTTCAGCTGCGCGTCGATGTCTTCCGGATACAGGATTTCACCGGTTTGCAGGTCGGCGGCAAACAGCTGGCCCGGCTTCACGCGGCCCTTCTTCACCACGTCTTCCGGCTTGTAATCCCACACGCCCACCTCGGACGCGATGGTGAGGATGTTGTCTTTGGTCAGCACCCAGCGTGCCGGGCGCAGGCCGTTGCGGTCCAGCATACAGCCGGCGTAGCGGCCGTCGGTCAGCACGATACCGGCCGGGCCATCCCACGGCTCCATGTGCATGGAGTTGAATTCGTAGAAGGCACGCAGGTCTTTATCGGTGGAATCCACGTTCTGCCATGCCGGCGGCACCAAGAGGCGCAGCGCACGGAACAGCGGAATGCCGCCCATCAGCAGGCCTTCCAGCATGTTGTCCAGGCTCATGGAGTCGGAACCGTCGGTCTGCACGATAGGACGGATGGCATCCATGTCGATATGCGGCGAGGTCATGATGCGTTCGCGCGCGCGGGCCCAGTTGCGGTTGCCCTGCACGGTGTTGATCTCGCCGTTGTGCGCCAGGAAGCGGAACGGCTGCGCCAGCTTCCACTGCGGCCAGGTATTGGTAGAGAAGCGCTGGTGGAACACCGCCAGGCTGGACTCGAAACGCGGGTCGGACAAGTCCAGGTAGAACTTGTGCAGGTTGTCCGGCGTGACCAGGCCCTTGTACGACAGCGTGTGCGGCGACAGGGTCGGCAGATAAAAATAAGGGTCGTCTGCCTTGTTGGCTTTTTCAGCCTGGCGACGACCCATGTACAGGCGGCGTTGGAACGACAGCTCGTCCATGCCGAAAGGGCAGTTAACGAATACCTGGTAGAAGCTGGGCAACGATGCCATTGCCTGCTCGCCACAGGCGCCGATATCGATCGGCACCTGGCGGAAGCCGGCCACTTCCAGACCCTGGGCTTCCAGGAATTCTTTTAACCGGTTGCGGCTGCGCTCGCCATGGGCTGCGTCCGGGTGGGCAAACACCAGGCCAGCGGCGTACACTGCCTTCAAGGCCATACCGGCTTCGGCGGCGACTTCACGCAGGAAACCATCCGGTTTGCGGAACAGCAAGCCACAGCCGTCACCCGATTTACCATCGGCAGCCACCGCGCCACGGTGGGTAAGCTTGGCCAAGGAAGATATGGCGGTATTGACCAGCCAGTGCGAAGGCTTGTCGTCCAGTTGGGCGATCAGGCCGAAACCACAGCTGTCTTGTTCGAAATCCGGGCTGTATAAAGTGCCCTCCAGCCAGCGCTGTCTGTCCATCTTTTGTCCCTGCTTATAATGTGATGCGAATGTTTCGATTCTAAGGTCAAGAATACTGACCCTGCAACCGCTTTTTGTGCGACGCATTATCATTTAATAAACAGTTACTTACTGTAATTTTACCACTACAGAATACGGGTTTACCCACACGTCACTTTACAATTTAGAGACACCAACATTCAAAAAAACGACTGACCTGCTCGATAGAAGGAACCCTACAAAATAATGAATTTTTAATACTGTCAGACAATAAACAAATGACATCACCTGACACCAAGCCAAACCCAGGCTCATTGTTTCGTCAACTGGCAGAACAGGCGCTGGCGCGCTCGGCTGGCGCACCACTGATAGCCGGGAACCAGATCGAGGTACTGTTTGATGCCGAGGCCAATTTCCAGGCGTGGTGGGACGGTATCGCCAATGCGCAGCACAGCGTGCTGATAGAGATGTACCTGTTTGCCGACGACGAATTTGGCCAGCAACTGCGCGGCTTGCTGCTGGAACGCCTGGCTCATGGCGTGCACGTGTATGTGCTGTACGACTGGCTGGGCTGCTGGCGGGAACACTACCGTGGCTTCTTCAAACCGTTACAGCAGGCGGGTGCCCAGGTACGCGCCTGGCAAGCGCCAGGCTGGAGCCGCGGCCTGAGCCTGCTGGGGCGAGACCACCGCAAACTGATCGTGGTGGATGGCGACACCGCCTTTATCGGCGGCTTGTGCGCCAGCTCGCGCTGGCTGCACTGGCGCGATACCGGCCTGCGCCTGCGCGGCCCGCTGCTGGGCGACGCCATGGCGGCATTTGCCGACAGCTGGGCGGCCTGCGGCGAGCCACTGCCCCCGCTTGCGGCCAACCTTGCCACCGCAGGCCATGTCAGCGCCAGGCTGATCGCCACCACCCCCTCCACTGCCAAGCTGATGCGGCTGGACTTGCTGATTGCCGGCTTTGCCCGCGAACGGCTGTGGCTGACCGACGCCTATTTCATGGGCACCAGCGCTTACCTGAGCGCTTTGTGCAATGCTGCCCGCGACGGGGTGGACGTGCGCCTGCTGGTGCCACGCAGCAGCGATATCGGCTGGATCGCTACCGTCTCGCGCACACTTTATCGCCCGCTGCTGGAGGCCGGCGTGCGGGTATTCGAATGGAACGGGCCCATGATCCACGCCAAGACCGCGGTGGCGGATGGCCGCTGGGCGCGTATCGGCTCTACCAACCTTAACGTTTCCAGCTGGCTGGCCAACCGCGAGCTCGATCTGGCGATAGAAGATGCCCAGCTGGCAGCCCAGATGGAAACCCGTTTTCTGCAGGATATCGATCACGCCACCGAAGTCGTACTCAGCGGCATGCACAAGCGGCCGGCGCTGGCCACGCCGCGCCAGCAAGGCCCACGCCTGCCTTTGCGCCAGCACGCCGCCGCCAGCGCCGCAGCCGCCGCGCGGCAAGCGGCACGGCTGGGCGAGGTACTGGACACTGCCGTACGCGGCACACGCAATGTCGAAGATAGCGAAGCCAGCGCCTTTGCCAGCATCGCGCTGGTGCTGCTAGCGCTGGCCGCCGCCATTTTGTGGCAACCCTATCTGGTGGTGATCCCCCTCGCCCTGGTGCTCGTGCTACTCGGTGGCAGCGTACTACTGCGCGCCTTGCCGCGGCTCTGGCGGCGGCGCCAGCGCAGCACGCCTAAAAGCGGTACGCCACCCGACGCCACATCGTAGCAAACACTTGTTTGTGCACGTTTTTTGATCAAATCTACTTGATGGCCTTGCAGCAATAGCTTGGTACGAAAAACTTTTTCTGCCTGTAATACTGCCGTGCAACATAAACGCCCACAATGCCGCTACAATGCGCGCTTTCTTGGGTTATTCGAAGGTGTTTTCCGTTGCGGCCAACCTCAAGCAAGGCCACCCGGACGACAACACCCTAAGCCGGCAGACGTGAAGGAGGCGAGCCTCCCAGTGCGGACCGCGGTGCAAAGCGCCCCTTTGTTCCGCCGTGCTTTGGCATGGCGGATAAACAATCGCGCCTCAAGGCCAGCCATCCAGGGCGGCGGCATCACGTCGTACGTACAGAACTGTGCCCCAACGCGCACCGAGTGACACTTCCGGCCCCGCCGCGAAGGCCAGCATTGGCGTTACAGGTGCACCGGATCGCGCCGCCGCACACGGCACGATCCACGCTCTGCCAAGCGGTTTTCACGACAGCCTGACGTGTCCGAGTTAACAGCAACAAGGACTCAGGTATGCGTTTTCACTTCCCCATCGTCATCATCGACGAGGACTTCCGTTCCGAGAACACCAGCGGTTCCGGTATCCGTGAACTGGCCGCCGCCATCGAAGCGGAAGGCATGAGCGTTATCGGCTACACCAGCTATGGCGACCTCACTTCGTTCGCGCAGCAGCAAAGCCGGGCTGCCGGCTTCATCCTGTCCATCGATGACGAGGAATTCCACACCGACGACTCGGCCCAGACCGCGCTGGGCGGCCTGTACGGTTTTGTAGCGGAAATCCGCCGCCGCAACCCCGACATCCCGGTGTACCTGTACGGCGAAACCCGCACCGCGCGCCATATCCCGAACGACATCCTGCGCGAGCTGCATGGCTTCATCCACATGCACGAAGACACGCCAGAGTTCGTGGCACGCCACATCATCCGCGAGGCTAAATCCTACCTGGACAGCCTGGCACCACCGTTCTTCCGCGCGCTGGTGAACTACGCCTACGACGGCTCCTACAGCTGGCACTGCCCGGGCCACTCCGGCGGCGTGGCCTTCCTGAAGAGCCCGGTGGGCCAGATGTTCCACCAGTTCTTCGGCGAAAACATGCTGCGCGCCGACGTGTGCAACGCGGTAGACGAACTGGGCCAGCTGCTGGACCACACCGGCCCGGTGGCTGCGTCCGAGCGCAACGCCGCCCGCATTTTCAGCTGCGACCACCTGTTCTTCGTGACCAACGGTACTTCCACCAGTAACAAAATCGTGTGGCACAGCACCGTGGCCGCCGGCGACATCGTGTTGGTAGACCGTAACTGCCACAAGTCCAACCTGCACGCCATCATGATGACCGGTGCCATTCCGGTATTCCTGATGCCCACGCGTAACCACTACGGCATCATCGGCCCGATTCCGAAAAGCGAATTCTCGCTGGACAGCATCCGCGCCAAGATTGCGGCCAACCCTTTCGCCCGCGAAGCGCTCGCCAAGAACCCCAATACCAAGCCGCGCATCCTCACCATCACCCAGTCCACCTACGATGGCATCCTGTACAACGTGGAAGAGATCAAGGGCATCCTGGATGGGGAAGTGGACACCCTGCACTTTGACGAAGCCTGGCTGCCGCACGCCAGCTTCCACGACTTCTACGGTGACTTCCATGCCATCGGCGAAGGCCGACCGCGCTGCAAGGAATCGATGATTTTCTCCACCCAGTCCACCCACAAACTGCTGGCCGGCATTTCGCAAGCCTCGCAGATCCTGGTGCAAGACCCGGAGAACCGCCAGCTGGACACCATGAGCTTCAACGAAGCCTACCTGATGCACACCTCCACCAGTCCGCAGTACGCCATTATCGCCAGCTGCGACGTAGCTGCGGCCATGATGGAGCAGCCGGGTGGCCAGGCGCTGGTAGAAGAGTCGCTGGTCGAGGCGCTGGACTTCCGCCGCGCCATGCGCAAAGTGGACGAAGAGTACGGTGAAGACTGGTGGTTCCGTGTATGGGGCCCGGACGCACTGTCCGATGACGGCATCTGTGACCCGATAGACTGGACACTGAAACCGGAAGACAGCTGGCACGGTTTTGCCGGCATCGAAGACGGCTTCAACATGCTGGACCCGATCAAGGCCACGCTGCTCACCCCGGGCCTGTCGCTGGACGGCAGCTTCGAAGAGCTGGGCATCCCGGCCGCCATCGTCACCAAGTACCTGACCGAGCACGGCGTGGTGGTGGAAAAAACCGGCCTGTACAGCTTCTTCATCATGTTCACCATCGGCATTACCAAAGGCCGCTGGAACACGCTGATTTCGCTGCTGCAGCAGTTCAAGGACGACTTCGACAAGAACCAGCCGCTGTGGCGTGTGATGCCGGACTTCGTCGCCAAGTACCCACAGTACGAGCGCGTTGGCCTGCAGGACCTGTGCCTGAAGATCCACAGCCTGTACCGCGAGCACGACATTGCCCGTCTCACCACCGAGATCTACTTGTCCGATATGGAACCGGCCATGCGCCCGGCCGACGCCTTTGCCAAGATGGCGCACCGCGAGATCGAACGCGTACCGGTAGAGGCGCTGGAAGGCCGCGTCACCGCCGTACTGCTCACCCCGTATCCGCCGGGCATCCCGCTGCTGATTCCGGGCGAAGTATTCAACACCACCATCGTCGACTACCTGCGCTTTGTGCAGGCGTTCAATAGCCAGCTGCCCGGCTTTGAAACCGACGTACACGGCCTGGTAGCCACGCTGGTTGACGGCAAAAAAGTGTACTGCGTGGATTGCGTCAAGGCAGGCTAAGCCGACAGGCGTACAATCAAGGCGTACAGGCTCTGCCCTGTGCGCCTTTTTTATTCTCTCCGGCCATGTTGTAGATGCTGATTCGCCTGCTGACACTCTTTCTGCTATTCACCCCTTCTGCCCAGGCACAGACCGTGCTGCAGGCCTACACCATGCTATACCCGCCACTACACATGGGCCCTGGCAGTGAGCAGAAACCCGGCATCGCCGACGAACTGGTACTGCGTGCGGCCAACCTGGCCGGTATCACCATCGAAATCAGTACACTGCCCTGGCGTCGGGCACAACTGATGGCCAGCCAGCATCGCGATGCCTGCGTGTTTCCCCTCAGCCGGCACCCCGCCAGAGAAAAGCAGTACCAGTGGGTGGGGCTGATCGCACCGGGCCAGTTGCGCTTGTATGGCTGGGTGGGGAGCACACGCCTGGCAAACCTGCAAGCCGCCGCCGATGCACGCATCACCGTACTGGCAGGCTCGTCGGCAGAAATACGCCTGCAACAACAGCACCTGCCCTATAGCACGACCAATGTCGTCGCAGACGGTTTACGGTTGCTACAGCTAGGCCAGGCCGACTACTGGGCGGTGCATGAGGTCGTGGCGCGCTACGAAGCCAGACTCAGCCGCTTTCCCTTGAAAGCCGTGGCCAGTCTGGGCGAAGCCAATTCCTGGCTAGCGTGCCACCGGCATACCCCCAAGGCACAGATACAGGCACTACAGCAAGCCTTCCTGCAACTTCAGGCACAAGGGGAAACCGAGCGCATCATGCGAAACTATCTGGGCGACGCGCATGATGAAACAAAACCAGCGATGGAATAGGCACACAACAGCAGAGCAGACGGACACCAAACCAGCGCCATGGCATTCATCACCATGACATCACGCCTGATAATGTGCACATCCTCTGCCCACAATGGACATCATGGCTGCATACCGGCCAACAGCATGGTATGCGCCCCACCAGTACGTGAGCGTGCCTGTTCTGTATGCACATGTTTTCGGTATAATCACAAACCTGATACAAGCATCACATCACTCGATTGCGTGTAACCCACAATTAAAATCGTATACCTCCATGACGCCATCCGAACACTACGCAGAAGAACAAGACGAGCTTTCTCTTATTGAATTGCTCACCGTCCTGGTCGTACATCGCCGCCTGATTGCCGTCTGTGTCCTGATATTTGCTGCGCTGGGGCTAAGCTACGCGTATGTAATCAAGACTCGCACCTTTACCGCTACCGCGACCATCATCACCAATAAAAATGATGAAATCGGTATCGCCACTGAGACCATGCTATCGCTGGCACAAAGCGAAGGCATCAAACAGCCATTGATCAAGCAGCTGGAAAAAGACGGTTTCATCACCGAAGCGGACATCATCAACGATCTGGACGGCACCTATACGGCCAGCCTGAATAACAAAACCAGCCAGATACAACTCAGCCTGAAGCTGGACGATGCGGCCGCCGCGCAAAAAAACATCAATGACACCGCAGAGCGCATCGTCGCCGAAGCCAAGCGGATGCAGCTCAGCACGGTCAGCCAGAAGATAAGCAAACTGGACGCGGCCAAAGCCGACGTAGCCGCTGAAATCGCCGCCATTTCCGTACCAGCCGGCAAAGCAGATATCGACCAGAATGAATTCCTGGCCTATGCCCTGCCGATTGCGGCGCTGGAATCATCGGTTATCATGCAAGGTGGTGAGAAGCAATTAGTGCAGAAAATGCAAGAAAATGCAGTATCGCTGATGCAAGGCAGCAAAACAGGCAGCGTCAACGACCGCCAAAAAAAGGATCTGTTCATCCATACCTACAAAACACTGGTACAGCAGAACATTGAAAAAGAACTCAAAGCGCTGAAGCAGCAGGAGCAATCCATTGTCATTGCCATGCCAGCCACCATCCCTAAAAAAGCGGACAGGCCTGGCCGCGCATTGATTGTGCTGCTCTTCATGCTGGCAGGGGTTGTAGTGGGGTGCTGTACCGCCTTTATCCGCGCTGCCATCGACAAAAGCCAGCATAATCCGGAAACGAAAGAGCAATGGCAGCGCCTGAGAAATGCGCTACGCAGCTAAGGCCCTAAGCAAATAAACCATCACGGCAGTACCTACGGGTGCTGCCGATTGTTTTCTGATGCTCCCGATAGTCATCATTGTCGCCGCGCTGCATACAACTCACTCGCGGCCTGTCGCTCACGCAGGCAGCAGGTGCAGCCCTGCGAATCAAGCGGCATATAGCAACCAAACTAGCCATCGTTCAACCGGGAGAACGCCTGGTGATGGCTGCCATCCTGCACCAGCTTGCGGTAGTGGTAGCGCAAGGTATTCACATACTGGTAAGAAGTCTTTTTGCTGGCGGCAAGGTACAGCGACATCGTCATCGGCAACGGGTAAAGCTGACGAAACTGGCCGCAATCCAGCTTGCTCTGGCGACAATAAGTCTGCATGGCAATGCGGCTGACAGGGACGGCATCCACCATGCCACGCCGTAGCTTGAGCATATTGACCTCGCTATTTTCTGACAGGTCCAGCCCGCCCACAGAGGTGGGGCTCAGTTCGCTAAAGCCGTTCGCCTTGAACCAATCCAGACGCACGTCCTTGTTGATGACACCAATGCGCAACTGCCGGACCTGCGCCAGCGAGTCTACTGGCGGTGTATTGCGGCCGGCCATGCCATAAAGATAGATGCGCATATCGACCAGCTCGCCGATCCAGTGAAAGCTGGCTTCGCGCTCCGGC
This sequence comes from Vogesella aquatica, assembly GCF_028548455.1. Classification (GTDB taxonomy): domain Bacteria; phylum Pseudomonadota; class Gammaproteobacteria; order Burkholderiales; family Chromobacteriaceae; genus Vogesella; species Vogesella aquatica. The sequence continues at coordinate 140,985 of NZ_JAQQLF010000008.1, forward strand.
GTGCGTGCCAAGGCATAAATCAGTACATTCGGTGCATGCTGGGCCAATGCCAGGCTACGCGCCCACGGGTAAACATGGTGGCTATACGGCAAGCCGGCGGCCTGCATCAGCTTATCCACAAAAGGCAGTACCGGGCCGGCCAGTTCACCATCATGCCAATAGGTAAAAGGTGGGGCATCTTCGGTTACCACGCGGAAAGTTGTAGCAGCAGCGGGCTGCGCCATGCTGCACGTACTCCACCAGCACACCAGTACCAGCAAGCGCTGCGTCCATCTCTTCATGATCACGCTTTCTACCGCACCAGCGCCACGCTAGCGCCATCGATATACGGTGCCATCAGGCGTTGATAGCGACCACTACGGTTAAGACGATCGTACGCACCACGCAGCTGGGGTGCAAGCTTGCCGCTATGTGCGATACACACAGAACAAGCACCCCATGACACGGCGAAAACGCCCGCAGTCGCTATTTCCGGCCAAGCAGGACGACCGAAAAACCAATGCAGAAGTGGGCTCCATGTCGGCCCACACCTGCAACAGCCTGGGCAGCTTGCCCGGCCCGGTAAGCACGATATGCATGCCGGTACGGCTATCCGGCATCACCTCGCGGGCACCTTGCTCACGCAGCAAGTCGCCACCTTCACACAAGATGCTTTATGGCTATCTTGCGGTTAAACACCATTGGTTCATTATTGAACCGACATCACGCCTCGGCCAGTTTGTTTAACGGTCAAGCCAGCGCCTGCGCCAAGTCGGCCAGGATGTCGTCGATATCCTCAATGCCGATAGACAAACGCAGCTGCCCTTCGCGAATGCCCAGCGCCGCTTTTTGCTCCGGCGGCATGCCTCCGTGCGACATGGTGTAGCTGTGATTCACCAGCGACTCCACCCCGCCCAGCGACTCCGCCAGCATGAACAGCTGCAGGCGGCTGGCCACACGGCTGGCCGCTTCGCGGCTGTTGTCTTTCAGGTACACGGTGACGATGCCGCCAAAACGGCGCATCTGGCGGCAGGCCAGCGCGTGGCCGGGGTGGCCTGGCAAGCCGGGGAAAAACACATGCTCGATGGCCGGGTGCTGCTGCAGGTAAGCCGCCACCCGCTCTGCGTTATCGCAGTGGCGCTCCATACGCAGCGCCAGCGTCTTGATGCCGCGCAGGGTCAGGAAGCAGTCCTGCGGGCCGGGCACCGCGCCGGCAGCGTTCTGGATGAACTTGATGGCCTTGAACAGCGCCTCGTCGTTCACCGCCACCAGGCCCAGCAACACATCGGAGTGGCCGCCCAGGTATTTGGTGGCCGAGTGCACCACGATGTCGGCGCCCTGATTCAGCGGGTTTTGCAGGTAAGGCGTGGCAAAGGTGTTATCTACCGCCACCTTGGCGCCGTGAGCGTGGGCAATGGCCGACAGCGCCGCCACGTCCACCAGGTTCAGCAGCGGGTTGGTCGGCGTTTCCAGCCATACCAGACGGGTTTGCGGGCTAATCGCAGCCTGCAGGTTGGCCGCATCGCTCAGGTCGGCAAAGGTCACCTTGATACCCAGTGGCTGCATCACCTTGTCCAGGATGCGATAGGCACCGCCGTACAAGTCGGCTACCGCAATCACCTCGTCGCCCGGCTGCAAAGTAGCACGCAGTACCGCGTCGATAGCGGCCATGCCGCTGGCGAAGGCCAGGCCGTGTTGTGCGTCTTCCAGCGCCGCCAGGTTGGCCTCCAGCGCGGCGCGCGTTGGTGTGCCGGTGCGGGCGTAGGCAAAGTCCAGCTGCTCGCCTACCACGTCGTGGGCAAAGGCCGAGGTCTGGTAGATGGGCGGCATCACCGCGCGGTTATGCTGGTGATAGTCGAAACCGGCATGTACAGCCTTGGTAGCAAATTTCATGGTCTTTATCCCTTGCGGCCAACCCTGGCCAGTATGCATTCGCCACACCTGCCATGGCGCAAGCACGCAGGCAGCGTCAGTGGCTTATCGTTGATAGGCTTTGGCGTAATGCTGCTCCACGCGCTTTTGTACCCGTTCAAACAAGGCACTGAGCACCCAGTAAATAGCTGCTGCCATCAGATACAGCGGCAACGGCTGGAAAGTCTGCGCAATCATGTCCTTGGTGGCCATCATCAGCTCGGACACGGTAATCACCGAGACCAGCGAGGTGTCCTTGATCAGCGAAATCAGACTATTGGCCAGGCTGGGCACCGCCAGACGTATGCCCTGTGGCGCAATGATGTGGCGCATGCTCTGCCACCAGCTCAGGCCCAGCGACTGCGCCGCGTCCCACTGCCCCTTGTCCACACCGGCAATGGCGCCGCGCAGGCTTTCCGACAGGTAGGCCGCCACGTTCAGCGTCAGCGCCAGCACGCCAGCGGTCACCGGCTCGAATTCGATACCTACCGACGGCAGGCCATAATAGATGACAAAAATCTGCACCAGCAGCGGCGTGCCACGCATGGCGCTAACGTAAAACGCCACCAGCGGCGCCAGTAGCGGCACTTTCGCCAGCCGCACCATGGCCACGGCAAAACCCAGCGTCAGCCCCAACACCATGGCACTCAGCGCAAAGAATACCGTCAGGCCAGCACCCTTGAGCAACACCGGCAGCGCCTCTTGCGCCAGACTCAACCATTCCATTCATGCTCTCCAAAACACAAACGCCCCTGCACACGGCAGGGGCGTGATATTCAAGCTGCAGGATTATCGCGCAGCTGGTGCTTTCGATACATCAATACCGAACCACTTCACCGAAATTTTCTTGAACGAACCGTCTTTGTGCAGCGCATTCAGGGCATTGTCGATGGCCGCCTTGAACTTGGGGTTGCCCTTGGCAAACGGAATACCCATCTGCGTGGTGCCACCCACCGGCGCGCCGGCTTTCAGCGGCAGCTTGGCTTCTTTCAGGGCAAACGGAATCAGCAAGCTGTCGTTCACCGCTGCATCAACACGGCCCAGCGCCAAGTCCTGGAAAATCTCCGCCGCGGACGGGTAGAACTTGGACTCGATACCGCCCTGCGCCTTCACCATATCAGCGTAGTTGCTGCCCTGGGTCACGCCCATCTTCTTGCCGGCCAGGTCGGCCAGGCTCTTGAAGCTACGCTTTTCATCCTTGCGCACGATCAGTTGCGCGCTGGAAATGGTGTACGGCTGCGAGAAGTCGAACACTTCCTTGCGCTTGTCGGTAATCGACACCTGGTTCAGCACCACGTCGAACTTGCCGCCCTGCAGGCCGGCCAGCAGGCCGCTCCATTCGCCAGTGGTGAACTCCGGCTTCAGCTTCAGCTTTTGCGCCAGCGCATTGCCCAACTCTACTTCAAAGCCAGTCAGCTTCTGGTCTTTGTCCTTGAAGTTGAACGGCGGATAGGTGCCTTCCAGCGCGATTTTCAGCGTGCCGCGCTGTTGCACGGTATCCAGCAAATCGGCAGCGTAAACGTTGGCCGCAAAGCCGATCAGGGTCAGAGCGAACAGGGTCTTTTTCATGGTTTTATTCCTTATGGCTATTGATTTAATAATCAATACAATGGAACGAACTATAACAAAGGCGACTTTTCTACTCCAGTATCCGCTTGGAACAAAAACCGATAAGCAAATGAAAAAACCGGCCTACTGGCCGGTTCGGATAACAGCGGACCTGGCTTACACGTTGAACAGGAAGTTCAGCACGTCACCGTCTTGCACCACGTATTCCTTGCCTTCGGCACGCATCTTGCCGGCTTCCTTGGCCTTGGCTTCGCCGCCCAGTGTGATGAAGTCGTTAAAGGCGATGGTTTGCGCGCGGATGAAGCCACGCTCGAAATCGGTATGGATCACGCCGGCGGCTTGCGGGGCGGTATCGCCAACACGGATGGTCCAGGCACGCACTTCCTTCACGCCAGCGGTGAAGTAGGTTTGCAGGCCCAGCAGCTTGTAGCCGGTACGGATCAGGCGGTCCAGACCCGGTTCTTCCAGGCCCATTTCAGCCAGGAATTCCACCTTGTCAGCATCGTCCAGGTCGGCGATTTCGCTCTCGATAGCGGCGCACAGTGCCACCACCGGTGCGCCTTCGGCCGCAGCCAGCGCGGTGAGCTTGTCCAGGTGCGGGTTATTCTGGAAGCCATCTTCGGCCACGTTGGCCACGTACATGGCCGGCTTGATGGTGAGCAGGCACAGCGGCTTGAGCAGCGCCTTGTCTTCTTCGTCCAGCTTGAAGCTGCGCAGCGGCTTGCCTTCGTTCAGGTGCGGCAGCACTTTTTCCAGCACGGCTACCAGCTTTTGCGCGTCTTTATCGCCGGATTTGGCTTTCTTGCCATCACGGGCGATGGCTTTCTCTACCGAGGCCAAGTCGGCCAGCGCCAGTTCGGTACCGATGGTTTCGATATCGGAAATCGGGTCGACCTTGCCGGCCACGTGCACGATATTGTCGTCGTCAAAGCAGCGCACCACGTTCACGATGGCGTCGGTTTCGCGGATATTGGCCAGGAACTTGTTACCCAGGCCTTCGCCTTTGGAGGCGCCCGCTACCAGGCCGGCGATATCGACAAACTCGACGATGGCAGGCTGGATCTTCTGCGGGTTGATGATGGCGGCCAGCTGCTGCAGGCGCGGGTCCGGCACTTCCACGATGCCCACGTTCGGCTCGATGGTGCAGAACGGGTAGTTGGCCGCTTCGATACCGGCTTTGGTCAGCGCGTTAAACAGGGTGGATTTGCCTACGTTGGGCAGGCCGACAATACCGCATTTCAGACTCATGGTGATTCCTCGAAATATCCGGCCTGCCACCGGGGCAGGCATACACCGCGTGATTGTATCACCCGGTGCCGTGTTCTTTGTTTCTGGCCGCTTGCGGCCAACCTTGGCCGCGTTTTATTTGGCGGCGGTGTGTAGCGTTTTCATGGCCGCAGGCATGTCGCCGCCGATGGCTTGTGCCATGACCTGCATGGCCTTGGCGATGGCATCGTCTATGGCTTGCTGCTCTTCGGCGCGGGCTTTTTTCAGTACGAAGTTGGCCACTTCATTGCGGTCGCCCGGGTGACCAATACCGATACGCAGCCGCCAGAAATTGGGCGAGCCGATCTTGGCGATGATGTCTTTCAGGCCGTTGTGGCCACCGTGCCCCCCGCCCTGCTTGAAGCGTGCCGCGCCGGGTGGCAGGTCCAGCTCGTCGTGCACCACCAGGATTTCCTCTGGTGCAATTTTGTAAAAGCGTGCCAGTGCACCCACCGCCTGGCCGGACAGGTTCATATAGGTCATGGGTTTGAGCAGCCACAGGTCGCCGCCGGGCAGTACCGCACGGGCCACCTCGCCAAAGTATTTGCCTTCGGCACGCAAGCTGGCCTTGTGCTGCCAGGCTAGCTCGTCCACCAGCCAGAAGCCGGCGTTGTGACGGGTTTTTTCGTATTCGGCGCCGGGGTTGCCCAGGCCGACCACCAGACGGATGGCTGTCATTTCCTGTATTCCATGAAAAAGGCCCGCTGCAGGTTTAGCCGCAACGAGCCCAGTACCGTTACCGCCAGGCGGCACGGCTTAATCTATTACACGCGAGCGAAGTCGATGTGCAGAACCAGTTGCTTGAACGGGTGCATCTGGAAAGCAGCGATTTTTACTTGCTCTTTCTGACCGTCGATAACCAGTTCCAGTACTTCGTTGTGGAACGCTTCGTTTTTCAGCGCGTAGTACATAGTGTTGTGATCCAGGGTGATGGATACAGCGTCTTTACCAGCGCCGTATACCACAGCCGGGGTCTGACCAGCGATACGCAGGCGGCGGCTCGCACCAGTACCTTCTTGTACGCGCTTGGTAGCGATAACTTCGATTGCCATGTGAAATACTCCAGTTAGCTTTTCAGCTTCATTTAAGTCTCCAGCCCACCGCGACCAGCGGGCTGAACGTTTACGGCAGGCAGGCGCCCGACGATACCAGATCCTCATTGAAGAGGTAGGACACCGATTCTTCGTTGTTGATGCGACGCAGGGTTTCTGCGATCAGGCCACCAATGGATACCACGCGGATGCGGCTGCACTGTTTGGCCTGGGCCGACAGCGGAATGGTATCGGTGATGACAACTTCGTCGATGTCCGAATTATTGATGCGATCCACAGCCTGCCCGGAGAACACGGCGTGGGAAGCGTAAGCCAGTACACGCTGGGCGCCACGCTCTTTCAGGGCGGAAGCAGCCTTGCACAGGGTATTGGCAGTGTCGATCATGTCGTCCACGATCAGGCAGGTACGACCTTGTACTTCACCGATGATGTTCATCACCTCAGCCACGTTCGCCTTCGGGCGACGCTTGTCGATGATGGCCAGGTCGGTATTCAGCGCCTTGGCCACGGCACGGGCACGTACCACGCCGCCTACGTCCGGGCTCACCACGATCAGGTCGTCAAAACGCTGGCTGCGGATGTCTTTCAGCAGTACCGGGGTGGCGTAAACGTTGTCCACCGGCATATCGAAAAAGCCCTGGATCTGGTCGGCGTGCAGGTCGACGGTCAGTACACGGTCTACACCGGCGCTGGTCAGCATGTTGGCTACCAGCTTGGCAGTAATCGGTACACGGGCGGAACGGGGGCGACGGTCCTGACGGGCGTAACCGAAGTACGGAATCGCCGCAGTAATCCGGCCGGCAGAGGCGCGCTTGAGCGCGTCGGCCATGGTCAGGATTTCCATCAGGTTATCGTTGGTTGGGGCACAGGTAGGCTGCAGGATGAACACGTCGCGACCGCGCACGTTTTCCAGCAACTCTACTGCCACTTCACCATCACTGAACTTGCCCACATCGGCACGGCCGAGGGAAATATCGAGGTGTTTCACCACGTTTTGTGCAAGTTCCGGGTTCGCTGTCCCGGTGAAGACCATCAAACTGTCGTATGCCGCCATAACTGGAATGCCTTAGGATCGGTAGATAAAGAAAAAGCGTGTAAGAAATACTTACACGCTCTTTTTCTCACTTCACTCTGGAAGCTTGGCTGAGGAGGAAGGATTCGAACCTTCGCATGCCGGAATCAAAATCCGGTGCCTTAACCAACTTGGCGACTCCCCAGTATTCTTTGTTATGCAGGATAATGGCTGAGGAGGAAGGATTCGAACCTTCGCATGCCGGAATCAAAATCCGGTGCCTTAACCAACTTGGCGACTCCCCAGTATCCTTGCTATTCCCCGTCTGAAACCGGATGCGCCTTTAACCCCTTGGCAACATACACAGTCATTTCACCAGACAAAGAGTGGAATACTTTATTTGCTTGATCTTCATTTGCCAGCTCCAGAAACACGCATGCTCCCGAACCTGTCATCAGCGGCGAACCGTATTCACTTAAACGATTCAAAACCTGTTTTACCGCTGGATATATTTCTGCTACGACTGGCTGCAAATCGTTTTGTTTTTGCGTCGCGCCAGACAGGCTTCGCATTATGGAGAACGAAGCTCGCCCTGTCAACAACCTTTGTGAAAATTCTTGGAATACCGGCCCGGTCGCCACGTGCACAGGTGGTTTGCATACCACATACCAGGCATCCGCCAGCGCCAGCTCGGTGAGTTGTTCGCCAATACCGGTAGCGCGGGCGTTCTTGCCAAAGATGAATACCGGCACGTCGGCACCCAGCTGTACGCCCAGCTGCATCAACGCCTCCCGGCTCAGGCCGCAACCCCACAAGCGGTTCAGCGCCAGCAGTACCGTGGCTGCATCGGACGAGCCGCCGCCCAGGCCACCACCCATCGGGATGCGCTTGTGCACCCGCAGCGTGGCACCTAGCGGGCTGCCCGTGGCGTGCTGCAACAGGCGCGCGGCGCGTACGGTCAGGTCGCTGTCGGCCGGCACGTCCGGCATCGGGTTCAGCAGCTCGATGACGCCATCGTCACGCACGGCAATATCGATACTGTCGCACAAGTCGATAAAACGGAAATCGGTATCCAGCAAATGGTAACCGTCGCTACGCTTGCCGGTAATCAGCAGCGTCAGGTTCAGTTTGGCCGGGGCGGGAAAGGTATGAAAAGTCTGGGCTTGCATGATGACTCAGGGTTGCGGTGCCGGCTGCCATTGCCAGCTGGAAAAAACCAGGCGGATGCTCATGCCTTCACGCTCCAGCTCCAGCCTGCGTGGCAGCTGGGTGTCAGCGTCGCGGGTATTGCGGATCAGCCAGCCCTGTTGCATCAGGCGGCCATCGTCCGCATAACGGGCCGGCCAGCCCGGGGCGGCGTGGCCGCGCACCCACCAGGCCAGGTTGGACAGTGGCAGCGGCCAACCCAGCGTGGCTTCGGTGAGGGTTTCCACGTCGGTAGCGTACTGTTCGCGGCCATTGGCTTTCAGCGTTACGCCTTGTGCGGTACGGCTCAGGCTGGCTACGGTGGTACCGATCGGCGTTTTGACATTGAGCTGGTCACCGCCCGGTGCGTGCTGCCAGTCGAAACTGGCGACTTCGCCCTTACCCTGGTAGTTCACTGCCAGGCGGCCGCTGGCGTCGAAAGGCTCGTCGCGCAGGTTGGCCGCAGGCGCTTGCATGGTACTGTTGACTTCGGGCGTGCTGGCACAGCCGGCCAGCACAAGAAGGCCGGCCAATAGCCAGCCGTACTGATACTTCATGGTTTCAGTCTGTTCAGGGTTTCGGTAAGAATGGGGTGCTCAGGGCTGCCCTGCCGGGCTTTTTCCCAGATGGCGCGGGCTTCGTCCTTGCGCCCCAGGCTCCACAGCACTTCGCCCAGATGCGCGGCAACTTCGGCATCCGGCAAACTGGCGTAAGAATCCTGCAGATGCTTGAGCGCCTGCTGTGCATGGCCTTGGCGGAACAGCACCCACCCCAGGCTATCGAGCATCATGGCATTGTCCGGCTCGGCCTTCAGCGCTTGCTCGATGTACCCCTGCGCTTCTTTGAGCTGGTGCCCCTGGTTGGCCAGGATATAGCCCAAGGCATTCAGTGCCTGCGCGTCATCCGGGCGGCCTTTCAGGATAGTGCGCAGGTCTTGTTCGGCATCGGCCACGCGGCCGAGCGACTCCAGCAGCAGTGCGCGTTCGTACAGCACGTCGGCCTGCCCCGGCAGGATATTCAGCGCGGTGTCCAGCAGGGTGACAGCTTGCTCGGGCTGCTTGGCCTCTTTGGCCATGCGTGCCTGCGCCAGGCTGATGCGCACGGTGTTTTGCGGGTCGGCCGCCAGCGGTGCCAGGCTATCAATGGCTTGCTGCCACAGCCCGGCCGCCGACTGCAGCTGCGCCAGGCGTACGCGGGCGGGCAGCAGGTTGTCACCTGCATCTACCAGCGCGTACCAGTTTTGTGCCTGCGCCGGCAGCTTGCGCTCTTCGGCCAGCTGGCCCAGCACGTAACGCAGCTCGTTCGGGTCGTTAAAGCCGGCTTTCAGCGCGCCTTCCAGATACTGCTGCGCCTGCTCCAGCTTGCCATTCTGGAACGCCAGCAAGCCGGCCAGATGCAGCACGCCCGGGTGCTGGCCGAAGCGTGGCATCAGGGTCTGGGCGTAGGACTCGGCTTCGGCATAGCGCTTCTCGCCAGCCAGCAGGCGAATATTGTTCATGCACAGCTCGACGCTGGCTTGCGGGCGGCGCGCCAGCTCGGCCTTGAGGAAATCGATAGCGGCAGCCGGGCTCTGGCGGCGCAAACGCTCCAGCTGCCACATCACCGGCAGGTCCCACTGCGGGGCGATCACGGCCAGGCGGGCGAATTCGGCATCCACGGCGGCGCGGTCACCGGCCTCGGCCGCTACCGCCAGGCGGGCAAAGCGTGCTTCTGGCAGGTCCGGGTAACGGGAAGCCAGCTCGGTAACCAGTTTTTCGGCCCCGGCCTTATCGGACTGGCGTGCGGCCAACCTGGCCAGCTGTACAAAAATGGCCCCGGCACGCTTGGGTTGCTGCGCCAGCATGCTTTCCAGCAGGCCACGGCTTTCGGCCAGCTTGCCACTGCGCAACAGGGTGATGAAGAACTGCTCGCGTGCCACCTCGTCGGCGGGGTCCAGCGCCAGCCACAGGCTCAGCGCGGCGCTAGCGGTGGTGATCTGCCCGGCAAACAGGGCAAATTCGGATGCGCGGCGCGCCAGACGCGGGTCTTTGGTGGTGCGGGCTAGGCTCAGATAGGTTTCGGCCGCCTGGGCGGCGCCGCCGCGCTGGGCCGATATTTCGGCCAGCATGATGCCGTACAGCCATTCGGGCTGCAGCTGCAGCTTGGGGATGGCCGGGTTGTCGGCGTCGGCCAGGGCTTTGGGTTCTTCGTCCGGCTCCGCTATGGGCGCAGCGGCGACGGGCTGGCTGGCAGCTGCCTGCAAAGGGGCATGCGAGGCGCAGGCAGCCAGTGCCAGCGGCGTGAGTACGGCTACTAGTCTCAGAAGTGCGTTCATGCTGGGCCCAGACATCGATTCAGGCGGGTAGAATACCACGCCATCCAGTTAATTCATGCAGCGCGCAAGGACAGTCATTCATGCCCGAATTGCCAGAAGTCGAAACCACCTGTCGCGGTATCAGCCCGCAGCTCGCCGGTGCCACGCTGCGCGCGGTAGTGATACGCGAGCCACGGCTGCGCTGGCCGATTCCGCCCGAGCTGCCCGCGCTGCTGGCCGGGCGCACGGTGCGCAGCGTGAGCCGGCGCGCCAAATACCTGCTGATCGATTTTGAGCACGGTACGCTGATCGTGCACCTGGGCATGTCCGGCAGCCTGCGCTTTGTGCCACCCGGCACCACGCCGGAAAAGCACGACCATGTAGACATCGACCTGGGGCAAACAGTTCTGCGCTACCGCGACCCGCGCCGCTTTGGCGCCATGCTGTGGCAGCAGGGGCCGGTTGACGCCCACCCCTTGCTGGCCAGCCTGGGGCCGGAGCCGCTGAGCGATGCGTTTGACGGCAGCGTGCTGTACCAGGCTACGCGCCGCAAGGGCAGCGCCATCAAGCTGGTGATCATGGATAACCACGTGGTGGTGGGCGTGGGCAATATCTACGCTAACGAATCGCTGTTTTACGCCGGTATCCACCCGGCGCGTGCGGCCAACAGCCTGAGCCGCGACGAGTGCCAGCGCCTGGCAGCGCAGATCAAGCTGGTGCTGGCCCGTGCCATAGACGCCGGCGGCAGCAGCCTGCGCGACTTCATGGACGCCAAAGGCAAGCCGGGTTACTTTCAGCAAAGCTATAAGGTCTATGGCAGAGCCGGCCTGACGTGTCATGATTGTGGCTCGCTGATTGCCGAGCTACGCCAAGGGCAGCGCAGCAGCTGCTTCTGCCCGCATTGCCAACCCCTCTGACACGGACCCATACGTGCACGCCCCTACTGCCCTACCCGTTCGCGCGCTACGCCTGGCGCGCCTGGCCTTGCATGTGTGCCGCGGCGTCGTTGCCGTCGGCACCCGCTACCCCAGGCTATCGCAACCTGCCCGTGCGGTAATTACCCAACGCTGGTCACGCCAGCTACTGCATATTCTGGCCATCAAGGTCAAAGTCATCGGCACCCCGCCCGGCGTTTACCCGGCGCACACCCTGGTGGTGGCCAACCATGTGTCGTGGCTGGACATCTTTGCGCTGAACAGCGTAACGGTATCGCGCTTTGTGGCCAAAAAAGAGCTGCGCGACTGGCCGGTAGCGGGCTTTCTGGTGAAGAACGCCGGCACGCTGTTTATCGACCGCGCCAACCGCCGCGATGCCAGCCGTGTGAACCAGCAGCTGGCGCAAGCGCTGCAGGACGGCGGCTGTATGGCCGTATTTCCGGAAGCCACCACCTCGGACGGCCGCGCCATGCTGCCGTTCAAGGCGTCGCTGTTCGAAGCCGCCCGCCTGTCCGGCGCCACCGTGCAGCCGGTGGCCATACGCTTTACCACCCCCGGCGGGCAGTTTTGTGATGCCGCGGCCTACGCCGGCGACACCACCTTCTGGCAAAGCCTGCGCCAGATCCTGCGTACCCGCGCCATGGTGGTAGAGCTGCACTACACCGACGCCATCCCGCAAGGTGCAACGGCGGAGCAAACCCGCTTTGCGCTATCGGAAACCGCCCGCACCCGCATAGCCGGCGCGCTGGGCCTGACAGAACAGGCCTGACACCCCGCCGGGCGGGGGTATTGGGGTTTTCCGCAATGCGGAAATACCCAATTCTGCCCACTGCCCTGTCAGTGCATGATCGACCCAAGAGATAGCCGGTGCTGCCTGCAGCACCGCCATAACACTAGAGAGGTCGATATGTCGGGTAAGCCGTTTTACAAAACCCTGTATTTCCAGGTGATTGTCGCCATTGTACTGGGCGTGATGCTGGGTCATTTCATGCCGGAGCTGGGCGCCAAGCTCAAGCCGCTGGGCGATGGTTTCATCAAGCTGGTGAAAATGATGATCGCGCCGATCATCTTCTGCACCATCGTGGTCGGCATTGCCGGCATGGAAGACATGAAAAAGGTTGGCCGCGTGGGCGGCAAGGCCCTGCTGTACTTTGAAGTAGTGACCACGCTGGCGCTGGCTATCGGCCTGCTGGTGGTGAACTTCGTGCAGCCGGGTGCCGGCATGAACGTCGACCCCACCACGCTGGATGCCGGTGCCATTGCCAAATACACCGAAAAAGCCGCTGGCCAGAGCACGGTAGACTTCATCCTGCACATCATTCCGCAAAGTGCCGTAGGCGCGTTTGCCGATGGCGAAATCCTGCAAGTACTGCTGTTCTCGGTACTGTTCGGCGCCGGCCTGTCGCTGATGGGCGAGCAAGGCAAACCGGTACTGGGCTTCTTTGAAAAAGTGTCGCACGTACTGTTTGCCATGATCGGCTTCATCATGAAGCTGGCCCCGATCGGCGCGTTTGGCGCCATGGCGTTCACCATCGGCAAATACGGCGTCGGCAGCATGGTGCAGCTGGCCTCGCTGATGGGCACCTTCTACCTGACCTGCGTGCTGTTCGTGGGCCTGGTACTGGGCAGCATCGCGCGCTACCACGGTTTCAGCGTATGGCAGCTGATCAAGTACATCAAAGAAGAGCTGATGATCGTGCTGGGCACCTCGTCGTCCGAATCTGCCCTGCCGCGCCTGATGACCAAGCTGGAGCAGCTGGGCTGCGCCAAGCCGGTAGTGGGCCTGGTGGTACCGACCGGTTATTCGTTTAACCTGGACGGCACCTCGATCTACCTGACCATGGCGGCCATTTTCATTGCCCAGGCCTGCAATATCGACCTGACGCTGACGCAAGAGCTGACCATTCTGGGCGTGCTGCTGCTCACCTCCAAAGGCGCAGCGGGCGTGACCGGTTCCGGCTTTATTACCCTGGCCGCCACGCTGGCGGTAGTGCCCGAGATTCCGGTAGCCGGCCTGGCGCTGATTCTGGGTATCGACCGCTTCATGTCCGAAGCCCGCGCCATCACCAACCTGATCGGCAATGCGGTCGCTACCGTGGTGGTAGCCAAGTGGGAAAACTCGCTGGACGCCGGCCAGATGGCGCGCGAGCTGGCCAACCCGACGCCGATCAACCACGGTGCCCCGGTAGAAGCCCCGCACCTGGCACGCGAAGTCTCCAAAGAGCTGAGCTAAGCGCAGCGTACTGTCAGCAAAAAGCCCCGGCACAGACACCGGGGCTTCAGGCTGCTGACAATATTCAGACAGATGCTTTACCGGACCCGGCAAAGCCGGGCCGCGCCACATAAGCCTTTGCGTTCGCAGCCTTCCTGTTACAGGGCAAAGCCGGTTTGCTTGGCAAACCGGCTTTGCCGTCAAACTCAAGCCCCGGCACAGACACCGGGGCTTTTTTGCGCCTAATGCTGCGCCAAAGGTTGGCCGCAGCCTGCCTGCGGCCAACCCTAGCGGCTGATCTCGCGGTAGGCCTGGCACGGCAGCGAAAACACGGCACGGTCTTCCAGCCGCACGGCGGTAAGGCTGCCGCCCCACAGGCAACCGCTGTCGATGGCCAGCACGTCGTCGTCCAGGTGCAGGCCCAGCGCCGACCAGTGGCCGCAGATGATAGGCGTATCCACACTACGGCGGGTCGCCGCCTCGAACCACGGCAGCAGGTGCGGCGGCGCACCGTCCAGCTCGCCCTTGTACGACAAGTCCAGCTCGCCGTCCTGGTTGATAAAACGCATGCGCGTCATGGCGTTCACGATCAGCCGCAGGCGGTCCATGCCTTTCAGATCGTCCTGCCAGCGCACCGGCTTGTTGCCGTACAGCTTGCCCAGAAACTGGCGGTGGTGCTTGCCGGACAGCTCGTCCTCCACCTCCTCGGCCAGGCGCAGTGCCTTCTTGATGCTCCACTCCGGCAGCAGGCCGGCGTGCACCATGGCGTAGCCTTGCTCGTAGATCATCAGTGGCTGGCAGCGCAGCCAGTCCAGCAGCACCTTGCTTTCGGCGGCGTCCAGAATGGGCTGGATGGTGTCGTCGGCGTGTACCTTGCCGTAGCCTTCAGATACAGCCAGCAGATGGAGGTCGTGGTTGCCCAGCACGGTTTGTACGCAGTCCTGCTTGTCAAAAACCCAGCGCAGCACCTGCAGCGACTCGGGGCCACGGTTGACCAGGTCGCCGGTGAGCCACAGCGTGTCGCGGCCTGGGTTGAAATCTATCTGGCGCAGCAGCGCCATAAAGGGCGTAAAGCAGCCCTGCAAATCGCCAATCGCGTAGGTGGCCATATCTTTTTTCCTTGCTGATTGCGGCCGGGTTGGCCATAGCGCATGCCGCCAGCCAGATGATAATGGATGCGCCGCTTGCCGTCGCCGCTGCGCAGCGGCGGCCATGCGCTACAATGCGCGCTGTCCATGAAAGATTGACGACGGCCCATGTCCCTGCTGCAACTGAACCCGCCCCAACGCGACGCCATCAAATACGTAGACGGCCCCCTGCTGGTGCTGGCGGGCGCCGGCTCCGGCAAAACGCGCGTCATTACCCAGAAGATCTGCCACCTGATCCGCGAGTGCGGCTACGACGCGCGGCACATTGCCGCCATCACCTTTACCAACAAGGCGGCGCGCGAAATGCTGGAGCGCGTGGGCAAGCTGATGGAAAGCCGCGAGCTGAAGGGCATTACCGTGTCCACCTTCCACTCGCTGGGCATGCACATCCTGCGCCAGGAGGCGCCACACCTGGGCTACAAGACGCAGTTTTCCATCCTGGACAGCTACGACGCCGCCAAGATCATCTCGGACATCCTGAAAAGCACGCACAAGGACGAGGTGCGCAAGGTGCAAAGCCGCATCTCGCTGTGGAAAAACGAGCTGCTGGACGCCGACGCCGCACTGCTGGCCGCCGACAACGAGTTCGACCGCATCTGCGCTACCACCTACAGCGCCTACCAGGCCACGCTGATGGCCTACCAGGCCATGGACTTCGACGACCTGATCCGCCTGCCGGTGGGGCTGTTCCAGACCCACCCCGAGGTGCTGATCAAATGGCAGGGCCGCCTGCGCTACCTGCTGATCGACGAATACCAGGACACCAACACCTGCCAGTACCTGCTGGTGAAGCTGCTGGCCGGTGTGCGCGGCCTGTTTACCGCCGTGGGCGACGACGACCAGAGCATCTACGCCTGGCGCGGTGCCAATATGGAAAACCTGCGCCTGCTGCAGCACGACTTTCCGGCGCTGAAAATCGTGAAACTGGAGCAGAACTACCGCTCCACCGCGCGCATCCTGCGTGCGGCCAACTCGGTGATTTCCAACAACCCCAAGCTGTTTGAAAAGCAGCTGTGGAGCGAGCTGGGGCTGGGCGAACCCATCCACGCCGTGATGTGCAAGGACGAAGATCACGAGGCCGAAATCGTGGTGCAGCGCCTGTTGGCGCACAAATTCGAGTACCGCACCGAATTCAAGGACTACGCCATCCTGTATCGCGGCAATTATCAGTCGCGCGTGTTCGAAACCGTGCTGCGCAACCAGCGCATCCCCTACCAGATGGCCGGCGGGCAGAGCTTTTTCGACAAGCCGGAAATCAAGGACGTGCTGGCCTACCTGCGCCTGATCGCCAACCCCGACGACGACCCGGCCTTTATCCGTGCGCTCACCACCCCCAAACGCGGCGTGGGTGCCACCACACTGGAAAAACTGGGCGCCAGCGCCGCACTGTTCGACAAGAGCCTGTTTGCCAGCGCCAGCGAGCCGGGCTTTCGCGTACAGGTGCAGGACGCCCAGCTCAAGCCGCTGGAAGACTTCTGCCGCTTCATCACCAGCCTGCAGTACCGCGCCACACGCGAGCCGGCCGGCGAGCTGGTGATGGACATGCTGAAAGTCATCGGCTTCGAAGCCTGGCTGTACGACAGCGAGGACAGCACCAAGGCGGCGGAAAGCAAGTGGAAAAACGTGTTCGAGCTGGTGGCCTGGCTGCAACGCAAGGGCGAGGCCGACAGCAAGAACCTGATCGAACTGACCCAGACCATCGCGCTGATCACCATGCTGGAAGGCCGTGACGAGGGCGAGGTGGACGCGGTGCACATGTCCACGCTGCACGCGTCCAAGGGCCTGGAGTACCCGCACGTGTTCCTGGTGGGCTGCGAGGAAGGCATCCTGCCGCACAGCGAGTCGGTGGATAACGGCATGGTGGAAGAAGAACGCCGCCTGATGTACGTGGGCATTACCCGTGCCCAGCGCAGCCTCACCCTCACCTACTGCGTGAAGCGCCGCCGCGCCGGCGAATGGCTGTTTGTGGAGCCGTCACGCTTTATCGGCGAAATCAGCGGTGACGACCTGCGCCACTTCGGTAAAAAAGGCGGCGAACCCATCGTCAGCAAAACCGAGGGCAAGAGCCGGCTAGCCAACCTGAGCGCCATGCTGGGCAGCAAGGTGCAGAAAACCGACGACAAAGACAGCTAGCCGCCGCACTGGCCGCGCCTGCGCTTTACAGCGCCCCCAGCCGCAGACCACACTCGACTCAAGGTGAACCTATTACATCATCATTGAGGAGAGCAACATGGATCTCACCATCACCACCGCACTGGTTGGCAGCGGCCTGTTTATCGGCATGATGCTGTGCCACGAGCTGGGCCGCCGCATTGGCCTGGCGCGTAGCGCACATAGCCAGGATGACCCCGCCAAGGGTGCCGGCGCTGCCGAAGCCGCCGTATTCGGCTTGATGGGCTTACTGATTGCCTTCACCTTCTCCGGTGCGGCCGAACGCTTTGAAGCCCGCCGCCACCTGATTACCCAGGAGGCCAACGCCATTGGCACCGCCTGGCTACGGCTGGAGCTGCTGCCAGCAGCGAACCAAGGCCCGCTACGGCAAGCTTTCCGCCATTACACCGAGCTGCGCAGCACCGCCTATCGCCACGGCGGCCAAAGCACGTTGCAACAGCAAGAACAAGCCACTACCACCGCCCTGCAAAACCAGATCTGGCAGCAGGCCCTGGCTGCCAGCCGGCACCCGCAGGCCGCACCACAGGCGGGCGTACTGCTTTTGCCCGCCCTGAACGAGATGTTCGACATCACCACCACCCGCGCCATGGCCAGCCAGAATCACCCGCCAATGGTGGTCTATCTGCTGCTGGGCATTCTGGTGCTGGTAGGCGCGCTGCTGATCGGCTTTGACTCTGCGGCCAACGTACAACGCAGCTGGCTACACATTGTGGTATTTGCCGCCATCATGGCGCTGGCGGTATTTGTGATCATCGACCTGGAGTACCCGCGCCAGGGCCTGATTCGCGTGGATAGCGCCGACCAGGTACTCGGCAGCCTGCTAGCCGGCATGAAGCCGTAAAGGTTGGCCGCACACGCGGCCTGCCACCTGGCCAGGCCGGCATGGCTTGTGCCAGGGCAGCAGCTTGCCCTGCACTGGCGGGGTGCTACCCAAACTGCCAGACAGGCGAGCGGGAACCCATGCGGCAAGCCGGCTTCAGCGGAGCGCACAAAAACAAAAACGCCGCGATACATCGCGGCGTTTCTGGCAACAGCAGCCCGGTTTATTTGGCAGCGTTGGTCAGGTAAGTGACAGCAGCCTTGAACTCTTCATCCGAGCCGGTGTAACCACCTTTAGGCGGCATGGCGTTCAGGCCTTTGGTGGCCGAAGCGATCAGGCCATCCAGACCTTTACCCAGACGCGGGCCCCAGGCAGCCTTGTCGCCGAATTTCGGCGCACCGGCTGCGCCGGTAGCATGGCAGGCTACGCACACGCTTTCATACACTTTCTTGCCTGCGACAGCCGGATCCAGCGCGGCACCCGCAGCGGCGGCACCACCTACTGGTGGCTCGGTAAACTTGCCACCACCGGCATTACCCATGTAGGCCACGGCGCGTTTCACTTCGTCGTCGGTCAGGTCGGCAGCGCCACCTTTGGCCGGCATGGCATTAAAGCCTTGCAGGGCATGCAGTGTCAGGGTATCCCAGCCTTTGGCTACACGCGCACCCCATGCACCAGCATCGCCAAACTTGGGCGAACCGGCCAGGCCGGCGCCATGACAGGTAATACAGATGCCTTCGTAAACTTGCTGGCCGGTTTTCATCCCCGGAGGGGCATCGCTGGCTTTGGCTTCGCCAACCGGCTTCAGGCGGGCAGCGACAGCTTCCTTGGTCATCACTTCTGCGTTGACATCAAAGCCGCCGGTGGCCAATTTGGCCAGCAGATACACTGCTACTACCAACAGCACGACAACACCCAGCAAAACCGGCACGATCTTGCCTGGGGCTTTGGTTTCGTTGCTCATTCCTGCCTCACCTGAATTAATAATGACAATCCGAAGAATAGGGAAATTATACGGCAAAGCCTTGCTGCGGCAAAATGTCCCATCGATAATGTTTGCGCAAACGCAATGGCGCTAGACGAAAACGCCATGCATAGGCTATATTGCGCGGCTTGCGTGTACCCGTAGCTCAGTTGGATAGAGTGTCAGCCTCCGAAGCTGAAGGTCGCTGGTTCGACTCCAGTCGGGTACGCCAACAGAATACAAAGCCCCACGCCGCCTGGCTGTGGGGCTTTTTCATGCCTGATGCATTGCCGCTAGCCGCGTGCCAGCACCCCGACCACCCGCGTCTGGCGAAAGCGGCCATCAACAAACTGGCGAATCTCGGCCCGCACCGGGTAGGAGTGAATACTGAGCATCAGCCGGGCGGCACGCAGCGCATCCTCCTGGGTGGCATGAATGGGGCCGCCCTCATCTACCCCGAAATAATCGGAAATCAAACGCACGCGAAACAAGGCAAGCTCCTGCGGTTATGTTGTTGCGGCCAACTTACCCGCCTAACCATACAGGCAAGCCATTGCAGCTAAATGTCGCCAACTCCCCGCTTGCCGGAGAAAAACCCGCCATCAACAAAAAAGCCAACCCATGGTTGGCTTTTTGGCTGCATGACCTGACAGGCTGCTACTTGCCCTGCACGTTTTGCCCCACCGTGCCGCGCACCTCGGACAGTAGCGCCAGCAACGGTGCGACCTGCCCCCCCCAGTAACCCAGGCGTACCAGGCAATCGATAGCCACCAGTGCGGCATCGCTCATGAATTGCCCGTTGATGATGTGCTGCGCCACTTCGGCCAGCGTCATCAGTACGTGTTCGGCCACTTCGCCATCCTGGTTTTGCGGGATATCGCCCTGTGCCAGCCAGATATCGTAAACAAACAGCCATTCGCGGTGCAGGCCACGGGCTACCGGGCGGGTCGCCAGCAGTAGCGCCTGTTGTTGCAGCGGGGACAGCTGTTCTGCCGGCATGCCGGCTTCTTCCCAGCCTTCGCGCAGCAGCGCGTCCATGATGCTTTCGCCGGCCGCCACGCCACCGCCCATCAGGTTATCCAGCCGGTTCGGCGCCACGTCCTTGAACGGGCTACGCCGGCCAATCCACATGCGCACTTCGCCATCGGGCATACGGGTCAGGCCATTGAGGTGTACGGCACGGCTGGTGAGGCCCAGCGGGCGAAAGGCGGCGCGTTCCAGCTCGAAACAGGGGGTACCGTCAGGCAGGTAGGCAATGAATTTTTCGTTGCGCCAGCCGCTGAACCAGCCGGCATCGCGCCAGGCTTCGGCGGCGGCTTGCAGCAGGGTGCTGCGTGCGCTGTAGGTCATATCCGTGGCCAGCAGCTGCATCACGCCGTCTTGCAGCGCGAACAGCTCGCCGTGGTGTGCCAGCAGGCGCTCGCACCAGACCTGGTTGATAAAACCGATAGGCGCACCACCCAGCGCCAGTGGGATAAACGCCGTTTGATCGTAGCGGATGATTTTTTCCAGCAATCCGGCAACGCCTTGCACCTGCATGACAACTCCCTGCTGCTTCGTGAAGGCGCCATCTTACGGATATTGATCAGGCATTGCCCTGCTTTGGCGGTGGCAAACCGGTGCACTGCTGGCCGACGTGCGCGAATGCAACACTTCGATAAATACTTTCAGCACTGCAGTGCCGATGCAATGCAAAAAGCCGCAGTCAGATGACTGCGGCTTTTTTAATTCTGGTCGGAGTACAAGGATTTGAACCTTGGACCCTCTGCTCCCAAAGCAGATGCGCTACCGGGCTGCGCTACACTCCGAACAAGACCCGAACTATACAGATGCCTTTTCAGGCCGTCAAGCCCCTGCCCCAAATTTTTTCAGCCAGGCCGGATTGGCGCGCCGGCGCGTACTGCACGGCAGCTTGCAATACGGCCAGACTACCGGCCAGCACAAAGCGCTGCCGGGCACGGGTAATGGCGGTGTACACCAGCGAGCGGGTCAGCGTGGCCGTGGGCTGCGGCGGCAAAGCCAGCCACACCTGGCCAAACTCGGAGCCCTGCGATTTATGCACGGTCATGGCGTACACGGTGTCGTGCTCGGGCAAACGCGCGGGCGATACCTCCCGCCAGCCGCCATCGGTGGTGGGGAAGATTACCCGCAGGCGGCCGCCGCGCGGCACGGTCAGGCCGATATCGCCGTTAAACAAGCCCACGCTGTAGTCGTTGCGCGTAATCATGACCGGCCGGCCGGGGTACCAGTCGCTATCGGCCGGCTTGCGCCCCAGGCGCACCAGCTCGGCGCTGACCTGCTCGTTGATCTGCGTCACCGCGTGGCGCTCTGCCGCCAGCAGCATGCACTGGTTGAAGGCGGCAAACAGCGCCGGCCAGTTATCGCCCTCGCCCAACTCGTCCAGCGCTTGCCAGTAGCCGGCGCGCAGTGCGTGCAGGCCGGCAGCCTCGGGCAACTGTGGCTGGCTGGCAATGTCCAGGTTGGCCGCATCGGCCAGTAGTGTGCCGACCTGTGCTGTATCGCCTGCGTTCACGGCACGGGCCAGGCGGCCAATGCCGGAGTGCTCGCCAAAACGGTGGCTCTTTTCCAGCACCACCACGCTATCGGCCAGCATGGCGCTATCGTCCACCCGCCCTGGCGGCGTGGTGCCTAGCGCCTGCAGCTGCGCTGCCGTGGCCGTGCGCCAGGCCTGCTGGCTGCACAGATCGCCCAGCACGGCACCAGCGTCTACCGAGGCCAGCTGGTAACGGTCACCCAGCAGAATCAGCCGCGCGTGCGGCGGCAGCGCGGCCACGGTTTGCGCCATCAGCGTCAGGTCCACCATCGAGGCTTCGTCCACCACCAGTACATCCAGCGGCAAGGGGTTGGCCGCATGGTGGCGCGGGCGGGCGGTGCCGGGCAGCAGGCCGATGAGGCGATGCAGCGTTTGTGCCTTGTCCGGTAGCTGGGCGCGGGTGGCTGCGTCCACCGGTAGCGCGTCGCGGGCCGCGCGTACCGACTCGGTCAGCCGCGCGGCGGCCTTGCCGGTGGGCGCTGCCATGGCCATCACCAGCGGGCGGCCGGATAGCGCCGCCAGCGCGGCCAGCAGGCGCACCACGGTGGTGGTTTTGCCGGTACCGGGGCCGCCGGAAATCACCATGAAGCGGTGCTGTGTGGCCAGCCATGCGGCCAACCTTTGCCAGTCACCCCGCGGCGCACCGGCAAACAGGCTGTCCAGCACGCTGTCCACGTCGCCGGCCAGCGGCTGCGGGTCGGCGGCCAGCGCCTGCAGGGCAGCCACCAGGCGGGTTTCGTCCTGCCACTGCCGCGCCAGATACAGGCGGCCGGCATCGTCCACAATCAGCGGGGCGTAGTCGCCGGGGCGGCCTGCCAGCGGGCTGTGGCGCAGCAGGGCGAACTCGTCCCGCGTCATGCCGCTGAGGCAGACATGCCCGCTGGCCAGGGCAGCCAACAGGCGTTGCAGCAGTGGCTGCAGCGCGGCCCCGTGCTGCGGGTCCAGCCGCGCCATCAGGGCGGCCAGCTGCGCCGGCAGCAGGCTATCGGCGGCTTCCATCACACTCATGCCTTGCCCAGCCTGGCTTCCAGCGCCTCGCACACGGTGGTGAGCACCTTGATGCGGGCGTAGTACTTGTTGTTGGCCGGCACCAGCGTCCACGGTACGGCGCTGGTACTGGTGCGGTCTATCATGTCGCACACCGCCACTTTGTAGTCGTCCCATTTGTCGCGGTTACGCCAGTCTTCTTCGGTGATCTTGAAGCGCTTGAAGCCGGTTTCCTCGCGCGATTTGAAGCGCACCAGCTGCTCGTCCGCGCTGATGGCCAGCCAGAACTTCAGCACGATGGCCTTGTTGTCGCTGAGCTGGTGCTCGAAGTCATTGATCTCGTAATAGCCGCGCATCCAGTCGGCGGTGTCGGCAAAGCCTTCCACCCGTTCCACCAGCACGCGGCCGTACCAGGTGCGGTCGAAGATGGTGACCTTGCCCTTGCCCGGCACGTGGCGCCAGAAGCGCCACAGCCATGGCATGGCGCGCTCTTCTTCGGTGGGGGCGGCCACCGGCACGATGCGGTAGTGCCGCGCATCCAGTGCCTGGGTGATGCGGCGGATGGCGCCGCCCTTGCCTGCCGCGTCGTTGCCTTCAAACGCCAGCACCAGCGAGTGCTCGGCAAAGCGCGGGTCACGCGTCAGGCCGTTCAGGCGGCCTTGCAGCACGGCCAGCTGCTGCTTGTAGTCGTCTTTGGATAGCTCGTGCTCCAGCACCAGCGATTCCAGTAGCAGCTTGTTGTCGGCGGGCGGCGTGATGGGCGCGGCGTCCGAGCGCGGGTGCCAGGATCCGGCCATGGCCAGGCGCTGTTGCAAGGCCTGCAGCAAGGCGCGCCCTACCGCCAGGCTACGGTAGTTGGCGTCTTCGCCGTCCACCACCAGCCAGGGGGCGTAGGCGGTATTGGTGAGGCGCATCATGTGCTCGGCGGTGTTCTTGATGCGGCCGTACTGCTGGTGGTGCTGCCAGTCGGCCTGGCTGACGCGCCAGGCGGTGGCCGGGTCTTTTTCCAGCGTCTTCAGGCGTTTTTTCTGTTTTTCTTCGGTAAGGTGCAGCCAGAACTTCAGCACCAGTACGCCGTCGTTGGCCAGCATGCGTTCAAAACGCAGGATATCGAATAGCTGCTTGTCGAAGGTGTCGCGATTGGTTGTGCTGGCAACACGGTCGAACAGGGCGTCGGAGTAATAGGAGCCAAAGAACATGCCGATGCGCCCCTTGGCCGGCAGCTCGCGCCAGTAGCGCCACATCCACGGGCGCTCGCGCGCGTCGTCATTGGGCGCGTCAAAGGCGGCGGTGTGGATCAGGCGCGGGTCCAGCCACTCGTTGATCTGGTTCAGGGTATCGCCGCGGCCTGCCCCATCCATGCCGTGGATCAGGATCAACACCGGAAACTCGCCGCGCTGCTTCAGCTCGTACTGCACTTCCAGCAGGGCTTCGCGCAGGGTGGCTTCCTCGGCTTTATAGGCCGCCTTGTCGATAGCGTGGCCGATCTCGGCAGATTCGAACATGGTATTCCTTCCTGTCAGGTTGGCCGCAGCACGGCATGACAGGATTGTAAGACGATAGCGGTGTGTACAGCCAATATCCTGCCTAGCGTTGCAGGTAATCCAGGTAAGGCCGTACCTGCGCCTGTACTGCGGGCTGGGCCAGGTCAGCGGTCGTTACCAGGGTGGCTGGGGTGTAGGAAACAGCCGGCACCGGCTTTTTCTTCAGCAGTTGGGCGATCACCGTCATGGCGCGCACGCCCATCTGGTAGGGGTCTTGCATCACCACCGCCTGCAGCTGGCCGCCGGACAGCGCACGGTCGATACGCGGGGAGTAGTCAAAACCCACATGGCGCAGCTTGCCGGCCAGGCCGGCATCCTGCAGCGCCTGGATGGTGCCCTCGGTGGTCGACTCATTTGGCGTGAACACCAGGTCGGCATCGGGGTGGGCAGCCAGCACTTTCAGTACCTTGTCGCGGGTATCGAATACCGTAATGCCGACTTCCTCGCGCTCTTCGATACGGCTGGCAGGCAACAGCTGCTGCAAACGGTCGCGAAAGGCATTCTCGCGCTCGCGCGTGGAATCGTGCCTGGCCGAAAAGCGCAGCAGCAACACTTTTCGCGGTGCAGGCTGCAGATGGGCGGCGTACTCGGCTGCCAGCGCACCGGCCGCCGCGTTGTGGGTACCCACATAAGGCAGACCCAGCCCCGGCTGCAGCGGCGAATCCACGATCACCACCCGGCAACCGGCGTGCAATACCTGGCGCAAGGGCGCTTGCAAGGCGGCCGAGGCGTTGGGTGCCACGATCATGCCGGCAAAACCCTTGCTGGCGTAATGTTCCAGCAGCTTACCCTGTGAAACGGCATCGTTTTCCAGCGCGGGGCCGCGCCACACCACATTGATGCTCAAGCCCAGTGCCGCATCTTGCGCCCCGCGTGCCATTTCTTTCCAGAACACGTGCGAGGCGCCCTTGGGAATAAAGACGACGTTCGGCTGTGCTGCCTGCAAAAAAGGCGCCCAGCATAGCCATACGGCTAGCAGGCATAGCATGCGTCGGCTCATATCTCCTCCTTTGCCGTGCTCTGTGCGGTCTACTCAGTGTAGGACGCACCACACGGCGCGTCTGCCTGATTGCCTAGGGCACGAACAGCGCGTCCAGCGCTGCCAGCAGTGCGTCATCCGGCGCATCGTGCCACACGCCCTGCCCTTTGCCATCAATACCGCGCAGGTACAGGTAACGCACGCCGCCCAGGCGCAGCTGCGGCGCGCGCTGGGCAATATAGCGGCGCAGCGCCACGCAGTAGATCAGGTACTGCAGGTAGTAATGCTCGCGCGCAATGGACGCGGCCAACTGTGCCGTGCCGTAGTCGGCGTAAGTGTCTCCCAGGTGGTTGGACTTGTAATCCACCAGCCACAGCGCGTCATCGGCAATGAACACCAGGTCGATAAAGCCTTTCAGATAGCCCTGCACCCGCTCGAAGCTGAGCGTGGCAGCCGCCTCGCGCAGCGGTGCGGCCAGGCCGTGCGCCGGCTGGCACAGCACAGCCTGCAGGGCGGCCAGGTTCAGGCCGTTGGCCGGCAGGGTGAATTCCATCTCCACGCGGCGGCGCGAAGGCGGGATGTCTGCCAAATGCACGCCCGGGGCCAGCCCGGCCTGGATGGCCGACTGCAGCATGGCCAGCGCGGCGTCTTGCCACTGCGCGTCAAAACCATGGCGCTGCAGCGCTTCGGCCACCACCTGCGGCCAACCTTGCGGCCGGGTAAAGTCCACGCGCTCGAACATATCGTGCAGGCAGGTACCGGCGCGGGCACCACGCGGGAAGGCAAAGCGGTCGGCCAGCTGCTCGGCGGCGGCCACGTCCTGCAGTGGGCCGTGGTCGTGATCCGGCGTCTCGCCTGCCTGTACCGTGCCGCCGCCGTGCAGGTGGCGGGTCAGGCTGCTGAAGCTGCTTACCCACCACGGCGTACGCAGGCGGCGGCTCACCGTGGCCAGCTGCGGGGTAAAGCTGTCTGCCTGCAGCGCGGGTAGCGTGTTCATGGCCACGTTCACGCTGCGGCAGTGCACCGCGCCGGGCTGGCTGCGCGCGTAGGCGTCCAGGTCGGCGCTGATGGCGGCGTCGGATAGCGGCGTGTCCTCCAGGCTGGCCAGGTTGGCCGCATGGCGGCCGTGCAGCAGCCACGATAGCGCGGCGGTCTGCATCTTTTGCACGTGCCCCCATACGATGTACTGGCGGTGCTCGGCGCGGGTCAGCGCCACGTACAGCAGGCGCAGCTTTTCGGCCAGGATCTCGCTGCGGGCGGCGTCGCGCGCGGCGTCGCTTACCAGCTCGCCCGGCGCCAGCCACGACTCGCCACCGTCGCGGTAGCGCCAGAAGGTGGTGTCGCGCCGCTCCAGCGCGCCATCCCACAAAAAGGGGCAGAACACCAGCGGGTACTGCAGGCCTTTCGAGGTGTGGATGGTGACGATCTTCACCAGCTCGGCGTCGCTTTCCAGCCGCAGCAGCGCCTCCTCGCCGGCCGGCGGGCTGGCCACGGCGGCCTCGAACCACGCCAATAGCGGCGCCTGGCCGGCAATGCGCTCGGCTTCCTGCTGCAACAGCTCGGCCAGGTGGCCCAGGTTGGTCAGGCGGCGCTCGCCGTCCGGCAGCGGCAGCAGGCGCGCCGCCACGCCCTCGCGCGCCATGAAGCCGCGCCAGGCGGCCATAAAGCCGCGCTGCTGCCACTGTTTGTGGTCGTCGTGGTTGGCCACCAGCCGCGCTTCCCACGCCGCCTCGTCCTCGGCCAGCTGCAACAGCTGCGCGGCGTCCAGCCCCAGCAGCGTGGTAGCGCACAGCACTTTCAGCCGCGTTTCAGACGCCGGCTCGGCCCAGGCGCGCAGCAGCGCCAGCAGCTCGCCGGCCTCGTGGCTGGCAAACACGCTTTCCTGCGTCAGCGCGACGGCTTTCACGCCGCGGGCGGCCAGGGCATCGCGCACCGCGTCGCCCTGACGGTGGGTGGCCACCAGCACGGCCATATCGCCACCGGCCAGCGCGCGGCGGCTGCCGCCCTGTTCCAGCTGCGCCTTGTCCTGGCGCGCCAGCGCCAGCAGGCGGGCGATCTCGTGGGCGGTGGCCTCGGCGGCGTATTGCGTGGCCTCGGCCTTGTTCACGCCTTTATCGCTATCGCTGGCGGGAAAAGCCAGCACGGTGAGCGCGCTGTCGTCGTCGGCCACGTGCAGCGTGCTGCCGCCGCTGGGCGCGGCGTCGACCTGCGGGTAGTCGATGCCGTCCAGCAAAAACGGCTGCGGCCGGGCAAACAGCTGGCTCACCGCCGCCACCAGCGGCGGCTGGCTGCGGCGGTTGGTCAGCAGCGTGTATTGCTTGTCGGCCGGGGCGTCGTCGCGCGCGCTCAGGTAGGCAAAAATGTCGGCGCCGCGAAAGCTGTAAATAGCCTGCTTGGGGTCGCCCACCATGAACACCGGCCGCGCCTGCTGCACAAAGGCGCGGCGGAAGATGCGGTACTGCAGCGGGTCGGTATCCTGGAATTCGTCGATCAGCGCGATGGCAAAGTCGGCGGCAATGCGTGCGGCCAACCTGGCGCCGTGCTCGGGGTCATCCAGCGCGCTGGCCAGGTCGGTAAGCAGGTCGTCAAAGCCACGGCTGCGCGTGGCGCGGCGCTGCGCCACGGCGTGCTGGTCTATCCACGCGATCATGGCCAGCTTGAGCCCGGCAATATTCTGCGCCAGCTGGCGGCTGTAGCTGTCCCACGCGGCCAGCCAGCCATCCACCAGCGCAAACAGCCGGTGCTGCGGCGCGCTGTGGCCCTTGTTGACGCCTTTGTCCAGCTGGCTTTGCCCCAGCCGCGCCAGGTCTTTGGCCTGCGTGGACGATAGCTGCGGCAGGCTGGCGTCGGCGGCCAGCATCTGCAGCAGGCGCACGTAACGCTGGCACTGCGCCGGCTTGTAGCTGGTCTGCTTCAGCCCTTCTGCGGCCAACAATAGCGCACAGCCTTCGGCCAGCGTGGCGCTATCGGCCTGCAGCGGTGCCCAGGCTGCGGCGGCGGCTTCGCGTGCGGCCAGCAGTGCGGCGCTGTCGATAGCCGGGGTGCGCAGATAGGGTTTGGACAGATACGGCCGCACCTCGGCCAGCCAGGCGTCCGGTGTATCGCCATTTTCGGCCAGCACCTGCGCCAGCGCGGGCTGCGCCACGATGTGCGTGCGCCAGAAATCGTCGGCCAGCTGCTGCAGGTCGGCGTGGTTGTCGGTGGCCAGCTCGGCGGCAAAAGTCTGGCCGCTGTCGAAGGCGGCGTCGGTAAGCACGCGCTGGCAAAAGCCGTGAATGGTGTAGATGGCCGCCGCGTCAAAATCATTGATGGCCGCCCGCAGGCGCTGCTGCGCCAGCGGCATGTCGCCTGCGGCCAACCTGTGCGCCATGGCCTGCAGGAACGGGTCGGCCGTCGCGCCGCCGTCCAGCACCTGCTGCAGCTCCACCAGGCGGCGGCGCAGGCGCTCGCGCAGCTCGGCGGTGGCAGCCTTGGTGTAGGTCACCACCAGCAGCCGGTCCAGCGTCGGTGGCGGCGTGCCGTCCGGCGCATCCTCCAGCAGCAGGCGCGTATACAGCGCAGCGATGGTCCAGGTCTTGCCGGTACCGGCCGAGGCTTCGATCAGGTTGATGCCCGACAGCGGGCAGTTCAGGGCGTCTAGGGCTTGCATGCGGTACGACCGTCAAAGGGTTATGAGAATACTCATGCCGAGGTGTCCTGAATCGCTCCAGTCTGGTGGCACGTTAACTAAACCAAAATCTTTCTTGCGCCACGGAAACACACAAAAAGCACGGAAGGGCAGCGTCTATGCGGTATGTCCCTTAGCGTAGATCTGACCGTGCGGTCATGTTCCGTGCTTTCCGTGTGCGTCCGTGGCAAAAATCGTTACCCCCGCCAGGGGCCGCCTAGTCCTTGTCCAGCTGCAGCGCGCCCACCAGCGGCGCCAGCAGCGTATCGGCCAGCTGCGCAAACAGCGGGTCGGACAGCGGCTCCAGGTGGCGGAAGGCCAGCAGGTTGGCCGCGTCGTCGCGCTGCGGGGTGCGGCCCAGGCCGGTGAAGTCGGGCGACCATTCGTTTTGCGCGGCGCCCATTTGCTTGCCTGGCTCGGCGCGAGCGTAGGCCAGCGAGGTGCGGGCAAAGAACGGCAGCGGCTGGCTTTGGCCCTGCAGGTAGCGCGCCATCCACGCCGCCAGCAGCGCGTGGGCGTCCAGCGGCTGGCCGTCGCGGCTGCTGGCACCCAGGCGGTGCACGCCGTCGTCGGCGTACAGCACGCTATCGGGGGCGATGCCGGGCAGGCCTGCGGCCAACCTCACCAGGTGTTCCAGCCACAGGGTGATGAACTCGGTGGCGTAAGCCTTGCGCGGTACCACGCGCAGCAGGCCTTCGGGGCGCAGGCCGGCCAGCTCGCCGCTGAGCATCACCCCGCCCAGCACCAGCCGTACCGGCTGCGGCGGCAGGGTGTCGGCCAGCAGGCTGGATGGCAGACGCGCGGCAAAGCGGGCGCTGGCGGCGCGTTCTTGCGCCAGGCAGGCGTCGCCCAGCGCGGCATCGGGCAGCAGGCCCTGGCCGGCCAGGCGCGCTTCGGCGTGGCGTAGCGGCTTGCCGGCCAGCAGGCTACCGACCAGGGTGTCGCGGATGTCGCTGCGGCTGTCGCGGTCGATGGCAAACGGCTCGCGCACCGGCAGCTCGTCGGCGTGGCGCGCCAGCTTCAGGCCCAGGCGGTCGGCCAGCCAGGCGCGTACCGGGTTGCGCCAGAAACGCAGGAAATCGGCCAGCAGCACCACCGGCGGCGCCACGGCGGGCAGCGTGCTGGCAAAGGGCTGCGCGGCGGCGGCCGGCTGCGCCAGCGCGGCGGCCCATAGCGGCTCGTAGCTGGGCAGGCTGCCGTCGTAGCTGCGGCGGCTGAAGGGCTGCAGCGGGTGGCGGGTGGTGATGGCTGGCGCGATATCGCCACCGCACATGCTGGCCAGGGTGTCCAGCAGCTCGGCCACCAGCGGCGACGGCGGTAATGGCTCGTCGCTGCGCACGCTGCGGCCAACCCAGCTCAGGTACAGCGCGTCGCGGGCGGACAGGATGGCTTCCAGAAACAGGTAGCGGTCGTCGAAACGGCGCGAGCGGTCGCCACGGCGCGGGTTGCGCGCTACCAGGTCAAAGCTGACCGGGCGCTCGTCACGCGGGTAGGCGCCGTCGTTCATGCCCACCAGGCACAGCACGCGAAACGGGATGGAGCGCATCGGCACCATGGCGCAGAAGGTGAGCCCGCCGGTAAGAAAACCGCCGCTGGACGACATGTCCAGCTGGCGCAGTACGGCGTCGCGGATCACTGCCAGCGGCAGCGCGCCGTCAAACTGCGCCAGCGCGGCGTCGGCGGTGAGCGTATCGGCAATGCCGTGCAGCAGCTGCAGCGCGGCTTCGTCGGCTTCGTCCACCAGAAACAGCTGCGCCGCGGCGTCGCGCAGGCGCTGCGCCCAAGCGGCCATGCTGGCGGGCTGCGCCCAGTCTGCGGCCAACCCTGCCAGCACGTCGTACAGGCTGGCCAGGCTGGCGAGCTTGTCGGCCGCCTGGCCCTGGGCGGCGCTATCGGGCAGCAGGCCGGCAAACAGCGGCGCGCCGTCGCCAGCCAGGCTGGCGGGCAGCATGGTGCCCAGCAGCAGGCGGTCCAGCCCCCAGCGCCAGGTGTGCGTGGGCTCGGCGGGCAGGCCGAGCCGGGCTTTGTGTTCGGCGTCGCGCCCCCAGCGTATGCCGGCCTGGCGCACCCATTGCGCCAGCAGGCTGACGTCGTCGTCGGCCAGGCCAAAGCGCGCCAAGAGCGCCGGGCAGTCCAGCAGGGCCAGTACGTCGCTGGCGGCAAAGCGCGAGTCGGCCAGCTGCAGCACGGCGCCAAAGGTGGCCAAGAGCGGTACCTCGCGCGCCAGGCGGCGGTCGGCAATGCTGTAGGGGATGGACGGCGCGTCGCTGCGGTAGCCGAATACGGCGTCGATGTACGGCGCGTAGGCGTTGATATCGGGGGTGAGCACGGCGATATCGGCCGGTGTCAGCGACGGGTCGGCGGCCAGCATGGCCAGCAGCTGGTCTTTGAGCACCTCCAGCTCGCGCATGGGGCTGTGGGCGATATGACAGCGGATGGACGCATCGCCCGCGCGATAGGGTGCCACGTTGGCCGCAGGCGGGGTCAGCGTAAGGATATCGTGCTGCAGGCGCGCCAGCAGGCTGTGGTTGTCCGGCGCCATGAAGGCCGACATGGGCTGCGCCACGCCGCCGGCCAGCTCGTCGAAAAAGTCGCGCCCCTGCTGGCCCAGCGACGCCAGCAGCGGGTGGCCGCCGGCGCTGGCGTCGTCGTCAAACAGTACCGCCTGGCGGCTGCGCGCCTGCAGGTCGCCCCAGTAGGCTTCGCTGGGGTTGAGCAGGAACACATTCACCTCGGTGAGCTCGGCCATGCGCTGCAGCAGCGCCAGGTACATGGGCGCCAGCGTGGCGATGCCGAAGACCGACACGCGCTGCGGCAGGTGCTCGCTGCGCAGGCGGGCAAAGAAGTCGTCCAGCATCATTACGCGGTGGCGGCCGGGCACCTCTGCGGCCAACCTTTGCCACAGCGCGGCCTGCCAGGCTTCGTCCTCGCCCAACCCCAGCAGGCGGCCGGCTTCCCAGGCGCGTATCCAGTCGGGGCGGAATACCAGGTACTGGTCGTAGATATCGGCAATCTTGCCGGCCAGCTCGAAGCAGGCCAGCTCGCCGCCCTGCAAATAGCGCTGCAGCGGGGTGAACGGCTCGCCGTCCAGCGTGGGCAGCACGTCCATCAGCCGCCAGCACAGCACGTCGGGGGCAAAGGCGGATTTGGGTGGCAGCTCGGGCAGCACGGCCTGCATCAGCCGCCAGCCAAAGCCGGCCGGCAGCACGAATTCGAGGTTGGCCGCCAGCCCGCGCTGCTGCGCCAGGTTCAATGTCAGCCAGCGCCCCATGCCACGGCTTTGCACCATGATGACTTCCGGCGCGAACGCATCGGCCAGCGGGCTGTCTGTGAGGTGGCTGTACAGAATGCCCAGGGCTTCCAGGCGGTTGGATTGATACAGGTTCAGCGGCATGGCGCAGGCTATGGCGTGGTCATCGACCCCGGCAGTTTAGCATTCTGCCTGCTGTACAAAGCGGTATGATCGCGCCGCACGACGTCTATCTACTTTGAGGCTTCACCATGGATTATCAGGTTCTGAAACACGCACACGCCGGGCTGGCGTATCTGTCCGTCACCCTGTTTGCTACCCGCGCCGTGCTGTCTTACACCCGCCCTGCCCTGCTGCAGGCGCGTGCGCTGAAAATCGCGCCGCACGTGATCGACACCGGCCTGTTGGCCGCGGCCATCACGCTGGCGGTGATGGCCGGCCTGTCGCCGCATAACCAGCCGTGGCTGGCCGCCAAGATCGCCGCGCTGCTGGCGTATATCGCACTGGGCACCATCGGCCTGAAAAAGCTGCACGGCTCGCCGTGGCGCGCGGTAGTGCTGGCCGCCGCCGTGGCCATGCCCATTTACATGATTGCTGTGGCCAAAACCAAGCTGGTGTGGCCGTTCTGACAGGCAAAAAAATGGCTGGCACAAGGCCAGCCCAGGATGGACAGAGCGTAAGGCGGGTGCCAGGCACCCGCCGGTATTACAGGCCCAGCTTGTCGCGCATGCCGTACCACCAGGCACCCAGCGTGAGCATGGGCACACGGAACAGGCGACCACCCGGGAACGGGTAATGCGGCAGGCTGGCAAAGGCGTCAAAGCGCTCGCTCTGGCCGCGAATGGCTTCGGCCATGATGCGGCCGGCCAGGTGGGTGTAGGTGACACCGTGGCCGCTGCAGCCTTGCGAGTAGTAGATGTTGTTATCGATACGGCCGGCCTGCGGCAGGCGCGTGAGCGTGAGCGAGAAGTTGCCGGTCCAGCCGAATTCGATTTTCACGTCTTTCAGCTGCGGGAAGGTTTTCAGCATTTTCGGGCGGATCAGGCTTTCGATCGCGCCCGGGTCGCGCGCACCGTATACCGTGCCGCCGCCGTACAGCAGGCGGTTGTCGCCGGTCAGGCGGTAGTAGTCCAGCAGGAAGTTGCAGTCTTCCACGCAGTTGTCGCCGGGCAGCAGGCTGCGCGCCAGCTCGGGCGACAGGCGCTCGGTCGTTACCACCTGGGTGCCGCACGGCAGGGTTTTCTCGGCCAGCATCGGAATCAGGTCGCCCAGATAGGCATTACCGGCCACCACCACAAAATCGGCAGTCACCTGGCCGCCAGCGGTTTTCACCACGGCAGCCTGGCCGCGTACCACCTCGGTAACGGCAGATTGTTCATAAATGCGGCCACCCAGCGACTCGAACGCGGCCGCCTCGCCCAACACCAGGTTCAGCGGGTGGATATGGCCACCCCAGTTGTCCAGCAATGCGCCCACGTATTCATCGGAGTTCACGATGCGCTGCATGCCGGCCTTGTCGACCATCTGGATACCGGTGTGGCCGAAGCTTTCCCACAGCCTGCGCTTGGCGTCCAGCTCGTCCAGCTGCTTGTGGGTAAAGGCGGCAAACACATTGCCGTCTTTCAGGTCGCACTGGATGTTGTATTTGGCGATGCGCTCGCGGATGATCTTGCCGCCTTCAAAAGCCATGGCGCCCAGGCGCTTGGCGGCTTCCTTGCCGTGGCGCGCTTCGATCACATCCATATCGCGGCTGTAGCTGTTCACAATCTGGCCGCCGTTGCGGCCGGAGGCACCCCAGCCCACGCGGGCGCTTTCCAGCACCACCACGTTCAAGCCGGCTTCCGCCAGGTGCAGTGCGGTGGAGATACCGGTATAGCCGGCGCCAATCACGCAGACGTCTGCCCGCACGCTCCCCGCCAGCGCTGGGCGCTCCGGGCTGGGGTTAGCCGAATAGGCGTAGTAGGAATTAGTGTGTTCGATGCGCTGACTCATGAGGTATCCCATCCATTTTTTAAACACTTGCGGCCAACAGGCGCGGGTTTATGCTTGGATTATGCGCAAGCGCCCACACTTTGTCTAATATGTTAAACGGCCATGTCGTAAAAAAGCCCGGCAAGCCGGGCTGTGGGCGACACTGCAGCGGGTTTACAGGCCCAGGTGCATGCGCAGCGCTTCGCGCTTGGCCGACAGGTCTACGCCTGGCAGGTCGGCAATAATGTCCGGGTGGTCCAGCAGTTTTTCCACCGCAAAATCGACAAACACGCGGGTACGCGGCGCAATGTGGTCGCGGTGCGGGAAGCAGATATAGATGGAGCGCTCCATCGATACGTAGTCGGTCAGTACCGCCTGCAGGCGGCCAGCACGCACGTCGGCCAGCACTTCGTGCCCCGGCAGCTGCGCCACGCCCAGGCCCAGGCGGGCCATTTCCACCACCGAATCCACATCGTTCACCGTGTAGGTACCGGTCACCTCCAGCGGAATACGCTCGCCATTGCGTTCGAACTCCCACTTGTACAGCCGGCCCGAGGTCGGGAACTGGAAGTTGATACAGTCGTGCGCCGACAGCTCTTCCGGGCTGCGCGGCTTGCCGTGCTCGGCCCAGTAGGCCGGCGAGGCCACCACGTATTGCGGGATATGCGCCAGATGGCGTGCCACCATGCGGCTATCGGGCATCATGCCCACACGCACGCCTACGTCGTAACCGTCTTCGATCAGATCGCTGAAATGATCGTCCATGCCAAAGAACACACGGATCTTCGGATAGCGCTGGCAGAATTCTTCCATCAGCGGCAGGATGAAGCGTCGGCCGAAAGCATTAGGCAAACTGATGCGTAGATGGCCAGCGGGCTCGTCGCGGCTGGCTTTGAGCTGGTTGATAGCCGAATCCAGGTTGTTTACCGGGCCTCGGCACTGTGCATAAAAACGGCGACCGTCTTCAGTCAGTGTCAGCTGGCGGGTGGTGCGGTTGAACAAACGCACCTCCAGCTCTTGCTCCAGACGGGCAATACTCTGGCTGACGGCAGCTGGCGAGACGCCCAGCTTGCGAGCAGCATCGGAAAAGCTGCCGTTCTCAGCAGTGGTCATGAAGACCATTAGCGCTTTTAAAGTATCCATTGGGCTATCTCGCAGATGACATATAACAGGTGTAGGAAAACACCCTATTTAAAAATGGCTTTGGGGTAAAGCTTGGTGAAATTGACAGTTTCACTGACAAATAATAGGACAAAACCAGAATCGCTTAAAGATATTTTCGCATTTCCTGTCAAATGACGTCATATCACGCACAAATACCCTTAGTCACCCGCCATTGGGCCAGTTTTCCCCCGTCCAAATAGCCAGTTTGCAAAGTGATGCGCTTTTGCAACAAGCCTGACGAGCGCAGAGGCCGGTTTTATGTAAGGGCAATACCCAGCCAGATAGCAGCCATTACATTTACTCATCAATAAGAGAAGAATTGTTGGGCCTGCTACGACCCTTGGTTAAGATAAGGGTTCAATACATAAAACATAAAAGGGGAACAGGATGTCGAAAGGTATACCTTTTGCGTCTGGCTCAATCTCCGCAGGTCTGTCACACACTCAGCTTTGCCAGCTTCTAGAGTGGATCCACAGCCTGCCGCAGATGGCAGACGAGAGAGAACTGCACGCTTTCCTGCACACGCTAGCTAGCGACAATGCGGTCGCTGCCCTGTGGATTATTCATGGCTCGGCCACGCCGCAAGGCTGGACGGCCAACCCGCGCACACTGGGCCAGCCAGCTGCTTGTCATAGCCACGACTGGCAGCGGCTGCCAGCCGATATCGGCAGCGAAGTGCAATTTACCTGGCTGGCCCACACCAGCCCGGCTACCGCCTGCTTTGCCATGCACCGCGATGGCCTGGCCACCCTGTTGTACGTGCAACCGCGCGTGGCCGATGACGCCGCTACCCTGCGCATGCTGGGCGGCCTGTTGCCACATCTGCACCCCACGCTGCAGCGTCTGGCACCGGCCCCTGGCAGCAGCAACCCGCTGTCGCACCGCGAGAAGGACATCTTCCACTGGATGATGCGCGGCAAGACCAATTGGGAAATCGCCACCATCCTGGATATCAGCGAGCGCACGGTGAAATTCCACGCGGCCAACATCATCCGCAAGCTGGAAGCCAATAACCGCACCCACGCCATTGTGCTGGGCATCCAGAAAGGCCTGGCGGCCTGAAAAGGGCCTGTTAACACTATTTCTTGCCAAGGCGCGGGCCCCAGGCAGGACATTGCCCTATCCGGCCGTGCTTGACGCTCGTCAACGCACGGCTTTTTTACGCTGGTCAGAATTGCGCTCCTGCTCTAATCACCCCCGAAAGCACGCATGTCCCGCTCCCTTTTTGCTCCCCTCGTCATCCGTGGCCGTGAACTCCTGCCCATCGTGCAAGGAGGCATGGGCGTGGGCATCTCCGCCAAACAGCTGGCCGGCGCCGTGGCGCGGGCGGGCGGCCTGGGCACCGTGGCCAGCGTGGACCTGCGCCATCTGCACGATGACCTGATGGCCGATGCGGCCAACCAGCACGGCCAGGAAGGCATCAACCGCCTGAACCTGATCGCGCTGGACCGCGAAATCAAGGGCGCACTGGCGCGGGCGGAAGGGCACGGCATGGTAGCGGTGAACGTGATGAAGGCGGTAGACAACCACGCCGCGCTGGTACGCCAGGCGTGCGAATCGGGCGCCCACGCGGTGGTGATGGGGGCCGGCCTGCCGCTGGACCTGCCGGAAATGACCGCCAGCCACCCCGACGTGGCGCTGATTCCCATCCTGTCCGAATCGCGCGGTATCGGTATCGTGCTCAAACGCTGGATGAAAAAGGGCCGCCTGCCGGACGCCATCGTGATCGAGCACCCCAATCACGCCGGTGGCCACCTGGGCGCGGCGCGCATTGCCGACGTGGGCGATAGCAAATTCGACTTTGCCCGCGTGCTGGAAGAATCCTTCGCGCTGTTCAAAGACCTGGGGCTGGAGCGCGAGCGCGTACCGCTGATCGTGGCCGGCGGTGTCAACAGCCACGAAAAAGTACAGACCTACCTGAACGGCTACGGTGCCAGCGCCGTGCAGATCGGCACCGCCTTTGCCGTGACCAGCGACGGCGATGCCCACATCAACTTCAAGCGCACACTGGCCGGTGCCAGCCGCGACGATATTGCCGAATTCATGTCGGTAGCCGGCCTGCCGGCGCGCGGCGTGCTGACGCCGTTCCTCAAGAGCTACCTCAAGCGCGAAGACAAGCTGCAGGCCAACGCCAAAGCCGACCCGGCGCGCTGCACGCAGGCGCTGAACTGCCTGACCGTATGCGGCCTGCGCGACGGCCTGGCCAAGGTGGGCCAGTTCTGCATCGACCTCAAACTGGCGGCCGCCTTCCGTGGCGAGGTCAGCAAGGGGCTGTTCTTCCGCGGCGCCGACCCGCTGCCGTTTGGCGATGCCATCCGCAGCGCCAGCGAAACCATGCACTACTTCCTGACCGGCGAAAAACCACTGGACCTGCAGCCGGTATAAACACCCGCCTTACTGCTGCGGCCAACCCTACCCGTGCTGCGGCAGCGTGGTCAGGGTTGGCCGCATTTGTTACAGTGGGGTGCTTCCGTCATGTAACCCCTTTACTACGCCCTGCCATGACCGCCTTCACCAGCTGTAACCCCGCCTCCGGCGAAGTCGTCTTCACCCGCCCGATTGCCAGCAGCGAGCAACTGGCCAGCCAGCTGGCGGCCCTGCGGTGCGCCCAGCACGCCTGGGCCCACCTGGATACCGCCACCCGCGCCAGCCGCCTGCTGCGCCTGGCCGATGCGCTGAGCGCGCACCGCCACGCGCTGGCCGCGCTGGTATCGCTGGAGGTGGGCAAGCTGGAACGCGAATGCCTGGCCGAGATCGATAAATCAGCCCAGCTGATCCGCTACTACGCCGAGCTGGCACCCACGCTGCTGGCGCCCAAAGACATCCCGACCCAGGCCAGCCGTAGCGGCGTGGCCTTCGAGCCCTTGGGCCTGGTGCTGGCCATCATGCCGTGGAACTACCCGGTGTGGCAGGTACTGCGCTTTGCCATCCCGGCGCTGATGGCCGGCAACGGCTGCCTGGTGAAACCGGCACCGTCGGTACCGCAATGCACGGCGCTGCTGCTGGATATCGTGCACGAAGCCGGGCTGGACGTGCTGGACGTGGCCTGGATCAACCACGACATGGCCGAAGACGCCATCAAGGGCTGCGACGCGGTGGCGTTTACCGGCTCCACCAGCGCCGGCCGCCAGGTGGCCGCGCTGGCCGGCCGCCACCTGAAGAAAACCGTGCTGGAGCTGGGCGGCAGCAACCCGTTTATCGTGCTGGCCGACGCCGACATCGACGCCGCCGCGCAGGAAGCCGCCCATTCGCGCTACCGCGATGCCGGCCAGAGCTGCAACGCCGCCAAGCGCATGATCGTGGTACCCGAGATTGCCGACGCCTTCATCGCGCGCTTTCTGCAACACGTGGCCGCGCTGCGCCCCGGCCACCCGGCCGACGAGCACACCACGCTGGCACCACTGGCGCGCGCCGATTTGCGCGAAGCGCTGCACGCCCAGGTGCTGGACGCGGTGAGCCACGGCGCCAGCCTGCTGGCCGGCGGCGTAATGCCGCACGGTGCCGGCTTCTTTTACCCCGCCACGGTGCTGGACCACGTTAGCCCCGCCTGCCGCGTGTACCAGGAAGAAGTGTTCGGCCCGGTGGCCACCATCCTGCGCGCCCGCGACGAGGCCGACGCGCTGCGCCTGGCCAACGACACGCCGTTCGGCCTGGGCGCCAGCATTTTCAGCGCCGATGTGGAACGCGCCTGGCAGCTGGGCCGCGAGATCGAGGCCGGCGCGGTGTTCATCAACCGCTACACCAGCTCCGACCTGCGGCTGCCGTTTGGCGGCGTGAAAGCTTCCGGCTACGGCCGCGAGCTGTCCGAGTTCGGCCTGTACGAGTTCGTGAACGTGAAAACCTACTGGCAAAAGTGAACTGGTGGGTAACGGGGCGGTCGCATCGCACTGTTGCTTTCACTTGCCGCCACCATGCTGCCTACCCGCCGCCGTTCGCTTAAAACCACACCACGCAGCAGCTGGCTGCGCATCGCGCTGGCCGCCCAGCAGCTGCAGCACGGCACGCTAGGCGAGGTCATCGGCCGCCACCCGCGCCAGCAGCTCACCTGGCTGGGGCTGTTGGCCGCACCGCTGCTGTTACCGGTAGCCATCCCCGGCATGGCCACCACAGTAGGGGCGTTTTGCCTGCTGGTCGCGCTGTCTGTCGCGCTGGCCCGCCCCTTTCCGCTGCCCGCCTGGCTGGGCCGCCGCCATGTCCCGCCCGCCTTGCATGGCCCGCTGCACCGCGTCCTGCACCGCCTGGCCGGCGTGCTGGGGCGCATCAGCCAGCCGCGCCTGCTGGCCCTGAGCGGCCCGCGCTGGCGCTGGCTGAACGGCGGCATGCTGGCGCTGGCCGGTGCATCGATGATGACGCCAATGCCGCTGGTGTCGTTCGACAACGTGGTACCCGCCGCCGCCATCGCCCTGCTGGCCTGGGGCCTGCGCGTGCGCGACGGCGGCCTGCTGCTGGCCGGCTATGTGGCTACCGTGCTGGCCTGGCTCTACGTGGGGCTACTGTGGTGGGCCGGGGCGGAAATCTTGCTATGGCTGGCGCAGCGCCTGCCGGGCGGCTGGCTATAGGGCTGCCACCGCCCGCGCCTTGCGCGTATCATCGTGCTTTTATGCATACGCCCACGCAGGCACAGGAACCCCACATGAGCAAGATCACCCTGTTCGGCAACCGTCTTTCCGGCCACAGCTACAAAGTGCGCCTGGCCCTGGTACTGGGCGATGTATCGCACGAATACCGCCACGTGTCGCTGAGCCTGCCGCGCGAAGAACGCGACGCCGACTTCCGCGCCGCCAGCCGCTGGGACGAAGTACCAGCCCTGGTGGTGGACGGCGAGCCCATGGTGCAATCCAACGCCATCCTGCAATGGCTGGCCGAAAGCGAAGGCGTACTGGCCGGCCAGCCCGGCGAGCGCCAGGGCATTCGCGAATGGCTGAGCTGGGAGGCCAACCGCATTGGCTTTTCGCTGCCCAACCTGCGCTACGCGCGCAAGTTTGCCCCACTGGATGCGGGTGCCGACGCCTGGCTGGAGGCTCGCACCCGCCGCGACCTGGACGTACTGAATGCCCACCTGGCAGGCCAGGCTTACCTATTGCCCAGCGGTCTGACCATTGCCGACCTGTCGGCCAGCGCCTACCTGTGGCTGATCGACGACGCCGGCCTGACGCTGGACGCCTGGCCGCATGTGGCCGCCTGGCTGGCGCGCATCGCTGCGCAGCCGGGCTGGGAACACCCGGCCACGCTGATGGCACCGGATATCGACGAGTAAACCCCGCCATGGTGCAGCCGCAGCGCATCTGGCTACAGCACGCAGCACCGGCCAAACCCATGCCGGGTGCGCCGTGCAATGGCTGTGGCGTGTGCTGCGCCGCCGCGCCCTGCCCGCTATCGCGCCTGCTGCTGGGCCACCGCCACGGCGCCTGCCCGGCGCTGCAATGGCAGGCCGCCGATACCCGCTACGGCTGCGGCCTGCTGCTGGCGCCGCGCCACTACCTGCGCTGGCTACCCGCCGCCGCCGCGCCGCTATTCCAGCGCCTGGCGCGCCGCTACCTGGCCATAGGCCACGGTTGTGATGCCTACGTCGAAGCCCGCCCCGAAACGGAAGCCCAAGATGACTGATCTGCACGCCCGCCTGGCCGCCATTGTGGGTGCGGCCAACCTGCTTACCGACCCGCACGACCTGGCCCCGGCGGTGACCGACATGCGTGGCCGCTATACCGGCCTGCCGCTGGCAATGGCGCTACCGGCCAGCCGCGACGAAGTGACCGCACTCGTCACCTTGTGCGCAGCGGAAGGCATCGCCATCGTGCCGCAAGGCGGCAATACCTCCACTTGCGGGGCTGCCACACCGGACACCAGCGGCCGCCAGCTGATCATCGGCCTGCGTCGCATGCAGCGCGTGCGCCATATCGATGCGGCCAACCTGTCGATCACCGTGGACGCCGGCTGCACGCTGGCCCAGGTACAGCAGGCGGCCGCCAGCGTGGGGCGGCTGTTTCCGCTGTCGCTGGCCAGCGAAGGCAGCTGCCAGATCGGCGGCAACCTGTCCACCAACGCCGGCGGCCTGGCGGTGCTGCGCTACGGCACCATGCGCGAGCTGACGCTGGGGCTGGAGGTGGTATTACCGGACGGCACGCTGCTGGACGCGCTGTCCGCACTGCGCAAGGACACCACCGGGCTGGACGTGAAGCAGCTATTCATCGGCGCAGAAGGCCAGCTGGGGCTGATTACCGGCGCTACGCTCAAGCTGTTTGCACTGCCCACCGCCTACAGCACCGCGCTGCTGGCGGTAGACAGCGCCGAGGCCGCCATCGCCGCGCTGAACGCGCTGCAGGCACGCTTTGGCGACCGCCTGACCACCTTCGAGATGATCTCCGAACCTTGCCAGCGCATCTCCGAGCGCCACAAGCCCGGCTGCATGCCGTTCTTTGCGCCGTGGGCGCTGCTGGTGGAGCTGTCCGACGGCGGCGAGCCGGCCGCGCTGCAAGCCAGCTTCGAACAGTGGCTGGGTGGCCAAGACTTCCACGATGGCGTGCTGGCGCAAAGCGAGACCGAACGCGCCAGCCTGTGGCAGCTGCGCGAAGACATCTCCGACATGCAAAAGCGCGAAGGCCCCAGCATCAAGCACGATATCGGCGTGCCAAGCTCGGCCATCCCCGCCTTTCTGGCCAGCTGCGGTGCCGCGCTGGACGCGGCCTTCCCCGGTGTGCGCATCGTCGCCTTCGGCCACGCCGGCGACGGCAACCTGCACTACAACATCAGCTACACCCGCCCCGGCAACGCCGAACTGTTTACCGACGAGGACGCGGTCAACGCCATTGTCTACGAACACGTGTACCGCTACCGTGGCACGCTGGCAGCCGAGCACGGCATAGGCCAGCTGAAGGCGCACTGGCTGTCGCAGTACAAAGACCCGGTAGCGCTGGCCATTATGCGCGGCATCAAGCAGCAGCTGGACCCGCACAGCATCATGAACCCGGGGCGTTGGCTGTAAACGCTACGCTACAGGCTGACGCTGCCGCCGGCATGACATGCGCCCTGTATACCGGTATCCGAAAAGCATTGTTTTGTCAGGACAGATGGCTATCCTGAATATTGATTATTTCGATAAAAGGCTGCTGCATGTCCTGCCTCATCGACCCATCAGGGCTGGTAAACACCCTGCTGACTAGCGTACCGATCGGCATTGCCGTGCTGGACGCCGATTTCCGTTACCTGCATATCAACCAGCGGCTGGCGGATTCCAATGGTCTGCCCCCGTCAGCCCATATCGGTCGCCGCCCGCGTGACGTGATACCCGACGCCGGCCCTGCGCTGGAGGCGATCATGCAGGCGGTACAAAGCAGTGGCAAGGCACGTACGCGCTTTGCCGCCAGCGCCGAGATCCCGCCCGGCTCCGGCCAGTTGCGGCACTGGGAAGCCAGCTACCACCCGCTGCCCATGCCCGATGGCCAGCCCTGCGGCATTGTCGCCATGGTAGAAGACGTGACCGCCCGCTACGAAGCCGAACGGGTACAGCGCGAAAACGAAGGCCACCTGCGCCGCGTGCTGGACAATCTGTTTGCCTTTGTCGGCGTACTGGCCACGGACGGCACCTTGCAAAGTGCCAACCGTGCGCCGCTGGACGCCGCCGGCATACGCATCGAAGACGTCCGCGGGCTGAAGTTCTGGGACTGCCCCTGGTGGAACTATTCCCCGCAGATACAGGCACAGATACAGCACGCGGTACTGCGCGCGGCCTGCGGTGAGGTATCCCGCTTTGATGTGGTGGTACGCCTGGCCGACAACGCGCTGACGCCTATCGACTTCATGCTGGCACCTCTGCGCGACGAATACGGCCGCATTACCCACCTGATTCCGTCGGCCATTGATATCAGCGCGCGCATGCGCAGCGAAGACGCACTGCGGCAAAACGAAGCGCTACTGCGCCAAGTGGTAGAGGCGATTCCGGACGGGCTGATGATGGTAGACGATGCCGGGCTGATCCGGCTGGTCAACAGCCGCATGGAAAGCCTGTTCGGCTACCCGCGCGCCACCCTGCTGGGGCAGCATTTCAGCTATTTGCTATCGGAAGCGCAGCGTGCACAGCACCAAGGCAAGATGAAGCAATACCTGCAAAGCCCGGCAAGCCGCCATATGGCAGACAGCCAGGTGCTGCAAGCCAGACGGCGTGATGGCAGCCTGTTTCCGTGCAAGATAGGCTTGTCACCGCTGATGGTGGGTAACAAGCCACACGTACTGGCATCCATTAGCGAGCTTGGCCAGCCCGAAGACGGAGGACAACATCAGCCCGAGCCTGGCTGAGGCAGAGCACGGCAGCAAAGCGGGAGCAAAAGCGACAGGCAAAAAAAAATCCCCTGGGAAACTCCACAGGGGCCAACACGAGGAAGAAACATCTCGCCGGCGAGGGGCCGACACGATGCTTCGAGGGGCTAACACCACAAAAACCTTTCGGCTTGAGTGCGCTGCACAATTTAACGCAATTGCTCTAGATTGTCCATTTTTTTATCAGGGACTTGCGCCGGCTTTTGCGGCCAGGCAACGCATAGGCACTGTGCGGATAACCGCCCGCAAGCCTTTATGCACATACCGTGCCTGGCGCGTACCGGACAAGCGTTTGGCAAGCCCACGCCGGTGGCCGGTGCCTGCGGGCTCAGCTTTTCACCGGCCGCTTGGCCAGCATGCGTTGCAGCGTGCGGCGGTGCATATTGAGGGCGCGCGCCGTGGCCGACACATTGCCGCCGTGCTCGGCCAGCACGCGCTGCAGGTGCTCCCAGCTCACGCGCTTGAGCGACATCGGCTGCGCGGTCACGTCCTGCTCGGGGTTGGCCGCCACCTGGCCCAGCGCGCCCAGAATATCGTCCACCCCGGCCGGCTTGGCCAGATAGTTCACCGCGCCCAGCTTTACCGCCTCTACTGCGGTGGCGATGCTGGCG
Source organism: Vogesella aquatica (assembly GCF_028548455.1). Classification (GTDB taxonomy): domain Bacteria; phylum Pseudomonadota; class Gammaproteobacteria; order Burkholderiales; family Chromobacteriaceae; genus Vogesella; species Vogesella aquatica. The sequence goes on from NZ_JAQQLF010000008.1 coordinate 184,543, forward strand.
TAACCGGTCAGCACCAGTACGCGTGCCGCCGGTGCTTTTTCCAGCAGCTGTGGCAGCAGGCGCAGGCCGCTTTCACCGGCCAGGTTCAGGTCCAGAATGATCTGCGGTGGCGCTAGCTGGGCCAGCTCGGCCAGCGCTGCGTCAGGGTTGGCCGCATGGCGCACGCTATAGCCACGCCGCGCCAGGCTGCGCGCCAGTACCCCGGCAAACGCCAGGTCGTCATCAATAATCAGCAAATCGTTCATGGTGTATCCAGTGGCAGGCGCAAGGTGGCACACACGCCGCCCTGCGGGTCGTTATCCAGGTTAAGTTCGCCACCCAGGTGCGACAGCGTCACGTGCGACAGCATCACCCCCAGGCCCAGGCCGGCAGGCTTGTTGCTGTCCAGCGGGGCCAGGCCGGCACGGGCCAGCTGGGCATCGCTCAGGCTGCCACGGCGGTTGTGGATCTGCAGCGTCAGCCAGCCTGCGCTGCTGGCCACCGTCAGCTCCACCTCGCCGCCGCCCGCCTCGGCGGCGTTATTCAGCAGATTGAAAAATGCCGGCCAGAAACGCGGGTCGAACGCCACCATCGGCCCGCCCTGCAGCAGGCCGTGGCGTAACAGCTTCACATCCGGGCGGCTGGAATACCAGCCCTGCAGGCGCTCGTCCAGCGCCTCGCACAAGGGCTGCGGCGCCGGCCGGCTTTCGGCGCCGGCTTTCAGCCTGGCCAGCGCGTCGCGGCACACTGCCAGCTGGCTGTGCATCAGCTGCAGGTCTTCGATCAGCGCAGGCGGCGTGGTGTAGCTGGCCAGCATGTCGTCGCACAGCAGGGTCAGCGTATTGAGCGGCGTAGACAGGGTGTGCGCCGCCCCGGCAGCCTGTACCCCTAGCGCGACCAGCTGCTCGTCGCGCAGCTGCGCCTCGCGCGCGGCAGCCAGCGCCGCCTCGCGCTGGGATAGCTGCCAGGCAAGATAGGACACAAAGCCGGTCAGCAGCGTGACCGACACGGCAAAGGTGATCCACATCCCCACCAGGTGTAGCTGGAAGGCGTAAGCGGCATCGCTGCCTGCCAGCGGCCACGGCAAGTGCCAGACAAACAGCAGGCCATAAGCCATCAGGCTGATGATGGCCAGCGCCCAGGCGCGCGCCGGTGGCAATAGCAAGGCGCCAAACAAGACCGGCGGCAAGTAAAGCGAGGCCAGCGGGTTGGCCGCACCGCCGGTAAAGGCCAGCATTTCGGTGAGCACCACCATATCGGCCAGCAGGCCCAGGCTGATCAGGCTGCGCGCCTGCCAGCCCTGCGCCGCCAGCCATGGCGTAGCCAGATTCAGCAAGGCGAGCGTCAGCCAGGCTTGGCCCAGCAGCACCAGCGGCAAGACCAGGCCGGCGAGCTGGCCCAACACGATCAGCAGCAAGGCCGCCAGCAGCATGACCCAGCGCAGCTGCAGCAGGCGCTGGTGAACCAGTTCGAGGTTGGCCGCAAACAGGGCCGGAAACACAGTGGGCATCATGGCGGCACTTTACCATCCGGCATGCCAGCCGGCGCAAGGCTGCGGCATTTTGTCGCGCCCAAAAAAGAAAGCCGCCCTCTTGGAGTAGGGCGGCATCAAGTGTTCTATTCGCATGCAGGGGCGCCCCCCTGCCAGACACAATGTAATACATGGCCAGCGCCAGCGGAATGCGACACCTTGCCGCAGGGGGCTACAAGGCTGCCATCACCGCATCGCAAAACGCTGCCGTGCTGGCGCTGCCGCCCAGGTCCGGCGTGCGTGTGCCTGCAGCCAGTACATGCTGCACTGCCAGCTCCAGCTGCGTGGCAAACGCGGGCAGCTGCCAATGGTGGCGCAGCAGCATGGCCAGCGACAGCAGGCTGGCTACCGGATTGGCCACGCCCTGCCCGGCAATATCCGGCGCGCTGCCGTGGACCGGCTCGGCAATGGCTACGCCCTGCCCCAGATTGAGCGACGCCGCCACGCCCAGGCCGCCGCCAAAGGCCGCCGCCAGGTCGGACAGGATGTCGCCGTACAGGTTGGGTGCCAGCAGCACGTCGAACGCCTGCGGCGCCTGCGCCAGTTTCAGCGCGGCGGTGTCCACCAGCATTTCGTCTACCTGCAGCTGCGGGTAGCGCGTGGCTACCTCGCGCGCGCAGTCGCGGAACAGGCCGTCGGTCAGCGGCAGGATATTGGCCTTGTGCACGATGGTGACGCGGCGGCGCCCGGCGGCAGCGGCCAGCGCAAACGCGCTCTCGGCCACCCGTAGCGACGCGGCACGGGTAATGCGCTTGACGGCGGTGGCGGTGTCGCCATCGCTATGCTCTTCGCCCACGTACAGGTCTTCGGTGTTCTCGCGCACGATCAGCACATCCAGCCCCGGCAAACCGCAGCCGGGCAGGCTGAGAGTTGGCCGCAGGTTAGCGTGGCAGCCCAGCTGGCGCCGCAGCTGTACGATGGGCGAGCGGTAGCCGGCCACCGCCCGCGCCGGCGAGCTCACCGCGCCAAACAGCACCGCACCGCAATCGCGCGCAGCGGCCAATGTAGCGGCCGGCAGCGCTGTGCCCTGTTGCTGGAAGGTGGCCCAGCCGGCGTCGGCTGTCACTGTTTGCAGTGCCGGCAGCATGCTTTGCAGCACGCGTACCGCCTGCGGCACCACCTCTTGCCCTATGCCGTCACCGGCAATTACGCACAGTTTCATCGCGCTTTCTCCCTGTTGTTGTTGCAGGGCAACATAGCGCGCAGCGTGTAAGCGTGCAACTACAGACTGTCTGACACCCTGACAGCCTACCTAGGCAAGCTTATCGAGAACTTCTGTCATTATATAAATTGATTAATATCAAAAAATGCAATAAAGACAGAACCTTTCCGTCCAAGCAGTTATTTGCAAGCTGCGGTAGAATACGCGCTTGATGATTTTTGCCTGTATTCAAAGACAATCCACATGGCTACTCTTTCGACCGAAACCGTCCTGTCCGTCCATCACTGGAACGACACCCTGTTCAGCTTCACCTGCACCCGCGACCCGGGTCTGCGTTTCATCAACGGCCAGTTCGTGATGATCGGTCTGGAAGTGAACGGCAAACCGCTGATCCGCGCCTACTCCGTGGCCAGCGCCAACTGGGAAGAGCACCTGGAGTTCTACTCCATCAAAGTGCAAAACGGCCCGCTGACCTCGCGCCTGCAGCACCTGCAGCCGGGCGACAAGGTGGTGATTTCCGGCAAACCGACCGGCACCCTGGTACAGGACAACCTGCTGCCGAACGCCAAGCACCTGTTCCTGCTGTCTACCGGTACCGGCCTGGCACCGTTCATGTCCATCATCAAGGACCCGGAAGTGTACGACCTGTACGACAAGATCTTCCTGATCCACGGCGTACGCTGGGTAAACGAGCTGGGCTACCACGACTACATCACCAAAGAGCTGACCGGGCACGAGTTCCTGGGCGAGATGATCAGCGAAAAACTGGTGTACTACCCTACCGTGACCCGCGAGCCGTTCCGCAACCAGGGCCGCCTGACCGACCTGATCAAGAGCGGCGAGCTGGCCAAGCAGCTGGGCATCCCGCAGCTGAACCCGGAAACCGACCGCGCCCTGCTGTGCGGCAGCCCGGCCATGCTGGAAGATACTTGCCACATTCTGGAAGACCTGGGTTTCAAAGAGTCGCCACGCATGGGCGAGCCAGGCCACTTCGCGATCGAGCGCGCCTTCGTCGAGAAGTAAGCGCCGGCCTGCGGCCAACCTTGCAACACCCCGCTACGGCGGGGTGTTTTGCTTTGCACCGGCGATTTGTCAGCCCCCAGGCTGGCTGGATGCGCCATAACCCAACCGCGTGGCCACGCCCAGCAGGAAATCCACCACCGCGCGCACCCGTGCCGAGCGGTAGCGGTCGGCGTGGTACACCAGCCAGCTGGTGCCTTGGTAGCGCCCCAACAGCTGCCAGTCCGGTAGTACCGCTACCAGCGTGCCACTAGCCAGCGACTGGCGGGCGGTAAAGTCGGGCAGGCTGGCAATACCCATGCCCCATTCGGCGGCCTCGCGCCGCATCTCGCTATGGTTGCCGGCGTAGCGGCCGCGCACATTCACCACCACGCGCTCGTTATCACGAACCGCACACCACTCGTCGTCGCCTGCCTGCTCGGCCAGATGCAGGCAGCTGTGGCGCACCAGCTCGGACGGGTGCTGCGGCGTGCCATGCTGTGCCAGATAGGCGGGCGCGGCGTACAGCTTGGTACGCACCACCATGAACGGCCGCGCCACGTAGCCGGCAGGCGGGTCGCCCAGCCGCAGCGCAATATCTACGCCGTCGGCGATCAGGTCGCCGGGCTGGTCATTCACCAGCAATTCCAGCGCCAGCTGTGGATAAGTCTGCAAGAGCAGTGGTAGCTGTGGATGAATGATCTGGCGCAAAGCCGCCTTGGGTGCGGCCAACCTGACCCGCCCTGCGATGGTACTGGCGTGGCGCGCTGCGCCATCGCAGGCCGCCCGCGCGGCGTCCAGCATGCTGCGCGCGTGGCGGACTACTTCCTGCCCACCGCTGGTCAGCCGCAGCCGGCGCGTGCTGCGTTCCAGCAGTGTCAGGCCCAGCGCCGCCTCCAGCCGCGCCATCTGCCGGCTTACCGCCGACGGCGTGCTGCCCTGTAGCCGCGCCGCGGCACTGAACGAGCCGGCTTCCACCACATCCACCAGCACCGCCAGGTCTGGCAGCAGCGGCAGCAGTTCATTTGTTCTCATGGCTCACAAATCCTTTGCCTGATTAGCCGATTATCAGCCCACTCGAACAGTTTCATACTGGGCCACACACAAAACAAGGAAAAATCATGCCCACCCGCCGCCCGCTCCCGCCCGAGATGCTGTTGCTGCTCACCGCCGTGATCTGGGGCAGCAGCTACAGCATGGTGAAGACCGCGCTGGCCTACTATCCGGTGGCCGGTGTCATTGCCATCCGCTTTTTGCTGACCGCCGCCCTGCTACTGCCGTACTGGCTACGCTTACCGGCAACCCAGCGCGCCGCCACGGTACGGGTAGCGCTGCCCACCAGCGTGGGTCTGCTGGCCATTTTTCTGGCCGAAACCGCCGGTGTGGCGCACACCAGCGCCGGCAAGGCGGCGTTTCTGGTGAGCCTGTGCCTGCTGCTGACGCCGCCGGTGGAATGGCTGTGGCTGGGCAAGCGCCCGGCCGGCAAGCTGTGGCTGGCCGCCATCGTGTCGCTGCTGGGCACCTGGCTGCTCACCGGTATGGCGGGTGGCGGCCTGAACCAGGGCGACGCGCTGATGCTGCTGGCGGCACTGATCCGCGCCTTCCAGAGCTGCCTGGCCACAAGGCTTACCGCCGGCAAGGGCATAGACATGCTGGGGCTGACCGCGGTGCAGGGCATGCTGGTGGGCGCAGCGGCGCTGGCGCTGGGCCTGCTGCAGCCGGGCGGGCTGCCGGCCTTGCCGCAGCAGGCAGACTTCTGGCTGCCTATGCTGTTCCTGACGCTGTGCTGCACACTGTTTGCGTTCTGGGCAATGAACCGTGCGCTGGCAGCCAGCAGCCCCAGCAAGGTGGCGCTGCTGCTAGGCAGCGAGCCACTATGGGGTGCGCTGTTTGCGGTGAGCTGGCTGGGCGAGCCGCTGGCTGCCAGCGGCTGGTTGGGCGGGCTGATGATTGCCGGCGCGGCCTTGTGGCTGGCGTGGCCGGCCAGACCACTGGCCGCAAGCTAAACAGACAAGAAGGGCTCAGTCCTGCACTGCCGGCAGCAAGGCCTGGCGTACGGTGTCTTCGTCCAGCGCCGCCGAGCACAGCTCGATGAAGCGGTAGGCGTAGCTACGCAGGTAGTGCCCGCGGCGGATGGCCACGCGGGTGGTCTGGTGCCCGAACAGCGGTGCGCCTTCCACCACGCGCACCTGGCTCTCGCGCTGCGCGTCCACCGCCATCGAGGCAATAATGCCCACGCCCAG
>NZ_JAQQLF010000009.1 GCF_028548455.1 Vogesella aquatica
GTGGACCATGCCGATTCGGGATTGGAAGGCGGCGCTGACTCGCTTTACCATTCAGTTCGAGGAACGCATTCCACAGGCGTAACCCAAACCCCGTTTACACAAAAATTCGGACAGGCCCGCATCACACCGCACACGCCGGAGCAGAATGGCATGGTGGAACGGGTGATCCGCGCGTTGAAGGAGTAAGGAGTAGTGCGTGCACCGTCACCACCTTGAAAGCCTGGTGCACGCTAGCCGGGTGATTGCAGACTGGATCGGGTTCCACAACCACCGACGCCCGCACCAGTCTTTGGAGATGAAGACGCCGGCGATGGCGTATCAATTAGTAGCCTGACCTGTGCAGAAAGGGCTGGGTCATTACAGAGCCACGCATCATCCGGACGCGGTTTAAGTGCAGAAATGAGTACCTAAGCTAGTACATACTCAAAACGGAGGAGGGAAAACGCAAAACCCCTGATCCAATTTCTCAATTGAATCAGGGGTTTGTGTTTGGTTGCGGGAGCAGGATTTGAACCTACGACCTTCGGGTTATGAGGGCAAATTTTTGACGTCATCTGCCTCACCTTAGAATCACACGACACCAGAATCACTTTTCAAGACAGACACTTACCTAAAGCCATCGCGAACCTGCCTGGGAAATGCGAAGCGAAACAGGCACCGGAAAAGTGTCACACTTTTTTTCAGCAATTTGCAGGCTTTTTGACCGTCGGGCTGCCGGTTTTGCTGCGAGATGTCACTCCCCGCACTCATCAACAGCTTACTTACGATATACCGGCGGCCAACGTACTCCACATCGCCAACTCGCACCGCCAGCCCGTCAGTTGCGACTGCCGGCCACCGCAAGCTTCAGGCTACAAAACCTTCCTTCTCCACCGTGATTACCTGTCGGCCGCGACCAGATTTTCCACACCCTTTACGTTGTAAAATGAATTAACAACCTTGAAGTTGTATTTTTCATTTACAACACATAGGATGTAATGCGTACCCTGTACGGACTCGGATACCATGCACTATCCCATCATCACACCGGACCAATTGCCCGCCATGCTGCGCAGCCTACGCCAGCGCGCCGGACTCACCCAGACACAACTGGCCGAACGACTGGGCATCAGCCAGCAAAGCTATGCCCGGCTGGAAGCCCGCCCGGCCGCAGCCAGCGTGGAGCGGCTAAGCAAACTGCTACGGGCACTGGATGCCGAGCTGGTGATCCACACCCGCGATGACAAACAGACCACCGTCAGCGACGAGGCGTGGTGAGATGGGCCGCAAGAGTCACCGGCAACAGCTGAATGTATGGATGAATGGCTTATTGGTTGGCGAATGGGCGCTCACCCGTAGCGACGAAACCTTCAGTTACCACGATAGCTGGTTGTATCACCCGCAAGCACGGCCACTGTCGCTGTCGCTGCCGTTTTTACCCGGCAATGCCGCGTATCGCGGTGCCGTGGTCAATGCCTATTTCGATAACCTGCTACCCGATAGCGACAGCATCCGCCGCCGCCTGGCGCAACGCTACCGGCTGAGCGACAGCGCTGCGTTTACCCTGCTGGCCGCACTAGGGCGCGACTGCGTCGGCGCGCTGCAACTGCTACCACCCGACGAAACGCCGCAAGACTTGCACAGTATTCACGGGGAAGCACTGACAGAGGCAGACATCGCCAGCTTGTTGCAACAAACAGTGCACACTGGCGCACCAGGGCAACAGGAATATGAGGCCGACCTGCGCCTATCCATTGCCGGCGCGCAGGAGAAAACCGCTTTGCTGTACCACGCTGGGCGCTGGCAGCGCCCGCTAGGCAGTACGCCCACTACCCATATCCTGAAACTGCCCATGGGGTTGGTAGGTGGCATGCAAGCCGATATGCGCAGCTCGGTAGAAAACGAATGGCTCTGCGCGCAGCTGGTCGCCGCATTTGGCCTGCCGGTAGCCCGCTGCGACATCGCCCGCTTTGACGCGCAGAAAGTGCTGGTGGTGGAACGCTTTGACCGCCGGCTAGCCGCAGACGGCAGCTGGCTGATGCGCCTGCCGCAAGAAGACTTCTGCCAGGCTACCGGCACGCCCCCCCACCTCAAGTACCAGAGTGACGGTGGCCCAGGTGTGGCGCGCATCCTCGATATTCTGGCCGGCTCCGAAAACAGCGAAGCTGACCGCCAGCAGTTCTTCAAGACCCAAGTGGTGTTCTGGCTGCTGGCCGCCACCGACGGCCACGCCAAAAACTTCAGCCTGTTTCATCTGCCAGGTGGCCGTTACAGGGCAACGCCGCTATACGACATTTTGTCCGCCCACCCTGTCATCGGCCATGGTGCCGGCCAGGTAGCGCCACAAAAGGCCAAGCTGGCCATGGCGGTACGCGGGCAAAGCAATCACTACCTGATCGACCGCATCCAGCCACGCCACTGGCTGGCACAAGCACGCAGCAGCGGCCTGACCGAGGCATGGGCCAAGACACTGCTAAACGAGCTAGTAGATTGCACGGGCAAGGTACTGGAAGACGTTGCACAAACACTGCCGGCAGATTTTCCGGCGGAATTGGCACTGGCCATTTTTGATGGCATACGACGACAGCGAGACCGGCTGGCAGCAGGGCTGAGCGGATCAACCTCGTGAATCCTTAGAAACTCGCAATACCCGAAGAAAAGCAGAGGCGATTCAGACAGGCGCGCACCCAATATAGATATCCACACAACATCCAAGCAATCAGCGTGTAACACCGAGTCATCCCTCTGGCTGATACGCGCACAGGCAGCGCCTGACTACATTGCGAGCATCACCTGTCCGATGGTGACCCCTCGCAATGGAGACGCTCATGGATCAACCCGTATTCATCCAGGTCGGTGCGCTTGCCGACGGTTTTGCCCCCGCCAACCACACACTGCCTGCCTGCAACGAGCTCGCCGGCCGGCAGTTCCAGTTGCATGACGACACCGGTCGTGTCGCAGTACTCACTCTCAGCCAGCATGACGCACTGCAGCTGACGCAAGGCGACGTTACGCTGCACGCCCGCTGCCGTGTCACCTCGCTGCGGCCGCAGTGCTATCTGATTGATGGTTTACCGCAAGAAAACAGCCGGTCCTCGCTCAGCCTGGTGCTAGACCTTGCCCAAGGCCTGTTTACCCGCATCGACGGCCAATTGCCTGACGAAGCAGCAACCCGTATCGACCCGTTCCGGCGTGTGGCGCAAGGGCTGCCGCTGACGGCGGTGGAGGCTGTGATCACCCACGGTACGATAGATCGCCCAGTACAGACTGGCGAGCACCTGCATCACCCCACCGATGAGCTGATCGGCATGCGCAACCTGTACCGCTACAGCCAGACGGAGTGCTACGAACACATTTACTTGAATAGCCACTTCTATGCCTGGCAATGCCTGCAGGGCGTGGAGCAGGGGCTGGCCGATGTTGACCGCTGCTATTACGTGAAACTGGCTGATGCGCTGTACCTGTTCGTGTGGTGCGAAAAGATTGTGCCGACACTGGGCGTGGTGCTGATCGACCTGGCTCAGGGCAAGACCGACGGCAAGATTGTCGGCTACCAGGGCGGTGACTTCAGCGCGCTGTCCAACTTTGCAGTCGGCGCCCAGGCCCAGGTGCTGAACACCACCCGCCATCCGCTAGCCTGATCAATACGGGCAGCCCGCTAGCGGCTGCCCGTGCGGGAGACCTCATGCTTACCCCCTCTTACGTTCCCGACTTTGACCAGCATATTGTGCTGGTCACCGGCGGCGCACAGGGTATTGGCCTGGCGCTGTGCCGCGCCTTTGCCGCCCACGGTGCCCACGTCATCATTGCCGATCGCCAGGCGGAGCAGGCCGAAGCAGCCGCGCAGCAACTGCAAGCAGACGGTGGGCGGGCACAAGCCTGGCCCATCGACCTGGCAGACCCCGACGCCATCCGGCAGATGATGCTGGCCATCGGCCAGCAGCATGGCCGGCTGGATATCCTGCTGCACAATGCCGCCTACTTTCCGCTGACGCCGCTGGCCGAGATCAGTGAAGCCGTGCTTTCGCGCACCTTGGCCGTCAATCTGTCAGCTCTGTTCTGGCTAACCCAGGCAGCCCTGCCCTGGCTACCCAAACCCGGCGGGCGCATTCTGGCTACCTCATCGGTCACCGGCCCACGGGTGGCCTACCCGGGGCTAGCGCATTACGCGGCGTCAAAAGCTGGCGTCAATGGCTTCATCCGTGCCGCCGCACTGGAGCTGGCGCCTAGCGGCATTACCGTCAACGGGGTGGAGCCGGGCATGATCCGCACGCCAGCCATGGCCAATCTGGGGGATGATGCGATCAACGACAATATCGCCCGCGCTATCCCGCTGGGCAGGCTGGGCGAGGCGGCGGATATTGCGGCAGCCATGCTGTTTCTGGCATCCGGTGCGGCCAACTACATCACCGGGCAAACCATCGTGGTGGACGGCGGCGCCACCCTGCCGGAGACCTCGGTCGTTAGCTTGTAAGCGAAGCAGGCCGGTAGCCTCGCTACCGGCCTACCGGCTGACTTAGATGCGCGTAAATGCCAGGGTGGGAACATCCACGATGCTGGCGCCGCCATCGGCCACAATGCTGGCACCCGTCAGGATGGCCGCCTCGTCCGACAGCAGGAAGCGACAAATACTGGCAATCTCGTGCGCTTCTGCCGGCCGCCGCAACGGCACGTCAGCGGTGACACGCTGGTAAGCCTGATCGAGGCTATCGCCGTAATGCGCCATCAACGGCTGCATCTCTTCATCTGCCATCGGTGTACGTACCCAGCCCGGGCACACGGCGTTCACCCGGACACCATCAGGGCCGACATCCCGGGCCAGTGACCGCATCAGTCCCAGCAGGCCATGCTTGGCGGTGGTGTAACCGCACACACCCGGCCCTGCTGCCAGCGAGGCGATCGATGCCAGTAGCACGATGCTGCCACGGCGTTGCTTCAAGGCCGGCAGGCAGGCTCGGGCACTGGCAAAGGCAGTGCCAAGGTTGGCCGCCATCGCTTGCTGCCATTGCGCGTCATCCGTCTGCAAGATGTCACCCTGCCCCATACCGCCAGCGCAGGCCACTAAACCGTCAATCGCACCGTAATGCTGCAGGATGCTGACCAGCATGCGCTGCCAGTCGTCGCTGCTGGCGGCATCACCAGCCAGTGCCAGGCCGCCAGTCTCCGCAGCCACGGCCTCCAGCATTGCAGCACGGCGGCCAATCAATACCAGCCGGGCCCCCTCGGCAGCCAAACGGCGGGCACACGCCTGGCCAATACCGGTACCGGCGCCGGTAATCACGATGATCTTGTTGCGAAACGACATGGCAATCTCCTGGTGGGAAAACCCCAGTCTGCCTTGCCCCGCGGCCCTGCCCCATCCACCGGAGGGATGAGGTGCTGCCAGCCAGCATGTGAAATGTTAAGATATTCATCATTTAGACTTCAGACTTGCCTCATGGACCAGCATCTCCCGCATCAGCATCGTCTCCCCCAGCACCTGTTGCGCGCCCGCGAGGCCGTCATGGCGTACTTCCGGCCACTATTGAACGGTTTTGGCCTGACCGAACAACAGTGGCGCATCATGCGTCTGCTGGACGACCGCGGTGAAATGGAAGCCGGCATGGTGGCAGACCTGGCCTGCATCCTGTCACCCAGCCTCACCGGCATTCTGGTACGCATGGAAAAGGCCGGGTTGATTCATCGCCGTAAAGACAAAACCGATAGCCGCCGCCTGATCGTGTCGCTATCCGACAGCGGCCGCGCGCTGACGCACCAGATTTCGCCGCTATCCGCCGCCTGCTACCAGCAGATCGAGCAGCACTTTGGCGAGGCCAAACTGAGCCAACTGCTGCAACTGCTGGCCGAGCTGGAGCAGCTGCCGGCACCGGGCCAGGTCAGCGAGACTGCCGACAGCGACGGCGAGAACGAAGACTACAACACACCCGACGCGTAGCTGGGCCGAGACGTAACAAAGCACAAGGGCGCCTATGGCGCCCTTGTGCTTTGTCGGGAAAAAATCCGCTGGACTCATGCGGCCAACAAGGTGCGGCACACCTGCAGACTGCTCAGCATGGCAGTACGCTGCTCACTAACCAGCCGGATGTAACGGCGCATCGGTGGCAGCGTAGTCACCAGCTCGCTGGCACCAAAGTGCTCGATACACAGCTGCCAGCACCCTTCCGCCAGATACAGCTCACAGCGACGAAAATCCAGCGGCAGCAAGGCACGGATCACCAGCGGGTCGGTCTCCAGGCGACGAGCGATGGCAAGCAACGCCTCATCCCGGCTGCCTTCGACGGTGCAGGCAATGCCCTGCCGCCGCAACATACCGGTATGCCGAATCACCACCCGTGCCGGGGGCAGTGCTGCCAGCGTGGAGGACACAGGCACCAGCAGCCGGAACTCGCAGCACACGGTGTGGGCCAGGAACATCGACTCGACACGCTCCTGTACCGTGAAATGCAGGCCGTCGCCCACCGTGCACGTCATCGAGCTGTCGTCCTGCGTCGTGCACACCGCCCCCGCCAACGCCAGCTCCGGCTGTAGCCTGGCCAGCGTGGCACCGGCGCGGTATGCACGAGGCGGGCGCCCGCGGCGCCAGCGCTCAGCCCAGCGAGGCCACACGCTTCATTTCCTCATCGATCAGCGACTCATGGCCGGCCGCCTTGCCGAACTCTTCTTCCAGCAAGACTTCGATTTCTACCGGGCGGAAAGGGTTAACCTTCTGCACAAACACGGTCCACACCAGGGCGTACACCGCAGTCAGGCCCAGCATCACACCAAACGGTACGTAAATGTCGCGGCTGTTCATGCCCGGCGGGGTGATGAACCAGATAGCGATGATGATGCCGACACTGGACACGATCTGCGGCAGCGGAAACCACGGCGAACGATAGGCGCGTGGAAAGTCCGGGCGGCGGATACGCAACATCACCACCGAGATGTTCACCAGCAGGTAAGCCACGCCCCAGGCACACACGGCGGCCAGTACCAGCGGCATGATGCGGTCCAGATTGCCCTGGATGTACCAAGCGTGTGCACACGGGATGATGACGGCCACCAGGATACCCACCAGCGGGGTCTTGAAACGCGGATGCAAGTAAGTGAATGCACGGGGTAGAGCACCATCCAGCGCCATGCCGTACAGGATGCGCGGCAAGGCGGCGATCAGCGTATTGATGGTAGCGGCACCGGCAAACAGCAAGCCAATACCCAGCCAGATTTTACCGAACGGCCCCATGACTTGCTCGGCAAACGCCGGAATGGCCATCGGGGTATCCAGCAAGTGTGGGCCTTGCGGATTATTCGGGTCCATCGGCACGTTGGCTACCTGATGCACCATGGCTGCACCGTACAAGAACATGGTGCTGGCCACCCCGGTCAGGCCCAGCTTGGCGGCCAGCGGAATATTACGGCTGGCGCGTTTCAGCTCCGGCGCCAATGGTGTCACCAGCTCGAAACCGACAAACATGAACATGGCCATACCGATCAGACTCAGCACGCCGGTGGGGTCGGACAGGTCCAGCGGACTACCGAACCAGCCTTCAAAATGTACTGCTGGCGCTTTCATCAGGCCAATAACACCGAAGATGGTCAGCGTCGCCCACATCACAAAGGTGAGAACGATTTCGGCCTTACCGAAGATGGTGATTCCCAGGGCATTCAGCACGCCAAACAAAATCACCAGCCCTACCCCCACTAGCCATGAATAGCCACTGCTTTCCATCATGGTATTCAGGTGTTCAAAGTTTACGAGTGCCATGACACCGGAAAGAATGGTTTCGGCCGTACCGGCAAAGACGTGTACCAGCAAGTAGGCCGAAATCGTGCCAGTAATGGCAAAAAAACGACCCATACCACAAGAGATATAGTCGTATACCGCACCCGAAGTCGGCAACATAGAAGCCGCCTCGGAAAATGTGGTGGCCTGTGCCTGCATCATCACCCAGGCTATCACCATGGCTAGCGCGAAGGTACTGCCGCCGATGCCAAAGCCACTGGTAGCGGTCAGGATCACCGGGCTGGCCATGATGACACCGACCGAACTGGCCAGCGCCACCGGAAAGCCCACCACCCCCTGATCGAGGTAGCGACTCAGTTTCTGCTGAATGCTCATTGTTGGGACTCCTTTGATGTTCTCGCTTTGTAGCCGGCACCCTGTATTGGGTTTTATCGCGGGGCCGGTTGTCACTAGGCCCAATCTAAATGACCAGGCCGGGCGCCATACTGTCCGGTAGCTGCTCAAACAGACAGCGTGTCAGGGCAGTACGGTTGTTTACGCCAAACTTGCGGTAGAGGTGCTGCAGGTGGGTCTTCACCGTAGGCACACCCATATCCAGCAAGCGGGCAATGGTTTTGTTACTGGCACCGTCACGCAACAGCAGTGCCACCTCTTGCTCCCTGGGAGTCAGGGCAACCTCACTAACCAGCATCGGGTCGGCCAGTGGCAGGTGGCTGCCGGCAGCCAACTCCAGCAAACCGTGCAGATGCTGCAAGGTCTGCACTTCCTGCCCGGTAAAGCTGCCTAGCGTGGCGTCGCGGATCAGGGAAAACCCCGCCACCACGCGCCCGCCACGCCGAATGAATAGCTCCACCACATCGTGCATGCCGTGCCGCGCCATGAAACGGCCATAACGCGACTGCTGCAGACGGCCAGCCGGCAACGCTTCGCTGACCGGCATCACCGTGGTATCGGGGCCAAAGCGTACCGGCAACAGCGGGTCATGCTGCTGGTAATGCGCGAGATAGTGCTGATGGGTGCCACCCGGCATGCCCTGCAGCAGGTAGTGACGTGGCTGCTGCAGGGCATCCACCTGGTAAAAGGCACACGCACTCACCGGCACCAGGCCGGTGAGGCTGCTCATGCTACAACGGGCATAGTGCGCCACGACGGCAGAAACGGTAGAAGTCATGGTCACGGCTCCGTCAGGCAGTGAGGCGTTGCGCGATCAGGCGCCGGCGAAACCGGCATCCAGTGCCGAGACGATGGCGTCCAGTTGCGGCTGCTGGATAACCAGCGGCGGTGACAGGATGATCTTGGTGCCCACCGGGCGCACCAGTACACCGTTTTCGCGGGCGATTTCTGCCACGCGGTTGGCGTAACCACCCATCGGGTCTACCGGCTCGCGGGTAGCTTTGTCCACCACCAGATCCAGCGCCACCATCAGACCTTTGCCACGCACTTCGCCCACGGCTGCGTACTTGTCGACAAACGGTTTCAGCTTGGACAGCAGGTACTCACCTTGTGCAGCAGCATTGCCCGGCAGGTTTTCGTCGCGCACGATCTTCAGGTTGGCGATGGCGGCCGCGCAGGCAACCGGATGGCCGGAGTAGGTGTAACCGTGCATGATGGCGCCGCCAAAATCGGCATTGGCAGCAAAGGCGTCGGCCACACGCTGGTTGACCACGGTGGCACCCAGCGGCACGTAGCCGGAGGAAATGCCCTTGGCCAGACACATGATGTCCGGTGCGACGCCCCACAGGCGGCTGCCGAACATGGAACCGGAACGGCCAAAGCCGGTAACGATTTCATCCGCAATCAGCAACACGCCGTATTTGTCACACACCTGACGGATCAGCGGCCAGTAGGTGGCCGGCGGCACAATCACGCCACCGGCGCCCTGGATCGGCTCGGCAATGAAAGCTGCAACCGTATCCGGGCTCTGGAACAGGATTTCGCGCTCCAGCATCTGGGCACAGATTTCAGCCAGCTCTTGCGGGTCTTCGGTAAACGGGTTGCGGTAGGTCCACGGCGTTTCCACATGGAAGCAGCCCGGCAGCATCGGCTCGTAATTGCGGCGGAAAACAGTGTTGCCGTTTACGGAGGCACCACCGAAATGGGTACCGTGGTAGCCCTGCTTCAGCGAGATGAACTTGGTGCGGTCCGGTTGGCCTTTCACGCGCCAGTACTGGCGAGCCAGCTTCAGTGCGGTTTCTACGGCATCGGAGCCCCCGCTACTGAAAGCCACACGAGCCATGCCTTCCGGCTTCAACATGTCGATGATGGTGGCAGACAGCTCTTCGGCGCGCGGGTGGCTGATACCGTCAAACAGCTGGAAGTACTCCAGCTCGTCCAGCTGGTTGACGATGGCTTGTTTGATCTCGGCACGGTTGTGGCCAACGTTCACGTTCCACAGGCCGGCAACACCGTCTACCAGTTGGTGACCCTTGTCGTCGTATACGTAGCAACCGTCACCACGCACGATGCGGATGGGTTCGCGGCGCTGCATCTCGTTGGGGTGCAGCATGGGGTGCCAGAAGCGGGCTTGATCGTAAGACATGGCAAGACTCCTTCAAAAAACGTGGCCGGCAGTCGCGGCGTAAAAGTAGGATGCGGCCCGGCTGGCCGGCAGCCGGCAGGGCGAATGACAGGGATTAGTGGGCGATGCACACCGACTTGAGCTCGGTAAAGCTCTCCAGCGCGGCACGGCCGAATTCGCGGCCAACCCCGGACTGTTTGTGGCCACCGAACGGCATGTTCGGGTCCAGCGGAATGTGGCTGTTGACCCACACCGTGCCGGCCTGGATTTTCGGCACCACGTTCATCACCAGCGACAGGTCATTGCTCCACACGCTGGCGGCCAGGCCATAAGGTGTGTCGTTGGCCAGATGTACGGCTTCGTCCATGCTGTCGAACGGCATGGCAACCAGTACCGGCCCGAAGATTTCCTCGCGTACCACGGTACTGCGGTGATCGACGTTGCTCAGCACGGTCGGCTGCACAAAGTAGCCAGGCAGATCGGCAGCTTGGCCACCGGACAGCACCCGAGCCCCTTCAGCACGGGCAATATCGATGTAACGGCACACCGACTGCTGCTGGCGAGCGGACACCAGCGGGTTGATCTGGGCGTTCAGGTCCATACCGGCACCGATGGTCATGCTGCTGGCTGCAGCGGCCAACCCTTCTACGACCTGGTCAAACTTGCTGCGATGGATATAAATGCGCGAAGCAGCGGCACAGACTTGCCCCTGATTGAGGAAGCCGCCCATCATCGCGCCCTGGATGGCCTTGTCCACGTCCACATCGCCAAACACCAGCATCGGGTTCTTGCCGCCCAGCTCCAGCGAGAAGCGCGCCATGTTGTCGAGTGCGGCATGACCCACGGTCTTGCCGACTTCGGTAGAGCCGGTAAAGGTAACCTTGCTCACCAGCGGATGACTGGCCAGCGCCTGGCCGGCACGGCTGCCCCGGCCGGTCAGCACGTTGACCACGCCCGGCGGAATGCCGGCTTCCAGTGCCAGCTCCCCCAGACGCAAGGCAGTCAGCGGGGTTTCGGTGGAGGGTTTCAGCACGATGGTGCAGCCAGCCGCCAGGGCGGGAATCAGCTTCCAGATGGCAATCATCAGCGGGAAATTCCACGGCACGATGCCGGCCACCACGCCCACCGGCTCACGGCGGGTGTAGGCGGTGTAACGGGCCCCCTGCGGCACCGGAATCGACACGTCCATGGTTTCGCCGGTGATCTTGGTCGCCCACCCGGCCATGTAACGTACGTATTCAATGGCGGCCCCTACCTCGATGGCGCGGGAGATATGGATGGACTTGCCCTGGTTGAGGGTTTCCAGCTGCGCCAGCTCTTCGGCGTGCGCTTCCAGTACATCGGCCAGCTTGAGCAGGATCCGTTCGCGGTCGGCAGGACGCAGGCCCGACCAGGCCCCGGAGGTAAAGGCACGATGGGCGCTGGCTACCACGGTATCCACATCGGCAGCATCGGCATCAGCTACGCTGGCAATTACCTGCCCGGTTGCCGGGTTGCGTACCTCGATACGGCCGCCCGCTGCGGCGGCAACCGATGCCCCATCCACCAACAGCCCATGTTCCTTGCGCAGGAAGGCATTCACCTCGTCCAGCACGGGTACCAGGTTCTGATCCATCCTTGTTCTCCTCATTGAAATTGACGCAACCCCGTCATCACGGGTTGGCCGCATCCCCCAGCGGTGCATCCTGCACCCACGCCAGGTATCCAGCACGGCCTTGACGTATATCAATGTACTCGGTGCATTTGCCGCGGCTTATCCCAAATCGGCAAACCCTGCGCCCGGCCCAAAATGGCCGTGGCATCAGGGTTTCCGGGGAGCGATGTGGCCAACTGTCGCGCCGCTGTCACACTGCTGACATCGTCATCAAGCCTTGTTGCCATTGACTTGCACACTGTCCGACAAGCAAATAGATAATATGTTAACTATTTTTTTCATCGCACCCCGGCTTTCACGGTGACGAGGCGCAGTCGCTACGGGATACTGGCTTGTCGGCAAACGGCAACGCCGGGTAGAACCGGGCCGGCAGGCAGTCGCCCTCCACCGGTGCCCAGGTGGCAAAACCAGAAAAACGACAGCACTGCTGCCGAAACAGACACACAGGATGCTCACACCATGCAGGCCCACCACCACTATTTCAGCGATGCCCAGCAGCATGCTGCGTCACTGGCCGACTGGAACCAGGTCTACGACCAGATCACGGCCGGACGCTTCCACAGCTCGCTGCAGCGGCTGAACACCGGCCAGCTTGATATCTTCCGTGAGACCATCAACCAGCGCGTGGTGCAGCATGGTCAGGCGCCGGCAGACATGGTGCACTTTGCCGTGCCGCTGAGCCTGTCGGTGCCGCTGTCGCTGCAAGGGTGTCAGGTAGGCGATAACGCGGTGATGGCCTTACGCAGTAATGAAGAATTCGTGTTCCACGTACCACCGCAGGTGGATTCATTGCAGATTTCCATCCGTAACAGCGACCTGGAAACCCTGGCGCCCGAGCTTTGGCAACGGCTCAGCCGCCACCGCCAACGTCTGCCGGTACTGCAAACTAGCCCGCAGCAGCTGCAAGCCGCACGCGTGCTGCTGCTCAATGCCTTCGAACAAGCACTGCACAATGCTGACTTGCTGAATTTTGCCGGCAGTCAGAAGTTGATCCAGCACCAGTTCATCAGCCTGCTACTGGACCTGCTGCATGACGTGGCACCGGACGAACGCCCCAATCTCACCCACGCCACCCATAGCGACATCGTGCGCCGCAGTCAGGCCATCGTGCAGCGCAGCCCGGACGAACCGGTGACCGTACTGGACCTGTGCCAGCAGCTGCGTGTCAGTCGCCGTACCCTGCAAAACAGTTTTCAGCTGATTACCGGCACCACGCCGGTGGATTACCTGCGTTCCATCCGCCTGAACGGCGTACGCCGCATGCTGCAAGCGGCACCGGCGCAGAACAGCGTGCGTGAAGCTGCTGGCCACTGGGGCTTTTACCATCTGGGCCATTTTTCGCGAGACTACCGCAAGCTATTTGACGAACTGCCATCGGAAACCCGCAGCCGCGCCCTCGCCTGAGCCCTGATACACCATCAAAAAAACGCCGTTCCCCTGAAGGAACGGCGTTTTCTCTACCCCCTGACGTCAGAGACCGTAGCTGACGGCCATCTCGTCCAACAGCTGACGCTGTAGCTGCTGCATCGCGGCCGCCGGCTGCTGCAGCCGGATGAAATCCAGCAGTGGGTCCGCCACCGCCGTCCGTACCCCGGACAACGCCTCCAGTACGGCCAGACCGCAAAACGGGACATAGGCTTCCGCGTACCCACCCTCGTGCACCAGTACCAGCTTGCCATCAGCGTACTGTTCGGCGGCCTCACGCGTCAGCTCTGTCATCATGCGGAAGGTATCGCTGTGTGCCAGCATGCGTGCCAGTGGGTCGACACCGTTGGCGTCATAGCCGCAGGCCACCACAATCAGCTCCGGCTGGAAGCGCGCCAGCGCCGGTAGCACGATGCGCGTCATCGCATACTGGTAGGCGTCATGGCCACCGCCCGGCAGCAGCGGCACATTGAGGTTAGCACCCAGCCCTTCACCAGCCCCCCGGTCCTCAACCCCGCCATAGCCCGGCGGGAAGCAGCCATCCTGATGCAGAGAGATCGTGAGCACATCACCGCGCTCGTAAAAGATGCTCTGCGTGCCGTTACCGTGGTGCACATCCCAATCCAGGATGGCGACCCGTTTCACCCCGTACTGTTGCCTCGCTGCTTCCACCGCGATAGCGATATTGGACAAGAAGCAAAACCCCATCGCCTGATCCCGCAGACAATGATGGCCGGGTGGGCGTGACAACGCATAGGCGTTGTCCAACTCGCCGCTCATCACGGCAGACACGGCGGCCAGCGCCAGCCCCGCAGACAGACACGCAATTTCGTAACTGCCGGGTCCAATCGGAGCGTGGTCACCCAATTCCCCGCCGCCGGCATCGCTCAGCGCCTTGAAACGCGCCAGATACTCGGCAGGGTGCACGCGTAACAGTTGTTCGGTAGTGGCCGCCGGCGCCGAGCGTTGCAGCAGACTACGGCCCAGACCGGAGATGTCCATCAGGTTCTTCAGGCGGCGCTTGCTCTCGGGCGACTCGGCATGGCCTGCCCCGGAAGGCGGTTGTACCCAGCCGCCAACCGGCAGGGTGAGGGCATGCTGGCCGGCGCTGTGCCAGAAGCAAAGCTCGTCAAAATAGAAACCGGTACGTCGAGACATGACATGTACTCCAGAATAGGGTTAGACACGGGTACGACGCTGTAACCACAGCATCATGCCCAGCGACACAGCCGCCATGGCCACCGCCAGTTGCAACAGCAACTGAAAGCTGCCACCGTTGGCCGCAATGATCTGGCCGGCCACCGCGGGCCCGATCGCCAGACCTGCGCCGATCACCAGATTGATGGCACTCATCATCCGGCCCCCACGATCCAGATGGGCAAGACTGGCCAGAATGAATGGCAACACAAAGGTCCAGGCAAACTTGAACAGGAAGGTCGCCACCGTAAAGCGCGGCATGGCGGGCTGCCACAGCAGCAACAGGATGGCCGCCATCATCATCAGGTAGCCGGCCAGCAGCACATGCACGCGGCGGATGCGCTGGCCGAGTAGCGCCGCACACACCGCGCCCACGACGCCCAGCAAGGTCGCCATGGCGAGAATGTTGCCGCTTTGCTGAGCATCGATACCGGCCTGGCTAGCCAGGCCTCCGGCAAAGGTCCAGACGCCGCTCAGACTGATGTAAAAACTCAGTACGGCGGCACAACCCAGCACCTGCCAGCGGCGATCACCACCGACCTCAGGGGTAGCCTGTGGCTGTGACGAACGCTGCGGTGACGCACCGCTTGGCAGGTAGCGAGCTAGCGGCAGGCACAGCACCATCAAGCCGGCCAGGCCGGCATAGCAGGCTGCAATACCGTAGCGTGCGGACAGCGCCGGCAGCAGAATCAGGCCGAGGGCACCCAGCACCAGTTGCCCCATCACCCAAAGGCTGTACACACGATCCGGATTGCGCGTCTGCGCCGCCGCCGACATACACAGCACCATCAGCGAGCCCCCCGCCAGCGCACTAAGGAAGCGGCAAACCAACAAGCCGGTGTAGGACGCCACCATCAACGATGCCAGGTTGGCCGCAATAAACCCCAGCCCCGCCACCAGCGTGGCACGCTGCCAATGGCTACGCGGCAGCCAGTACCAGGCTGGCAGCGAGGCCAGACTCATGGCCCCCAGCTCTGCAGCAAACAAGTTGCCAATAGCCACTGGCCCCCAGCCAAACTGCAGGGCTAACTGCCCCGCCACGGCCGGCGCCATCAGCAGTACCGCAGGCACCACCGCGGCAAAGGCCACAATAGCCAGTAACAAACCGCGTTCCGAGTCCGCTATACGCTGGCCCGGTACGGGTGACACCGCTATCTGAGAAAAGTCACTCATCGGGATTTCCTTCATCAAAAAGTCGGCATATGCCTGCCCTTAATAGGCGTGGACGAAACGCAGCATGGCTTGGCTGCCGTGGAAGGTGTTTTCGGACTGAACGTTCTTGCCCACGCTGACCATCAGCTGGTTCTGCCTGTCCAGCGCATGCCCCAGCTCCAAGCCCAATTGGGTGTAACGCTGTCGAGTACCGGCCAACGGGTTGCCGTTATAGGACAACTCGCCACCCCGAGCGTGATAGACACGCAGGGCACCGTAGGTCGCTGGGGTAAAGTCGTAGGAAGCAAACGCCTGCAGCCGGTACAACGGCTTTTGCTTAAGGGTGGCACCGTCGTAATCGTCGTTGCGGCCAAACAACTGCGCCTCCAGCGATGACTCCAGTACCCATTGGCGCCCCACCCCACGGGTGTAATTGAGGAGGAAGGTCGCCCCCCAGCGATTGGCCCCAGGCGAAACATCGGGCTGCTTGCGGTCATAGTGCCCCACCGGCAAGGTCACCAGCGTCAGTAAACCGCCGTACTCGCGCTGGGATGGGTTGTTGACGTAAAACAGCGTGCCACCCACTTGCGGGTCTGCCAGACCGCGTTGTGATTGCGATTGCGTCCGGCCGGGCAATTTGGCTTCGATATCGGCCAGCGGCACGATGAACTGCGGTGTGCACAGGGTGCCGCAGGCGTCGGTAAATAGTACGTGGCGATACACCAGAGCCCGAGTGTCCAGCGAGGCCGAGCGATCATCGCCGGCCTGCCCATTGAAGCGGTTGGCGGTGGTTGTCGGCAGATAAAGCAAGCCAAGCTGAGTGCCGCTAGGGGCTGCAAAAAAGTCGCGTGCATTGGTGTCTGCAGCCATCAGAGGCAGTGGACTGCCGACCGCGAGACAGACGACAAAGCCGAGAAAACGACGAGAACGAGACATGTGTGACTCCTGTGTAGTGAGTTTGTTATGGGCAAAGCTCCGCCCTCAGGCCTAACAGCGCCTTATGGCAGGATGGGGTCAACCTCGTCGCCCGATCGGCGGACGAGACGAAAACGGCTTAGGACATCGGCGGCCGCTGGTGCAGCAAGTGGGCAATGCCCGCTTTGCCACTGATGCCGAGCTTGGTGTAAATGGAACGGATGTGATGGCGGACGGTATGAGGTGACATGCCAAGCTGGCGGGCAATTTCCTTATAAGTCAGCCCCTGACCAAATAAGCGAGCAACGTCGTTCTCGCGGGAGGACAGCTGTGCCATCGCACAGTGGAAGCGGGCTGTCAGCAAATACAAATCGTTGATCTGCTTTGCCTCGATCTGCAGCCGACGCCCCTGATAACCCTGCGGCCGCACGCTGGCCGGCAATGCTGGGCCGGACCACTCGGGCCACTCGCTGAGCAACAGGTCCACAAACGCCGGCTCAGCACTTTGCAATACCCCCATGCCGTCACACACGGCCAGCGCCAAGCGCTGCTCATGGCTATCGAGCGATAGCCGCAACGTTTGCAGGGTACGAAACTGGTTCAGCGATACCGCCGCCGCCAGGTGCGGCATCAGACATGCCAACAGCTCGCACTCAGCGGGTGTAAACGCTACCGCATCGGGACGGCGATAAAGTGCCAGGTGGTCACTGAGCTGGGTAACGCCATCAGTACAGATCACACACAACAGCTCGCCGATATCATGACGCTGTCCCAACCAGCGCAGCCCGTCCGTCGCATCCGACGCCTGCATATTGACCACCACAGCCACTCCCGGCTTGGCATGTACACGGGCAACGGTAACATCCTGATGGCGAATGGCCTTCCAGTCGTCTACGTACGATTCCGGCAGGCCAAACAGGAAGGAACTGTGCTCATGTGGCCCGCCCTCGCCCTGTGCAGCCCGTCCCCACCATGCTTTGTCGAAAGGCAGCATCGGGCGCAAGCACTCCAGCACGGTCTGGTGGAAGCGCGACAGCGACTCCTCGCGCGCCAGTCGGTAAATTTCCAGCAGAACCGCACTAAGTGCGGCCAGACTGCAGGTTGAAGCCATACCAGCGTCTTGCATGATGGGTCTCCTTGCGATGCGGCGTGTGGGGTCCGGTAGCCTGCTTTTTTGTATTGCCTCTTGGGGGCTGAATCGAGTGTGACGCACCCTGTGTAGCACCACCATCCTTCAGATGAGGGATAAGAACAAGCGATAATAAAAAAAGCGCCCATCGGGCGCGCAAAGGAGAAATGGCCCGGCAAGCACCGGACCACGGGAGAGCCATTACACCGCACCGCCCTGCCAGCGCTGCTCGATAGCAGCGCGCCGCGCGCCGGGCAGAAAGTCAGCCAGGAAGGTATTGATGGCCTGCAGCAAGGCGGTGTTTTCTGCCAGCGGAGCCACAGCAACACAGTAATGCCACGGTGTGGGTGTCAGCGGGGTAGGCAAGATATCGAGGCGCCCCCGCCACGGGCTGGCCGCATCCACTGCCGCCCAGTGGAAAATGGTGCGCTCCACAGCAAAGGCATCGACACTGCCCTCAGCCACCGCGGCATGAATGCGCCGCTGATCGGAATACAGCAACAGGTTGGCCAGCTGCACGCGACCGCCAGGCACGTCTTGGTTTGCCTGCCAGCGCACCCCGGCAGCCTGCAATGCCGCCAGGGCACTCGGGTCATTGCCCACCCCCAGCACCTTGCCGTCCAGGTCGTCCAGGCTGCGGATACGGCTATCGCCGGCGCGGCGTACCAGCACGAAGGGCGTGGTGCAGTACGGCTGCGATAGCCACAGCCCTGGCAATGCAATGCCGGCAGGCATGGCACTCCAGACCAGATCGGCTAGCGGCTCGCCCGGTTGCCGGCCAAAGTGCAGCAAGTCCGGACACTGATCCCAGCTATGCTCGACAAACTGCACCCGCACCCCAAGCCAACCGGCAAAAGCCGTGGCGTAATCGATATCCAACCCCTGTAGCGCCTGGCCATCGCGCAAACGAAAAGACAGTCCGGTAAAGGCCGGTTCCACCGCCACACGCAGTAACCCACGGGCACGGATGTCGGCCAATCGATCGTAAGCAGCCTGCACCGGCAACTGCTGCTGACGCAACAACTGCTGCACCGCCTGCTGGCGCTGGGCCACTGGCTGCGGCAAAGCTTCCGCCAGACTATTGGCCACGCGGGCAGCCCGCTCGGCATGGCCTAGCAGCAGCGCGGCACGCTGGGCCACCTGCGGCGCTGCTTCGGTCACCAGCCGGTTGGTATCACTCAGCGCCTGCATATTGCTACCCAGCGCATCAAATAATTGCGCCATGTCGCCCAGCCGTATGCCCAGCCGGTCGATCAGCGACGCCAGCTTGGCATCGCTGGCGCTGACCAGCGCGGCAACCTGCTGTTGCACCTCCCCCAGATCCATGTGCTGCATGGCCAGCGCCGAGCTTTCCAGCGTGCGCTGTGCCAGACGGCGGACTTCATCGGCCACCACGGCAAAGCCGCGGCCCTGCTCCCCGGCCCTGGCAGCCTCGATAGCTGCATTCAGCGCCAGCAGGTTCACCATCTTGGCGATGTCGCTGGTTTCTTCGATCACCCCCAGCGCCTGCGCGGCCTTGTGATCAATCAGCGCAACGGCGGCGGCCAACTCACGCCGGATATCACCGGCTACCTGCGCCACTTCGGCGGCCAGTGCCTGGCGCAGGCCATCGGCGATGCTGGCACTTTGCTGCACCTGGGTGGCCGACTGCGTCAGGGCCGATTGCATGCGGCTGCTGCGGACTTCGATTTCTGCGGCCAACTGCCGCTGGGCATCCAGGCCACGCACCATGCCGTGCTGCATGGCCGTCACCGTGTGCAGCAAGCGGACAACCGGCGCGTCATCCACGGCGGGCAACACATCGCCGGCAGTCGAAGACGGCGGTGCAACGTCAGCAAGCGGCAACAGGCGCGCGGTATCGGGCCGGCGCCAGGCGCGGCGAAAAACAGACAGCATGGCATCACTCCTTGAGGTGGGGCGATGCAGTATCTGTGCGCCGACGCAACAGGGGCTATCCGGAATCGGCAAATCGAATCGGCGGCGGCAGCGACTCGGCCTGCAGGTTGGCCGCACGATAATCGCTGGGGCTGCGCCCGGTGTCGCGCAGGAAAAAACGTGAAAAATACGCTGGGTCCTTGAAGCCCAGGTGGTAAGCAATTTCGTTGATCGAACTGCCGGAAAAAATCAGCAAGCGTTTGGCTTCCTGTAATAGCCGGTCATGCACCAGCCGTTTGGATGGCAGGTCGGCCAGACGGCGGCAGATGTCGTTGAGCCGGGCTTCGGTTACGCCGATCTGCTCGGCGTAACGCCACAGCGCCCAGTGTTCGCGGTAGTGCTGCTCGATCAGGGCGTTGAAACGGTGGTAAATGTGCAAGTCTTCGCGGCGAAAGTGCTGCTTGTCGCCTGCTTCGCTGGCCAGACGGAGCAAGCTGATCAGCAATAGCTGAGTCAGCCCTTGCAGTGCCAGTTCACGCCCGGCCGCCGCCTCCGTGAATTCCGCCGCCAGCAAGGCAAACAGCTGAGGCAAGCGTGCTGCCTCGGTGGCCAGCGCCTCAGGTACGTTGCCCAGCTCGACACAGAATGGCGTCATCAGCCGAAGCTCGGTTTCCTGCCGGGGCAAGGTGGCCAGCAGCTGCCACACCAGCTCTTGCCGTACCGTCAGCACGTGCCCGTCGGCATCTTCTTCGGTAATGAAGGCGTGCGGCACGGTCGGTGGCGTCATGAAGAACAGCGGCGCCCGAGCGATGTATTGCGCCTCCTCCAGATACAGCCGTATCTGCCCGCTGGCGAGGTAATGCACCTGAAAAAACCGGTCGTGACGATGCACCGGCATATTGCGGCCAAAGAATGCCGCCAGCTTGCCAAACCGCTCGTAGGACACTTCTGCAGCGGCATAGGGGCTGTCGTATTCCTTGCCGATATCGATATTAGGGATAGGGCTGCGTTCACGCGCCACGGTCATACCTCCACACCAATGGCCGCCAGACCGGCAGCGGCACAGGCCACGTCTTGCGCCTCGCTGGCACCGGACACCCCGATGGCTCCGATGCGTTCGCCCCCCAGCAGGATAGGCAGGCCGCCACCAAAGCCGGCAAAGCGTGGCCGGCCGTAGAGACCAGCCCGGACAGCGTCACTGCGCTCGGCCAACCGGGTAGCCCACTGCTCGGTCGCCATGTTGAAGCTGGCTGCGGTATAGGCTTTGTCCATCGCGATTTCGACAGAATGCAGCGGCGCCTCCTCGCAACGCAGAAAGGCCAGTAGCACCCCACTACGGTCCACCACCGCAGCATTGACCCGCACACCCAACAGGCACCCATGCGCCACGGCGGCTTCGACAGCCTGCAGCGCAGCTGCCGTCGTGAGCGACCGGCAAACATAGGCCAGACTGGATGTATCGCAAGGTGTAGACATGAGTTTCTCCTGGTAAGGGGCAGATGACTGCACAAGCAAGGTGCGCCTTGCCTGCGAAAAGTACCGGCTTCCCGGTGCAAAGTACACGTGATCCGCCGGCATAGTGAACATATTCAGCAAATGCTTTAGCCGGGGTGTTGACAAGAACAATCAGCGCGCCGTATAAATTTAACATGTTAACTAATTTGCAGCAGCAGGCCGCCAAAGGTTGGCCGCCGGCCTGCAAGCCACCCAAGCAGAAGGAGCAAGCATGGCGCGTGGACGCATTTTGCTTAATCGACAGGTTCGCGACATGACGCTGCAAGCAGACGGCAACCTGTTGCTAGATAACGGCAACCCGTTAATGGAAAGCCCGCAATGGCTGGCACCGGTTACCGGTACCGTCTACGGCGCAGCGCTCAATCATTGCTCGCTAGTCGAGTCGCTGGCCGGTGCCTTTGAGGACGCCCCCTACAAAGCCGCGCCCCAGGCCCCGGTGCTGTTCATCAAGACCAGCAACACCCAGATCGGCCACGGCGCCCCCATCCCGTTTCCGGCAGGCGTCGACCGCATCCAGGCCGGTGGTGCTCTGGGCATCGTCATCGGCAAGACCGCGCGCAAAGTCAGTGCCGAACAAGCGCTGGCTTACGTGACCGCCTACACCGTGGTGAACGAGGTCAGCCAACCGGAAGACAGCTTCTACCGCCCTGCGGTCAAGGCCAAATGCCGTGATGGTTTCTGCCCCATCGGGCCATGGCTGATCGATGCCCGCCGCGTCGACCCGCACACGCTGGTAGTGGAAACCTACGTTAACGGCACCCTGCGCGAAACCAACCGCTGCGCCGATCTCGTCCGCAGCGTACCGCAGCTGATTGCCGACATCTCCAGCTTCATGACCCTGGAACCCGGCGACCTGCTGATTGCCGGCACGCCGCTGCGCAGCGTGGACCTGCAAGCCGGTGACACCGTGACCATTGCCATTGACGGCATCGGCCGCCTGGAAAACCCCGTTATCGCAGAGGAGGCCGCACGATGAAACACGCCCGCATCCGCTATCAGGGCCAGACACACAACGTCCTGGTCAACGAGGATCACAGCGTTACCGTCAACGGCCAGCGCCTGTCCGCAGACGACGTCACCTGGCTGCCCCCGGCGCAGGGCACCGTGTTCGCCCTGGGCCTGAACTATGCCGACCATGCTGCCGAGCTGGCCTTCAAGGCGCCCACCGAACCGCTGGTTTTCCTGAAATCGCCTAGCACCCTCACCGGTCACCAGCAGGTGTCGGTTCGCCCGGACAACGTGGCTTACATGCATTACGAGTGCGAGCTGGTCGTCATCATCGGCAAGACCGCGCGACACGTCTCCCGCGAACACGCCATGGACTACGTGGCCGGTTACAGCGTCTGCAATGACTACGCCGTACGCGATTTCCTCGAAAACTACTACCGCCCCAACCTGCGCGTGAAAAACCGCGACACGCTGACACCGATCGGGCCGTGGTGGGTAGATAAGGCTGACGTGGCCGACCCGGCCAATCTGACGTTGCGCACCTGGGTTAACGGCAAGCTGACCCAACAGGGCAACACCCGCGACATGGTGTTCGACATTCCTTTCCTCATCGAATACCTGAGCAGCTTCATGACGCTGTCGCCCGGCGACATGATTGCCACCGGCACGCCGGAAGGGCTGGCAGATGTCGTGCCAGGTGACGAAGTGGTGGTGGAAGTGGAAGGCGTTGGCCGCTTGGTCAACCGCATCGTCAGTGAGACCGAATACGAAAACCTGCGAGGCCGTTGAGCCGCAACAACCCCGATTCAGCGGTGCGGCAGCGCCGCACAGCCAAGGAAGACATCATGATCAAGCACTGGATTAACGGCCGCGAAGTCGAAAGCAAGGACACCTTCACCAACTTCAACCCGGCCACAGGCGAGGCCATCGGCGAAGTCGCCAGCGGCGGCGCCGACGAGATCAACGCGGCGGTCGCGGCAGCCAAAGCTGCCTTCCCGGCCTGGTCCAACACCCCGGCCAAAGAACGGGCGCGCCTGATGCGCCGTCTGGGCGAACTGATCGACCAGAACGTACCGCGTCTGGCCGAGCTGGAAACCCAGGATACCGGTCTGCCCATCCACCAGACCAAGAACGTGCTGATTCCGCGCGCTTCGCACAACTTCGACTTTTTCGCCGAGGTGTGCACCCGCATGGACGGCCACACCTACCCGGTGGACGACAGCATGCTGAACTACACGCTGTACCAGCCGGTAGGCGTTTGCGGCCTGGTCTCGCCGTGGAACGTGCCGTTCATGACGGCTACCTGGAAAACCGCGCCCTGCCTGGCACTGGGTAATACCGCTGTACTGAAGATGTCGGAACTGTCGCCACTGACCGCCAACGAGCTGGGCCGTCTGGCGATGGAAGCCGGCATTCCGGTAGGTGTGTTCAACGTGGTGCAGGGCTACGGTGCCAATGCCGGCGACGCGCTGGTACGCCACCCGGACGTACGTGCCGTGTCGTTTACCGGTGGTACCGCTACCGGCCGCCGCATCATGCAGAGTGCCGGCATCAAGAAATACTCGATGGAACTGGGTGGCAAGAGCCCGGTGCTGATTTTCAACGATGCCGACCTGGAGCGTGCACTGGACGCGGCCCTGTTCACCATCTTCTCGCTCAACGGTGAACGCTGCACTGCCGGCAGCCGCATCTTCATCCAGGAAGGGGTGTATGACGAATTCGTCGCCGAGTTTGCCCGTCGTGCCCGCAACCTGATCGTAGGCGACCCGCAAGACCCGAAAACTCAAGTCGGCTCCATGATTACCAAGGCACACTACGACAAGGTTACCGGTTACATCCGTATCGGTATGGAAGAAGGCGCAACCTTGCTGGCCGGTGGTCTCGAGCGGCCGGCCAACCTGGCCCCCCATCTGCAGAACGGCCACTTCATCCAGCCGACCGTGTTTGCTGACGTGGACAACCGCATGCGCATTGCCCAGGAAGAAATCTTCGGCCCGGTGGTCTGCCTGCTGAAATTCAAGGACGAAGCCGAAGCACTGCGACTGGCCAATGACGTGGAGTACGGCTTGGCGTCGTACATCTGGACCCAGGACATCGGCAAGGCCCATCGTCTGGCCCGTGGCATCGAAGCCGGCATGGTATTCATCAACAGCCAGAACGTCCGCGACCTGCGTCAACCGTTTGGCGGCGTAAAAGCGTCGGGTACCGGCCGCGAAGGCGGTGCTTACAGTTTTGAAGTGTTTACCGAAATCAAGAACGTCTGCGTCTCGATGGGCAGCCACCACATCCCGCGCTGGGGCGTATAAGCCGTGATGGCCAGGCCACCGCCTGGCCATCACCACAAGACCCTACCACCCCACCGCCAACGTTTACAGAGAATCGAGGAGACCACCATGGGCAAACTTGCGCTTGCCGCCAAGATCACCCACGTACCATCCATGTACCTGTCCGAGCTGGACGGGCCGCACAAGGGCTGCCGTCAGGCCGCCATCGATGGTCACAAGGAAATCGGCCGCCGTTGCCGTGAGCTGGGCGTGGACACCATCGTCGTGTTCGATACCCACTGGCTGGTGAACTCCGGCTATCACATCAATTCGGCCGCGCACTTTGCCGGCATCTACACCAGCAACGAGCTGCCACACTTCATCAAGAATATGCCATACGAGTACCAAGGTAACCCGGTGCTGGGGCGCCTGCTGGCCGATGCGGCCACTGCAGCCGGCGTGCACACCCGCGCTCACGACAACACCACGCTGGCACTGGAGTACGGCACGCTGGTACCGATGCGCTACATGAACGAAGACCAGCATTTCAAAGTGGTATCCGTTTCTGCGCTGTGTACCGTGCACAACCTGCAAGACAGCGCCACGCTGGGCGCTGCCATGCGCCGTGCCATCGAAGAACAGTACGACGGCACCGTCGCCATCTTTGCCAGCGGCTCGCTATCGCACCGTTTTGCCCAGAACGGCGTGGCCGACCAGTACCTGCACAAGGTGTGGAGCCCGTTCCTGGAAACCCTGGACCACGAAGTGGTGGAAATGTGGCAACGCGGTGACTGGAAAACCTTCTGCGCCATGCTGCCGGAGTACGCCGACAAGGGCCACGGTGAAGGCTTCATGCACGACACCGCCATGCTGCTGGGCGCGCTGGGCTGGGACGAATACCGTGGCAAGGCCGAGGTGGTAACGCCCTACTTCGGCAGCTCCGGCACCGGCCAGATCAACGTCATCCTTCCCGTGTAATGCCACCGGCCACCGTCTCACCCGGCGGTGGCCCTGGAGACCGTCATGCCGCACTTTATTCTCGAATGTACCGACAACATCCGCGAACAGGCCGAGCTGCCGGAACTGTTCCGCAAGGCTCACGACTTCCTGATCGGCACCGGCCTGTACCCGGTAGCCGGTATCCGTAGCCGTGTCCACTGGCTGGACACCTGGCGCATGGCCGATGGCGAGGCTGACTACGCCTTTGTGCACATGTCGCTGAAAATCGGTTACGGCCGTAGCGCAGAAGAGCGTGAATACACGGCCCAAGGGCTGTTCGAACTGATCAAGGCGCACTTCCAGCCGCTGTTCGACACCCGCTACCTGGCCCTGACTTTCGAGCTTAGCGAGCTGCCACAGCAATTGAGCTACAAGCACAACAACGTCCATCAGCGCTTCCGCCCGGCCTGAGCCCCACCCGCATGAACACGCACGCATCCGCCCCCGAGCGCCTGATCTGGCTACTTGCCGCCCTGGTCGCATTCGG
Source organism: Vogesella aquatica (assembly GCF_028548455.1). Classification (GTDB taxonomy): domain Bacteria; phylum Pseudomonadota; class Gammaproteobacteria; order Burkholderiales; family Chromobacteriaceae; genus Vogesella; species Vogesella aquatica. The sequence continues at coordinate 25,781 of NZ_JAQQLF010000009.1, forward strand.
CCCGCTATCGATCGATCTCTACCTGCCTGCGCTGCCGGCCATTGCGGCCAACCTGCACGCACCGGTCGGGCTGATCCAGCTGACCATCGGCGGCTTTCTGGGCGGGTTCTGTCTGGGCATGTTGCTGTACGGCCCGCTGTCCGACCGCTACGGCAGACGGCCGGTGCTGCTGTTTGGCATCTCGCTCTACCTGCTGGCCAGCCTGGCTTGCATGTTGGCCGCAAGCGGCGAGCAGCTGGTTGCGCTGCGCGTGATACAGGGCATCGGTGGCGGCGCCGGCAGTGTGCTGGGCCGGGCCATGGTGCGCGACCTGTTTCCACTGGCACGCGCAGCCCAGGTGCTGTCTACCTTGCATCTGGTCACCATGATCGCTCCCCTGCTGGCCCCGCTACTCGGCGGCCTGCTGCTGCAATGGGCTGGCTGGCGCAGCCTGTTTCTGGCGCTGACGATCTTTGCCGCGCTGATCCTGTTGCGGGTCGCCTTGCGCCTGCCGGAAACCCACCCGCCAGCACAGCGCCATAGCGCCGGCTTGGCTAACGCGTTTCTGGCTTACCGGTCGGTACTGGCTTGCCGCCACTCGCTAGGTTATCTGCTGGCGCTGGGCCTGACATTCGGCGCGATGTTTGCGTACATCACCGGCTCGCCGTTTGTGTACATCCATTACTTCGGCGTGCCGGCACAACACTACGGCTGGCTGTTCGGGCTCAACATCGTCGCCGTCATCGCCTTCACCTGGCTGAACAAGCGCCTGGCCATACACAGCAACGCCGACACCTTGCTGCAGTGGCAGACCGGCGCCATCGCCGTCGCAGGCGCGGCCTTGTGGCTGGCGGGTGCCGGTTCGCTAACGGCAGTCGTCCTGCCGCTGCTGGTCAGCGTTGGCCTCACCGGCTCGGTGGGCGCCAATTGCATGGCCAGGCTGCTGCAACAGCACGCCAGCCGGGCAGGCGCCGCCATGGCGCTGGCCGCCAGCGGCCAGTTTGCCGCGGGCATGCTGGCCAGCGCTGCCGTAGCCCGGCTGCACGACGGTACCCCGGCCGCCATGTGCTTGGTGATTGCCCTGTGCGGTACCGGTGCCTGGCTGAGCCTGCAACTTCAACGTCTGGCGACGCCCGCGTCGTCAGCCACGTCTACCCCCATGTGAGCACCCACCATGACACAGAGCAACTTGTTGCAAGACCCCGGCCTGCTGCGTAACCAGGCCTTCATCAACGGCGAATGGGTAGCCGGCGACCACGGCTCCCGTTTTACCGTGCACAACCCGGCCACCGGCGACGTGCTGGCCGAGGTGGCCTCGCTGGGCAGTGCCGAGACCCGTCGAGCAATCGAAGCGGCCGAAGCAGCCCTGCCCGCCTGGCGCAACCTGCCGGCAAAGCAACGCTCGCAGATCTTGCGTCGCTGGTTCGAGCTGATGATGCAGCACCAGGAAGACCTGGCGCAGTTGCTCAGCCTGGAGCAAGGCAAACCGCTACCGGAAAGCCGTGGCGAGATTGCCTACGGGGCCAGCTTCATCGAATGGTTTGCCGAAGAAGCCAAACGCGCTTACGGCGATGTGATTCCCAGCCCGGCGACAGACCGTCGGCTGGTCACGCTGAAGCAGCCCATCGGCGTGGTGGCGGCGATCACCCCGTGGAACTTCCCCAATGCCATGATCACCCGCAAGGTGGGCCCGGCACTGGCGGCCGGTTGTACCGTGGTAGTGAAGCCGGCGGCCGAAACCCCCTTGTCGGCGCTGGCCATGGCCGTGCTAGCAGAGCGTGCCGGCGTGCCGCGCGGCGTACTCAATATCGTTACCGGCGACCGCGCCAGCGAGATCGGTGCCGAGCTGACCCGCCACCCGGCGGTACGCAAGCTGTCGTTTACCGGCTCCACCCGGATCGGCAAATTGCTGATGGAACAGTGCGCCGGCACAGTCAAAAAACTGGGGCTGGAACTGGGCGGCAACGCCCCGTTCATCGTCTTCGACGACGCCGACCTGGACGCCGCTGTGCAGGGCGCCATGGCCAGCAAATTCCGCAATACCGGCCAGACCTGCGTCTGCGCCAACCGCATCCTGGTACAGGACGGGGTGTACGACGCGTTTGCCGCCAAGTTGGCCGCAGCGGTCAGCCAGATGGCGGTAGGCCCGGCCCACAGCGGGCAAGTACAGCAAGGCCCGCTGATCAATGCCAAGGCGGTGGCCAAGGTAGCCGAGCACGTCAACGATGCGGTCAGCCAGGGCGCCCGCGTGCTGACTGGCGGCGCGCCGCACGCGCTGGGGGGCAACTTCTATCAGCCGACGGTGCTGACCGAGGTTACCGAGCACATGCTAGTGGCGCACGAAGAAACCTTCGGCCCGCTGGCACCGCTGTTCCGCTTCAAGGACGAGGCGGATGCCATCCGTCTGGCCAATGCCACCGAGTTCGGTCTGGCGGCCTATTTTTACAGCCGTGACGTTGGCCGCATCTGGCGCGTGGCCGAGGCCATCGAAGCCGGCATGGTGGGCATCAACGAAGGGCTGATTTCTACCGAGGTCGCCCCCTTCGGCGGCATCAAACAGTCCGGGCTGGGCCGGGAAGGCTCCAAGTACGGTCTGGAAGACTTCATGGAAATCAAATACCTGTGCTTCGGCGGCCTGGACCGCTAAACCGTTAACGCCACAGACCTCACCCACAGAGAGACCTCATGCTTAGCCAAGACATCATCGAACAGACTGCCCGCCGCTTGCACCAAGCCGAGCAGGACCGCCAGCAGATTCGCCAGATTTCGCTGGAGTACCCGGACATCACCATTGAAGACGCTTACGCCATCCAGCGCTGCTGGGTAGACATGAAACTGGCCGAAGGCCGCGTGGTAAAAGGCCACAAGATCGGGCTGACTTCCCGCGCCATGCAGATGTCGTCGCAAATCGACGAGCCGGATTACGGCACCTTGCTGGATGACATGTTCTTCAATGACGGGGCCGACATCCCTACCAGCCGCTTCATCGTGCCGCGCGTCGAGGTGGAGCTGGCTTTCATTCTGGGCAAGGAACTGAAAGGCCCGAACATCACCCTGTTCGACGTCTACAACGCCACCGAATACGTGATTCCGGCGCTGGAAATCATCGATGCCCGCAGCCAGTCCATCGACCCGGCCAGCGGCCGCCCACGCAAGGTGTTCGACACCATCTCCGACAATGCGGCCAACGCCGGCGTGGTGATGGGCGGCCGCCCCATCCGGCCGTCCGAACTGGACCTGCGCTGGGTATCAGCCCTGATGTACCGCAACGGCGTGATTGAAGAATCCGGCGTAGCCGCGGCCGTACTGAACCACCCCGCCAATGGGGTGGCCTGGCTGGCCAACAAACTGGCACCGTTCGACGTTAGCCTGAAGCCGGGCCAGGTGATTCTGGGCGGCTCGTTTACCCGCCCGGTGGCCGCACGACCGGGGGATACCTTTCATGTGGATTACGGCCCGCTGGGTGCCATCAGCTGCCGCTTTGTCTAGCAGGAGACCACGATGCAAAACCCGCACAACCGCTTCAAGGCCGCACTGAAGGCCGGCGAGGTCCAGATTGGCCTGTGGCTGGGCCTGGCCGATGCCTACTGTGCCGAACTGCTGGCCGGCGCCGGCTTCGACTGGCTGCTGATCGACGGCGAGCACGCCCCCAACGAACTGCAGGGCATGCTGGCCCAACTGCAGGCCATTGCCCCCTACCCCAGCCACCCGATCGTGCGCCCGGTCTGGAACGACCCGGTGCGCATCAAGCAGATCCTGGATATCGGTGCACAAACCCTGTTGCTACCCATGGTGCAAAGCGCTGCCGAAGCCGAGCAAGCCGTGGCCGCAACGCGTTACCCGCCGCACGGTATCCGCGGCGTGGGTAGCGCATTGGCCCGGGCCTCGCGCTGGAACCGTATTCCCGACTACCTGCACGCCTGCGAGCAGGAGATCTGCGTACTGGTGCAGATCGAGACCCGAGCCGGCCTGGCCGCGCTGGATGCGATAGCTGCCACCGAAGGCGTGGATGGCGTGTTCATCGGCCCGGCCGACCTTTCTGCCGACATGGGTTACCTGGGTCAGCCGACGCACCCGGCAGTCCAGGCCGCCATCGAAGATGCTATCCGTCGCATCCGTGCCCACGGCAAGGCACCCGGCATCCTGATGGCGGATGAGAAGCTGGCACGTCATTACATTGCGCTGGGGGCGCAATTCGTGGCGGTCGGCGTAGACACCACCTTGCTGGCACGCAGCGCCGAAGCGCTGGCTGCCCGCTACCGCGATACGCTCGCGCCAGCACCCCAGGCCAGCAGCGTGTACTGAACCCGGCAAGCCGGTATCTGCACCGGCTTGCCTGCTGCCTCCCCGTGGCAGCGTCACTGACAACGGATGGCCGTTGTTCGCAGGTGCTTCCTCTTTTTACCGGCCTCGAGCCGGTATTTTTTTGCCCGTTTTTCACCGTGTATCGAACGATGCTTCCAGGGTGCCCCACTCAATCAAAAAACGATGAAAAGTACAAATTTACACCCGAAAGTTACATTTCAACCGCGATTGACGCTCCGCATAATGCAGTCACAGCCAACGCCACAGATAGCCGGCCCAACCCGGTAACGCCCGATACGGGCCAAGGCTGGCAAGACCACGACACATCATGGAGAGAGATGATCATGAATAAGCACAATCCTTTGCTGGAAAAACTCCGTTCCATCCTGCCGGCTATTGCGGCCAACGCCCAGCGCGCAGAAGAAGAGCGCAAAGTACCAGACGAAAACATCAGATTGCTGAAAAGCATCGGTATGCATCGCGCCTTCCAGCCCAAGCAATACGGTGGTCTGGAAATCTCCCTGCCCGAGTTTGCCGACTGCGTGGCCGCCCTGGCAGGCGCCTGCGGTGGCACCGCGTGGGCCTTCAGCTTGCTGTGCACCCACAGCCACCAGCTGGCCATGTTCTCGCCGCAGCTACAGCAAGAAGTCTGGGGCGAAAACCCGGACGCCACTGCCAGCAGCAGCATTGCCCCATTCAGCCAGATCGAAGAGGCCGATGGCGGCGTGTATCTGAGTGGCGAGATGGGCTGGAGCAGTGGTTGTGACCACGCCGAGTGGGCCATCGTGGGCATGCGCCGTAAGAACAGCGAAGGCGAGTTGGTCTACAGCTTTGGCGTCCTGCCGCGCAGCGACTACGAGATTCGCGACAACTGGTTCTCTATGGGCATGAAGGGCAGTGGCTCCAAAACACTGGTGATCCGCAACGCCTTCATCCCGAATCACCGTATCGAGGCGGCCAAAGACATGATGGAAGGCCGCTCCAGCGGCTTTGAGCTCTACCCGGACAGCGCCATTTTCTACACCCCGTACCGCCCCTACTTTGCCAGTGGCTTTGCCGCCATCAGCTTGGGCGTCGCAGAACGCATGCTGCAAGCGTTCAAGGAAAAAACCCAGAACCGTGTACGGGCCTACACCAGTGCCAGCGTTGGCACCGCCACCCCAGCCCTGATGCGCCTGGCTGAATCAACCCACCAAGTAGCGGCGGCACGTGCATTCCTGGAAAAAACCTGGCAAGACCACGCCGAGCACGGCCGCCGTCACCAGTACCCCACGCGTGAAACCCTGACCTACTGGCGTACCAATCAGGCCTACGCCGTGAAGATGTGCATTGCCGCTGTCGACCGCCTGTTCGGTGCATCAGGCGCCGCTAGCTGGATGGAAGGGAATGAATTGCAGCGTCTGTTCCGCGACTCCCACATGACCGGTGCCCACGCCTATACCGACTACGACGTCTGCGCCCAGATTCTGGGGCGTGAGCTGATGGGGCTGGAACCAGACCCGACCATGGTCTGATCCGCCTATCCCGCACAAAGTGGCCCAGCTGACCGGGCCCGCCCCATCCACAGGAGCCACCCCATGACCACCCCCACCTCCGAACTCGACCCGCGCGTTTTCCGGCGTGCGCTCGGCAACTTTGCTACCGGCGTCACCATCATGACCGCCGCCACCCCGTCTGGCAGCAAAGCCGGCGTCACGGCCAACAGTTTCAACTCCGTCTCGCTGGACCCGCCACTGGTGCTGTGGAGCATCGACAAACGTTCCGGCAGCTACGCGGTATTCGATGAAGCCACCCACTTTGCCGTTAACATCCTGGCCGCCGACCAGATCGAACTGTCCAACCATTTCGCCCGCCCCAAGGAAGACAAGTTTGCCGGCATTGCCCACGACTGCGGCGCCGGCGGTGCCCCGCAATTTGCCGACTGCGCGGCACGCTTCCAGTGCGAGAAATACCAGCAAATCGACGGCGGCGACCACTGGATTTTCATCGGTAAAGTCGTGGCCTTCGATGACCTGGGCCGTTCTCCACTGGTGTACCACCAAGGCACGTATTCCATGGTATTGCCGCACGCCCGCATGCAGAAACGCGAAGAAGGCAGCACCCCATCCAGCACCTTCCAGGGCAGGCTCAGCGACAACCTGTACTACCTGCTGACCCAAGCCGTACGCAGCTACCAGGCGCACTACCAGCCCAAACAACTGGCAACCGGTTTGCGCACCAGCGAAGCCCGCATGCTGATGGTACTGGAAGGCGATGCGCAACTGGCCATGGGGGACCTGCTGCGCGAAGTCGCTATGCCAGTGCGGGAAATCGAGCAAGCCGAAGAAATACTGCGTCGCAAAGGCCTGGTGAGCAACGGTGAACACGGCTATCACCTCACTGACGATGGCAGCCAACAGGCTGCCATGCTGTGGGACATTGCCGCCCGCCAGCAGCAGCAGGTGTTCGAAGGCTATACACAACAGGAAATCGACACCTTCAAGAAGGTGCTACGCGGCATCATTGCCTTGCGCTAAACGAGACGGACCATCACCTTGCAAAGGTGATGGTTCAGTCCAGTGAGACGGTAATCCCCCCGTTTTTAAGGGTAGTCAGAAGTAGAGCTGTGCCCAGTGGGCACAAAACGCGCCGAAATCCCAAAGGTCACGACAAAACAGCGTGCCCATTCAGCCCAAAGGTCAAAAAAACCTCATCAGGGATGTGCTGTGGGCACGGCTTAGGCACAGAAATGGGCACAGAGGCCGGTCTGTGCCCAAAACAGAGGAGGGAAAACGCAAAACCCCTGATCCAATTTCTCAATTGAATCAGGGGTTTGTGTTTGGTTGCGGGAGCAGGATTTGAACCTACGACCTTCGGGTTATGAGCCCGACGAGCTACCAGACTGCTCCATCCCGCGTCTGATGTGTTGAATAATATACAGTAACTATTGTTTCGTCAAGACTTATTTACTGTAATTATCAATTTGTTTTCCAGGCTGCTTTGCCGGAAATGAAAAAGCCAATCTTTCGATTGGCTTTTCGAAAACTTGGTTGCGGGAGCAGGATTTGAACCTACGACCTTCGGGTTATGAGCCCGACGAGCTACCAGACTGCTCCATCCCGCGACAGAGAGGAGCAACTATATCTGTACTGCACTGCCGCGTCAAGCTTTTTACAAAAATAACTCAGGCTGCCGTCTGTACGTAAGCGTTAGCCGGATACATGACGCTCTCTACACCTGCGGGTGTACGCATGGTCACTTCGTAACGGCGGCCTACAGCACGCACGTCCATTACCTCGAAACGCAGCTCTTCACCTTTATCGGTGACTTCCAGGATGCTATGGCCTGGCTCTAGTTGGTTAATACGCATTGTCTATTTCCTTTTCAGTTTTCATTCTTGTTATGAACTATTGGTAAAACAGCTTGAAGCTACAGCACACCATACACAGTGTCAAAGACATTGACCATACGTAGGACTACGTGGTTCCCGTGTCATGTCAAACAGCTTAGCAGCGGCAAATGAACGCCGGATGACAGCCAAAAAAAACGCCCCGCAATGCGGGGCGTTGTGGTGCAAATGGCGATACGGCTTAGCCTACACGCATGCCTGGCTGTGCACCGTCGTCGGTATCCAGCAGGAACAGGCCGCTGCTGTCGTCAGTGCCGGAGGCGCACACAATCATGCCTTGCGATACGCCAAAGCGCATCTTGCGTTCGGCCAGGTTGGCTACCACGATCACTTTGCGACCTACCAGCTTTTCCGGCTCCTGGTAGGCGGAACGGATGCCGGAGAAGATGTTGCGCTGTTCAAAGCCCAGGTCGATGGTGAACTGCAGCAGCTTGTCGGAGCCTTCCACGAAGTTGCAGGCCAGTACCTTGCCCACGCGCAGATCCAGCTTGGCAAAGTCGTCGATCTTGATGGTGTCGGCCAGCGGCTCGTAGTTGGCCGCAGCGGCCGGTGCTTGTGCTTCCATGGTCTGTTTGTTCGCTTCGATGAGTTTGTCCACCAGCACCGGGTCGACGCGTTGCATCAGGTGCTGGTACGGCTTGATGGTGTGGCCCAGCAGCAGCTGGCCGGCGTCGGCCCACTGCAGCGGTGCCACGTCGAGGAAGGCCTCTACGTCTTGCGCCACTTTCGGCAGTACCGGTTTCAGGTAGATGGTGAGCAGGCGGAAGGCGTTGATCAGCACGGTGCACACTTCGTGCAGGCGCGCTTCCTGGCCTTCCTGCTTGGCCAGCTCCCACGGTTTGTTGGCGTCCACGTAGGCGTTCACCACGTCGGCAATGCCCATGATCTCGCGCAGCGCCTTGGCGTACTCGCGCGCTTCGAAGGCGGCGGCGATATTGTCGGCCTCGGCGGCGATATTGCCCAGCAGACGGGTTTCATCCTGCACGCTGTCGGCCAGCTTGCCGCCAAAGCGCTTGGTGATGAAGCCGGCGGCGCGGCTGGCGATGTTGACATACTTGCCGACAACATCCGAGTTCACGCGCGCCACGAAGTCACCCAGGTTCAGGTCGATGTCTTCGATGCGGCTGTTGAGCTTGCCGGCGATGTAATAGCGCATCCACTCCGGGTTCAGGCCGCATTCCAGGTAGCTCTTGGCGGTGATGAAGGTGCCGCGCGACTTGGACATTTTCTGGCCGTCCACGGTAAGGAAACCGTGAGCGAATACGCCGGTAGGCACACGCATGCCGGAGAACTTCAGCGTAGCTGGCCAGAACAGCGCGTGGAAGTACAGGATGTCCTTGCCGATGAAGTGGTACATCTCGGTGCCGGTATCCGGCTTGAACCAGGCGTCGAAGTCCAGGTTCAGCTGGGCGCACAGCTTCTTGAAGCTGGCCATGTAGCCGATGGGCGCATCCAGCCAGACGTAGAAGTACTTGCCCGGCGCGTCAGGAATCTCGAAGCCGAAGTACGGTGCGTCACGGCTGATGTCCCAGTCCTGCAGGCCGCCGCCGATCCATTCGTTCATCTTGTTCAGCGATTCCGGCTGCAGGTGCGGCTGTACCACGCCGTCGGCACGGCGTGTATTGCCGCTGGTCCAGTCGCGCAGGAAATCGGCGCACTCGCCCAGGCGGAAGAAGTAGTGCTCGGAGGTTTTCAGCACCGGCGTGGCACCAGACACCGCCGAGTACGGGTTCTTCAGCTCGGTGGGGTTGTAGGTGGCGCCGCACACTTCACAGTTGTCGCCATACTGGTCTTTGGCGCTGCATTTCGGGCACTCGCCCTTCACGAAGCGGTCCGGCAGGAACATCTGCTTTTCCGGGTCGAACAGCTGCTCGATGGTACGCGAGGTGATCTTGTTGTCGGCACGCAGCGCGCGGTACATCTGCTGCGCCAGTTCCTTGTTTTCCGGGCTGTTGGTGCTGTAGTAGCTGTCGTGGCCGATCAGGAAGCCCTGCGAGTCGGCTACGTGCAGCGCTTCTACCTCGGCAATCAGCTGCTCGGGAGTAATGCCGCGCTTCTCGGCTGCCAGCATGATAGGAGCGCCGTGGGTGTCGTCGGCACACACGTAGTAGCACTCGTGGCCGCGCATCTTCTGGAAGCGCACCCAGATGTCGGTTTGGATCTGTTCGAGCATGTGGCCAAGGTGCAGCCCCGCGTTGGCGTAAGGCAGTGCACTGGTCACCAGAATCTTGCGTGTGGTCATGGAGAAGCGTCCGGTGAAAGGTATTCGGTAAACCATCGATTATAACGACAAAGGTTGGCCGCGACAGTCATCGCGGCCAACCTTGTGAAATTACGCCGCCGCCGCAACGCTAGCAGCGGGGTCAGCCAGGCGCTGGCCGCTGGCAGACAGGGCCAGCGGCCGCGCCGGTCAGGCCGATTGCGGCAGCAGGTCCGGGTCGTCGCGCTCGGCCATGGCCACCGCCACTTGCGGGCGCGCCATCCACACGAAGGCCAGCGCGGTCAGCACAGACAGCAGGGCAAAACCGGTGATGCCGCCGGCGATATACGCCCAGCGGAACAGCTCGATGCCGATACCGTAGCCGGCCATGCACAGCATGCTCATGCCGGCCGACACCACGCCTTTGGGCAGCTGGCTGCTCATCAGCGCAAAGCGGTACAGCACACCAAAGGACAAGCCCTCGCCCACTGCCATCAGGCTCATGCCCAGCACCAGGAAGATGTGCTGGTAATGGCCATACAGTACGCCGGCCAGCATCAGCACCAGGCCGCCCACTACCGGCCACATGCCCAGCAGCACCGAGCGGCCCAGCGGCCAGGCTTCGGCGCGGGCGGCCAGCAGCAGGTTACCGGCGATCAAGCCACCGAACACTGGCAGCTGCCACAGGCCGTATTCCAGCGTGCTCATGCCCAGGTCTTCTACCAGCAGCACCGGCGACAGCGCGATCCAGCCCATCAGCGGCAGCGCCAGCATCGGGATGCACAGTACCGACAACACAAAGCGGCGGTCGCGCAGCAGCTGCAGGTAGTCGCCGCCCATACGCGACAGCGGGCGCGGGTTGGCCGCAGGCTGTACGGTTTCCGGCATTTTCCACCACAGGCCCAGCAGCGCCAGCAGCGCGCAGGCCGCAATAAACAGGAAGCAGCTACGCCACGGCGCCAGCTCGATCAGTGCGGCACCGGCCAGCGGGCCCACCATGGGGGCAATCAGCGCCACGTTCGCCATCAGCGCGGTAACGCGCACGGCGGTTTTCTCGGCGTAGGCTTCCTGCACCGCGGCATAGCCCACGGCGTTGATGAAGCACAGCCCCATGCCTTGCAGTACGCGCAGCGCCATATAGGCTTCGATACTGCCCACCAGATAAGTGGCCAGGCAGCTCACGATAAAGAACACCACGCCGGAAAGCAGCACCGGGCGACGGCCGTAGCGGTCGGACAGCGGGCCGGTGAGCCACGATAGCGCCGCGCCGCCCAGCAGGAAGAAGGTCATCGACAGCGGCACCCAGCCGGCGTCCACGCCGAACTCGCGGGTAACTTGCAGCATGGCCGGCTGCGCCATGTCGTTGGCGATATAAACGGCAAACTCGAACAACACCAGGGCTAGCGGGAACAACAAGGTAGCAACAGACAGGTGGGCAATTTTATTATTGGCAGACAAAAGAACACCTCAAAAAACCATGACGCGGCAGCAAAGCACCGCGTCACGTTGACAAAAAGGCCGGGGATTCTACGCGAAATCAGCCACTTAGGCCAGCGCTTATTGCCAACGCACCGCCAGCGCAGGCGGCAGGCGGCGCTTTGGGCTATCATTTGCGGCATTCCCCGCGCCCCCGGCGCCTGTCGGCGGGCGCAAAACCTGATTAAAATAGTCGGGTAATCCCGACTTGGCGCACGAATATGTTCTCCCGACTAGGCAAACTGTTTGGCAGCCCTGCCAACACCGACACCCCACGGACACCCGACATGGCTCACAGCGACGCAGATATTCTGGCAGCCCTTGCCAACCTGATCGACCCGGATACCGGCAAGCCTTACCGCAAAGGCCTGGCCATCGCCTGCAACGACAGCAGCCGCCTGGCGCTCAGCGTCAAGCTGCCCTACCCGGCCAAAAGCCGCTTTGCCGAGATTGGCGCCCTGTTTACCGAAGCCTTGGCCCCGTTTGCCGACGGCCGCCCGGTAGAGGTTGATGTAAGCAGCCAGATCACCAGCCATGCCGCCCAGCGCGGCGTGCCGCTGCTGCCCGGTGTAAAGAACGTGATTGCGGTGTCGTCCGGCAAGGGCGGCGTGGGTAAATCCACCACTGCGGCCAACCTGGCACTGGCGCTGGCGGCAGAAGGCGCGCGGGTCGGCATTCTGGACGCCGACATCTATGGCCCGTCGCAGCCGCTGATGATGGGCCTGCAAGGGCAGAAACCCGAAGTAGTAGAAGGCAAACTCAAGCCGCTGGAAGCGCACGGCGTACAAACCATGTCCATCGGCTACCTGGTGGACGACGACCAGGCCATGGTATGGCGCGGCCCCATGGTGAGCCAGGCGCTGCAGCAGCTGCTCAATGACACGCTGTGGGACGAGCTGGACTATCTGGTCATCGACATGCCGCCGGGCACCGGCGACATCCAGCTGACGCTGTCGCAAAAAGTACCGGTGACCGGTGCCATCGTGGTGACCACGCCGCAGGACATCGCGCTGATCGATGCCAAGAAAGGCCTGAAGATGTTCGAGAAGGTAGGCGTGCCCATCCTCGGCATTGTGGAAAACATGGCCATGCACGTGTGCAGCCAGTGCGGCCACGAAGAGCACATCTTCGGCCACGGCGGCGCCGACAAGATGAGCGCGCAGTATGGCGTAGACGTACTGGGCTCGCTGCCGCTGGACTTGTCCATCCGCCTGTCTACCGACGAAGGCAAGCCCACCGTGGTGGCCGAGCCGGACGGCAAGCTGGCCACCCGCTACCAGCAAATCGCCCGCCGCGTGGCCGTGAAAGTAGGCGACAAGGCGCGTGACTTCTCCAGCAAGATGCCGAAGATCGTCATCCAGAACAGCTAGGGCACACGCATGATCGGCATGTTCGATTCCGGCCTGGGCGGCCTGTCGGTATGGCGCCAGCTGCGCCACGCCCTGCCACAGCAGGATGTGGTGTACCTGGCCGACCAGGGCTACTGCCCCTACGGCGAGCGCAGCCAGCCAGAGCTGATAGCGCGCGCCGAGGCCATTACCGCCTGGCTGCTGCAGCAAGGGGCGCAGCTGCTGCTGATCGCCTGCAACACCGCCACCAGCGCCGCCGCGCGACACCTGCGCGAACGCTATCCGCAGCTACCCATCGTTGGCATGGAGCCGGCCATCAAGCCCGCCGTACTGGCCAGCCAGAGCGGCCGTGTGGGCGTGCTGGCCACCCACGCCACCTTGCAGGGCGACAAGTTCCGCCAGCTGGTGGCGCAGTTTGCCGGCGACACGCTGGTGGTGCCGCAAGCCGGCAAGGGTTTTGTCGAGCTGGTGGAAGCGGGCGAGCTGGACAGCGAGCGCAGCCGCGCAGTAGTTGGCCGCGCGCTGGCCCCGCTACTGGAACAAGGCGTAGACCACGTGGTGCTGGGCTGTACCCACTACCCGTTTCTGGCGCCGCTAGTACGCCAGCTGCTACCGGCGCACATCGACATCATCGACCCCACCGACGCGGTGATCCGCCAGACCCTACGCCTGATGCAGCAACACGGCCTGGCTGCGGCCAGCGGCCCTGCGGCCAACTACCGCTTTGCCAGCACCGGCCAGCCCGGCAATATGGCCCACTTCCTGCAGCACACGCTGGGCACCATGGCACAGGTGGAATATATCGATTTGCCCGGCTAACACCGGCACCTCTCGCCACAACAGGCCCGGGCACACCCCGGGCCTGTGGCTTTTCAGCGCTGCTTACAACAGATGTCATGCAAGCGGACTGACAGAAAAATACCTCAGGTTTTACCCGCCACCGCCGATAAGCAAACATGGGGCAGCACACGGCAACGCCAGTGAATGCAAGGCCCCTGGGCAAGGCAGGAGGAAGACATCATGGGTAATCTGAACTGGTATGCCGGCCTGCGCGAGCAAGCTGCTTATCAACAAGCCGCTGCCATGCTCAAAGCAATTGAAGAACATAAACAGGCTATAGCCAGGCTGGAAACCAGCCTGGCAACCCTGGGCGACATCGTGGATCTGGCACGCGTAGACCGCATGGCCGCCCAGCTACTGGTAGAAGAGCGCCTATCAATAAGCGACCACAAACAGAGCGGTTAAACCGCCTACCATAGTCTGATACCGCAAGGTGCCAACTATAACGGCCAGCCCTGGCAACAGGGTTGGCCGCTCTTCTTTGTCGCTACCGGCTAGCGCAGCTGCGGATAGCTTAGCCAGGCCAGATGCAGCACATTAAAGCCCGTGTGCAGCAAGATGGCGTAGCCCAGCCGCCCCGTGGCGGCATACAGCAGCGCGTACGCCGCCCCTGCCAATGTCGCCACCAGTGCCCACAACACACCAGCGGGCACGTGTACCAGGCCAAACAGTACCGCCGATAAAGTGCAGCGCTGCCACAGCGGCCAGCGTGCCGCCGCCGCAAACACGCCCTGGCGAAACAGCGCCTCCTCCGGCAAGGACACCAGCAGCAGGTTGGCCGCTAGCCAAGGCAGCCACCAAGCCGGCCATTTGGGCTGCCAGGCCAGCAAGCCGCCAGCCAGTGCCAAGCCCAGCGCGGCAAACAGGCAGGCAACGCACGCTAGCAGCCAGTGGCCACGCTTTGCCACCGCGGGTAAAGCGACACGCGGCAGGCACAGCAGCAGCCACAAACCGGCCAGCCCCTTATCCCAGTGCCAGTACAGCGTGTAAGATTTGCTGTTGTCAGCCAGCACGCCCTGCCACCAGCGCGGCGGGTAAAAGCCGGGCAAGGCGTGCAGTGCCAAGGTCAATATCAGCGTCACCGCCAGCAGCCACGGCCAGCGCGCCCGTGGCCAACGCAGGCACAGCCACGCGGCCAAGCCCAGCAGCCCGTAAGCCAAGCCAGCTAACGGCGCCAGCACGCCCGCCCACAGCGCCACGGCTGAAGCCGGCACGGCCACGCCCAGCGCCAGCCGGCGCTGCCCGGCCAGGGCCGCCAGCAGGGCAATGGCCAGCAGCGTAAAGGCGGCCAGCACAGGCCAATCAGGTACGGTATAAGGCATGTCAGGGCAAATAAGCAGTAAAGCGCGCCAGTGTAGCGCAAGGCCAAAGCACTGCGGCCAACCCTGCTCAGGTTGGCCGCAACGGTACCACCAGGGTGGGCCGGTACGGCCCGCTGCTTATGCCGGGCGCGCGGCCGCGTCCAGCGCCTGCACCACGTCTGCCAGAATATCGTCCACGTGCTCGATGCCGATGGACAGGCGGATCAGCTCCGGCTTCACGCCGGCCTTCAGCTGTTCTTGCGGCGACAGCTGACGGTGGGTGGTAGATGCCGGGTGGCAGGCCAGGCTCTTGGCGTCGCCAATATTCACCAGACGGGTCACCAGCTGCAGCGCATCGATAAAGCGGCCGCCCGCTTCAACCCCGCCCTTGATACCGAAAGACAGGATGCCGGACGCGCGGCCGCCCATGTACTTGTCCACCAGCGGCCGGCTGGGGTGGCCTTCCAGCGCGGCGTACTCGACCCATTCCACCGCCGGGTGCTGCTGCAGGTACTGTGCCACTTTCAGCGTGTTGTCGCAGATGCGGTCCAGGCGCAGTGCCAGTGTTTCGATACCCAGCAGGATCTGGTGCGCGTTGAACGGCGAGATGGCGGCGCCCATATTGCGCAGCGGCACCACGCGGGCACGGGCGATGTAAGCCGCCGCGCCCAGTACTTCTACATAATTCACGCCGTGGTAGCTGACGTCCGGCGTGTTCAGGCGCACAAAGCGCTCTTTGTGCTCGCCCCACGGGAACTTGCCGCTATCGACGATGATGCCGCCGATGCTGGTGCCGTGGCCACCCAGGTATTTGGTAAGGCTGTGTACCACGATGTCGGCGCCGTGCTCGAACGGGCGGCATAGATAAGGCGACGGTACGGTGTTGTCCACGATCAGCGGCAGGCCGTGCTTGTGCGCCTCGTCGGCAAAGGCGCCGAAATCCACCACATTGCCCAGCGGGTTGCCGATGGACTCGCAGAATACCGCCTTGGTGTTGGCGTCCACGTTGGCCGCAATGTCCTGCGGACGCGCCGGGTCGATAAAGCGCACGGTAATGCCCAGCTGCGGGAAGGTGTGGGCAAACAGGTTGTAGGTGCCGCCGTACAGCGTGCTGGTGGCGATGATGTTGTCACCGGCCTCGGCGATGGTCTGGATGGCGTAGCTGATGGCCGCCATGCCCGACGCCACCGCCAGCGCACCAATACCGCCTTCCAGCGCGGCGACGCGCTTTTCCAGCACGTCGGTGGTGGGGTTCATGATGCGGGTGTAGATATTGCCCTGCACTTTGAGGTCGAACAGGTCGGCACCGTGCTGGGTACTGTCGAAAGCGTAGCTGGTGGTCTGGTACAGCGGTACCGCTACGGCTTTGGTGGTCGGGTCGGGGCTATAGCCGCCGTGTACTGCGAGTGTTTCCAGTTTCATCTTTGTAGATCCCTAGGGCTTGTTATCGCCGGCCGCATCATGGCAGGCC
Source organism: Vogesella aquatica (assembly GCF_028548455.1). GTDB lineage: Bacteria > Pseudomonadota > Gammaproteobacteria > Burkholderiales > Chromobacteriaceae > Vogesella > Vogesella aquatica. Next base: position 42,090 of record NZ_JAQQLF010000009.1, read on the forward strand.
GCAGGCCATACCTTAACGTCATGCTGCCACAAGATAAAGCAGGATTTATGCAAAGCATTGCAGGCCGGCAGGGCTAGCTGCAGTCAAGCCAAGTTGCCCACCAGCAGCTATGCTTTCATAAAACAAGATCAGGGTTCCCCATGCCGCAACAACGCTTTCCACTGGCACGCACCGTCAGCCACCAAATGTTCTGGCTACAGTCATTACTGGTTGTACTGCTGCTCAGTGCCATGGCCTTCCTGCATTATTACAACGACGGCCAGGCCACACTGCTGGCCGAGGAAAGCCGCCGCCACGCACGCGAACAGCAGCAACTGGGCGATACCGTGTCGCGCCTGGGCGACCTGCACAACCGGCTGATCCTGCTGGTAGAGGAGCAAGAGGCCGAACAGCTAAACCCCGCAGATATCGTGCGCCGCAAGCTCAGCCTGCAACAGGCACTGAACCAGCTCACCCAGGATACCCTGGCGCTGGGCGAGCAAACGCGGCAAAGCCCGGCGCTGGCCGGCCTGGTGCGCGACATACAGGCCGACCTGTTGCGCTACCACGCCCAGGCTGGCAGCCTGCTGCAACTGCTACCCAGCGAAACCGAGGCGGCAGAAGACCAGGCGCTGGTGATCAGCCGCCGTGTCACCGGGGATATAGAAAAGCTGCGCAAGCTGGCACGCAAACAGCGGGATATGTCCATCCGCCATTTCGAAACCAGCTTGCAGGCCACACTGCACACCGGCCACCAGTTGCAAAACATCCTGTTGGGCCTATTACTCGCTGCGCTGGCACTGATTGGCTGGCGTATGCACCGCATTGGCCGCAACCTGCAGCACACCGAAGCCTTGCTGATGGCGCTGGGCCATGGCGATACCAGCATGGAGCCACCGCTAGGCGACGCCTTGTTCCAGCCGGTATTTAATGCCCTGCGCCGTTTCCGCGAGCTGCTGCTCAACCAGCAAGCACTGCTGGCCAGCAGTGAAGCCCAGCAGCAAAAGCTGGAATGCATGGTAGACGAGCGCACTGCCCACTTGCAGCAGGCCAACCGCCAGCTGGAAGACGAAATCAGCCAGCGCCAGCAAGCAGAAAAACGGCGCCGGCTGTACGAAATGGTGTTCGAACACACCGAAGACGCCGTCATCATCACCACCCCCGATACCCACATCGTTGCGGCCAACCCTGCCTACCAGCTGATGACCGGCATGACACTGGACGAACTGTGCGGCAAACGCCCGCCCATTGCCCGCTCCGGCCACCACGACCGCCAGTTCTACCAGCAACTGTGGCAGGAGCTGGCCATTGCCGGCCGCTGGCAAGGTGAAATCGTTAACCGCCATACCGACGGCAGCCTGGTACATGCCCTGCTCGCCATCAATGCGGCCACCGAACCTGACGGCACAGTGACGCACTACGTGGGCATCCTGTCCGATATCACCCAGCTCAAGCTGGCCGAAAACCAGCTACGCCGCCTGGCCTACTACGACCCGCTCACGGCCTTGCCCAACCGCGTGCTGCTGAAAGACCGCCTGGCGCACGAGATAGACATTGCCCGCGAAGAAAAGCGCAGCTTTGCCACCATGCTGCTGGACCTGGACCGCTTCAAGTACGTGAACGACACACTGGGGCATAAAGCCGGCGACGAACTGCTGATGGACGTGGCCGAGCGCCTGCGCGGCACGGTAAGGCTGGAAGACACGGTAGCCCGGCTATCGGGTGACGAGTTCTGCATCATCTTGCGCGACTGTAGCCCTTCCCAGGTCGCCCGCACCGCCGAAGCCATCGTCACCGTACTGAACCTGCCCTTCCGCCTGGAGGCACGCGACGCCGAGGTAGGCGCCAGCATCGGTATTGCCATGTTCCCTGGCGACGGCGAAAGCAGTGAAAACCTGATGAAAAATGCCGACGCCGCCATGTACCAGGCCAAAGCGCTGGGGCGCAACCGCTATTGTTTCTTCGAGCCCGCGATCGAGGCACGCTTGCGCGATGAAATGGAGCTCTTCACCCAGCTGCGCCACGCCATAGAAGAGCAGCAGTTTGTACTGCATTACCAGCCCATCATCCCGCTGGCAGAAGGGCTGGGCAGCTACGGCGAGGCACTGCTGCGCTGGCCGGGCGGCGGCAGCCAGGCTTCGCCTGGCGTGTTTATCCCCTTTGCCGAACAGCATGGCCTGATAGAGGGCATAGGCGATTTCGTGCTGGAAGCTGCCAGCCACTTTGTGGCCACCAGCATAGAACAAGGCTTGCCGCAAAGCATCAGCATCAACCTGTCTGCCCGCCAGCTAGCCTTGAGCGACCTGCCAGAGCGCCTGAGCCAGGCCGTGTCAAAGCATGGCATACCGGCGTCTGCCATCGAGCTGGAGCTGACCGAATCATCGCTGATCCAGAACCTGCAAGCCATTTCGGTAACGCTCACCCGGCTACGCCAGGCAGGGTTCCGCATCGCCATCGATGACTTTGGCGCGGGCTACTCCTCGCTGAACTACCTGGTGGAGCTGCCGGTAGACAAGGTAAAAATCGACCAGCGCTTTATCTGGAGCCTGTTCAACAGCCCGCGCAACCAGGCGGTAGTCAAAGCCATCCTGTCGCTGGCACACACCATCGGCATCCAGACGGTGGCCGAAGGCGTGGAAACCGCCGAGCAGCTGGCCTTCCTGCAAGCGCATGGCTGCCACTACGTGCAGGGCTACTACCTGGCCCGGCCCATGAGCCAGCAAGACTTCCTGACCTTCCAGCAGCTAGGCACGGCCAATATGACACCTGCGGGCTAAGCCGCGGCCAAACTGCCCGCAGCGCTAGCATCTGGCGAAAAACAAAACCCCTGCCAGCTTGGCAGGGGTTTTGTCTATCGGGCAGCTATTGCACGACAACGGCGGGGGCACTGGTCTGGCGCTAGTCGGCGGCAGGTGCGGCCGGCGGCGCGATCACCAGCACCTTGTCTACCCGGGTACGGTCCATGTCCATCACCTCGAAGCTGAAGCCGTTCCACACCACCTTGTCGGCGGCGCTGGGTACGCGGCCCAGCATGAACATGACAAAGCCGCCCAGGGTCTGGAAGTTGCCGGACTCTTCGCCCTCGATGCTGTCCAGCTCGAAGTGTTCCTTGAAGTCTTCCAGCGACATCATGCCGTCTACCAGCCAGCTGCCGTCTTCGCGCTGCACGATTTCCTCGTCGCCGTCGCCGGCTTCGGTGGGCAGGTCGCCCACAATGGCTTCCATCACGTCGTTGATGGTGACCAGGCCTTCTATTTCCCCGTATTCGTCTACCACCAGCGCGGTATGGTTACGCGTGCGCTTGAACTGCTCCAACAGCTGCATCGGGCTGATGGCCTCCGGCACGTACAGCGGCGGGCGTACCGACTCGGCCAGCTTCACCGATTTGTCGTCCAGCAGGCGGTGCAGCAGGTCTTTGGCCTGCACCATGCCCAGTACGTTTTCGAAACCGCCCTTGACCACCGGGTAGCGGGTAAACACGCTGCCACGAATGATCTTGAGGTTTTCTTCCAGCGGGTCTTCCACGTCCAGCGCAATGATGTCCTTGCGCGGCGTCATGATGGAGACCACTTTTCTCTCGTCCAGGCTGAAGATGTTTTCTACCAGCTCCTGCTCGGCGCGGTCGAAGATGCCTTCGTCGGCACCCTGCTCCATCAGTACCTTGATTTCTTCTTCGGTAATGGACGGGTCTTTGTTCTTTTTGACGCCCAGTACGCGCAGTACCGCTTCGGTAGACAGGCTCAGCAGGCGCACTACAGGTGAGGTCACACGTGCCAGCAGCAGCATGGGGCGCGCCAGGATGGAGGCCAGCACCTCGGGGTTCTGCATGCCCACGCGCTTGGGCACCAGCTCGCCGATGATCAGCGAGAAATAGGTAATCAGCATCACCGTGACAGTCAGCGCGATGGGGCGGGCAAACTCGGCCAGTAGCGGGTAGGTTTCCAGATACGCTTGCAGACGGTCGGCAATAGCGGCTTCACCGAATGCACCGGACAGAATGCCGATGAGGGTAATGCCGATCTGGATGGTGGACAGGAAGCGGGTGGGTTCTTCTGCCAGCTTGAGCGCGGCAGCGGCGCCACGGTTGCCTTCGTCTGCCCACTGCTGCAGGCGAACCTTGCGCGAGGAGACGATGGCGATTTCGGTCATGGCAAAAATGCCATTGAGGAGAAAGAGTACAACTAATATAAGCACGTCCATTGGACAGGGTAAACACCATATAAAGAAGACCGCACCATTCTACATGCTGGCAGTTTTTTCGCCACTCCTGCCCCGCCTTACCCACGCCACAAAAATGATGACACAATCATTGGCAAGGCAATTTTCAAACACTATAAATAAAAACGCTGAGTCAATACCGCATCATTTTCAAGGAAACACCATGAAGCACATCTCCTTGCGCACCCACCTCATCCTGATGGTGAGTATCGCCATACTTTTTTGTGTGGCGCTGGGTACCAGTGGCCTGCTGGGGTCTCGCAGTATTGCCGGAGAGGTGGACGACTTGCTGAATACCCAGAAAATGATTCGCCAGCAAACCGAAGCCGACATGATGCACGATGCGGTGCGCTCCGATGTGCTGTCGGCGCTGTACCGCGACAAACTGGGTGAAAAAGACAAGCTCAAGGGCATCGCGGCCGACCTGGCCGAGCACGCCAAACACTTTCGCGAGCTGATGGCCGACAATAGCCAGCGTGCCAGCGACAATGCGTCACTCAAGGCGTTGTACGGCGAAGTCGTCCCGCAGGTAGAACGCTATCTGCAATCGGCCAGCATCATCATCAGCAGCCTGGAAAGCCAGCCGGACAAGGCGCTGGTCACCCTGCCCGCCTTCGAGCAGGACTTTGACGCGCTGGAAGGTGGCATGGAAAAAGTCACCGATGCCATCGAACAGTCTTCCACCAGAGCCCAACAGACAGTAGACGCAGGTATCAGCAAGCAATCCATCATGAGCGGCATGCTGGCACTAGCGGCTGCGGTGTTGCTGATCGCCTACGCAGCCGTCCTGAGCCGCCTGCTGCTGCGCCCGCTACAGGCGCTCACCAGTACCGCCAACCAGGTCATCAAAACCGGCAACCTGAGCCTGCGCGTAGACGACAATGCCGGGCTGGAGCTAGCCGTGTCGATACAAGCCTTCAACCGCATGCTACAGTCCCAGCAAAAGCTGGTGACGCAGCTGCAAGACGTTGCCGGCTCGCTGGAAAGCACCAGCAGCAGCATAGGCGGCCTTACCGCCCGCGTGCGTAGCGATGCCGAAGCGCAAAGCAGCTCGGCCGAGCATATCAGCAGCGCCATCAGCCAGATGAGCCATAGCGTGGCCAACGTCAGCCAGGGTACGCGCAGCGCGCTGGAATGCAGCCAGGCGGCGGGCGAGCAGGCACGCAGCAGCAGCCAGACAGTGACCCAGTCGGCCAATGCCATCCTGGCGGCAACCCAATCGGTGCAACACGTGTCCAGTGTGATCCACTCGCTGGAAAGCAGCGCCATGCAGATCGGGCGCGTAGTGGAAGCCATTACCGGCATTGCCGAGCAAACCAATATGCTGGCGCTGAATGCGGCCATTGAAGCCGCGCGTGCCGGCGAAACCGGCCGCGGCTTTGCCGTGGTGGCCGACGAGGTACGCAACCTGGCGGTGCGCACCAGCACGGCCACCCAGGAAATCCAGACCATGGTATCCAGCATCCAGACCTCGGCGCAGCAGGCGGTACACGCCATGGAAGAAGGCATTCGCCAGGTAGCGCAAAGCTCGGAAGAGGCACAAAAGGCCGGCAACGCCATCGAGCTGATCGAAGACCGCACCCGCGAGAGCGTCCACACCATGGGGCAGATCCACCAGGAGCTGCAAGAGCAAGCCAGCGCCAGCCAGGATATTGCCGGCAACGCCGACCAGGTATCCGATATGGCGCGCCGTACGCTGAACAGCGCGCTGGAAGTAGAAGCCGAAACCCGCCGCCTGCAGCAGCTGGCGCAAAACCTCAATGCGACACTGGCCAGCTTTAGCGGCTAGCCTTTCCTGACACCAGCAAAAAACCCCGCCGGCTTGCACCGGCGGGGTTTTGCTTTGCCTGCGGCCAACCTGGGTTGGCGGCATGGGCAGGGCTTACTCGTAGTTGTCGATGGACGGGCAGCTGCACACCAGGTTGCGGTCGCCGTATACGTCGTCAATACGGTTTACGCTAGGCCAGAACTTGTTGTCCAGCACGTACGGCAGCGGGAAGAAAGCCTGCTCGCGGCTGTACGGGCGGGTCCACTCGCCGGCGATGTCGGCCTTGCTGTGCGGCGCATTGCACAGCGGGTTGTTGTCCTTCGGCCATACGCCGTTCTGCACCGCGTCGATTTCCTGACGGATGGACACCATGGCGGCGATGAAGCGGTCCAGCTCGGCCTTGGACTCGGACTCGGTCGGCTCGATCATCAGCGTGCCCGCTACCGGGAAGCTCATGGTCGGGGCGTGGAAGCCGTAGTCCATCAGGCGCTTGGCCACGTCTACTTCGGTCACGCCGGAAGCGGCTTTCAGCGGGCGCAGGTCGATGATGCACTCGTGCGCCACACGGCCGTTCTTGCCGGTGTACAGCACCGGGTAGTAGGCAGCCAGCTTGTCTTTCAGGTAGTTGGCGTTCAGCAGCGCGATCTCGGTAGAACGCTTGGCACCCTCTGCGCCCATCATGCGGATGTACATGTACGAGATCGGCAGGATGGACGCCGAGCCGAACGGCGCGGCAGATACCGCGCTCTGGCCAGCAACCGCGCCCGGCACTTCTGCTACCACGTGGTTGGCCATGAACGGCGCCAGATGCGCTTTCATGCCGATGGGGCCCATGCCCGGGCCGCCGCCGCCGTGCGGGATGCAGAAGGTCTTGTGCAGGTTCATGTGCAGCACGTCGGCGCCGATGTCGGCCGGACGGGTCAGACCCACCTGCGCGTTCATATTGGCACCGTCCATATACACCTGGCCACCGTTGGCGTGGATCAGTTCGCAGATTTCCTTGATGGATTCTTCGAACACGCCGTGGGTGGACGGGTAGGTAATCATCAGCGCGCCCAGGTTGGCCGCATGCTGTTCGGCCTTGGCCTGCATGTCGGCCATGTCCACGTTGCCGTTGTCGTCGGTTTTCACTACGACAACCTGCATGCCCAGCATCTGCGCGGTAGCCGGGTTGGTACCGTGCGCCGATTGCGGGATCAGGCAGATGGTGCGGTGCGCATCGCCACGGCTGGCGTGGTAACGGCGGATGGCCAGCAGGCCGGCGTATTCGCCCTGCGCGCCGGAGTTCGGCTGCATGGAGATAGCGTCAAAGCCGGTGATGGCCAGCAGCTGCTGCTGCAGGCCGTCGATCATTTCCAGGTAGCCGGCGGCCTGCTCGCGCGGGGCGAACGGGTGCATATTGGCAAATTCTGGCCAGGTCACCGGAATCATTTCGCTGGTGGCGTTCAGCTTCATGGTGCAGCTGCCCAGGCTGATCATGCTGTGGTTCATGGCCAGGTCGCGGTTTTCCAGCTTCTTCAGGTAGCGCAGCATCTCGTGCTCGCTGTGGTGCTCGTTGAACACCGGGTGGCTGAGGATGGCGGATTCGCGCTTCAGGCTGGCCGGAATGGCGTCGGCAGCGGCAGCGTCCAGCGCGGCGATGTCGGCAGCCTTGCCGGTGAAGATTTCAATCAGCTGGGCCAGGTCGGCTTCGGTAGCGGCTTCGTGGAAGGCCACACCCAGCACGCCATTGCCGGCGTCACGCACGTTGATACCGGCAGCCAGCGCGGCAGCGTAAACGTTGGCCGCATTGGCGCCCAGCTCCACCTGCACGGTGTCGTAGAACTGCTCGAACTTCAGCTTGCCGCCAGCCGCTTTCACCGCGTGGGCGAAAATGGCCGCCAGGCGATGGATGCGCTGGGCAATGCGCTTCACGCCCACCGGGCCGTGGTACACGGCGTACATGCCGGCCATATTGGCCAGCAGCACCTGGCTGGTGCAGATATTGGAGTTGGCTTTTTCGCGGCGGATGTGCTGCTCGCGGGTTTGCAGCGCCATGCGCAGCGCGGTCTTGCCTTTGGCATCGATGGACACGCCAATGATGCGGCCAGGGGCCGAGCGCTTCATGTCGTCGCGGAAGGCAAAGTAGGCAGCGTGCGGGCCGCCAAAGCCCATCGGCACGCCAAAGCGCTGGGTGTTACCCAGCGCCACGTCGGCGCCCATCTCGGCTGGGGATTTCAGTGCTACCAGCGCCATCACGTCGGCGGCCACGATGGCCACACCGCCTTTGGCTTTGACGGCAGCAATGTACGGGGTCAGGTCCAGCACGTCGCCGGCTTCGCCCGGGTACTGGAACAGCGCGCCGAAGTAGTCGCCATTACCGGCTTCTTCCGGGTGGCCCGACACCAGCTCGAAACCGAAGTATTCGGCGCGGGTTTTCAGCACGTCCAGGGTTTGCGGCAGCACGCGGCTGTCAACAAAGAAGCGGTCGCCTTTTACCTTGGAAGCACGACGCGCCAGTGCCATGCCTTCGGCGGCGGCGGTGGCTTCGTCCAGCAGCGAGGCGTTGGCGATGTCCAGGCCGGTGAGGTCGATCACCATTTGCTGGAAGTTCAGCAGCGCTTCCAGGCGGCCCTGGGCGATTTCAGCCTGGTACGGGGTGTAGGCGGTGTACCAGCCCGGGTTTTCCAGCACGTTGCGCAGGATCACGCCGGGGGTAATCACCGGGTAGTAACCCATACCGATAAACGATTTGTTGATGACGTTCTTGCTGGCCACGGCTTTCAGGTCGGCCAGGGCGTCTACTTCGCGCTGTGCTGCCGGCAGATCCAGCGCACGATTGAAGCGGATACCGGCGGGCACGGTTTGCGCCACCAGGTCTTCCAGCGAGCTGGCACCGATTTCGGCCAGCATCTGCTGCTGTTCGGTATCGCACGGGCCGATGTGGCGGGCGATGAATTCTTGATGATTGAAGAGTTGCGAGAGAGACATGTCTGCGATTCCGTCTAATCGATTAGCCACGAAAACACACGAAAAAACACGAAAGAATACCCGGTTGGGCAACAGCTCAAACCTGTTGCGGTGTCACCCAAAGCTGGGCGTACTGCGCCAAAGGTGTAGCAGCCTGGTCGTGGCACTCGCCTCAAGCGCCGCCAGCCATTTCTGTGTCCTTGCGTGTGTTTCCGTGGCTAATAAAAAAAATGCCCCGCCATCTTGCGATGGCAGGGCTGTCTTATCAGGCGCCGATTTCGGCTGCGTAGGCAGCGGCGTCCAGCAGACCGTCCAGATCAGCGGCGTTGGCCGGCTTGATCTTGAAGAACCAGCCTGCGGCGTACGGCTCGCTATTGGCCAGCTCAGGGTTGGCTTCCAGCTCGGCATTCACTTCCAGGATTTCGCCTGCGATCGGGGCGTATACGTCGGAAGCGGCTTTTACCGATTCCACCACGCCGGCTTGCTCTTCGGCAGCCAGGTTGGCGCCTACAGCAGGCAGCTCGACAAATACGATGTCACCCAGCAGCTCTTGCGCGTGCTCGGTAATGCCTACGGTTACGGAGCCGTCGGCTTCCAGGCGCAGCCATTCGTGGCTGGATACGTATTTCAGTTCGGCAGGAATGTTGCTCATCGTTTCTCTCCAGAAAAATGTGTCGTGATGGTGTGACGGGGGCAGGCGCTCGCTCGCCCCGTCGTTATACACCAGCTTAATCAAAAACTTTCTTGCCGTTACGCACGAACGGCATTTTCACCACACGCACGTCGGTCAGCGTGCCGCGCAGGTCTACCTGGGCGGTAGCACCGGTAGCAGCCGGGACACGGGCGATGGCGATGGAATGCTTGAGGGTGGGCGAGAAGGTGCCGCTGGTGATGATGCCTTCACCGATGCCGTCTACCACCACTTTCTGGCCTTCGCGCAGTACGCCACGGCCTTCCAGCACCAGGCCGACTTGCTTCATGGCCACACCGGCTGCCTTCTGGGCTTCCAGCGCGCCGCGGCCGATAAAGTCGCGGCCTTCGGTCATGGCGATGGTCCAGCCCATGCCGGCTTCCAGCGGGGAGACGGTCTCGTCCATGTCGTGGCCGTACAGGTTCATGCCGGCTTCCAGGCGCAGCGTGTCGCGGGCGCCCAGGCCGATCGGGGCTACGCCGGCGTCTTTCAGCTCGTTGAAGAAGGTGATGGCTTCGGTAGCGGGGATCATGATTTCCAGGCCGTCTTCACCGGTGTAACCGGTGCGGGCAAAGAACCACTCGCCGGACGGCAGACCCTGGAACACTTTCAACGCGCGGATAGCATCGGCCAGCGCTGGCTTGACGCTGCACACCTTGTCGATGGCGGTAGGGCCTTGCACAGCCAGCATGGCCAGGTCACGGCGCACTTGCAGCTTCACATCGAAACCGGCGGCTTGCTTGTCCATCCAGGCCAGGTCTTTTTCGGTGGTGCCGGCGTTTACCACCATGCGATAACCAAAAGCGGTGAGGTATACGATCAGATCGTCTACCACACCGCCTTGTTCGTTCAGCATGCCGGAATACAGCGCCTTGCCCTCGAAACCCAGCTTGGCCACGTCATTGGCAATCAGCTTTTGCAGCCAGGCCTTGGCGTCGCTACCGGTGATATCCACCACGGTCATGTGGGATACATCAAACATGCCGGCGTCGCTACGCACGATTTCGTGCTCTTTCAGCTGCGAGCCATAATGGATAGGCATTTCCCAGCCAGCGAAATCAACCATTTTCGCGCCGGAAGCCACGTGGGCATCAAATAGGGGGGTACGTTGCGGGGCTGTCATGGCAGGTCCTTGTACGAGCGTGAGTTTCCTCTGTTTCTCACACCCCTCTGTCCCTGCACCTGAGATTTTCCGGCATTGCGCCGTTAGCCCCTTCGGTGGGCGCATCCTGTGCGCCGCTCTCCAGATTCTGCGGGGAAACCCCGATTCTTGCAGTCCTTTTGCCTGAGCGATTGCGGGTGCACTTGCGCCTTCGGCGGCGGTTCTGCCCGGTGGGCAAACCGCTCTCTCCTGCGGAATGCGCGCATTATCGTTGCCACGGCGTGGCTTGGCAAGCTGGATTTGGCAGCACTGTGGCGACAGTTCACCGGGTTTTGAACAGATGAACAGGCATAGCCAATGCGCTATGCTATATAGCTATCAAATGTCTTGCGACAACGGGCTTTGGCCGGCAAAACATTACCACCATGCTTACCATGCCGACACATACCGGACAATTCAAGCGCACAAGATAGCCATGGCACAACACCAAGCCACCACATTTTACCCTTCTGCCATCACGCTGCCAGCCCGCCAGGGTTTGACGGCACAGGCCATACCGGAGAGCGCCATGCCGTCACTATCGATGGACGAGATTCTTGCCAATCTGGAAAGCTATAGCGAACATGCCGCGCGGCTGGCTGGCCCCGGCCGGCCATACGCCACTTTGCTACAAGATACACTGCAGCAAGTTACCGCACACTTGGCACCGCTGGAAAAATCACTGGTGCTACGGGCCGCGGTGCAGACTTTTGGCCGCGCGGCAGAAAGTGCTCCCCTGCTAGAAACTGCAATGCCTGGCGCAAACGCTAGCGGGGCGCACAGTCTGCTACACGGCGAAAACCACCTGATCCCATTCAAGCTGGACTGACCAGCGCCAAGGTTGGCCGCAAAAAAACCAGGCCAGGCGTACCGAGTACGCCTGGCCTGCTGTCATGTTGGCCGCAAGCTACCCTGCCCTGCTTAGCCTTTCACCAGGCGCTCGCGCAGCTGCCACAGATAAATAGGCAGGCCGGCCAGCAGCAGCAGCACACCCCACATCACCACCTCGGCACCGGAGCCGTAGATGGTCCACATGGCAAAGATGAAGCCGCCAAACGAGAACGCCAGCGGTGCGTACCAGTCGCGGCGGCTGAACTGCCGATGGCGCTTCAGCATCACGGCCAGCAGCGCCATGGCGCAGAAGGCGTACGGCAGCAGCGTAGTGGCGGTAGCCAGCAGGATGACAAACTCGAAGATTTGCACGCCGCTATCGCCGCCAGCGTACTTGCTGGCCAGCAGGATGGTCACCAGCACGGTGGACAGCAGCAAGCCCACGATAGGCACACCGGCTTTGTTTTCACGCACGAAGAAGCGCGGGAACAAATGGTCGCGTGCGGCCGCGGCCGGAATATGGCCCTGCATCAGGCACCAGCCGTTCAGCGCGCCAAAACAGGACACTACCGCGCCCAGACCTACCGCGTAATACGCCCAGCTGCCCCACAGGTGGCGTGCTGCATCGGCAAACGGTGCGCTGGATGCGGCCAACTGGCTGGCCGGCATCAGCCCCTGCAGCGCGATGGTGCTAAGGATGTACAGGCCGGCGGCAATCAGCGTGCCCAGCACGGTAGCGCGCGGGATAGTGCGCTCCGGCTGATCCACGTCACCCGCCGGCACCGAGGCCGACTCCAGCCCCAGAAACGCCCACAGTGTCAGCGCCATGGTGGCAGGGATCGCCTCGCCCAGCGGCTTGTGTTGCGGGTTGAACTGCACAAAGTCGGGGTTCAGGTACATCAGGCCGGCAATGGTGACGCCGCCCAGCGGCAGCAGCTTGATCAGCGTGGTGACAATCGCCACGCGGCCGGAGCTTTGCGGGCCGCGGCTATTGATCCAGGTCACCAGCCAGATCAGGCCGATGGCGGTGGCACCGGCGGCCAGGTTGCTCTGGTTCAGCACCGGGAAGAACACCCCCAGGTAGCTGACACCGGCCACGGTCAGCGCAGCGTTACCGGCCCATAGCGCGATCCAGTAGCCCCAGGCAATCAGGAAACCGGCAAAGTCGCCAAAACCTTCGTGAATATAGGCGTAAGGGCCACCGGCTTTATGCGGCAGCAGGGTAGCCAGCTTGGCAAACACCAGCGCCAGGCAGATGGCGCCCAGCGAGGTAATGGTCCAGCCGATCAACGACGAACCACCGTATTGCGCCAGCGACGCCGGCAGCAGAAACACGCCGGAGCCGATCATATTGCCCACCACCAGGGCGGTACACATCCAGAAGCCGAGCTTGCCCGGCGCAGCCTTAGTCATGGCGGCCTCCCTGGCAAACGGAGTAAACAGCTGAAATCACAATGCGCGGCCAGGCCGCACGGGGAATGAGGTATTGCATGGAAAGTCCTGATTGTTCTTGGGTTTTGCTGGTGTCCACAGGCCCACCCCTGTCTCGGGGCGTGGCCATGCCGTACAGGGCGGGTTGCACGGCGTCACAAAACAAACAGGGCCCCGATGAGGAGGCCCTGCTGCTGTGCACAAAATTATAGCGTTTTTTGGCTATGCCAGGACGATAGGCCCGGCAGGCACCTGCGTAAGCTGCCAGTTTTGTCGCGCCCACTGCCATATCTCGTCGCGTGTCTGTACGTACGCCGGCACCGGGTGCCCCAGCCTGGCCAGCGCATCGCGCAGCGGCTGTACAACGTTGGCCGCATCAATCGCCGGTGCCAGCGTCTGCTTGGAGAGTTTCTCTCCCGCCGCATTCACCATCACCGGCAGGTGGCAATGCGTCACGACTGCGCCACCCAGACACTGGCGCAACCACAGCTGGCGCGGCGTGGACACCAGCAAGTCGGCACCGCGCACGATATCGGTCATGCCCTGCGCGATATCGTCCACCACCACCGCCAGCTGGTAAGCCCAGAAGCCATCGGCCCGCAGCAGCACCACGTCGCCGATATCGCGCTGCAGCTGCTGGGCGTAATGCCCCTGTAGCCGGTCATCAAACGCCAGCTCGGCGTCGGGCACACGCAACCGCCACGCCCGCGCCTGCCGCCCCGCGGCCACGCCGTGGCGGCAAGTGCCGGGGTAGACCGTGCCATCCACGCCACGCAGGCCCGATTCGGCAATTTCCTTGCGCGTGCAGGCACAGCCATAGGCGTAGCCGGCGTCGATCAACTGATCCAGTGCTGCACGGTACAAGTCATGACGGTCGTGCTGCCAGGCCAGCTCACCCTGCCATTCAAAGCCGAATGCTTCCAGCGTATGCAAAATCGCGCTCGCGGCGCCGGGCATTTCGCGTGGCGGGTCCAGGTCTTCCATGCGCAACCACCATTGGCCACCATGACGATGCGCCTCCAGATAGCTGCCCACTGCCGTGGTGAGCGAGCCGGCATGCAACAGGCCAGTAGGGCTGGGGGCAAAACGGCCACGGTATGGCGTGTTAACAAACGAGGCTGACATAGCAGGAAAAGACAACAACAATGAGTAGATGAACAAGCAAGCGCGGGAGCCGCAGCATGACGCACGTTGTAACCGAAGCCTGTATCAAATGCAAATACACCGATTGCGTGACGGTGTGCCCGGTGGACTGCTTTCACGAAGGGCCCAACTTTCTGGCCATCGACCCGGACGAATGCATCGACTGCACGCTATGCATTGCCGAGTGCCCCATCGATGCCATCACCACCGACAGCGACCTGCCCGCAGACCAGGCGCACATGCTGGCGCTGAATGCCGAGCTGGCGGCGCAGTGGCCGGTGATCAGCAGCCAGAAAGCCCCGCTGCCGGAGCACGAACTCTGGGCCACGCAAAGCGGCAAACTGCCGCTACTGGAACGCTAGGCGCAAAAAAGCTTGGCCGCGGCCAAGCTTTTGTTCTGCATACCGGAGCGGCAGCGCTAAATGAACAGGTCGATATCGCCACCTTGCTTCTGCTCGGTATCGCGGTCGATGCGGCGGCGGTAGCTTTCCTCCTCCTGCACCAGGGTCTGTTGCGGGTTGATCTTCTTCACCATCACCTTGCCGGTATCGGTAAAAAAATAGATCTTGCGCGCAATATCCAGCCCCAGGTCTTCCGCCACAATGGGAATGTTTTCCTGCGCCAGGAAGGCGCGCACAAAACCGGCATTACGCTGGCCCACATTCACCGTGGTCATGCCGGCAATCACGTTACCGCCGCCAAATACCTTGGCTTCCAGCGTGCTGCGGTTGGCACCCAGCTTGAGCATGTCGTTGATCAGCAGCTCCATGGCATGGGTACCAAACCGTGCGGGCATCAGGCGGTCGCTATTGCTGCTGCCCTGATCTGGCAGCATGAAGTGGTTCATGCCGGCAATGCCGGTCTTGCGATCGCGCAGGCAGGCCGACACACAGGAGCCCAGCACGGTAACCAGCAGCAGGCCATCTGCGGAGGCTTCGTACTCCCCAGGCAGCAGCTTGGCCGCTGCACGGTTAAAGCTTTTATCAAAATATCGGTGATGTGCCGTACCGGCGATGCTCATCCGGCCTCCCGCGTCGACTTGCCCGCCAGGTAGGCCAGCACGCGCTCGGCAACTTTGTCCAGAGGTGCCACCTCGTGTACGGCACCGATGTCGTAAGCGGCCCGTGGCATGCCATACACCACACAGGAAGCCTGATCCTGCCCGATATTGAATGCCCCGGCTTCGCGCATGCGCAGCATGCCTGCCGCACCATCACGCCCCATGCCGGTAAGAATCACCCCGACGGCACGCTTGCCCAGCAGGTTGGCCGCAGAGTCAAACAGCACATCGACAGCAGGCCGGTGGCGATTCACCGGCTCGCTCTGGCTCAGCTCGGTAACAAAACCGCTTGCCACCTTGCGCAGGCTAAGGTGGGAATGACCAGGCGCAATATAGACATGCCCGGGCAAGACTGGCTGCCCGTCGGTGGCTTCACAGACCGACATGGCACAGCACTGATCCAGCCTGCGCGCAAACGACAAGGTGAAGTTTTCCGGCATATGTTGCACCACCAGTACTGGTGGCGTATCAGCCGGCAACGCAGACAGGAACTCGCGCAATGCCTCGGTACCACCGGTAGAGGCCCCCACCACAATAATGGCATCGCGCCGCAAAATGGCAGACGCTGCTGGCGCTCGTACTGGAACAGCGGTGTTGTCACGCTGGATAAAACGCACCGGTAGCCGCACGCGCGCGCCTGCGGCCATGCGGATTTTTTCGCAGATCTTCTCGGCATAGTCCAGCATGCCACGGCTGATATCCAGCTGCGGTTTGGCGATACAGTCAACCGCGCCCAGCTCCAGTGCGCGCAGCGCGGTTTCCGAGCCGTTTGCCGTCAGGGAGGAAATCATGAGCACCGGGGTTGGCCGCAAGCTCATCAGACGGCGCAGGAACTCCAGGCCATCCATTTTAGGCATTTCAACATCAAGGGTAATCACGTCCGGGTTGGTTTCACGGATGCGTTCACGCGCAGCCACCGGGTCGGGCGCAAAAGCCACCACTTCCATATCGTCTTGTTCATTGATGATCTTGCCTAGCAGCTCGCGTATCAGCGCCGAATCATCAACTACGACCACGCGTATCTTGCGCTCCGGATTCATGGTGTTTTTCCACTCGCCAGGCGGTAGGCTGTCTTGCCGCAGGGCGAAAAGGTATCGGTAATATGCTGGATATTCTCGGAATGCCCCAGCAATAACAGGCCATGCGGCTTCAGGTACTGGGCAAAGTGCTCCAGGATTCCAGCTTGCGTAGGCTTATCGAAATAGATCAGCACATTGCGGCAGAAGATCACGTCAAACATGCCTAGCTGTGGCCAGCTGCGGTCCACCAGATTGATCTGGCGAAACTCCATATTGCGCATCAGGCCCGACTTGATCTTGACCATGCCTTCGTTCTGGCCACGCCCGCGCAGAAAGTACTGTTTGAGCTGCTGGTCACTAAGCTTGGCTATCCTATCGAGAGCGTACACCCCACCCGCGGCCTTCTTCAAGACATTGGTATCGATATCCGACGCCAAGATATGATAATTGCCCGACCTTACAGCCGGGTCCAGCGTCATGGCGATTGAATAGGGCTCTTCACCGGTCGATGAGGCTGAGCTCCACACGCGGTAGGCTTCACCGCGGTCGGCGTGCTGCAGGGCGTGCTGATGCAGAATGTCGAAGTGGTGCTGCTCGCGGAAAAACGAGGTCAGGTTGGTGGTAAGCGCATTGATGAAGTGCTCCCACTCGTGTGCCCCGTCCTCTGAACGCAACAACGCCAGATAGTCGGCAAAGTTGGCCACACCAAGCCGGCGCACGTGTTTGGCCAGCCTGGCGTACGCCATATGATTCTTTACCGCACTCAGGGCAATACCGGTTTTGTCGTAAAGCAGCTCGCGGATGATGCGGAAATCTTCATCGGAGAAATGAAGATCCCGCGCAAAGATGCTTTCCTTATCGCTAGCGGTGCTCAGAACTCCTCCCACTCGCCTTCATCCGTGGCGGCCGGTCGTACTGCCTGGTGGTTCATGGCGGGCAAGGCTTTACGCACAGGTGCGGCGGCTTGCGGTACCAGCACGCTGGCTTGCGGCTTTTTACGCTGACTGGCTACGCTACCGAACTGGTCCAGCTTGAAGATAGCCACCGCATCACGCAGATTGGATGCCTGCTCTTCCAGCGATTCGGCAGCGGCAGCGGCCTCTTCAACCAGTGCGGCATTCTTCTGCGTGTTTTCGTCCATCTGGCTCACGGCCAAGTTGACTTGCTCGATACCCGAGCTCTGCTCGATGGAAGCGGCCGAGATTTCGCTCATGATATCGGTGACACGGCGGATGGAGGATACGATCTCTTCCATGGTGCGGCCGGCTTCGTCCACCAGACGGGTGCCCGACTCCACTTTTTCTACCGAGTCGCCAATCAGGCCCTTGATTTCCTTGGCGGCAGCGGCCGAGCGCTGCGCCAGGTTGCGCACCTCGCTGGCGACCACGGCAAAGCCCCGGCCCTGCTCGCCGGCGCGGGCGGCTTCGACCGCCGCGTTCAGCGCCAGAATATTGGTCTGGAAGGCAATGCCGTCGATCACGCTGATGATGTCAACGATTTTGGTGGCACTTTCGTTGATCTCGTTCATGGTGGACACCACTTTGCCCACCACCACACCGCCACGAGAGGCAATATCGGATGCGCCCACCGCCAGGCTGTTGGCCTTGCGCGAGTTTTCCGCGTTCTGCTTCACCGTGCTGGTGATTTCTTCCATGCTGGAGGCGGTTTCTTCCAGGCTGGCAGCTTGCTGCTCGGTACGGCTGGACAGGTTGATGTTACCGGCCGAGATTTCCTGCGCAGCGGTATTGATGGCGTCGGTGGATTCCTTGATGTTGCCGACAATCTCTTTCAGGCGCGCCACGGTCTGGTTGGTATCGTTGCGCAGCTGGCCAAACATGCCTTCGTATTCGGCATCGATGGTGCGGGTCAGGTCGCCGGCAGCCAGGCCGGACAGTACCTGGGCAATATCGCCCAGGCCACGGCTGGACACGTCCAGCAGCTGGTTAACCTGGCCAGACAAGGCAGCAAAGAAACCGGTTTTGCCATCCATCGGGATGCGCTGGCTGAAGTCACCGTTGGCAGCAGCGCCCACCACTTCGGACACTTCTTTTTCCACACGCACCTCTTCGGTACGGTCGGCCCACTCTACGACCGAGCCGATGCGCTCGCCGGTATCGCTGAATACCGGGTTTGCCGTCAGGCGGAAGGTACGACCACCCACACTGATCTGGCTGGCATGCGTGGTTTTCAGTGCTTCCAGCAAGCCGCGCTGGTGTGCCGGGTTGCGGTGGAATACATCCATATTGGCGCCCTGCAGCTTGCGGGCGTCAAAGTTTGGCAGTACACGCTTGATGTCGTGCTCGGCCACTTGCAGCATGTCTTGCACGCTGCGGTTCAGGTAGATGATGTTGCGGTCGTTGTCGGCAATCATCACGTTGGACGACACATTGTCCAGCGCTTTGCGGATACGGGTGTTTTCTTCCAGCAGGCGCAGGTCGGCTTCGCGTTTTTGCTGTTCCTGTGCTTCGCGCTTGAGCTGCTCGGTAATATCCTGCCATTCCACTACGGTACCCAGGGCGGCGCCTTGTTTGTTCATGATAGGAGTGACAAACAACACAAAGGTACGCACCCCTACCTGGATGGTGGCTTTATGCGGCGAGCGCATGCTGGCCAGCATGCTGCGCTGGTGCTCCGGGCGCTTGTGGAAGCCATCGATATTGCTGCCTACCAGGTCGCGGGCGCTAAAGCCCGGCAGCTCTTTCTTGATGTCGGCTTCGGCGTTCTGCAGCATGTCGCCCACAGCGCGGTTAGCGTAAACCACGATGTTCTCGGCATTGGCAATCATCACATTGGTGGCCGCGGCGTCCAGCGCATTGCGGATGCGGATGTTTTCGATGGCTTTGTCGGCCGCCTGCTTGATGTAGTAAAACAGGCTGCTGGTATCTTTTTCGGCAACCTGCAGCGTGCTGCTTACCTCGCCGGTAGCCAGCTCTTGCATCAGCTTGGCAGCATCGGACGGCTCGCCACCAATCACGCGGAACAACGAGCGGCCAATCAGGTAAGCGGCCAACAGGCCGATAATCAGCGATGCAACCAAGAAGCCTTCGGTGATCTGTAATGAGGTGTTGGCATCTTGCTGCAAGCTGACGCCGTGCTCCTTCGCCATGCCTTCTTCGTACGTCACCAGCGTATCAATAGCATTCAGGTAAACTTTCTGGCTATCACGCAGATGTGAAAACAGGAAAGCCTTGGCCTCTGGCAGCTGGCCGGCATTGAACAACACGGCAAACTGGCGCAAGGCAGCACGGTATTCCTGGTCGGCCTTCACCAGTGTGGCCTGCATGGCCACCGACTCTTCCTCCGGCGGGTGCTGTTTCAATATTTCCAGAGAGGCATCGATGTTCTTGAGTTGCTCATCCAGCTCTTTGACTTGCGAGCCCGCTACCTGCGGGTCATCCGCCAGCAAGGCGGTACGCACCCCGCGCGCCGTGGCATTGACGTTATCCACAATCTTGTTTACCGCACTGGCACGCGGCATGTGGTTCTCGGTAATTTCCACACCACTGTCGATAATGGTCTGCAGCCGGAGTACCGCCAGGATAGACGATGCGGCGATCAGGGCCAGCAGCACGCCGAAACCGATAACCAGTAACTGTTTGACTTTCATGCCTTTTCCCCTGTTTTAAACGTTGGCCGCAACCGCTGCATCCATCAACGCCATCTCGTCACTGCTCATCAGCTTTTCGATATCCACCATGATGATCATGCGCTCCCCCACTACCCCCAGGCCCTGGATGTAGTTGGTGTTCATCACCGCGCCAAATTCTGGTGCCGGGCGGATGTCATCACCAGATAGCTCGATCACATCAGACACCCCATCCACTACCATGCCTACGGTGCGGTTGAGCACGTTCAGGATAATGACCACGGTGAAGTCGTTATAAATGACGTTGCCCACATCAAACTTGATGCGCATATCCACGATAGGCACGATATGCCCGCGTAGATTGATCACCCCCTTGATGAAGCTGGGCGATTTCGCCAGGCGGGTTACCGCGTCGTAGCCACGGATCTCCTGCACTTTGAGAATATCGATACCGTACTCTTCCTTACCCAGCGCAAACACCAGGTATTCACGCCGGGCTTTGTCGGTATCACTGCTGTTGTTAGCGTCCATGGTGGCAACACCCATCACTAGCACCTGTTAATGAAGCTGCGCTGTCAGTATTTCACCGTGCGCTTTTTGTAAATTCACCCGGACAATGGCCGCGACGTCCAGAATCAGCGCGACGCGACCATCCCCCATAATGGTGGCACCGGACAGCCCCTCTACCTTGCGGTAATTGGCTTCCAGGTTTTTCACCACAAACTGTTGCTGCCCCAGCAGCTCGTCCACCATCAGTGCCACTTTCTGGCCACTGGATTCCACAATGATCAGAATGGATTTATCGGGCTGCGACGCCGGAGCATCAATGGAAAAGTATTCCGCCACGCTGACAATCGGCAGGTACTCACCGCGCACACTCACTACCTGGCCGCGCCCGGCAATGGTCTTGACCTCGCTGGGCTTGGGCTGCAGCGACTCCAGAATGTAGTTCAGCGGCAAAACATAGGTTTCGTCGGCAATCTTGATGGACATACCGTCCATGATGGCGAGCGTAAGCGGCAAACGGATGGTCATGGTAGTACCGATATCCACCATGCTGCTGATATCGATACGGCCACCCATGGCCACGATGTTCTTGCGCACCACGTCCATGCCGACGCCACGGCCGGACACATCGGTGACTTCGGCTGCCGTAGAAAAGCCCGGCTCGAAGATCAATGCCCACACTTCGGTATCACTCATGGTGTCCGACACCGGCAGGGCACTTTCACGTGCCTTGGACAGGATCTTGTCACGACGCAAGCCGGCGCCATCATCGGTAACCTCGATGACGATGCTGCCCCCTTCGTGGAAGGCGCGCAGCGTCAACAGGCCGGTTTCCTTCTTGCCCTTGGCACGGCGCTGCTCGGGCGACTCGATGCCATGGTCCAGACTGTTGCGCACCAGATGCGTCAGCGGGTCGGACAGTTTCTCGATGAAGCCCTTATCCAGCTCGGTATTCTCGCCCACCATTTTCAGCTCGACTTGCTTGTCCAGCTTGCCTGCCAGGTCACGTACCACACGCGGGAAGCGGTTGAATACAAACGCAATCGGCATCATGCGGATGGACATCACGGCTTCTTGCAGCTCGCGGGAGTTGCGCTGCAGTAGCGATATGCTATTAAGCAAATTCTCGTGCTCAACCGAGTCAAGCCCGGAGCCGTATTGCATCAGCATGGACTGCGTAATGACCAGCTCGCCCACCAGGTTCAACAGCAGATCGACCTTGTCGGTACTGACACGGATGGAGTTCTCTCCCGCCCCCGCAACCACTGCCGGGGCGCTGCGCACTTCGGAGCGAGCAGGCTCTTTGGCCGCGGCCGGTGCGCCCACACTAGCCGTGATGCGGGCCGCTGTGGCAACTACCGTAGGTAGGGGTGTGAACAAGCCGAAACCGTCTTCTTCAAACGCGATATCACCCTTGCCATCAGCAGGTGCGGCGGGCAGCGGCGCAAACAAGCCGAAACCGTCTTCTTCGAAAGCAATGTCACCAGAACTGGCCACCTGACTGGCAGGCAAGGGGGCAAAAAGACCAAAACCCTCTTCTTCAAAAGCAATATCGCCACAGGGAGCGATAGGCGGCAAGGAGAAGAAGCCGACACCGTCATCTTCGATGGTCACATCTTCCACTACCTTGAATGCCTCGGGAGGCAACAAGAAGGCAAGCATTTCCACCACATCGTCACAGGGGGACTCCGTACTGAGCAAGGCCAGGGCAGGAATGACCGGGTCGGCCTGCTCGTCCGGTGCCTGCATGATCTGCAGACTCCCCAATGCGGCTAGCCGCTGCCATAGCTCCTCAACGTGCATGGCAATGGGTGGGTAGATTTCAATATGCAAACGAGCAGGTGCCGCAGCGGCCACGGGCTGTGCAACGGCAACCGGCGGCGGCAGTACGGCATGGCCTGCAATGGAAAGCTGCTCCAGCTTTTGCTTGAGTACAGCAATGCGCGCCTCGTCCACGGGTACGTCACCACGGTGGAATGCCAGCATTTCCTTGAGCAGGTCGCCGGAGAGCAATGAAGCATCAACGATATCCCTGCTGAGCGGCAGCTCGTTCTTGCGAACCTTATCCAGCAGGTTTTCCAGCACATGTGTCAACTCGGCCAGATCGCTGAAACCGAATGTGGCCGCCCCCCCTTTGATGGAGTGCGCTGCACGGAAAATGGCATTGAGGTCTTCAGATTCTGGCTGCTGTACGTTTATCGCCAGTAGAAGCGATTCCATATTGACTAAGTGCTCTGCAGTCTCATCAAAGAACACCTGATGAAACTGCGACATGTCAAAAGTCATGGACGCCCCCTGAAAATGATTTTCTGATGATTAGCCGACAAGGCGGCGTACAACGTCTACCAGCTTTTGAGGATCGAAGGGCTTTACCAGCCAGCCGGTAGCACCTGCTGCCCGGCCCTGGGCCTTCATCTGGTCGCTAGACTCTGTTGTCAGCATCAGGATGGGGACTGTGGCGTAATTTGGCAGGCGGCGCAGCGAGCGGATCAGTGTCAGGCCATCCATGCCTGGCATGTTCTGGTCGGTGAGCACCAGGTCCACCTGCCCTGCTTGCGCCTTCGATAGCCCGGCATTGCCGTCAGAAGCCTCGACGACTTCGTAGCCGGCACTTTTCAGGGTGAAGGCAACCATTTGGCGAATCGAGGCGGAGTCGTCCACCGTTAGAATTCTTTTAGCCATAGACTCAGCAATCCATCTAGATTAAGTATGCGCACAATTTAAACGAAAAAGCCGGCGAAGCCACCATGTTTCTATACGTATTAGTCCATGCATGCCACCTTGGTCAATGTCATGCATGAACCCGGAGGCATTTGATAGGCTATCTGGCAAGCGCGCAGACCGGCACCGGCCAGCCCGTACCCCCAAACCTTAGCGAGCCGCCGCGCCCAAGCGCTATCAACGAATAGTAAACAACTTGGTGAAGCAGGCGATTTCCAGCACCTGGCGCACAGTGTCCTTGCAGTTCACCAAAGCCAGATCCTTGCCCGCCGCTCCGGCCCGCTCTTTCAGCAACAGCAGCATGCCCAATGCCGAACTGTCCAGATATGGTACTTGCTCGAAGTTAACATCAATGCTGCTTACTTCCGCGTTCTCCAGCAACTCCTGGCTGGCTGCACGAAAGTCTTTGTGAACGTTGAAATCAAACTGTCCAATCAGCAAGATAACGCCGGTCTTACCTTCTACCTTCACGATGGGCTTCATACATCCCTCATCAAATTGTATGGTTGGATTGCACAACCGGCAGCTGCAGCTCGAACACCGTGCCCCGGTCATCATGTTTGTACGCAATGGACCCCTTCATATCCTCGACCACTCTCTTGACAATGGCAAGGCCAAGCCCGGTGCCATTTGCCCTTGTGGTAAAGAAGGGATCAAAGATCTGGGATTCTACCTGCTCGGGCACACCTGCGCCCTGATCAATTACCCGAATGACGTAAAAACCCTGCTGCACCCCGGCCTCAAGCCTTACCACAGACCCACGCGGCGCGTGCTCACAGGCATTTTCCAGCAGATTTACCAAGGCACCCAGCAGATCAGAACGCCCCCCCAGCACTGCGGCATCCTCTCCACTCTGCAAGTGCCACTGCAGTTGCTTCCCGGCCAGCTGGGCTTGCACTACCGCCTCAAGCTCCGACAGTACCGAAGAAAGGCGGATTGACTCCATCCCATCGCGCACCGGGCCAATGCGCACAAACCGCAGCATGTCCTGTACCAGCGTTTCCAGTGCCTGCAGCCGGTTGATTACCTTCCCGGCAAAACGGCTACGCCCCTCTGGCGGCAAGTCATCGCGCTGCAAGTTGGCCGCATACAACAAGGCCGTCGCCAAGGGCGTGCGTATCTGGTGTGCCAAAGACGCCGCCATGCGCCCCATCACCGCCAGCCGCTCTTGCTGGGCCAGTTGCTGATGCAGCTGGTGCAGATTGCTCACATCCACCAGCAACAGGAATGAGCCGGCCCCCGGCAAAGGGCAGGCCACTACAGTAAAGAGCTGCATGGCGTCCTGCTTGCGAACATAAACCCCGTCGCGCTCACTCTCATGAAAGTGATCACCCAGCTGCCAAGGCTGACCAGGTTGCACATCCGGCAGCCAGCCATGCACGGCAGCGTTCATGGCAACCACGCGCCCCGCATCATCCAGCTCGACCACACCGGCAGGCATTACCTGCAACAGCGTGGACAAGCGCGCAGCCAGCTGCTCGTTGGCCACCGACTTGGCCACCAGCTCGTCATTGGCCAGCTGCAATTTCACATTGAGCTCGGCCACCTGTGCCTCTAGCAACTGATAGGCTTGAATCAGGTCATCCGTCACACTATTAAAGTGCTCCAGCGCACTGCGGAGTTGACCTTCGTCTGCTTTCATTCGTAAAACCCCATTCAGTTGCGACACATCCATTTGTAAAACATGCTTGAACAGTATGATAATGGACAAGAGACAACCGCGGCATCTTGCCGATAAACTGGGCACACAAACTTGCCCTGGCCTTTTTCCGCGGACAGAGTATGAATAGTATTGTCAGTGACCACGTTGAACGACAGCCAACCTCCGGAGGTTTCCGTGTCTGAACTACTTAAAAAAATTGATGCCCGCACCAAGCTGGCCGGCACTAACAAACTGGAGATCCTTCTTTTCTCCCTAGGCGTAGACCAGCGCACAGGCCGGAAGGAGACCTTTGGCATTAACGTGTTCAAGGTCCGCGAAGTCATGCGCACGCCGGAGATTACCTCGGCGCCGGAAATGCCGGCCTCGGTCGAGGGCATGGTCAGCCTGCGTGGCAGCCTGGTACCTGTGATCGACCTGGCAAAATACGCCGGCATCATTTCAGACAAGCGCCCGGAAATCATGATCGTGACCGAGTACAACGGCCATACCCAGGGTTTCCTGGTAGAGGCAGTTGATACCATCCTGCGCTTGGACTGGGCTGCGATGCGTGTACCACCAGACATGATTACCAACCGCATGGGCGGCCTGGTAACGGCGGTAACCGAGCTGGATGCGGGTACGCTGGTGATGATGATGGACGTGGAAAAAGTACTGGCAGAAACCGCCATGTACGGTGACGAGCACCAGTTCGTCAACATCGAGCCACTGAAAGAAGAGCGCATGGTGTACTTTGCTGACGACTCGGCCGTCGCCCGCAAACAGATCGAGCGCACTTTCCAGGCCATGCAGGTGAAATATGCCTACGCCATTAACGGCATGCGCGCATGGGATGACCTGCAGCGCATGGCCAGCCAGGCAGATCTGGCGGGCCGCAAACTGTGCGATATCGTGCACCTGGTACTGACAGACGTGGAAATGCCGGAAATGGACGGCTACATGCTGACCAAGATGATCAAGTCCGACCCCCGCTTTGCCGGCATCCCGGTTCTGATGCATTCGTCGCTGTCGGGCCAGTCCAACCAGAAACTGGGCGAATCGGTAGGCGTAGATGCCTATGTATCCAAGTTTGAACCGCAGAAGCTCTCGATGAAAATTCGCGAGATGCTGAAAATCTGAGCTACCTGAATAATCTCTGGAAAAACAAGGAATAGCCATGGCAGCATCTGACGCATCCCTTCTGGCCAGTGTCGACGCCCGCACCAAGCTGGCGGGGTCAAACAAAATGGAAATCCTGCTGTTCTCGCTGGGAACACGGGAAACGTTCGGCATCAACGTGTTCAAGGTGCGCGAAGTATCACAAACCCCTTTCATTACGCGCACCCCCAACATGCCATTCGGTGTGGAAGGTGTACTGTCGCTGCGTGGCAACATTATCCCGGTGATTTCCCTGGCCAAATTCATTGGCTGTGAAACGGACACCACCACCTACGGCACCATGATCGTGACCGAGTTCAACAAAAGCACCCAGGCTTTTCTGGTGGACTCCGTTGACCGCATCATCCGCGTGGACTGGGATAAAGTGCGCGCACCAGAGAACGTAATGAGCACCACGCAGCAAACCCTGATTACCGCAGTGACCGAGCTGGACGACGGCAAGCTGGTATCCATTCTGGACGTGGAGCAGATTCTGGCTAGCGTGGTAGGCGAAACCCGCGTACCGGACATCCCTACTGCCGCACTAGAGCAAGACCAGTATGTCTTCTTTGTCGATGACTCGGTTGTTGCCCGCAAGGAAATCAGTAGTGTGCTGGACAAGATGGGTCTGAAATACCACCAGGCAAACAATGGCAAGGAAGCCTGGGACAAGCTGCAGGTGCTGGCCAACCGCAACTGGTCGGAAAACGAAAATCTGCACGATACGCTGAAACTGATTCTGGTAGATGCTGAAATGCCCGAGATGGACGGTTATGTACTGACCAAACTGATCAAATCCGACCATCGCTTTAACGGCATCCCGGTTGTCATGCACTCGTCCCTGTCGTCTAACGCTAACCGCGCCATGGGCACCAGCGTCGGTGTAGACGCCTATGTTGCAAAATTTGACCCCGCAATCCTCGCAGATACTTTAATTCCGTTCCTGCAACGCTAAAATAGCGGGTTAAACACCAATACTTGGTCAGGACAACGCCAATGGCAGATAAAAACCTTCGTTTCCTCGTGGTGGATGACTTCTCCACCATGAGACGTATCGTACGCAACCTGTTGAAAGAACTTGGCATCACCAATGTGGATGAAGCTGAGGACGGCCAGGTGGCACTACACAAGCTGAAAACACAGCATTTCGACTTCATTGTTTCGGACTGGAACATGCCGAACATGACGGGGATCGAGCTGCTGCGCGCAGTTCGCGCCGATGCGCAACTGAAACATCTGCCCTTCCTGATGATTACCGCTGAAGCCAAGCGTGAAAACATCATCGAGGCAGCTACCGCAGGTGCCAGCGGTTACATCGTCAAGCCGTTTACTGCCGCCACTCTGGAAGAAAAGATGAACAAAATCTTCCAGAACCTAAACAAATAACATCAACATCGCGAACATTGAGCGGTTGAGGAGGAGTAATCGTGTCTGATCACCTTCTTGAAAGTGGCGACTCTCCAGAGCTGGAAGCACTTTTTGACAGTATTGCGGCTACGCAGCCGGTAAATAATGCATCGGCACCAGAATCAAAAGCAGCCGCCTTGCCAGCCGACATGTCTCAGGAAAAAGTTCTGGGCATGTATGCACAGATAGGCCAGATGACACGCAAGCTGCACGATACCTTGCGGGAAATGGGCTATGACAAATCGCTGGAACGTGTTGCCGATGCCATCCCCGACGCCAAAGATCGTCTGGGCTATATTGCAACACTGACCGCGAATGCGGCAGAACGCGTACTCAATGCTACCGATATTGCCAAACCTATCCAGGACGACTTGCAAGCCAGGGCGGACCAGCTGAACCAGCGCTGGGAACTACTCTACGCCAACAAGCTGACTACCGAGGAATTCAAGACCCTGGCTCAGGATACGCGCAGCTATCTGGCGCTGGTTCCCAAACAAACCGAAGCAACCAGCAACCAGCTGCTAGAGATCGTGATGGCACAAGACTTCCAGGACTTGACCGGCCAGGTCATCAAGAAAGTCATGGAAATGGTCAAAACCCTCGAGTCCGAGCTGCTGACGGTGCTGATCGAATACCTGCCTGCCGAGCGCAAGCTGGAGCTGAACACCGAATTGCTGAATGGCCCGGTGGTAAACCCCGATGGCCGTACCGATGTAGTAACCAACCAGCAGCAGGTAGATGATCTGCTGGATAGTCTTGGTTTCTAGGTCATACTCCAAGAACACGCATTAAGTCGACATACAAAGGAAGCAAAAATGAGCGACTTCGCCGGAATGGAAGAACTTCTGCAGGATTTCTTACTCGAGTCGACCGAGCTACTCTCCGATGTGGACAACAAGCTGGTAGAGCTTGAGAAAAGGCCGAACGACCGTGCCTTGCTCAATGACATCTTCCGCGGTTTCCATACCATCAAGGGTGGCGCGGGCTTCCTGAATGTCGCACCAATGGTGACGATTTGCCACCGGACAGAAAACCTGTTCGACAAGCTGCGCAATTCCGAGCTGGGCCTCTCGTCGGAACTGATGGATGTCATCCTGGACGCCACCGGTGCGGTACGTGACATGTTTACCGTACTGTCCCAAGGCTTGCCGCCACCCAACCCGGATCCGGCCATGTTGGCCGCACTGGATGCCGCGCTGGCCGGCAATCTGGCTGCCGTCAAGGCACCTGCCCAAGCTGCACCTGTGGCCCCTGCCACCCCAGCGCCAGCCCCTGCGGCTAACAGCAATGAGCCTAACTGGGCAGCACTGCACCAGGCGGTAACCGGTACCGAGCAGCCAGCGGCTGCCAGCCCCGCGGCCTCCGCGCCACTGGACATGGTGGCAGCTGCCACCATGGTCACGGAAAGCGCTCCAGCCGAGTTCATCCCTGCGCCTATCGTGCCGGCAGCGGTTGTGCCTGTCGCACCCAAACCGCAGAACAAACCGGCACCCTCTACCGGCGGCCCGATTTCCGGCCAGGAAAATACCATTCGCATCGACACCGTTCGCCTGGACCAGGTACTGAACCTGTCTGGTGAAATCGGCTTGACCAAAAACCGTCTTACCACGCTGCGTACCGAAATCCTCCAGGGTAATATGGAGACCAACACGCTGCGCTCGCTGGATGAAGCCATCAGCCAACTGGACTTGCTGGTAAGCGACCTGCAAAACGCGGTGATGAAAACGCGTATGCAGCCAATTGGCCGTCTGTTCCAGAAATACCCGCGCCTAGCTCGCGACCTGGCCCGCCAACTGGGCAAGGAAGTAGAACTGGTCATTACCGGTGAAGAAACAGAACTCGACAAAACCATGATCGAGGATCTGAACGACCCGCTGGTGCACTTGGTTCGTAACGCGGTTGACCATGGTGTAGAGTCGGCAGAAGAGCGCATTGCCATGGGCAAGAAACCGCAATCGCTGATCGAGCTGACTGCGGAGCAGGTGGGTGACCATATCGTCATCGAGATTACCGATGACGGCAAGGGCATGAATCCAGAGGTATTGCGCCGCAAAGCGATTGCCAAGGGCCTGATTGACGCCGAAACCGCGAACGCACTGGACGAAAAGCAGTGCCTGCAGCTGATTTTCCTGCCTGGTTTTTCCACCAAGGACCAGATTTCCAGCGTATCCGGCCGTGGTGTCGGCATGGATGTGGTACGGACCAATATTCAGAAACTGAATGGCCGCATCGACATCAACTCCATTCAGGGCGAAGGCACACGCATCAGCATTTCGCTACCGCTGACCCTGGCGATTCTGCCAGTACTGGTAGTACGTGCCTGCAACCAGCCATTTGCGGTACCGCTGGCTATGGTCCGCGAGATTATCCCGATCGACACTACCGCCATCCAGGAAGTATCCGGCCGTCCTACCATTGTGGTTCGCGACGAGATCCTGCCACTGAAAACCTTGTCCGGCCTGCTGAACTGGCAGCCTACGCAGAAGCCTAACTTTGGCGTGCTGATGCAGTCGGCAGAGAAGTCGTTCATTCTGGCTGTAGACTCTTTCGTTGGCCGCGATGATGTGGTGATCAAGCCACTGCAGAACATTCGGCCAAAAGGCGTGGCCGGCGCCACCCTGTCTGGTGATGGTTCCGTGGTGCTGGTACTGGATATGGAAGACCTGCTGGCAGGCCAGATGGACTCCTCTGCCAACGGCAGTATCATGCTGAGAAATGCAGACAACTTCTCTTACTAACAGATAAACACAATGTCGACATCCGCCTTTCTGGGACGTCAGCCTGTACTGAACAGGAATCAGCAGCTCATTGGATATGAGCTGCTTTTTCGTCGTGCCGACGACGCTGCCAGCGCTACCCCCCATGCCCCGCTAGAGGCAGATACCCAGGTGCTGGTAAATGCCTTGAACAATATGGGTACCAACTGGCTGATTGGCAACAAGCTGGCCTTCATCAATGTAGGCGAAGCCATGTTGACCAGCGACTTCCTGGAGCTACTGCCCCCTAGGCGTGTCGTGCTGGACCTTGCGGCCAACATTCAGCCTACCAACGAGGTGGTGTCACGGGTCCGTTATCTGCGCTCATTGGGTTTTGGCATAGCACTGGACGACTTTTCATTTGATGCCCCCTCCTCGGCCCTGCTGGAGCTGGCCAACTACGTCAAACTCGATATCCAAAGCCAGACACAGGCCCAGTTCCAGGCGCAGGCTGCCAGGCTGCGCAGCTACCCGGTCATCCGCATTGGTGAACGGATAGAGTCTTACCAGCACTACCATCTGTGCCGGGATCTGGGCATGGACGGCTATCAGGGCTACTACTTTGCACGGCCGGAAACCCTGTCGGCCAAGGTTATCCACCCTTCGTTTGCCAATACGCTGAAGCTGCTGAACTTGCTGCGCGCCGATGCCCCGGTGCGTGAAATTGAAACCGTACTGAAGACCGATGTGGCGCTGTCGTTCAAGCTGCTACGCTACGTCAATTCGGCGGCGGCGGGCCTGAATACCACCATCAGCTCATTCAGTCATGCCGTGACCGTATTAGGCTACCAGAAGCTATACCGCTGGCTGACCTTGTTGCTGGTAACCAGCAATGAAAGCAACCACCTCGCCCCGGCGCTGCAAAGAACGGCGGTCATCCGTGCCCGCGTGATGGAGATACTGGCGCAAGAAATCGGTTTCACCACCGAGCACTGTGACAATGCCTTCATTGCCGGCATGTTCTCGCTGCTGGATGTAATTTTTGACATGCCCATGCACACCATCCTGGAGCACATCAGCCTGCCGGCTGAAATCCACCAGGTGCTGGCCGACCAGAGCGGTGGCCTGAGCCTGCTGTTCCGCCTGGCCATGGCGCTGGAGGCTGGCGACCCTTCCCTGCCTCAGCTAGCCAGCCAGCTGTCGCTGGAACCGGATCAGCTGAACCTGCTTCATACTGCTGCCCTGGCCTGGGTAGAAGAACTCGGACTTTGACTTACCCTGATGAATTTATTTGCCATCGACTGCTCGAACCACAACCTGTCAGTAGCACTGTCTACCCCGCATGGCACCTTCAGCCAGCACCATAGCGTGAAACAAGGCCACTCCGACCATGCGCTTGCCGCTGTACACCAGCTGTTAAACGATAGCGGCGTGTCCCTGGCGCAGCTGGATGCCATCCTGTTTGGCAAAGGGCCTGGCGCATTTACCGGGCTGCGCATTGCCGCCGGTATCGCCATGGGTCTTGCCACCGCGGCCGGCCTGCCCGTGGTCGGCATACCGACACTGGACGCCATCGCACGCAGCCTGCCGCAAGGCAGTGGCATGGCCGTGATTGATGCCCGCATGGGCGAGGTGTACGCCGCCCATTATCTGCATGGCCAGTGCCAGGGCGAGATCAGCGTGGTGAAAGCCGAGCAGCTGGTACTGGATGCTATCGCGGCAGTAGCCGGCGATGCTATCGAACTGCTGCCTGCACACCACGCACAGGCCATTTATGTCGTCCCGCAGGCTAGCGACTATATCGCGCTCTACCTTGAGAACCCTGCCCGATACCCCGCCAGCCAAAGTGCTGATTTACTGTATGTGCGCAACAAGATTGCGCTGACCGCTGCCGAACAACGCGAGCAGAAACGTGGCTGATTTTACCCGCGCCAAGCCCGAAGATGCACAGCGGCTAGCCCGTTCCGAAGCAGACAGCACGCCCCATGCATGGAGTGCCGGCATGTATGCCGGCTCGCTGGAGAGCGAGCACGACACCGTCTGGCTAATGCTGCAAGATGATATCCTGCTGGGTGCGGCCGTGCTGATGCAGGTGCTGGACGAAGCCCACTTGCAGAATTTTTTTATCAACGCCAAGCAGCAGGGCCGGGGTCTGGGCGGCCAACTACTGCGCCATGTGCTGCTGCAGGCCCGGCAGCAAGGCGCGGGCAGCGTGTTTCTTGAGGTACGCGCTAGCAACCGGGTTGCCCTGCAGCTTTACCAGCGCGCCGGCTTTATCCAGTACAGCACACGCAAGGCTTACTATCGCCACCCCGATGGCAGCCGTGAAGATGCCATCCTGATGAAAGCCGACCTATGAACCGCCGTGCGTTTGTACTGCATGAAATGGGCCACAGCCCGCTATGGCTCCCACGCGGCGCCAGCCTGCCGGATGACCGCCAGCTCACCCATATCGAACCCGACGCCACTGCATTGGCCCCATCCATTGAGCCGGTACCCACTGTCGCGCCGGCGGCGGCTCCGGCGCGCATCTCCCTGCTAGAACAGCCCGGCAGCCCGCCAAGCGGGCAGCCGATAACCGACTGGGCCACCTTGCATACCAGCATTGCGTCCTGCCAACGCTGCGAGCTGGCCAAGACACGGCATAATGTCGTCGTTGGCCGCGGCAAGCCCACGGCCCGTTTGCTGATTGTGGGTGAAGCACCGGGCGAGCAGGAAGACCGGCAGGGGCAGCCCTTTGTCGGCAAAGCCGGGCAGCTGCTGGAAAGCATGTTGGCCGCAGTCGGCATGGACAGCATGCAGGACGTCTATATCTGCAATGTGGTGAAATGCCGGCCACCGGGCAACCGCAACCCTGCCCCGGCAGAAATTGCCAGCTGCGCCAGCTATCTGCAGTGGCAAATCGACACCATCCAGCCGGCGCTGATAGTGGCGCTAGGCCGCTTTGCCGCCCATACCCTGCTGAATAGCCAGGCACCGATCAGTGCACTGCGCAAGCAGCTGCATCATGCGCATGGTCGGCCAGTACTGGTGACCTTCCACCCCGCCTACCTGTTGCGCAGCCCGGGCGAAAAAGCCAAAGCCTGGCAAGATTGGCACCAGATCAAATGCCAGCTGGCAGAACCTGGCAAGGTGACGACCAGCGCGTGCTGATTAAAACAGCTCTATATCATTTTTGCTGGCAGACACCTCCGCCTGCGGCGACTGACGCAAAGCCGCCAATTGCACCAGATACTGCGCTTTGGCGGCGTCCAGCGCCTTACCGCTAGCAGCAGCTTCCAGCAGCGGTGGGGCTAATTGCTGCAGGGCCTGCAGCTTAGCCACGCACTGCCCGGCCCGCCCCAGCATCTGGCTCAGGCGGTCCTGGAACTGCAGGGAGGTAATGGCCACATTGGTGCTGTGCTCTACCTGCCCGGCAATGCCGTTCAGTTCGGCAACAGCATGCTCCATGCCTTGGCTTAGTTCGTTGATCTGCCCCATGGTGTGCTGCACGCGCATTTTCGCCTCCAGCACATAGCTCATATCGTGCGATGCCAAAGCCGCAATACTGCTATGCGCCTCTTCCACCATTTTCTGTACCGACAAGATAGTCTGGCTGATCTGCTCATTGAAATCGTGGGTGCGCAAGGATAGCGCCCGCACCTCATCGGCAACGACAGCGAAGCCGCGCCCTGCCTCGCCAGCCCGAGCAGCCTCGATGGCCGCATTCAGCGCCAGCATATTGGTTTGCTTGGAGATGCCATCGATATCAGCCAGGAACGCATGCACACTGCGGATTTTCTCGTCGATCTCGGTCATGTGATTGACCTGCACGATACTGACCTGGCTGGTACGCAGGGTATTGTCCACGAAAATCTCCAGCGTCGCGTTGGTGTCGTGGGCAAAGCGCTCAAAACTGGCGGTATGCTGTTTGTCCCCCGCCTCGCCAGCCCCGATCATGCTGATGGCAATTTGCTGCTGTGCCTTGGCATGGCTGGTAATGCTGCTAAAGCTATCCAGCAGGCCGCTGATAGCCTGTTCCAGTATCTGATTCGCCTCGCCAAGCTGTGCTTCCAGCTGCCGGCACTGCCCGGCATACTCTTGCTGCAGCTGCTGCCATAAGGGCTGAATCTGCTGCCACGCCACCGCATCGGCATCAACCTGGATAGTACGCTGCTGTGTACGGGCAGACAGGGCGCGCCAGTGAAACAGCAGCAACACCAGGCAAGCAAACCCGCCGTGTAGCAGCGCGGCCAGCCAGCTCTGCAGAGCCAGCAGGGCAGCCACCAGGTGCCATGCCAATACAGCGCACAAGGCAAAACCCAGACAAACGGCCTGCTTTTTGTGAAACATGGTCTCCCCTCGAATTATTTGATACTCAGGATGACGATCCTCTCTAGTATTAGATCATGCTGGCGGTGTAACGCAGCTGATTCTATCAATGCCGTGCATTGTTACCTTGGTAAACATGTGCCGGCACTGGTAACAATAAGGCTGGTGAATAGCCAGCCTTATGCATACAATAACCATACCGCATAGATACCACCCTTGCCAGCAGCCACGACCAACCCATCAAAGGCTAACCATGTCTGTTACGTTTCACCTTAGGGAGCAAGAGGCCACTATCCAGATTCATGGCCATTTCAACTTCTCCCAGCATGGCGCATTTCGTGACGCCTGCAAGGCCGTACTGGCTCACCCACACATAAAATCCCTGGAAATCAACCTGATGGAAGTCGACCATCTGGATAGCTCGGCACTGGGCATGCTGCTGGTTCTGCGCGACCAGGTTGCCGATCACCATATCCAGCGACTATTGATCAGCAATACCAAGCCCGTTGTACGCCAGATTTTTGCTATCGCCAAATTCGACAAGTTTTTTGAAATAGACTGAAAGCCAGCCGCAATGCAAACCTTGAACGTGCTGGTGGTGGATGACAGTAATGTAAACCGGCTGGTAGTCAGCCGGCTGATCCAGGCATTGGGTCACCAGGTCGTCACCGCAGAAGACGGTGCCCAGGCGCTGGCATGCTGCGAAACCATGCTGCCCGACCTGATCCTGATGGATGTCATCATGCCGCACATGGATGGACTGGAAGCTACCCGCCGCATCCGTGAACGCTTCAACAAGCGCTGGATTCCCATCATTTTCCTCACCGGCAAGATCGAGCAGGAAGACATGCTGGCCGGCCTGGAAGCCGGCGGTGACGATTACCTGACCAAGCCGGTAGATATCAAGCTGCTGACCGCCAAGATCCGCGTGATGTCGCGCATTGCCGATATGCAGCAGCGCATCAGCCAGGATGCCCAGCGCCTGGAGGCCTATTACCTCAGCAACGAGATGGAACAACAGCTGGCCGAGCACGTACTGCACAATCTCTACGGCGACCGTAGCCAGACCGGCATCGAGCAGTGGATCCTGCCTGCAGTACAATTCAGCGGCGACATCATTACCGCCGCACGCTCGCCCACCGATACCCTGCACATCATGCTGGCAGACAGCACCGGCCACGGGCTGTCTGCTGCCATTGCCTGCCTGCCCGCCGCTACCGTGTTCTACGCCATGACGCAGAAGGGCTTCAGCATCAACGCCATTGCGCGCGAGATCAATAAAAAGCTCAAGCAACACCTGCCGGTTGGCCGCTTCGTTGCTGCGACCTTGGCTGCTATCAACCCGCAAGAAAAAACCGTCACGGTTTGGAATGGTGGCATTCCGTTTGCCGCCTTCATCAATGAGCAAGGCCGGATCGAAAAGCAGTTCCAGTCCAGCAACCCGCCGCTGGGCATCTTGCGCAATATGGACTTTGATGCCAGCGTCGAGGTTTACCGCTGGTCCGAGCCTGGCCGGCTGATGATTTGCTCCGACGGCCTGACAGAGGCTAAAGGTGCGCAAGGCGACATGCTATCGCTGGAGCGCCTGTGCAGCATGCTGGCCAGCCCGTACACCCTGCCTGCGATTGCCCCGCTACGCGAACAGGTCATCGCCCACCTGGCAGGCCATGAAAACGCCGATGATATTTCACTGGTACTGGCACCCTGCGCGGCCAGTATCGGCCCGGCCGGCCCCGCCACGCAGAACGCCATGTTTACCCAGCTGAGCAACTGGGAGCTGCGCCTGGACTTTGGCCCCAAAGAGCTGCGCGAAGAGCTGGGCATGGCCACTTTGCTGGGCTGGCTCAACCAGATCGGGTTATCGGAAGCCCAGCTCAGCGATATGCTGCTGATTGTGACCGAGCTGTTCAACAACGCCCTGGATCACGGTGTGCTAGCGCTGGACTCCAGCGAAAAGCACTCCAGCGCCGGCTTTACCAGCTATCTGATGAAGCGCGCCGGCAAGCTGTTCGGGCTGGAGCACGGCTGGATACAAGTAGCCATGTCGCACGTTACCGGCGAAGACTTCCCCATCCTGAAGCTCTGCATCCACGACAGCGGCCAGGGCTTTGATGCAGCACCTTTCCTGCACAGCGAACTGGAAGATGCCGCGCCACACGGGCGTGGCATCGCACTGGTAAACCGGCTATGCCGCAGCGTGCGTTACCGGGAAAATGGCCGCCGGGTAGAGGTGGAATACGTACTACGCTAGGGCGCGGCTTGTTATCATGCCGCCCTCAACACGCTAGCTCCGACCCGTACCATGCCGTTTACCCTGCCCCACCCTGGCCACGCCGAGCTCGATATCAAGAAAAGCCGTTTCATCGCCTGTGTCGAGGCGGTATCCAGCCGCGCCGCCGCCCTGCAGCGCGTGGCCGAGCTCAAAGCCGCCCACCCCGGCGCGGCCCACGTGTGCTGGGCGCTGCTGGCAGGTGGGCACTCTGCGGCCAACGATGATGGCGAGCCTTCCGGCACCGCCGGCCGCCCCATGCTGGACGTGCTGCGACACCAGCAGCTGGAGGGCGTACTGGCCACCGTGGTGCGCTACTACGGCGGGGTGAAGCTGGGTGCCGGCGGGCTGGTGCGGGCGTATACCGATGCCGTCGCCCAGGCTTTGTTGCATTGCGAGCGCCAAGAACAAGTCGCCATGCTGACCCTGGCCTGCAGCCTGCCCTACGCACTGGAAGGCAGCGCGCGGCGGCTGCTGCAAAAGCACGACGCCACGCTGCTGGCCGTGCAGCATGCGGCCAACGTGAGCCTGCAGTTCAGTTTGCCCCTACTGGCTGCCGACGCGCTGCGCCACAGCCTGAACGAAGCCTGCCACGGCCAGCTAGTCTGGCAGGAAGCGCCGTAAGGCAGCGCCCTACCCACGCACACGCTGCCCAATGAAAAGGCCCGCCAGTTAACGGCGGGCCTGTTGCGCTATCAGGGTTGGGCTGCAGCGGGTAAAGCTAGCGGCCTTTCTGCTGACGGTAGGCCACCACCGTCTGCACCAGGTCGGCAATGGAGCGCACGCCCATTTTGTCCATCATCTTGCCGCGGTGCGCTTCCACGGTTTTGATGCTGATGCCCAGGTCATCGGCAATGATCTTGTTCATCTTGCCTTCGATCACCCGCTCCAGCACCTCGCGCTCGCGCGTGGTCAGCGTGGCCAGCCGCGCCTCGCACTGGCCGGCCTCTTGCGCGCTTTGCGCCTGGTTGGCCGCACTGGCCAGTGCACTGTCTACCGCAGCCAGCAAGGCTTCCTGGTTAAACGGCTTTTCCAGAAAGTCATGCGCACCGCGTTTGACTGCCTGTACCGCCATCGGTACATCGCCGTGGCCGGTAATGAAAATCACCGGCCAGGTATTGCCGCGTGCCTGCAGCTCATCGTATAGCTCCAGCCCGCTCATGCCCGGCATGCGGATATCCAGGATCAGGCAACCACTACCCTGCGCCGGCCGGTAACTATGCAAAAAACCTTCCGCACTATCGTGGCACTCGATGCTGTAATCGTGGCTTTCCAGTAGCCACAGCAGGGAATCACGAAAGGCCTCGTCGTCGTCCACGATATGGATGCGTATGTTCTTGGCTACGGTCATGGCTCAAACACCGGCAATGTAAAACGGAAAATAGTACCACCCAATGGGTGATCTTCCACTGAGAGTTGACCCTGATGGAACTCGACAATCGAGCGGCAGATATTCAGGCCCATGCCCATGCCGTCACCCTTGGTGGTAAAGAAGGCATCGAATAGCTGCGACTTCAGCGCGTCCGGCACACCATGGCCCCGGTCTACGATGGCCACTTCGATGCGTTTGCTATGCTGGCGCTGCACGCTGATTTCCAGCTGGCGCTGGTCTGGCGGCAGCTGCTGCATGGCTTCCATGCCGTTCTTGATCAGGTTGAGCAGTACCTGCTCGATCAGGATGGGGTCCACATGCACCAGCGGCAGGTTGGCCGCCAGGTGCACATTGATGCTGCTGGCCAGGCGGCGTGCTTCGATTTCGGCAATCGCCAGCGCGGCATCGATGATCTCGCCCACGTCCGCGGCCTTGCGTACCGGCTCGCTCTGTTTCACAAACTCGCGCACGCGGCGCACGATCTTGCCGGCACGCTCGGCCTGCGCCGTGATTTTCTCCATTACCGGAATCAGCGACGCCGGCGTGGCCTTGCCCTGGCGCAGCCGCTCCACACAGCCGGCCTGGTAGTTGGCAATAGCCGATAGTGGCTGGTTCAGCTCGTGCGCCAGCGTGGATGCCATCTCGCCCATGGTAATCAGGCGCGAGGTGGCTTGCAGCTTTTGCATCTGCTCCTCGTAGCGCTGCTCGGCATCATGCTGCTCGGTGATGTCGGTCAGAATCAGCATCTGCACATTGTGGCCATCTACCCAGCGCACCGGGCGGCTGCGCAGCAGGTACCAGCGCCCGGGGTCATCCAGCCATAGCTCCTGGTCGGTATTGGCGTGCTGCAGCATCTGGCGCAGGCGCAGATCACAGTATTCGTATTCGTGCTCTTCGCTGGCTGCGGCCAACCACTGCCGGTAACGCTTATTACAGAACAGCAACTGCTGGCTATCGGGCCGCACTACCGCTACCGCGGCATCCAGGCCCTCGATCACCGCGATAAAGCGCTCGTTGGCCGCCTCCAGCGCCTGCTGTGCCTCGCGCTTGTCGGTCATGTCGGTGAGCGCCGCCATCCAGCCTGTATGGATGCCATCAGCGTCGATCAGCGGCGAGATCAGCATTTGGCCGTAGAATTTTTCGCCACTCTTGCGCTGCATCACCGACTCGAACAGCTGGTGACTATTATCGCCCGATAGCGTCTGGCGCAGCGCGTCGTAATTCAGCGGCGCGACATCGGGCGACCAGTACGGGTAAGGCGGGCGCAGCCCGATCAGCTCGTCTTCACCATAGCCGGTAATGCGGCAAAAAGCCGGGTTCACATAGCTGATGCGCCCATCCAGGTCGATCGCGCGAATCCCTACCACCAGCGAGTCTTCCATGGCCTTGCGGAACATGTATTCGTGACGCAGCGCCTGCTCGGCCTGCTTCTCGGCGGTAATATCACGGCCGGACAAGTACAGCACCCCGGCATCCAGCAGCGGGCTCATCGCCCAGGCCAGCGACAGCACACGGCCATCACGGCTGAGCATGCGCGTTTCCACGTAGCGGTCTACACTGCCGGCCTCCAGCAGCTGGCGAATCAGCTGGCGCGTCGGCTCGCGCTGCTGCGGGTCGACGTAATTCAGGAAAGACGTACCCTGCAGCTGCTCGGCGCTATAGCCCAGCCCTTGCACAAACGCCGGGTTCATATGCAGCAAGGTGGTATCTTCGCGCATCACCCCCAGCCATTCGCGCGACAGCTTGTACACCCTGTCGCGCTCGCGCTCTGCTTCGATACGGCGGCGGATATGCCGCGACAGGCTGAACAGCGACAGCAAGGTCAGCACGGACAAACCGGTAATCAGCCCCAGCTGGATCAGGCGGTTCTTGTTGACGTCGCCGCGCACCGGGCGCGCCACCAAAGCCAGCGACGTGCCGCCCAGGCGTATGCTCTGCATCACCCCCAACGGTGGCTGGCTTTGTGCATTACGCGCCAGGTTCAGGCCGCCAGACTGCAGGGCCAGGTGATATTTCTCGGCAAACCATGACGGCGGGACACGGCGCACAAACGCACCAGCCTGATAAATACCGATCACCATGCCGCGGAATTGCGTATCGCGGTATACCGGCACCATCAGGTCAAAGCGCCAGTCCCCGCCTTCGCTCTGATACGGCTGGCTAAAGCGCGGGTGGCCATCGTTGCGTGCCGCCAGATAGGCATCGACACGCTGGCCGGAAATACCGGCGCCGGCGGACAGGCCGGATTCCTCATACGGTGCCACCCAGCGCACGATATAGCTGGCATCCGCCCACACCACCGCAGCCATCTCCGGCGTATTACCCAGGAACTGCGAGGCCTGCACCAGAAAGCCTTCTTCTGTCAGCTCTTCGCGGCCGATATCCCGTGCCATCTGCGCCAGCTCGGCCTGATGCCCATCCAGGCGCAAACGCATGGTCTGCTCGGCCCACAGCGTATCCTTGGCCAGGTCGGTACGCTGCTGGTCGCTTTCACGCGCGTCCAGCGTCCACAACATCACCGCCATGGTGAGAAAAAATAGCACGATGGTGCTGTTGGGCATCAGCCGGTAAACAGGGCTGCGCCGCAGCGAGGTATAAAAGCGGGAGGTGCGCATGGGCAAGACAGGTTGGCCGCAAGGGTCGATGGAATGCGATAATAAGCGCCCCCTTGCGATAACGCTATCAGGAGCAGCCCGTGCGCCGTCTGTTAAGCCTATGCCTGTTGATCATCGCCAGCGCCCACGCAACAGAGCCTATCCGCATCGGCCTGTCCGGCCCGTTCAGCGGCGGCTCCTCCCCCATGGGGCTGTCCATGCGCAATGGCATACGGCTGGCCGCACAGGAAATCAACCACCAAGGGGGGCTGCTGGGGCGGCCGATACAACTGATAGAGCGCGACGACCGTGGCCGGCCGGAGCTGGGCCTGCGCATCGCCAGCGAGCTGATAGACAAGCAGCGGGTGGTGGCCAGTGTAGGCTTTGCCAATAGCGGCGTAGCGCTGGCATCACAAATACGCTACCAGCAGGCGCGCATCCCCGCCATCACTGCCGTGGCGACCGCCCACATCATTACCCAGCAGTTCATTCCACCGCGCCATGCGGCCAACTACGTATTCCGCGTGGCCGCCTCGGACAGCATCCAGGCACCGCTGATCGTGCGCGAAGCGCTACGCCGGGGATTTACCCGCTTAGCGGTACTGAGCGATAACAGCAACTACGGCCGCCTGGGCCAGCAGGACTTGCTGAAAGCGCTGGCACAAAAGGGCATGAAACCCGTGAGCATCAACCAGTTCAACAATGGCGAGCTGGACATGAGCGTTTACCTGAAACAGGCGCGTGCAGCCGGCGCACAGTGCATCCTGACCTACACCATTGGCCCGGAGCTGGCACAAATCGCCAACACGCTGGCACAGATGGAATGGCGCATCCCCATCATTGGCAGCTGGACGCTATCGATGTCCAACTTCATCGATAATGCCGGCCCCAACGCCGTGGGCGCCCGCATGGTGCAAACCTTTATCCAGGACGGCAATACCCCGGCGCGGCTGCAATTCATCAATCTCTATCTGCATGCCAACGGCGGGCTAACCATCCCTTCGCCCCCTTCGGCCGCCCAGGGTTACGACAGCATGCTGCTACTGGCAGCGGCCATCCGCCAGGCGGGCAATACCGACGGCCCTGCCATCCGCCAGGCGCTGGAAAACCTGAAACAGCCGGTAGCCGGCCTGATTACCACCTATCGCAAACCCTTTTCTGCCACCGATCACGAAGCCATCGAGCTGGAGGTGCCGATCATCGGGGAAGTACGCCAGCAACAAGTGATGTACGCCTACCCGCAAGACCGTTTGCGCCAGCCTTGAGCCGACGGCAATAAAAAAGCACCGCCGGGGCGGTGCCTTTTTCAACCCGGGTTGGCCGCAGCCTAACGGCGCTCCTGCGTCAGCAAGTAGGACTCCAGCGCGTGGCCGGCAGACAGGATATGGAAGCGCAGAAACTCGGCCGCCTCATCTGCCGCACCCTTGCGGCACAGGTCCAGCAGCTTGCTGTGCTCTTCGTGGGCACGCTCCATGGTGCGGGTGAACAGGATCTGCATGCGGGTGTAGCGATCGGTCTTGTTATGCAGCTGCTCGATCAGCGCCATGGTATTGGGCCGTTTGGCAGCACGGTACAGCGCCAGGTGAAAGCGCGAGTTCAACTCGCCCCAGTGGCGGATATCGTTGGCAGCCAGTGCCTGCTCGAATTCGTTCAGCGTGGCTTCGGCCGCATCGTGGTCGGTAGCCATCTGACAGGGGATGGCGGCGCGTAATACTTCGCTTTCCAGCATGGCGCGGATTTCCAGCAGCTCCAGCACGTCGTCAAGCGACAGCTTGGACACCAGCGCGCCCTTGTGGTCGATGATCTGGATCAGGCCTTCGGCCTCCAGCTGGCGCAATGCTTCACGCACCGGCACACGGCTGACACCGTACTCGTTGGACAGGGCCTCCTGACGCAGCTGTTGTCCGTCGGCAAACTCGCCCGAAAGAATGCGCTGACGCAAGGATTCGGTCACGGCGCTGGTAAGGGTTTGTCGCTTGATGGGCTGCATAGTGGTCATGGTCACGCTCTGGCTATCGGATACATGCAAATGTATTCGATTATACGGTTAAATACGCGCGCGACAAGAGAATACAGAAAAGGGACATCGAATTAGCAGAAGTGCATAGCAAAACGGCACAAAGCAGCCGTTCATACGCAATAAACGCCTGACAGGCGCAAAAGACAGGCAAAGAAAAACCCGGCCAC
This sequence comes from Vogesella aquatica, assembly GCF_028548455.1. Taxonomy (GTDB): domain Bacteria; phylum Pseudomonadota; class Gammaproteobacteria; order Burkholderiales; family Chromobacteriaceae; genus Vogesella; species Vogesella aquatica. The sequence continues at coordinate 84,767 of NZ_JAQQLF010000009.1, forward strand.
AGGGGCCGGGTTTATTCTGGGGTGGATGATGGGGCTCGAACCCACGACAACAGGAATCACAATCCTGGACTCTACCAACTGAGCTACATCCACCGCTGAGCGGTGTGTCTGACGCACAGTGTGCGGCAAACCGAATTTTTGGGGTGGATGATGGGGCTCGAACCCACGACAACAGGAATCACAATCCTGGACTCTACCAACTGAGCTACATCCACCACAGATACTGCATTTTACTACCACATCGCCACTGGCGCGCCCGACAGGAATCGAACCCGTAACCCCCGGCTTAGAAGGCCGGTGCTCTATCCGGTTGAGCTACGGGCGCTCTATCGGGTGTGGCTGTGGTCGGGGCGGTGGGATTCGAACTCACGACCCTCTGCTCCCAAAGCAGATGCGCTACCAGACTGCGCTACGCCCCGACGACAGGAGGCGAAATATACAGGGCTGTTTTATTGCTGTCAACACCCAATGCTAAAAAATTGCATAGCGGGGCGTAGCACCACCCCCTGCTGCCGGCAAAACACGACAGCGCCTGCTGCTGCAATGCAAAAAAGAATGCCGCACAAGCCCTTGAAGCGATTGAGCAGATACCCCAAAAAATGAGAAAATCCGGCTTTCGTTCACTTCTAACCTTAATGGTGGATAGCAGCATGGCGGCACAACTCATCGACGGCAAGGCCGTTGCCGAAACCCTGATCAACCGCGTACGTGTGGGCGTAGATGCCCGCCTGGCTGCAGGCAAACGCGCCCCGGCCCTGGCAGTGATTCTGGTCGGCGACGACCCGGCTTCCGGCATTTACGTGAACAACAAGAAACGCTCCTGCGAAAAGGCAGGCGTGCGCTCCCTGTCTTACGAGCTGCCGGGTAGCACCAGCCAGGAAGAACTGCTGGCCATCATCGACCAGCTGAATGCCGACGACAGTGTGGACGGCATCCTGGTGCAGCTGCCGCTGCCCAAGCAGATCGACCCGCAGCTGGTGATCGAACGCATCAATCCCAAAAAGGACGTTGACGGCTTCCACCCCTACAATATGGGCCGCCTGGCGATCAAGATGCCGCAACTGCGCCCGTGCACCCCGCGCGGCGTGATGACGCTGCTGGAAGAGTACAACATCGACCCGAAAGGCAAAAATGTGGTAATCGTAGGCGCCTCCAACATTGTTGGCCGCCCGCAAGCACTGGAAATGCTGCTGGCGCGCGCCACCGTTACCGTATGCCATAGCGCCACCGCCGACCTGGCGGGTGAAGTTGGCCGCGCCGACATCGTGGTGGCCGCCGTGGGCATCCCCAACTTCGTGAAGGCAGCCTGGCTGAAACCGGGTGCCGTGGTGATCGACGTGGGTATCAACCGCCTGGATAGCGGCAAGATCTGTGGCGACGTCGAGTTCGACGCCGCGCGCGAAGTGGCCAGCTACATCACCCCGGTACCGGGCGGCGTTGGCCCGATGACCATTGCCACCCTGTTGCAGAACACGCTGGATTCGGCCAATCTCAACGCCTGACGCAGACACCGCCCCCCGCACGCCGCCGTCTGCCGCTGCAGCCGGCGGCGTTTTTTATCTGCACCCAAGACAAAACCTACAGACAAAGAGTCAAACCATGAGTAACCGCCATTCTGCCACCCTGCTGATCAGCTGCCCGGACAGCCACGGCCTGGTTGCAGCCATTGCCAATTTCCTGCTGACCTATAACGCCAACATCCTGCACGCCGACCAGCACCAGGACCCGGTAGAAAACCTGTTTCTGATGCGCGTGCAGTGGGACCTGAACGGCTTTACCCTACCGATGGACAGCTTTGCCGCTGCCTTTGCCCCCATCGCCGAGAAGCACAATATGCAGTGGCAGGTGTCGCTGTCGGTACGCAAGCCACGCATGGCCATCTTCGTGTCCAAGTACGAACACTGCCTGGTCGACCTGCTGCACCGCTACAGCATCGGCGAGCTGGATTGCGATATCCCGCTGATCATCTCCAACCACGAAGACTGCCGCCGGCTGGCCGAATTCCACGGCATTCCTTACCACGTGATTGCCGTCACCAAAGACAATAAGGCCGAGGCCGAGGCGCACCAATGGGCACTGCTGGAAGAAGCCGATGTCGACCTGATCGTGCTGGCGCGCTATATGCAGGTGCTGTCGCAAAAATTCGTCGAGCGCTACCCCCACCGCGTCATCAATATCCACCACAGTTTCCTGCCAGCCTTCGACGGTGCCAAGCCTTACCATCGTGCCTTTGCCCGTGGCGTGAAGCTGATCGGCGCCACCAGCCACTACGTCACCGAAATCCTGGACGACGGCCCCATCATCGAGCAGGAGGTCACCCGTATCTCGCACCGCGACGATGTGGAAGACCTGATCCAGAAAGGCCGCGACCTGGAACGCATCGTACTGTCCCGTGCCGTGCGCTGGCACCTGGAAAACCGTATTCTGGCTTACAACAACAAGACCGTTATTTTTGACTAAACCATGAACCTGCCACTGATCCACGACGCCATCGATCTGCTGCGCCTGCGCGTTGGCCACCTGGAACAATACCAGTACCCGCTGGGCCAACTCATGAGCGTGTTTGCCTTACTAGGCATGATGTCGGCCGCCGCCGCCCACGCCGACGGCGCCAGTGGCGACCCGCTGGCACTCACATTGTTCTTTACGCTGTATACGCTGATGGAAACCTCGCTGTACGCCACCTTCATGCGCTGGTGGTTACGACGCGCCGGCTGCCGTATCGAGCCCCCCCTGATCGGCCTGATTGCCGCAGCCAGCCTGATCAAGCTGCTGGACCCGCTGGTGAGCTGGCTGCCAGATGACGTAGCGCAGGGCTTGTCGCTGGTTTTGGGCGCGGTGGCCTTGTATATCGTGGTGAAGGCGCAGGCACTGACGACCGGCGCCAGCGTGCTGCGCGTACTGGGCGGCACCCTGCTGTTTTCGCCCATAGCCATCATCCTGATGGTGAATATGGTGACGGTAGCGGCCAGCATGGGCGTTGAAGTATTCCCGCCCGAGCTGATGCAGGCAGCCACACTCAAGGCTGGCGAGAGTACCCCTTGAGTGTATTTGCTACCAAAACAAAACGCTGCCACCAGGCAGCGTTTTGTTTTGCAGAGCACCGTCTCAGGGTTCTTCTTGCGGGCTGGCTGCCAACGCGGCCGCCAGCGCCTGCCGTACCGCCGGCGCACTGAAGGCGCTCTGCCACATGGCGTGAAACTGGCCATCACGATAAAGCGCAAAAGCAGGCAGCTGGAACAGCCCGAAGCGGTACGCCAACGCCTGCGCGCGGGCAACGTCGGCGTACCACAACTGCACGCCCAGACCCGCCAGCCACGAGGGCAACTGCGCCTGCCAGCCACGGCAGGCACCACAATGCGGCTGGCCGAACATCACCAGGCTCACACCCGGCGTTGCGGCCAACGTGGCATCAAAGCCGAACTCGTCCAGTGTTTGCCAGGGCATGATCAGTCCATTTTGGCGATATAGCGCGCCAGCTGCAGAATGGCGCGCACGGCATCGCTCTTCGGGCCTTCCTCGCTGCGCAGCTTGGCGTAGCGGCGCAAAATGGCGCGCGATTCCACGTGCACGTCCATCTCGCTATCCGGCGAGGTAATCAGCGTCATGCGCGCCCCGCCCTCCTGCATGCGCGGCTGGCCCTGGGCGATGCACAGGTACACTTTGTGGGCATTATGCTGGGTAATATGATCGTACAGGTACAGCATGGAATTGATTCGCAAGCCGGTCTGGTCGCGAACCTGGCGCAATAGCGCCTGCGAGCGCAGCTCGCCACGCTGCGACACACCACCAGGCAAGCTGAAACGCCCGCCTGCCGAAGCGGTCATCAACACACCGTCGGGAAGCTCGATAATTGCCGTGGCACGGCGGGGTAAGGTAGGGGAAAGACGGGATTCAAAGCGGTTTTCACGCGTAAAACTCATAATATGCAGATACAGCCCAATAGATGAAAGAACAAAAGAAACAACGAAATAGAGCGCTCCTATTTTAATCAAGCACTTGGCAGGCAGCAAATACCGTCCGCATCAAAGCGCTGTCAGCAGTTGGTTTTTCTGCTGCTTTCGGTAACAATCGCGCGCCCAGCCTAAAACTATGCGGATTACCCCATGACCTTACACGTTTCTACAAGCACACAGCACCGCGTCGCCGTGATTGGCGGCGGCCCGGCCGGCCTGATGGCCGCCGAAACCCTGCTGGCAGCAGGTGTGCAGGTAGACGTGTTTGACGCCATGCCATCGCCGGGGCGCAAATTCCTGCTGGCTGGCGTAGGCGGCATGAACATTACCCACAGCGAGCCAGCCGCCAAATTTTACCGCCGCTACGGCCCGCGCGAAGCCGCGCTGGCGCCGATGCTGGACGCCTTCAATGCCGATGCGTTGCGTCACTGGGTACACGGCCTGGGGATCGAAACCTTTGTGGGCAGCTCGGGCAAGGTATTCCCGCGTGAAATGAAAGCCGCCCCACTGTTGCGTGCCTGGCTGGCGCGCCTGCGCGAGGCCGGCATGCAGTTACACGTGCGCCACCGCTGGGAAGGCTGGCTCGCCGATGGCAGCTTGCGCTTTAGCACCCCGACTGGGGAAACACACTGGCAAGGTTGCGCGGTAGTGCTGGCACTGGGCGGCGGTAGCTGGGCCAAGCTGGGTTCGGATGGCCGCTGGCTGCCCTTGCTCGGCGAAAAGGGCGTGGACACCCGACCACTGGCGCCATCAAACTGTGGTTTCGAGCGCCCATGGAGCGACCACTTTGCCAGCAAGTTTGCCGGCCAGGCGCTCAAAGGGGTGACCTTGCAATTTGCCGATGCATGCGGCCAACCCAGCCAGCGCCGGGGCGAGTTTGTCGTCACCGCCACCGGGGTGGAAGGCAACCTGATCTACGCCTACAGCGCCGCCATTCGCGACGCCATTACCCGCGATGGCCAGGCCACCATCACGCTGGACCTGCTGCCCGACCGCAGCCTTGAGCGCCTGCTGGGCGAGCTGCAGCGCGGCCGTGGTGCGGCCTCGCTGGCCAACCACCTGCGCAAACAGTGCGGTCTGGATGGTGTCAAGGCAGGCCTGCTGCGTGAATTGCTGGATAAAGACAGCTTTAACGATATGGCCAGGCTGGCACAAGCCATCAAGGCACTACCGCTCACGCTGCACGCCGCGCGCCCCATCGACGAAGCCATCAGCACGGCAGGCGGGGTACGCTTCGAGGCCATGGATGAACACGGCATGCTCAAAGCGCTGCCCGGTGTGTTCTGCGCGGGTGAAATGCTGGACTGGGAAGCACCAACCGGCGGCTACCTGCTGACCGCCTGCTTTGCCAGCGGCCGCACCGCAGCACAAGGTGTGCTGCATTGGCTAGATCGCAGCACGCTCTAGGGCTTGCTAACACTATTTCTTGCTGCAACGCAGGCCCTAATCGCCCGCGGCCTGGATCGTCGCCAGCGACACGCCGTACTGGGTACGGTAAAAGTAGTCCAGCTGGCCGCTACGCTGCCAGCGCAATGCCTCGTCATCCAGCGCCTGCGCAAAGCCAGCCAAGCCAGGGCGCACCGCCACCGGCTGCGGCATGCTGGCTGCGACCGGGTGCAGCGCTCGCATCAAGCGGCGGCTTTGTAGCGGCAAGCTAGACGCCACGTAACGCTCGTCCTCAAATACCACGTCGATTTTATTGCGTATCAGCAGGGTAAACAGCGCCTCCGCATCGTAAGCCGGCACCCGGCTCCAGCCACTTTGCAAAACCAAACGGTCCGGATAGCGATAGTGTTGCCCCCACCCCACACGCAAACCAGAAAACTGGGATAAGCTGCTGAAAGCTTTATGTGGCGAATGGTAAGGCACAAAAGCGCTCAATACCCAGAACACCATAGGTTGCTTTGTCAGCAGCCAGCCTTCCAGCTGCTCTTTGCTCGGCGTAAAGGCCAGCGCATCGGTTCCGCCAGATGCGGCCAGCTTGCGACAGGCTTGCAATGACAAAAACTGGTATTGCACCCGCACATGCTGTTTGCTGGCCGCTTGTGCTATCCAGCTGGCAGCCATACCGGCTACACGGCCGGCATCATCACGATACAAGAATGGCGGCCAGGCCTCGGCACAGACTTTCACCACAGCCGCATGCACAACGGCAGGCAAGAGCAAGACCAGTATCATCAATCCATGAAGCAACATACCTGACCTCTTCCTGTGCCGGCTCGCGATACAGCAGCACCCAGCACACACAGCTGCGCCAGCCTGCCTACCAGCCTCGGGCAAGTAAGCCCACTCTATCGTATGCCTAGCATACTTCAATACTGTGCGCTGCAATATATGGCGTGTTCAGTACTTGTCATAACCATCCGGCCACCGACAAGAAAACGGCCAACCCAACAAGGTTGGCCGCGCTAGCCATGATTAGCCGCGCCAGGCGCGACACGGCGTTCAGCTACTTCTGAAACAAAGAGCCAGGGTCAAAACCGACCCGGATGGCGCCCCAGTGACGATCGTTGATCATCACCGGCAAAGCGATCTCGGACAATATCTCGCCTGTGTCACGCATATAGGTTTGCAGCAGGAAAGGCTGTTTGCTACGCGCGGATTTCAAACCGGTAGGGTCGTTGAAAATGCGCTTGTCACGGCTACCTACCAGGTCTTGCTGCGGGTCACCCGTCTGCGGTTTGGCGTAAAAGCTGTTGTGCGTGGGCGCGTAGCCATTATTGTCGACCAACAGGCAGAAGCGCCCGCCCGTCACATTCTGCACCACGCGGTCGTAAACCTTCTGCAATGGCAACTCCAGCCGGGTATCGTACTGGGTGTGATACTTGGGCGGGTTGGTTCCCGCGATAGGCTGGTAGCGCTGGTCAAAAATATCACAGCCGTCCTGCTGTGCTTGCAACAGCAGCTGCACCAGCTCGCCGCAGGCATGGCGGGCATGGCTGATGGTTTCATCCAGAATGCCCTCGCCCAGCACAAAGCGGGCTACCAGCTCCTGTACTTCCTCGGCGGCACGAGACAGGGCCACCGAGTCTTCTTCCGACTGTTTCAGGCTGGTTGATACCGAAGCGCTCAAGGTGCTGATTTCACCAACGTTGGCCGCAATCTGCTGGTTGGAGCTGGCAAACTCGCCCATGGTGCTGGCGATTTGCCCCATACGGCTGGCTGTATTTTCGAAATCTCCCATCATGCGGCCAAAATGATGCGAGGAACGGTCTATCACCTCGCGCGCCTGCGCCGTGTCTCGCGTGATGACAGAGGTCTCATCCTTGGTGTTTTGCACCAGGCTCAGCATACCGTCGATATTGCCGCTGATTTCGTCCGTCGCCACCTTGACCCGCTCTGCGAGTTTGCGTACCTCGTCAGCTACCACGGCAAAGCCGCGGCCGGCCTCCCCGGCCCTGGCAGCCTCGATGGCGGCATTCAGGGCCAGCAGGTTGGTTTGTTCGGATACATCCTTGATCAGGTCGGCAATAGTCTTGATGCTGGCGGAGCGGCTGTTGAGCTCGTCCACCGTACCGTTGAAGGTATTGACGCGCTGACTGACACCACCGATTTTCTGCGCCGCATCTTGCAGCTCGGCGTAGGACGCCTTGGCCACATCCAGATTATGCAAGGTGGTCGCCGAAATCTGCTGGGTATCGGCCGACACCTGAATGACACCTTGCGTGGAGCGGGCACTGGCATCGCTTACCTGGCCTGCCAGGGCTGCTTGCTGGGTGGCATGGTTAACCGAAGCGCTGATGTGTTTGCGGGTACGCGCGGAGTCCATGGCAATACGCATCGTCATGGTGCGCACATTGCTGATGATTTCTCGCATCTTTTGCAGAAAATCGTTGTAAGACAACGACAAATCGCGGATCTCATCGTAGGTGATAGTCGGAATTTCACGCGATAGATCGCCTTCGCCGGCACCGATTTCCCGGAAAATCGTAATGATCATCTGCAGGGGCCGCACGATCAGATAGCGCAGATACCACACCATGAAGGCAATGAACACCAGCGACACCGCCCAGATTGCCAGAGACCAGTAGATAGTACGATCCAGCAAGGCATGCACCTGCTGCAGGCTTTCCGGCCCCAGCTGCTGCGCGCTTACCAGACTACGAATTTCCTCAAGAGAATTATAGACATAGGCGATAAGCACCAGTTGAAACAGGCTGATAAAGAAGAAGCTGCACAGCTTTTTAGTGAGAGAATTCCAGAAGGTTTTCTCGATCAGGAAATACGTCTTCCAGAACCATTCCATCACATGCTCTCCTCTTGCGTTTTTATTTGGGCTCTTTGCGTGCGGCACCACTAATCTATACATGTTATCTATAAATTAACGTGCTGACTATTCAAGGGCTGTTGACAGTAATCAAGCAGATGGCAGCTTGCGCCACTCCAGCCAATACTCATCCGGATGGAATACCGATAGCGAGCCGGCAATCCTTTCCTGCTTTTGCAGTACAAAATACTGGCCGAGCGACTGCTGCAGATTGGGCAGGGAAGTACCAAAAGGGGGGCCCTTGGCTTGATCACGCAAAAAGAAGTAACCCGCCAGCACGCCGCCAGCCGGGATCAGCGCCGCCATGCGCTGCGCATAGTGGCTGGCCAGCGCCGGTGGCAAAGCACAGAGGAATGCCCGCTCGTATACCCAGTCCCACTCCCCGGACACGGTATCGTCAAAGAAATCCGCCTCGATAATGCGGGACGCCAGTGCCGGGCAAGCAGCCTGCGCGCGTGCTACCGCGGCAGGGCTGAAGTCGAACGCCAGCGCATCACAGCCGTGCGCCAGCAACTGCTGCAATTCGTAGGCACTACCACAGCCGGGGATAAGGACACGCCGCGGCAGCCCGTCAGCCAGCAAGGCGCTGGCATGCTCGACAAAGCCAGCCGGTAGCCCGGCGCTATCCCACGGGGTGACATTACTCTGGTAGCGTGTTTCCCAGAAATCAGCCTTGCTGCTGTCCTGTGCCATATCGCACTCCATGTTTGATGAGCATGAACATAGCATTCAGCAAAGCGCGGTTTCAATATAAATCTGTCATCTCGCCACCCGGGGTGGCCAGCCAGGCAAACAGCTGCTGCGGCCAACTATCCAGCGACACCTCCAGTGCCAGCTCGTTTTCGCCGTAACGCAGGGGCAGCAAGCGCCTTTCGCCGTCCAGATACGGCTGCCCCAACCGCAGTTCACCACCATCACGCAGGGTAAATCTGGCCGACTCGCTGCCATCATGTGGGCATATCTCCAGGTGGCCATGCAAGGGGCGTACCACGGCCAACCATACCTTGCGTATGGACAGGCAAGCCCAGCAATGGTCTTTTTCTGCCTGGCTGAGCTCTCCCCAGAAACTGATCTCGCCAAAGGTACGCGCACAGCCACGGCAGACATCGTCGCCGATGGCGGTGGAGCAAATGCCGATGCACGGCGTATCAGGCTGCTGGCTTAATGATGACATGTAACAATAAATTCATGTTTCTTGACGTATAACGCCATATGATTGATAAATAAATGTAACTAATAATTCACACGCACACACATGCAACGAGACGAATCCCTGATCTACAGCATACTCAGAATGCTGCGCAGCCGCGCCCCCGGCAGCCTGGAAGAAAACCGTATCGTCAGTACGCTGGGGCAGGCCTCGCCAGGACGCATTGCCCACATCCGCGAGCAGCTGCAATACCTGCACAACACCGGCATGCTCAAACGCATTCTGGTCGCCAAAAACCGTACCGCCTACCAGCTGGACTGGCCTGGCTACGACTACCTGGACGGTGCCTGAGTTCTGCCCCCTCTGCTAGGCAACGGGCAAGCATCGCCAACATAGCAGCAAGCGCAAGTGCAACACAGCACCCTAGCCAGGCAATCATTCGCGCGCCAAGCCAAGACACAACACTCGCCATGCGGCCAAGCCATCGATAATAGCCAGCCGCACCGCGGAGAACTGCCAATGCCTGTCGAAGCAACGTACTGGCCGCCACACAGCCGTGCTTACCAGCCAAATTACCCGCGTTACCGGCTCATACCGTGCCGGAACACCATCTGCAGGCGCAGGACAAACCAGGCAGACCCAAGCCCGCAGGTTCATGGGGGACGAGCATAGCAGGCCACCCACCGCCATCACTACCCGCGCGCGCCCTGTTGCTGCGCCAGCCAGGCCTGCACCGCAGGGCGCTGCCATTGCTGGCGCGCATAGCCGGCCAGCTCCGGCGGCACCGGCTCACCATTATTGACCAAGCGCAGCAGCATCAGCGCCAGATCGGTATCCGCAATGCACCATTCACCAAACAGGTTGGCCGCGCCATCGGCCAGGCAGGCCTCCGCCACGCGGATCAGCTTGGCCGCCGCTTGCTGCCCGGCGGCGTCCAGTGGTGCGGGGGTCGGATGCAGAAATACGACCTCTGTCGTACGCTGCTGGCGTAGTGGCAGCAAATCGCTACGCAGCCAGGCTTGTAGCTGGCGGGCTCGGGCCCGTTGCTGTTCATCCTGCGGGTACACCGCGGCATAAGCCGGTGCCGGGTAACGCGCCTCCAGATACTCGGCAATGGCAGATGATTCGGACAAGCGGAAGTCGCCCTCTACCAGCAAAGGCACCCGTGCTGTAAGCGATGCAGCAGCGTAATCAGGCTGCAGATTGGCACCACCATCCAGATCAACGCCGTGACACAGAAACGGCAGCCCTTTCTCGTACAGCACCACGAACACCGACATGGCGTAAGGGCTGAGAAAACGGCTATCAACGTACAATTCCAAATCATTCATATGAGCTCCGGGCCGCAGTGCGGTAAGCAAGGCTAATCAAAACAACATCAGACCAGTCTAAAGGAGCGTATTCATGCTGAAAATCGATCATTACTGGCCATTTGCGTTAGCATTACTTACATGAATACCCTTCCACCACTTTCTACCCTACGCAGCTTCGAAGCCGTGGCACGCCTGGGCAGTGTCAGCCGTGCCGCCACCGAGCTGTGCATTACCCACTCTGCCGTGAGCCAGCAGCTGAAACTGCTGGAAAGCCAGCTGGCCGCGCCACTATTCAGCAAAGTTGGCCGCAAGCTGCAGCTGAGCGAGGCCGGGCGTACTTATGCGCTGAAAGTAAGAGTCACACTGGCCGAGCTGGCCGATGCCACCCGCCAGCTGCAACAACAAACGCCACAGCAAGAACTGGTACTGGCCGTACTGCCCTCGTTCGCCCAGCAGTGGCTGCTGCCGCGCCTGCCCGGCTTCCGGCAACGCTACCCGCAATACCGCCTCACGCTGCATGCCAGCCTGGATATCCAGCCGCTGGCTTACGGCCAGATTGATATGGGTATCCGCATGGGGCGCGGTGGCTGGCAAGGCCTGCAACAGGAACAACTGCTGCAGGAACATCTAGTCGTGGTAGCTGCACCGCACTTCCGCCACGGTCAGCTGCCAGCCAGCGCCGAAGAAATCGTCAGCAGCCCCATCGTGCATACCGTAGAGTCTTGGCACAGCTGGTGCCAGCAAGCACACGTCAACGAGCCACCAGCAGGTACACTCTGGATCAACGACAGCAACCTGCTACTGGCGGCCGTATTACAAGGAGAAGGGCTGGCGCTGATGCGGCACAGCCTGGTGGCACGCTACCTGGCAGATGGCCGGCTGTGCCAGCTCAGCCCGATCACCGTGCCCCACCCCTCGGCACTGTGGCTGGTCTGGCCACAACACCCGCAGCTCAGCCAGAAGCAGGCCGACTTCCGCCACTGGCTACATAGCGAAATGGCCGCTTACCGGCACGGGCTGCCCGCTGGCCTGCAGGCCAGCTAGAAAACAAAAAAGCCACCCGCGGTGCGGATGGCTTTTTTGCTGAATTGGTTCTTTGGTCGGGGCGAGAAGATTCGAACTTCCGACCCCCTGCACCCCATGCAGGTGCGCTACCAGGCTGCGCTACGCCCCGACTAAAGAGGTAAAAATTATAGAGTCATTCTCACTCTTTGCCAAGCGAAATATCCAGCCAGTCTACAATCGACTGCAGCTCGGTGCGTACTTGCTGGGCTGTCAGCGGCGCCTGCTCGGCACTGCCGCCCTGCAAGCGCTGGCGCGCGCCCTGCAGGGTAAAACCATCGTCGTACAGCAGATCGCGGATCTTGCGCACCAGCAGCACTTCGCCATGCTGGTAATAGCGGCGGTTACCACGGCGCTTCACGTTACGCAGCTCGGAAAACTCCTGCTCCCAGTAGCGCAGTACGTGTTGCTTGACGCCTGTCAGCTCGCTGACTTCACCGATCGTGAAATAGCGCTTGGCCGGAATCGCCGGCAGCTCAGCCTTGTTTGTCGGCATGATGTTGTTCAACCATTCCCTTGAGTTTCTGACTTGCATGGAAAGTTACCACGCGTCGGGCAGTGATGGGAATCTCTTCCCCGGTTTTCGGGTTACGGCCGGGGCGCTGCGGCTTGTCGCGCAGCTGGAAATTACCGAAACCGGACAACTTTACGCTGGTACCGGTTTCCAGGGTGGCGCGGATCTCTTCAAAAAAAGACTCCACCATGTCCTTGGCTTCGCGCTTGTTCAGGCCCACCTTGTCAAACAGCAGATCGGCCAACTCGGCTTTGGTCAAAGTCATGACAATTCCTCACTACAACATCGGATAAAACGCCACCCGCCCTGCGGGTGGCCTACAGAGATACATCAGGCGCGCAGCACAGCACCGGCAGCCTGGGCGGCCGCCAGCATCGCAGCCACAGCCTGCTCGACTTCGTCATCCACCAAGGTGCGGTCGGCAGCTTGCAGCACAATGCGGAACGCCAGGCTCTTCTTGCCCTCGTCCACGCCCTTGCCGCGGTACACGTCGAACAGCGCCAGCTCGCGCACGAAGGCACTGGCGGCGGCTTTCATGGCCAGCTGGATGGCGGCAGCGTTCACGTCTTCCGCTACCACCAGCGCCAGGTCGCGGCGTACCGGCTGGAACTTGCTGACCGGGGCCAGCTGCACGCGGCCAACCTGCTCGACAGCTTCGACTGCCAGCTCGAACAATACCGGGGCGTTGGTCAGGCCATAAGCCTGTACCCACTGCGGGTGCAGCTCGCCCAGCACGCCGACCACGGCACCATTCAGCAGCACCTCGGCGCAGCGGCCCGGGTGGAATGCCGGATGCGCGGCCTTGCGGTACTCCGCCACGCGCGGGTACAGCAGGGCTTCCACATCGGCCTTGATGTCATAGAAATCGACACGCTCAGCCTTGCTGGCCCACTGCTCGTCCACACGGCCGCCGTGCGCCAGACCGGCGACCACTTCGGGCTGCTGTACGCTGCCGTCGGCCTGTTTGTGGAACACACGGGCAATCTCGAATACGCGCACACGGCTGTGTTTGCGGTTCAGGTTGGCCGCAAGGGTATCCACCAGGCCACCAATCAGGCTGGAGCGCATCACGCTCATCTGGCTGGCGATCGGATTGATCAGGCGTACCGGGTTGGCGTTACCGGCAAAGTCGCGCTCCCATTTTTCTTCCACAAAGGCGTAGCTAACGATTTCCTGGAAATCGCGGCCAGCCAGCAGACGGCGCACTTCGCTACGCACGCGCAGGCCTTCCGGCTGCGGCAGCATGGTTTGTGCCGCTACCGGTGCATCGGCCGGAATATTGTCGTAGCCGTACACGCGGGCGATTTCTTCGATCAGGTCTTCTTCGATCTCGATATCAAAGCGGAAGCTCGGCGCGCTCACCACAAAACCTGCGTCGTTTTGCTCGAAAGCCAGGCCCAGGCGGGTAAAGATGGCAGCGATCTGCTCGGCAGCCAGCGCCACGCCCAGTACACGGGCAACGCGGGCGGTGCGTACCGTGACGCTGCTACGTTGCGGCAGGGTGCCCACGGTTTCGGTCAGCGGGCCGGCTTCGCCGCCGCAGATTTCCAGCACCAGCGCGGTAGCGCGCTCGATGGCTTCAGTCTGCAGGGCAAAATCCACACCGCGCTCGTAGCGATAGCTGGAGTCGGAGCCGAAGCCCAGTGCGCGCGCCTTGCCAGCGATGGCTTCAGGCTGGAAGAAGGCGCTTTCCAGGAAGATGTCGCGGCTGGCGGTGGTCACACCGCTGTCCAGGCCGCCCATGATGCCGGCGATGGCCAGCGGCTGCTGGTCGTCGGCAATCACCATCAGGTCAGGTGTCAGCGCCACTTCTTTTTCGTTCAGGCACACCAGCTTCTCGCCTGCGACAGCCATGCGCACGGTGATGCCACCGTTGATCTTGCCCAGATCGAAAGCGTGCATCGGCTGGCCCTGCTCCAGCAGGATGTAGTTGGTGATGTCGACGATGGCGGAAATGGAACGCAGGCCGGAACGCTCCAGACGGCGCTTCATCCAGTCTGGCGTCGGCGCGGCGGCGTTGACGTTTTTTACCACGCGGCCAACGTAGCGGCCGCACGGTGCGTTGTCGGCAATAGCGACGGCCAGCTTGCTGTCGGTTTGCGGCGCCACGGCGGCGATACCCCAGGCCGCCAGCGGGCTACCGGTCAGCGCGGCCACTTCACGGGCGATGCCGCGGATAGACAGGCAATCGGCGCGGTTCGGCGTGATCTTCAGCGTAAACAGGCTGTCGTCCAGGCCCAGGTAGTCACGGATGTTCTGGCCTACCGGCGCGTCAGCCGGCAGCAGCATCAGGCCGTCGACGTCTTCCGGTACACCCAGCTCTTTGCCGGAGCACAGCATGCCGCCGGACTCGACGCCACGCATCTTGGTGGGCTTGATCTTGAAATCGCCCGGCAGGATGGCGCCTGGCAAGGCGCACGGCACCTTGACGCCCACCGCCACGTTCGGTGCACCGCACACGATTTGCACCAGCTCGCCGGTGCCCACGTCGACCTTGGTCACGCGCAGGCGGTCGGCGTTTTCGTGCTTTTCACATTCTTTGACTTCGCCCACCACCACGCCGGTAAAGGCCGGGGCAGCGGCAACAACGTCTTCTACTTCCAGGCCTGCCATGGTCAGCAGGTAGGACAGCTCTTCGGTGCTCAGCGACGGGTTAACGCGGCTGCGCAGCCATTGTTCGGAAAATTGCATGTGGTCTCTCCGTCGCGATCAGTTGAATTGTTTCAGGAACGTCAGATCGTTCTCGAAGAACAAACGCAGGTCGTTCACGCCATACCGCAGCATGGCGAAACGGTCCAGGCCGATACCGAAGGCAAAACCGGTGTATTTTTCCGGGTCGATGCCGACATTGCGCAGCACATTCGGGTGCACCATGCCGCTACCACCCACCTCCAGCCAGCGGCCTTGCTCGTCCAGCACGTCGATCTCGGCCGAGGTTTCGGTAAACGGGAAGAACGAAGGACGGAAGCGCACCTGCATGTCGTCACGCTCGAAGAAGCGGCGCAGGAATTCGGTGATGGTGGCTTTCAGGTCGGCAAAGCTCACATTTTGGTCGATCCACAGGCCTTCCATCTGGTGGAACATCGGCGAGTGGGTGGCATCGGAGTCCACGCGGTACACACGGCCGGGCGCCACGATCTTGATAGGCGGCTGGTGGTCCAGCATGTAGCGCACCTGGATCGGGCTGGTATGCGTACGCAGCACGTCGCCACCTTCCACGTAGAAGGTGTCCTGCATGGCGCGGGCGGGGTGGTTTTCCGGGATGTTCAGCGCCTGGAAGTTGTGGAAATCGGTTTCGATTTCCGGGCCATCGGCCACTTCAAAGCCCATGCTGGCGAACAAGCCGGTAATGCGTTCCAGCGTGAGGGTGACCGGGTGCAGGCCTGCCGGTGTGGCGCCACGGCCAGGCAGGGTGACATCCAGCGACTCTGCGGCCAACTGTGCTGCCAGCTTGGCGGCGTTAAAACCGTCACGCACGTCGTTATGGCGGGTCTCGAAAGCCTGTTTGGCGGCATTGATCGTCGCACCGGCGGTCTTGCGCTCGTCGGGCGACAGTTTGCCCAGCTGTTTCAGAAGCTCGGTCAGCGCGCCACTTTTACCTAGAAAGCGGGCCTTGACCTGTTCCAGTTCAACGAGATCGGTAACAGCATCGAGTGCTGCCAGACCTTCCTTGAGAATCACGTCAACATTGCTCATGGGTCGCACCAGTATGCGTAAGAAAACTGACCGGAGCGCAGCCGCTCGAATCAGCATTCTTCATGGAAAGTAAACCGAAAAAAAAGGGAGGCATCAGCCTCCCTTTTTAGTGTCCTGCGATTAAGCGAGGGCGGCTTTCGCTTTTTCAACGATCAGCGCAAATGCCGGCTTATCGAACACGGCCAGATCGGCCAGAACCTTACGGTCGATTTCGATCAGCGCTTTTTTCAGGCCGTTCATGAATTTGCTGTATGGCAGGCCGTTTTCACGAGCAGCTGCGTTGATACGGGCAATCCACAGTTGACGGAACTGACGCTTTTTCTGACGACGGTCGCGGTATGCATATTGACCGGCTTTCATCACCGCCTGTTTGGCGATGCGATAGACGTTCTTGCGACGGCCGCGATAGCCTTTCGCCAGGGCGAGGATTTTCTTGTGACGAGCACGTGCGGTTACACCGCGTTTTACGCGTGGCATTCTTCAGGTCTCCTTAAGCGTAAGGCATCATGGCGCGTACAGAAGCCATGTTGGTAGCGTGAACCATGGTGGTACCACGCAGTTGACGTTTGCTCTTGGTGGTTTTCTTGGTCAGGATGTGACGTTTGAAAGCCATGGAGCGCTTAACGCCACCATTGCCCAGCACTTTGAGACGCTTTTTCGCGCTCGATTTGGTTTTCATCTTCGGCATGGAAATCTCCTGCTGAATTTCATTAGATTAGACACAGGGTGGCCACCGGCACTTGAAACCACTGCGTCACGCTTTTGTTGCAAGCTGTTTCCGGCTTACAAAATCAACACGGCAGGCGAACCTGCCGTGTTGAAGTCGATGATTATAACCGATTATTTCTTTTTCGGGGCAATCATCATTACCATCTGGCGACCTTCCAGTTTCGGGAACTGCTCGACAGTCCCTACTTCTGCCAGATCCGCCTCGACACGCTTGAGCAGTGCCAGGCCGATATCCTGGTGAGCCATTTCACGACCGCGGAAACGCAGCGTGATCTTGGCCTTGTCGCCTTCAGTCAGGAAGCGGATCAGGCTACGCAGCTTGACGTTGTAGTCGCCATCGTCCGTACCAGGGCGGAACTTGATTTCCTTAACCTGGATCTGTTTCTGCTTCAGCTTGGCTTCGTGCTTCTTTTTGGACTGCTGGTATTTGAACTTACCGTAGTCCATCAGTTTGCACACAGGCGGCTGGGCTGTCGGGGAAATCTCGACCAGATCAACTTCGCGCTCTTCGGCCATCGCCAGTGCTTCACGCACGGTCACGATACCGAGTTGTTCGCCTTCTTCACCTACCAAGCGGATTTCACGGCCGGTAATTTCACCGTTGATCCGTGGTTCACGTTCCTGAGCTATAGCAATTACTCCTAAAGAAATTCATCGTATCCGTGCGTTAAGCCTGCGCCATGGCAGCATCAAGATGCTGGATGAACGCGTCGATTGGCATCTGGCCCAGGTCTTCGCCCCGGGCGCGCACGGCAACCAGCCCGCCTTCCATTTCTTTATCGCCGATAACGATCTGATACGGAAGCTTTTGCAAGCTGTGCTCGCGGATTTTATAGCCGATCTTTTCGTTTCTCAAGTCAAGATCAACGCGATAGCCATGTTTACGCAATGTTGCGGCAACATGCGTGGCGTATTCGGCCTGCGAGCCGGTGATATTCATCACCACCATCTGCACCGGCGCCAGCCACAGCGGGAAAGCGCCCGCGTGGTTTTCGATCAGGATGCCGATAAAGCGCTCCAGCGAGCCCAGCACTGCGCGGTGCAGCATCACCGGGCGTTTGCGGCTGTTGTCGTCGGACACGTATTCGGCGTCCAGGCGCTCTGGCAGCACATAATCGAGCTGCAGGGTACCACACTGCCAGGAGCGACCCAGCGCGTCCTTGATGTGATACTCGATTTTCGGGCCGTAGAACGCGCCTTCGCCTGGCAGCTCTTCCCACTCGATACCGCAGGCGCGCAGTGCTTCGCGCAGGCCTTCTTCGGCACGGTTCCAGGTTTCCAGGTCGCCGGCGTATTTTTCCGGACGCAGCGACAGCTTCACCGACACCTTGTCAAAACCGAAGCGCTGGTACACCGACATGGTCAGCTCGTTGAACGCCTTGGCTTCGCTGATGATCTGGTCTTCGGTACAGAAGATGTGCGCATCGTCCTGCACAAAGCCGCGTACGCGCATGATGCCGTGCAGCGCGCCGGACGGCTCGTTACGGTGGCAGGCGCCAAATTCGGCCAGACGCATCGGCAGGTCGCGGTAAGAACGCAGGCCGCTGTTGAACACCTGTACGTGGCCCGGGCAGTTCATCGGCTTCACGGCGTAGTCGCGCTTTTCCGACTCGGTGGTGAACATGCCTTCGCGGTAGTTTTCCCAGTGACCGGATTTTTCCCACATCACGCGGTCCATCACCATCGGGGTGCGGATTTCCTGATAGCCGGCGGCGGCCAAGGTTTTACGCATGTATTGCTCGATGCTCTGCCACAGCGCCCAGCCTTTGGGGTGCCAGAACACCATGCCTGGCGCCTCGTCCTGCAGATGGAACAGGTCCAGCTGCTTGCCCAGCTTGCGGTGGTCGCGCTTCTCGGCCTCTTCCAGCATGTGCAGGTACTGTTCCAGGTCTTCTTTCTTGGTCCAGGCGGTACCGTAGATACGCTGCAGCATTTCGTTATTGCTATCGCCACGCCAGTAGGCACCGGCCACCTTCATCAGCTTGAATACTTTCAGCTTGCCGGTGGACGGCACGTGCGGGCCGCGGCACAGGTCGGTGAACTCGCCTTCGCGGTATAGGCTCAGCACCTGGTCAGCCGGAATGGACGCAATGATCTCGGCCTTGTAAGCCTCGCCGATACCCTTGAAGTAGGCCACCGCCTCGTCACGCGACAGCTCGTAGCGCTCTACCGGAATGTCTTTCTTGGCCAGCTCCTGCATCTTTTTCTCGATGGCCACCAGGTCTTCCGGGGTAAACGGGCGCTTGTAGGCGAAATCGTAGTAGAAGCCGTTTTCGATTTCCGGGCCGATGGTGACCTGCGCTTCCGGGAACAGCTCTTTCACCGCGTAGGCCAGCAAGTGGGCGGTAGAGTGGCGGATGATGGACAGGCCGTCCGCGTCTTTCTCGGTAATGATGGCCAGGTCAGCGTTGGCCGCAATACGGTAGGAGGTATCAACCAGTTGGCCGTCCACGCGACCAGCCAGCGCCGCACGCGCAAGACCGGTACCGATGGACGCAGCCACTTCGTGCACCGTTACCGGCTGGTCGAAGGAACGGATGGAACCGTCGGGCAGGCGAATGTCAGGCATAGCAACTCCAGCTTAATCAGAAGGTGGACAGACGAAAACCAAAAAAAAAGTGCGGCTCGAGCCGCACTTTTTCGTTTGCATGGAGTATCCCTTTACCGTGTAAAAGGCCCCCGTACTGGCTCGGAATTATCTCGAGGTACGGGTGGTGGTAGTTCGTTTGAACATGGCAATACTCCAATACAGAAATTCTGGTAGGCACGATCGGATTCGAACCAACGACCCCCACCATGTCAAGGTGGTGCTCTAACCAACTGAGCTACGTGCCTGTTGTCAGGAATAAAGATATTAGCGGCTAAAGGCCGGGCTGGCAAGCAAACAGCGGGCAATCGCTGCCAGCGGGGTGTATACTGGCGGGCTAATTTTCAGATTCAGATGAATGATATCAAGCACATGCTGAAGTTTACCCTGCACAAGACCTCGGGCGGCGCACGCCGCGGAACGCTGGAACTGAACCACGGTACGGTAGAAACGCCGGTATTCCAGCCCGTGGGCACCTACGGCTCGGTGAAGGCCATGAGCCCGCACGAGCTGCTGGACATCAAAGCCCAGATCATTCTGGGCAACACCTTCCACCTGTGGCTGCGCCCGGGCCTGGACATCATTGAAAAATTTGGCGGCCTGCACGAGTTCATTGGCTGGGACAAACCCATTCTGACCGACTCCGGCGGCTTCCAGGTATTCAGCCTGGGTGCGCTGAACAAGATCACCGAAGAAGGCGTTACCTTCCAGAGCCCGGTCAACGGCGACAAGCTGTTCCTGTCGCCGGAAAAGTCGATGGAAATCCAGAAGGTGCTGAATTCGGACATCGTGATGATTTTCGACGAATGCACGCCAGGCCAGGTAGACCACGCTACCGCTGCCAAATCCATGCGCATGAGCCTGCGCTGGGCCGAGCGTTCACGCCGCGCCTTCGATGACCTGAAAAACCCGAACGCGCTGTTCGGCATCGTGCAAGGCAACCTGTACCGCGACCTGCGCCAGGAATCGCTGGAAGGGCTGATGAATATCGGCTTTGACGGCATCGCCATTGGCGGCCTGTCGGTAGGCGAGCCCAAGCCGGAAATGTACCGCATGCTGACCGAGCTGAAAGACATGCTGCCGGCCGAGAAGCCGCACTACCTGATGGGCGTGGGCACACCGGAAGACCTGGTACATGGCGTGGCCAACGGTATCGACATGTTCGACTGCGTCATGCCGACCCGCAATGCGCGCAATGGCTGGATCTTTACCCAATGGGGCGATATCAAGATCAAGAATGCGCGTTACAAGGACGACAAAAAGCCGCTGGACGAGCAATGCGAATGCTACGCCTGCCGCCACTTCAGCCGTGCCTACCTGCACCACCTGCACCGCACCGGCGAAATCCTGGGCGCACGCCTTAATACCATCCACAACCTGCATTACTACCAGGTGCTGATGCAGGAGATGCGCGACGCCATCGACGCCGACCGTTTCGAGGACTGGAAAGCCAGCTTCCACGAACGCCGTGCACGCGGCGTGAACTAGGCTAGAGAACTGACCGGGTTGGCCGCAGTCATACGCTGTTTGCGGCCAACCTTTAGCACGGTTGGAAAGTAGCCCGCCCGTGGCTACAATGCCCCACTTGCCAAAATCATCAACCCACTAGCAACTCGATAAAATAGGGAGACCCGAATGTTTATCCCCCAGGCTTTCGCCAACACCGGCAGCGCAGCGTTTGACATCATGCAGTTCCTGCCGATGATCGTGATCTTCATCCTGTTCTGGTTCCTGCTGGTGCGCCCGCAGCAAAAGAAAATGAAAGAACACCAGAAGATGCTGTCCGAGATATTAAAAGGCGACGAAGTCGTAACCCAGGGTGGCATTATCGGCCGCGTGACCAAATGCGGTGACCAGTACCTGACCGTGGAAATCGCCAACGGCGTGGAAATCAACGTTCAGCGCGGTGCCGTCGGTGCCAAGCTGGAAAAAGGCACGATCAAGTCCCTGTAACCCCCGGGCCGCCCTGGCGGCCCTTTTCCTGTCAAGCCTTCCATGAACCGCTTCCCGATCTGGAAATACCTACTGATTGCGCTGGTGCTGATCACCGCCACGATCTACACCCTGCCCAATTTCTTTGGCGAAACGCCAGCGGTCCAGATTTCCAGCACGCGCCAGTCCACCCCGGTAGACACCGCGCTGATGGCCCGCATCGAAACCACCCTGAAGCAGCAAGGCATTGCCCCGCTGGGTATCTTTCTGGATGGCACCAGCCTGAAAGTACGCTTCAAGGACCCGGACACCCAAATCAAGGCACGCGATGCCATCCAGCAAGCGCTGGGTGACACCTACATCATCGCCCTGAACCTGCTGCCCGCCTCGCCCGAATGGCTGACCCGCCTGCACGCCAACCCGATGTTCCTGGGCCTGGACTTGCGCGGTGGCGTGCACTTCCTGCTAGAAGTGGACATGAAAGCCGCCGTGGAAAAAACCATGGAACGCTACGCCGGCGACGTACGCCGCGAGCTGAAGGCTGCCAAAATCCGCTATGGCGCCATCAAACGCCTGGGTGATACCACACTGGAAGTGCAGCTGCGCGACGCCGAAACGCTCAAAGCCGCCGCCGACAAGCTGGCACGCACCCTGCCTTCGGTCACGTTCACCAGTAACGACGCCAACTTCCGCCTGACGCTGACCCTGAAACCGGAAGAAATCACCCGCATCCAGAGCGATGCCGTGAAGCAGAACATCACCACCCTGCATAACCGCGTCAACGAGCTGGGCGTGGCCGAGCCGGTGATCCAGCAAGCCGGCCCTAGCCGTATTGTGGTGCAGCTGCCGGGCGTACAGGACACCGCCAAGGCCAAGGACATCCTGGGCCGTACCGCCACGCTGCAAGTACGCATGGTGGAAGACGACCAGGGCAAGGTAGCCGAAGCACTGGCCGGCAACACACCAGCCGGTTACGAGCTGCTGGACGAAGCCACCTCGCGCGGCACCAGCAAGATCCTGCTGAAAAAAGACGTGGAGCTGACCGGCGACAATATCAACTCCGCCCAGCCTGGTTTCGACCAGAACGGTGGCGCGTCGGTAGACATCGGCCTGGACAGCACCGGCGCCGAAATCTTCCGTACGCTGACCGCCGAAAACATCGGCAAACGCATGGCCATGGTGCTGGTAGAGAAAAACCGCAGCGAAGTAGTCACCGCCCCGGTGATCCGCAGTGAAATCGGCGGTGGCCGCGTACAGATTTCCGGCAGCATGAACCCGGCCGAAGCCAACGACGTAGCCCTGCTGCTGCGCGCCGGCTCGCTGGCGGCGCCGATGAACATCATCGAAGAACGCACCATCGGCCCGAGCCTGGGCAAGGAGAACATCGAGAAGGGCTTCCACTCCACGCTGTGGGGCTTCGCAGCCATCGCCGTGTTCATGGCGATCTACTACGGTGTATTCGGTGTGATCTCGGTGATTTCGCTGGCGGCCAACCTGTTCATGCTGGTAGCGCTGCTGTCCATGCTGCAGGCCACACTGACCCTGCCGGGTATCGCCGCGATCGCGCTGACACTGGGCATGGCCATCGACGCCAACGTGCTGATCAACGAGCGTATCCGTGAAGAACTGCGCAACGGCGTACCGCCACAGTCGGCCATCCAGGCCGGTTACGGCCACGCCTGGGCCACCATTCTGGATTCGAACGTGACCACGCTGATTGCCGGCCTGGCGCTGCTGATCTTCGGCTCCGGCCCGGTACGCGGCTTTGCCGTGGTGCACTGCCTGGGCATCATGACTTCCATGTTCTCTGCGGTACTGGTATCGCGCGCCGTGGTTAACCTGTGGTATGGCCGCCGCCGCCGTCTGACCTCCGTGTCGATTGGCCAGGTTTGGAAGCCGGAAAACAAATAAGGATCTGAGAGATGGAGTTTTTCCGCATCAAACGGGATATCCCGTTCATGAGCTACGGCAAGCTCACCACCACCATTTCGCTGGTGACCTTCATCCTGGCGGTGGTGTTCCTGTTTACCAAGGGCCTGAACCTGTCGGTGGAGTTCACCGGCGGTACCGTGATGGAAGTGCAGTACCAGCAAGCGGCCAACCTGGGCGATATCCGCCACCGCGTGGAAGCGCTAAAGGTCGGCGAGGTGCAGGTACAGAGCCTGGGCACCAGTCGTGACGTGCTGATCCGCCTGCCCAGCAAGGCGGGGGTGAGCTCGGCCAAACTGTCCGAGCAGGTGATGGGCCTGCTGAAAGCCGGCGACGCCAGCGTGCAGCTGCGCAAGGTGGAGTTTGTCGGCCCCAGCGTCGGTGAAGAGCTGGTCAGCAGCGGCCTGACCGCCATCCTGCTGGTGTGCGTGGGTATCGTGATTTACCTGGCCATCCGCTTTGAATGGCGCCTGGCGCTGTCAGCCATCATTGCCAACATGCACGATGTGGTCATCATCCTGGGGTGCTTTGCACTGTTCCAGTGGGAGTTCAGCCTGACCGTGCTGGCCGGCGTGCTGGCAGTACTGGGTTACTCGGTGAACGAGTCGGTGGTGGTGTTTGACCGTATCCGCGAAAACTTCCGCCGCCCGGCCATGCGTGGCAAGAGCACCGCCGAGGTGATCGACAACGCCATTACCGCCACCATGAGCCGCACCTTCATTACCCACGGCTCCACCGAAACCATGGTGCTATCCATGCTGCTATTCGGCGGCCCGGCACTGCACGGCTTTGCCATGGCGCTGACTATCGGCATCGTGTTCGGTATCTACTCGTCGGTACTGGTGGCCAGCCCGCTGGCACTGGCGCTGGGTACCACGCGCGAGCACATGGTGAAAGTGGTCAAACCGAAAGAAGAAGCGGTGGTGTAAGACCGCACCGCACAACGCAATAAAGGTTGGCCGCACCTTGCGGCCAACCTTGTTGCGGTGTCTTGCAAAGCCGGGTTGCCTCAGCCCTGCCCTGCCAGCCACTGCAAAGCAAGACCATGGAACTGATTACCTTCCTGATCGACTTCATCCTGCACATCGACGTACACCTGGCCGAGCTGATCGCACGCTACGGCACGCTAATCTACGGCATCCTGTTCCTGATCGTGTTCTGCGAAACCGGCCTGGTGGTTACCCCCTTCCTGCCGGGCGACTCGCTGCTGTTCATGGCTGGCGCACTGGCGGCAGGTGGACAGCTGGATCTGGCGCTGGTGATGGCCACGCTAGGGGCCGCAGCCATTCTGGGCGACTCTACCAATTACCTGGTTGGCCGCACGCTAGGCAACAAACTGTTTGCCAACCCGCAGTCGCGCATCTTCCGTCGCGAATACCTCACCATGACCGAGGCGTTCTACGCCAAGCACGGCGGCAAAACCATCATCCTGGCGCGCTTCGCCCCCATCGTGCGCACCTTTGCCCCGTTCATCGCCGGCATGGGCCACATGCGCTACACCCGCTTCTTGCTGTCCAGCGTGGCAGGCACCGTGTTATGGGTAGGCGGTTTCTGCACACTGGGCTACGCCTTCGGCAACCTGCCGGTGGTGCGCCACAACCTGTCGCTGCTAATGGTGGCCATCATTGCCGTGTCACTGGCCCCCACCGTCATCGCCGTCATCCGCAGCAAGATGGCCAAAGCATGAAACGCATCCAGAAACTGCCCGACCACCTGGTTAACCAGATTGCCGCAGGCGAAGTGGTCGAGCGCCCGGCGTCGGCCCTGAAAGAAATGCTGGAAAACAGCCTGGACGCCGCTGCCAGCAAGATCACCGTGGACCTGGCGCAGGGCGGTATCAAGCTGATTCGCGTCACCGACAACGGCAACGGCATTGCCGCCGACGACCTGCCGCTGGCGCTGGATCGCCACGCCACCAGCAAGATCGCCAGCCTGGATGACCTGGAAAGCGTGTCCACCCTGGGCTTTCGCGGCGAGGGGCTGGCCAGCGTGGCCTCGGTATCGCGCCTGACCCTTACCAGCCGGCCGCACGACGCCGAGCATGCACACCAGATTATTGCCATCGATGGCACCCTGCACCCGGTAGAACCGGCCGCGCACCCGGCCGGCACCAGCGTCGAAGTAGTAGACCTGTACTTCAACACCCCGGCGCGGCGCAAATTCCTGAAGAGTGACAACACCGAGTACGCCCACTGCGCCGCCACCTTCGAGCGCATCGCGCTGGCGCACCCGCAGGTAGAATTCACCCTGCGCCATAACGGCAAGGTGGTATGGCGCTTGCCACAGCAAACCGTGGCCGAACGCGTCGGCGCCCTACTGGGCAAGGACTTTGTCGAGGCGGCACTGCCGCTGGACACCCAGGCCGCCGGCCTGGGCCTGACCGGCTTTGTCGCCAGCCCCACTTATTCGAAAGCCAGCCGCGACGCGCAGTATTTCTTTGTCAACGGCCGCTTTGTGCGTGACAAAACCGCCCAGCACGCGCTGCGCCAAGCCTACCGCGACGTATTGCACCACGAGCGCCACCCGGCCTACGCACTGTTTTTCACGCTGGATCCGGCCGGCGTCGACGTGAACGTACACCCCACCAAGATCGAGGTGCGCTTTCGCGAAAGCCAGGCCATCCACCAGTTCCTGTTCCACAGCGTGCACCGCGCACTGGCCGGCACCACCGCTGGCGCCAGCCCGGCGGTACAGCTGCAAGAGCAGCCGGTGGGCGAGCCTGGTGCCACGGCCGCCCCCCCGGCCGGTTTCGCACCACCGCCCCACACCCCACAGCAAGCCAGCCTGCTGCCAGCACGCCCTGCGGCCAACGTTGGCCGCACACCACTACCGCAAACCTACCGCTACGAGCAGCAAAGCATACCGCTGCATGTGGCGCGCGAAGCCATCGGCGTATACGACAAGCAGTTTGCCGGCCTGCGCGACGAAGAACGGCAGGTACCCGCCTCTTTCATCCCTGCCGTTAATGCGGCCAACCCGCCCCTGGCGCTACCTACCGCCAGCGAAGGCATACCGCCGCTGGGTTTTGCGCTGGCGCAGCTGCACGGCGTGTATATCCTGAGCCAGTGCGAAGACGGGCTGATCGTGGTGGACATGCACGCCGCGCATGAGCGCATTGTGTACGAGCGGCTGAAAACGGCACTGGAAGCCGACGCCATCCCCATGCAGCCGCTGCTGCTGCCGGTATCGTTTGCTGCCGATCGCTTCGAGGTCGCCACTGTAGAAGAAAACGCCGACGACATGAAACGCCTCGGTGTCGAGTTGGCGGTTCTCTCGCCCACCCAGATTGCCGTGCGCGGCATGCCGGTATGGCTAAAGGAAGGTAACGCGGTGGAATTGGCACGCGCTGTCCTGAAAGATGTGCGCGAGCACGGCCTGACGCAGGTCATGACCGAGCGCCGCAACGAGCTGCTGGCTACCATGGCCTGCCACGGCGCGGTACGCGCCAACCGCCAGCTAACCTTGCCGGAAATGAACGCCCTGCTACGCGACATGGAGGCCACCGAGCGCTCCGGCCAATGCAACCACGGCCGCCCGACCTGGAGCCGCCTGGGTATGCGCGACCTGGACGCCCTGTTCATGCGCGGCCAGTAACACCACCATGAAAAAAGCCTGGCATACGCCAGGCTTTTTTCATGACACGAAGCCGCTTCTCAAGGCGCCGGGGTGCACACCATACCGGCGGGGCAAGCCGCAGGCTCGGGTGCGCCACTACCGGCATTGGCCACCGCCTTCACGCCAGCCGCCGTCACATCCACCGCTGTACCCACCACGGTGGCTCCTACCGATACCGCTGTCGAGGCCACCGATACGGCCGCCCCCGCCACCGACACGACAGCACAACCTGACAACACCCCACCCGCAGCCAACAAGACCGTCATCCGCAACCAATGCATGCCATTCTCTCCTTATCCAGCCCGACAGTATAAATGCCAGCTGCCCGGTCAGCACCATCACGCTACCCGTTCAGGGTAATAGGCAAATGGCTGGGTCCATACAAAAACAAACCCCCAGCCTGGGCCGGGGGTTTGTTATCAACAGGTGCCCTCCCGAAGGAGCGCCACCGTAAAGAAGCCAAATTATTTCAGTTTGGTTTCTTTGTACAGAACATGCTTGCGGGCAACGGGATCAAACTTTTTGATCTCCATTTTTTCCGGCATGGTGCGCTTGTTCTTGGTGGTGGTGTAGAAATGACCAGTACCTGCAGTCGATTCCAGTTTGATCTTGTCGCGCATGGCTAATCCTTAAGCTTCGGTCGAGTTAATTACAGTTCGCCGCGAGCACGCAGGTCGGCCAGAACTGCATCAATGCCTACCTTGTCAATAGTACGCAGAGCAGCGTTGGAGATACGCAGACGTACCCAACGGTTTTCGCTCTCTACCCAGAACTTGCGATACTGCAGGTTCGGCAGAAAACGACGCTTAGTTTTGTTATTGGCGTGGGACACATTGTTCCCGGTCATCGGACGCTTGCCGGTGACTTTGCAAACACGCGCCATGGTTAATCACTCCCAAAAGCCGGTAAAAGAAAGACTTATACCATATTAAGAGGCCCGGATACAAGCACCCGCCACGGCAATTACATGCTGCAGCGGTAAGCTGTTGCCAGAACCCCAACCCAAAGTAAAGCGGATGATACCGCATTGCGGGCATTCACGCAGCAAAAAACTGCAAGCAAGATACACCGCACCGCGGATAAGCGCGCAGGCAAAAAGGCAAAACAAGCAAAGACTTACCCAGTGCAGCCCTGCACCAACCACCCCGGCAGGATTGGCCCAGCACCGCCGGCATCAGCACTGCTGGCGCTAGCGTGCGCACGATCTATACTGCCGCCAAGCCTGCCCGCCGCAAACCACCCTGTGCTTCGCATGGAAACCGGCACGACAGTCGAATAGATTGCGATGAAGGCGCCTTGCCCCATTCAAAAAAAGGCCGCTTTCGGTTAAAATCCCGGATTCTCATAGAGCCGTAATCCCATGACCAAGTACATCTTCGTTACCGGTGGCGTGGTGTCCTCCTTAGGCAAGGGCATCGCCGCCGCGTCCATCGCCGCCATTCTTGAGTCCCGCGGGCTCAAAGTCACCATGCTGAAGCTGGATCCGTACATCAACGTCGATCCGGGCACCATGAGCCCCTTCCAGCACGGTGAGGTTTTCGTCACCGAAGACGGCGCCGAGACCGACCTCGACCTTGGCCATTACGAG
Organism: Vogesella aquatica; assembly: GCF_028548455.1. Lineage (GTDB taxonomy): Bacteria > Pseudomonadota > Gammaproteobacteria > Burkholderiales > Chromobacteriaceae > Vogesella > Vogesella aquatica. Next base: position 113,105 of record NZ_JAQQLF010000009.1, read on the forward strand.
CGCTTCATCCACGCCAAGATGAAGAAAAGCAATAACTTCACCACTGGCCAGATCTACGAATCCGTGATCACCAAGGAGCGCCGTGGCGACTACCTGGGTGGCACCGTGCAGGTGATCCCGCACATTACCGACGAGATCAAGCTGAAAGTGCGTGAAGGCGCTGGTGACGTTGACGTCGCCATCGTGGAAATCGGCGGTACCGTGGGCGATATCGAATCGCTGCCGTTCCTTGAAGCCATCCGCCAGATGCGCTCCAACCTGGGCCGCAAGAACACCCTGTTCGTGCACCTGTCCTACGTGCCGTACATTGCTACCGCTGGCGAGATCAAGACCAAGCCGACCCAGCACTCGGTAAAAGAGATGCGCGAAATCGGCATCCAGCCGGACATCCTGCTGTGCCGTATGGACCGCGAGCTGCCGGAAGACGAAAAGCGCAAGATCGCCCTGTTCTGCAATGTGGAAGAAAACGCCGTTATCGGCTGCTACGATGCAGACTCCATCTACAAAGTGCCAGCCATGCTGCACGCACAGGGTATCGACGACATCATCGCCGAGCAGCTGCAGCTGGACCTGCCAGCGGCCAACCTGTCGGTATGGAAAGGCATCATCGACGCCATCGAGAACCCGGACCACGCTGTCAACATCGCCATGGTTGGCAAGTATGTCGACCTGACCGAGTCGTACAAATCGCTGTCCGAAGCGCTGAAGCACGCCGGCGTGCACACCCGCACCAACGTCAACATCATCTATGTCGACTCCGAAGAGATCGAGCGCGATGGCGCCGAATCGCTGAAAGACATGGATGCCATCCTGGTACCGGGCGGCTTCGGCAAGCGCGGCGTGGAAGGCAAGATCAAGGCCGTGAAGTTTGCCCGTGAAAACAATATCCCTTACCTGGGTATCTGCCTGGGCATGCAGATCGCGCTGATCGAGTACGCACGTGACGTAGCCGGCATGCAGGGCGCCAACTCCACCGAGTTCGACCTGGAAACCGACTACCCGGTGGTGGCGCTGATCGACGAGTGGGTGAACCACGACGGCAAGATCGAAAAACGCGACGAAAACTCCAATATGGGCGGCACCATGCGCCTGGGCAGCCAGCAGTGCGACCTGACCGCCGGTTCGCTGGCAGCGCGCGTTTACGGTAATACCGAGATCACCGAGCGCCACCGTCACCGCTACGAAGTGAACAACCACTACGTACAGCGCCTGTCGGAAGCCGGCCTGACCATCAGCGGCGTGTCCGCCGGTCACGAGAAACTGGTAGAAACCATCGAGCTGGCCAACCACCGCTGGTTCTTCGCCTGCCAGTTCCACCCGGAGTTCACCTCTACCCCGCGTGATGGCCACCCGCTGTTCATTGCCTACGTGAAGGCAGCACTGGCTCATCAGCAGGACAAAGCCAAGGCTTGATAAGCGTTTTGCCTTACTCAGCCTGTTAACGGTTGGCCGCAGCTCATGCAGACCCCTGCAGGACTTGCGGCCAACCTTGCCTTGAAAGGACACACCATGAAACTCGCCGGTTTTGAAGCAGGTCTCGACCAGCCGCTGTTCCTGATTGCTGGCCCCTGCGTGATCGAAAGCGAACAGCTGGCCCTGGATACGGCTGGCCAGCTGAAGGAAATCACCAGCGCGCTGGGCATCAACTTCATCTACAAATCCAGCTTTGACAAAGCCAACCGCTCGTCCGGCAAATCCTTTCGCGGCTTTGGCATGGAAGAAGGCCTGCGCATTCTGGACAATGTACGCAGCCAGATCGGCGTGCCCATCCTGACCGACGTGCATACCGAAGAACAAGTGCCACACGTCGCTGCCGTGGTAGACGTGCTGCAAACACCCGCTTTTCTGGCCCGCCAGACCGACTTCATCCGCGCCGTGGCCGTCTGCGGCAAGCCGGTGAACATCAAGAAAGGCCAGTTCATGGCGCCGGGCGACATGAAGCACGTGATCGACAAAGCCCGTGAAGCCGCACTGGAAGCCGGCCTGAACGCCGACAATTTCATGGCGTGCGAACGTGGTGCGTCGTTCGGCTACAACAATCTGGTGTCCGACATGCGTAGCCTGGCCATCATGCGCGAAACCGGCTGCCCGGTGGTGTTTGACGCCACCCACTCGGTACAGCTGCCCGGCGGCCAGGGCACCAGCTCCGGCGGCCAGCGCGAATTTGTCCCGGTGCTGGCGCGTGCCGCCATTGCCACCGGTGTCGCCGGCCTGTTCATGGAAACCCACCCTGACCCGGCCTGCGCCAAGTCCGACGGCCCCAATGCCTGGCCACTGGGCCGCATGAAAGAACTGCTGGCCACGCTGCAAGCGATTGACGCCCTGGTAAAGGGCCAGCCCTTCGCAGAACAATCGCTGTAACAGGTTGACTCCACGGCCAACCTGCCCCAAGGTTGGCCGCACCGTATCCGGTTTGACTAACCTTGACACCCTGAAGGAAACACTCATGAGTGCGATCATCGATGTGATTGCCCGCGAAATCCTGGACTCGCGCGGTAACCCCACTGTTGAAGCTGATGTATTGCTGGAATCCGGCGTGATGGGCCGTGCTGCCGTACCGTCCGGCGCCTCCACCGGCGAGAAAGAAGCGCTGGAACTGCGTGACGGCGACAAAGGCCGCTACCTGGGCAAGGGCGTGCTGAAAGCGGTTGAAAACATCAACACCGAAATCTGCGAAGCCATCATCGGCCTGGATGCCTCTGACCAAGCCTTCATCGACAAGACCCTGATCGAGCTGGACGGCACCGAAACCAAAGCACGCCTGGGCGCCAACGCCATGCTGGCCGTGTCCATGGCAGTAGCCCGCGCAGCCGCAGAAGACGCCGGCCTGCCACTGTACCGCTACCTGGGTGGTGCCGGCCCGATGGCCCTGCCGGTACCGATGATGAACGTAATCAACGGTGGCGCGCACGCCAACAACACCCTGGACATCCAGGAATTCATGATCGTGCCGGTAGGCTCCGCTACTTTCCGCGAAGCCCTGCGCTGTGGCGCCGAGATCTTCCATGCGCTGAAAAAGCTGTGCGACAGCAAAGGTTACGCCACCACCGTGGGCGACGAAGGCGGCTTTGCCCCTAACCTGACCAGCCACGAAGAAGCCATCAAGCTGATTCTGGAAGCCATCGACGCCGCCGGTTACGTAGCCGGCCAGGACGTGATGCTGGCCCTGGACTGCGCTTCCAGCGAGTTCTACAAAGACGGCAAGTACCACCTGACCGCCGAAGGCCTGGCCCTGAGCTCCGAGCAGTTCGCCGACTACCTGGAAACCCTGGCCAACAACTACCCGATCATTTCCATCGAAGATGGCATGAGCGAGCACGACTGGGCTGGCTGGAAAGTACTGACCGACCGCCTGGGCGACCGCATCCAGCTGGTAGGTGACGACCTGTTCGTGACCAACCCGTCCATTCTGGCCAAAGGCATCGAAGGCGGCCTGGCCAACTCGCTGCTGGTAAAAGTAAACCAGATCGGTACCCTGTCCGAAACACTGAAAGCGGTTGATCTGGCCAAGCGTTCGCGCTATACCAGCGTGATGAGCCACCGCTCCGGCGAAACCGAAGACAGCACTATCGCCGACCTGGCCGTGGCCACCAACTGCATGCAGATCAAGACCGGTTCGCTGTCCCGTTCCGACCGCATGGCCAAGTACAACCAGCTGCTGCGTATTGAAGAAGAGCTGGGTGATGCCGCCTACTACCCGGGTAGCAATGCCTTTTACCACCTGAAGAAATAATCATGCGCCGCCTGACCCTGATGCTCATCATCTTGCTCTCTGCCTTGCAATGGCCCTTATGGCTGGGCAAGGGCAGCTGGCTCAGGGTCTGGCAGCTTGATAAACAGGTAGAAGAACAGCGTGCGGCCAACCAGGTTCTGGTGCGCCGCAACGCTGCTCTGGATGCAGAAGTGCGTGATCTAAAGCAAGGAACCGCCGCAATTGAGGAGCGTGCACGCAATGAGCTTGGCATGATCCGCAAAGGTGAGGTATTTTTCCAGCTTCTTGATACGGCCAACGTACCACCCGCGCAGCAATAGCAAATATTGACGCGCCTCAGGCCACTACCGACAACGATATAAATGGCAGGCTACAAAGGCTACAGGGTCTGGTCTATGACGACACATAATCCCATCGATACCGCACGGGAAACCCTCAAACAGCTCACCATGCGCAAGCTGTTGCCCACACCGGACAACTTCGAACGCGTCTACTGCGAAATTGCCCAAGTGCCGCAGGAAACCCGCAAGAACAAGCTGGCGGAGCTGATACTGAGAGCCTTTGAGAACCTGCCGTCTGCAGACTCCAGCTACAAGATCGCCCTCACCAAGCTGCGCAAAGCCATCGAAGACGAAAAGTGGGAGCTCATCCCGCAGCTGGTCATGGATTTGTCCACCCTGCACCAGCGCAGCCGCGAAGTGACCCAGAGCTGGGGCCAACTGGTACTGGACCTGATCCGCGCCTGGGAAACCCGCACCCCCGATATGGGCCAGCGCTACAAACAGTCGGCGCTGGAACGGGTGATTGCCACCTTTGGCAATGCGCCTGACGAGCTCAACGAAAAGCTGGTCAACCTGACCAAAACCTGGTTACAGCCCGGCAGCAACAACAATCTCGGCATAGAAGTCGCCGGCCTGGAGGGCGACACCGACACCACTGCGGCCGAGCCAATCCCGGCAACCGCCAGCCATACCGCCATTAGCAGCAAGCAGTGGCGCGCCTGGATGGAAGTGCTGCAATACGCGCTGAAGTTCGGCATAGAGCCGCGCCTGGTGCACTACCCGGAAATGATGCCGCTGTTCGACGAAGTACAGCTGGCACTGCAACAGATTACTGCTGACGACGAAATCGGCAGCTTTTTCCCGCGTTTGCGTGCTTTCCTGATCCGCCTGGAGCTGATCTCGCAGGACGACAAGCGCCTGGTATCCGGCCTGTCCGGCCTGATGCAGCTGATGCTGCAAAATGTGGCCGAGCTGAACCGCTCCGACAGCTACCTGGTTGGCCAGATCGCCAGCCTGCAGCAAATCCTGTCGCAACCCAATATCTCGATCCAGCACATCTACCAGCTGGAATCCAGCCTGAAAGAGGTCATCCACAAACAGGGTAATCTGCGCCACTCGCTGGACGAAGCCACCAGCTCGCTGCGCGCCCTGCTGGATACCTTCCTGGACAAGCTGTCGCTGATGACCGACCACACCGGTGATTTCCATCAGCGCATCAGCAGCCATAGCGACCGCATCAAGAGCTCGCAGAACGCCAGCGAGCTTACCGGCATCCTGCAAGACCTGCTGTCCGACACCGCCAGCATGCAAGACAACCTGAAGCAGTCACACAGCGAACTGTTGGCTGCCAAGCAGGATGTCCAGTCGGCACAGAGCCGCATCGGCGAGCTGGAAAAAGCGCTGGAAGCCGCCAGCGCCAAGGTGAAGGAAGACCAGCTCACCGGTGCCTTCAACCGCCGCGGCCTGGAAGAACACTTCGACCGCGAAATCCACCGCGCCGAACGCAGCGGCCAACCCTTGTCGGTAGCCTTGATCGACGTGGACAACTTCAAGCAACTGAACGACCGCTACGGCCACTTGACCGGTGACGACGTGCTGAAGTACCTGGTGGACATGATGCACCACAGCCTGCGCACGTCCGATATTGTTGGCCGCTTTGGCGGCGAAGAGTTCGTGGTGATCCTGCCGGACACGCCGGTAAACGAAGCCGTGGAGCTGGTACAGCGACTGCAGCGCGAGCTGACCAAGAACTTCTTCCTGGCCAACCAGGACAAGCTGGTGGTGACCTTCAGTGCCGGCGTAGCACTGTGGCACCGTGGCGAGCAGGATTGCGATGTGATCGAGCGTGCCGACCGCGCCATGTACCAAGCCAAACTGGCGGGCAAAAACCGCACGCTATCGGCCGAAAACTGAGCCTGCCCTACCCAAGCAAAACGGCGCCGCGGCGCCGTTTTGCTTTATCTGCGGCCAACCTTTGGCCACGCTCAGCTGGCGGGCTAGTCGCCACCTTTTTTCATGGCCAGGCCGGCTTCGGCACGCTGTCTGCGCACCGCTTTCGGGTCGGCCTGCAGCGGGCGGTAGATCTCTACCCTGTCGCCTTCGCGTAGCAGCGCATCCGGCTTCACCGCCTTGCTGAAGATGCCCAGCTTGAGGTTGGCCATATCGATGTCGGCAAACTCTGCGGCCAACCCCGAAGCCTGCACCGCCTGCAGCGCCGTGCTACCGCTAGCCAGCGTCAGGCGCACAATCTTCTGGCGCGCAGGCAGCGCGTAGGCCACCTCTACTGCAATGCGCTCAGTCATCACCGTATACCCGGTCGGCTTCCTTGATGAACGCATCCACCAGCGTGCCGGAAATGTGGCCAAACACCGGGCCGATAATGGTTTCCAGCAGCTTGCTGGAAAACTCGTAGCTCAGGCGGAACTCTACCTTGCACCCCACCTCGCCCAGCGGGTGAAAGTGCCAGCGCCCTTCCAGAAACTTGAACGGCCCATCCACCAGCTGCATCAGGATGGTAGAGGGCGGCTGGTTCACGTTACGCGTGGTGAAATGCTGCTTCACTCTCAGGTAATCGATATGCAGGCTGGCCACCAGGGTATCACCCTCACGCGAGTGCTCCTCGCCCTTGGCACACCACGGCAAAAAGCGCGGGTACTGGCTGACTTCGTCCACCAGACGGAACATCTGCTCGGGCGTGTGCGCCACCAGCACGTTTTTTTCGACGACTTGCATGGTTCAACCGGCAAAAGAAAGGTGGAAGGTTACACAATGCCCGCCCCTGCGGGCAAGCCGCCAGGACAAGCCCCTGAATTTTCGGCACTTTGGCGAAAGCACCGAATCTGCTAGAATGTGCGATTCCCTGCAAACCTCTTTATCTGGCAGCCATGAGCATTATCGACAACCGCAAGGCCTTCCACGACTACTTTATCGAGGAACAACTCGAAGCCGGTCTGGTACTGGAAGGCTGGGAGGTCAAAGCGATTCGCGCCGGGCGCGTACAGCTGAAAGAAAGCTACGTCATTTACCGTAACGGCGCTTTCTACCTGTTTGGCTGCCACATCACCCCGCTGCAATCCGCCTCTACCCACATCAAACCCGACCCGGTGCGCGACCGCAAACTGCTACTGAAACAAGAGCAGATCAGCCGCCTGATCGGCAAGGTGGAACGCGCCGGCTACACCATGGTGGCGCTGAACCTGCACTTCAGCAAAGGCAATATCAAGGCCGATATCGGCCTGGCCAAAGGCAAGAAGCAGCACGACAAGCGTGAAACCGAAAAAGAACGCGAATGGCAGCGCGAAAAACAGCGCCTGATCCGCAACAAGGGCTAAACATGAAGTCCAGCGCTTTCCAGCCGCTTATCCTTATCGTACTGGGCCTGCTGTGGTTCCTGAAAAGCAGCGCCCTGCTGCCCGACACCACCACGCTGCTGGCCCTGCTGCTGGCCGCCAGCGGCGTTGTCTTGCTGGTGGTAGATGGCCTGACCAAATCCACTGTCGTTACCGCCCCCATGCTGATGTACGCTGGCGTCGCGGTTTACCTGTTTGACGAAGACAAGCTACGCCTGAGCCATATGCTGTCACTGGGCATGATCCTGCTGGGCTTGTTGATGCTGATCGCCCGCAGCGAACGCATCCCCGAAAGACGCCAGCGCCACATAGCCGGTAACGACTAAAGTAAACGTATTCCAAGCATTACTGGCTACCTGCCAGTTTTTTACCTTCAAGGACAGTCATGGACAAAATCCTCATCCTCGATTTCGGCTCCCAGGTCACCCAGCTGATCGCGCGCCGTGTACGTGAAGCGCATGTTTACTGCGAGCTGCACCCGTTCGACATGCCCATAGACGAGATCCGTGCCTTCGCCCCGAAAGCCATCATTCTCTCCGGTGGCCCCAACTCGGTGTACGAGTCCGACTACCAGGCCGACCCGGCCGTATTTGAGCTGGGTGTGCCCGTACTGGGCATCTGCTACGGCATGCAGTTCATGGCCCAGTCCCTGGGCGGCAAAGTGGAAGCTGGTGACAAGCGCGAGTTCGGCTACGCCCAGATCCAGGCCCGCCACCACTCCAAGCTGCTGGAAGGCCTGCAAGACCACGTGGACGACGCCGGCAACGGCTTCCTGGACGTGTGGATGAGCCACGGCGACAAAGTCACCGCACTGCCCGCCGGCTTTAACGTGATTGCCGAAACCCCGTCCTGCCCGATCGCCGCCATGGCCGACGAGGCACGCGGTTTCTACGCCGTACAGTTCCACCCGGAAGTGACCCACACCAAGCGCGGCACCGAAATGCTGCACCGCTTTGTACTGCATGTCGCCAACGCCAAACCTAGCTGGACCATGCCGAACTACATCGAAGAAGCGGTACAGAAAATCCGCGACCAGGTCGGCGACGAAGAAGTCATCCTCGGCCTGTCCGGCGGTGTGGATTCCTCTGTGGCAGCAGCACTGATCCACCGCGCCATCGGCGAGCAGCTGACCTGCGTCTTTGTAGACCACGGCCTGCTGCGCCTGAACGAAGGCAAGATGGTGATGGAAATGTTCGCGCAGAACCTGGGCGTGAAAGTGATCCACGTTGATGCCACCGAACAGTTCATGAGCAAGCTGGCCGGCGAAGCCGACCCGGAGAAAAAGCGCAAAATCATCGGCGGTGAATTCGTCGAAGTATTCCAGCGCGAATCCGGCAAGCTCACCAACGCCAAATGGCTGGCACAAGGTACCATCTACCCGGACGTGATCGAGTCTGCCGGCGCCAAAACCGGCAAGGCACACGCCATCAAGAGCCACCACAACGTGGGCGGCCTGCCGGACGACATGAACCTGAAGCTGCTGGAGCCGCTGCGCGACCTGTTCAAGGACGAAGTACGCCAGCTGGGCGTGGCCCTGGGCCTGCCACACGATATGGTGTACCGCCACCCGTTCCCGGGCCCGGGCCTGGGCGTGCGCATTCTGGGTGAAGTGAAAATGGAATACGCCGACCTGCTGCGCCGCGCCGACGCCATCTTCATCGAAGAGCTGCGTAACACCATCGACGAAAAAACCGGCAAAAACTGGTATGAACTCACCAGCCAGGCATTTGCCGTATTCCTGCCGGTAAAATCGGTAGGCGTGATGGGCGACGGCCGCACCTACGATTACGTATGCGCCCTGCGCGCCGTGGTTACCAGCGACTTCATGACCGCCCACTGGGCCGAGCTGCCATACAGCCTGCTTGGCCGCGTGTCCAACCGCATCATCAACGAAGTACGCGGCCTGAACCGCGTGGTTTACGATGTATCGGGCAAACCGCCGGCAACCATCGAGTGGGAGTGATTCCGCGTCTGGCAACAGCTGGCAAGGACTAGCACCAACCACCCCTGAAACCCGCATTCGTGCGGGTTTTTTCATGTCTGCGTCTGGCAATGACTGGCAACTGCTGGCAATGCCAAGCAACTACTTTTTCATGGTTTCGAAGCTGGTATGCTGATTTTGTGATGCCATGATTTTGCTTGATACCATGCCTGGCTAAAGCGGCCGTGCATGGTACAAATCTCCACGAAATCCTTTAGCCACGGGCCTTGCAGCCCGATTTCCGGCCTCGTTTTCATCATGGTATCGGCAACCCTAACCTGGACCGTTCCATGCTCACAGATACCAAACTACGCCACCTCAAGCCGCAGGCCAAAATGTACAAGGTCGCTGACCGTGATGGCCTCTACGTAGCCGTCACGCCTGCAGGCGGCATTTCCTTCCGCTACAACTACTCAATAAACGGCCGCCAGGAGACGATGACCTTCGGCCGCTATGGTCTGGGTGGCATCACGCTAGCAGAAGCGCGTGAGCGGCTTGGAGAGGCCAAAAAGATGATTTCGGCAGGCAAATCACCGGCCAAGGAAAAAGCCAGGGACAAAGCACGGGTGAAAGGGGCGGAAACCTTCGGTGCCTGGGCGGAAAAGTGGCTACGCGGCTACCAGATGGCCGACTCCACCCGCGACATGCGCCGCTCTATTTTCGAGCGCGAGTTAAAGCACAAATTCGGTAACCAGAAATTGGCCGAGATCAGCCACGAAGACTTGCGCACGTTGACCGATGCCATCGTGCAACGTGGCGCACCGGCAACGGCCGTACACGCCCGCGAAGTAGTGATGCAGGTGTACCGCTGGGCAATCGAGCGTGGCCAGAAGGTAGAAAACCCTGCCGAGCTGGTAAGACCTGCCAGCATCGCCAAATTTGAACCACGCGACCGCGCCCTGACACCGGACGAAATCGCGCTGATGTACCAGTACCTGGAGCGCATCGGTACCACCCCATCCATTCGTGCAGCCTGCAAGCTGCTGTTGCTGACGATGGTACGCAAGAGCGAGCTTACCAACGCCACCTGGAGCGAAATCAACTTCAGCGAAGCCGTGTGGACTATCCCGAAGGAACGGATGAAGCGCCGCACTCCACACCTGGTGTTTCTATCCAGGCAAGCAATGGACATCCTGATTGCACTCAAAACCTTTGCTGGCGGTTCAGCGTATGTATTGCCATCACGTTATGATATTGACAAGCCGATGAGCAGTGCGACCCTTAACCAGGTACTGGCGCTGACCTACAAGCTGGCACAAAAGGAAGGCAAACCGCTGGCCAAGTTTGGCCCGCATGACCTGCGGAGAACAGCCAGCACCCTGCTACATGAGGCTGGCTATAACACTGACTGGATTGAAAAATGTCTGGCTCATGAGCAGAGAGGCGTTAGGGCTGTATACAACAAAGCTGAATATCGAGAGCAGCGAACAGAAATGCTGCAAGACTGGGCATCAATGATTGATTTGTGGAGTAGAAAAGGAAATGAGCATGAGCCATCCTAAGATTCATATTGGCAAGTCACTGCATCATGATGAAAAGTTGTGGCGATATATGGGAATCGAAAAACTAGTATGCCTTCTCCATGAGAGAAAATTATACTTCACTCCTCTATCTCATTTTAAAGAGACAGATCCATACGAAGGATACATACCCAAAACAGCATTACACCAAATAATAACTAACTTGCAATTCATTCGAGCCGCATCAGTAGAACATATAAAAGATGAGATTAGGAAATTTCACGACTACGAAGACAATCCTGAATACATGAGAATAATAAAAGAATATGAAAGTGACGATATAACCATAGTAAAAACAGTTCAGCAGGTTGTATCATCTACTACAGTGAACTGCTGGCATTGCAATCAATTTGAATCAGAGGCAATGTGGGGACTTTATTCAAGACAAGGCATTGCAATTCAAACATCAGTAAAATCACTAACGGACTCACTACACCTAACTGACAACAGCTTAAACATATCTATTGGAAGAGTAAAATATCTCGATTTCAATTCCGCAGAAAACGACATGGCTTCATGCTTAACTGATGACGGGCATACTCTTGGAATGATTAAGAGAGAGTCTTACGCCCATGAAAAAGAAGTCAGACTAATAGCCTCCCGTAATTTCAAAATCAATGGATTAGCCAGCTTGAAATCCGAGCCCATAATGATCTCTGCAGACGTAGAAAAGCTCATAGAAAAAATATACGTATCTCCTTATGCCAGCACTGCAATGGAACATTGCATAACATACATCTGCGAAAAATACGGCATACCAAAGGAGAAAATATGCAAATCCAAATTACTGACTGGGCACGATGAATTATTTGATATTTTCCAAAATAATCCATCAACCAAATCGCCCTGAAACAATATTTGATCGTTTTTTTATCTCAATCCATGCTTCAATCTCGGACAAATCCCAAGCAACATTCCGACTGGTAAGCGCAATGCGGCGCGGAAAATCTCCGCGCTGCTCTAGGTTGTAGATAGTGCGCTCGGACAGCGGAATCATGGCCAGCAGCGTTTTACGGTTAATCAGGACTTTGGTTTTCATCTTGCGTTGCATTGGTGCCATATCAGATTTTGGTCGCTTGTAGCAGCAGCAGGACTTCGGTTCTGTTGCTGGACTGGCTGTTGGTGCGCATGAACTTTGGCAGGAAGGACAGCCCCGAGGTACCTTGGCTGTCCTTGTCGGTTGTAAGGCCACCCAGCACGATCAGTTCCCCATCGGCAGCAGATACGGTCGTTGCCAGAGCCCTTTTGGTTAGCGTCGGGGAGTTGTTAACGCCGGTTTCGGTGCGGCCGAAGTCGCTGATCTGCTGATCGACCGTCATCTCTACGGATGCGCCCCGTACAACAGGGGACAGACTGAGAATGACGCCGGACGAGCGATACTCCACTGATTGCACGGCAGCACCGCCCCCTTGGGGAAAGCTGACGTTGCCGAGTGTGGGCACGTCCTGGCCAACCGTTAGCCTGGCAGCAGCGCCTGACTTGACCCGCAGCCGTGGCGTAGACATCACCTTGAAACGGGAGTCACCCGCCAAGGCCGACAGCGCCATTTCGAAGTTGGCCGCCTTGAACGTCACCGCATTGCCCTGTGCGGCCTCTGTCCCGATGTTCACCCCCAGCTTGCCGCCGAGCAGGTTCAGCGCCAGAGAGAAGGCTGTGCCTTCGTTCATGCCGGTACTCACCTCGTACACCACCGCTTTAACGGCCACCTCGCCACTGGCGGTATCAACCTGCGGCAGCAGCTTTTTCAGCTTGGCAATCTCATCTGCCGTGCCCTGAAAAATCATGGTGTCACCATCCTGATCTATCAGTGCAGACGCTGATGTTGGTGGCGCAGTAGCACTGCCCAGCTCAATCTTTGCGCTCTTAGGCGCATGTACTGAGCGGGACACAGTAAAGCCACCACTGCTGAATAGCGGTGTCAGTAAATCGACCAGGTACGACATGGCACGATGCTGCGGGTGGTAAATAAACACGTCCTGCCCAGCTACGGGCTTGTCCTGGGCCGGCTTGGATGTGACGAAATCCACCCCGCCACGGCTTTCAATGGCGAAGCCCAATACGTCCAGGAAATTGCCCAAGAACTGGCGCAGATTGCCCTTGGACGAGTCGAAGCGGAACGACACAAGCCGCTCATCTTTCAGTACAGCAGGGTCAATCACGTATGGCTGCTTGAGTGCATCGGAGTAAATCAGGCCAATGACCTGGGCAACGCTAACTTGCTGGAAGTCGAACCTTGTTGATTTGCTGCCTTGCGGCACAACCAGCTCAGTCACCGCACCTTTTGGCAATGCCGGCACAGGTGCAGCTGCCAGTGCCTGGGAAACACACACAGTCAGAATGGCGAATACTCTGCATGGATAATAATTCTGCTGACTGCGTAACTTCATCTTGCGCCCCCCGCTGCAACCTGACGTGCCTTCGAACCAGACCACCGAGCAGCTGTTTCACCATCGATCTGACCAACTATCGCAGCCCCCTCACCGTTGAACATGGAGGGTGACTCCACCCGCAAACGGCCAGCTTCATCAGCTACCACTACCCAACGACTTTCCTCTGTTTCGAACGTGCCAACGACTCGCCAACCCTCAGAAAATGCTGCTCTGGCCGGTGCTGCAGCAGCAGGCATTGAAGTCGCTGATACTGTGCCTGACCTGACCTTTCCAGCCTCCACATGTTCGTTGGCCGCATCTGCCGGATGGAAAAAGCGCCAAGCTCCCCAGCCGCCAATAGACATCATCACGACTACGCCGCCGGCGTATAACCACAAAGTGCGATTCGCCAAGATGTTCTGACGCTTGTCGATAGCCTTCTCCATCCCTTGGCCACCGGTGTAGCTCTGATACAGCGGAAAGATTTCGGGGTCATACTTCTTCTGGCGGTCGTCAATGCGGGTTTTGGTGTTCAGTTTCCAACCTTCGTAAATCTCGACCCGATAACGCTTACTCAAGCCAAGGGACTTGAGCTTGTACATACGAAAGGTGAACTCGATAACATTTCTCACCGAGCGATGCAGCCCTGTAATGTCCTGGGTCATCAGCACCACATCGCAAGTTGCACCAGTTTTTGGATTGACGTAGTGGCGATGCATCCTGAAGAACTGCATGTGCTCATGGCTCAGTTTGCCGTTATCCACCCCCCAAAAACGCCAAGCCTCATCAATGGCCACCAGGTCTCCGCCCTGCACTACTGACTCAAGTTCCGGCTCTTCTTCATCAGGGAAAAACTGTGGCTGCATGATACGATCATTTGTTACATGCACGATCTGGCCAAGCGTATCTGCATCGGCCTTGCGCTTACTCACCAGATATTCATGAATCCTGTCCTCATTGATACCGGCCACATTGGTCACCACCCGCCGCCCCTGCTCCAGTGCATCAATAATGACCGATGACACTACTTCAAAAGACTTTCCGGAGCCTTGCAGTCCGACATATGCATTGATTGACATCGTCTTACCCAATCACCGGAATGCGTCGAATGATGAACCTTGTCGCATAGGCAGAAATAACCGTCGAAATGCCGGTCGATACGCTAAACAGGTCAAGGAAATACCAGACTGATGGCGGCACGCCAGACAGTGCGCTGGCCAGATCAGAAGCCTGGGTTGCACCTGGGTACAGCTGGCTTGAAATCAGGACATTGACGAACTCCTTGACGATAAAGAACAGCGCAAAGAAAGTGACAAACTTGACAATCGTTGAGCGCAATACGAAGCCGAGCATCGTTCGCAATGCAGACATCAAAATGCCGAAGAGTGCAGCGGGCATGTTTCACCTCAGGCAGACAAAATAATGAACAGGCCAACCAGCAACCAGACAACCAGCATGGTTGCGGCCAACTCTTCACGGTACTGTTCGGCAATCTCGCATTGCGCATCCATCACGATGCTTTTGCCGAACACATCGAACGCCGGCCTCGGGCACTGGGCAGCGTGATCTGGAGTCTGGAAGCTGCGTAACTCAGGGAATAAAGACAGCAATGGTTGCAAGATGACATCTGCACCAGGCACCTCTTCTAGCGTTGGGTCTGGCACATTCGGGTCCTCCCCCAAGTCGGGGCGAGTCGAAGTGCTGGAACCTGGATTAGTGCCCGGATTCGTGCCGGTACTGCTGCCAGGCTGAATGGAGTGCGAGATGGGTACGCCTGCTGTATCTCTCGTAGGGTTGGCCGCAGGCCGCAGCAAGTCGCCAAGCGTAGGCATGGCGTTAGGGTTGGCCGCTTTCCATTCAGTCACATCAGATGACGTTACTGGCTCGGCTGCGCTATAGGGCAAGCCTTCATAGCCAGGCGCCGCAGCAGCACGCTTCCAGGCTTCATCAGCGAGGCGTGCCAATTGGGCATCGGGCATCGGCACCGCTTTCTGCGCATCGGTTATGGCGGGGTAAGCGTCGGTAAGGTTGCTGAATGCCTTGGGGATAGGGGCTGTGTTACCGACCACCCACTCCGTCAACTTTTTTGTTTCATAGGTAGTAACGCTCGGCTGGGTTTGGGTATTACCGTTGGCGTCTACGGTGTCGGGTGGCTTGCGAGTAACGACATAGGAACCGTACAGGTCATAGCCACCACCTGTAGCAGGGAGGTAGTACGCAGAGCTGAAGCTCTTGCTTACCTTGCTGCCATCAGCCCAATTCCACACCCCTAGCCTGCTGAGTTGTGCGGAGTAGGCAGATTCCAGGCGAGTGATTTCGGCAAGGGAATAGGCAATGGTGATGTAGTCGCCACCTTCACTGAGAAAAGGAGCGTTTGCGCGGTAGCCTGCAGGAGCTGCGGGGAAAGACAGACAATCGCCACCGTAGTCACAGAGGCCTTTGTAAACAATCAGCCCAGCCGTCAAAGCCAGCTGACCGTAACTTGGTTCCGGTGCAGGTGGCACTGCTGGCGCAGTGTAAGCCGGCTTTACCGGCGTGCTTTGGGCCTGAATGGAAACCGATGACGACACTTGGCTGATGGTGACTTTCTGCAGGCCATCAGACGAAAAGTAGTAAGCCCCTAAAGCGGTAATGCCCAGGCCTGCGGCGATGGTCAGCCAAAGCGGCGCACCTGCCAGTGCAAGGGCACCACCTGCCACCGTTGACGCGACGTTCACCGCTGTCATCTGGCTGCTGATACCTGCCATCGTGGCTTTGTAGACAGGGTCATTAGCCGCCTTGGCCAGCCATACCGCATCATTTGCGGCCACGCCTTGCGCGGCTGCTATGCGGTTGGCGATGATGCCACCAACGGCACGATTGACTACGTAGTTTTCTACCGGCGCAAGAACGGCATTGGCCGACACCTGATGTCCGATCATCGATACCAGGCAAGCAAGTAACACCCACTGCTTCCAGCTTTTCATTTGCGCCCTCACTGGTTTGATATTCCTTTGACGACCGCCCAGCCAGAGACGATGCCCCACGCAAAAATGATCAAATACCAAAGCTGGGTAATGGTCATTACCGGCCTCCCCATGGTTTGCACACCTGGGTAAGAATTAACCCAACCGAAACGGCAAAAAGTTCGCAGACAAACGCTGCCCAGAACATCAGTAATGCCTTGCCGTATGGACGCTCATCAAAGACGATACGGTTGCTTCGCTCGAAATCGGGGTAAACACAGGGCCCCAGTGCAAACCAGAAAATAGCCATCGATATGGCTACCAGCTCTGCTACCCATACAAGAAGCTCCATGCTCACTCCCTGAAGAAAATCAAAAAAAGGGGGACTTGCCCCCTATGACTGCTGACGCTTAGTGGCCCTTGAGCAAGCCAAGAACGAACTTGATGCCTTTGATGGAGATGTAGACGCCCGCCAACAGACCCGCGATTGCCAGAATCGCGGTGATCGTGGTGCTGAAATCCACCGCGTTGGTCAGGGACGACAGATCCGGTGCAGTACTACCGCTACCTGCAGCCTGGGCAACGGGAGCGAAAACGGCAGCCGCAGCTACCACGATGGCCAGCTTGGCCTTGGTGAAGAATTGCTTACGCATAATTACAGTCCTTGAGTTGAATGCCGGAAAACGCCGGCTCGTTGACGCATCAGCCTCGGCGGATCATGCCGAGTACTAATCCGATTCCATGCGAAACGAAATACAGGCCAACCACTGTCGAAAATGCGAGCGCCCATATTGCGGAGGCGTAGCCGTAATCAAATGGCCCTGTGGCAGCTTCGAAATTATTCTGTTGAGATGGGTCGATCACATACGCCTGTAACACTTTTGTGGTCTGGCCCGATGGGCAAGGCGCGCGATTCGGCGTGCCCTGCGTACAAATCACCACGCTGACTGTTTGGCCGAGTGCCATATCTAACCGTCCGGAAATGTTGTGCATGAGGCCCGAGGTTGAGCCTGGTGGTATTCACTTGATGGGCGTGGTATCAACCGACTTTGAAATGACTGTTGTTCTAGCCCCTGAATGGCTGGCGTTCCGCCAGCCGCGTGGCTAGTACAGTTATTGACACGAGTCCAAGGCTCGCTACGCTCGCATTTGGGAGCAAATTCAACGCTCCACTCATGGATACGAGTCCGTACAAATAGACCATCACCAATATCCACCAAGCCGAGAATGCGAATGCCCTTTTCTTCGCCATAGCGATTCACAAGGCTAGTTTCACGACTAAGCCTGAAAGGCAAATCGGCAAGTCTCAGCCCTGTACCGCCAAGAATTCGGACAAATTCAGCCCAGTCTCCCGCATCAGCAGCCATTGCAGCTCGCATGATGATGTCGCTATCTATGACAATCCCAGGGATGGAAAAAAGGCGGCGGCATTCGCGCCAGTATGTTGCGGGTGCGACTCCGATCTGCTGAAACTGGCGGTGCCCCCAGCACCATGCCCAGGCCAAAACACGCTCTGCCCCGATAGGAGTTTCAACATCATCAAAATTTTTACCAATGGGCTCCCCGTTACTTTTGAACCCATCGATGTTTTTGCAGACATACTTGATGATGTATCCGGCAGCCGTACCACGCGACCAATCAATCTCCTTGCACTTGAATCGCGGGGTAATGTCATTGCCCAGCTCAGCCTTATCTTCACGAGTGGCATAGTCGGCAAAAACGTCAACCATCTCCGCCGCTTGAGCATCCGAAACAAACAGAAGAAGGTGCCAGTGTGGCGTACCATCGTGATGTGGCTCAGCAACCCGAAAACCGTAGGGAGCAATTCCACGGCGGTGCAATTCGGCACGAATACGGGCAAAAACACCAGAAAGGTACTGCTGCGCCTGACGGGGAGTGGCACCACAGTATTTTTTGTTAGCTACAACCTTGCGCTTGCTTATCTTTCGGAACGCGTGAAAGCGTGACGGGCATGTAATCGTCAGAAATAAGCCGGCATGGCCAAGAGTACGGGCGATGGTCTCGAAACCTGCAATGCGGGTCATCAACTCTGCCCGACGAATATCAGGGTTAGATACCGACAGGTCGGCTAGCTCGGCCAGGGTGTACTGCTGCCCCAACTCGTTAAAAGCCAATAAGCCCTCCAAGAGCGCACGATTACGGCAGCGCTGTCCCCTGAAGCGAGCCAGGGTCTCATCCGACACATAGAGTCCAGCCTTCTGGTTAACGAGACCAGAACGAATAGCTTCGGTCTCAACCTTGCGCGTGATTCCCTTACGGAAAACCTTGCGCCAAAAGGTTTCATCAATGAGCCGAGCAAAGATCGACTCAGCCGTTACGCCCTTCACACCAAGCTTGGGCAGGCGCGTACTACCATCAGGAATATCATCACTCCCGTGTAAGTACACATCGCGTTCAACCAGGTAACTGCGTAGGAGTTCCAGCAATTCACCGAAGCTCTTTCCCTTGTGTATCCGCTGGAAAAGCTGCACATAGTCGGCAGTCTCCTTAGCTTCTTCACAAAGATCTTTGTCGGTAGCATTCAGGTTCAACCGACCAGCAATGTCACTAAAGTGGTCACGGCAGTCTTGAACGTGCAGGTTTGCAGCACGACGGGCATCCCCGTCGTACTTGAACCCGTCTGAAAAGAGAATCTTGTTGTGCTGACGTCGAATACCCTTTGCAAGCGCGGCAGGAATGCGGCGAAGCCAGTGACTGACCCGCTCGCGGTCTTGCTTCAGGCAAGCGCGGCGGTATTCGAGCGACAGCGGAGTCAGCATGATCAGTCCTCAATGGCAACGTAACTGTTGACCACGGGACGACGAGTGAAGCGTTCACCGGTATCCTTGTCGGTATAAACGAACGACTTGCCACGGTAGCCACCGCAGATGACCTGCACTTCAATGGTTTCACCGACCTGACCAAGACGCTTGCGGCTACGAATTTCAACAGCAGCAGGCTGGCTGTACTGGTCAGGAGCCGGCAGAGTGACTTCCGTGTAGACGGTGTCATCTGCCTTGCGCACGGAGTTGACGCGGCCGGCAAGAAGCGCTTGGTTCTGGCGAATGTGGTTCTTGGTTTGTTCGGTTGCGGGGGATGTCATATGAATTCCTTTTGATCGCAGAGGAAGCAACAGGCTCCGAGCAAACCGCCAGAAACATTGTGTCTAGGCAGTCACAGTCGGAACAAACTGGCCGTATCGTCCAATTTGGACGATTTGACCTGTGGCAATGCTATGCAAACAGGAATACTCATGTCAAGTACAATTGAAGATCGCGTGATCCTCATACTCAATGAGGAAGGAGAACCACATGGGTTCTGGGCAAATCTTGAGAAAAAGACAGGAATAAGCGCACAACGGTGGAGAAAAGCAGCCAATAGACGGCAACGACCCACTTCAGAAATGATCGAAGCACTAGCAAAACTATATCCAAAATATGCATTTTGGATGGTTGCAGGTATCACTGATGCGACGAATGGGCACATCGCTCCAATGAACGCACTTACCTTCCCTGAGCGTCTGTACCGTGAACAGCACTGGTCAAACGAATACTTCACACGCTCACTAGAACTAGCTGATGAGCTTGCAGTAGCAGGGGGCATTGATCTGACAGACGATGAAATACGAAGTAATGCTTACAGAAGAGTCCAGGTATTCACTGGTTATCACGGAAGCGGCTTGGTGAATTTTGGATATGAAATATCATCTACAGAAAAGTACAAAGAGCTGAAAGAAATTCTCAAGAAAAGAACTGCAGAAAAGGCTAATGTTGACTTCTTTGGCGATGATTTACCAGCCACAATGAATTACTCGCGCAATCCCAAGACTGACCAAGTTATAGGAAGCAAAGACCCCAGGACAGAGCATCAGACTCCTAGCGAAGTCTTTTGGCGACCGAAAAATCAGGGTTAAATACAAATCAGGGTGTTGTCTCTTGTCCTCGCGCAAATGCGCTGCGGGCAAGAGACAACACCCTGATTTTGTTAAATCTCTTCACAACCTGCACCAAGCATGAAGTCATAAGTTTCAATTCCAATATCGACTCTTGACACATCCTATCGCTTCCTGCGAAATTATACCCTCCCACTTTTTATCAAAACATCATGCCTTCATGATGCCATCCGAGGGATATATAATGCGATACATCGGAATGAATGAAACCTGCCTGAGTGCTGCAGAAATAGCTGAACGCTTTAAAGAAATAAGTGGAATTGAACTGCATCCCACAAATGTTGGGAACGCAGCAAAAAAACTGGGGCTAGATTATATCGAAGTTGAAGTCGAGCCAGTACCTGGACAGACCTGGTCAAAACCTCAGAAAAGATACTCAGAGCTGGATATGCCTGCCATTTTTGTTGAGCTAAGAGAGCTCGCCAACAACAGGGCCAAGTATTTGTAGACATCAAGGCCTATGTCACCTCTGACAAGGCACGGCATCCCATCTGATGCCCTACGCCTTGTCAGGAAATTTCGCCGGCGAAATTTTTTAGAATGAGTCTCACTATCTACTGTCGACACATCACGCCTCATGACGTAGGCTTAAGCATCTATCAAGACGACGGATGTGATCATGAGTGAGGATACAAAAAATTTCGCCGGCGAAATTTCTGCTAACTGGACAGCGGAACAAGGCATGGCATTCGAGTGTGCCCGTGAATACATCTCGGAGCTGATTGCGATACAGAGCAAACTGCTGGCTCGGGAGAGAGCCAAGCCAGCGCCAGATTCAGATACGATCAGCCGCTTGCAACAAGAGCAAGCCAGGCTGGCTGAAGAACGTAGTACCCTGAAAGTGCAAGACAGTATCGCTATCGACCGTATTCGCAAGGAATACGGAGCAAAGCTTAAAGCCTGGCATCAGCAGCAAGCGGAGCAGAGCTGCTAAGACCTTGGGGCGCAGCCCCAAACCCCGCCACGGCCGCGTGGACCTCGGGGAGCAGGGGGTAAACCTCCCTACTCCCCGACGTTAGCCTATTTCCGCTACGAGTGCGTCAAGGGTTCGCTACGCCCGCGCCAGTACCATTTGTTCCAGGAACAACCATTCGTACTTTTGCACGGCCCTTGACTCCCTCTACGCTTGATATGACCAATGCTGAGCGAACAAAGCAAAAAACCCACGGTTCCGTGGGCTTTCGCATGGGGTGGTACACGATAGCGCGGCTCTGATTGCCGAGTTATGGGACGTACCAACTAGCTTAGTCTAATTGGTATGACCCACAATCATCAAGCATCCCCACCACATAATGGGCGGCCAGGCCTATAATTCCTAGAGGCCTGCATGAATTTCCCAGAGTCATCCTGCCGCAAGCTTAAGCAGTCGACGCACCACGCATGATGACATGCGAGTATTCATTGGTATTAAATTAATCGCATGCATAGTTAGGGTTCGCAAGTCTTCACCGCCAGGATAGCTCGAAATAGCAGAATCAAAACCAGAAAGAAGCAAGAAAAGTAATACTGACGGGAATTTAGGAGCCCCTGCTTCACTGCTGACCTAGTAACAACAATTCATATGTAAGCAATGATAAGGCCCCCCAATCTATCTCAGCTAAATATTCATCATTGCGAGGTTATAACCGCTAGAATATGCCAGCACAAGCAGATTTATATATGAAGAAAACATTAACACTAGAGCTAATACATATATTACATACATGATAAAACATCGCCAGCCAAAATGCAAACATGTAAAAAATGTAAAATTCCCTTATAAAAGTAAAAACACCCACTTAATATCTAATATTAATAAAATAACCTCCAGAAAGGAATCACATGACCGAGATTGAAAAAGAATTAGTGAAAAAAGAAGATGAAAGTGGACTAGAAGCAGATGAACTTGGCTATGATATTGAGGTCCCTTTTGACCCATCAAAAATTGATATACAAGTAAAGCCACTGTCGATAAGTAGTTTACAAAGTCGCCTGAGTAATGACGAACTGGATTTAACACCTGATTTTCAGAGACAAGCGAATGTCTGGGATCAAAAGCGAAAAAGCAGACTAATTGAATCAGTCTTGCTACGTATACCGCTACCTTCCTTTTACTTCAGTGAAGATGAAGAAGGTGTATACGCTGTTGTGGATGGTCTTCAACGTCTATGTACATTGTTTCACTTCATGAATCATGAAGAACTCAACCGCGTGGTAAAATCCAAACTTGGTCTACTGAGACTTAAAGATCTACAGTATCTTAAAGAATTAGAAGGTTGTTCATTTTCCGACCTCGATAGAAAATTCCAAAGACGCATCAGCGAACTAGAAATAACATCAAACATAATCAGACCAAACACTCCGCCAGCAGTAAAATTCAATGTCTTTGCCAGACTAAATCAAGGCGGACTACCTTTAAATGCACAAGAAATACGCAACGCCATTTACCCTGGAATGTGGCGTAAAAAACTACAAGAATTAGTTAATAGTAACTCTTTCAAAAACGCCACGGACGGAAAAATAAAACCAGAGCGACAACAAGATGTGGAGCTTGCCTTAAGATTTGTTGCATTATGGCAAATAGGATCTCCATTTCAACGACATGCCAACAAGACTCTTGATGAATTTCTCAACGAGACCGTCGAAAATTCATTACGTCACTGGAATGATAAGGACTGGTCGTTAGTTGAAAAATCCTTTATTGAATCCTTAGACTCTGCAGTAAAAATATTTGGAGAACACGTATTTAGAAAAAGCATCGGCAGTTACAGCAAGTCCCCGATCAATCGTGGCTTATTTGAAGCACAACTAATCTCCATTAGCTCACTTCAGAAATACGAAATAGAAATATTGATACTAAACAAAGAAAAAATAAGTCACGAACTGAAAAACCAACTAAGATATGGCACATTACTTTCAGGCGCACTACTATACGCAACCGGCTCCGCAGAAGCGTCAAACACCCGAATCAAAGAGATAACAAAAATATTCAAAGGAGTGATCAATGCTAATTAAAGAATTAACTCTTAAAAATTTTAAGTCAGTCAAAGACCAAACCATTCAATTAGAACCTTTGACTGTACTTACAGGCCTAAACGGGTCAGGAAAAAGCTCCATTTTGCAAGCGATCTCTCTTATAAAGCAATCCATTGATTCAAACCAACTTGGAAATCAACTGGTACTCAACGGTCCATGGATTCAACTTGGCCGTACTGAGGATGTATTATTTGAAGGCGCTGACTCAGAACTAATTAGCATCAGCATAGAAGTTGATGGAAAGAAAAATTCTTGGTTAGCCGATGCTACACCAAACTTAGACACGTTGGATGCTTCATTTGAAGGAGATTTGCATTCACTAAAAACTGGATTGCAAAATTTTCAATTCATTCAGGCAGATCGTCTAACCCCCGCAGTTCGATATCAACAAGCAACATCTGCGGACCAGGAACTTGGAAGGCTTGGCCCGCATGGAGAATATACAGTTGATTATTTAAGCAGACATGAAGATATGAAAATATCATCTTCACGGTGTTACCCAGAGAGTCGGCTCCGTAGTGAAGAAGAAAAGGATTTAATGCGGACAATCGCACCGACAGATCGTCTATGGGATGTTACGTCTGCTTGGCTACAACAACTGAGTCCTGGAGTTCGACCGATTGCAAGGGTAATAGACATCACGGATGCAACCTCACTACGTTTTGAATATACCGGCCTTAGTCGCGAGGCAAAAAGCAGAGAACACAAACCAACCAATGTTGGATTTGGACTAACCTATAGTCTCCCGATTATTGTTTCTTGTCTGAGTGCTCCGGCAGGGGCAGTACTACTACTGGAGAATCCGGAAGCACATTTACATCCGAGAGGGCAATCTGCCCTTGGTTTACTGCTATCATTGTGTGCGAACGATGGGGTTAATATCATTGTTGAAACACATAGTGATCACTTGCTTAACGGAATTCGCCTTGCTGCCAAAAGAAAAGATATTCTAGCTAGCGATGTAGCCGTGCATTTTTTTACTCGTGACATAGCAACAGGGTTGACAACATGCCAGTCACCAAACTTATTAGACAATGGTCGTTTTGATGATTGGCCATCTGGATTTTTTGATGAATGGGGTAATGCTCTTGACGAATTGCTAGGGGAGTAGGCAATGACAGTTCCAGTTCTTTTTCTTGAACCTGACTCTGGCTATCGCACCAATGTAGAAAAAGAAGTCGCTCAAAACACAGTAAAAAACCTAATTACTACATTAATAAAAATACGTCGTTTAAATTCAAAAATAAGCATTAACACTGCAGGATCATTATCCCAACAAAGAGTATCACCTGAAGATACCCTTCAAACCATATTAACCGGCCCCAATCATCGCGACGAATGGCTGTTATTAAAAGAGTTAAAGGCAAAAAGCCCACTTTCAAACGGACTAAGCACTTTCCTAGAAACATTTGATATTGCGGAGGCGCGAACCGAATGTGGGCAAATATCTACTGCTCTAACATGGGCAAGCTTGCTTGAAACAGGAACGGTAAGTTTGAAAACTGGAGGCGTTTGGGATAGCCACACAGTAAATATAGCGCTAACAAAAATCAATCCAGATGGCGAGCTGTTAAAAACAAAAGAGTGCATTAACAACCTAAGCGAACCAGACCATGTTACTCATCACAATAACTGGTTAAAGTCTCTAGGCTTTGATCGCATTCCTTCTGCTAAAAAATTCTGGACTGATAAAGAGTCCCAATTTCCAAAACTTCGCTTTTTAGATCAAACCAAAGGGCATATAGAGGCACTTGCAACTAGTGGGGCGCCATACAAGCAGGCCCTCTCCACGCTAGAAGCGTTAAATGAGGATGCATCACGCTGGGATGGAAATGGACAACCCCAATACTCCATAAAAGTTGCAGATGGTGAGCATGATCAACGCCAAAGCTTAAGTAGATTTACGGATGAAACTGTTGGAAAAGAACTGGACTTTGATCGTCATGCCTACTTCACGGGTGGTTTTCCTGGAAGAATACACTTCCGTGTCGATATCAATGAGAAAAAATTCGTAATCGCATATATCGGATTCAAACTTAAAGCCTAGCCAATAAAACATGGGATTTTTTACAAGCATATCGGCTAGCATGTTGATGCTGCATGGTATATTTAATGGCAAAACCCAATGCAAAAAGTGCAACATATTGATTTTATTGATTTTTTCAACACAAAAAACAATTGAGTGGGAGTGAGCCTTTGCGGCCAACCTTAACGTTGGCCGCAACACCCGCCCGACTCACCCAGCCCGCCCGATGGCGGGCTTTGTCTTGCCCTGACACCGGCCCCCATGCATACGCTCGGACAGCTGTGCAGTGACGCCGGCATGGCGCTGCCAAGCCGCTTCAGGACGAGCTAACGGCACGACAAGCGACCCGCCTGGCAACCGTGCCTGCTCAATGCCCGCTACTTGACGCCATTGCACTCAGACTGGGCGCTATCGCTACAGCGCTACCCTAATACGCTGCTGTGGGCGGAATATAATGTGCGCCAGATCAAGGGTACCTTGCCAGCTATGTCGATAAGCTATAGCGTTACAGCTGCATAGCAAAAAACCATCTGCATACAGGAGCAGTCTTGCCCGCCCCAAGTACAGCCCCCAGCCAGGCAACGCATAGCATTACCACGCAGCTACGGCTGGCCATTCTGGCGCTACTGCTACCACTACTGCTCACCGCTGGTTTAGCCATCTGGGGCTATCAGTACGTGTTGCAGCGCTTAGCCAGCCAGCCCGATGCCAGACAGTTGGCCGCACTACTCCGGCTGCTGGACCAAGGCAGTGCCGTGCTGTGCTTCGTGGCGCTGTCGGGCCTGCTGCTGACGCTAGGGGTGGCCTACTACTACGTGGAGCGCGTGCTGGGCAGCCGCCTGCGCCAGCTGGCGCGCGCCATGCAGCAAATGCAACAGGGGGAACCAGGCCAGGCGCTGGCAGACACGCACCCGGACGAACTGGGCTGCATGGCGCAATCACTGGATGCTTTTCGCCACGTGATGCTGCAGCTGAACGAGAAAACCGACGCCTTGCATATGGCCAAAGAGGCCTCCGAAGCCGCCACGCGCGCCAAGAGCGATTTTCTGGCCAATATGAGCCACGAAATCCGCACCCCGCTTACCGCCGTGCTGGGCTATACCCACCTGACGCTGGACAGCTCACTACAGCCAGAACAGCGCGAAAACCTGCAAAAGGTAGATGCTGCGGCCAAAACCCTGCTGGGCGTCATCAACGATATCCTGGACTTTTCCAAGATCGAGGCCGGCAAGCTGGTGCTGGAAAACGTCAGCTTCGCCCTGAGCGATGTGATCCGCAATCTGGAAGACATCATTCGCATGCAGGCGGCTCAGAAAAAGCTGATGCTGACCCTGGATATCGACCCGAGCATTCCGTCATGGCTACGTGGCGACCCCTTGCGCCTGGGGCAGATACTGTTAAACCTTAGTAATAATGCGCTGAAATTTACCGAGCACGGTCAGGTGCGCATTGCCATTCATGGCCAGCCCGGCCCAGACCAAGGCTACACGCTGCACTGCGCCGTCAGCGATACCGGCATTGGCATGACGCCAGCACAGGTAGACCGGCTATTCCAGTCATTCAGCCAGGCAGATACCTCTACCACCCGCCGCTTTGGCGGCTCGGGCCTGGGTTTGGTGATCTGCCGCCAGCTGGTGCAGCTGATGCATGGCGAGATCCGCGTCACCAGCGTGCCCGGCGAGGGCTCGACTTTCCGCTTCAGCGTCCGCCTGCACCCCGGGGAACCGCCTGCCAGCCCTGCAGACACGCAACTGGCGCCAAGCTTGATCCACGACCAGGCACTAGCTGGGCTATACCTACTACTGGCAGAAGACAATGAGCTACTGCAGGAGTTTGAATGCCACCTGCTGCGCTCGCTGGGTGCCCGGGTAGAAGCGGTAAGCAATGGCCAGCAAGCCATCGCCGCCACACGCCACCCGAACAAACGCTTTGATGCCATTCTGATGGATATTCAGATGCCACAAATAGATGGCCTGCTGGCGACACGCCATATCCGCCAGCAATACAGCGCCAGCCAGCTACCCATCATTGCCATGACTGCCCATGCCATGGAAAGCGAACGACAGCGCTCGCTGGATGCCGGCATGAATGACCACCTGAGCAAGCCGATCAACCCTGAAGCGCTGGTGACTACCCTGTTACGCTGGGTTGCCCCCAAGGCCGCCGCAAAAGGCAAAACCATGCCCATAACGGAAAGCCCCCTGACCCTGCCAGAGCTGCCCGGCTTCGACCTGCAGGCGGCACAGCAACAGCTGGGTGGCAAAACCAGCCTGCTATACAAGCTGCTGCTGCGCATGCGCCAGGACTACGCCCAGGCAGCACAACAGATCCAGGCAACCCTGGATGCAGGCCAGCCGCAAGAAGCCATGCGCCTGGCCCACTCGCTGAAGGGCGTCGCCGCCACCTTACATATTGCGCAGCTACAAAAGGCTGCCGCATCGGTAGAGCTTGCCCTGGCCAATGGCGATAGCGAAGGGGCTGACATACTCATGCCGGCGCTGCTGCGCGCCATGGAAGAAACCAATGCCAGCCTGGCGCTGCTGCCAGGAATACAACCGGCACAAAATACCGAAGGGGCACCCGCTGGCAGCCTGCCACTGGCCGCCCTGCAGACACTGGACCAGCTGCTACGCGAACGCAATATCCGCGCCAAACGCGCCTACCACGAGATAGCCAGCCAGCTGGATAGCTACGATACGACGGCCAACCAACGCCTGGCGGATGCGCTGCAGGCGCTAGACTTCATCAGCGCCCGCCACCAGATGCTGTACTGGCTACAGCAAGCCGGCGCGCCCGTGGACGAACCCGTGCGCTAGTTGGCCGCAATGAAAGCAACACCCCCTGCAGCCTGGCCGCAGGGGGTGTTGCTTTTCGCCGTGCCATCGCCGCCTAGACGTCTTCGGTATCCAGCCAGCCTTCGCGGTTGCCCACGGTGTATACCTTGTCAGCTGCGTCGATATCACCGGCGCCCAGTACCGCTGCCGCTTCCACTTGCGGGTAGATCGGCGTGAAGTCCGGCGCGGTGGCATCGAACAGCTGCTGGAAGCTGTCGATCACAAAGTAGGTTTTCTGGAAGGTATCGATGCGGTAGCGGGTACGCATGATGCGCTGTAGATCGAAACCCACGCGGTTGGGGCTGGCGCTATCCAGGCTGTACACCGACTCCGACTTGCTGGACACGATACCCGCACCGTAGATGCGCATGCCCTGCGGCGTGTTGATCAGGCCGAATTCCACCGTGTACCAGTACAGGCGCGCCAGCAGCGGCAGGTAGCCCAGACCCTTGGCCTTCATGCCACCACGGCCGTAGGCCTGCAGGTAGTCGGCAAATACCGGGTTGGCCAGCAGCGGTACGTGGCCGAACAGGTCGTGGAACACGTCCGGCTCTTGCAGATAATCCAGCTGGTGCGGCTCGCGCAGCCACCAGGTCACCGGAAAGCGGCGGTTGGCCAGGTGCTCGAAAAACACGTCGTCCGGGATCAGGCCCGGCACTGCCACAATCTGCCAGCCGGTGGCAGTGGCCAGTTTTTCGTTCAGGCGCTTGAAGTCGGGCACGCGGTCGGCGTCGATGGTGAGCAGTTCCAGGCCCTGCAGGAACTCGTCACAGACGCGGCCCGGCAGCAGCGCGCACTGGCGCTGGTACAGCGTGGCCCAGGTGCGGTGATCTTCGTCGCTGTAGCGCTCCAGCGGCTGCGGCAGGGTAAAGTCGGCGCTGTGGCTCAGGCCGGCATTCTTTAGCACCGTGATGTCCGGTACGGTAAAGGTGTTCATCTCCATCATTTTTCTCTTGTGTGTGCGGCAGGTGCCAGTACCACAAGTGTAGAAGCAGCCGCGTGCGCGTTGGCCGCATCATTTGCTTGCCAGCGGCTTTTTTCGCATACTTGCCGCACCAAATCGACGAAAATGCACACTATGCGCAAACTGGAGTTTGACCGCTTTGACTTCCAGATTCTGGAAGCCCTGCAGCGCGACGCGCGCGCCACCCACCAGAAGCTGGCGCAGGAGGTGGCGCTGTCGGCGTCGCAGATCGGGCGCCGTATCCAGCGGCTGGAAGAAGCCGGGGTGATTCAGGGTTACCACATCAGCCTGCGCCCCGACCTGCTGAACCTGTCGGTCACCGCCTTTGCCAGCGTCAGCCTGGAGCGGCACGGCGAGGCGTCCATCCGAGAATTTGCCGCCGCCATCGCCAACCTGCCAGAGATTCTGGAGTGCTACGCGGTGGCCGGCGAGGCCGATTACTGGCTGCGCATTGTGGTGGCCGATCTGCCGTCGCTATCGCGCTTCGTGATGAACAAGCTGATGACGCTGCCGCTGGTCCGCAGCGTGAAGTCCACGGTGGCACTGGAGCCGATCAAGCACAGCCAGCGCCTGCCCTTGCAGCAGGCGATGGGCGGCTGAGACAGGAAAGGTTGGCCGCAAGGCCTTGCAGCCTGGCTCAGCGCCGTTTCAGCGCCTGCCACGAGATCAGCACCAGCGCGCTGCCGATCAGCAGCATGCCTGCCGCTTCCGATGGCGACGGCAGCTCGTCCAGAATCAGCCACGCCATGCCCACCGCCACGGCAGGAATGGCCAGGATGCTCAGCCCGGCCATGCCGGCGCTCAGGCGCGACAGCAGCATCATCCACATCAGCCAGCCCAGGCCACCGGCCAGCACGCCGGAAAACAGCAGCACGCCCAGCAGCGGCCAACCCCATACCGGCTCGCCGCCAGGAAACACCGGCAGCAACACCAGCAGGGGCAGCGTGCCCCACACCATCTGCCACAAGGTCAGCGCCAGCGTATCTACCTGGTGCTGCGCGCGCAGGCGCTTGGCGATGATGGCCGAGCTGGCCCACACCAGGCCGCCGGTAATGGCCAGCAGGTCTGAGAGCCAACTGCCGTGCAGGTCCCACGGTTCCAGAATGGCCAGCAAACCGGCAAAGGCCATCGCCACGCCCAGCCACTGGCTACGCGCCAGCTTCTCGTGCAGAAACACCCGCGCCAGCAGTAACGTCCAGAACGGCATGGTATAGCACAACACCGACACCTTGCCGGCGCCGCCGGCCACTAGCGCCAGATTGGTAAACAACACAAAGCCGGCGGTCTGCGTCAGCCCCAGCCAGAAGGTTGGCCGCCACGGTGTGGGGCGAAAACTGCCACCACGCAGGCGCAGTACCACCGCCAGCGTGGCAATGGCAAATACGGTACGGAACAGGCCCAGCTGGAAGGCACTGGCGTAAGCCAGACCCAGCTTGGTGACAACCCAGTTGGTACCCCAGAAGAACCACAGGGCCAGCAGCATGGCAGCGCTGGTAGCAGGTGAAGCGGAAGCGAACATGGCGGCAGGCAAAGAAAAAGCCGGCGCATGCACCGGCTTGGGGCAAAACAGCAGTATACCTGCTTATGCCGCCAGGTTCTTCGATACGATTTCGTAAACGTCCTTAGACAAGCCATCCTTGGCCAGGATGCGCTCCAGCTCGCGCGTCATCAGCGCCTGACGTTGCGCCTCCAGCTTCTGGCGACGGTTGAACAGCGACACGATGCGGCTGGCCACTTGCGGGTTGATGGCGTCCAGCGCCAGCACCTGGTCGGCAAGGAAAGCGTAACCGGAGCCATCCGCAGCGTGGAAGTGCAGCATATTGCGGCCGAAGCTGCCCAGCAAAGCGCGCGCCTTGTTCGGGTTCTTCAGGGTGAACGCCGGGTGCTGCATGGCGGCCTTCACGTGCTCCAGCACGCCGGGCAACTGGCTGCTGGCCACCAGGCTGAAGAACTTGTCCATCACCAGTGCGTCGCCCTGCCAGCGGCTGGCAAACGACAGGTAGCAGTTCTCGCGCTCGGCTACGTCACGGTCGCGCAGCGCCAGCATGGCGCCCATCTGGTCGGTCATATTGTCCGCTTCCAGGCACTGCTTTTCAGCGGCTTCCAGCGGCCAGGCATCACTCAGACGGGTCAGCATGGCCAGTGCCAGGTTTTTCAGGCTGCGGCGGCCACCATCGGCCGGCTGGTAGCGCTGGGTCTGGTTAAGATTGTAGGCTTCGTGCCATTCGCCACGCAGCGCCTGCGCCAGGCCATTGAGCACGAATTCACGTACGGTATGGATGTGGCCTGGGTCGGCAACATCTACCATTTCCAGAATATCGGCTTCGGATGGCAGGCTCAGCATCAGCGCCTTGAACGCCGGGTCGGCGGCGTGATCTTTCAGCACCGCGCGCAGCGCCTCGACAAAACCGGCCGGCAGCTGCAGCGTGCGACCGGCTGCATGGTCGGCCAGCAAGGCTTTCAGCAGACGCTCGGCATAAGCCTGGCCGGCTTCCCAGCGCGCGAAGGCGTCGCTATCGTTGGCCATCAGGAACGATAGCTCGTCGTCGCGCCAGTCGAACTGCAGGCGTACCGGTGCGGAGAAACCGCGCAGCAGCGACGGTACCGGCAGCTCACCGATATTGACGAAGGTAAAGCTTTGCTCGGCAGCGCGCACGTGCAGCACCCGGGTGCCGGCACCGGGCGCAAGCTCGCCGGCCAGCTGCAACGGCAGGTCCTGACCATCGCGGCCCAGCAGGCCCACCGCCAGCGGGATGTGGTACGGCTGCTTGCCGCTCTGGCCCGGGGTGTCCGGGCAGCTTTGCTTGACGTGCAGGGTGTAGCTGCGCGCCACGGCGTCGTACTCGCCGCGCACTTGCAGCAGCGGGGTACCGGCCTGGCTGTACCACCGCGCGAACTGCTCAAGGTCGACACCATTGGCATCGGCCATGGCGGCGCGGAAGTCGTCGCAGGTGACGGCCTGGCCATCATGGCGCTGGAAGTACAGCTTCATGCCCTTCTGGAAGCCTTCTTCACCCAGCAGGGTGTGGTACATGCGTACCACTTCGGAACCCTTTTCGTACACCGTCATGGTGTAGAAGTTGTTCATCTCGATATAGCTGTCCGGGCGGATGGCGTGCGCGGTGGGGCCGGCGTCTTCCGGGAACTGCAGCTGGCGCAGCTTTTTCACGTCCTCGATGCGCTTCACCGGGCGGCTGTGCAGGTCGGCGCTGAACTCCTGGTCGCGGAACACGGTGAGGCCTTCTTTCAGGCTGAGCTGGAACCAGTCGCGGCAGGTCACGCGGTTACCGGTCCAGTTGTGGAAGTACTCGTGGCCGATGATGGCTTCCACGCGCTCGAAGTCGGCGTCGGTGGCGGTGTCCTGGCGTGCCAGCACCGCCGAAGTGTTAAAGATATTGAGGCCCTTGTTTTCCATGGCGCCCATATTGAAGTCGCCCACAGCTACGATCATGTAGATGTCCAGGTCGTATTCCAGACCGAAGCGGGTTTCGTCCCACTGCATGGAGCGCTTCACTGCGCCCATGGCGAACGCTACCTTGTCCTGGTCTGCGGCCACGGTCCAGATTTCCAGCGCCACCTGGCGGCCGCTGACGGTGGTGTAGCTGTCTTTCAGCGCCACCAGCTTGCCAGCCACCAGCGCAAACAGGTAAGCCGGTTTGCGGTACGGGTCTACCCATTTCACCCAGTGGCGCTTCTTGTCGGCCTGGCCTTCGCCTACCTTGTTGCCGTTGGACAGCAGTACCGGGTACTTCTGCTTGTCGGCAATGATGGTGGTGCTGAACTTGGCCATCACGTCCGGGCGGTCCGGGTAGTAGGTAATCTTGCGGAAGCCTTCCGGCTCGCACTGGGTATACAGGTTACCGCTGGAGCCATACAGCCCGTTAAGGCTGGTATTGGCTACCGGGTCGATTTCGGTTTCGATATCCAGGATAAAGCTGTCCGGCACATCGGGAATAGCCAGGCCATCGGCGTGCTGCTGGTAGGCACCCGGCTGCAGCTGGTCACCATCCAGCACCACCGACAGCAGCGTGGCGCTACCGTCCAGCTGTAGTACGTTGGCCGCAGTGGATTGCGGATTGCGGTGAATCACCATGCGGGAGCGTACGCGGGTTTGCGTGTCGTCCAGTACATCGAAAGTCAGGTCTACCTTGTCCACCAGATAGGCGGGCGGCAGGTAGTCCTGGCGATATTTGATCTGCGGCTGTTGTTGGCTCATGAACGGGCATCCTCAGTAGGCTTGCAAGGCGGGTCGGCGCGGGCCGCCCCCTTGTCTTTATCAACGCAAAGCGTCCCTGGTTATGATTTGATCCACGCGGCGGCACCGGGCGCCAGGCTCAGGCGGCACGTATCGGCTTGCGTGGCTTGCAGTGTGACTTTGTAGGTAGCCAGCTCGTCACGACGGAAGGCGTGTACTTTGACGGTATCGCCTACCTTGTGGCGGGAGATGGCTTTATCAAGATCGCAGGCTTTCAGGCCGTTTACCGCCACGATGACATCCCCGCCGGACAGGCCCGCCGCCTGCGCGGCACCGCCATCGAGCACCTGCAGCAGGCGCACGCCCAGCGTATCGGCAGCAGCCTTCACGCCAAAGGTTGGCCGCACGGCGGCTGGCTGGATGCTGTCCACGACGCTGCCGCTGTCTGCGGGGCTGTCGGATGGCACCATTTGCAGACTGACCCCCTGGGTGGCCAGCAGTTCAGCCAAGGGCAGGTCTTGTGTGCTGCGGATAGCTTTATCGAAGTACTGGCCTAGCGGCAGACCTGTAGCCTGCCCGGCCACCTGTTCCCACTCGCCCTCGGCCAGGCCCTGGCCATCGGCCAGCCATTTTTGCCATAGCGCCAGCATCACGGTGTCCAGACTCTTGGCGCCGCCGGTTTCGCGGCGGATGTGCAGGTCCAGCGCCAGCGCGGCCAGCGAGCCCTTGGTGTAGTAGCTGACAATACTGTTGGGGCTGTTTTCGTCCTGGCGGTAGTACTTGGTCCAGGCGTCGAAGCTGGAGTCGGCTAGCGTCTGCTTGGTACGGCCATTGCCGCGCATCACGCCGGTAATGGTTTTGGCCAGCAGGCCCAGGTAGCGCTTTTCGTCGATCAGGCCACTACGCACCAGCGCCAGATCGTCGTAGTACGAGGTAATGCCCTCGAACGCCCACAGCAGCGTGGTGTGGCCTTCGCGGTTCAGGTCGTAAGGGGTGAACACCGCCGGCTTCATGCGCTTCAC
This sequence comes from Vogesella aquatica, assembly GCF_028548455.1. Lineage (GTDB taxonomy): Bacteria > Pseudomonadota > Gammaproteobacteria > Burkholderiales > Chromobacteriaceae > Vogesella > Vogesella aquatica. Next base: position 147,271 of record NZ_JAQQLF010000009.1, read on the forward strand.
GTTCCAGCTGTGGAAGTACTCGTGGCTGATCAGACCCAACAGGCGCAGGTAGCCGTCGCCGATCTCGCCCTCCGCCAGGCCGGGGGCCGGCAAGTCATCACGGTTTGCCACCAGTGCGGTGGAAGCGCGGTGCTCCAGGCCGCCGTAGATATCGGCACCGACAAACAGCATGAACACGTAGCGGTCGAACGGGGCGGGCTCGCCAAAGAAGCGGATCTGCCACTCGCAGATGCGTTTGGTATCGGCAGCCAGGCGCTTGAGGTCTGCCTGGCAGGCGCCGGACACTACAAACTCGTGTGGCACACCGCAGGCCTTGAATGTGACGCGCTGAAAACGGCCCAGCTCAACCGGGTGATCGACCAGCTCGTCGTAGTTGGCCGCATGGTAGCGCCCGAAACCGGTCTTTTTGTGCACATCCAGCGCAGGCAGGCTGGTAGCCACTTGCCAGTCGGATAATGCTTTGCTGGCTGGGGCGTCAATATCTACAGTGCAAGGGGCGTTTTCGAAGCCATCCGCCGACAGAAACACGCTGGTGCCGTTATAGAAGCCGCGGTTGGCATCGAGATAAGCCCCGCGCACGGACAAGTCGTAGGCATACACCTGGTAACGCACGGTCAGCTCGCCTTTCACCGGGGCGGCCTGCCAGCTGTGCTTGTCCAGCTTGCTCAGGGCTACCGCCTTTTTGCCGCTGCTGGCGCTGATCTGCACGATATGGCGGGCAAACTCGCGCACCATATAGCTGCCCGGGATCCAGGCAGGCAGACGCAACACTTGCCCGGCAGCGGCAGGCTGGGCAACGGTGACGGTCACCTCGAAAAGGTGGGCTTGCGGGTCAAGTACGCAAAGGCGGTAGCGAACAGAGGAAGACATAGTGCTGAAACCGTTCTGTGGCAGAAAGATGCTGGATTCTAGCACCGGCCGTACAAAACCACCCCTGACCTTCCGGCTTGATCTTCATCAATAGCAGCGCTACCGATGACAATATAATCCATATCTGTCAAAAGGCTAAAAAGGCCAAAAAGCCAGCATGGGCAGGGGAAACAGTACACAGCCCCACGTTCTTGACTGGTGGCTGGTGCCTGAATTGATTAGAATAGCCTGTTGAATACGCGGGTGTATTAAAGCACTTGTTCTTGCCTGGCAAGGCAGTGGTGCAAAGCGGGGCGCACCAGCTACAGGGGTTTTGATCAACACCCAAGAACTTGATACACCTCCCCAGCTTGGGGCTGGTGCACAAAATTCAAGTCACCAGTTTTACACGTTCTAGTTCGCAACCTTGGAGAAAACCCTAAATGGATACGCAATCCACTTATAACTATAAGGTGGTGCGCCAGTTCTCGATAATGACCGTGGTTTGGGGCATTGTCGGGATGCTGGTTGGCGTCATTATTGCGGCCCAGCTGGTGTGGCCGGAGCTCAACTTTGGGCCCTGGTTCCACTACGGCCGTCTGCGCCCCCTTCACACCAACGCCGTGATCTTTGCCTTCGGCGGCTGCGCGCTGTTTGCCACGTCTTACTACGTGGTGCAGCGTACCTGTAACGTTCGCCTGATTTCCGACAAGCTGGCTGCGTTTACCTTCTGGGGTTGGCAACTGGTTATCGTACTGGCCGCCATCACCCTGCCGCTGGGCATTACCGCCGGCAAGGAATACGCCGAGCTGGAATGGCCTATCGACATCCTGATCACCGTGATCTGGGTGGTATACGCCATTGTGTTCTTCGGTACCCTGGCCATCCGCAAGGTTAAGCACATCTACGTAGCCAACTGGTTCTACGGTGCCTTCATCCTGGCGGTAGCCCTGCTGCACGTCGTAAACAGCCTGGCTATCCCGGTATCGCTGACCAAGTCCTACTCCATCTACGCCGGCGCAGTGGATGCCATGGTGCAATGGTGGTACGGCCACAACGCCGTAGGCTTCTTCCTGACCGCCGCCTTCCTGGGCATGATGTACTACTTCGTACCGAAGCAGGCTGGCCGTCCGGTGTACTCCTACCGTCTGTCCGTGGTGCACTTCTGGGCGCTGATCTTCACTTACATGTGGGCCGGCCCTCACCACCTGCACTACACCGCCCTGCCTGACTGGACCCAGTCGCTGGGTATGGCGTTCTCGCTGGTACTGCTGGCACCAAGCTGGGGCGGCATGATCAACGGCATCATGACCCTGTCCGGCGCATGGCACAAACTGCGTACCGACCCGGTACTGAAGTTCCTGGTGGTATCGCTGTCCTTCTACGGTATGTCCACCTTCGAAGGCCCGATGATGTCCATCAAGACCGTTAACGCCCTGTCGCACTACACCGACTGGACCGTTGGCCACGTGCACTCCGGTGCCCTGGGCTGGGTTGCCTTCATCTCCATCGGTTCCATGTACTACCTGCTGCCGCGCCTGTTCGGCCGTGACAGCATGCATAGCGTGAAACTGATCGAAGCTCACTTCTGGCTGGCTACCGTTGGCGTGGTGCTGTACATCGCCTCGCTGTGGATTGCCGGTGTGATGCAAGGCCTGATGTGGCGCGCACTGAACGCCGACGGCACGCTGACCTACTCGTTTGTAGAAGCCGTCAAAGCGTCCTACCCGTACCTGTTTGTCCGCTTCCTGGGTGGTTTCCTGTTCCTGTCCGGTATGTTGCTGATGGCTTACAACACCTTCCGTACCGTAGCAGCAGGTCGTCCGGTAGATGCCAAGATCCCGGCAGTTACCGCGCACGCGCACTAAGGGAGCCAAGGAAACATCATGGAAAAGATCCAGAAACTGATTGAAGAAAACGTAGCGTATCTGATCGTGCTGACCCTGCTGGTTATCAGCGTGGCCGCCCTGATCGAGATCGTACCGTTGATGTTCCAGAAGTCCACCACCCAGCCTGTTGCCGGTGTGAAGCCTTACACCGCCCTGCAGCTGACTGGTCGTGACATCTATATCCGCGAAGGCTGCTACACCTGCCACTCGCAGATGATCCGTCCGTTCCGTGCGGAAACCGAGCGCTATGGCCACTACTCCGTGGCAGGCGAATCGGTATACGACCACCCGTTCCAGTGGGGCTCCAAGCGTACCGGCCCGGATCTGGCCCGCGTAGGTGGCCGTTATTCCGACGAATGGCACCGTGTTCACCTGACCAACCCGCGTGATGTGGTACCCGAGTCCAACATGCCTGCCTTCCCATGGCTGGCACGCAACCTGGCCGATGCTGACGGCGTAGCCGCCAAGATGACTGCACTGACCAAAGTAGGTGTGCCATACACCGCCAAGGAAATTGCAGAGGCGAAAGCCCAGGTTGAAGGCAAGTCCGAGCTGGACGCGCTGATCGCCTACCTGCAAGGCCTGGGTCTTGCACTGAAGAACGCGCGTTAAGCCATGGACTGGACTAATCTGGGGCGCATCCTGTTCACGGTATTCTGCTTCACCGTGTTTATCGTGATTGCATTGGGTGCCTTCGGTAAAAAAGCCAAGAAGCGTTATGACGAAGCGGCCAACCTTGTGATGGACGAGGATGACACGCCAGCGAATGACGCTTCCAACGGAGCGAAGCAATGAGTGATTTTGTGAGTGATTTCTGGGGCGTATATATCGCCGTAGTGGTGATTGTGGGTCTGGTAGGCTTGACCTTCCTGCTGTTCTCGCAATCGAAAACCACTGTCAAGAAAGGTGAAGAAGTTCAGATCACCGGCCATATCTGGGACGATGACCTGGCTGAATACAACAACCCGCTGCCACGCTGGTGGATGTTGATGTTCTATCTGACCCTGATCTTTGCTGCAGTTTACCTGGTACTGTACCCGGGCCTGGGTACCTGGAAAGGTATTCGCGGCTGGACTTCGGTAGGCCAGTACAAGGAAGAGAAAGCCGTTGCAGAGGCCAAATACCAGCCGCTGTACGACAAGTACCTGAAACAGGACATCAAGGCTGTCGCTGCCGATCCGGAAGCACAAGCCATGGGCAAACGCCTGTTCCAGACCTACTGCGTTCAGTGCCACGGCTCTGATGCACGTGGTGCCAAAGGCTTCCCGAACCTGACTGACAACGACTGGCTGTATGGTGGCGATGCCAAAACCATCCACACCACTATCGCTGGTGGCCGTCAAGGCCAGATGCCGGCCTTCGGTGCTGCCTTCGGTGAAGAAAAGGTGAAAGACGTTGCCAACTACGCCATGTCGCTGTCCGGCAAGAAGCATGATGCCGACCGCGCTGCGCGTGGCAAGGAAACCTTCGCTGCCATTTGCTCGGCCTGCCACGGTGCAGACGGTAAAGGTAACCAGGCGATGGGTGCTCCTAATCTGACCGACAATGTATGGCTGTATGGTGGTACCGAAAAAACCATCATCGAAACCGTTACTAACGGCCGCAACAACCAGATGCCAGCCTGGAAAGACTTCCTGGGTGACGGCAAGGTTCACCTGCTGACCGCTTACGTTTATGGCTTGTCCAATAACGCCAAAGCCCAGTAATTGACCCTGCTCAATACTGCCCGCGCAAGCGGGCAGTATCTTTTGTGCTAACATTTTACTTGTTTATGAATTGTTTTAGCATCAAGCATGCTTCATAAAGAGCCTAGAATAAGCTGGGTGCTTTATGAAGCATTCTCTAAGGAAAGCCAGATGAGCGACAAGCTGAAAGATATCGGAGTCAAGGTAGAAAAGCCCCAGGGTGAAACCGTTTCGCTGTATGCAGCGCAAAAGAAAATCTACCCGCGCAGCGCAAAAGGTGTCTTTGCCAACTGGCGCATCCTGTTTGTGATTGCTACCCAGCTGGTGTACTTCGGCCTGCCCTGGCTGCAGTGGAATGGCCGCCAGGCCGTGCTGTTCGATCTGGTCAGCCGCAAGTTCTACCTGTTCGGCCTCACCATCATGCCGCAGGACTTCGTTTATCTGGCAGCCTTGCTGATGTGCTGTGCCTTCGGCCTGTTTACCTGGACCACCATCGCCGGCCGCCTCTGGTGCGGCTACTCCTGCCCACAGACGGTCTACACCGAGATCATGCTGTGGATCGAGGAAAAAATCGAAGGCGACCGCAACAAACGCATCAAGCTCGACAAAGAACCATGGAGCCTGCGCAAGCTGCGCATCAAAGGCACCTCGCACGGCATCATGATCCTGTTCTCGCTGTGGACCGGCTTTACCCTGGTAGGCTACTTCACGCCGATGCAAGACCTGCTCAAGGCCATGCCTACCTTCAGCTACGGCACGTGGGAAACCTTCTGGATGTTCTTCTACGCCGGCTTTACCTACCTGCTGGCCGCCCATATGCGCGAACAGGTGTGCATGTACATGTGCCCGTACGCCCGCTTCCAGAGCGCCATGTTCGATGAAGACACCCTGATCATCTCTTACGACGAAAAACGCGGCGAGCCACGCGGCGCGCGCAAGAAAGGCCAGGAGCAAGCCAACCTGGGCGACTGCATCAACTGCGGTATCTGCGTACAAGTCTGCCCTACCGGCATCGATATCCGTAACGGCCTGCAATACGAATGCATCGGCTGTGCCGCCTGTATCGACGCCTGCGACGAAGTCATGGTGAAGATAGGCAGCCCCAAAGGCCTGATCCGCTACACCACCGAAGCCGCCCTGGAAGGCAAATACCCGGAAAGCGCCATTGTGTCCCGCCTGAAACGGCCACGGGTCGTGATGTACATGCTGGTGCTGTCGGTGATCTTTGTTGCCGCCATCGCCTCGCTCAGCATGCGCAAACCTTTCAAGGTAGATATCATTCGGGATCGCGCATCGCTGGTACGTGAAACCAACGACGGGCTGCTGGAGAACACCTACAGCATCCGCATCATGAACGTATCGGAACAAGTGCAGACATTCCGCATCAAAGTGGAAGGTCTGGAAGGAATCAAGCTGGTGAGCGAGCACCCGCAAATCCGCGTAGAAGGCATGAGCAACGAGCTGGTGTCGGTACGCGCCCAGGTTGCACCGGAAATTGCCACCAAGGGCAGCCACGAGATTCACTTCACCATCGAGTCGCTGACCAACGAGGCCAGCGTTGAAGAGAAATCCAGCTTTATCGGGGAATAAGGCATGCAAAACCCAACCGGGGCCCCGCGCCCCTGGTACAAAGACCGCTGGCCATGGCTACTCATGGCCGGCCCTTTTCTGGCGGTCGTCGCCGGTATCATCACCTTCCGCATTGCTGTTGTTACGGCCGATGACATGGTGACCGACGACTACTACAAGCGCGGCAAAGACATCAATCTGGAGCTGGGCCGTGACAAGGTGGCCATCCAGCTCGGTATCGATGCACAAGCCATGTTCAGTGACGACGGCCAGTCGGTACGCGTCCTGACCACCAGCAAAACACCGCTGCAGGGCGACCTTGTCCTGACCCTGCTACACCCTACCCGCCAGCAAGACGACCAGCATGTCACCCTGACGCGTCAGGGCGACAATATCTACCAGGCCCGCATCAATGCCGGCAATGCCAAGCACTGGTATGTGCGTCTGGAAGACAAAGCCGGCAAGTGGCGCTTGCAAGGCGAGTGGCGCCCGGGCGAAAGTGCCATGGTGCAACTGGGTAACCCCAAACTGGAACAGCCAGCACAATGAGGACAGCAGCATGAGCCGGATCAACCGCCGTCATCTCTTACTCGGCCTGGCCACCAGCACACTGGCTGCCTGTGCCACCCGCCCGGGCATGGGCTATGTCAACGGCAGCGCTTTCTATCTGGAACGCATCGCCTACCCGCGAGACAAGACCCTGCTACGCGTGCGTTTACTGGATGTCAGCAGTGGCGCCCCCGCCGTGCTGGCCGAGCAGACACTGGAAAAAGTGGGGACGCCCATTGCCTTCTCGCTGTGCTACGACTACGCCGCCATCAAGCCCGGCCGCCAATACGCGGTAGATGCCCGCCTGTTTGTCGATGGCGAGCTGCGCATGCAGGCGGCCGAGCCGGTAGCCAACCTGGCCAACAAGCTGGACATGCGGCTGGCGATGGTGGGGCAGTAAACCCGCCACGCAGCGCCCAAAGGCAGCCATCTGGCTGCCTTTTTCATTGCTACGGCCAGTACAAGGTTGGCCGCAAGCCACCCTGCCAGCTTCACGCCACCCGGTACACCGCCCCCAGCCGGCAACATAGCGCCGCCAGCAAAGACAGCCCTGCCGCCACCAGCATCAGCTGCATTAGCGGCCAACTGCCGGCCAGCGCCCCCGATAGCCACAGCGTCAGCGGCATCAACAGCTTGAACAGCGAACCGGTGAGGCCCGACACGCGGCCGATCAACGCCAGCGGCGTGCTTTCCTGCCGGTAGCTCCACACGCAGACATTGCCGCACACCACCACAAAGCTGCTGGCCAGCATCACCAGCCCCAGCAGCCACACCTGATGCAGCGTGGCCAGCGCCAGCATGCCCAGCCCTTCCAGCGCAAACGCCAGTACCACCACCCGCCCCAGGCCCAGCCGTTGCCGCAGCCACGTTACGCTAAAACCGGCGGCAATGCCCCCGATGCCGGCCACGCCGTACAGCACGCCCAGCTGCGCCGGGCTCAGCCCCAGGCTGTCGCGCAGGCGGAACAGCTGCAGCACCTCGGCCATGCCGCTGGCGCCGTTGGCCAGCACCACCGCCCACGCCAGCTGCCACAGCGGACGGTTGGCACGCAGCGCCGCCCAGCCGGCTGCCAACTCGGTAGCGAAGTGGCGCTCGCCGCCAGCCTGCGGCGGCAAGGCAGGCACCCGCAGTAAAGCCAGCGACGACAGCACGAACAGCAGCGCCGGCAGCCACAAACCCCACGCCAGCGAGGCAAAGGCAATCAGCAGGCCGGACAGCATCGGCCCGGTGACGGCAAACAGGTTGAACAGCGTATTCAGGTAGCTGGTGGCCGGCATCAGCAAAGCCTGCGGCACGCTGTGCTTCACCAGGCCAAAGCGGCAAATGGCGGTAATGTAATTGCACAGCATCATCACGAAAGCCAGCGGATAAAAGCCCCACAGCGGCAGCCAGCCCTGCGCCAACAAGCTACCGGCCAGCCCCAGCAGCAGCGCCATCAGCAACAGGCTGTGCTGCGCCCAGCGCCGGCGGCAGACGCGGTCTACCCACACGCCGATGAACACCGCCAGCAGCAGGTTGGGCAGAAACTCCACCGCGCGCAGCTGGCTCATCGCGTTCAGCGAATGCGTCAGCTCGTACAAGATCAGCGGTAAGGCCAGCTGATAGATCTGGCTGCCCAGTGCCAGAAACAGCGTACTGGCAAACAGCCCCACAAATACCGGCTGCTGCCACAGCCCCCCGCCCTGCCCTGCCTGTTGCATGCTGCACTCCTGATGATCGATATGGCTGGACAGCATGCCGGCAAAAAGCGGAAGCTAAACAGGAGACAAATCAGCAAGGCGTTCCGCTTTTATGCACAAAGCCCGTCAGTACTACCAGCGCCTGTACCACGCCCGCCACGGCCAGAGCGGCCCGGCACGGCTGGAGCAGGTAGCCGAGCAGCTATGCTGCAGCCCGCGCCACGCCCGTGCCGTGCTGGCCACGCTGGCCGCACACGGCTGGCTGCAATGGCAGGCCGGGCGCGGGCGCGGCCAACTGTCGCAGCTGCAATTCCACACCCACCCGGCCACGCTGGAGGCCGACGCGCTGCAGCAACACCTGGCGCGCGGCGACATCGAAAGCGCCATGCAGCAGCTCACCCCCGCCAGCCGGCAACGGCTGGGCGAGCTGCTGCCCGCGTATCTGGGCGTACAGCCCGGCAGCGAGCAGCGGCTACGCATCCCGTTTTACCGGCCGCTGCACAGCCTGGACCCGGTGCAGATCAACCGCCGCACCGAGTGCCACCTGATCCGCCAGCTGTTCGACGGCCTGACCTGTTACCAGCGCGACAGCAACCGCATCGAGCCGGCGCTGGCCCACCACTGGCAGCACGACGCCAGCCTGCAGCAGTGGCGCTTCGTGCTGCGCCCCGGCGTGCTGTTCCACCACGGCCGGCCGCTGGAAGGCGAAGACGTACGCCAGACGCTGTACCGCCTGCGCGACGAGCCCGGCCCGTTCCAGCGCCTGTTCGCCCACGTGCAGTCGGTGCAGCTGCCCGCGCCGCGTGAGGTACACATCACGCTGTCGCAGCCGGACGCCCTACTGCCGCACCGGCTAGCCGACCATTGCGCGGTGATCCTGCCGCGCGAACGTTGGCCGCAAGCCGACTTTGGCCGCCTGCCCAGCGGCACCGGCCCGTTCCGCCTGAGCGTCAACAACGCCCACCGCGCCACGCTGCGCGCCTTCGAGCGCTACTGGCAGGCACGGCCGCTGCTGGACGAAGTAGACATCTGGGTGGTGAACGACGACGCCACCCGCGCCCGGCTGGACGTGCGGCTGGGTTACCACGGCGCGACCCCGCCACAAGGGCAGTACACGCTGCAGGCCGAGCCGGGCTGCAGCTATGTGTGCGCCAACCCCGCCAGGCTGGACGCCAGCCAGCGCGCCGCCCTCGCTGCCTGGCTGCACCCGGCGCAGTGGCCGGCCGACCTGGGCGGCCAACGTGCGCTGGGCATGCTGGCGCAATGGCAACACTGGCCGGCGCCGCAGGCGGCAGCGCGACCAGCACTGCCGTCACGCTTGCGGCTGGTGACGTACAAGCTGGCCACCCACGTCGGGCTGGCCGAGCACGTGTGTGCCCGGCTGGCCGCCGCCGGCTGCCAGGTTACGCTGCAGGTACTGGACTTTCCCGAGTTTGCGGCCAACCACTGGCGCCACAGCGCCGACCTGATGCTGACCGGCGAGGTGCTGGGCGACGACCTCGACTACAGCTGCTACCAATGGCTGGCCGGCGAATCCGGCTTCCACCCCTGGCTCAGCGACGCTACCCGCCACGCGCTGCACACGTGGGTTGGCCGCAGCCAGGCCGAGCCGGACAGCGCCATGCGCTGGCAACACTACGCCGCCGCCGCCAGCCTGCTGGTGCGCGAGTACGCGCTGATCCCGCTGCAGCACAGCACCATGCGGCTGGAGTTCGACCCGCAGCTACGCGGCATTGCGCTGTCGCAATGCGGCTGGATGGACTTCCGCCAGCTGTGGTTCGACAGCGCGGCGTGAGGCTGCATAGCGGCAAGGTTGGCCGCAGGCGGGTAGCAGCGGTGTGCGGATCACGGCAGCCTGGTGCCGCACCACTCAGGCGGCGGCCATCGCGCAAGCTTGCGGCGCCGGCAAAGCACAAGGGCAAGCCTGCGGCTTGCCCTTGCTGTTATCCACGCGGCCAAGCTTTGCCGCCAGCCACCTGCACTACGCGGCAGGCGGCGCCGGCCACAGGCAATGCGGGCCGATGTCGGCCAGCGTGCGGCAGCCGGTCAGCGCCATGGTTACCTCCAGCTCTTCGTGCAGCGTGCGCAGCAAGTGGGCCACCCCCAGCGCGCCGGCTACTGCCAGCGCGTGGATAAACGGGCGGCCGATCAGCACCGCGCTGGCGCCCAGCGCCAAGGCCTTGAACACGTCGCTGCCGCGACGGATACCGCCGTCCAAGAGCAGCGGCACGCGGCCCTGCACCACGGCGGCGATGGCGGGCAGTGCGTCCAGCGCGGCCGGTACCGTGTCCAGCACGCGGCCACCGTGGTTGGACACCACCAGGCCGTCCACACCGTGCTGCAACGCCAGTTCGGCGTCGTGCGGCGACAGGATGCCTTTCAGCACAATCGGCAAGCGGGTCTGGCTGCGCAGCCAGGCGATGTCGGCCCAGCGCGGGGCGATGGCCATCATGCCGTCGAACACCCCACTCTGCCCTGCCGCCAGCGCTGGCTGGTACGGCACCATGCCGGCCAGATTTACCGCCGCCACGCCGTCGGGCAGGGCAAAGCCGGCGCGCTGCTCGACGTTGCGCACGCCGGCCAGCGGCGCGTCCACCGTCAACACCAGCGCGGTATAGCCGGCGGCTTCGGCACGCTGCACCAGCTGCGCCACCACGGCGCGGTCGTGCTGCCAGTACAGCTGGAACCACAGCGGCGACGGTGAGGCGGCAGCAATCTCTTCCAGCGGCGTGCTGGCCAGCGTGCTCACCAGCATGCTGCTGCCCATCACGCTGGCGGCGTAGGCGGCGCTGCGCTCGGCGTCGGGGTGCACCAGTTTCTGGTAGGCCACCGGCGCCAGCAAAATCGGCATGGCCAGCGCCAGCCCCGGCAGGCGACAGCGGCTGTGGCCGCCTTGCACGTCGGCCAGTACGCGGGGGTGCAGGCGATGGCGGGCAAAGGCCTGCAGGTTGGCCGCATGGCTCAGTTCGTCGGCGGCGGCGCTATCGATATAGGCGCTGGCGTTGGCCGACATCATGCGCTGGGCGTAGCGCTGGTAGTCGGCGGCGGATACCAGGTCGGCGGGGATGTGATCCAGGTGCGGGCTCATGGCGGTAAGGCAGCAGGCAAAGCGCCACCCTACCCTAGATGGGAATAACTATCAATCAATCAATACCGACAGCGGCAGCGGCTGGTCGGTAGCGCAGTCGTACAGCAGGTCGGTCACGCGGCCAGCCGGCAGGCAGCCGTAGCGCTGCGGTGCCACGATCATCAGCAAGCCATGGTCGGCCGGGCGCGGCAGCCAGCGCTCGTTGTCGCTGATGGTGATCGGCCCCACGCCAAAGCGGCGCAGCATGGGCAGCGAATAACTCCAGGCCTTGTACTGGCGCATGATGCGCGAAAAGCGCTGGTAGCCGTAGCTGGTAATCGCCGGGTCGACGCCGATGCGGGCAAAGAAAGCCAGCTCACGCTGGCGGGCTTCTTTTACTTCGGTAGCAAAACGCTGCCGCGCCTCGGCCTGGCGCTGCGGCGCAAAGCGCGCCAGATAGCTATCGCGCTGGCGGTGTGCCTCATCCATACCACCATGAAAAGCCAGCACAGCGTGGTAACCCAGCTCGCGCTGGCTGGCGGCGGTAAACACGTAGTTGGCGCAAGACGAATTACAGTAACGCGGCACGTGCACGCGCAAGCGGTGCTGCGCCACCCACTCGCCCAGCGCCAGCCCCAGGTTGAACGCGCCGCCGCTGCTGCTGATCACCAGCGTGTGCGGCTTCACCGCGGCCGCGTCGTACAGCGCGAACAGGCGCTGGTTGGCCGCCGCCGATAGCTCGCCGTCGTACACCAGCGCGTCGCCAGCGTAAGACAGCGTAACGCTGGTTTGCGCCAGTGCCTTCGCAGCCAGTAATGCGGCCAACAGCGCCGCGATGATCCTGATACCCATGCCCTTGCCTCCTGCCAGCACTATACAAGCACAAGAAAAACCCCGCTGCGTGCAGCGGGGTGTGGGGCAGGCAAGCAGTCGGCTTACAGCGGATGCAGGCGTGCGGTGAAGTGGCGCAGGATAGGCGGCTCGTAGTCGAAGCCCAAGCCACGGATGCTGCTGGCACGCTGCTGGATGTCGATCAGGCAGTCGGCGATGTAGTCCATGTGGTCGTTGGTGTATACGCGGCGCGGGATGGTCAGGCGCAGCAGCTCGAACGGCGACGGTTCCTGCTCGCCGGTAGCCGGGTTGCGGCCCAGCAGCAGCGAGCCGATTTCCACGCCGCGAATGCCGCCTTCCAGGTACAGCTCGCACGCCAGCGCGTGCGCCGGGAACTGCCCGGCCGGGATGTGCGGCAGCAGCTTCTTGGCGTCCACAAACACGGCGTGGCCACCGGTCGGCGTCTGGATCGGAATGCCACCGGCGGCCAACCTGTCGCCCAGGTACGCTACCTGGCCGATGCGGTAGGCCAGATAGCCTTCGTCCATGCCTTCTTTCAGGCCCACCGCCAGCGCGGCCATGTCGCGGCCGGCCAGGCCGCCGTAGGTGACAAAGCCTTCCATCGCCACACAGCGCACCTGCACGCTGCGGAACAGGTCTTCGTCATCCTTGAAGCAGCACAGGCCGCCGATGTTCACCAGCGCGTCCTTCTTGGCCGACATGGTGAACATGTCGCCGTGGCTGAACATCTCGTACACGATGGCCGGTACCGACATGTTTGCGTAGTCCGGGTCGCGCTGCTGGATGAACCAGGCGTTTTCGGCAAAGCGCGCCGCGTCGATGATCACCGGAATGCCGTGGCGGCGCGCCAGCGCGGCCGACTCGCGGATGCTGGCCATGCTCACCGGCTGGCCACCGGCGCTGTTGCAGGTCACGGTGATGATCAGGCCGGCCACGTTGGCCGCACCGTGTTCTTCGATCAGCGCCGCCAGGCGCGGCAGGTCGAAGTCGCCTTTCCAGTCGTAGGCGGTGGTGGTGTCCAGCGCCTGCGGCGTCAGCACATTGATGGCACGCGCGCCAGCAATCTCTACGTGCGCCTTGGTGGTATCAAAGTGATAGTTGGACAAAAACACCGGCCGCTGGCTGCCGCAGCGTTTTACCAGCTCGGGGAACAGGATCTGCTCGGCACCACGGCCCTGGTGGGTGGGCATGGTATGGGCGTAGCCAAATACCTCTTTCACCGTGGCTTCCAGCTCGTAGAAGTTGCGGCTGCCGGCGTAGGCTTCGTCGCCCATCATCACGCCGGCCCACTGGCGGTCCGACATGGCGCCGGTACCGCTGTCGGTCAGCAGGTCGATGTACACGTCTTCACCGCGCAGCAGGAACGGGTTCCAGCCGGCAGCGGCCAGTGCCTCGCGGCGGTATTCGGGGGTGGTCTGCTTGATGGGCTCTACCATCTTGATGCGGAACGGTTCGGGGATGCGTCGTGCCATGTTGATGCTCCATGCCTGCGGCCAACCTTGCAGCCACACGCCACCGCACGCAGGTAGGGCAGGCGTGACGGGGCAGCGTAGCGGCACACTGCCGGCGCGACAACGGCGCGCAGCAAAGCAGCGTGGCAAGGCCACAGGTGTCGATTGATTGTTTAGATTGGCTTTAAAACAGACGGACAGCCGGGTGGCTGCCAAGGGGTATCAGGCGCGGGGGAAGTCGTTGGCCAGTACAACGTCGAGGTTATACCAGTTGGGCAGCAGGCTGCGGCAAGTGCTGCTTGCTGCGGGGCAAACTAGCGGTTTCATGCACGTTCTCCAGTGTGTCGGGTGGCCGCACGGGCCACACTGCAGCGTACGCCAGCTGCTGCCAGCCAGCAAGATTTATCGATGTTACAGCGCAGCAATTCGATAGCGAAACAAATTGCCCCCCGCTGGAATAATTACACTATACGAGTATGCATAACAAATAAGTTTCACCAATTTATTACAATATAACGCCATGAATGTTCAATTTTGCGCATTTTTATATTGCATTAACGCCAAAGCATCAGCACAATCCGACCCCTTGCCAAAGTCCGCCATATAAAAACAGGGCTGTGCACCTCACTCATCACTAGAGAAAGACCCTCATGTACCGACAACACCCCCGCGGTCTGTACCTGCTGTTCGTGACCGAAATGTGGGAACGCTTCAGCTACTACGGCATGCGCGCCATCTTCGTGCTGTTCATGGTGAAGGCGCTGATGTTCGACAAGGCCTACGCCTCCGAAATCTACGGCAGCTACACCGGCCTGGTGTACTTTGCGCCGCTGCTGGGCGGCTATATTGCCGACCGCTACTGGGGCAACCGCCGCGCCATTGTCTGCGGTGCGCTGCTGATGGCCGCCGGCCAGTTTTCCATGTTCTTTGCCGCCACGCTGTACCAGCAGCCGGCTACCGCCACCCCGCTGATGTTCGGCGGCCTGGCGCTGCTGATCGCCGGTAACGGCCTGTTCAAACCGAATATTTCGTCCATGGTGGGCCAGCTGTACCCCGCCGGCGACAAGCGTGTGGATTCCGCCTTCACCCTGTTCTACATGGGCATCAACGCCGGTGCGCTGCTGGCGCCGCTGGTATGCGGCACACTGGGCGATACCGGCCACCCGGCCGATTTCAGATGGGGCTTCCTGGCAGCCGGCATCGGCATGCTGGTGTCGCTGGCGCTGTTCCTGAGCTACCGCTCCCGCTACCTGGTGACGCCGGAAGGCGCCGCCATCGGCCTGCCGCCCAAGCGCCATCATGAAAGCGGCGAGAAAATCCGCCATGCCCCGCTGACGCGCGAAGAAAAAGACCGCCTGGCGGTGATCATGCTGCTGTCGGCGTTCGTGATCTTCTTCTGGTCCGCCTTCGAGCAGGCCGGCGCTTCGCTGACCTTCTTTGCCGAAGAGCAGACCAACCGCCAGCTGCTGGGCTGGACGGTACCGGCTTCGTTCTTCCAGAGCATCAACCCGGTGGTGATCGTGGTGTGCGCACCGCTGTTTGCCTGGCTATGGCTGACGCTGGGCAAGAAGGGCCTGGAGCCGAACTCGCCGATGAAAATGGCCATCGGCTTGCTGCTGCTGGCCATCGGTTACCTGATCATCGCGCTGGGCGTCACCGGCCTGGAGCCGGGCGTGAAAGTGAGCATGCTGTGGCTGATCAGCCTGTACAGCATCCACACCTTCGGCGAGCTGTGCCTGTCGCCTATCGGCCTGTCGCTGGTAGTGAAGCTGTCGCCGGCACGCCTGGTGTCGATGATGATGGGTGTGTGGTTCCTGTCCAGCGCGCTGGCCAACAAGTTTGCCGGCGTACTGTCCGGCCTGTACCCGGAGCCGGGCAAGCCG
This sequence comes from Vogesella aquatica, assembly GCF_028548455.1. GTDB lineage: Bacteria > Pseudomonadota > Gammaproteobacteria > Burkholderiales > Chromobacteriaceae > Vogesella > Vogesella aquatica. Next base: position 162,744 of record NZ_JAQQLF010000009.1, read on the forward strand.
CTGCCGGTATTCATGGGCTATACCGTGGCCAACCTGCACGACTTCTTCATGCTGTTCGTGCTGTTGGCCGGCAGCGCCGCACTGGTGCTGTTCCTGCTGTCGGGCAAGCTGAAGAAAATGATGCACGGCCTGGGCTGATCGTACGTGCACGATCTGCTGCGCGTGGGCGATACGGCGTTAAAAGCGCCTTTGGCATGCTCATTTACCATGTGTAAACTGCGCTGCCTCAGTCACTTTCGCCTGGTCTCGCGCCCGCTCGCAAGATAGTGAATACGTTCACCAGCCTGCTACATCGATAAAAAAGCCGGTTCGCGCACGCGACCGGCTTTTTTCATCTATGCCCTGGCTGGGGCAAACGCTTACAGCACCGGCCACGGCAGGCCGGCCGGCGGGTTGGCCGCCAGGTAAGCGGCCAGTGCGTCTTGCGGCCAACGTTCGCCCCACACCGGCGGGCACACAAAGCGATGTACCTCGCCCGCCAGCGTGAAGGCCAACGCGTAGGCGTGCAGGTAGCCGCGATCGGCCGCGCTACCGCCGTATAGCGCATCGCCCAGGATGGGTGCGCCCAGCGACTTCATCGCCACGCGCAACTGGTGGGTCTTGCCGGTGCGCGGGCGCAGCACGAACAGGCGCAGGCCGGGCGCCAGGCTGTAGCTGAAAAACTGGGTCACCGCAGGGTTGGCCGCGCTTTTGCACAGCTTCCAGGCGCCGCCACGGCCCTTGTCCATATCGCCCTTGATCAGGCCCTGTTTGCGTGCCGGCTTGGCGTCGGACAGTGCCAGATAATATTTTTCCACCTCGCGCCCGGCAAAGGCCGCACCCAGCTCGGCGGCGGTGGCCTGGCTGCGCGCCACCACGATCAGGCCGCTGGTGATGCGGTCCAGCCTGTGCACCGGCCATAGCGCGTCGTCTTGCAGGCCGTCACGCAGGGCGTCCATCAGGCCGGGGGCGTCGTCTTCGCGGTGAAAGCTGACGCCCGGTGCCTTGTGAATCACGTAAAACTGCGGGTGGGTATGAACGAGCTGGTAGGCAGACATGGCGGGCTTTCGGTAATGAGGCGCGCATTGTAGGGTAAAGCTGCCACAGGCCCAAGCTGGCGTACAGCGCTGTCAGCCTGCCCTGGCCTGCGGCCCTGGCCACTCCAGATTGAGAAAATCCGGCTCCATGCCGGCGATGTGGTAGCCCATTTCGGCATAAAAGGCACGCACCGGTTTGTCGTTGCGCAGGCAGCTGAGCGTAACGCGGCCGCTGCTCAGGCTGTGCAGGTGCGCCAGCACGCGCCGCCCCACGCCCTGGCGGCGCCAATTGTCCAGCACCACCAGCAGGTGCACGTGCAGGCCATAATCGCGGCGCGACAGGCTCAGCAAGGCCACCTCCTGGCCCTGGTGGCGGTACCAGAACAAGGTACCGGCGGTAAAACTCTGCTCGAAGCCCTGCCGCTGCAGCACCGGATCCCAGCCGGCGCAGCGGCTGAGCTTGCCTTGCATGCCGGCGCAGTAAATGGCGTAGGCGCGCGGCTTGTCCAGCGCGGTGAGCGGCACCAGGCCTTCTTTCATGCCGTGCCAGCCTGCTGCATGCGTTGCTCGGCTTCCAGCCGCATCTGTTTGCGGATTTCGGCTTCGCGGAAGCGCTTCTTGTGGGTATCGCTCTCCAGCGCCAGCGGCGGCACCGGCATGGCTTTGCCGTCTGCCCAGGCCACCATGGTGAAGTAGCAGCTATTGGTATGGCGCACGGTGCGCTGCTGGATGTTCTCGGCCACCACCTTGATACCCACTTCCATGGAGGTGCGGCCAACGTGGTTCACGCTGGCCAGAAAGGTGACCATCTCGCCCACGTGGATAGGCTGTTTGAACAATACCTGGTCTACCGACAGCGTCACCACATAACAGCCGGCGTAGCGGCTGGCGCAAGCGTAGGCTACCTGGTCCAGCAGCTTGAGCAGTACCCCGCCGTGGACGTTGCCGGAAAAATTGGCCATGTCCGGCGTCATCAGCACCGACATGGTGAGCTCGCGCTGGTTAACAGAGTGTTCAGTCATTGCGACGTATTCCTTTTTCATTCTTATTGCATGGCGGCGTACAATCGCCGTCCCCCCTAATACCAGCCCGATACCATGTCATCCCTGTCACGGCTCTTTCATTATGCCCGCCAGTACCGGCGGGATGCTTATCTTGCCTCGGCATTTTCTGCCATCAACAAGTTTTTCGATATCCTGCCCGAAGTACTGATCGGCGTGGCAGTCGATGTGGTAGTCAGCAAACAGGATTCCTTTCTGGCACGCCTGGGCATTACCGACAGCTTTGACCAGCTGTTGTGGCTGGGCGGGCTCACGGTGCTGATCTGGGCGGGCGAATCACTGTTCGAATACCTGTACCAGCTGCGCTGGCGCAACCTGGCGCAAAACCTGCAGCACGCACTACGCCTGGACGCCTACGGCCATGTACAAAAGCTGCCACTGTCTTACTTTGAAGACAAGCGCACCGGCAGCCTGATGTCCATCCTGAACGACGACATCAACCAGATGGAACGCTTTCTCAACGGCGGCGCCAACAGCATCATCCAGGTGGTGTGTTCCTCCATTATGGTGGGTGCCGTGTTCTTTTACCTGGCACCGCAGCTGGCCATGCTGGCGCTGTTTCCGGTGCCGCTGATTCTGGTGGGTACGTTCTGGTTCCAGAAACGCATTGCCCCGCGCTACAGCGCCGTGCGCGAAGCCGCCGGCGTGATCAACGGCCGCCTCAGCAACAACCTGCTGGGTATTGCCACCATCAAGGCGTTTACCGCCGAAGCGTTTGAAGCCGAACATATCCGCCAGGCCAGCGAGCACTACCGCCAGACCAACGCGGCGGCCATCCGCCTGTCGTCGGCCATTATCCCGGTGATCCGCATGGCCATTCTGGCCGGCTTCGTGGTGACACTGGTGTACGGCGGCTGGCTGGCGCTGCACGGCGACATCGGTGTGGGCAGCTATTCGGTGCTGGTGTACCTCACCCAGCGGCTGCTGTGGCCACTGGTGGGGCTGGCCGATATTGCCGACCTGTACCAGCGCTCGATGACCGCCATCGACCGTGTGCTTGACGTGCTCTCCACACCCGTCTCGATACCGTACGACGGCAAAGCGCTGCCAAGCGGCACAGTATCCGGCAGCCTGGCTTTCGAAAACCTGTCATTCGGCTACGGTGACCTCACCGTACTGCACAATGTGTCGCTTACCGTGCCTGCCGGCCGCACCGTGGCTTTTGTGGGTGCCACCGGCTCGGGCAAGAGCACGCTGGTCAAGCTGTTACTGCGTTTTTATGAGGCCCCGGCCGGGGCGATAAGGCTGGATGGCCACGATATCCGCGAGCTGTCGCTCACCGACCTGCGCCGCCAGATTGGCTACGTCAGCCAGGATGTGTTCCTGACCGATGGCAGCGTGGCAGACAATATTGCCTACGGCATGGGCGAGGTTGGCCGCAGCGCCATCGAAGCCGCCGCCCGCGCCGCCGAGGCGCACGAGTTCATCGCCCGCCTGCCGCAGGGCTACGACACCCCGGTGGGCGAACGCGGCCAGAAACTCTCCGGCGGCCAGCGCCAGCGCCTGGCCCTGGCGCGCGCCATCCTGAAAGACCCGCGCATCCTGATACTGGACGAAGCCACCAGCGCGGTGGACAACGAAACCGAGGCCGCCATCCAGCGCTCGCTGGACGTAGTATCGCGCGGGCGCACCACACTGGTGATTGCGCACCGCCTGTCTACCGTACGCCACGCCGACTGCATCCACGTGATGGAGCACGGCCAGATTGTGGAATCGGGCACCCACGCGCTGCTGCTGGCGCAAAACGGCAGCTACGCGGCACTGTGGCGCCTGCAGACGGGCGAACGCCAAGCCTGAGCGGATACCCCATTGCCATGTACGGCCTGCTGCAAACAGCAGGCCGCTTTTTATGGTCTATGCTTATAGGCAACAGCCAGCACCCCGATTGAAATGAGCATAAGCGCCAGCACTGCGGCCAACTACGGCAGCCCCTACGCCAACCCAGCCAGCCCGGCAAGCGGCACTGGCCGCGGCCAGAGCGGCACCGTAGCTTTGAGCGAAGAGGAAGAAAAGCAGGTAGAAAAGCTGAAAGCACGCGATAGCGAAGTGCGCGCCCACGAACAGGCGCACATGGCCGCAGCCGGCGGCGTCAGCGTCAGCGGCCCCAGCTACAGCTACCAGCAAGGCCCGGATGGCAAACGCTACGCCGTAGGCGGCAATGTCAGCATCGATGCCAGCCCGGGGCGCACGCCGGAAGATACCCTGCGCAAGGCGCAGGCGGTACAGCGTGCCGCGCTGGCACCCGCCGAGCCCTCCGGCCAGGACCAGGCCGTGGCCGCGCAAGCACGGCAGATGGCGCTGCAGGCCATGGCCGAGCAGGCCGCAGCCCGTCAGGCGGGTAATAGCATAGAGAAAACCTACCAGCCGCAAGACAGCACGGCCCCCGCCCTGCAAGGTCGCGGCATTGATACACAGGCATGACACCATGCATCACTACCTTTACCTGTTACGCCCTACCCGCCCCGACATGCTGCGCGCCGGTTTGAGCGACCACGAGGCCGAGTGCATCAGCCAGCACACCTGCTACCTGGACGACCTGTGCCTGGCCGGCAAGGTCACCCTGTTCGGCCGCACCACCGCCGATGATGCGCAAGCCTTTGCCATGGTACTGGTGATGACCGGTATCGAAAGCGAGGCCCGCGCCATCATGCAAGCCGACCCGGTGGTGGCTGGCGGGGTAATGGTGGCCGAGCTGTATCCGTTCCGCATCACCGGCATGCGCGGCATGAAAGTATAGGGCGGCACGGGGCCACCCCGGCCTTACAGCCAGCGCCGGACACGCTGGCAATACGCCGTGTAGGCCACACCAAAGCGTGCCTGCAGCGCCCGCTCTTCCGGTGCAATCTGGAAATGGTTTAGCCACAGCACAAACCCCGGCGGCCCGGCCAGCGCCAGCCAATGCCCCAGCCACAGCGCCCACGCCAGCAAAACACACAACATGCCCAGGTACATGGGGTTACGGCTGAAGCGGTAAAAGCCCGTGAGCACCAGCACAGTACTGCGCTGCGGCTGCAGCGGGCTGATAGTGGTGCGCTGCCGCACAAACGCCCATACCGCGCTGCCTTCCAGCAGTATGGCCATCAACAGCAGTGCCAGCAGCAGCGCAGTACGTAGCTGGGGTGGCAACGCTACAGACCACTGCGGCCAACTAGCCGCCAGCTGCGCCATGCCCCAGCCACACAGCAGGGCCAAGAGCGGCGGCGGGATACGGCACGCCAGCCATGTCAGCATGTCTTTCCCCCTGCCCGCGCCAGGCGCAGGCCATTGAAGATCACCAACAGGCTAGCGCCCACGTCGGCAAACACCGCCATCCACAACGTGGCCACACCAGCCAGTGCCAGGATGAAAAACAGCAGCTTGATGGCCAGCGCCAGCACGATGTTGGCACGCAATACCGCCATGCTGCGCCGGGCGTGGGCAAACAGCTGCGGCAGCTTGTCGAGACGGTCCTCCATCAGCGCCACCTGCGCGGTTTCCAGCGCGGTATCCGAGCCGGCCGCCCCCATGGCGATACCCAGCTCCGCCTGCGCCAGCGCAGGTGCATCGTTCACGCCATCCCCCACCATGGCCACCGGCCCCTGCTGCGCCAGGCGGCGGATATGCGCCAGCTTGTCGTCCGGCAACAAACCACCCAGCGCCTCGGCAATGCCCACCTGCGCTGCGGTGCGGCCAACTACCGCCTGCTGGTCACCAGACAATACCGTCAGCTTAATACCCATCTGCTGCAGCTGTGCGACCGCCGCCACGGCATCGGGGCGCAGCGCGTCGGCCACCAGCAGCAGCGCTTGCGGTATGCCATCGCGGCACAACCACATCTCGCCACTGCCCTGCGCCAAGCGCGGCAGCCACGGCGTGATATCCGCCCCCAGCCGCGCCAGCAGGCGGCGGTTACCCAGTGCCCAGCGCTGGCCGTTAACCGTGGCCTGTACCCCCTCGCCTGCCGTCTCTTGCAAGCCACTGGCAGCCAACAAGGGCAAGCCCTTCGCCGCCTGCGTAACAGCACGCGCCAGCGGGTGAGTGGAGTGTGCTTCCAGGCTAGCGGCCACCTGCAGCACGGCATCGCGCGCCAGATCGGGCTGCAACAGCAATACGTCCTCCACTGCCGGCTCGCCACGGGTGAGCGTGCCGGTCTTGTCCAGCGCCAGGTAGCGGATACGGGCGGCGGCTTCCAGCGCCGCGCCGCCCTTGACCAGCATGCCGCGACGCGCCGCCGACGATAGCGCCGACACCAGCGTAACCGGCGTAGCAATCACCAGCGCGCACGGGCAGGCAATCACCAGTAATACCAGCGCCTGATACAGCGCCGCCTGCCACGTCATGATGCCGGCCAGCGGCAGGCCCAGCGCCAGTAGCACCGCTACCGCCACCACAATGGGGGTGTACACCGCGGCAAAACGGTCGATGAAGCGCTGGGTCGCCGCTTTGCCCGCCTGCGCGTCGCGCACACTACGGATAATGCGCGCCAGCACGCTGCCGTCGGCCGCTGCGGTGACCTGCACCTGCACCAGCCCCTGGCCGTTGATGGCACCGGCAAACACCGCATCGCCCTCACCCTTGTCCAGCGGCAGGCTTTCGCCGGTAATCGGCGCTTCGTTAAAGTCGCCACGGCCACTGACAATCACGCCATCCAGCGGCACGCGCTCGCCGGGGCGTACGCGTACCACGCGGCCAACTTGCAGGCTGTCGCTGGCGACAGCTTGCCACTGGCCATCCACCTCTACCCAGGCGGTGTCCGGCTTTAGCGCCATCAGGCTGCGCACCGCCTCGCCCGCACGCGCCAGCGACAGCGCTTCCAGCTTTTCCGACAGCGCAAACAGGAATAGCACCATCGCGGCCTCGGGCCATTGCTGCAACACCATGGCGCCGACCACAGCCAGGCTCATCAGGAAGTAGATATTGAGCGTGCGCAGCTTCAGCGCGTACCAGCCTTTGCGTGCCGTGGTACGGCCACCGGCCAGCATCGAGGCAATGGCCAGCGCTGCCACCCACCAGGCACCATCGCTGGCACCGGCCAGCACGGCGCCTTCGGCCGCTGCCGCCAGCAGGCCAGCCAGCCATAGTTGGCCGCGGCTTTCAACCGGCGGCGCGGCGGGGGTGTCGGCCTCTTCCGCGCTCAGCAGCCGTGGCGGCATACCGGTGCTGGCAATGGCGGCTTGCACCTGCGCCAGGCTGGCATCGCGCTGGTGCACGGTGACCGTGCGCTCGATGTAGTTAAAGTCCACGCGCAATACGCCGGCGACATTGGCCAGCACCTTGTCCACCAGGCGCCCTTCGGTGGGGCAATCCATGGCCGGAATCGCCAGCTGCCAAGCACTGCTACCGGCCGGTACGTCGGCGGGCTGCGGGGCGGCGCTTAGCGTACTGCTGCACGCCTCGCCACTGCAGCAGGCCGCCTGCGCATGGTCGTGGCTGTGATCATGGCTATGACTGTGGTCGTGGTCGTGGTCGTGGTCGTGGTCGTGGTCGTGGTCGTGGTCGTGGTCGTGGTCGTGGTCGTGGTCGTGGTCGGCAGCGTGCGGCTGCGCCACGGTGACGGGAATGATTTTGCTGCCAGGTTTGGGTTGATACAGGGCCATGCTGGTCTCCACAAGAGCGTGCTTGTGCTATTGCAAACCCTGTAGCTACTATAAGGTCAAGCCCTGAGGAGAAAATGATGCAAATCGGCGAACTGGCAAAACGCACCGGCTGCGAAAGTGAAACCATCCGCTACTACGAGCGCGAAGGCTTGCTGCCGGCACCGGCACGTAGCAGCAGCGGCTACCGCCGCTACGAACAGCGCCACCTGGAACAGCTGGCCTTCATTCTGCACTGCCGTTCGCTGGGCATGCCGCTGGCTGATATCCGGCTGTTGGCCGGCTTTCACCAGCAACCGGCAGCCGAGCCATGCGACCGCGTGAATGCGCTGATCGACCAGCAAATCAGCCGTGTACACAGCCAGATAGAAGCACTGCAGCGCCTGGAGCAGCAGCTGTTGCTGCTGCGTGCCCGCTGCGATAGCCCGCATACACTGGCCGACTGCGGCATTCTGAAAACGCTGGATGACGCGGCGAGCGGCGAAGCCTGCGCTTGCCACGACACCCCCTAGCCGGCTTGGCCGCAAAGCGGGCCACACAATACCGGCAGGCAAAAAAAAAGCCGGCTTGATAGCCGGCCGAACAACGCTCGTAAGGGGAAAACAGAGGATTCACCTCGTACACAATCCCCGGATGTACGAGGCACCAGATAATCCTGAACCAGCACTAGGCTGGTGCCTGTACCAAAAGTGGCAAAGCCACCTGTGGCAGACAGCGGGTGTCTCGCAGCTACGTCGGGAGGAGAATCCTTGGCAGCCTCAAGCGGTCAACACCTGCTGTGTTTACGAGCCACAACACAACACAGAGAGTGAGACGGAGTATACGTAGGTTTATTACATTCTAAAAATGAATTAAAATTATCAAAACCATTCTTTTTTGGAATCATCATGGACATCAAGGCGCTGCGCTATTTTGCCGAGCTGGTACGCCAGCAAAACTTTACCCGCGCCGCCGAGGCGCTGTTTGTCACCCAGCCCACCATCAGCAAAATGGTGAAGCAGCTGGAGGAAGAGCTGGGTACGCCTTTGCTGATCCGCGAGGGCAAGAGTTTTCAGCTGACCGACGCCGGCCGCGTGGTCTACCTGCGCGGGCAAGACGTGCTGGCGGCGCAGCTGCGGCTGAAAAACGCACTGGCCGACCTGGCCTCGCTGGCGCGCGGCGAGCTGGTAGTCGGTTTGCCGCCCATGGCCGGCGGTGCTTTCTTTGCGCCGGTGGTGGGCGCATTTCGCGACCGTTACCCAGGCGTAGAGCTGAAAATGGTGGAAGACGGCGCCCTGGCGATTGAAAGCAGTATCCGTTCGGGCAACCTGGAAATCGGCGCTGCCGTGCTGCCGGTAGATCACCACATATTCAACAGCCTGAGCCTGGTACGCGACCGCCTGTGCCTGGTGGCACCCGCCGGCAGCCCGTGGCATGGGCGTAGCGTCGTGACGCTGCCTGACGTGGCGGATCAACCCATCGTGTTTTACCCCGAAGACTTCTCGCTCACCACCCGCATCAGCGATGCCTTCCGCACCATGGGCAAAACCATCAATATCGCCGGGCGCAGCGCGCACTGGGATTTTATCGTGGCCATGGTTGAGGCCAGGCTGGGTATCGCCCTGCTGCCGCAAGCCATTGCCAGCCAGCTGGAGCCGCACCGCTTCGATGTGATCCCTATTGATGATGAGCGCATCATCTGGCACATCGGCCTGATCTGGAAAAAAGACAGCTATCTGTCCCACGCCGCCCGCGCCTGGATTACCCTGACGCGCGAACTGCTACTGGACAGCCACCCCGCCAGCCCGACCTGAGCCGCAGCCAGGCCATCGTTGGCCGCCCGAGCACACCAGGCTCGGCAGCCTGGCCACCACCAATAAAAAACGCCACCGCATGCGGTGGCGTTGTGCTGTTCTGACGGGCAGACAGCTTAGATCATGCCCTTGCTTTTCAGCAGTTCGAACATGGTTTTGCCGATTTCGGCCGGGCTGCGGGTGTAGGCGATGCCTGCACGCTCGAAAGCCTTGAACTTCTCTTCGGCAGTACCCTTGCCGCCAGAGATGATGGCGCCGGCGTGGCCCATGCGTTTGCCTTTTGGTGCGGTCACACCGGCGATGTAGCCTACTACCGGCTTGGTCACGTACTGCTTGGCAAACTCGGCGGCTTCTTCTTCGGCGGAACCACCGATTTCACCGATCATCACGATAGCGTCGGTGTCCGGATCGTCCTGGAACAGGCGCAGTGCGTCGATGTGGCTGGTACCCGGGATAGGGTCGCCGCCGATACCGATGCAAGTGGACTGGCCCAGACCCAGCGCGGTGGTTTGTGCCACGGCTTCGTAAGTCAGGGTGCCGGAACGGGATACGATACCGATACGGCCCGGGTTGTGGATGTGCCACGGCATGATGCCGATCTTGCACTCGCCCGGGGTGATGATGCCTGGGCAGTTCGGGCCGATCAGGCGGATGCCGGCTTCGTCTACGGCTTTTTTCACGTACAGCATGTCCAGGGTAGGCACGCCTTCGGTGATGCACACGATCAGCTTCACGCCGCTTTCTACCGCTTCCAGGATGGAATCCTTGGCGAAAGCTGCCGGTACGTAGATAACCGAAGCGTCAGCCTGGGTTTCGCGTACAGCATCTTTCATGGTGTTGAACACCGGCAGGCCCAGGTGCTCGCTGCCACCTTTGCCCGGCGTAACACCGCCAACCACCTTGGTGCCTACTTTCAGCGCCTGTTCGGCGTGGAAAGTACCGTTCTTGCCGGTGAAGCCTTGCACCAGCACTTTCGTATCTTTGTTTACCAATACGCTCATTTTGAAATCCTTATGCGGTGCAGGTGATTACAGGGCGGCAACAGCAGCAACGATCTTCTCGGCTGCGTCGTTCAGGCCCTGGGCGGAGGTCAGTTTCAGACCGGAGTCGTCCAGGATCTTGGCACCCAGCTCGGCGTTGTTGCCTTCCAGGCGCACAACTACCGGTACGGTCACGTTCACTTCTTTAACGGCAGCGATGATCGCTTCGGCGATCATGTCGCAACGTACGATGCCGCCGAAGATGTTGATCAGCACGCCTTGTACCGAGGTATCAGCCAGAATCAGCTTGAACGCTTCGATCACGCGCTCTTTGGTTGCGCCGCCGCCCACGTCCAGGAAGTTGGCAGGCTGGCCGCCCTTCAGCTTGATGATGTCCATGGTCGCCATGGCCAGACCGGCGCCGTTTACCATGCAGCCGATGTTGCCTTCCAGCGCTACGTAGTTCAGGTCGAACTCGGAAGCTTTCACTTCGCGTTCGTTTTCCTGCGACTTGTCGCGTTGGGCCAGCAGCGCCGGGTGACGGTACAGGGCGTTGGAGTCCAGGTTGATCTTGCCGTCTACGCAAGCCAGCTCGCCGTTTTCGCGCAGTGCCAGCGGGTTCACTTCGAACAGGGCAAAGTCGTTTTCAACGAAAGCGTTGTAAGCACCCAGCATCAGTTTGCTGAACGCAGCGATCTGCGAACCGGACAGACCCAGGGCGAAGGCCGCGTCGCGGGTCTGGAACGGCTGCATGCCTACCAGCGGATCCACTTCGATCTTGATGATCTTTTCCGGGGTTTCTTCGGCTACTTTTTCGATCTCCACGCCGCCTTCGGTGGACACCATGAATACCACGCGCTGGGAACCGCGATCTACTACGGCGCCCAGGTACAGTTCGCGCTGTACCGGGTACATGTCTTCACATACCAGCACGCTGTTTACCGGCTGGCCGGCTGCGTCGGTCTGATAGGTTACCAGGTTGGTACCGATCAGGGTTTTGGCTACTTCGGCAGCTTCTTCGCGGGTTTTCACCACTTTTACGCCACCGGCTTTGCCGCGGCCACCAGCGTGGACCTGGGCTTTTACAACGGCAAATTTACCGCCCAACTGGTCGTAGGCAGCAGCGGCTTCTTCCGGCGTGTTAGCCAGAATGCCTTTTTGCACCGGCAGGCCGTATTTGGCCAACAGCTCTTTCGCTTGGTATTCGTGCAGGTTCATTAAGTTTCCTTTCGGGTGGATAGTTGGCTGGCTTTGCGGCCAACCTTGCTATGCCTGAGATGTCGCGATTGTACCGCCTGGGCTACAAACGGTGTGCTCTATCGGTATCGGCAACAAAACCATAGAGGCAGCCGGCCGGCACTTTACCTTGAAAGTGCCCGGCCTGCTGCCTGTTCTTTTAGCCGTGCAGGGCGCGCTTGTCGGCGGCCAGGGCGGCTTCGTGTACCACTTCGGACAGGCTCGGGTGGGCATGGACAATGCGGGCCAGGTCTTCGCTGGCAGCTTTGAATTCCATGGATACCACGCCTTCTGTCACCAGTTCGGACACCATCGGGCCGATCATGTGCAGACCCAGGATACGGTCGGTCTTGGCGCAAGCCAGGATCTTCACGGTACCTTGCGCCTGGCCCAGACCCAGCGCACGGCCGTTGGCCGCAAAACCGGAGGTGCCTTTCTTGTACTCGATGCCTTCAGCCTTCAGCTGCTCTTCGGTCTTGCCGACCCAGGCGATTTCCGGGCTGGTGTAGATCACCCACGGAATCACGCCGAAATCAACGTGCGGCTTCTGGCCAGCGATACGCTCGGCCACGGCCACGCCTTCTTCCGACGCTTTGTGCGCCAGCATCGGGCCACGTACCACGTCGCCAATCGCCCATACGTTCGGCAGGTTGGTGTGGCAGTGGTCGTCTACCACGATGAAACCGCGGTCGTCCATTTGCAGGTTCACGTTGGCGCCACCCAGGCCCTGGGTGTTCGGCACACGGCCGATGGACACGATCAGCTTGTCGAACTCGGCTTTCACGGCTTCGCCGTTCAGCTCGTAGTTCACCACCACGCCGTTGTCAGCCTTGGTGATTTCGCCAATTTTCACGCCCAGCTTGATATCCAGGCCGGTGTCTTTGGTCAGGGTCTTGAAGGCTTCCTTGGCGATCTGCTGGTCGGCAGCACCCAGGAACGTCGGTGCGGCTTCCAGGATGGTGACGTCGGCGCCCAGGCGCTTCCATACCGAACCCATTTCCAGGCCGATCACACCGGCGCCGATCACGCCCAGGCGTGCCGGTACAGCGGTCAGCGCCAGCGCGCCTTCGTTGTCCAGTACGATCTGGTTGTCGGTAGCCAGGCCAGGCAGCTGGCGCGGGCTGGAGCCGGTGGCGATGATCACGTGGGTGGCTTCCAGGGTATCGACCACAGCGCCGTTATCGGCAACCTCGATCACCCATTTTTCGTTCTGGCGGCCTTTCAGCGCAGCCAGACCGTGGATATTGGCAACCTTGTTCTTTTTGAACAGGAAGCTGATACCGCCGGCGTTCTTGGTGATGATGTCGTTCTTGCGGGCCAGCATTTTGGCCACGTCCATCTGTGCGCCTTCTACGCTGATACCGTGCTTGGCAAAGTCGTGCTGTACGGCGTGGAAGTTTTCCGACGACTGCAGCAGGGCTTTGGACGGGATGCAGCCTACGTTCAGGCAGGTACCACCCAGCGAAGGCTTGCCTTCCGGGTTTTTAGTAGCGTCTACGCAAGCGGTGCTGAAACCCAGCTGGGCCGCACGGATGGCAGCTACATAGCCGCCTGGGCCGCCGCCGATCACTACTACGTCGAATTGTTGGGACATGGTGTTCTCTATCCTGTAGCAAGTTGGCCGCAGGCGGCCAGCTTGCCAGTTCGTCGTGAATGGCGGATGACAGGCTGCGCCTGCCTCCGCCTGCGGTGATTACAGATCCAGGATCAGGCGAGCCGGATCTTCGATGGCGTCCTTGATGGCCACCAGCGACAGCACGGCTTCGCGGCCGTCGATGATGCGGTGGTCGTAGGACTGCGCCAGATACATCATCGGGCGTACCACAACCTGGCCGTTTTCTACCACAGCGCGCTCTTTGGTAGCGTGCATGCCCAGAATGGCGGATTGCGGCGGGTTGATGATCGGAGTGGACATCATGGAGCCGAAGGTACCGCCGTTGGAGATGGTGTAGGTGCCGCCGGTCAGCTCGTCCACGGTCAGCTTGCCTTCCTGGGCGCGCTTGCCGAAGTCGGCGATCTGTTTCTCGATGTCTGCCAGGCTCAGCTGGTCGGCGTTACGGATTACCGGTACCACCAGGCCACGCGGGCTGCCTACTGCCACGCCGATGTCGAAGTAGCCGTGATAGATGATGTTGTTGCCATCTACCGACGCGTTCACGATCGGGTATTTCTTCAGGGCGGCAACAGCGGCTTTCACAAAGAAGCCCATGAAGCCCAGCTTCACGCCGTGCTCTTTTTCGAACTTGTCTTTGTACTTGTTGCGCAGGTCCATCAGCGGCTTCATGTTCACTTCGTTGAAAGTGGTCAGAATCGCGTTGGTTTGCTGCGACAGGATCAGACGCTCGGCTACGCGCTGGCGCAGACGGGACATCGGCACGCTCTGCTCCGGGCGGCCGGAAGTCAGTGCGGCAGCGTTGACAGCCGGCGTGGACGCCAGTGCTACGCCAGCGGACGGTGCGGCAGCAGCAATGACCGGGCCGGACTGTGCCGGGGCAGCAGCCGGTTTGGCGGCAGCCACGTCTTCTTTCAGGATACGGCCATCACGGCCGGAGCCGGCTACATCGGCCAGGTTCACGCCGGTTTCGGCGGCCAGCTTGGCAGCGGACGGCATGGCGGCACCGCCGGTAACAGCAGCTTGTACCGGGGCGGCAGCCGGGGCAGCAGCGGGAGCGGCTTCAGCAGGCGCGGATGCACCAGCGGTCGCTTCGGTATCGATGTGGGCAATCAGCTGGCCGGAGGTCACGGTGGCGCCATCCTGCTCGATGATTTTCACGATCACGCCTGCCAGTGGGGCTGGCAGTTCCAGTACCACTTTGTCTGTTTCCAGATCGATCAGGTTTTCATCGCGGGCAACAGCCTGGCCTACTTGCTTGTGCCAGGTCATCAGGGTGGCTTCGGACACGGATTCCGGGAGCTGGGGGACTTTGACTTCGATAATGGCCATTGTTCTTCTCCGTTGTGGGGCGGCTTGCTGCCGCCCCGTTCTTTTGTGCAGGTGTTATTTGTTCAGCGAAAACGCTTCTTCGACAAAGGACTTGAGCTGGGCAACGTGCTTGCTCATGTAGCCCACGGCTGGGGAGGCCGACGATGGGCGACCGGCAAAGTCCAGGGTCTGCTTGGCTTGCAGCAGGCCTTCCAGGCGGTGGCGGATCTGGTACCAGGCACCCTGGTTACGCGGCTCTTCCTGTACCCACAGCAGCTCTTTCACGTGCGAGAACTGGGCCAGCTCGGCTTGCAGCAGCTCGGTCGGGAACGGATACAGCTGTTCGATACGGATGATGGCCACGTCTTCTTCCATGCCACGCTCTTTGCGGCCGTTGACCAGGTCGTAGTACACCTGACCAGCGCACAGCAGGACGCGTTTCACTTTCTTCGGGTCCTGGATCGAGGCATCGCCAATCACCGGGCGGAAAGAACCCTGGGTAATGGTTTCGATCGGGCTCATCGAGTCTTTGTAGCGCAGCAGGCGCTTGGACAGGAAGATCACCAGCGGCTTGCGATACGGGCGCAGTACCTGGCGACGCAGCATGTGGAACATCTGCGCAGCTTCGGACGGCATCACGATCTGCATATTGTGCTCGGCGCACAGCTGCAGCCAGCGCTCCAGACGCGCGGAGGAGTGCTCCGGGCCCTGGCCATCGTAGCCATGCGGCAGGATGGAAGTCAGGCCACACAGACGGCCCCACTTGGTTTCGCCAGAAGAGATGAACTGGTCAATGGCTACCTGGGCGCCGTTGGCGAAGTCGCCGAACTGCGCTTCCCAGATCACCAGCTGGTCCGGAGCGGAGCAGGCATAGCCGTACTCGTAGGCCAGTACCGCTTCTTCGTTCAGGATCGAGTCGATCACACGGAAGTCGGCCTGGTTTTCGCTCATATTGGCCAGCGGAATATAGGTGCCCTGGTCCCACTTTTCACGGTTCTGGTCGTGCAGTACCGAGTGGCGGTGCGAGAAGGTACCGCGGCCCGAGTCTTCACCCGAGATGCGTACGGCGTAGCCGTTGGTTACCAGGCTGGCGTAGGCCAGGGTCTCTGCCATACCCCAGTCCAGCGGCTGCTCGCCGCGCGCCATGGCCTGGCGGGCTTCGATAACGCGCTTCACCGTAGGGTGTGGTTTGAAGTCGGCCGGTACGTGGGTGAACTTCTCGACCAGACGCTGTACGTCGGCTTGCTGCAGGCTGGTATCGGTAGGGTGTGCCCAGTGGGTACCCTGATACTGGCTCCAGTCCAGCGCGTGTTCGCGGCGGTAGTTGGACAGCACGGTCTGCTCGACGTGCTCGCCCTTGTCCAGCGCGTCACGGTAGGCGCGGATCAGGTCGTCTGCGGCTTCGGCCTTCAGCACCCCTTCGGCGACCAGACGCTGGGCGTACATGGCGCGAACACCGGCGTGCTTGGCGATGCGCTTGTACATCATCGGCTGGGTCAGGAACGGATCGTCACCTTCGTTGTGGCCCAGTTTGCGGTAGCACACCAGGTCGATGACCACGTCCTTCTTGAACTGCATGCGGTATTCCAGCGCAGCCTGCATCACGTAGCAGACCGCTTCCGGATCGTCACCGTTCACGTGGAAGATCGGCGCTTCGATCATCTTGGCCACGTCGGTACAGTACAGGGTGGAACGCATGTCGCGGGTATCGGAGGTGGTAAAGCCTACCTGGTTGTTGATCACCAGGTGGATGGTACCGCCGGTACGATAGCCACGGGTTTGCGACAGGTTGAAGGTACCCTGGTTCACGCCCAGGCCGGCAAACGCGGAGTCACCGTGAATCAGCAGCGGCACCACCGATTTGCCTTCCACGTCGTTGCGGCGCTCCTGGCGGGCGCGGACAGAACCTTCTACTACCGGGTTCACGATCTCGAGGTGGGACGGGTTAAAGGCCAGCGATACGTGCATCGGGCCATTGGCGGTAGGGATGTCGGACGAGAAGCCCATGTGGTACTTCACGTCACCCGAAGCCAGCTCCTGTGCTGCCTTGCCTTCGAATTCGGCAAACAGGTCACGCGGCAGCTTGCCCAGGGTGTTTACCAGCACGTTCAGGCGGCCACGGTGGGCCATGCCGATGATCAGCTCTTCTACGCCGTAGGCGCTACCGTTCTGGATCAGGTGATCCAGCGCGGCGATGGCGGATTCGCCACCTTCCAGCGAGAAGCGCTTCTGGCCTACATAGCGGGTATGCAGGTAGCGTTCCAGCGTTTCTGCAGCGGTGATCTGCTTCAGGATGCGTTGTTTTTTCTCTGCGTTGTAACGCGGGGTGGACAGGTCGCCTTCAAAGCGCTTCTGTACCCAGTGTTTTTCTTCAGAGGTGGTAATGTGCATGTACTCCACACCCACATTGCCGCCGTAGGTCTGTTTCAGACGGGCGAGAATGTCGGACAGTGGCAGCTTTTGCGGGGCAACCAGCGAGCCTACATTGAACTGCACAGCCATATCGGCATCGGACAGGCCATGTTGAGCCGGGTCCAGCTCGCGCATGGTCTCCTGGTCCATACGCTTGAGCGGGTCCAGGTTTGCCTGGCGGGAACCCAGTACGCGCCAGGCCGAGATCAGCTTCAGCACGCCTACCTGCTTTTGCATGGACTCCCAGTTGGCGACATCGCTGCTACGCTGGCCAGCCAGCGGCTTCTTGGCCAGCTGGATGAACGACTCCTGGATAGGCTGATGCGCTACGTCGCGCTCTGCCGCACCCGGTGCCATTGCCAGCTTATCGAAGTAATCCCGCCATTCCGCCGGAACCACGTTCGGATCAGCGAGATACTGTTCGTACAGTTCCTCGATGAACGGTGCATTTCCACCAAACAGGTGGGAATGACTGTACATGGATTGCATCATTATTCGACCCTTTTGTCTGCGTTGCTGCTTTGCAAAAACCGTTTTGACAAAAAGAGCTGTGCGGGTAACCACACGCCTCTTTTTGACAGAACGCTCTCCACCGCAAAAAGGTTGGCCGCATGGCGGCCAACCTTTTGCTAGCGATTAACGCTGTTCCTGCGGGATGTAGTCGCGGCGCTGGGCACCGGTGTACAGCTGACGCGGACGGCCGATCTTCATTGCCGGGTCGGCAATCATTTCAGCCCAGTGCGAGATCCAGCCCACGGTACGAGCCAGGGCAAAGATCGGGGTGAACATGGATACCGGAATACCGATAGCCGACAGCACGATACCGGAGTAGAAGTCTACGTTCGGGTACAGCTTGCGCTCGATGAAGTACGGGTCTTCCAGGGCGATTTTTTCCAGCGCCATGGCCAGTTTGAACTTCGGATCGTTGTGCAGGCCCAGCTCGTTCAGCACTTCGTCGCAGGTCTCTTTCATGATGGCTGCGCGCGGGTCCATGTTCTTGTACACGCGGTGACCAAAACCCATCAGCTTGTGGGTCTTGTTCTTCACGCCTTCCATGAACGCCGGTACGTTTTCTACCGAACCGATTTCGTCCAGCATCTTCAGTACAGCCTCGTTGGCGCCACCGTGGGACGGGCCCCACAGGCAGGCGATACCGGCGGCGATACATGCGAACGGGTTGGCACCGGAGGAGCCAGCCAGACGTACGGTAGAAGTAGACGCGTTCTGCTCGTGGTCGGCGTGCAGGGTGAAGATGCGATCCAGGGCCAGGGCCAGGGTCTTGTTCACCTTGTACTCTTCGCACGGGGTGGAGAACATCATGTGCAGGAAGTTCTCGGCGTAGGTCAGGCCGTTTTTCGGGTAGGAGAACGGCAGGCCTTTGTTGTAGCGGTACGCCTGGGCGGCAATGTTCGGCAGCTTGGCGATCAGGCGGTGAGCCGAGATCTTGCGGTGTTCCGCGTTATTGATGTCCAGCGAGTCGTGATAGAAGGCAGACAGCGCGCCAACCACACCCACCATGACAGCCATCGGGTGGGCATCACGACGGAAGCCTTTGAACAGGCTCATCAGCTGGTCGTGCAGCATGTTGTGACGCATGATGCCGCGCTCGAATGCCTGGCGCTCTTGTGCGGTAGGCAGCTCGCCGTTCAGCAGCAGGTAGCACACTTCCAGGTAGTCGCTCTTTGCGGCCAACTGTTCGATCGGGTAACCACGGTAGTACAGCTGACCCAGGTCACCATCGATAAAGGTGATTTGCGACTCGCAGCTGGCGGTAGCCAGGAAGCCGGGGTCAAAGGTGAACATACCGGTTTTGGAGAACGCACGGATATCGACGACGTCCGGACCCAGGGTACCTTTCAGTACCGGCATGTCCAGATTGTCTTTACCGTCGTTGTAGGTGAGCGTCACTTTACGATTGTTTTCCACAGCAATACTCCCAGTTCAGTTTGTGGTCGTTGTAATTTGTTTTGCTGCTTGCAGGCCTCAAACCGCCCGCAAAATCCCGATGATGTGTGCCAGCTCGGGATCGTCTACTTCCGCCTTGCCGTTTACGTAGTCCAGGAAGTCGTTATCGCCCAGCTCCAGGCACTTCCTGTACGCGGCAAGCTCGTCCGTGGTGAGCTGGTCAAAGCCATTGGCCAGAAAACGCTCCAGCACAATGTCCAGCTCCAGCAAACCACGGCGCGAGCGCCAGCGGATCCGTTTTATTTCAACCGGATCGATGTCGGTCATACGGCACGCTTAACCATCATGTCTTTGATCTTGCCGATCGCCTTGGTCGGGTTCAGACCTTTCGGGCACACATCCACGCAGTTCATGATGGTGTGGCAACGGAACAGGCGATACGGGTCTTCCAGGTTGTCCAGACGCTCGTTGGTGGCCAGATCGCGGGTATCCGCGATAAAGCGGTAGGCGGCCAGCAGGCCGGCCGGGCCAACGAATTTGTCCGGGTTCCACCAGAAAGACGGGCAGGAGGTAGAGCAACAGGCGCACAGAATGCACTCGTACAGGCCGTCCAGCTCCAGACGGTCTTCCGGCGATTGCAGGCGCTCGCGCTCTGGCGGCGGCGTGTCGTTGATCACGTAAGGCTTGATCGAGTGGTACTGCTTGAAGAACTGGGTCATGTCCACGATCAGATCGCGGATAACCGGCAGGCCAGGCAGCGGGCGCAGCTCGATAGGCTGTTTCAGGTCAGCCCAGTTGGTCACGCAGGCCAGGCCGTTCTTGCCGTTGATGTTCATGGCGTCAGAGCCACAAATACCTTCGCGGCAGGAGCGACGGAACGACAGGGTGTCGTCCATGGCTTTGAGCTTGACGATCACGTCCAGCAGTTTTACGTCGTTCGGGCCCAGCTCGATCTCGTAATCCTGCATGTACGGCTTGGCGTCCTTGTCCGGATCGTAGCGGTAAATGGAAAAACGGGCTTTGGTCATCTTGATCTCCTGGTCGCCGCTTAGAAAGTACGCTCTTTCGGCGGGATGTAATCCACCGACAACGGTTTGGTGTGCACGGGCTTGTAGGTCAGGCGACGGTCATCGCCGTAGTACAGGGTGTGCTTCATCCATACCTCGTCGTCGCGCTGCTGGAAGTCGGCGTGGGCGTGAGCGCCACGGGACTCTTTACGCGCATCGGCGGAGATCAGGGTAGCCACAGCCACTTCGATCAGGTTTTCCAGCTCCAGCGCCTCGACACGTGCGGTGTTGAAGACTTTGGATTTGTCCTTGATCTGGATGCGTTTTACGCGCTCTGCCACTTCCTGGATTTCCTTCACGCCCTGCGCCAGGTTTTCCGAGTTACGGAACACGGCAGCACGCGCCTGAACGGTACGCTGCATGGCGGTACGCACTTCAGTCACGTCTTCGCCGTTGGTCTGGTTGTCCAGGCGGCTGATACGGGCCAGGGAACGCTCGGCGGCGTTGGCCGGCAGCGGTTTCCAGGTAGGCATTTCGTTGCGGATGAACTCGACCATGCTGTCGCCGGCCGATTTGCCGAATACCACCAGGTCCAGCAGGGAGTTGGTACCCAGACGGTTAGCACCGTGTACGGATGCGCAAGCGCATTCGCCAGCGGCGTAGAAGCCGTTCACGCGGGCTTCCGGGTTGTCGCCTTGCGGGATCACCACTTCGCCGCGGTAGTTGGTCGGAATACCGCCCATCATGTAGTGGCAAGTCGGGATAACCGGGATCGGTTCCTTGATCGGGTCTACACCGGCAAACTTGATGGCGATCTCGCGAATGCCAGGCAAGCGCTGTTTGATGATGTCCGGACCCAGATGGTCCAGCTTCAGCAGCACGTAGTCCTTGTTCGGGCCGCAACCACGGCCTTCCAGCACTTCCTGCTCCATCGAGCGGGCCACGAAGTCGCGCGGGGCCAGATCTTTCAGGTTAGGTGCGTAGCGCTCCATGAAGCGCTCGCCGTTGGCGTTCAGCAGGATACCGCCTTCGCCACGTACACCTTCGGTAATCAGTACACCGGCACCAGCTACGCCAGTCGGGTGGAACTGCCAGAACTCCATGTCTTCCAGCGGGATGCCTGCGCGAACGCACATACCCAGGCCATCACCGGTGTTGATGAAGGCATTGGTGGAAGCGGCATAGATGCGGCCGGCGCCGCCGGTAGCAAACAGCACGGCTTTGGCGTGGAAAATGTAAACCTCGCCGGTTTCCATTTCCAGGGCGGTAACACCTACTACATCGCCAGCTTCGTCACGGATCAGGTCCAACGCCATCCACTCGACAAAGAACTGGGTATTGGCGCGCACGTTACGCTGGTACAGCGTGTGCAGCATGGCGTGGCCGGTACGGTCGGCGGCGGCACAGGCGCGCTGAACCGGGGTTTCACCGTTGTTCTGGGTGTGGCCGCCAAACGGGCGCTGGTAGATCTTGCCGTTTTCCAGACGGTCGAACGGCATGCCGAAGTGTTCCAGCTCGATCACGGCTTCCGGTGCCTTGCGGCACATGAACTCGATGGCATCCTGGTCGCCCAGCCAGTCCGACCCTTTTACGGTGTCGTACATATGCCATTCCCAGCGGTCTTCCTGCACGTTGCCCAGCGAGGCGGAGATACCACCTTGAGCAGCAACGGTGTGCGAACGGGTCGGGAATACTTTGGAAAGTACGGCAGTTTTCAGGCCGGACTCGGACAGTTGCAAAGCAGCACGCATACCTGCGCCGCCGCCGCCAACAATTACTGCATCAAATCGACGAACGGGTACAGTCATTACAGCCCCCATACAACCTTAAGCGAATAAATAAAACAGGACACCAGCCACACTGCCGTTACGGAGTGCAGGGTCAGGCGAACGCCTACCGGCTTGATGTAGTCCATCCACAGGTCACGAATACCTACCCAGGCGTGCAGGAACAGCGCCAGCAGGGTAGTTTGGGTCAGAACCTTTACCCAGGTCAGGCTGAACAGGGCTTTCCAGCCTTCGTAGCCGGCCGGCATGGCCAGCAGGAACAGCACCAGCATGACGGTGTAAGCCAGCATGATCACGGCAGTCACACGCTGCATGATCCAGTCGCGCAGGCCGTAGTGAGCACCAACGACGTTGCGGTTTACCATAGGATGGCCCCCAGAATCACAGTCAGAGACAGGCTGACTACCAGTACCAGCTTGGCAGTAGCGCGGGCGGTCTGCAGTTCCAGACCTTTATGGATATCGAGCAGCAGGAAACGGATGCCGGCTACTGCGTGATGCAGGAATGCCCACAGGAAGCCGATCAGGATCAGTTTCATCAGGGGATGGGCAACTACGGCGCGATAGCTGTCGAAGGTTTCTGCGGAACTGAGCGAACCGCTCAGAAGATAGATCAGGAGTGGCAGCGAGAAAAACAGTGCCACACCGCTGATTCGGTGCAGGATCGAGACGATGCCCGGAAGAGGCAGCCTGATCTTGCCCAGATCTAAGTGCTTAGGTCGTTGCTTCTGCATAGAGCTTCCTTGGATGTGCATGTACCAAGTGGTTATACCCGGCCCCCACCATGGTTGCAGGGGCCATCGGAACAGGAGCCAGCACAGCACTCCCACCCATCAAAACATGTCGAACCGATGCTGCAGGTGCAACATGTCCCTGAGATTCTATCAAAACCGCGCCCTGCTGCGGACGCCAAACAGTCTGACAAAGACCATCCAGCCACAAAATCAGCCCCAGAATCAGGGATTTCCCTGACGGATCAAGCCGAATTTGTCGGTCACGCACCAGCGCTCGCGCCACTCCACCGGCACGCCCTGCATATCGCAAGACAGCCGCAAATACTGCAGTAACGGCACACCGTCGGCCACGGCCAGCAGCTGCATTTCTTCGCGGCCAGGCAAAATTGCCCGCCACTGCTCGGCCTGCACCCGCAAGCGCACGCCAAAGTGCTGCTGCAGTAGCGACCACACACCGGGCATCTGGCGCAGCCAGCGCGTATCGATGGCGTCAAAACGTTCTACCGGCAGCATCACGTCGTCCAGCGCCACCACCTGCCCCTGCATGCGCCACAGCATGCGTATGCGGTGCAGTGGCGCACTACGGCGCAAACCCATGGCTGCGGCCAACTCCTCGTGCGCGTGTACACGGCTGACGCCCAGAAACTCGCGCAGCAGGCGATCCGGCTTTTCAGCCAGCAAACCCGGTGACACCATCGCCAGGCCGGCCCAGTCATCCAGCGGTGCCGACACAAACGTGCCCCTGCCCTGCTGGCGGTATAGCACACCGTCGTTGACCAGTTCGGTCAAAGCCTTGCGTACCGTACCCTGGCTTACCGCAAACTGGTCTGCCAGATCCCATTCGCTGGGGAGCAGCTCGTTACTGGCCCACTCGCCCTCGGCAATACGTTCCAGCACCTGCAGCTTTACCTGCTGGTAAAGCGGTAATCGATGTAGCGACTTGGCGTGCATGTGTTCTTTTTAACATCAAATAAATCAAGCGTAAAGGTTAGTCTTATATAAGACATAAGACAAGCCCCAGCCATGCTGCGCCGCATCACCCGCCTTGATGCCCACAAATTGAACTTGGCGTGCTACACTCGAAGCCAGTATTGCAAAGCAGCATGCGCAAGGAAGAGCATGCGCTACGCATCCATCGCCAAGTCCAAAGGAGAGTACATCGATGAAAGCCCCCGTTCGCGTTGCCGTTACTGGTGCAGCCGGTCAGATTGGTTACAGCCTGTTGTTCCGCATTGCCAGTGGCGAAATGCTGGGTAAAGACCAACCGGTCATCCTGCAGCTGCTGGACCTGCCACAGGCACAAACCGCTGTAAAAGGCGTGATGATGGAGCTGGAAGACTGTGCCTTCCCGCTGCTGGCCGGCATGGTCGCTACCGATGACCCGGAAGTGGCTTTCAAGGATGTACAAGTAGCCCTGCTGGTAGGCGCCCGCCCACGCAGCAAAGGCATGGAACGCAAAGACCTGCTGACCGCCAACGCCGAGATCTTCACTGTACAAGGCGCAGCCCTGAACAAAGTGGCAGACCGCAACGTGAAAGTACTGGTAGTAGGCAACCCGGCCAACACCAACGCCTACATCGCCATGAAGTCGGCTCCGGACCTGAACCCGAACAACTTCACCGCCATGTTGCGCCTGGACCACAACCGCGCCCTGTCGCAGCTGGCTGCCAAAACCGGCAAAGCCGTGGCCGACATCGAAAAACTGGCCGTATGGGGCAACCACTCCCCAACCATGTACGCTGACTACCGCTACGCCACCATCAATGGCGAATCGGTAAAAGACATGATCAACGACCACGAATGGAACCGCGACGTGTTCCTGCCTACCGTAGGCAAACGTGGCGCTGCCATCATCGAAGCCCGTGGCTTGTCGTCTGCTGCTTCTGCGGCCAACGCTGCCATCGACCACATCCGCGACTGGGCACTGGGCACCAACGGCAAATGGGTTACCATGGGTATCCCGTCCGATGGCTCCTACGGTATTCCGAAAGACGTGATGTTCGGCTTCCCGGTAACCTGCGAAAACGGCCAGTACACCATTGTACAAGGCCTGGAAATCGACGAATTCAGCCGTAGCTGCATCAACGTTACCCTGAACGAACTGGAAGAAGAGCGCGCCGGCGTAGCCCACCTGCTGGGTTAATGAGCTAGCCATTCAGCCCAAAGCGCACCGCAAGGTGCGCTTTTTGTCTTTACTGAAATACCCTGTCATCTTGTTTATATTGCTCTTTTTGGAGGTCGCAATACCATGATTGAAGCTGAAGTACTCAATCAAATTCAGGCTCAGATCGACGATCTGACTACCCGCAACACCGATATCCGGGGGTATCTTTGACTACGACGGTAAAAAAGACCGTCTGGAAGAAGTAAGCCGCCTCACCGAAGACCCCGATATCTGGAACGACCCCAAAAAGGCGCAAGAACTCGGCCGTGAACGCAAGCAGCTGGAAGACGTGGTACTGGTGATCGAAGGCATCGCCAACACCCTGGCCGACTGCGGCGAGCTGTTTGAAATGGGCAAGGCCGAAGAAGATGACGACACCATCCTGGCGGTAAAAGCCGACCTGGACGCCGTGGAAGAAAAGCTGGCCAAGCTGGAATTCCGCCGCATGTTCCACGACCCGATGGACCCGAACAACTGCTTCCTGGACATCCAGGCCGGCGCCGGCGGTACCGAGGCGCAAGACTGGGCGGGCATGCTGCTGCGCATGTACGTGCGCTACGCCGAACGCAAGGGCTTCAAGGTAGAGATCCTGGAAGAATCCGAAGGCGAAGTGGCCGGCATCAGCAGCGCCACCATCAAGATCGAAGGCGAATACGCCTACGGCCTGCTGCGCACCGAAGTGGGCGTACACCGCCTGGTGCGCGTGTCGCCGTTCGACTCCAACGCGCGCCGCCACACCTCGTTCTGCTCCGTGTTCGTGTACCCGGAAGTAGACGACAGCTTCGAGATCACCATCAACCCGGCTGATGTGCGTACCGACACCTACCGCGCCAGCGGTGCAGGTGGCCAGCACATCAACAAAACCGACTCCGCCGTACGCCTGACCCACGCCCCTACCGGCATTGTGGTGCAGTGCCAGAACGACCGTTCGCAGCACCGCAACCGTGACGAAGCCTGGCAGATGCTGCGCGCCAAGCTGTACGAGCGCGAACTGAAATTGCGTAACGAAGCCAAGCAATCGCTGGAAGACAGCAAGACCGACGTAGGCTGGGGTCACCAGATCCGCTCCTACGTATTCGACCAGTCGCGCATCAAGGATCTGCGCACCAGCTACGAGGTAGGCAACATCAAAGCCGTGATGGACGGCGACCTCGACGGCTTTATCGAAGCCAGCCTGAAACAAGGCGTGTAAGCCATACCCAAGGTTGGCCGCAGGACAGCGGCCAACCTTTTACATTAACGGAGATCCCCATGTCGGAACAAGAATCCAGCCTGCAGCAGCACGACGAAAACCACATCATGGCCGAGCGCCGTGAAAAACTGAAAGCCATCCGCGAAGCCGGTGTGGCCTTCCCCAACGACTTCAAGCGCGAACACCTCAGCGGCGACCTGCACGCCGCCTACAACGACAAGAGCAAAGAAGAGCTCGAGCCGCTGAACATCCAGGTAGCCGTAGCCGGCCGCATGATGCTCAAGCGCGTGATGGGCAAAGCCAGCTTCGCCACCCTGCAAGACGTGGCCGGCCAGATTCAGCTGTACATCAACGACCAGGGCGTCGGCGCCGACATCCACGCCGCCTTCAAACACTGGGACATGGGCGATATCCTGTCCGCCAAAGGCACCCTGTTCAAAACCAACAAAGGCGAGCTGTCGGTAAACGTATCCGAGCTGCGCCTGCTGTCCAAATCGCTGCGCCCGCTGCCGGACAAATTCCACGGCATGACCGACCAGGAACAGAAATACCGCCAGCGCTACGTTGACCTGATCATGAGCGAAGAGAGCCGCAGCACCTTCATCAAGCGCTCCAAGATCGTACAAACCGTGCGCGACGTGATGGTAGGCCAAGGCTACCTGGAAGTAGAAACCCCGATGATGCACCCCATCCCGGGCGGCGCCGCAGCCAAGCCGTTTACCACCCACCACAACGCCCTGGACATGCCTCTGTACCTGCGCATTGCCCCGGAGCTGTACCTGAAACGCCTGGTGGTAGGCGGCCTGGAGCGCGTGTTCGAGATTAACCGCAACTTCCGTAACGAGGGGATGAGCACCCGCCACAACCCCGAGTTCACCATGATCGAATTCTACGAAGCCTACAGCGACTACCAGCGCATGATGGAGATGACCGAAAACATCATCCGCCAATGCGCCATCACCGCCACCGGCAGCACCACCGTGACCTACGGCGGCAAAGAAGTGGATCTGGGCAAGCCGTTTGACCGCTTCACCATCGTGGGCGCCATCCAGCACTACAACCCGCAATACACCAACGAACAGCTGGCCGACGCCGAATGGGTTGCCGCCGAGATCAAGCGCCTGGGCGGCAAGCTGCCACCGGCACCTGGCCTGGGCAGCCTGCAGCTGGCGCTGTTTGAAGAATGTGCGGAAAGCCTGCTGTGGAACCCGACCTTCATCATCGACTACCCGGTGGAAGTGTCCCCGCTGGCACGCGGCTCCGACGCCGACGCCAACATCACCGAGCGCTTCGAGCTGTTCATCGTGGGCCGCGAACACGCCAACGGCTACTCCGAGTTGAACGACCCGGAAGACCAGGCCAACCGCTTCCTGTCCCAGGTAGCGCAGAAAGACGCCGGCGACGACGAAGCCATGCACTTCGACGCCGACTACATCCGCGCCATGGAATACGGCCTGCCGCCGACCGGCGGCTGCGGCATCGGCATCGACCGCCTGGTAATGCTGCTGACCGACGCCCCGTCCATCCGCGACGTGATCCTGTTCCCGCAAATGCGCCACGAAGCCTAAGCCTTGCCGGCCAAGGCCTACGCCCAACCCCGCCTCGCCCGCGCGACGCGGGTTTTTTCATGCCCAGATTCTGCTGCGGCAAGCGCGCATGCCTAACTGTTGCATCCCTGACGATCATATAAGCAATCGGCTACTCAAACTGAACACAGCACGAGAAGTCATGGGTATCCTGCTACAACTCTCCCGAGCACCCAATCCATGATCGTCAAACTGCACAAACAAGCCCGCACCACCCCCGCCATCCGCGAGGAAATCAAACACGCCGTCGGCACGCTTACCGAGTTGGCCGCACGCTTCAATGTCAGCATCCACACC
>NZ_JAQQLF010000010.1 GCF_028548455.1 Vogesella aquatica
TGAAACGCCTCAGCGCCGATGATAGTGCAGATACCTGTGTGAAAGTAGGACACCGCCAGACGCCCGATACCGAAGCCCAGCTCAGACGAGCTGGGCTTTGTGCTTTGGTGCGGCGAAAATACCGCGCACCACCCCGCGGCCAACCTTGGCCGCAGCCTGCCGACCCTGACATAAAGCCCGCGAGTGCGGGCTTTATGTCAGGGTTAGAAACAATCACTGCCTTTACTCTCAGCATATATATTGACCCATTTTTTGAGTAATGCTGTAGATGCTCCGCTATCGGCCATTTTTCTCAAGGCCTTGTCTATGTCGTTGATCACGTCATCCGGTACAAACTTGCCGAAACCTATATGAATTTTGCTGACAGAGACCGGGTTGGGCAGATCTGTGATGATGTCGGCAAGTTGTCTTTTTTTGAGATAAGCCATGCCGACATACCTGCCAGTGACAAAGTAGTCGATGCGGCCAAGTTCAAGTTTTCTGAAATTGCTGGCCATGTCTGATGCGGTTTCTACGGTGAGATATGCGGCGAGATACTCGTCAAAGCCATCGCCGAAAATGTCGCCCAGGCTGATACCGCCACGATACGACTTTAGGCTATGCCAGCCATCGTAGAGGATGTGCTTGTCCTTGCGCACAAAAACAGCAATGGGGTTTTCGAAAGCAGGGGTTTGACTGAAGCGTAGATAGCGGGCGCGGTCAGCATTGATACGCAAGGGCAGGATAATATCTATTTGGCCATTTTCGGCACGTTGTAAGACCCGTTTCCATGGGTAAAGCTGCGGAAGCAGTTTTACCCTGGCAGGCAGAATGCGTTGCAGCTGTTCTACGCTGGCACCGGTGAAGCTGCGATGGTCATGGCACCAGTGATAGGGCGGGTAGTCGGGGTTGCCGGAATAGCGCAGTGCCGGAGCGTCTATCGCGCAGGCCTCCCGGGCAGAAAATACCAGCGTAAACACTGCGAAGGCACAACTAGCCAAGGGAACGCCCATCAAGCCTCCTTTTGCTACTGCTGGCGACTGATCGCAATGGACGGCCCCTCCCCGGCAATGGAAAGGCGTAAATGCATCATGTCAGGGCTGATTATAGTGAATACTTGCCAGTCTTGGCCGCAGCACTGCTATTTGCGATTCGCTTGTGCAGATGCGTGGCAGGCATTTCATCTTATGCGCTGTAGCTAACGTTGACCGAAGTATTGCCGAATTGCTTGCGTGAAGTATGGTTATGCAAGCTTTGCGCGATGGCAGCAGGCTGGCATGGTGTGCATCTGGCAATGAAATAAGGCATGACACCCTCCGTTTGCATGGCAAATGGAGGGTGTTGCAAGCCAGGGCGAGAATTGACTCAAGTCTTAACTTGGCTTGCTCGCAGTGATACCTTGTTGGCCGGCCAAGCTATATGCCGCTGACGTTTACACGGTAGTGGCCAGTTTGCTGCGCAGGCACTGTGTGACCGTCACCATGCGCTGCAGTGCGGCTTCGGCTTCGGGCCAGCCGCGGGTTTTCAGGCCGCAGTCGGGGTTTACCCACAGCCGTTGGGCCGGAATCACATCCAGGGCCTTGCTGAGCAGCTTTTCCAGTTCGTGTTCGGCTGGAATACGCGGGCTGTGAATATCGTACACACCAGGGCCGATTTCGTTAGGGTAGGCAAAGCTGGCAAAGTCGCGCAGCAGCGCCATGTCCGAGCGCGAGGTTTCGATGGTAATCACGTCGGCGTCCAGTGCGGCGATGGCCGGCAGGATGTCACCGAACTCCGAGTAGCACATATGGGTGTGGATCTGCGTGCTGTCATCGACGCGGGCGCACGACAGGCGGAACGCTTCGCCAGCCCAGGCCAGGTAGGCATCCCAGTCGGCACGCTTTAGCGGCAGGCCTTCGCGTACGGCGGGCTCGTCGATCTGGATCACCTTGATGCCGGCGTTTTCCAGGTCCAGTACTTCGTCGTTGATGGCGAGCGCAATCTGGCGGCACACCTCGCTGCGCGGCAGGTCATCGCGGACAAAGCTCCACTGCAGGATGGTCACCGGGCCGGTGAGCATGCCTTTCACCGGGCGCGGGGTCAGGCTTTGGGCGTACACCGACCAGGCCACGGTCATGGCTTGCGGGCGGGCGACGTCGCCAAAAATCAATGGCGGTTTTACGCAGCGACTACCGTAGCTTTGCACCCAGCCGTATTCGGTAAAGGCAAAGCCTGCCAGCTGCTCGCCAAAGTACTCCACCATATCGTTACGCTCGGCTTCGCCGTGCACCAGCACATCGATACCCAGTGCTTCCTGCTTGCGGATCACCAGCTCGATTTCAGCCTTCATGGCTTGTTGGTAAGCCGCGGCATCGAGCTCGCCGCGTTTGAAGGCGGCACGTGCGCTGCGGATCTCGGCGGTCTGCGGGAACGAACCGATGGTGGTGGTGGGTAGCAGCGGCAGCTTCAGCCAGGCAGCCTGCGCGGCGGCGCGTGCCGGGTAGGGGCTGTGGCGACGATCGCTATCGGCCGGCAGTGTGGCCAGGCGCGCGCTGACGTCGGCACGGTGGATACGCGGGTGCTGGCGGCGTTGCTGGCTGGCAAAGTCGCTGGCGGCCAGCTCGTTACTGATGTTGTCGCGGCCTTGCAGCAGGCCACGTTTGAGCAGTTTGAGTTCGTTGAGCTTTTGTACTGCAAACGCCAGCCAGCTCTTCAGGTCCACATCCAGCTGTACTTCCTGTGCCAGATCTACCGGGGTGTGCAGCAGGCTGCAGCTCGGGGCCAGCCATAACTGCTCGCCCAGCTGTTGGCGCAGGTTTTCGGCACTTGCCAACGTGGCAGACAGGTTGTTGCGCCAGATATTGCGGCCATCAATCAGGCCTGCCGACAGCACGCGGCCTTGCGGCCAACCTTGCAGCAGGGTGGCCAGCTGTTCCGGTGCGCGCACCAAGTCCAGATGCACACCGGCTAGCGGCAGGCTGTGCAGCAGGTCAGCGTGCTCGGCCACGCTGCCGAAGTAGGTGGCCAGCAGCAATTTGAGCGGGGTATCGGCCAGCGTCTGGTAGACGTTATGGAATGCAGCTAGCCATTCTGCAGGCAGGTCTAGTGCCAGGATGGGTTCGTCCAGTTGTACCCAGTCCACTTTCGCGTCGTTCAGCGCACCCAGCAGTGCCTGGTAGCTGCGTAGCAGTGCTGGCAGCAGGCTGAGGCGATCAAAGTCGGTGCCTTTGCATTTGCCCAGCCACAGCAGGGTAAGCGGGCCGACCAGCACCGGCTTGGCTTTCAGACCCAGTGCCTGGGCTTCTGCCACCTGTGCCAGCAGCGGGGCAGGGTTGGCCGCAAAAGTGGTGTTAGCGTGCCATTCCGGTACCAGGTAGTGGTAATTGGTATCGAACCATTTGGTCATTTCCAGTGCATGCTGGCTGGCATTGCCGCGTGCCAGCTCAAAGTACTGCGCCAGGCTGAGCTTGGCGGCGTCAAAGCCGAAGCGAGGCGGGATGGCACCTACCAGAATCTGTGCGTCCAGCACGTGGTCGTACAAGGAGAAATCGCCCACCGGGCTCAGGTCGACCCCGGCGCCTTTTTGTAGCAGCCAGTGGCGCTGGCGCAGTTCGCGTACACCGTGCTGTAGCGCTTGTTCGCTGACGTCGCTACGCCAGTATTGCTCCAGCAGGAATTTCAGTTCGCGCTTGGCGCCGATGCGGGGGAAACCCAGAAGATGAACTTGGCTCATGTGGAATGCCTTTCGTGATGAATGTTGTGCATTCAGCATGCGGCAACTACAATCATGAGGCAATTTCATTATTTTAACGTTGACCATTAAGGTGATTCATCATGCAAAGCCAGCTGGAACTCCGCCATCTGAAAACCCTGCTGGCGCTGGCCGAGTGTGGCAGCGTGTCGCAGGCGGCCAAGCGCGTATTCCTGACGCAGTCGGCGCTATCGCACCAGCTCAAAGCGCTGGAAGAGGCTTACGGCCTGGCCTTGTTCGAGCGCAAAACGCAGCCGCTGCGCTTTACCCCCGCAGGCGAGCGCTTGCTGGCGCTGGCGCGCGACGTGGCGGCGCGCGTGATGCAGGCCGAGCGCGACCTGGCACGGCTGCGCGAAGGCGAGGCGGGGGAGCTGCGCATTGCGGTGGAGTGCCATACCTGTTTTGACTGGCTGATGCCGGCGATGGACGCCTTTCGCCAGCACTGGCCGGCGGTGGAGCTGGATATCGTGTCCGGCTTCCATGCCGACCCGGTAGGCCTGCTGCTAACGCGCCGTGCCGACCTGGCCATCTGCTCGGAGGCCGAGCCGCAGGATGGCGTGGTCTACCAGCCATTGTTCGCCTACGAGATGGTGCTGATCATGGCGAAAGACCACCCGCTGGCGGCCAAGCCGGTGTGGCAGGCCGGGGATTTTGCCGACGAAACGCTGATCCACTACCCGGTGCCGGATGTCATGCTGGACCTGGTGCGCAAGGTATTGAAGCCGGCAGGGGTGAATCCCGCCCGGCGCACCTCGGAGCTGACGGTAGCCATCATCCAGCTGGTGGCCAGCCGTCGTGGCGTGGCGGCCATGCCGTTCTGGGCGGTGAAACCGTATCTGGACCGCGGCTATATTGCCAGCGCCCGCATCGGTGATGCAGGCTTGCAAAGCGAGCTGTACGCGGCATTACGTCAGGATGATGCGGGGCTGGCGTATATGCATGATTTTCTGCATACCGTGCGCGAGCAGAGTTTTGCCACGCTGCCCGGCTTGAGCGTGCTGGCTTGAGCCCTCCAGTAAAAAACGGCACGTCCGCAAGCTGCGGCGTGCCGTTTTTTTGTGGCCGTTAATGGCTACTGGGTGCCCTGCAGTTTGTAGAAATTGCGGGTGGTATGCAGGCTGCCATCCGGGCTGGCGGCGTAGGCCGGGATGTCGCCGGCGTGCACCCAGCCCAGCTTGGGGTAGAGGCTGGCCGCTACCGATGTGCTATCGGTATCCAGCACCAGCGTGCTGCAACCGGCCGCCCACGCCGCCGTTTCGGCCTCCTGCATCAACAGGCAAGCAATACCCAGGCCACGCGCGCGGCTGTGCACCATCAGCTTCTGGATTTCACCACGGTGGCGGCCGTTGGCCTTGCCGCATAGCGCCAGCTGTACGGTGCCGATAATCCGGCTTTGATCTTCTGCCACCCAGCAATGCAGCAGCGGGCCCAGCGCTGCCGCAACACCCTGCCAGTAGTCATGTGCTTCTTGGTGCGTTAGCGGTGCCAGAAAGCCGACCGAGGCGCCGCCGTGCACGCTGTCTTGCAGTAGCAATACCAGTGCGGCCAACGGCTGCTGGGCGATGGTGTGCAAGGGGCGGATGGTGATCATTCGTGCTCCAGCCCCAGCTCCTGGATTTTGCGGGTAAGCGTGTTGCGGCCCCAGCCCAGCAGCTGTGCGGCTTCGACTTTGCGCCCGCCGGTGTGTGCCAGGCCGCTCTTGATGCAGGTGCTCTCGAAGCGTGCGGTCAGGTCGTCGATGATGCCGGTTTCCCCTGCGGCCAACCTTTGGCTGACCTCGCGTGCCAGCAGTTGCAGCCAGTCGCCATCGGCCAGGGCTGGCGTAGCATGCAATGGCACGCTGGCGGGCTGCGCGCTGGCATCGGCCTCATGGCTGTGGCTGGCCGGCGCCGCGTCGGGCGGCAGGCGGAACTCGGGTGGCAGGTCGGCGCTTTCCACGGTCTGGCCCGGCGCCATCACGGTAATCCACTGGCACAGGTTTTCCAGCTGGCGCACGTTACCGGGGAAGGCGTACTGGCGCACAAAGGCCATGGCGCTGTCGGACAGGCGCTTGGGTTCCACGCCCAGGTTGGCCGCACTGCGCGACAAGAAATGGCGTACCAGCAGCGGAATGTCTTCGCTGCGCTCGCGCAGCGGTGGCAGGCGCAGACGGATCACGTTCAGGCGGTGGAACAAGTCCTCGCGGAACTGGCCTTGCTTGACGCGCTCCTCCAGGTGCTGGTGGGTGGCGGCGATCACGCGCACATTGGCTTTGATCGGTGTGTGGCCACCCACGCGGTAAAAGTGGCCATCAGACAGCACGCGCAGCAGGCGGGTTTGCAGCTCGGTGGGCATGTCGCCGATTTCATCCAGAAACAGCGTGCCGCCTTCGGCTTCCTCGAAGCGGCCGCGACGGCTGCCCACCGCGCCGGTAAAGGCACCCTTTTCGTGGCCGAACAGCTCGGATTCCAGCAGGTCTTTCGGGATAGCGGCGGTGTTCAGCGCGATAAACGGCTTGCTGGCGCGTACCGAGTGGCGGTGCAGCGCCTCGGCCACGCGTTCTTTACCGGTGCCGGATTCGCCGGTAATCAGCACGGTCACGCTGGACTGCGACAGGCGGCCAATGGCGCGGAACACGTCCTGCATCGCCGGGGCCTGGCCCAGCAGCGCCGGCATGGCTTCCGGGCTTTCGCCAACGGCATCGCCGCTGCGGCTCTCGGCGAGCGCGCGTTCGATCAGCGCCACCGCCTGGTCTACGTCGAATGGTTTGGGCAGGTACTCGAAGGCCCCGCCCTGGAAGGCCGAGACGGCCGAGTCCAGGTCGGAGTGCGCCGTCATGATGATGACCGGCAGCGCAGGGTGCTCGGCTTTGACCTTGCCCAGAAATTTCAGGCCATCGGTGCCCGGCATGCGTACATCACTGATGATGACGCTGGGGAGGGTGTCGTACAGGGCGTTCAGCGCATCGTCGGCGCTGGCAAAGCTCTGGTAGGCGATATTGCTGCGCGAGAGCGACTTTTCCAGCACCCAGCGGATGGCTTTGTCGTCGTCGATGATCCAGACCGTTTGCGTCATGTTGGCTCGCCTTGTGGTTTATTGATCGGGGCCGAACGGCATCAGTACCGTGAAGCAGGTATGGCCCGGCCGCGATTCGAATTCGATGGTACCGCCATGCTGGTGCACAAAAGTCTGCGCCAGCGTCAGCCCCAGCCCAGTGCCCTCTGCCCGGCCGGTGACCAGCGGGTAGAACACATGGTTGCGGATTTCTTCCGGAATACCGGGGCCGTTATCGATGATCTGCAATTTTAGTGCCAGGTTGTGACGCTTTCGCGCCAGCGTGACCTGGCGTGCCACGCGGGTGCGCAAAACCAGCTCGCCGTTGCCTTGCATGGCTTGTACGGCATTCTTGCCGATATTCAGTACCACCTGGATGAGCTGCTCTTTGTCTGCGGCCAACATGGGCAGGCTGATGTCGTAGTCGCGTTTTACCAGCAGGCCGTGCGGGTACTCGGCCAGGATGATGCTGCGCACGCGTTCCAGTACTTCGTGGATATTCACGTCGTTGGCGATGTGGCGGCGGTGCGGTGCCAGCAGACGGTCTACCAGCGACTGCAAGCGCAGGGCTTCTTCGCGAATCACGCCGGTGTACTCCAGCAGCTCGGGGCGATCGGCGATTTCGTGCTCTAGCAGCTGGGCAGCGCCACGGATGCCACCCAGCGGGTTCTTGATTTCATGCGCCAGGTTGCGGATCAGCTCGCGGTTGGCTTGCTGCTGCAGCAGCAGGCGCTCTTCGTTGACGATGCGCAGCTGCTGCTCGATAGGGCGCATCTCTACCAGCGCCAGGCGTACCGGGCCATCGATGGGGGTAACGGTGAGGCCGATATGCAGCGGATGGTCGCCTTCCGGCGAGATTTCCAGGTCGTGCTCGATAAAGCTGCCGGCGTGGTCCAGCGCCATTTGCACGGCGTTTTTCAAGGCACGCGGGTGGTGGAAGTGCTCGTACAGCGTGTGCTTTTTCAGCCCTTTATGGCTGATGCCCAGCAGGTTTTCACTGGCCGGGTTGGCGTAGTGAAGCTGGCCGTTGCGCTCGACAATCATCACCGGGGTATCGAGCAGGTCGAGTCCGGCGTACGGGTGTGGGGGCATGGTGTTGGTCCGGTTTGCCTGTGTGGCTAGCGGCACCAGGCTGGCGCCGCTATTAACGGTGTCTTAGCAAAAGCCGCGCCCGCGCAGGGGCTGCCAGGCAGCGCAAGCAGGCGGCGGATACGCTACAAAACGGCGCACAAACTAGGGCGTCTGGATGGGGGCGTCGTTTTGGTGAGTGTACTGCACTACTTTGGTGCGGCGCTACGGCCTAGCTCTTTATTCAGCGCATCGATATTGCGCTCGCGATCGGTGACTGCGTCTTGCAGGCGTTGTAGCTGCGCTGTAGCGGTGCCGGGTTTGCGTCGGGCTTCACTCAAAGCGGTGCGTGCTTCGCTCAAGGCTTTTTGCTCGTTATCCAGCTCGGTTTGCAGAATGCGGCGGCGGCCTTCGTCGCGGTTGCGTTGCGTGCCGGCGTCGACCGACGGTACCGCTACGTTGGCCGTTGGGGCGCGTGGGCGTACCGAGCCATTACGTGGCGTGATGCTGCCACGCGTACCTCCGTCCGGGTTGGCTGGTGTAATCGAGATGGCCTGCGCCCCTGGCTGCGGCATATTGGTAAACGTAACGTGCCCGTCTTTATCAACATAGCGATAAATGGTGCTGGCCTGGGCTTGCGATAGGCTGCAAAGGAGCAAGATAAACAGAGTCCGGCGCATAGGGAAATGGGCGATAGTCATTGCAAACGCATGATAATTCAATCTCTTGCCAGGTGGCAGTGCCAATGCAAAAAAGCTGGGGCTGACTGCGTGCTGTGGTTTGCCAGGCCCTGAGCAAATGAAAACCCCGCACCGTTGCCGGTGCGGGGTTGCAGCGTACGCGGGTCGAATCGCTTACAGGCTGTAGTACATCGCAAATTCTACCGGGTGGGTAGTCATGCGGGTCAGGTTCACTTCCTTCATCTTCAGGTCGATGTAGGCGTCGATCCATTCGTTGGAGAACACACCACCACGGGTCAGGAACTCGCGGTCTGCGTCCAGTGCGGCCAGGGCTTCATCCAGCGAGGCGCACACGGTCGGGATCAGTTTGTCTTCTTCCGGCGGCAGATCGTACAGGTTCTTGTCTGCTGCATCGCCAGGGTGGATCTTGTTCTGGATACCATCCAGACCAGCCATCAGCAGGGCGGAGAAGCACAGGTACGGGTTAGCCAGCGGGTCCGGGAAGCGGGCCTCGATACGGCGGCCTTTCGGGCTTGCTACGTGCGGGATACGGATGGAAGCGGAACGGTTCTTGGCGGAGTAGGCCAGTTTTACCGGTGCTTCGTAGTGCGGTACCAGACGCTTGTAGGAGTTGGTGCCCGGGTTGGTAATGGCGTTCAGTGCCTTGGCATGCTTGATGATACCGCCGATGTAATACAGGGCGATGTCGGACAGGCCTGCGTAGCCGTCGCCGGCAAACAGGTTTTTGCCATCTTTCCAGATGGACTGGTGCACGTGCATGCCGGAACCGTTGTCGCCAACGATAGGCTTAGGCATGAAGGTGGCGGTTTTGCCGTAGCTGTGGGCGACGTTGTGCACCACGTATTTCAGGATCTGGGTCCAGTCAGCACGCTGGGTCAGGGTGCTGAACTTGGTACCGATTTCGTTCTGGCCGGCAGTCGCCACTTCGTGGTGGTGTACTTCTACCGGTACGCCCAGCTCTTCCAGCAGCAGCACCATGGCCGAGCGGATGTCTTGCGAGGAGTCTACCGGTGGTACCGGGAAGTAGCCGCCTTTAACGCCAGGACGGTGGCCGGTGTTGCCGCCTTCGAACTCTTCTGCGGAGGCCCAGGCAGCTTCTTCTGCCTTGATCTTCACGAAGCAGCCGGACATGTCGGTGCCCCAGGTAATGCTGTCGAAGATGAAGAATTCTGGTTCCGGGCCGAAGAAGGCGGTGTCGCCAATACCGGACGCTTTCAGGTAGGCTTCGGCGCGCTTGGCTACCGAGCGCGGGCAGCGGTCGTAACCCTTGCCATCGGCCGGGTCGATGACGTCGCAGCTCATGAATACGGTCGGCTCGTCGAAGAACGGGTCGATTTTGGCGGTAGCCGGGTCGGCCATCAGCAGCATGTCGGAGGCCTGGATGCCTTTCCAGCCAGCAATGGAGGAGCCATCAAACGCGTGGCCGCGCTCGAACCACTCGTCAGCATCTTCCAGCAGAACGTGTGCCGGAATGGTTACGTGCTGCTCTTTACCCATTGTGTCGGTAAAGCGCAAGTCGACAAATTTTACGTCGTTTTCGGTAATGAGCTTGACTACGTCTGCAACCGCCATGGATATCTCCTAGAGAAAAGCTAAGTGCATCAAACGAGATGGCACAAATACAGGTGTGCCGGACTAAAAGCATGAACCGTGCCAGCCATCTGGCGCGGTTTCGGGTACTGCATTCACCCGGTTGGCGTGCCAGCCAGGGCTATTTTGGGTCTATTTTGGTGCGTGCGCTAATTTGGTGCGCGTTTTTGGTGCATGGCAACGCTTGCCTGCCTGCTTGTCACACTGCATGATGGTTCACATTATTATGCAAATCGTGCCGTGATGTCGTGATGACAATCAATGGGCTGCGGTGGCCCTTAGCCCATATCTATTGAAGGAGAGCAAGATGACTGTCGAAACCATTCTGTCCACCGCCCGCAACCGTGGTGGCGAGCTGGGCCTGGCGTATAGCGGTGCCGTGTTGCCAGCCGAGGCCTGGGCACTATGCCAGGGGTTGCCCGCTGCCGTAATGGTGGACGTGCGTAGTGCTGCAGAGTGGCAGTTTGTCGGCGTGGTTCCCGACGCCGTGCGTATCGAGCTGCGCAGCTACCCCGGCATGGTGCCCAATGCCGCGTTTATCACGCAGCTGCAGCAACAGGTAGACAAGGGGGCAACGGTGCTGTTTATCTGCCGCAGCGGTGCGCGCTCGGACGAAGCGGCCAGGTTGGCCGCAGAAGCAGGCTATGCCGAGGTATATAACGTACTGGAAGGTTTTGAAGGTGACCGTGACGTGCAGCAGCACCGC
Organism: Vogesella aquatica; assembly: GCF_028548455.1. Lineage (GTDB taxonomy): Bacteria > Pseudomonadota > Gammaproteobacteria > Burkholderiales > Chromobacteriaceae > Vogesella > Vogesella aquatica. The sequence continues at coordinate 10,808 of NZ_JAQQLF010000010.1, forward strand.
GGCCAGCTCAATGGCTGGAAGGCTGCCGGCTTGCCGTGGATTCAGGGCTGACAGTGTGGCAACAGGCGGTTGCAGTTTCCTGTCCGACAAGGCAAAGTGTGCTTTCGGCCAAGCGGCTGCCACCGGCTTGCCTGACTTACCCCATATAGAGAAGTGAATCATGACTGATCGTTACGCTGTAATTGGCAACCCTATTTCGCATAGCCAATCGCCTTTCATCCATAGCGAATTTGCCAGCGCCACCGGCCAGGCATTGCAGTACGAAAAGCTGTTTGCCGATATCGGCAAGTTTGACGAAGTCGTATCTGCTTTTGTGGCGGCAGGTGGCCGCGGTTTGAATGTGACGCTGCCGTTCAAAGGCGATGCTTTCCGTTTTGCCCAGGAAGTCAGCGAGTGCGCACGTTTGTCCGAGGCGGTGAATACCCTGAGCTTCCGTGACGGCAAGATTTACGGCGACAACACCGATGGCGTGGGCCTGGTGCGCGATATCGTCGACAACCTGGACGTAGCCATTACCGGCAAGCGCGTGCTGCTGCTGGGTGCGGGTGGTGCGGTGCGCGGTGTACTGCCCACATTGCTGGCAGAGAAACCGGCTACGCTGACCATTGCCAACCGTACCGTGGTGAAGGCTGAAGCGTTGGCCGCACAGTTTGCCAGCCTGGGCCAGATCGAGGCCACAGGCTACGAGGCACTGGCGGGCCGCCAGTTCGATATCGTCATCAACGGTACGTCCACCAGCCTGCAGGGCGAGTTGCCACCGATGCCTGCCGGCATTTTTGCGGCCGGTGCGCTGGCTTACGACATGGTATACAGCCGTGGCCTGACGCCTTTCCTGCGCCGTGCGCAAGGCGAGCAGGCCGGCATGCTGGCCGATGGCCTGGGCATGCTGGTGGAGCAGGCGGCCGAGTCGTTCCGTATCTGGCGTGACGTGCAGCCGGAAACGCGTAAAGTCACCAACATGCTGCGCGAGGTACTGGCCTAAGTGTTGCGCTGGACCTTACGCATCGGGGCGGCCCTGTTGGCCGCCCTTTTTCTGTACAACCTGTGGATCTTCGGCCACATCGTGTACTGGCGCAGTTTCAACCCGTCGGCTAGCGCCTTCATGACCGAGCAGCTGGCACTGCTGCAGAAAGACGACCCCGAGGCCGAGCTGCGCCACAAATGGGTGCCGTACGAGCGTATCTCGCCTAACCTCAAGCGTGCGCTGATCGCCTCGGAGGACGCCAAGTTTGTCGACCATGAAGGCTTTGACTGGGATGGCATCGAGGCAGCGTTCGAGAAGAACATGAAACAAGGGCGCATCGTGGCCGGCGGTTCTACCATTAGCCAGCAGCTGGCTAAAAACCTGTTCTTGTCCGGCCGCAAAACCCCGTGGCGCAAGCTGGAAGAGGCCATGATCACGGTGATGCTGGAGGCGGTGATGGAGAAGCGCCGCATCTTCGAGATCTACCTGAACGTGATCGAGTGGGGTAATGGCGTGTTTGGTGCCGAGGCCGCTGCGCGTTACTACTACCGCACGCCCGCCTCGCGCTTGTCTGCCGGCCAGGCGGCCAAGTTGGCCGCCATGGTGCCTAACCCGCGTTATTACGACGAGCACCGCAATGCACCGGGCCTGGCGCGCAAGACCCGCATCATTTTGCGGCGCATGCCAATGGCCGATACGCCATAGTTTTAAACGGTTTTACGGTGTGTCGACTGGCTCCGCTTGCGGAGCCAGTTTGTTTTTTGCCGGTGCGGCAGTGGCTGCGGGCCTGGTTGCCATACCGGTAACGCTATCAGGCTACCGATTTGCCGGGTGAGTGTGCCGGGCACACTTTTGCCTTGAGCCCAATGCGTGCAAAGCAAGCGTTTTCCTGATAAGGCCACCGCGCCGTCTGGCCGGTTTTTCACGCCCGTGTGCGCTGGTTGCCCACCGCACTGCATGCTACAATTCCGCCTCTCTCGTGATAGCTGCGCAGGAGCGCGGTTTAACTCATGGACTTACCCAGTTATTACTCATCTGATTTAGCCATTACGGCTCACTACTAGCCCCGCCTTTTTGCCGGATGCAGCGTCATTCCCGCCAAAGGCGGAAGGAGACGTGCATGACGGTTGTCGACAAGAAACAACCCACCGATCGTCTGCAGGACAGCCTTACCCAGGTACAGCGCCTTATCGAGCGCCATCGTCTGGTAGAGGACCTTGTGCATCGCCAGGACATGCCGCGCCATGACCTGGTGGAATCGCTCGTTCACAAACAAAACCTGGCCGAGCTGGAGCACAAGCTCGAAGCACTGCACCCGGCGGATATCGCCTACATTCTGGAAGCCCTGCCACTGGAAGACCGCCTGCTGGTGTGGAATCTGGTGCATAGCGACGACGAAGGCGACATCCTGCTGGAGGTATCCGACGCGGTACGCGAATCGCTGATCGAGTCGATGGAGCAGCACGAGCTGGTGGCCGCCGCCGAGCAGCTGGACGCCGACGAGCTGGCCGACCTGGCCGCCGACTTGCCGCGCCAGGTGGTGTACGAGGTAATGGGCGGCCTGGACGAAGAAGAACGCCAGCAACTGCAGTCGGTACTGTCGTACGAAGAGCACCAGGTGGGTGCCCTGATGGACTTCGAGCTGGTAAAGATTCGCGCCGATGTCAGCTGCGAGGTGGTATTGCGCTATCTGCGCCGCTTTGACGAGCTGCCCAGCCAGACCGACAAGATCTTCGTTACCGACGAAGACGGTGTGCTCAAGGGCGTGCTGCCGGTGCGCAAGCTGCTGGTGTCTGACACCGACGCGCTGGTAGCAGAGGTGATGGCCACCGAGGTGGTGAGCTTCCGCCCGGAAGAAGATGCGGCCGACGCTGCGCTGGCTTTCGAGCGCTATGACCTGGTAACGGCTCCGGTGCTGGACGAGCATGGTGTGCTGATTGGCCGCCTGACGGTAGACGAGATGGTGGATTTGATCCGCGAGGAATCGGAAACCGAGGCGCTGAACCTGGCCGGCCTGAAAGAAGAGGAAGACCTGTTTGCCCCGGTGATCGATTCGGTGAAAAACCGCTGGGCCTGGCTGGCCATCAACCTGTGTACCGCCTTTGTCGCCAGCCGCGTCATTGGTGCCTTTGAGGGCAGTATCGAAAAGCTGGTCGCCTTGGCCGCACTGATGCCGATTGTGGCGGGGATTGGCGGTAACTCCGGCAACCAGACCATCACCATGATTGTGCGCGCACTGGCAATGGGTCAGCTGCAGCCCGGGCAGGCCAATCGCCTGTGGCGCAAAGAGCTGGGGGTGTCGGTGATTAATGGCGTGGTGTGGGGCGGGGCGCTGGGCGTGCTGGCCTGGATGCTGTACGGCAATTTCGCGCTGGGCCTGGTGATGTTGGCCGCCACCACGCTGAACCTGATGCTGGCGGCGTCCATGGGGGTGCTGATTCCTACCATGATGGAGCGCTTCGGCAAAGACCCGGCAGTGGGCAGCAGCGTACTGATTACCGCGTGTACCGACTCGGGCGGCTTCTTCATCTTCCTTGGCCTCGCCAGCCTTTTCTTGCTGTAAACCATGCCTACGCTAAACGAAGCATTACGCCATTTTGACTTGCCACGGCTGGAAGCCCGCCTGCTGCTGGCGCAGGTCAGCGGCCTGAGCCACAGCGCCATGGTGTCGGCAGGCCCCGAGCCGCTGCCGGATGCGCAGTGGCAAGCGTTTAGCCTGCTGGCCCAGCGCCGCCAGGCCGGCGAGCCGGTAGCCTATTTGCTGGGCGAGCGCGAGTTTTATGGCCGCCGCTTTGCCGTGAGCCCGGCAGTACTGATTCCGCGCCCGGAAACCGAGCATCTGGTAGAGGCTGCACTGGACAAGGTTGGCCGCAAGACGGCTGCCCGTGTGGCAGACCTGGGCACCGGCAGTGGAGCCATCGCGGTGACGCTGGCGCTGGAAGCCCCCGCCTGGCAGGTAGCAGCGGTAGATCTGTCGCCGGACGCATTGGCCATGGCGCGCGGTAATGCCGAGGCGCTGGGGGCGAGCGTGGCGTTTCATCACGGCAGCTGGTTTGCCCCGCTGCCTGCGGCTGCGCAATATGAACTGATTGTCAGCAACCCGCCGTATATCGATGCCGCCGATCATCATCTGGGCGAAGGCGACGTGCGTTTCGAGCCACGCATGGCGCTGACCGATGGTAACGATGGCCTGGACTGCCTGCGCGCTATCGCCGCAGGGGCGCCGGCCAGGTTGGCCGCAGGCGGCTGGCTGATGGTGGAGCATGGTTACGACCAGGGCCCGGCGTGCCGCGAGCTGTTCGAACAAGCCGGCTTGCAGCAGGTACACACGCTGCCGGACCTGGCGGGGCTGGACCGTGTCACGCTAGGTTGCAAGCCATGAGCAGGGTCATGGCCTTGGTATTTGGTGTACTGGCGCTGCTGGTGTGGCTGACCGGGGTGAACCAGGCGTTGTTCATCACGCTGCACCATGCCTTGGCCGTGCTGCCAGGTGCGGTGTGGCGGCTGCTGAGCATGGCGGGCGAATGGACGCTGGTGATCGGCGTGCTGCTGCTGTTGGCCGCAAGGCAGCCGGCCTTGTTGCCGCGCATGCTGGTGCTGGGCTCGGCGGGTGTCTTGGCCAGTATCGCCTTGAAAGCCGGCTTTGATGTGCTGCGCCCGCCGCTGGTACTGCCTGCGGGCACGGTTAATTTGCTGGATGTATTACCGGGCAACCACTCGTTTCCTTCCGGCCATGCCATTGCCGTGGCGGTGTTGGCCGGTGCTCTGATGCCGCGCCGCTCGCTGCCTACCCAGCTTGGCCTGGCACTGTTGGCCGCACTGGTGTGCCTGTCGCGGCTGGCGATTGGCGTGCACTGGCCGCTGGATGTGCTGGCCGGGGCGGCTTGCGGTTTTACCCTGGCGCATGTGGCGGGGCGGGTAGGCAAAAGTGCCGCGCCAACAGCCCTGCTGCTGCCGGCAGTGAAAGCCTTGGTGCTGGTGTTGCTGGCGGTGACGGTATGGAAGCTGGGGCAGGGCAGGCCGAACGAGGCGTATGTGCTGTATAACCTGATCACACTGGCTATCGGTGTGGTAGCGCTGCGGGGAAAAGTGGCGGCCCGCTGAAAATACTGGGCGCAAAAAACGGGGCGTGCGCCCCGTTTTGTCATCAGCCTGCCATTTGCAATGGCTTAGTGATGGTGACCGTGTTCGCCATGGGCGTGGCCGTGGGTAATTTCGTCCGGGGTAGCCGGGCGAACTTCTGCCACGGTAGCCTGGAAGCGGATGGTCAGGCCAGCCAGTGGGTGGTTGCCGTCCAGTACGGCTTTGCCGTCGGCTACGTCGGTGACGCGGAACAGGATCACGTCGCCGGTTTCCGGGTCGTCTGCTTCGAACATCATGCCGACTTCAACTTCTTCCGGCAGTACGTCCAGCGGCTCTACGCGCACCAGCTCTTCTTCCGGTTCGCCAAAGGCGTCGTCCGGGGTCAGGGTTACGGTGATGGATTCACCCACGGCCTTGCCGTGCAGTGCTTCTTCCACCAGCGGGAAAATGCCGTCGTAGCCGCCATGCAGGTAAGCAATTGGCTCTTCAGTTTTGTCGAGCAGGGTGTTGTCGGCGTCGTACATTTCGTAGTGAATGGTTACGACCGAGTTTTTAACGATTTGCATGAGGCGGTACCGTCGTAGAGAAAAGAAAGGGAATCTTGATGCATCGCAGGCCGGCAAGCCTTGGGTTGCAGCAAAATCCGGCGCAAAACAGATATCCCCGTATTGTAAACCATTGCCTGAATGCGTAACGAGAATCTGCCATGAAACCAATCGAACTGCTGGGCGGCATGACCGCCGAGACCTTTTTAAAAGAGTACTGGCACAAGAAGCCCTTGCTCATCCGTGGCGCCCTGAAAGATGTTGGCGAGCATGTGGACTACGCCTGGCTGGCCAAGCTGGCCGCCGACGAAGACGTGGAATCCCGCCTGATCGAATACAAGCAGGGCAAATGGCACCTGGAGCGCGGCCCGTTCCGTGCCGGCCGCCTGCGCCGCCTGCCGGAAACCGACTGGACCATCCTGGTACAGAACGTCAATCACCACCTGCCGCATATTGCCGACATTTTATGGCGTTTCGATTTCATGCCGTATGCACGGCTGGATGACCTGATGATCAGCTACGCGCCACCAGGCGGTACGGTTGGCCCGCACTTCGATTCTTATGACGTGTTCTTGCTGCAAGTGGGTGGCCGCAAGCGCTGGCAGATTTCGTCGCAACAGGATGAGTCATTTATCGAGGATACCCCTATCAAGGTGCTGAAAGACTTCCAGGTAGAAGAGGAATTCATCCTGGAACACGGCGACATGCTGTACCTGCCGCCCAAGTGCGCACACTACGGCGTGGCACTGGAGCCGGGCATGACGTACTCCATCGGTTTTCGCGCCCCCTCGGCGCAGGAAATTGCCACCGAGTTCCTGGTGTACCTGCAAGACCGTGTTTGCGTGCAAGGCCGTTACGCGGATCCTGACCTGCAGCAACAGGCAGCACCGGCGCAGATCAGCGATGCGATGGTAGAGCAGGTCAGCCAGATGCTGCAGCAGATCAGCTGGGATAAAAAAGTGGTGGCCGACTTTTTGGGGCACTACCTTACCGAACCCAAGCCGCATGTGTTTTATGAGGGTGCCGAGGACGAGCTGGACGAAGAAACATTTGCCGAGCAGGCCAAGGCGCATGGCATTGTTCTGGATTTGAAGAGCCAGATTCTTTATGTTAATGACATGCTGTACTGCAACGGACAGCTGTTGGAATGCGAACCGGAGCAGCTGGCCGCATGGCAGCACTTGGCCAACGCCCGTCAACTGGAGTCTGCCGGATTGTCAGACAGTATGTTGCCTTTGTTGTTCGAGGGTTATCTATCGGGATGGTGGCATATTGCCGCTTAGGGCCATGCTGTTGAAGCATGAATGAGGCAAGGTAAGTGATCGCAAACGAAGATTTTTTATCGAAAGCACGGGGTTTGGCATTGGAAATATGTTGCGATGCAGCATGGGTCATGCAAATATCCGCAATAAATTAGCGTTTACCCCCTTCCCAACAATTTTATTCGTGCTAGAATTTGCGCACTGACAGTATCTACACTGCTTTCTCTGTCTGGAATTTTTTTTGAGAGAGAGTAGTGAACCAGACGTCTTGTTCAACACTTACTTTCAAAGGTAATACACAAATGAAACAGTCGCTCATCGTTGCTGCCCTGCTGGCCGTTGCTCTGTCCGCTTGCGGTAAAAAAGAAGAAGCTCCAGTTGAAGCTTCCGCTCCTGCTGTTGAAGCTTCCGCTCCTGCTGTTGAAGCTTCCGCTCCTGCTGCTGACGCTTCCGCACCGGCTGCTGACGCTTCCGCACCGGCTGCTTCCGCTGCTCAGTAATCACGTTTTACGTGTTTACATGAAAACCGGCCCTCGGGCCGGTTTTTTCTTGCCTGTCGTTTTTGTCTTCTGCGTTTCCCGTCTTGCCTTTAGCTGGTATCTGCGGTGTTGCCACTACACTGTATTGGCATGGTTTCATACAAAATGGATTTTGCCGGTCCGTGTCTGTTGCGGCTGCGGGATGCTGCTGCTTTCTCCAGGATGTGGCTGGCCGCGATGTTGCTCACAAGCCGTCTGCAGGGGCTGTGATATGATGGCTGCCGTTTTGAACCGCTGCGCCGGGTAACGGTCGAAGTGGCTCGCTTATCTTTCTCCGCACCTCGGGCAGACATGGACATCCTGCAACTCCTTCTCGACTTCTTTACCGGGTATGGCTACTTTGCCGTATTCATCGTGCTGTTGGTCTGTGGTTTTGGCGTGCCGATTCCTGAGGACATTACCTTGGTAGCCGGTGGCATTATTTCCGGCCTGGGCTATACCGATGTGCACTGGATGTTCGCGGTGGGTATGGCAGGGGTGCTGGCTGGCGATGGCATCATGTTTGCCGCGGGCCGTTTGTACGGCGAGAGGGTGCTGCGCTTTCGCCCGGTAGCCAAGATCATGACGCCCGAGCGTTTTGCCGCTACCCAGGAAAAGTTTGCCCGCTACGGTAACTGGGTGCTGTTTGTTGCCCGTTTTCTGCCAGGCCTGCGCTCGCCCATCTTCCTTACTGCCGGCCTGACCCGGCGTATTCCTTACTGGCGTTTTGTGATGATGGACGGTTTTGCCGCGCTGATCTCGGTGCCGGTGTGGGTGTATCTGGGCTACTTCGGCGCACGTAACCGCGAATGGCTGATGCATATGGTGCATCGTGGCCAAGCCGGTATTCTTATCGCCCTGGCGGTGGCCGGGGTGGTGCTGGGTGTACTGTACTGGCGCAAGAAGCGCCTGGCGGTGAAGGCGGATGCCTGATGTTGGCCGCTTCAATGAAAAACGCCCCGCGCTAATGCTGCGGGGCGTTTTTCATGGCGGACAGGCTTAGCCTACCTGCAGCAGCTCGACTTCGAATACAAGGGTGGCATGCGGCGGGATAACGCCGCCAGCGCCGCGCGCGCCGTAGCCCAGGTCGGACGGAATGGTCAGCTTGCGTTTGCCGCCCACCTTCATGCCCAGTACACCCTGATCCCAGCCCTTGATCACGTAGCCTTCGCCCAGCGGGAAGCTGAACGGCTGGAAACGGTCTTTGCTGGAGTCGAATTTGGTGCCGTCAGTCAGCCAGCCGGTGTAGTGCACGGTGACTTCTTCGCCTGCGACTGCTTCTTTACCTTCGCCTGTCACCAGATCTTCGATGATCAGTTCTGCCATTGTGATGCCCTTCGTTACCGCATTGATCAGGGGGCGTATTCTATCAGCCATGGTGCGGGCTGTGGGCGACTGCTTTTGTATATGCCAATCAGTGTCTTATAAAAAAATATCGGTTAACTGACACAAGCGCTAAAGGGGGCAGGGCGATGACCTTACTTTGTCTGGCTACGCAGCAGCATATCGTGGTGCAGCGCCAGGGCCTGGCTGCCCCTTTTCGCTGGCTGAAACTGGGGTGGCGTGATTTGCAGCGTACGCCTGCCGATGCCTTGTTATACGGTGCGGTGTATGTGCTGATGGCCTATGGTCTGGCGTATCTATTGCAGTATTTTCCGGAACTGGCACTGGCGCTGGGCTGTGCCTGCTGGCTATTGGGGCCGTTTCTGGCCGCAGGGCTTTACGATATCGCCAGGCAGCAGCAGGCATTTAACGGTGGCCGCGTGATGCTGCTGCATAGCGCGCTGGCCTGGCGCGCCAACCCTGGTGCTTTGGCGCTGTATGGCTGTGTGATGGCACTGCTGTCTTGCGCCTGGGGCGCCTGCTCGATGCTGTTGTTTGCCCTGTTCGACCAAGGGCGGCTGCCCCGGCTGGATGCCCTGCTGCCGGGCTTGCTGCAGGGTGATAACCTGCTGCTGTCATTGAGCTGGGTGGGCATGTCGCTGCTGTTTGTGCTGTTAGTGCTGTCGCTGAGCATTTGCACTTGCGCCATGTTGCTGGACAAGGAAATAGACGTGATCACCGCCATGCAAGCCAGCCTGCAAGTGGTTGGCCGCAACGGGGTGACGATGGTGGTATGGGCCGCTATGATCGTGGCACTTGTTGCGATAGGCTTGGCCAGCCAGTTTGTCGGGCTGTTGCTGGTGGCGCCGCTGCTGGGCTTGTCCAGCTGGCATGCCTACCGTGCCCTTATTTCCTACGAATGCTGAACCCGCCATGACCCCCTTGCGTATTGTGTTTCTGGACCGTGACAGCCTGCCTGTGCCGCTGCCGGCTTTTCCGTTTGCTCATCACTATGTCGAGTATGCCGCCAGTGGCCGCGACGATATCGTCGCCCGTTGCGCCGGCGCCGACGTGGTCATCACCAATAAAGTACCGTTCGACGCCGCTACCCTGACAGCGCTGCCGCAGCTGAAAATGCTGGCAATTGCGGCCACCGGCTACAACCACATCGATATCGACGCCTGCCGTCGCCAAGGCGTGGCGGTGGCCAATATCCGGCATTACGGTGACGACACGGTAGCCGAGCACGCTTTCATGCTGATGATGGCGCTGATGCGCAACCTGCCGGCCTACCAGCGGGATGTGGCGGCCGGTGTGTGGCAGAACGCGCCGCAGTTCTGCCATTTTGGCGCGCCCATTCGCGATTTGCAGGGCGCGACGCTGGGTATCTTCGGTAGTGGCGGCATTGGCCAGGCCATGGCCAGCCGCGCGCGGGCTTTTGGCATGCAGGTTCAGTTTGGCGAGCGCAAGGGCGCGGGCGTGGTGCGCGATGGCTATGTGTCGTTCGACACCTTGCTGGCCACCTCCGACGTGATTTCCCTGCATTGCCCGCTGAATGACAGCACGCGCAACCTGATCGCCCAGCCCGAGCTGATGGCGATGAAGCCGGGCGCCATCCTGGTGAATACCGCCCGCGGCGGCCTGGTAGACGAAGACGCGCTGGTGGCCGCCTTGAAGTACGGCCAGATCGGTGGTGCCGGTTTCGATGTGTTGTCGGTAGAGCCGCCGCGCGAAGGCAACCCCTTGCTGAAAGCGCGCCTGCCGCACCTGATTGTTACGCCGCACGTGGGCTGGGCTAGCCGCGAGGCGATGGGCAGGTTGGCCGCACAGCTGGTGGCCAATATTGCAGCCTGGCAGCAAGGCCAGCGCCAGAACAGGCTGGGCTAAGCAGCAAAGCCTGTTGACCCGGTATCGACAAAAAACCCGCAAAGCGGGTTTTTTTATTGAACTAATCAATTTTGTACAGTACAAAGCATAAACAAAACCACAGTTATCCGGTGTTGCCTGTCGGTAGCACCAGACACAAGGAAGTCAGCATGCACATTGCAGTAGCGGGAGCGGGCATCGCAGGCCTGTCGGCAGCTTGGTTACTGGCCCGTAGCGGCCATGAAGTTACCCTGTTTGAGGCGGGTCACTACGCCGGTGGCCATAGCAACACGGTGGACGTGACGCTGGATGGCGTGACTGCCCCGGTGGATACCGGTTTTCTGGTGCACAACGACCGCACCTATCCCAACCTGATTCGTCTGTTCGCCCTGCTTGGCGTACCGGTGCATCACACCGAAATGACGTTTTCGGTAGCGCTGGACCAGGAAAAGCTCGAGTGGGCCGGCAGCGACTTGTTTACCCTGTTTGCCCAGAAGCGCAACCTGCTGCGCCCGGCGTTCTGGCATATGCTGCGCGACATTCTGCGCCTGCACCGCCAGGCCCCGGCCTTGCGTGACGAGGCGCGCGTCACCGGCGACACCCTGGGCCAGCTGCTGAACCGCCACGGCTACGGCCAAGCGCTGCGCGACTGGTACCTGCTGCCGATGGGTGCAGCCATCTGGTCCAGCTCCACCCGCGATATGGCGGCCTTTCCCGCTGCCACTTTCTTTGATTTCTGTCTGAACCACGGCCTGATGCAGGTGCTGGACCGGCCGCAGTGGAAAACCGTGCAAGGCGGCTCGCGTGTCTACGTACAGCGCATGCTGCAAGACCTGCCCGGCCTGCGGCTGGATAGCCCGGTGCAGCGTGTACTGCGCGATGCCCACGGCGTGACCGTGCATAGCCGCCACGGCGAGGAGCGCTTCGACCACCTGGTGCTGGCCTGCCATAGCGACCAGGCGCTGGCCTTGCTAGCCGATGCCAGCCCGGCGGAAAGCAGCGTACTGTCGCGGCTGCGCTACCAGCCTAACCGCGCCGTGCTGCACACCGACGCCAGCTTCCTGCCCCAGCGCCAGCAAGCCTGGGCAGCGTGGAATTACCGCGTTGGCAGGGCAGGGGAGAGCGATACGCCGGTGATGGTGAGCTATCTGCTTAACACGCTGCAGCAGTTGCCGTTCCAGCAACCCGTTATCGTCACGCTGAACCCTTACCGCCAGCCGCAGGGCGTGCTGGCCGAGTTCGACTACGCCCACCCGGTATTCGACCGTGACGCCATTGCCGCACAGCAGGCGCTGGCGCAGATCCAGGGGCGCCAGCGTACCTGGTTTGCCGGTGCGTGGGCCGGCTACGGTTTTCATGAAGACGGCCTCAAGGCCGGCATGGCCGTGGCCCAGGGGTTGGGAGCTACCGTGCCGTGGGACATCAGCCAGCCGGTGGCCGCGCATGCGCCGCTGCCGCAGCTGGCCGGTGCCGCAACATGAGCGTGCAGCTGTACGCCGGGCGGGTATGGCACGGCCGCCGCCAGCCCGCACGGCACCATTTTGCCTACCGCCACAGCTGGGTCGCGGTGAGCCTGCCCGATGGCGATGTGCCGGCACACCGGCTGGCGCCTGGCGTGTGCTGGCTACGCCGACGCCACGGCCCGCGTGACGGTAGCGCGCTGTGGCCGTGGCTCACGCAAAGGTTGGCCGCAGCCGGTTTTCACGACGCCAGCCGCATCGAGCTGCACACCCTGCCAAGCGTGCTGGGCTACGCCTTCAACCCGGTGAGCTTTTACCTGGTGTTCGACCGCGCCGCCGCGCTGCGGGCGGTATGGGTGGAGGTCAGCAATACCTTTGGCCAGCACCACGACTACTGCGTACACCACCCGGACTGGCGCCCGATGCAGGCGCGCGACAGCTTTGCCGCGCCCAAAGCGCTGCACGTGTCGCCGTTTTTCCAGGTGGAAGGCAGCTACCGCTTTCGCTTTGCCCGCCAGGCCGATGGGCGCTTCAGCGTACGCATTGCCTATAGCCGCGACGGCGACAACACCGACTTTGTCGCCACCCAGCAAGGTTGGCCGCAGCCGCCGGGTGCCGCCACGGTATGGCAGCTGGTGCTGGGCTGCGCCACGCTCACCTTTGCCGTGTGGGCGCGCATCCACTGGCAGGCGCTGCAGCTATGGCGCAAACGTGTTCCCTTTTTTGGCAAACAAGGCGTGCCCGCCACGCCGCCTACCGATTCCCGGAGTGTGTGATGACGACCCTGAGCCCTTCCCTGAACCCGCAGGCGCTGCGCGCGCCATGGTACGCCCGCCCGCTACTGGCTGGCCTGAGCCGGCTGCTGTACGGCCAGCTATTGCTGGTGGGCCCGGACGGCAGCCAGCAGCTGTACAGTGGCCGCCACGCGGGCCTGGACGCCACCCTGCACATTCACGACTGGCGCGCCCTGCGCCGCATTGCGCTGGCTGGTGACATTGGCCTGGCCGAAGCCTGGCGCGATGGCCAGGCCAGCTCGCCGGACTGGGTAGCACTAATGCGCCTGGCGCTGCAGAACGAGGCGGCGGTCGAGCAGGCCATCCACGGTAGCTGGCTGGGCAAGGTGGGCTACCTGCTGCGCCACCTGACCCGTGCCAATACGCGCAAGGGCAGCCGGCGCAATATCCACGCCCACTACGACCTGGGCAACGAGTTTTACAAGCTGTGGCTGGACCCCAGCATGAGCTATTCGTCGGCAGTGTTTGACGGTAACTACCGCCAGAGCCTGGAGTCGGCGCAGTGGGCCAAGTACGAGCGCATCCTGCAGCGGCTGGACGCCCGGCCAGGGCAGCGTATTCTGGAAATCGGCTGTGGCTGGGGCGGCTTTGCCGAATACGCCATCCGCACCCGTGGTGTACACGTTACCGGCGTGACGCTGTCTACCGAGCAGCTGGCCTGGGCGCAGCAAAGGTTGGCCGCAGCGGGCATGGCACAGCAGGCCGACCTGCGCCTGCAGGACTACCGCGATATTGACGGCGAGTTCGACCATATCGTGTCCATCGAAATGCTGGAAGCGGTAGGCGAGCGCTGGTGGCCGTCCTACTTTGCCACCCTGCGCGCGCGGCTCAAGCCGGGCGGCAAGGCGGTGGTACAGGTGATTACCATTGGCGACGAGTATTTTGCGCGCTACCGCAGCAGCACCGATTTTATCCAGCAGTTCATCTTTCCTGGCGGCATGCTGCCCTCGCCCGGCCAGCTGGAGCAGCACATTGCCAATGCCGGCCTGCGCCTGGGCGAGCGCTACACCTTTGGTGCCGACTACGCCGAAACGCTGCGCCGCTGGCTGGCAGACTTCGACGCTGTACAGCTGCGCGTGCGCGCCCAAGGGTTTGACGAGGCCTTTGTGCGGCTGTGGCAGTTTTACTTCTACTACTGCATTGCCGGCTTTGACGCCGGGCGCACCGATGTATGCCAGCTGGAGATGACGCGTCATGTCTAGATGGGTGGCTACCGGCGCCTTGCTCGCCGGCTTGATGGTAACGGAGGTCGTCATGGCCCTGCCTGCAGAGCTCGCAAACCTGCGCCCCTTAGGGCAGGGCAATTTGCGCTGGTTCGGTTTCAAGCTGTACGACGCTACGCTGTATACCCAGCAGGGCCAGGCGTTTGACTGGGCGCGGCCGTTTGCGCTGTCGTTGCGCTACGCCCGCGATATTCCGTCGGCCAAGATCGTCGATATCAGCCTGGAAGAAATGCAGCGCTACGGCCTGCCGGAAAACCGCCGCACCAGCTGGCGCGATACCTTGGCTGCAGCCATCCCCGACGTACAGCAGGGCGACGAAATTGTCGGTGCATTCGATGGCAACAGCCTGCGCTTCTGGCACAACGGCCGCCACACGCGCACGGTGGACGACCCGCTGCTGGCGCGCATGTTTTTCCGCATCTGGTTAGACCCGGCCTCGCGTGCGCCGGCGCTGCGCGAGCAGCTGCTGAACGGCCGCGGATGACGCCCCTGCAGCTGGCGCTGGCCGGCCTGGCGGCCATGCCGCTCGCCATGCTGGCCTTGCCGGTGTACCTGCATTTGCCGGCGCTGTACGCCCGCGACTTTGGCATGGCGCTATCCAGCCTGGGCTTGCTGCTGTTTGTGACGCGGCTGCTGGACACCGTGCTGGACCCGCTGCTGGGGCAGTGGCAAGACCGCCTGGGGCGTAGCGCGCTGCGTCTGGCGGCTGGGTTGGCCGCAGCCGCTGCCGTAGCGGGCTTTGCCTGGCTGCTGTGGCCGCAGCCGGGCTGGCCGCTGTGGCTGCAGCTGTCTGGTGCGCTGCTGCTGGTATACCTGGCGCACGGTTGGCTCACCATCGCTCTGCTGCGCTACGGCGCCGCGCTGTGGCCCACGCCGGCCGGCCGGGCGCGGGTAGCTGCCTGGCGCGAGGGCTGGGGGCTGGCGGGTGTGCTGCTGGCGGCAGCACTGCCGGCATGGTGGGCCGGCAGCATGGGCGAGATGGCGGCCATGCAGCGCTTTGTCTGGGTGCTGCTGGCCTTGGTACTGCTGGCAGGGTTGGCCGCAGTCTGGGCGCCGCGGCTACCGGCACCTGCCGCAGCCGAGGTGGCCGCACAAGCCGGGCCAGCCTGGTGGCGTGACGGCGCGTTGCGCGCCGCTGGTGTGGTGCTGCTGCTGAATGCGGTGGCCATGGCCATACCGGCGACCTTGCTGAATTTTTACGTGGCCGACGTGCTGCAGGCCAGCGCGCAGACCGGCGTATTTTTGCTGGCCTACTTTGTGGCGGCGGGCGCGTCGCTCCCCGCGTGGGTGTGGCTGGCCGACCGTATCGGCAAGGTGCGCGCCTGGCGGGCCGGCATGGCGCTGGCGCTGCTGGGCTTCATGCCGGTGCCGTTGTTGGCCGCCGGGGATAGTGCCGGTTTTACGCTGGTGTGCGTGCTGACCGGCGTGGCGCTGGGCGCAGATCTGGCCTTTGCCAGCGCGCTGGTGGCCGACGTGCTGGGCGCCCGCGTACAGCAGGCCGGTGGGGCGGTATTCGGTGCCGTGTCCATGCTCAACAAGCTGGCGCTGGCCGTGGCTGCCGGGGTGGCACTGCCGCTGGCGCAGTGGGCGGGCTATGTGCCCGGCCAGGCGGCCGGTGGCCTGATGTGGGTGTACGCGGCCTTGCCGGCACTTTTCAAATTGATGGCGTGGGGGTGCTTGCGATACCGGCCGCCCATGCAAGGAGCAGCATGATGTGGAAACGATGGGCTTGGCTGGTGGCCGCGATGGCGGCATTGGCACTGGGTGGCTGCAGTACCGCCAGTATCGACGACTACCGCGGTACGCGGCCAACCTTTGACCTGAAAAGCTACTTTGACGGCCCGGTGACGGCGCAAGGCACCTTTCAGGACCGCAGCGGCAAAGTCATCCGCCGCTTTACCGTGCAGATGAACGCCAGCTGGCAGGGCGATACCGGCGTGCTGGACGAGCACTTTAGCTACGACGACGGCGAAAAGCAGCGCCGCATCTGGACGCTGAAAAAGCTGCCCGACGGCCGCTACACCGGCACGGCGGATGACGTGGTCGGCCAGGCCAGCGGCCGCACCGAAGGCTTCGCCCTGTTCTGGGATTACACCCTGCGCCTGCCGGTAGACGGCACCGTGTACGAGGTACGCTTCGACGACTGGATGTACCAGCTGGACGAGCGCACGGTGCTGAACCGCTCGGTGATGAGCAAATGGGGCATCAAGCTGGGCGAGGTCACGCTGTTCTTTCGCAAAGGGGCGCAGCCGTGAGCCTGAACCCCAAGCTGCGTGATTGGCACGGCCAGCGCGTGTGGCTGGTGGGCGCCGGCCATGGCATAGGTGCGGCGCTGGCGCAGGCGCTGCAGCAGCAGGGCGCACACGTGGCGCTGTCCGGCCGTACCGAAGCCGCGCTGCACGCCGTAGCGGCCGGGCAAGAGCGCATGCAGGTACACGCGATGGATGCCACCGTGCCGGAAGACTGGCAGCGCGTACGCGACAGCCTGCTCGCCAGCTGGGGGCGCATCGACCTGGTGGTGATGCTGGCGGGCGATTACACCCCGCTGCGCGCCTGGGAGCTGACACCGGAAGCCGCGCAGCGCATGGTGAATGTCAACCTGCTGGCCAGCCTGTACGGTGTGGCGGCCAACGTACCGCAGCTGATGGCGCAGCAGGGCGGCGGGCTGGTGCTGGTAGCCAGCGTGGCCGGCTGGGCCGGCATGAGCAATGGCCTGGTATACGGTGCTACCAAGGCGGCGCTAAACCACCTGGCGCAAACGCTGTATCTGGACCTGCACCCGCACGGCGTGGGCGTGTACGTGGTGAACCCCGGTTTTGTCACTACGCGGCTTACCGCACAAAACGACTTTGCCATGCCCGCGCTGATCAGCCCGCAGCAAGCCGCCGACGCCATCTTGCGTGGCCTGGCGCGCGGCGAATTTGACATCCATTTTCCCAAGCGTTTTACGCGTGCGCTGAAGTTGGCCGCACACCTGCCCTACCGCCTGTATTTCTGGCTTGCACACAAGGTAACCGGACTATGAACCCCGCACTTGCCCGCCATCTGGACTGGTTTGCAACCCTTTCCCCCGCCACGCTGGACGAAATCGACGCGGTATACGCCGACGGCGCCAGCTTTCGCGACCCCTTTAACGTCATCAAGGGGCGCTCGCAGATCAAGGCGCTGTACGCACGCATGTTCCGTAGCCTGGCCGAGCCACGCTTCGTGATTGGCGAGGTCATCGCACAGGGTGACAAGGCCTTTGTCACCTGGGATTTCACCTTTGCCATGCTGGGCAAGCCGCAGTGCATCCACGGCGGTACCCTGTTTGTACTGGGCAGCGACGGCCGTATTGTGGACCACCGCGACTACTGGGACGCCGCCGAAGGCCTGTACGAAAAGCTGCCGCTGCTGGGCGGGCTGCTGCGCTGTCTGAAACGGCGCGTGGCATAATGCCTGCCTTTGTTAATGTCTTGTCGCTTGCGGCCCTGTACAAATCATGAACGAACTGCCCGAAAACGACGCCACTGGCCTGCCGATTGCCGCCATCGAGCGCGAAACCGGCATCCCCAAAGACCTGCTGCGCATGTGGGAGCGCCGCTACGGCTTTCCGCAGCCCGCGCGCGATGCCGCCGGCGACCGCTTGTACTCGCAGGCCGACCTGGCGCGGCTAAAGCTGATTCGCCGCCTGCTCGACCTGGGGTTTCGCCCCGGCAAGCTGATGGCCATGAGCGATGCCCAGCTGCAGGCGCTCACCACCGAGCACACCCCGCAGCGCCAGGTGTCCGACGTATGCCAGGGCCTGGTGGCAGCGCTACAAAGCCACGATGCGCAAGCCACGCGTGCCTACCTGCGCCACCGCATGCTGGAGCTGGGGCTGCGCCGCTTTGCCTGCGACTTTTTGCCCGAGGCCAACCAGCTGGTGGGCGATGCGTGGATGCGCGGCGAGCTGCAGATTGCCGAAGAACACTTGTACTCCGAGGCGGTCAGCCGGGTGATGCGGGAAACCCTGGCGGCCATTCCGGCCGGCGCCATGTCGCCCCGCGTGATGCTGACCACGCCACCGGGCGAGCTGCATGTGCTGGGTCTGCTGATGGTGGAGGCGCTGCTACGCCTGGCCGGTTGCGACGCCATCGCCTTCGGCGCGCAGATGCCGCTGCAGGACGTGGCATTTGCCGCAGAAAAGCATCAGGTGGATATTGTGGTGCTGTCGTTCTCCGGTGCGTACGAGGGCAGTGTGCAGGCTGTGGCCGAACAGCTGCGTGCACTATTACCTGCCGCGACACAGCTGTGGCTGGGGGGCAAGGGCTGTCGCGGCCTGCGCCAGCTGCCGCAGGGTGTTATCCATCTGCAGGAACCCGGCCAGCTGGACGAGCTGGTAGCGCAGTGGCGCGCCCGGCCTGCCGGCTAGGTTTGCAAAACCGTAGCGGCTTGACCATAACAAAGGGACCGGCGTGCGGTCCCTTTGTTTTACGCCAGACAATCCGGCTCAGTCGTCCATGTCTTTCAGGTTCAGGCGGCGTTCGTCTTCCGGGTCTTGGCCCAGCTTGCCGCGAATACAGGACAGGTACACGTTGACATCCGGCCCGCCGCCGTAGCGCTGCGCCTGCCAGATCATCTCGCCCAGGCAGTCGATTACTTCGTGTTGCGCGTCGTGTTCGCTGCCGGTTTTGGCCAGCAGCTGCTGGTATAGGGTGCGAATGCCAAACGGCTGGTCGATGGACAGCTGTTCTTCCACCGCCAGGTGCATGCTCATGTGCATGAAGGGGTTGGTTTCGCCTTGCTCCGGCAGCCATTCGCGCTCGCCGTACTGCTCGGGGCGGCTAAGGATGGCGTGGTACTCGGGGTGGGCGGCAATCACACTGGCGAGCAGCTTTTCCAGGTCGCTGAGCGGGTGGCCGGCTTGCTGTTTTTGCCAGGTATCAAAAAAGAAACGGCGGGCATCCTGCCGGCTGGGTGCAAACATGATTGTTGACTGATTTGTTCGGGAAATCAGCATTATACGGAGACACACGCACCATGACCACGCTTGCCAGCTTTGCGGCCAACCTGGCCGATGGCCGCCCGCAGCCCCTGGCCGATTACCTGGGCCAGGTGGTGCTGGTGGTGAATACCGCCAGCGAATGCGGCTATACCCGCCAGTACCAGGGCCTGCAGGAACTGCAGGCCGCCCTGGGGGCGCGCGGCTTTACCGTACTGGCTTTCCCGTGCAACCAGTTTGGTGGCCAGGAGCCGGGCAGCGCAGACGACATCGCTACCTTTTGCGAGACACGCTTTGGCGTAAGCTTCCCGCTGTTTGCCAAGGGCGACGTCAACGGCCCCGCCGCCAGCCTGCTGTGGCAATGGCTTACCGGTGTGGAAAGCGGCCACCCGCACCCGGTAAAGTGGAACTTCACCAAGTTCCTGATCGACCGCAAAGGCCGGCTGGTCAAACGCTACGAGCCCGCCGCCGAGCCGCACGAACTGCTGCCGGATATCGAGGCGCTGCTGGGTGGCTAGCCGGTAGCGCTGGATCAGAGAAAGACCGCTAGCTTGTGGTGCCTAATGTTGACCCGACGCGCAGAGCGGCGCCGCTATGGGCATAGCGTACAGCCGTACTGGCGGACGCTGGTGATTGCAGCATCCAGAGCTGTCTGCTATCGCCAAGCTGGTCTGCATCTAGGCAAAAGGTGCTACCGGTGGGGGGGCTCGTTCTATGGGGCCCTGCATCCTATTTCTTTGCGACATGCCTGGCATGGTGGATTCTTGCCGCCCACTTGGGGGCGGCACTGTCATTGGGGCCGGTTAACGCCATTTTTGCTGCATCGGCGCATGTCAGGTGGTGGCATGCGTGAAAAAACCGGCCGCAGCAGGGCGATCCCTGCCAGTACGGTTTGACCAAGCAGTGCCCCACAAGGCGAGCACCCCGCAGTGCCGGCCGGATAAGCTTACCGCTGCGGCGGTGTCGGGCTTGCGCGGGGAACCACCCGGCGTATCGCTTTCCACCCGGCATTGGAAAACGCCAGTTGCCTATACCCCATGCAAACTCTGCAATGATCTCTTGTTCCTGTACCGCTGGCTTTTGGCTTTGGCATTTAGCCCGGCACATTCGTCAACACGGGTTGACACGATGAGGATCGTCAACTAATGTTGACGCATGATAGACCTCAAATCTCTTCCCCCTGCTGAAGAGCCTGCCGAAGCTTTGGCCGCTGTTGTCGCACTGCGACTACTGGCCGATAAACTTGAACATCGTGCTGTCATGGCTGCGCTTGAACAGGGGTGGTCCTGGTCGCAAATTGCCGAGGCACTTGGTGTCTCCAAACAGGCTGCACATAAGCGCTTGGCAAACGTTCACTCCAAAACTGATTGATGAAAGGCATTCTTATGTTTAAAACCATCAGGCAGCGTTTTCGTGATATGAACACAATCAAAGCACTTTGTTTGGCCGCCGAAAAATTTGGCAATGCCGATGGTCAAATGAAGCCGGGTGCCGAGCATTTTGTTCTGTCAGCCTTGGCGTTGCCTGATGGCACTGCCCGTAAGGCACTTCTGCGGCTACATGCCAACCCGGACTGCTTTCCTGCAGCCATCGCCAAGCAATACAAGGATGCATTGCACAGTGTGGGAGTGTCCTTATCTTGTGTGAATGACATTGCTGATCAGCCCACAGCGATACCGACTGGCGATGGTCTTTATAAAGCCCAACCGTCTGCTCAAGCATTAATGCAGACATTGACGCGCGAGATAATGAAGAAAGAACATAAAGCCGACTCGACGGCCCCGCTGCTGAGTGCCCACGTACTCTTGGCAGCCCTGTCTGCGCAATATGGTGTAGCCGCACGTGCCTTCCGTGCGATGGGTATTGACCCAGAAAAGCTCAACGAGGCAGCAAAGGCGGAAATTCTTGCGTATCGGACACGCCTATAAGTCCATGCTGCACTATCAAGGGGCTTAAGCGGGACGGCGGTAATCAGGCCAGTACCCTAGCCTTATGTTAGACATTGCCAAGGAGCTGCCGAATGTCATCGACCGCCATCGAATACGAGAAGCTCAAAGCCACACTAAAAACCAGCCAGGAAGTCACTGCAGGTCAAATGTTTGGCAAGTCATGCCTCAAAGTCAACGGCAAGGCTTTTGTGTCACTGCACAACGACAGGCTTGTATTCAAGCTCACAGGTGAACATCACAAAAAGGCGTTGTCTCTCGACAATGCAGCGCTTTGGGATCCCTCTGGGACAGGCCGCCCCATGAAAGAGTGGGTGGCCTTGCCAGTAGAGGAAGCCCAGCACTTCACGGAACTGGCAGCTGAAGCATTGGCTTACGTGAAGCGCTCACGGTAACTCGCCGTCATGCCAGGGCGATTCAGGTTGACTGGCATGTCAGTCATTGCTGGAGCGTGCCAGATAAGCCATAAAGCGCCCCGACCAGGATAGTCGCGACAGCTACCGGAATGAACCAGCTCTCCCGTAAGTATTCGCCTTTCAATTTCAGTCCAATGAATTTCCCTTGGGCACGAGCCGTAGCAAAATACCAAAGAGGAAGCGCAACGATTTGCGTAAGGCGCAAGTAGGCATGGATAGTATGTGCGCTCAGGTGCGCAACTGCGCCATAGAAAGTGACACCTATAAATGCCAATAAGATGAATGTGCCCCATGACCACGCTACGAGGGCGCGCCGGGACTGCCCCAGACGCTGCCAGTTCAGCGCATGAATGATTGCACCAAATATCGGGCTGAACGGCATGCTCAGAAGCGCCGCGACATCCGGATTCCAAAGGGTTGCGCTTGAGGCGGGAGAGAATGGTGTCGAGTACTTGTCTATTCTAAGCGTCACCAAATCTTGGCCGCAGCGGATGCAGTGCGCTGAACTTTCGACATTGTCAGCGCCGCAAGTGATGCAGAACATTGATGTTTTCCTTGTGATGGCTAAGGTTTGAATGCAGTGGTCTGCACTGCTGTTGTTGGCCGCAGGGATGATATATGCATTTTGTATGTGAGGGGTGGCAGATGCCTGAAAGTACAAAGTCAGGTGGCGCTGTCCACCACGTTTAGTGGCGTAGTGCTTCACGGCGTTGGCGGTGTGCTCGATAGCCCAAAAAAATGCCCCGGCCGATGGCGGGGCATTTTTGTTTCGCTCAAGCAAGCATGCGGGCTGGTAAAGGCAGATCCGTGAAACGATCTGTGCGCTTTTACGCCTTATGGCGGTGCATGCTGGCCGTCTTTTTCACACTTACCCTTGTCTTACTTGCGGGTAAAGATGATGTCCCACACGCCGTGGCCCAGGCGGATGCCGCGGGCTTCGAACTTGGTCAGCGGGCGGTAGTCCGGGCGCGGTGCGTACGCTTCGGCGGTGTTCTGCAGGTCGGTGTTGCCGTTGAAGACTTCCAGAATCTGGATGGCGTAGTCTTCCCAGTCGGTAGCGGCGTGCAGGTAGCCGCCGGGCTTCAGCTTTTTCACCAGCTTTTCTACCAGCGGGGCCTGGATCAGGCGGCGCTTGTTATGGCGTTTTTTGTGCCAGGGGTCGGGGAAGAAAATATGCACGCCGTCCAGGCTGCCATCGGCCAGCATATTGTCCAGCACTTCTACCGCGTCGTGGCGCAGCAGGCGCAGGTTGGTAAGCTGCTTTTCCTCGATCAGCTTGAACAGGTTGCCTACGCCCGGGCTGTGGACTTCTACGCCCAGGTAGTCGTGATGCGGCATGTTGGCCGCAATCTCGGCGGTGGCGCCGCCCATGCCAAAGCCGATTTCCAGAATCTTGGGCGCGTCGCGGCCAAAGGCCTGGGCCAGGTCCAGCTGCTCGGGGCGGTATTCGATACCCCAGCGCGGCATGCCTTCGTCGATGGCGCGTTGCTGGGAAGCGGAGAGGTGGCCCTGACGCAGTACAAAGCTGCGGATGGCGCGCTTGAAGCCTGGATTTTCCATGGTGCGAACTCAAAAACTGCAAAAAGATCGCGATGTTACCGAATCTTGCGCCTGCCGGATAGCGCGACGCGGCGTTGACTTGCCGGCGGCGGGTACTTAGGCTGCGGTCTTGCCTTGTTCAATAGGAATACGCCATGCCGGGCATGGAAAATATCACGCTGTTTGCTTTGGCTGCGCTGGTACTGGCGCTAACACCGGGGCCGGATATGTTGCTGATCGCTTCGCGTAGTGCCAGCCAGGGCGTGCGGGCCGGCTTTGCCACGCTGGCCGGCATACAGGCCGGGGTGTATTGCCATGCCCTGGCTGCCGCCTTGGGTTTGTCGCAGCTGCTGCAGCTTGTGCCGCTGGCTTACGATCTGATCCGCTACCTGGGCGCGGGGTATTTGCTGTACCTGGCGTGGGGCTGCGTGCGCGGTGGCCAGCCTGCTGCTGCGGTGGCGGCAAACGAAGGCTTATCGGCGGGTACGGCTTTTCGTCAGGGGCTGTGGACCAATTTGCTCAACCCGAAAATGGCCTTGTTCGTGCTGGCGCTGTTCCCGCAGTTTGTCCCGCCTGCGCCTGGGTCGCTGCTGATGTGGTTCCTGTTGCTGGCGACGGTGCTGAATGGGGTAGGGTTGTTGGTGAATGGCGTGGTCATTGTGGCGGCCAGCCGGCTGGCGCGGCGTTTGGTGGCTGCCCCTGCCCGACGTTGGCCGCAGTATGTGCTGGGCGGCGTATTTGCCTTGCTGGCCGGCCGGCTGTTGTGGCAGCCGCGCTAGCGACCCAGCGTGCGTAGCAGGTGGCCGACGGTGGGGTAGTGCAGGCAGCCGGGCAGCTCGCGCAGCAGACGGGCGTTGCTCAGGCGGCGTGACTCGGCCATGAAAGACCACAGTCCGGGTGATACCTGCTGTTGTACCTGGGCGCGGGGCAGGCGCGGCGCGCGTGGCAGGCCCAGGGTGTCGGCCAGCTGGTCGTACCATTCGCCTACCGGCAGAGGCTGGCTGTCGCAGGCGTTGTACGCGCGAATGCCGCTGCGGCGGCGCTGCAGGGCGGCGGCGCACAGGCGAGCCAGGTCGCTGGCGTGAATGTGGTTGCTGATGCTGTCTTCGCTGGCGTTGATCAGCGGGGTGCCGTTTTGCAGGCGGGCCAGCGGCAGGCGCTCGGCGGCGTAGATGCCTGGCGCGCGCAGAATGGTGAGTGCGGTGCCGTGCGCTACGGCAAAGGCGCGCAGGCAACGTTCGGCGTCCACGCGGCGCTGGGCGCGGGGTGAGGTTGGCCGCAGCGGGGCGGTCTCGCTCAGCCACTTGCCATCGGCATTGCCGTACACGCCGCTGGTGCTGATATAGACGATTTGCTGTGGTAGACTCCCCGTTTTTGCCAGCTGCGACAAGACCTTGCGCATTCTGGGGTCTATCCTGCCCTGTTCTGGCGGCGGTGCGGTGTACAGCATGGCGTCGGCCAGCCCGGCAATGCGCGACAGGCTGTTTTTGTCGTCCAGGTCAGCCAGCAAGGGGCGGGCGCCCAGCGCGCGCCAGGTGGCGGCCGCTTCCGGGCGGCGTATCAGTGCAATGACCCGCCAGTGTGGCGTCAGCAGGGGGAGGGCGCGCAAGGCGACATCGCCGCTGCCCAGTATCAACAAGGTTCGCATGCCGGCCATTTTAGCGAAGTTTAAGGGAAGAAGATGACGTGTCAGGTAAAGGTGCTTCCAAGCGGCCATTCTTTTGGCGTAGAAGCGCATGAAACCATTCTGGAAGCGGCATTGCGCCAGTCTGTCGGCCTGCCGTACGGCTGCCGCGATGGTGCCTGCGGCGCTTGCAAGGGCAAGGTTGTAGAGGGTGAGGTAGAACACGGCGGCGCGCAGGACAAGGCGCTGTCGGCAGCCGACCGTGCCCAGGGCATGGCGCTGTTCTGCTGTGCCAAACCCAAGGGCGACCTGACCATCGAGGCGCGCGAGGTAGCGGGTGTCGGTGATATCCAGATCAAGACCCTGCCGTGCCGCGTGGAAAAAATCGACAAGATCCACGACGTGGCCGTGCTGAAGCTGAAGCTGCCGGTGTCGGAACGCCTGCAGTTCAAGGCCGGCCAGTACATCGATATCCTGATGAAAGACGGCAAGAAGCGCAGCTTCTCCATTGCCAATGCGCCGCACGACGACGCGTTTATCGAGCTGCATATCCGCCACCAGCCTGGCGGCTCGTTCTCCGACTACGTGTTCAACACCATGAAAGAGAAAGAGATCATGCGCTTCAAGGGCCCGCTGGGCTCGTTCTTCCTGCGTGAAGATTCCGACAAGCCCATCATCATGGTGGCCAGCGGTACCGGTTTTGCCCCGATCAAGGGCATTATCGAGCACGCCATCCACCAGGGCATTACCCGCCCCATCGTGTTCTACTGGGGTGCCCGCACCCCGGCTGACCTGTACCTGGCCGAGATGGCTGGCCAGTGGCAGGCACAGCACACCAACATCACCTTTATCCCGGTGGTGTCGGACGCGCTGCCCGAGCACAACTGGCAGGGCCGCACCGGCTTCGTGCACCAGGCGGTGCTGGACGACTTCGACAGCCTGGCCGGCTACCAGGTGTATGCCTGCGGTGCACCGGTGATGGTAGAGGCCGCGCATACTGCCTTTATCGGCGAGCGCAGCTTGCCGGCAGACGAGTTCTTCTCCGATGCCTTCTTCCTGTCCAAGGACATGGGCAGCGCCAGCAAGTAAGCAGCTTGCCGTGCGTATGCAGCAGCCCCGGTCGGCCCCGTGCCCACCGGGGCTTTGTCATGGAAGCGACATTTTGCTGGGCGACTGTCTAAAAGTTTGCTTTATTGAATCATTACAAAAAATCGGGCGAATGACATGCACCGCGAGTCGGACTCACTGTTGACGCTGGAAAATGTCAACCAGCATTTCCTGGCCAACCTGCAGGGCGCAGACAGCCAGCTCGCCGTGCATGCCAGCCAGGATATCCTGGCGGCCAACGGTACCAAGCTGTTGGCACGTGGTAGCCGTCTCGATAGCCGCAGCAGCGAGCTGCTGGCCAACCACCGTTTGCGCCAGCCGCTGGAAACCCAGCTGCAGGTCGATACCACCGGCTTGCTGGCGCGCCTGCGCGAGGGCATGCAGCAGTTGCTGGCGGACGACCCGCTGCTGGCCGCCTGGCTGGAGCAGGGCCAGCGTACGCTGCAGCGCGAGCTGGCAGTGCTGTCCTTGCCCCCCTTGGCCGCCCAGGCCCTGCAGCTGATCGCCAACCGCTTTCCCGACGTGTTCCGCCACAGCTTGCGCGTGGCCGCGCTGGCGTGGAGCCTGGCACCGTCGCCACGCGATGCCCAGCTGCTGCTGGTGGCCGGCTTACTGCACGATGTGGGTTATTTGTATCTGGACCCCGCTATCTGGCAGCAGGGCGGGCCGCTGTCGGCCGACGCCTGGCGCCAGTTCGATGCCCACCCGCTGATCGGTTATGTGTGGGCCAGCGAGCTACGCGCTGTGCCGCCGGAGGTGGCCAACCTGATCTTGCAGCACCACGAGCGGGTGGACGGCAGCGGCTACCCGCGCCAGCTGCGCGGCGAGGCAGTGGGGCACAACGCCGAGGTACTGGCGCTGGCCGAGATGGCGGCCGGTATCTTCGAGCACGCCCGCCAGCCGGTGGGGCAGCTGCAAGTGGCGCTCAAACTGTTGCCTGGCCAGTTTTCGGCCGCGGTACGGGTGCCTGCCCAGCTACGGGCGGCACGCTTGCCGCGCGAAAGCGGCCTGTTACAGCCGGTAGACGCGCTGCAGTCGTCGCTGCACCAGCTGCTGCTGCGCTTTGCGCGGGTGCACGAAGTGATGCAACACATCGAGTCGCAGACAATGGGCGAGGCCGGTTGGCAGCTGTTTGGCCACCTGGCGATGCGGCTCAACAGCATCCAGCGTGCGTTCAATAGTGTTGGGCTGGACATGCTGACCAAGCACGCGCCCGAAGGCGAGGGCCACGAGCCGCTGTGGCAGGAGCTGGCGTGGGTGATCAACGAAACTAACTGGCTGTCGCGCCACCTGTCGCGCGACCTGACGCGGCAGCGGCTGAAGTTGGCCGCAGACGAATCCGAGCTGTTCGAGCCACTGGTGGTGCTGTTTCTCGGGCTGACCAGCAAGACGGTACCGGCTGGCTTATAGCCAGCCTGGCTGCCACTGTGCCGTGTCGCCCAGCTCGCGCCAGGGCAGGGTGAAGTGGCGGTGCGACAGTACCGCCTCCAGCGTTACGCGTAATGCTTTCTGGGCGTCGTCGGCGTCGTATTCCACCTTCACCACCAGAAAGTGTTTTTCGCGCTCACGCGGGGTAACGGCAGTCCACTTGCTGCCTTGCAGTTTTTTATGGTTAACCGGCATGGGGTCTCCTTGCTGGCTTCGATAGGATAAGG
Organism: Vogesella aquatica; assembly: GCF_028548455.1. GTDB lineage: Bacteria > Pseudomonadota > Gammaproteobacteria > Burkholderiales > Chromobacteriaceae > Vogesella > Vogesella aquatica. The sequence continues at coordinate 38,096 of NZ_JAQQLF010000010.1, forward strand.
CACGGGTGGTTCCCGTAACGACAACGCCCCCGGCTGCAGGCAGCGCGGGGGCGTTTACGGGGAAGGGCGACTTAGGCGCTCTTCACATGCGGGGCGATCAGCGGCAGCAGCTGGCCCAGTACTTTCGGGGCGGCAGCCACGATGTCGCCGCTTTCGAACCAGCCGTCTTCACCGTGCATATTGGTGACGATACCGCCAGCCTCTTGCACGATCAGGCTACCTGCAGCGATGTCCCACGGCTTCAGGTTGAATTCGAAGAAACCATCCACGCGGCCGCAGGCCACGTTGCACAGGTCCAGCGCGGCGGAGCCTTCACGACGGGCGCCGGCGGTTTTGCCGATCACGTCTTTCAGGATGGCCAGATGGGTGTCCAGCATGCTCTGGTCTACTACCGGGAAGCCGGTGGCGATCAGGCATTCGTTCATGTTGATGCGTTTGGAGACGCGGATACGACGGTCGTTCAGGAACGAGCCCACGCCACGGCTGGCGGTGAACATGTCGTTGCGGTTCGGGTCGTAAACCACCGCCTGCTGGATCTGGCCGCGGTGAGCCAGTGCGATGGAAATGCAGTATTGCGGGTGACCGTGAATGAAGTTGGTGGTGCCATCGATCGGGTCGATGATCCACTCGTACTCGGAGGTACCCAGACCGCGGCCGCCGGACTCTTCTGCTAGAATCGCATGCTTCGGATAGGCATCCAGAATGACATCAATGATGGCTTGTTCGGCAGCTTTATCGACTTCGGACACGAAGTCGTTGTGTTTTTTCTTTTCAACACGCACGGTATCCAGGTTCAGCGATGCACGCTGGATAACGTTGGCTGCACGGCGAGCGGCTTTTACCGCGACATTGAGCATTGGATGCATTGACGGCCTCTAAAATCATACAAAACAAGCGCAGCCCCTTCGTGGGGTGCGCGCTTGTCGTAAACTGTCTGGGTTAAGGAACGATAAACACCGCTTTCGCAGCGGTGTTTTTGAATAGCCCGCGATTCTACTCAAAATTACCCGATGAATAAACCCCAAGTACCTGATTTTTTAAAGAACATTCGCGTCGTACTGGCGCGCCCCAGCCACCCGGGCAATATCGGCTCGGCGGCACGGGCCATGAAAACCATGGGCCTGACCCGCTTGTATCTGGTTGAACCCAAAGTGTTTCCCAGCGAAGAGGCCAACGTACTGGCCTCGGGTGCGGTAGACGTACTCGAGCACGCTACCGTCGTTGGCAGCCTTACCGAAGCGCTGTCGGACGTGACCGTGGCCTGCGCACTGACCAGCCGCCGCCGCGAGCTCACCACGCCGCTGTCCACCCCGCGCGAAACGGCGCCCGAGCTGATTGCCCGCGCCCGCGACGGCGAGCAGGTAGCGCTGGTGTTCGGCAACGAAACCTTCGGCCTGTCCATCGAAGAAGTGGAAATGTGTAACCGCCTGGTGACCGTGCCGGGCAACCCGGACTACTTCTCGCTGAACCTGGCCATGGCGGTACAGGTGATGACCTACGAGCTGTTCAGCCACACGGGTGTGGACGTGAACTACCTGAAAGCGGAAGGCGAGGCCGCCAGCATGGCCGAGGTGGAAGGCATGTGCGGCCACCTGGACAACACGCTGGAAGCCATCGGCTACTACGAGCGGCGCAACAGCGAGCGCCTGATGCGCCGCATGCGCGCGCTGTTCAACCGCGCAGGCGTATTGCGCGAGGAAATCGACATTCTGCGCGGCTTTTTCAAGCAGGTGCAGCGCGTGGCCGACGGCAGCCTGCCGCCGCGCGACAAGCAGGGCGAGTAAACCGTGTTGCCCGGCCTGGCGCAGTGCGCGCAGCTACGTAGCCAGCCGGTGCGCGACCTGGCCTACCTGCTGGCCGCGCCCCCGCCCTGGCATAGCGGGGTGGAAATCAGCCGCCAGCGCCTGCTAGGGCCGCAAGGTTGGCCGCAGCTGCTGGCGCTGGATGCCGACCCCACCCCGCTGCTGGCGTGGCTGGCAGCCCGCCCTACGCGCCGCCTGGGGCTATACGCCGAAGCGCTGCTGGGGTACTGGTTCAGCCAGGCGCCGCACATCGAGCTGGTCGCGGCCAACCTGCCGGTGCGCGATGGCACGCTGACGGTGGGCGAATTCGACTTTCTGCTGCGCATAGACGGCGAGCCTTGCCACCTGGAAGCCGCCAGCAAGTTCTATCTGCAGCTGGATAGCGCCCCGCACGCGCTGGTGGGGCCGGGCCTGCGCGATGCCTGGTGGCTCAAATACCGCAAGCTGGCCAGCCAGCTCACCTTGGCTCAACACCCGGCAGCCAGGCTGCCGGATGGTTTCGGGCAGCTTGCCGCCTGCAGCCGCCTGACTGGCTGGCTGTTCTTCCCCGCCGATACGGCCCCCACGCATCCTGCTATCAATACTGCCGCTTGCCGCGGCTGGTGGTGCCGGCAGCAGGATAGTTGGCCGCAGCAGCACCCGCACAGCCGCTGGTTGGCGCTGCCGCGTTTGCAATGGCTTGGCCCGGCGCAAGCAGACGAAGCTACAACGCAGAGCCTGCCTGCCATGCGTGCCCAGCTGGCGCAGGCGGAAGGCCCATGGCTGTTGGCGGAGCTGCTGCCGGACGAGAGCGGGGTGTGGCAGGAGGTGGCGCGTGGTTTTGTCGTGCCCGACAGCTGGCCAGTGCCAGAGCTGCTGGGCGCCTTGCTACCAAGGTTGGCCGCATGAAAACACTCCTGGTGCTGTGGAGCAGCCAAACCGGCAATACTTTGCAGCTGGCCAAGGCGGCAGCCGCGGCGGCGATGCAGGAAAGTAGCGTGACAGTGCGCATCATGCCCGCCCTGCAAGCCGGCGTAGATGAATTGCTGGGTTGCGATGCGCTGTTGCTGGCCACGCCGGAGAACTTTGGCTATATGGCCGGCGCATTGAAAGACTTCTTCGACCGCACCTATTACCCGGCGCAGGGCAAGGTGGCCGGCCTGCCGTACGCTATCCTGATCAGCGCCGGCAACGATGGCCTGGGCGCGCAGCAGGCCATCGAGCGCATCGCCCGTGGCTACTGCTGGCGGCAGGCCTACCCGCCACTGCTGGTACGCGGCGTGCCGCAGCCGGCAGACCTGGCCGCCGCGGCCGAGCTGGGCGCCACCCTGGCAGCTGCGCTGTCTATCGGCATGCTGTAGCCACAAACAAAACGCCCCGTGACGGGGCGTTGGGCATGCAGTGTGGGGGGCGGCTTAGTGCTGTGCTTGCGAACAGCCTGCTACCAGCTGCTTCAGCTCTTCCGGCTTTACCAGCTGGATATGTTTGTGGTCTACCACCAGCCAGCCTTGTTGCTGGAACTTGGACAGGGTGCGGCTGACTGTTTCCAGTTTCAGCCCCAGGAAGCTGCCGATTTCTTCGCGGCTCATGCGCAGGATGAAATCGTTGGCCGCAAAGCCGCGGGCTGATAGGCGTTGTGACAAGTTCAGCAAAAATGCCGCCAGGCGCTCCTCGGCTTTCATGTTGCCTAGCAGCAACATGACAGATTGGTCACGCACGATTTCACGGCTCATCAGGCGGAAAAAGTGGTGCTGCAGGCTGGGGATGTCACGACCGAGGGTTTCCATGCGGTTGAATGGCAGCTCGCACACTTCGCTGTCTTCCAGTGCGATGGCGTCGCAGCCGTGCAGGTTGGACGAAATGCCGTCCAGGCCCATCAGCTCGCCCGACATGTGAAAACCGGTAACCTGTTCGCGGCCGTCCTGGCTGGAGACACAGGTTTTGAAGTAGCCGGTACGCACGGCGTACAGCGAACGGAAGCCTTCGCCAGAGCGGAACAGATACTCGCCACGTTTCAAGCGTCGGCTTTGACGGATCACGGCGTCCAGTTGCGCCATCTCATCGCGGTTCAAGCCCAGTGGGAGGCACAGTTCTCGCAGGCTGCAGTTGGAGCACGACACTTTTAGTGCGTGCAAAGAGTGTGTGTGGTCAGTCATAGAGTAGGTTTTCGCCAAGCAAGCGGGCTTGCTTGATACGCGTCAAAGCAGAAAAAGTGGCAATTGCGCAAATTTACCAGCCCACCACCGGTTTTCCAACCAGATTAATTATGACACCCACCATAAATTTCACGCCGACACAGTGTGTATTCGATAGAGAACTCATCGAAAGGCTGGAAGGTTCAGGCCCGCGCTACACTTCATACCCGACGGCCGACCGCTTTCATGGCGGCTTCGGGGTGAGTGATTACGAGCAATGGCTGGCCCACCGCGCGATCGGCGCCAATCATCGGCCCATCTCGCTCTATGTGCATGTGCCGTTCTGCAACACCATTTGCTACTACTGCGGCTGCAACAAGATCATTACCAAGGACAAGACCCGCGCCGACGCTTATCTGGATTACCTGGAGAAGGAAATCCGTCTGGTGGCCGAAAAACTGGGCAACCGCGAAAAAGTGATCCAGCTGCATTTTGGTGGCGGTACGCCCACTTTCCTGTCCGACGAACAGCTTGACCGCGTGATGGGGATCATCCGCCAGCATTTCGAGCTACTGCCGGAAGGGGAGTTTTCTATCGAAATCGACCCGCGCAAGGTTGGCCGCGACACGGTACTGCACCTGGCCCGGCTGGGTTTCAACCGCATGAGTATCGGTATCCAGGATTTTGACCCTGTGGTGCAGGAGGCAGTGAATCGCATCCAGAGCGAGGAAGAAACCCGTGTGGTGATGGATGCGGCGCGCGAAGCCGGCTTCAAGTCCATCAGCGTAGACCTGATCTATGGCCTGCCCAAGCAGACGGCGCACTCGCTGGAAAACACGGTCAGCCGTGTGATTGCCATGTCGCCGGACCGCATCGCGCTGTACAACTATGCGCATTTGCCTACCGTCTTCATGCCGCAGCGCCGCATTAACGAGGCGGATTTGCCCTCGTCGGCCACCAAACTGGACATCCTGCAGAACTCGGTACAGCAGCTGGCAGAAGCCGGTTATGTGTTTATCGGCATGGACCACTTTGCCAAGCCGGACGACGAACTCACCCGCGCCTTGCAGCAGGGGCGCCTGCAACGCAACTTCCAGGGCTATTCTACTCACGCCGACTGCGACATGATTGGCCTGGGCGTGTCTTCCATAGGCAAGGTTGGCCCCTGTTATACGCAGAACGAAAAAGAGCTGGATGCATACTACGCCGCGCTGGATGCCGGCCACCTGCCGGTGCTGCGCGGCATGACGCTGAACCAGGATGATATCTTGCGCCGTAGCGTGATACAGGCGCTGATGTGTCGCTTCTCTTTGTCGATCGAGGCGATAGAGCAGACCTTTGCCATCAATTTTGCCGATTATTTTGCTGTCGAGCTGCCGCAGATTCGGGCGTTCCAGAGCGAAGGGCTGCTGACCTTTGATGGCGACTTCCTGATGGTGGCACCCAAGGGGCGTTTCCTGATTCGCAATATCGCGATGATTTTCGACCGCCATCTGCGCGAGCGTGAAACCAAGGCGCGCTATTCCAAAACCATCTGAGTCGGTGCTGGCCAGAGAAAAGCCGACAGCCCTGCAGTGAGGCTGTCGGCTTTTTGCTGCCGGTACAATGAAAAGCCCGCCACAAAGGGCGGGCTGGCATGAGCAGGAGGCAGCTTATTTCAGCTCGTTGACCATCTGCTGCAGCAAGGCTTCCAGGCCCTTGTCGGTGACCACGGCATTGTCGGCGGTGCGCAGCTCTACACGTACTTGCTGTTCGCCCTGGCGGGTCAGCTGTACGCGCAGGTTTGGCACGCTGGCATTGTCACCCGGTTTGCTGTCTTTCCAGAAAGCCAGTTTGGACAACAGGCTACCGCTGCTTTGTGCGTTGGCTTTTTGCACGTCATCGTTGCCGGGCTTCACGAAGTAGGCACCCAGTGTGCGGTCACGGTCGGTAATGGCCAGGCCGTTGTGCTCCAGCACCAGGCCGACACGACGCCATGCACGATCGTAGCTGTCATCCAGCTCGATACCGCCCTTGACCAGGCGTGCGCGTGCCGTGGTGGCAGCTTGTTCCTGGCGTACGGTTTTCGCGGCCACGGCTTCATCCATCCCCAGGCGTACCAGGAAGCGGCTCAGGAACACCGCTTCGATTTCCGGGTCGGTCGGGCGAGGCTGCCAGCGTGTTTCTTCTTTGGCTTCGTTGATGTAGATCTCGTACATGCCGCGGTGGCTGAAGAAGACGTCGGTACCGCTGGCCGTTTTCTCGATGCGGATACGGAATTTATCGCGCTCCGGTGTAGAAAACACGCTACCCAGACCAACGGTTTCCAGCAGGCCGCGGACGGTGGTAGCGCCCAGCTTGGCGCGGTTTTCCGCCCAGTCGGTTTCCATGTAGCCGATATCCGCTTCTTCGTTCTGGATCACGAAGCCGTTATCCAGCCAGAAAGCTTTCAGCAGTGGCCATACTTCTGCCGGGCTCTTGCCCGGGATGCTGACCCAGCGCTGGGTGCCGGCACGCTCCACCGCGGCACTCCTGGCGGCTGCTGCCTGGGTGGCCGGTGCCGCGGCAGGGCTTGCGGCCGAGGCCTGGCTGCTGGCGCTGGCAGTATTCACCTGGGGAATAGGGTACCGGTCTTGCTGGGTCGGGGCGCTCAGGTCTGGCGGCACTTCCAGTGTGGATTTCGGTTTCGGGCTATCCGACTTGAATTCGTATTTCAGGTCGGGGTTGCTGCCGGCGCAGGCGCTCAGCAGGCCTGCACACAGCAGGCCGGAGATCAGGGTCTTGTTCATTGCGGGCTTCATGGTTTACAGGACGTTGGCCTGTTTCATGGCGGCTTCGACGGTGGCGACGGCACCCTGGCTCAGCGGGGTAAGCGGCAGGCGCAGGCCGGCCGGCATCAGGCCGAGGCGATGCAGCGCCCACTTGGCCGGGATAGGGTTCGGCTCGCAGAACAGCTGTTTGTGCAGGCCTTGCAGCTGGTCGTTGATGGCACGGGCTGCGACGGTGTCGCCGGCACGGGATGCCTTGCATAGCTGACTCATCAGCTTGGGTGCCACGTTGGCGGTAACCGAAATCACACCGTGGCCGCCGCACAGCATGAAAGCCATGCCGGTGGCGTCGTCGCCGGAGTACAGCGCCAGGTTGGCCGGGGCGCGCAGCACCAGGTCGCAGGCACGGCCGATATCGCCAGTAGCATCTTTCAGACCGACGATGTTGTCGATCTGCGCCAGGCGCAGTGCTGTGTCATTACTCATGTCGGCCACGGTACGGCCCGGCACGTTGTACATGATCAGCGGGATGTCTACCGCCTCGGCAATGGCGCGGTAGTGCTGGTAGATGCCTTCTTGCGTGGGCTTGTTGTAGTAGGGCACCACGGACAGGCTGTGGCTGGCACCGGCCTGTTTGGCCAATTGGGCCAGTTCGATGGCTTCGGCGGTGGAGTTGGCGCCGGTGCCGGCAACCACGGTAAGGCGGCCGGCGGCATGCTGGGCTACAGCCGCTACCACCTTGATATGTTCTTCCACGCCCAGCGTGGCGGATTCGCCGGTTGTGCCTACGGCCACAATGCCGTCGGTACCGTTATCGATGTGAAAGTCCACGAGACGTTTGAGCGATTCGAAATCGACCTGGCCGTCCTCGAACATCGGGGTGACCAGAGCAACAAGGCTGCCGGTAAGCATAGCTTCTGCCTATATGTAATGGATTAAGTAAGGTGTTTGATTGTAGCGGAATTCCGCTATTGCGGCGCAAGCAATGCACGTTGGCCGCAACACGCTGATTGCACGGGTTTTTGTGCTAAAATACACGGTTTTCCGGTACACATTCAGAGACTGGCAGAGGAATTATCCGCGTGATTACGACAAGCAACATTACCATGCAGTTCGGCGCCAAGCCGCTTTTCGACAAAGTTTCGGTCAAGTTTGGCGAGGGCAACCGCTACGGCCTGATCGGTGCCAACGGCTCCGGCAAATCGACCTTCATGAAAATTCTGGGCGGGGACCTGGAGCAGACCAGTGGCGAAGTGGCCATCGAAAACGGCCTGCGTCTGGGTAAGCTGCGCCAGGACCAGTTTGCTTACGAAGATCAGCGTGTAATCGATGTTGTGCTGCAAGGCCATACCGAAATGTGGGCGGCCATGAGCGAGCGTGATGCCATCTACGCCAACCTGGAAGCCACCGAAGACGACTACATGCATGCGGCCGAGCTGGAGGCCAAGTTCGCCGAGTATGACGGCTACACTGCCGAAGCGCGCGCCGGCGAGCTGCTGATGGGTGTGGGCATTCCGGTAGAGCAACACTTTGGCCCGATGAGCGAAGTGGCCCCAGGCTGGAAGCTGCGCGTGCTGCTGGCCCAGGCGCTGTTCTCCAACCCGGATATCCTGCTGCTGGACGAACCGACCAACAACCTGGACATCAACACCATTCGCTGGCTGGAGCACGTGCTGAACGAGCGCAACGCCACCATGATCATTATTTCGCACGACCGACACTTCCTGAACTCGGTGTGCACCCACATGGCCGATCTGGACTACAACACCATCCGCATCTACCCGGGTAACTACGACGACTACATGATCGCGTCTACCCAGGCCCGCGAGCGCCAGCTGGCATCCAACAGCAAGGCCAAAGAGCGTATCCAGGAACTGCACGAGTTTGTGGCGCGCTTCTCGGCCAACAAGTCCAAGGCCCGTCAGGCCACCAGCCGCCTGAAGCAGGCGGACAAACTGAAGGCCGATATGGTGGAAGTGAAACCATCCAGCCGTCAGAGCCCGTTTATCCGCTTTGAAATGGACGACAAGTTCAAACTGCACCGCCAGGCTGTAGAGGTGGACAGCCTGAACAAGGCCTACGACAAGAAGGTCCTGCTGAAAGATCTGAGCTTTATCCTGGAAGCCGGCGCGCGCCTGGCCATCATCGGCCCGAACGGTGCCGGTAAATCCACGCTGGTGAAGCTGCTGGCTGGTGCATTCGAAGCCCCTCTGGCCGAAGGCATTACTGCCGACTACGGCCAGATCAAGTGGGCCGAAAAGGCGCAAGTGGGCTACTTTGCCCAGGATCACGAAGCCGAGTTTGCCAGCGATAGCACACTGACCGACTGGATGCGCGAGTGGGGCCAGGAAGGCGACGACGAGCAGATCATTCGCGGTACGCTAGGCCGCCTGCTGTTTGGCAGCAACGATGTGGACAAGCCGGTACGAGTGCTGTCCGGTGGTGAAAAGGGGCGCATGTTGTACGGCAAGCTGATTCTGCAAAAGCCGAACGTAATGATCATGGATGAACCGACCAACCATATGGATATGGAGTCGATCGAAGCCTTGAACATGGCGCTGGAAAAGTACAAGGGCACCCTGATTTTCGTCTCGCACGACCGTCAGTTTGTCAGCTCGCTGGCCGACCACATTCTGGAGCTGGATGGTAAAGGCGGTTTTGACTATTACACCGGCAACTACGAAGACTACCTGGCCAGCAAAGGCCTGGAGTAAGCCGGTACGGCCGGATATAAGGACAAAGGCAGCCATGGCTGCCTTTTTTCATGCGCACTGGGTTTGTTTGCCGGCAAGTCTGGCAGGTGGGTAGGTGTGGTGTTCGTGGCCTCAGACGGCAAATAGCTGTTTTTTCGATGAATTTTTTTGCATTGCGATAATCGCGCCACAGCCCTGCCAGCCTTGATGGCAGTCTATAGAGCGTTTGCTTTACCGCCGGCGAGCGCTTGCGTTATATTGCAGCGCAAGATGGTTGTGCGCTGCAAAACGCGGCAGTGCAACCGGCATAACAAGACAAGACAGACAATAAAAACAGGGACTCGGCCTTGAGGGTCGGTGGTGGAGCAATATCCGGTCGACAATCGGGTCGCCTGCAACTGAATGCAAAGGAAGAATTATGCGCTTGAAAGGGAAAGTCTCCATCATTACCGGTGGTGCCAGCGGTATCGGTAAAGCAACTGCCGAAAAATTCATCAAGGAAGGCGCGATCGTTGCCGTTTGCGACATCAACCTGGATGCCGTTAATGCGGTGGTGGAAGAGCTGAAAGCAGCCGGTGGCGAAGCAGTAGGTTACAAGGTGGACGTGACCGACCGTGCCCAGATCGCCGATATGGTTGGCGCGCTGAAAACCCAGTTTGGCCGTATCGACGTACTGGTGAACAACGCCGGTATCGTGATGGATGCCCAGCTGATCAAGATGACCGAAGACCAGTTCGACAAGGTAATCGACATCAACCTGAAGGGCGTTTACAACTGCACCAAGGCCGTGGTGGATACCATGATCGAACAGGGTGCCGGTGTGATCCTGAATGCGTCGTCTGTGGTGGGTGTGTATGGCAACTTCGGCCAGACCAACTACGCTGCCTCCAAGTTTGGCGTAATCGGTTTCGTGAAAACCTGGGCCAAAGAGCTGGGCAAAAAGGGCATTCGTGCCAACGCCGTATGTCCGGGCTTTGTGGCTACCCCTATCCTGAAGTCCATGCCGGAAAAAGTGATCCAGGCCATGGAAGACAAGGTGCCGATGAAGCGCATGGCGCAGCCGGAAGAGATTGCCAACGTGTACGCCTGGCTCGCTTCCGACGAAGCCAGCTACATCAACGGTGCTGCCATCGAAGTCACTGGTGGCCTGACACTGTAAGGTTGGCCGCAAGGCTAGCTGCAAAAAACCCGCCAGGCTGGCGGGTTTTTTCATGGCTGCATGCCAGCCGTTGGCTCATCGAGGGAGGTATTTACTCTTCGTCATCACCGTGGTGCAGCGCGCTGTCAACCTCTTTGCGGTGCAGGTGCGGTGCAAACAGCTCGACAAAGGTGTAGGCGTAGCCGCGCAGGTAGGCGTCTTTGCGGATGCCGATCTTGGTGGTGGACGGCTCGAACAGGTGGCTGGCGTCCAGCGCCTGCAAGCCGGTATCGCGCTCGGGTTCGAACGCCATGCTGGCGATAATGCCGATACCCAGGCCCAGTTTGACGTAGGTCTTGATCACGTCGGTATCGATGGCAGTAAGGACCACATTGGGCGTTTTGCCGGCATCGGTAAACGCCTGGTTGATGCGCGAGCGCCCGGCAAAGGCAAAGTCGTAGGTAATGATGGGGAAGCTGGCAATGTCATCCAGCGTGAGCGGGCGGCCCAGCGCCAGCAACGGGTGGCCATCGGGCGCCACGATGCTGCGGTTCCATTCGTAGCAGGGCAGCATGGCCAGCTCTTTGTAGAGTGAAATGCCTTCGGTAGCGATGGCCAGGTCCGCCTCGCCAGAGACCACCATGTCGCAAATCTGTGTCGGGCTGCCTTGTTTGATCGACAGGCGCACCTTGGGGTAGCGGCGCACAAATTCGGCAATCACGCCAGGCAGGGCGTAGCGTGCCTGGGTGTGGGTGGTGGCGATGGTCAGCGCGCCTTCGGCTTCTTTGGAGAACTCGTCGCCCACGCGCTTCAGGTTTTGTGCTTCGCGCAGGATGCGTTCGGAAATGCGCAGCACCTCTTTGCCTGGCTCGGACACGGCGACGACACGTTTACCGTTACGGATGAATACCTGAATGCCCAGCTCGTCTTCCAGCAGGCGAATCTGTTTGGAAATACCGGGCTGCGAAGTGTGCAGTTTTTCTGCCGCCTCGGAAACGTTCAGCCCCTGTTTGGCCACTTCCACCAGATAGCGCAATTGCTGGAGTTTCATGTCTTGATCTCTTAAAACTGAAAGTAATTAAATACTAACACAATATTCTTTTCCGATTTAAAGCCTTTGGCTACCATGGCATCCTCTGTCCGTATGCCCAGGAGGCACCCGATGAGCCTTGCCGACAAGCTAGCCCAGACCGAAGCCCTGCTGCAGGAAATTGCCCGCACGCACGGCAAGGTGGCCTTGGCCAACAGCTTTGGCGCCGAAGACATGGTGCTGACGCACCTGATCGCCAAACTGTCCCTCCCCATTGCCATTTTCAGCCTGGATACCGGCCGCCTGCCGCTGGAAACCTATGACCTGATGCAGAAAGTGGGCGAGGCCTATCCGGCTTACCCTATCCGTGTGTATTACCCGGATGCCGCAGCGCTGGAAGCTTACGTCAACGAGAACGGCATCAATGCCTTCTACAACAGCGTAGAGCAGCGTAAATCCTGTTGCCACATCCGCAAGATTGCCCCGCTCAAGAGAGCGTTGTCCGGCCTGGACGCCTGGATTACCGGCCTGCGCCGCCAGCAATCGCCGACACGGCAAGACCTGGGCGACCGCGAGCACGACGCTGACAACGGCCTGATGAAGTACAACCCGCTGATCGAGTGGACTGAAAAAGACATCTGGGCGTATATCCGCGAGCACGGTGTGCCGTATAACGCGTTGCACGACAAGCATGTGCCGTCTATCGGCTGTGCCCCCTGTACACGCCCCATCGCCATGGGCGAGGATGTCCGCGCCGGCCGCTGGTGGTGGGAAAACCCCGAATCCAAAGAGTGTGGCCTGCACGTGAAAGCCAGCCCGCTGAAACGCCCCGACTAATACGGAGACGTTGGCCGCACTATGCGGCCAACCTTGATCAAGAGAGCACGGCATGTACAAGTACGATGAAGTCGATTTCCGTCTGGTGCGCGAGCGGGTAGAGCAGTTCCGCAGCCAGACCCAGCGCTATCTGGCCGGCGAGCTATCGGAAGAAGAATTCCGCCCGCTGCGCCTGATGAATGGCCTGTATATCCAGCGCCACGCGCCCATGTTGCGTGTGGCCATTCCCTACGGCCATTTCTCCAGCCTGCAAATGCGCAAGCTGGCGCACATCGCGCGTACCTACGACCGTGGCTACGGCCACTTCACCACACGCCAGAACATCCAGTTCAACTGGCCGGAACTGGCGCGCGTGCCGGACATCCTGGCCGAGCTGGCCGATGTGGAAATGCACGCCATCCAGACATCCGGCAACTGCGTGCGCAATACCACCACCGACGCCTTTGCCGGTGTGGCAGCCGACGAGCTGATCGATGGCCGCGCCTACTGCGAAATCATCCGCCAGTGGAGCACGCTGCACCCCGAGTTCGCCTATTTGCCGCGCAAGTTCAAGATTGCCGTGTCCGGTAGCACCGACGACCGTGCCGCCACCCAGGTACACGATATCGGCCTGCACGTGGTGCGCAACGACGCCGGCGAAGTCGGCTTCCGCGTGCTGGTAGGCGGTGGTCTGGGTCGTACCCCGATTGTGGGCAAGGTGGTGCGCGAGTTCCTGCCGCCGCAGCATCTGCTTACCTATCTGGACGCCGTACTGCGTGTGTACAACCGCTACGGTCGCCGCGACAACAAATACAAGGCCCGCATCAAGATTCTGGTGCAGGCCATGACCGTGGAGGCGTTTGCCGCCAAGGTAGAAGACGAGTGGCTGCATCTGAAAGACGGCCCGTCCACGCTGAGCGATGCCGACGTGGCGTACTACGCCAGCTTCTTTACCGACCCGGCGTACGAAACGCTGGCGGCCAACCCTGCCGGGTTCACCGACAAGCTGGCCGAACCGGCCTTTGCCCGCTGGGTAGAGCGCAACACCCGCGCCCACAAGCGCGCCGGTTACCGCTCGGTAGTGCTGTCGCTGAAAAAAACCGGCGTACCGCCAGGTGACATCACCGCCGACCAGATGGATGCGGTGGCCGACATGGCCGACCGCTTCGGTTTTGGCGAGATCCGTTCCGCACACGAGCAGAACCTGATTCTGCCGGATGTGAAAGAAAGCGAGCTGTATACCGTATGGCAGCTGGCGCGCGAGCACGGCTTTGCCACGCCAAACATCGGCCTGCTGACCGACATCATCTGCTGCCCGGGTGGCGATTTTTGCGATCTGGCCAATGCGCGCTCCATCCCGGTCGCCGAGGCTATCCAGCGCAAGTTCGACGACCTCGACTATTTGTTCGATCTGGGCGATATCGACTGCAACTTCTCCGGCTGCATGAATGCCTGTGGACACCATCACATCGGTAATATCGGCATTCTGGGGGTCGATAAAAACGGCCAGGAGTGGTACCAGATCACGCTGGGCGGTAGCCAGGGCAATTACACCGCCATCGGCAAAGTGATCGGGCCTTCTTTCGCGCAAGCCGACGTGCCTGCGGCATTTGAAAAAATCATGACCTTGTATGTAGAGCAGCGCCAGGACGGCGAGCACTTCATCGAGACTGTACGCCGTATCGGGCTGGACCCGTTCAAGGAGCGCGTGTATGCAAAATCTCATTAAAAATCGCGCGGTGGTGAATGGCGACAGCTGGCGCCTGGTGCGTAGTGCGGATGAAGAGTTTTCGATAAAAGAAGATGTCATCTTGCCGCTGGCTGTCTATCTTGAGTGTAAAGACAAGCCACATGAAGGCCGGCTGGCCGTCTGGTTGGCACCCGAGCAAGATGTAGCAGAGCTGCAGCCGCATTTGGCTGGGCTGCCACTGGTTGCCATTGACTTCCCGGCATTTTCTGATGGGCGTGGTTACAGCCATGCGCGCTTGTTGCGTGAGCGCCATGCTTATCAGGGCGAGTTGCGCGCCATCGGGGATGTGCTGCGCGACCAGTTGTCGTATATGGCGCAAGTGGGGTTTGATGCGTTTGTAATTCGTGCCGATCGTGACGCCGCAAACGCCTTGGCCGGGCTGGACGATTTCAGCGAGCAGTACCAGGCGACGGTTTTGCAACCGGTACCACTGTTGAGGCGGCGTGTGTCGTTAATTGTTGCTTGAGTGCAACTTCGGTTGATTTGTTTCGATAAGATTTGCCTGAAAGGTGTTGTGTTTTTGTGTGAACTTTGAGTGCTTGGCGTTGACATAGTCTAAGCTGCTTACCTATAGTCATAGAAAATGACTTACCAATTGTGCTGTTTTTTCGACATTCGTTCTGTGGTGCCACGCTTAATCAGGTTGTCACGGCCTGTTTAAACAATGGCGGAACGCGTTTCAACAAAGAGGAAGTAAAATGAAAAAATCGATCAAGCTGAGCGCTCTGCTGGCTACCCTGCTGCTGACCGGCAATGCCTTTGCGGCTAACGAAGGCTACGCCAACAACCAGACTGGCTCCCCAGTAGTGAAAAACGCCTACGGCGAATGCTGGCGCCTGCCGACCACTTACGACAAGGCTCGTGATGGTCTGGTAGAGTGTGGCGATCGTGAAGCAGTCAAGGCGGCTCCGGCTCCGGCCCCTGCTGCAAAACCAGCTCCGGCCCCGGTTGTCGTCGCTCCTAAAGTACAAACCGTTTTCAAGACCGTTAGCCTGTCCGCTGAAGGCCTGTTCGGCTTCAACAGCGCACAGATCGTTGCCGGCAACCAGCAGCTGGAAACACTGGTTTCCAGCCTGAAAGCCGACAAACTGCTGAAATCCGTAGCAGTTGAAGGTCACACCGACTACCTGGGCTCCGAGAAATACAACCAGGCACTGTCCGAAAAGCGTGCTAACGCCGTTAAAGACTACTTCGTTGCTGCTGGCGTTCCGGCCGACAAAGTAACTGCAGTGGGCAAAGGCGAGTCCGAAGCCAAACTGACTGCAGAATGCACTGCCAAGAAGTTCAAGAAGCGTGCAGACCTGATCGCTTGCCTGGCTAGCGACCGTCGCTTTGACGTGACTGTAGAAACCGCCAAGGAAGTTCAGCAGTAATCTGCTGATCTTGCTGCAAAAGCCCCGGCTAACCCGGGGCTTTTTTGTTTTCCGCTATGGCTGGCAATGTTGGGGTTGGCTGGTTAAAATCGGATGTTTTGATCTGTTATCGAGCCGCCCATGCGTGCGTTTTTGGGGAACCCCCGCCGTTTTGCGTTACCCCCTTGTGCCCTGACTATCGGCAATTTTGACGGTGTCCATCTGGGGCATCAGCGTATGCTGGCCCGTTTGCGCGAGGAGGCTGCAGCGCGTGGCCTGCCTGCGGCCTTGCTGACATTCGAGCCGCATCCGCGCGAATTTTTTGCACGCCAGCAACCACCGGCACGTCTGGCGGTGCTGCGCGACAAGCTGCAGTTCCTGGCACAGCAGGCGCAGCTTGACTATGTATTCATCTACCGCTTCAACCATGCGTTCTCGCGCATGCCTGCCGGGCAGTTTGTCCAGCAGGTTTTGCTGGACGAGCTGCAGACCCGTTATTTGTTGATCGGTGATGATTTCCAGTTTGGTGCTGATCGCAAAGGTGATTTTGCCCTGCTGCAGCAGCACCCAGGTTTTGTCACCGAGGCCATGCCTTCGGTATTGGTAGCAGGTGAGCGTGCTTCCAGTACGCTGGTGCGCGACAGGTTGGCCGCAGGTGATCTGGATAGTGCCGGCCGGCTATTGGGGCGCCCGTATCAGATCAGCGGCAAAGTCATGCATGGGCAAAAGCTGGGCCGTACCATCGGCTTCCCGACGGCCAATGTACACCTGCCGCACCGTAAGCCCGCGCTGGAAGGCATCTTTGTGGTGCAAGTGGATACGCCGTATGGCCGTCTGGGCGGCGTGGCCAGCCTGGGTAAAAATCCCACGGTGACCACTACCCAGAACTACAAGCTGGAGGTGCATCTGTTTGATTTTCATGGCGACTTGTATGGCCAGAGAATTTCGGTGCATTTCCTGAAAAAACTGCGCGACGAAGCGCGCTACGATGATTTTAACGAGCTGGTGGCACAAATCGAACGCGATGCCGCCAGCGCCAGAACCTATTTGACCAGTTTGCAACGAGATCAGGCATGAGCATCGACTACCGTAAAACCGTCAACCTGCTGGATACACCGTTCCCTATGCGCGGTGATCTGGCCAAACGTGAACCCGCCTGGCTGAAGCGCTGGACCGAGCAGCAGCGTTACCAGAAACTGCGCAAAATGGCTACCGGCCGGCCCAAGTTCATCCTGCACGATGGCCCGCCGTACGCCAACGGCGACATCCACATCGGCCATGCGGTCAACAAGATCCTGAAGGACATCATCGTTCGCTCCAAGACGCTGTCCGGTTTTGACGCGCCTTACGTGCCCGGCTGGGATTGCCACGGCCTGCCTATCGAGCTGATGGTGGAAAAACTGCACGGCAAGGATATCCCTGCGGCCAAGTTCCGCGAGCTGTGCCGCGAATACGCGCACGAGCAGATCGCGCGCCAGAAAAAAGACTTTATCCGTCTGGGCGTGCTGGGCGACTGGGACAACCCGTACCTGACGATGGACTTCAAGACCGAAGCGGACATCGTGCGCACCCTGGGCAAGATTTTTGAAAACGGCTACCTGATGAAGGGTGAAAAGCCGGTGCACTGGTGTATCGAGTGCGGCTCTGCGCTGGCCGAAGCCGAAGTGGAGTACGAAGACAAAACCTCGCCTGCCATCGACGTCGGCTTCCGCGTGGTAGATACCGACAAGCTGGCCGCAGCCTTTGCCGCGGCCAACGTAGACGGTGCCATGGCGGTGATCTGGACCACCACGCCGTGGACTCTGCCGGCCAACCAGGCGGTATCGGTCAGCGCCAAGCTGGTTTACCAGTTGGTGGAGTGCGCCAAGGGCAAGCTGGTTCTGGCCAAAGACCTGGTGGAAGCCACCATGAAGCGCTACGGCGTGGAAGGCTACACCGTGCTGGGCGAAACCACCGGCGACAAGCTGGAACTGCTGCGCCTGGCGCACCCGTTCTACGCCCGTGAAGTGCCGGTGATCTGCGGTGACCACGTGACTACCGATGCCGGTACCGGCCTGGTGCATACCGCACCGGCGCACGGCCTGGAAGACTTCCAGGTGGGTCAGGCTTACGGTATCCCCGTGGACAACCCGGTAGCCGACAACGGCCGTTACAAGTCCACCACCGAGCTGTTTGCCGGCCTGTCGGTGTGGGAAGCCAACCCCAAAGTGATCGAAGTATTACAAGAGCGCGCCGCGCTGGTGCATCAGGACAAGCTGTTCCACAGCTACCCGCACTGCTGGCGCCACAAAACCCCGATCATCTTCCGCGCTACGCCGCAGTGGTTCATCGGTATGGATAAAACCGGTCACGACGGCCAGGTACTGCGCCAGCGCGCCAAGCAGGCAGTGGACAGTACCGAGTTCTTCCCTGCCTGGGGCCGTGCCCGCCTGGAAGCCATGATCGGCAACCGCCCGGACTGGTGCGTATCACGCCAGCGTAACTGGGGCGTGCCGATGACTTTCTTTATCCACAAGGAAAGCGGCGAGCTGCACCCGCGTTCGGCCGAGTTGCTGGAGCAGGTCGCGCTGCGTATCGAGAAGCAGGGCATCGAAGCCTGGTTCAGCCTGGACGCCGCCGAGCTGCTGGGTGACGATGCGGCCAACTACCGCAAACTTACCGACACGCTGGACGTGTGGTTCGATTCCGGCTCCACCCACTTTGCCGTGCTCAAGCAGCGCGCCGAGCTGGCGTGGCCGGCCGACCTGTACCTGGAAGGCTCCGACCAGCACCGCGGCTGGTTCCAGTCCTCGCTGCTCACCGGCTGCGCCACCATCGGCCGCGCGCCTTACCAGCAGCTGCTGACCCACGGTTTCGTGGTGGACGGCAAGGGCTTGAAGATGTCCAAGTCCAAAGGCAACGTGGTGGCACCGCAAAAGGTGAACGACAGCCTGGGCGCCGACATTCTGCGTCTTTGGGTAGCGTCTACCGATTACTCCGGCGAGCTGGCGATCTCGGACGAGATTCTGAAGCGTGTTACCGAAAGCTACCGCCGCCTGCGTAACACCCTGCGTTTCCTGCTGGCCAACCTGTCGGACTTTAACCCGATGGAACACGCCGTGCCGTACGAGCGCCTGAGCGAGATCGATCGCTACGCGCTGATGATGGCCAAGGAAATGCAGGAAAAAATCACCGGCGAATTGTACCCGCGTTATGCCTTCCACCACTCGGTGCAAGACATCGTGAACTACTGCTCGGAAGACCTGGGTGCGTTCTATCTGGATATCCTGAAAGACCGCCTGTACACCACCGCGGCCGACAGTGCCGCCCGTCGTAGCGCCCAGACCGCGCTGTACCACATCACGCGCAGCCTGCTGCTGTTGCTGTCGCCTATCCTGTGCTTTACCGCCGACGAGGCGTGGGAAGTGCTGCTGGGTAGCGATGAGGAAACCCCGCTGTTCCACGTATGGCACGAGTTCCCGAACCCGACCGTGGGCGCCGAAGAAGCACTGGTGGCCAAATGGCAAGCCATCCGTGCCTTCCGTGCCCAGGTGAACAAGGAAATCGAAGCACTGCGTAGCGCCGACCAACTGGGCTCTTCCCTGCAGGCCGAGCTGGCGGTGACCGCCGGTGGCGAGCTGTACCAGCACCTGGCCAGCCTGGGTGATGAGCTCAAGTTTGTGCTGATGGTGTCGCAGGTAAGCCTGACCGAAGCGGCCGAGACCAGCATCAGCGTGACCCCGTCCAGCCACGAGAAGTGCGATCGTTGCTGGCACTACCGTGCCGACGTGGGCACCCACGCTGGCCACGGCCATGTGTGCGGCCGCTGCGTAGACAATATCGACGGCGCGGGCGAGGCACGTCTGCATGCTTGAGCAAGGCAAGATGGCCGGGGCGGCAGCCCCGGTAGCTGAACAGCCAGCCAGCGTGGCCAAGTGGTTCGTGCTGGCGGTCGCCATCATCGTGCTGGACCAGCTGAGCAAGATCTACTTTAACGGCAGCTACCAGTACGGCGAGCAGCGCGAGGTGATTCCGTCGCTGTTGAACTTCACCCTGCTGTATAACCCTGGCGCCGCGTTCAGTTTTCTGGCGGATGCCGGCGGTTGGCAGAAGTTCTTCTTTAGCGGCCTGGCGTTTGCCGTATCCGGCTGGCTAGGTTGGCAGATCGTGCAGCGCCAGTTCAGCTGCCTGATGAATCTGGCCGCTGCCTTCATCATGGGTGGTGCGCTGGGCAATGTGATCGACCGGCTGATTCACGGCCACGTCATCGATTTCATCCAGCTGCACTGGCAGCAAAGCTGGTACTACCCGGCGTTCAATATCGCCGACAGCTTTATCTGCGTGGGTGCCGCGCTGATGGTGCTGGACAGCTTCCGCCAGCCGCGCAGTTAAACGGGCAGGTTGGCCGCGTGCGGCCAACCCTGTGGTACACAGGCCGCCAGCGTGCGGCCTCATTCATGCAAAGGATTTCCGATGACGAAGACCATCATGCTGGCCAACCCGCGCGGCTTCTGTGCCGGGGTGGACCGCGCCATCGCCATCGTCGAGCGCGCGCTGGAAAAATACGGTGCGCCGATTTATGTGCGGCACGAAGTGGTGCATAACCGTTTTGTTGTGGACAACCTGCGTGCCAAAGGGGCGATCTTCATCGAAGAGTTGAAAGACGTGCCGGCGGGCAGCACGCTGATCTACTCGGCCCACGGTGTGCCGCTGTCGGTACGCCAGGAAGCCGAGGCGCTAGGGCTGACCGTGTACGACGCTACCTGCCCGCTGGTGACCAAGGTGCATGTCGAGGTAAAGCGCATGCACCAAGCCGATATGGAAATCATCATGATCGGCCATAAAGGCCACCCCGAGGTAGAAGGCACCATGGGGCAGGTGGATAGCCGCATGTATCTGGTGGAGTCGGTAGACGATGTGGCCACGCTGCAGGTAGCCAACCCGGCGGCGTTGTCTTACGTGAGCCAGACCACGCTGTCGGTGGACGAAACGCGCGATATCATCACCGCCTTGAAAGCCCGCTTCCCGGCTATCCACAGCCCGAAGAAAGACGACATCTGCTACGCCACGCAAAACCGCCAGGATGCGGTAAAGGTGCTGGCAGACGAGTGCGATATCGTGGTGGTGGTAGGCTCGCCCAATAGCTCCAACTCCAACCGCCTGCGCGAAGTGGCGGCGTTGAAGGGCGTGGATGCCTATATGGTAGACAATGCCAGCCTGCTGCAAGCGGCATGGTTTGACGGCAAGCAGCGTGTCGGTGTCACCGCCGGCGCCAGCGCGCCGGAAGTGCTGGTGCAGGCGGTCATCGAGCAGATCAAGGCCTTTGGTGCCGAAACGGTGAGCGAGCTGGATGGCGTGGAAGAGCACATCACCTTCGCACTGCCGCCTGGCCTGCGCGACGCCAAGCCGGCGGTCTGATTACCCGCAAGCGCTGTAAAAAAAGCGGCCAACCCGTTAAAGGTTGGCCGCTTTTCTTATGCTGCCGTGGCGCAGGCTAGGGCTCAGGCGCGCGCCGTGCGCAGGCCGGGGATGGGCAGTTTTTGCAGTAGCAGCCCGCCCAGAATCAGCGCCAGGCCGGTAAGGGTGCTGGGCAGGATGGCCTCGCCCAGCAGGGCGCTGATCAATACCAGCGATAGCATGGGCGACAGGAAGATCAGGTTGGCAATGCGCGCGGTACTGCTGGTGAGCTTCATGGCCGAGAGCCACAGCACAAAGGTAAAGCCCATTTCCAGCGCGCCAACATAGGCGGCACCCGCGATGCCTTGCCACGCTACCGGGGTCAGCTCGCCGGTGGCGGCGCACCACAGCAGGGTGAGCGGTAGCGAGAGCAGAAAGTTCAGCGTGAGGCCCATCACCGGCTCGCGCTCGTCTTTGGCGTTGAATAGCCAGTAGCCTGCCCACAGCAGGGTGGACAGCAAGGCAAAGCCGACGCCGGACAGGTTGCTGAAATTCAGCGCCAGCGGCGCACCGCGCGTGGCGATGGTCAATACGCCGCTATAGCACACCAGGGCAGCCAGGCTGTCCTGCAGCTTGAGCCTTTGCCCCAGCACCGGTACGGCCAATAGCGTCATGGTCAGCGCCCAGGTGTAGTTGATGGCCTGGGCTTCTTGTGCCGGTAGCAGGTCGTAAGCCTGGAACAGGATCAGGTAGTAGGCGAAAGGGTTCACCGCACCCAGGATGGCGCTGCGGCGCCAGTGCTGGCGCAGCGCCGCGGGAAGGGTGGCCAGCCGGCCCTGCCAGCCCAGTATGGCCAGCAGCGACAGCAGCGAAAACACGCTGGCGTACAGCACCAGCTGCGCCGGGCTGAGGTGCGCCAGGCTGAGTTTGAAGGCGCTGGCCACGGTAGACCAGGCCAGTACGGCGGATAAACCAAAAACGTAAGCTTTGTGTTGCGAAGTCAAAATGCGGGGGCTCCTGCCTGTTTCAGGCGCTGGTTCAGGTCGTGGCTCATCAACTGCAAGGTGGTGCTGGCACTCAGGCCGATAGGGCCACCTTGTGCTGTTTCGTAGTGTTCACCGGCGCAGGCGTGCAGGTCTGCCGCCAGGTGGGCTCCATCCAGTAGCGGCATGCCTTGCGCCAGCAGGGCGCAAATGGCGCCGCCCAGCAGGTCGCCCTGGCCGGCCACGGCCAGGGCGGGGCTGCCGTGTACCAGCAGGCGGTAGGGTTGGCCGCTGCTGGCCAGCAATGTGCCGCTACCTTTTAGCAATACGGTGCAGGCAAACTGCTGTGCCAGCTGCCGGGCTGCGGCAATGCGGTCGGCCTGGATCTGTTCGGTGCTGCAGTCCAGCAGGCGGGCAGCTTCGCTGGGGTGCGGCGTGAGCAGCGTAGGATAGCTGCGCTGGCGCAGGCGGGCCTGCAGCTGGCTGTCGGCCGCCAGCAGGTTCAGCGCATCGGCGTCCAGTACCAGGGTGTTGTCGTGCAGCAGCAACGCGTCCAGCGCCTGGTGGGCTTGGTCGCTCAGGCCCAGGCCGGGGCCGATCAGCATCACGTTGGCCGCAGGTACATTCATGCCGTCTTGCCAGGAGCGCAGCATTAGTTCGGGGGTGGCCGGGTCTAGTAGCAGTGCATCTTGCGTATGCACAAATACTTTGCCGGCACCCAGGGCCAAAGCAGCACGGCCAGCCAGAATGGCGGCACCGCTCATGCCGCGTGCGCCGCCAATCACGCTGACGCTGCCGTAGCTGCCTTTGTGGCTGCTGTGGCGGCGCTTCAGCGCCAGTGCCTGGGGCACGGCAATGCTGCCGCTGGCTTGCGGGTAGTGGGTAGGCGGGCAATCCAGCAGGGCAATACTGGTGTGGCCGCAATAGTCGCGCCCCTGGGCGGTATACAGGCCGGGTTTGGGGCAGAGCAGGCTCAGGGTATGGCTGGCGCGTAGCGCGATGCCGCGAGGCTGGCCTGTCCAGGCGTCCAGGCCACTGGGGATGTCGATCGCCAGCTTGGGGCAGGGCAGGCTGTTAAGGCGGCGAATCAGGTGCAGCCAGGCACCGCCCAGCGGCCGGCTCAGCCCGACGCCAAACAGGCCGTCCAGCAGCCAGGCCGGTGGGGTGTCGCCCAGGGTTGGCCGCACGCTGCCGCCCAGTGCCTGCCAGTGTTGCAATGCCGCAGCGACGGCAGCATTTACCCGAGGCTCAGGCAGCAGGACTTCTACTGCGTAGCCGGCTTGTTTCAGCAAGCAGGCCGCCAGGATGGCGTCGCCACCGTTATTGCCGGGGCCTGCCGCCACCAGAATGGCAGCACCGTGCGGGATATGCGCCTGGCACCATCCGGCAATGGCTTGCGCGGCATGTTGCATTAGCTGCAGGCCCGCCGCCTCGGCGTTCTGTTCCAGCTGCCGTAGTGCCGGCAATGCCAGCAAGCCGTGTTCTGGTGTGATCATGCGCGGTCTTCTCCCCAGCGTGGCAGCAGGCTATGCGCTACGCCGACTTGGTCCATGATGCGTGCCACGACAAAGTCCACCATGTCCTGCACGCTTTGCGGGTGGGTATAAAAGCCGGGGCTGGGCGGCAGGATGCACACGCCCAGCCGTGCCAGCTTCAGCATGTTTTCCAGGTGAATAGCCGACAGTGGCGCCTCGCGTGGTACCAGCACCAGCTTGCGCTGTTCCTTGATGCTGACGTCGGCGGCACGCTCGATCAGGTTGTCGCTGCTGCCGGCGGCAATGGCGGCCAGCGTGCCCATCGAGCAGGGGCACACCACCATGGCATCAGCCGGGTTGGAGCCCGACGCGGGTGGCGCAAACCATTCTTCACGGCCGTAGACGCGCAGCAGGCCTTCGGCTGGCTGGTATTGCTCCTCCAGCCAGCTCTGGAAGGCGGCCGGGCGCGATGGCAGGGCCAGGTTCATTTCCTGCTGTGCCACCACCTGGGCCGCCTGGGAATACAGCACCCATACGCGCACCCCGGCGGCGAGCAGGCACTCTATCAGGCGCAGGCCGTAGGGCAGGCCGGAGGCGCCGGTCAGGGCGACGGTAATGGTTTGGCTTGGCATGGGGGGAGTTGCTCCAGCAGTTTCAGGGTCAGCAGGCCGGTGGCCACACTGGCCAGCAGGCTACTGAGCATTAAAGGGGGTAGCAGCTGCCAGACACCATCGTGGGGGATGAGCCATAGCCGCGCCAGCAGCAATTGTCCTGCAAGATGGGCCATGCCGGCCAGCATGCTGTGGCTCAGTGCACTGAAATAGCGTGCCGGCAGATGGCAGGCCAGCCCCAGCATCAGCACACTGCTTGCGCCACCTGTCAGGCTTAGCCAAAAACCGGGAGTAAACAGGCTACCCAGCATGAGCCCGGCGGCCACGATGCGCAGCAGGCTCACCCAGACGGCGGCGCGCCAGCCTAACTGGTATAGCGCAATCAGGGTAACGATATTGGCTAGCCCCGGTTTGATGCCGGGCAAGGGCGAGGGGATGGCTGCCTCCAGTAGCGACAGGGCCAGGCCAATGGCGGCAAGCCTGGCCAGTTGCCGGTCGTAGCTGCTGGGTTGTAGCGTGGTGTCAGTATGCCAGCGAGTCATGACCGCTATCGCCTTCCAGGGTAATGGCCGTGCGGTTGGGCAGGCAGAGCGCGGTGCTGCCCGGGCCGTTCAGCCAGCCTTGCTGTACGCAATACTGGCGCGGGCTGGGGTCGGCGGCGATGCGTGCGCGGCCCTGGCGTACTTCGACAACCGTGAGCCCCAGCGGGCCGTGCAAGGTAAAGCGGCTATCCAGCCGTAGCGGCCAACGTTGTACCAGCTGGCCATTCTGGTACAGCAGCACATGGCTGGCGCGGCCGCTGTGGTACCACAGAAAATAAAAGCTGCCGAAGCAGCTTGCGGCCAACAGGGTGGCGATCAGCAGGTCGCCGGCCTTGAGCAGGGCCAGACGCACGGCTAGTGGTCGCCGCTGCGGCCACCTAGCTGGCGGTGACGGATCAGTACCTGCTCGTCAGCAAGGCTGGCGGCTAGCCGCTCGGTAAGGTAGACCGAGCGGTGCTGGCCACCGGTGCAGCCGATGGCGATGGTGACATAGCTGCGGTTGTCCTGTTTGAAGCGTGGCAGCCAGGTGGCCAGGAAGGTGCGGATATCGTCTTCCATTGCTTGTACTTCCGGCTCGCCGGCAAAGAAGTCGCAGATGGCTTGGTCGCGGCCGGTAAGCGGCCGCAGGGCTTCTTCGTAGTAGGGGTTGGGCAGGCAGCGCACGTCGAACACGAAGTCGGCATCCAGCGGAATGCCGTGCTTGAAGCCGAACGACTCGAACACCACGGTCATGCGGCTGCTATCGGCGCCGGCCAGTAGCTTCACATAACCGCGCAGTGCATTGGCCGACAAGTGGCTGGTGTCGATGCGGTGGCCAAGCTCGCCCACATGTTCGAGCATTTCGCGTTCCAGGCGGATACATTCCTCTACCGTCAGGTGGCCATTGGACAGCGGGTGGCGGCGCCGCGTTTCGGAGAAGCGCTTGACCAGGATGTCGGTACTGGCTTCCAGGTAGAGCAGGCGGACGTCGATATCCAGCGCACGCAGCGCCTTGATGGCATTGGGCAGGGCGGCCAGCGTCGGGGCCGAGCGCGTGTCTACGCTGATGGCAATCTGGCTGTGGCCGTGCTCGTGGTACAGCGCAATGGCATCGGCCAGCATGCTGGGCGGCAGGTTGTCCACGCAGTAGTAGCCACTGTCTTCCAGTACGCGCAGCGCGACAGACTTGCCGGAGCCGGATAAGCCACTAATCAGAATCAGCTGCATGTTCCTGGTCCCGTAGCAGGTTGGTATGGCGGTCGATGAACTCGCGTGTGCTGTCTATGCCGCGCAGCTGCAAAATGTAATTGCGCACGGCGGCCTCTACCAGCACGGCCAGGTTGCGGCCGGCGGCGACAGGCAGCACAACCTTGCGTACCGTCACCCCCAGGATGTCCTGGGTCTCGGACTGGATATTCAGCCTGTCCAGCGCCTGCATGGCCTGGTCGTTGGCTTTCATCAGGTGGATGATCAGCTTCAGCACTTTTTTGGGCCGCACGGCGGTTTCGCCAAAGATAGTGCGGATATTCAGGATGCCCAGGCCGCGTACTTCCAGAAAATCGCGCAGCAGCGGCGGGCAGCGGCCTTCCAGTGTTTCCGGGCCAATGCGGTACAGCTCTACTGCATCGTCGGCAACCAGGCCGTGGCCACGCGAGATCAGCTCCAGTGCCAACTCGCTTTTACCCATGGCCGAGTCGCCCATGATCAGCACGCCGATTTCCAGCACATCCAGAAACACGCCATGCATTACCGTGGATACCGCCAGTGCGCGTGCCAGGTAAATGCGCAGCACGTCCATCAGGTAAGGGCTTTCCAGCGGCGTGCTCATCAGCGGCACATTGTGCGTCTGGCAGTAGTCGTGCAGTAGCTTGGGCACCGGCTGGCCGTTGGCGACGATCACCACGGCCATGGTCTTGTGGAACAGCTGGTCCAGCGCGGTACGGGCCGCAGCTTGCTCCAGCTTGTTCAGGTACTCCACCTCGGCCAGGCCTAGTACCTGTACCCGGTTGGGATGGATAAAGTTCAGGTGGCCGACCAGGGCTTGGGTTGGCCGCTGCTCTTCGTTGGAAATCAGGTTGTCAGAGCCGGCGCGGCTGGCTACCCAGCTCAGGCTCAGTTTGTGCTGATTGTCCTGGTACAGGCGGCGCACACTGATATTAGGCATGGGGGGTTCCGGTGAGCAACTCGTGCAGGGTTGGCGCGTCGCAACTGGCCATTTTCTCGCGCAGGCTACGGCTGGAAAACAGCTGGGCGAGCTCGGACAGCACCTGCAAGTGCAGGTCGGTTGCCTGCTCGGGTACCAGTAGCACGAACAGCAGGTTGACCGGCTTGCCGTCAGGCGAGTCGAATGGAATAGGGCTGGCCAGGCGGATAAACACGCCGGTGGCTTCTTTCAGGCCTTTTACCCGGCCGTGCGGTATGGCGACACCCTGGCCCAGCCCGGTGGAGCCCAGCTTTTCGCGGGCAAACAGGCTATCGAAAATGTCGCTACGGGCGATGCCATGGCTGTTTTCAACCATCAGGCCTACCTGCTCGAACAGGCGTTTCTTGCTGGATACGTCTACATCCGCCAGCACGTTCTGCTGCGGAAGAATCTTGCCAATCAAGCTCATGATTTACATTTGCCGGAAAAAACCGTCGGCCATTCTACGCCGAGTCGGCTGTTTGCAATAGGGCAGGATGAGACCCGCCGGGGTCGGATAAGTGCCGCTACGTGGCATGTGCGCGCGCGCTTGTGGCCGGGCTGGCTGCTACTTCTGCCAGTTACGGCGGGCTGCGGCGGTTTCGGGCCTGTGGCGTCGCCTAGTTTGCTCACCCGGCAGCCAGCGCCGAGCAGGCGCATTTTGCCTTGTTTGACACCCGGGGAAGCACTGAAATCGGCATAACAGATAAAAAAGTGACCGTCATGTGACGTGAAAGCAAAAACGGGAGCCTGCCGGCTCCCGTCTTATGCATCACTAAGGGTTACAACGTGGCATCGACCTGCTGGGCATTGGCCCGGTGCTCACCTTGTTTTTCTTTGAACTTCAATACCTGACGATCCAGTTTATCCATCAGCGTATCGATGGCGGCGTACATATCGGCTTCTTCCGATTCGACATGAATGTCCTTGCCTGCCAGATGAACATTGACCTCCGCTTTCTGTACCAGTTTATCAACCGACAGCGTCACGTTAACGCCAATGACATTATCTACGTGGCGGGTGATGCGTTCGAGTTTGCTCTCGATGTATTCGCGAATCGATGGGGTAACTTCGAGGTGTAGACCGGTAATTTTGAGGTTCATACCCTGACTCCTTCTGTTAACAGTGCGGTCGGGCTGGCCGCACCGGTGTTTTTGGCACTTCTATAAGGCCTTGCGAAGGCTAACTGGCGGAATCTGCATAGCTTCACGATACTTGGCAACCGTACGTCTGGCAACCTGAATACCTTGTGCCGTGAGCTTGTCGGCGATGGCGCTGTCGGACAGCGGTTTCTTGCCGTCCTCGCTGTCGATGATCTGGCGTATCAGCGCCTTGATGGCGGTGGCAGAGCATTCACCGCCACTATCCGTTTCCAGGGCATTACCGAAAAAGTATTTCAGCTCGAACAGCCCGCGGCTGCACAGCAGGTACTTCTGGGTGGTTACCCTGGAAATGGTGGATTCATGCAATCCCAGCTCGTCTGCGATGTCTCGCAGTATCAACGGGCGCATGGCCACTTCACCGTGTTCAAAGAACGCTTGCTGCCTTTCGACTATAGATTCCGACACTTTCAGGATGGTGTCAAACCGTTGCTGAATGTTTTTTACCAGCCATCTGGCCTCTTGTAACTGGCCCGAAAGGTTATGGCTACTGTCGCGCTGCTGCAGCATGTTTGCATACAGCTGATTTACTTGAAGTTTTGGCAGAGAGCCCCGGTTCAGCTGGGCAACCCAGCGGCCGCCACGACGCACGACATGGATATCCGGCGCCACATAATGTGTCTCACCCTGGTCGAAACCACTGGTGGGCCGGGGTCTTAGCGTGGCGATAAGACTATGCGCCGCGCGTAACTCGGCCTCGCCTACCCCCAGGATTTTCTTCAGACGGGTATAGTCTCGGCTCCCCAGCAAGGCAAGGTGCTCGCCGGCCAGCTGGCGTGCCAGGGGCAGCGATGGTGTTTGCGGCGGCAGGTTGCCTAGCTGTAGCGCCAGGAATTCCCCCAGGTCGCGGCTGCCTATGCCCATGGGCTCAAACTGCATCATGAGCTTGCGCAGGGTTTCCAGTTCTTCCGCTTCGACATCCAGCTCCAGTGGTAGTTCTGCTGCGACCTCTTCCAGCGGGGTTTGCAGGTAGCCGTCGTCGTCCAGCTCGTCAATCAGCAGTGCCAGCAGGGCGCTATCGCGCCGCCCCAGCTGGGTTTCCCGCATCTGAGCTGTCAGGTGCTCGCGCAGGGTGGGGCGGCAGGGGGCGTTGAGGATGGGGTCAAATTCGTCGTCCCCATCACGGTTCCCGCTACCGCTGCCACTGCCCCAGTCGGTGAGCTCCATGCTGTCTTGCTGGCGGTCTTCTGCTGTGTCGTTGCTGCTTTCCTGGGTTGCCGGGGCATCGCCTTCAGGTGCAGGGCTATCGCTGCCGTCGCTGCGTTCCAGTAACGGGTTTTCCAGCAGGTAGCGCTCCAGTTCGCTGGACAGGTCTAGCGTGGACATTTGCAGCAGTTTGATGGACTGCTGCAGTTGTGGTGTCAGGGTAAGTTGCTGGCTGACTTTGAGCTGGAGGGTTTGTTTCATTTCGCTTACAGGTGGAAATGCTCGCCCAGGTACACCTGGCGAACCTGTTCGTTGTTAACCAGTTCATCCGGCAGGCCTGATGCCAGTACGCGGCCTTCAGAAATAATATAGGCGCGGTCGCAGATGCGCAGGGTTTCCCGCACGTTGTGGTCGGTAATCAGCACGCCGATGCCGCGCTCTTTCAGGAAGGAGATAATTTTCTGGATATCAATCACCGCGATGGGGTCAACACCGGCAAACGGCTCGTCCAGCAGGATGAAACGTGGCTTGGTGGCCAGCACACGGGCGATTTCCACGCGGCGGCGCTCGCCGCCCGACAGGGCCATGGCATTGGTTTCGCGCAGGTGGCCGATGTTCAGGTCGTCCAGTAGTAGCTGCAGTTCATTATCCAGCGCTTCCCCCGACAAGCCGGCTACTTCGAGTACGGCCTGGATGTTTTCCTCTACGGTCATCTTGCGGAAGATCGATGCTTCTTGCGGCAGGTAACCCAGGCCCAGGCGTGCCCGTTTGTGGATGGGCAAGTGGGTGATGGTTTCACCATCCAGCAGGATCTGGCCGGCTTCGGCTGCAATCAGGCCCACCACCATGTAGAAACTGGTGGTTTTGCCCGCGCCGTTGGGGCCCAGCAGGCCAATGACTTCACCGCTGGCGATGTCCATTGATACATCCCGCACCACCGTGCGCTTCTTGAAGGTCTTTTTCAGGTGCTGGATGCTCAGCCGGCTTTGGCTCATGGTTTTTCCTGCGGCTGAAGAATAATGGTGACACGGCCACTGCCATTGCTGGCGCTCTGGCCTTTTACCTGGTAAATCTCGGTCACCGTGTTGTAGCTGATCTGCTCGCCATTCACGACATCCTTGCCGCGCTTGACCTGTGCCTTGCCGGTAAGAATGACGGTATTGTTGGCCGAGTCGTAGTCCACGCTGCTGGCGTGGCCGTCTACGTATTCGTTTTTGCCGTCCAGTTTCTGGCGAAAGTACACCGGGCTACCGGTGGCCAGCAGTTTCTGGCGGCCACTGGCATCTTGTGTGGCGACGGTCTTTTGTGCGCGCAGGTTCAGCGTACCCTGGATGATGATGACGTTGCCCTCAAATACATTGATACCCTGTTTTTGGTCTAGCGATGCACTGTCGGCATTCACTTCAATAGGTTTGCTGCTGTCAGCTTTTTCGGCGAATGCCGGGCTGCATACAATGCCGAGTACCAGCAACAGCATCAGGCTATGGCGCATAGGAAATCCTTACTCGAGACAGCAGTCTCAGCTGCCCGGCCGGGTGATTGTAGTAAAAGCCAACGGCGCTGATGCGCGACTGGCCATCATCGATGGTCACGGGTGCCCGGTTGCTAAGAATGCCGCTTTGGCTATTCACCAGTAGCGAGGGCGTTTGCAAATGAACGGCTGCCTGTTCGCCGTAAGGCTGGCGCAGCATGTCTACGTGGCCATCGAATTGCCCCAGGCCGGTACTGCGGGCATATCGGCCTTGGTCGGCGCGCAGGGTGTAATCCAGCAGCCCCTGGCGAAACTGTTTCAGGTCGGGCTGCTGCATGTGTACCTGCTCGCTTTGCGGCAGTTTCCACATTTTGCTGGCGTTCAGGCGCTGCATGGGCAAGCCTTGCTCGTCAAACCGGGTGATCTTGAGCTGCTCAATGGTGTACTCCGGCTGCGACGGGTCGAGCTGGCGCTGTTCGGGCGAGCGCCACTGTGTGAGCACATTCAGCCAGAATGACAGCAGCCCCAGGGCCAGCATCAGCCCAATTGGGAACAGTTTGGCGGCGCGGTTCATTCGAGGTAGCTGGCCATGACGCGGTCAAAGTTGCCCTGGGCTTGCATGATGAGCTCGCACAGCTCGCGCACGGCACCGCGTCCTCCGCGGTTACCTGTGACAAAGTGGGCGTGCTGGCGTACAAAGCTGGGTGCGTCCGGTACGGCGACGGCCAGCCCGACGCGGCTCATCACCGGCAGGTCGATGACGTCGTCGCCAATATAGGCGCAGTCTTCTGCAGCAAGGCCGGTTTTGGCCAGCAGGTCGGCAAAGGCAGTGCGTTTGTCGTGCACGCCTTCGTAGTAGTGGTCGATGCCCAGACCACGTACGCGGTGTGCCACGCTGGGGGCGGCGCGGCCGGTGATGATGGCCAGTTGTACACCGGTGGCCTGCAGCATTTTCAGGCCGTGGCCATCCAGCGTATTGAAGGCTTTGAACTCTTCGCCACTGGCGGTAATGAAAATGCGGCCATCGGTGAGCACACCGTCTACGTCCAGG
Source organism: Vogesella aquatica (assembly GCF_028548455.1). Taxonomy (GTDB): domain Bacteria; phylum Pseudomonadota; class Gammaproteobacteria; order Burkholderiales; family Chromobacteriaceae; genus Vogesella; species Vogesella aquatica. The sequence goes on from NZ_JAQQLF010000010.1 coordinate 69,514, forward strand.
ATCAGTAGCCGGGTGCGCTTGGCCAGGTCAGTCATTTTTTGCATGGTAATCCTTACACCACGCCTGCCTTGAGCAGGTCGTGCATATTGAGCGCGCCAATCAGTGTGCCGTTGCTGTCTACCACCAGCAGGCCGTTGATCTTGCGCAGCTCCATTTCTTTGGCCGCTTCGGCGGCCAGCAGGTTGGCCGCAATCGTGCGGGGCTGTCGGCCCATGACGTCATCGATGGTGAGGCCGGCCAGGTCCAGCGAATGGTCCAGCGTACGCCGCAAGTCGCCATCGGTAAAGATGCCCGCCAGGCGACCATCGGCATCCTGCACGGCGGTCATGCCCAGACCTTTGCGGGTCATTTCCAGCAGGGCGTCTTTCAGCGACGCGCCGCTGCGTACCACCGGCAGGGCATCGCCACTGTGCATCACGTCGCTGATGTGTACCAGCAGGCGGCGACCCAGGCTGCCACCGGGGTGGGACAGGGCAAAGTCTTCCGGTTTGAAATCGCGCGCGTCCAGCAGGGTTACCGCCAGGGCATCGCCCATGGCCAGTGCGGCGGTGGTGCTGGTGGTGGGTGCCAGGCCCAGGGTGCAGGCCTCTTTGTCTACCGCCACGTCCAGATGCACATTGGCTTCTTGCGCCAGGGTGGATTGCGGGCGGCCGGTCATGGCGATGATGGCAATGCCCTTGCGCTTGAGCGCCGGCAGCAGCGCGATGATTTCGTCGCTTTCGCCCGAGTTGGACAGCGCCAGGATGACATCGCGCGTGGTCACCATGCCCAAATCGCCGTGGGCGGCTTCGGCAGGGTGCATAAAGAACGACGGCGTACCGGTGCTGGCCAGTGTGGCGGCAATCTTGCGGCCAACGTGGCCCGATTTGCCTATGCCGGTCACAATGACGCGGCCAGGGCAGGCCAGTACCAGGTCGATGGCTGCCAGAAAAGCATCGCCCAGGCGCTGTGCCATGCTGACGATGGCGTCCGCTTCAATTTGTAGCACCTCGCGCGCCAGCGCCAGCTGCTGATGTTTTTGCTCAATATCCATAGTCACCAATTATATCAGCTTATAATCGTTCGACCTTACCTGGCGGGTGCAAGTTTTGCTTGGCCTGTTTTTTGTCGCGAGGAGCACTCCCCCACGATGCATTCCCTGTTTCCCATAGTAGTGGTGTTGCTGGTAGCCGTTCTGGCGGTTACCGCCTGCCGTAGCTTGCGCGTACCGCCCATGCTGGGCTATCTGGTGGTGGGCTTTCTGGCCGGCCCCGGCGTCATGCACCTGATACCGGAAGGCCCGGAAACCGAGTTTCTGGGTGAAATCGGCATCGTCTTCATGATGTTCTCCATTGGCCTGGAGTTCTCGCTGGCCAAGCTCAAGGCCATGAAACATCTGGTGTTCGGGGTGGGGCTGGCGCAGGTGGTGGTAACCCTGTTGCTGATAACCGGTGCGGTCGGCTGGCTCACCGGCAGTACGCTGGCCGGCTTTGCGATTGGTGCCGCGCTGACCATGTCGTCTACCGCCATTGTCAGCAAGCTGCTGGCCGAGCGCCTCGAGCTGGCGCAGCCGCATGGCCAGCTGGCCATGGGCACGCTGCTGTTCCAGGATATTGCCGTGGTGCCCTTGCTGATCCTGCTGCCGGCTTTTGCGGCCAACTCGGACCATCTGGCGGCCGACCTGGGCATGGCGGCGGTGAAGGTGCTGCTGGTGCTGAGCTTGCTGCTGGTGTTTGGCCAGCGCCTGATGCGGCCGTGGTTTCACCTGGTGGCGCGGCAGCGTTCCAGCGAGCTGTTCATGATTAACGTGCTGCTCATCACCCTGGGCGTGGCTTTCATTACCCAGCAGGCGGGCTTGTCGCTGGCGCTGGGCGCGTTTGTGGCGGGTATGCTGATTTCGGAAACCGAGTACCGTTTCCAGGTAGAAGAAGACATCAAGCCGTTCCGCGACATTTTGCTGGGCTTTTTCTTTATTACCGTAGGCATGCGGCTGGATGTAGGCGTGCTGTTCGAGCAGTCCGGTGCCGTCTTGCTGATGCTGCTATTGCTGCTGCCGGTCAAGCTCCTGGTGGTGTTTGGTCTGGCGCGGGCGATGGGGCACCGCGCAAACGATGCGCTCAAGGCCGGCCTGGCGCTGGCGCAGGGTGGCGAGTTCGGCTTTGTGCTGCTGTCGCTGTCCGGCAGCCTCAAACTGCTGGCGCCGGCTATCGAGCAAGCCGCCATCGCCGGCATTTTGCTGTCCATGCTGGTGGCGCCGTTCCTGATCCAGTACGCCGACCGCATCAGCAAGCGCCTGATCAAACAGGATTGGGCGCTGATGTCGGTAGACCTGCACCAGATTCTGGTGCAAACCATGAGCAAGAACGAACACGTGATCATTTGCGGCTACGGCCGTAGCGGCCAGTACCTGGCGCGGCTGCTGGAAAGCGAAGACATTTCCTTTTTTGCGCTGGATCTGGACCCGGAGCGTGTGCGCGAGGCCGGCGAGGCCGGCGACCCGGTGGTGTTCGGCGATGCGGCCAAGCGCGAAGTACTCACCGCTGCCGGCGCGCTGCGCGCCAAGGCGGTGGTGATTACCTTTGCCGATACCCATGCGTCGGAACGCATTATCGATGTGGTGCGCCAGCTGCGCAGCGACCTGCCGGTCATCGTGCGCACCATAGACGATACCGATATCGAGCAGCTGCGCCAGGCGGGTGCCGACGAGGTGGTGTCCGAGGTAATGGAAGGCAGCCTGATGCTGGCCTCGCACGCGCTGGTGGTGCTGGGGGTGCCGCTGGCGCGTGTGCTGCGGCGTATCCGCTCCGTGCGTGAGGAGCGCTACAACCTGTTCAAGGGTTTCTTCCGTGGCGCCAGTGACGAGATAGACGGCATCGACGATAGCCAGATGTCACGCCTGCATAGCGTGCAGCTGGTGAGCGGGTCGCACGCCATCGGCTCGCCGCTGGGGGCGATCAAGCTGCCCGAGCGCCAGGTAGAAGTCAAAGCCGTGCGCCGTGGCCATACGCGCTACACCGAGCTGACGCCGGACTTCGAGCTGTGCGAAGGCGATGTGCTGGTATTGCTGGCGCGGCCGGAGCAATTGCTGCTGGCGGAGACCTTGTTGCTGCAGGGCTGAGCGGCGGCCATACCCGTGTGGGGGTATTGAAACGAAAAAGGTTGGCCGCAGTGCTGTGCGGCCAACCTTTTTGCTGGCTGGCAATATTGCGCTCGTGCTTGCCGGGTGCCTGGCAAAGCCGGGCGCGCTACCAGGCTATGCACCTGTTGCCGGCCTGTTTGCATGGCAAGGTTGGCCGCAGCGATAGGCGGCTAACCTTTTGTTGCCGGCGGTGTGCTTACTTCTTGCCGCCTGGCAGGATGGTGGTGATCTGCTTGGTCAGTTCTTTTTTCAGCGCCTGCTGCTTTTCACCTTCGGTTTTCTTGCCTTTGACCATGGCGTTGAAGTCCAGCGAGTAGGTAGGCTTGTTGATCTGGCCGGTGATTTTCAGCGGCACATTGATACCGTTCAGCTGCTTGAAGGCTTGCGGGTTGGCGCGCACATTCAGCGTGTAATCCACAATGCTCTGCGTCAGGTCGAACTTGCCGCCGCCTTTTACATTCACCAGCGAGGACTCCAGCTTCAGGTCCTGGTTGCGGGCAATGCCGTTGTCCAGCTCAAAGCCGGCCGACAGCGCCGAGAAGGTGGTTTTCTGGTCGGCCTGCGCCACCATGGTGTTGTTGTTCCAGTCTTTCAGCTCGCCAGGCAGGTCGCGCAGCGCCGATACCAGGTCGATGCCGGTCAGCGCACCTTTTTCCAGGCGTACCGCCACTTTGCCGCTCAGGGTATTGCGTAGCGCCGCCAGCGAGGTGCCATGGGCATTGAGCTGCACCCAGCCGTTGCTGGCGCCTTCCACGCGATTAAAGTCGAACAGGTCCAGCATCAGCGGCTTGATTTGCATGCCGATCAGCTGTTGCGACAGCTCCACGCGCGGCTCTTTGTCGCGCAGCAGCTTCATGCTGCCCTTGAGCTTGCCGTCGTAGATCTCGGCGCCCAGCTGGTCCAGCGTAATGCTCTCCGGCCGCGCCTTGATGTCGGCGGTAATGCCCTTGATGCGGAAGCGCCCCATGGCCAGCTCGCCCACCGACAGCTTGCCGTCCACGTTCAGGAAATCCATCCAGTCCAGGCGGAAGGGCGTGCCGTTCTGGAATAGTGCCACCGCTTTTTCGGCCTGGTTTTCCGGCAGGTAGCGGTTCAGGTCCAGCTTGCCCACGGTCAGCGTGGCTTCGTGGCGCGGCTGCATGAAACCGTACTGTGTGGCCGTGGCCGCCAGCGCGGCACCGTCCAGCTGGCCAGCCACGCGCAGGTTCAGCCGGCTTTCAGTCAGGTCGCCGTCCAGCGCGCCTTGCAGCGATGCCTGGAGTTGGCCGCGCGGCAGTACCGGCGTTTTCAGGTGCGCCGTGAGTGCCAGCGGCTCCAGGCGCAGCTGGTGGTAGGCCGCCAGGCTCAGCGGCGCGCGCAGGTTCATGCTGATGGCGTGCCCGCCTACCGACCAGGCAAAATTGCCCAGCATCTGGTCGGCAAACGCACCTTCACGATTCAGCTTGATTTCGGCCAGCTGGCTGGAAAAGCGGTATTGCGTGCGGGCGTAATTCACCGAGCCGGTAATGGCGGCCGCAGGCGTGGTCAGTTCGGTAAGGCTGGCGCTGATTTGGGGTAGCCGCGCTTCGGCATGGCCCTTGGGTAGCGAAGTATCCAGTGTCAGCTTGAGGTCTTCGCCACTGGCCAGCAGGGTGCCAAAGTTCAGTTTCAGGCGGCCCTCGGCGCCCAGGCGAACCTCGCCCAGCTTGTCGGTGCTGCTGATGGCGAGCGCATCGAGCTGGTCGATGCTGACCTGGTCATCCTGGCGGGTGAATGGTGCTTTGACCGCCACGCTGACCACCTGGCTACCGCTCACCAGGCGGCCACCAAATGACAGGCGGGCATTGGATTTGAGCCCTTCTATGTCCAGGCTGCCTTCTTCCAGGCGGCTCAGGCGGCCGTTCACGCGGTCGGACAGGTTGATACTGGTGCCGCGCAGCGCCATGGTATCGAGGTCCAGCTTGAATTTGCTGGTTTTGCGGCGGCGCAGCAGGTCGGCAAAGTTCATGCTGCCATCGCTGCTACGCACCAGATTGATCTGCGTATCGTGCAGTGCCAGGTGGGTGATTTCCAGCTCGCCAAACAGCAGCGGCAGCCAGGCCAGGCGGGCTTCTACTTCGCCAATGCGCGCAAAGGGCTTGCGGCCCCCCGGCTCGCTGATGTCCAGCTCGCCAATGGCCAGGCCGGGCGAGGGGAACAGCATGGGGGAAATCTTGCCGTTGATGGTGACGGTGCGTTGTGTGTCGGCCAGCGAGTTTTGCAGATTGTTGCGCACACTTTGGCTATCGAAACGCAGGAAAAACAGGATCAGCCCGATGGCCAGCAGCGAAACCAGGGCAACGAGACTATAGACAGCGGTTTTGAGCCATAGCCGGCCAGAGTTCCATTTCATGGGCATTGGTTCTGCGGCGTGAATTGATAAGGCAGGATGGAGCGGGTGAAGGGAATCGAACCCTCGTCGTAAGCTTGGGAAGCTTCTGCTCTACCATTGAGCTACACCCGCACTCAGGTGAAGCGCGAGTATACGCATAGCAGCGGGGCTAGGCAAGGCTGTGGCTGACGCAAAAGCGGCAACATGGTATTTTATGTACTGTATTTCGTATACAAAACCGCCAGGCAGGCTGTGCCGCTGGCGGTTCTGGCTTTTTAGGGCCAGTGCGTTCCGCCCGCCTGCGTGGTGACCGCGGCCAACCTGGCCGGCAGGTTGCACGTACCCAGGGCCAGCCTACCCGGCTGCTGCAGGACCTTGCCCGTGCTACCCGCCGTGGCAAGACCGGCAACGAGCGTGTGAATCGCCATGATGCTTACCGGCATTGTGGCGCTTGCGTGGGGTGCTTACCGGCAGCCCTGTTTCGTTACCGTTTGGAAGTGAAGTCTGTATGTCTCGATCTCAATGGGGCTCGCGCCTCGGTTTTATTCTGGCTGCGGCGGGTTCCGCCATCGGCCTGGGGGCCATCTGGAAGTTTCCGTATGTGGCAGCCACCAATGGTGGCGGTGCATTCCTGTTTATTTACCTGCTGATTTGCCTGTCGGTCGGCCTGGCATTGATGCTGGGGGAAATGGCACTGGGCCGTGCGGCCAACAGCAATGCCGTGGGCAGTTTTCGCCAGCTCGGTGGCCGCGCCTGGCCGTGGGTGGGCTTTACCGGCGTGCTGGTGTGCTTCCTGATTTACTCTTTCTATAGCGTGGTGGGTGGCTGGACCATTGCCTATATCGGCAAGTCGCTTGGCGGCAGCATCCTGACCAGCGACGCCAAAGTGCTGGGCGATACCTTTAATGACTTCATTACCGACCCGGTGCAGCCGCTGATCTACCATGGCCTGTTTGCCGGCCTGACGCTGGCGGTGGTGCTGGGCGGCGTGCAGAAGGGTATCGAGAACCTGTCCAAGTTTCTGATGCCGGCGCTGTTTGTGCTGATGCTGGTGCTGATCGTGCGCGGCCTCACGCTGCCTGGCGCCATGGATGGCCTGCTGTATTTCCTGACGCCGGATTTTGGCAAGGTCACCGGTAATATGCTGGTAGACGCCATGGGTCTGGCGTTTTTCTCGCTGTCGCTGGGCATGGGCGTGATGATTACCTACGGCTCTTACGTTGGCCGCGACACCCCGCTACTGGGCTCCTCGCTATGGGTGATCGCGCTCACCGTGATGACCTGCTTCCTGGCGGGCCTGATGGTGTTGCCCGCGGTGTTTGCTTTTGGCTTTGACCCGTCCGCCGGCCCGGGCCTGACCTTTATCACCATGCCGGCGGTGTTTGCCCAGATGGCCGGTGGCCAGCTGTTTGCCGTGCTGTTCTTCTGCCTGCTGCTGGTGGCGGCGCTGACCTCGTCGGTATCGCTGCTGGAGGTAGTGGTGAGTGCGGTAATGGATGAATTCAAGCTGCCGCGCCGCCGTGCCGCGCTGCTGGTGTCCGCCGGCGTGTTTTTGCTGGGCATTCCGGCGTCGCTGTCGCTAGGGATCTGGAGCGAGTACACCGTGTTCGGCAAAGGGTTTTTCGACCTGCTGGATTACGTCACATCTAATGTACTGATGCCTGTGGGTGAAGTCCTGCTGGCCATCTTTGTCGGTTGGCGTGTGTGGCCGGTGGTGCAAGGCCAGCTGGCCGCGGCCGGGCATACCCCGGTGTGGCTGCGAGCCATGCGCGGTTTCTGCCGCTACGTGGCACCGGTGTTGATTCTGGGCATTCTGGTACACAATCTGTAATGCACATCCAAACGGCGTTACCCTGCGGGGTACGCCGTTTTTCATGATAAGGAGCATGGCGCATGAGCAAACTGTTGATTCTCTATACCGGTGGCACCATCGGCATGGCGCCCACCCCCGCTGGCCTGGCACCCGTGCCGGGCTATCTGCCGGCGCAGCTGCAGCGCCTGGCGCGCGAAGGCGTGAGCTGGGACGTGGTGGAGTACCCGCAGCTGATCGACTCGTCGGCCATTACCGTGGCCGACTGGCAAAAGCTGGTGGCCGACCTGGCTGCCGCTTACGAGCGCTACGACGGCTTTGTGGTGATTCATGGCACCGACACCATGGCCTACACCGCCAGCGTGCTGGCCTTTGCGCTGGAAAACCTGGCCAAACCGGTGATTGTGACCGGTTCGCAGCTGCCGCTGGGCCACCCGCGCAGCGACGGCTGGGGCAACCTGGCCGACGCCATCGAGGCGGCGTGCCAGCCGGCACTGCACGAAGTTGCCATCGCCTTTAACCGCCTGCTGCTGCGCGGCTGCCGTGCGCGCAAGGTAGACGCCGCCAGCTTTGCCGGTTTCGATAGCCCGAACGCCACGCCGCTGGCCCGCTTTGGCATTCACGCCAGCTGGGACACTACCCAGTGGCGCCGCGGCAGTGGTGCCTTCCGCGCCGTGCTGCCGCAGCCGGCCAGCATCCGCAGCGGCTTCTTGCTGCCTGGCAGCATGGCCGCTGACTTTGGCCGCTGGTTGGCCGCAGATACGCCGCAGGCCGCCATTCTGCACAGCTACGGTAACGGCAACACGCCGGACGACGCAGCCCTGCTGGACGGCGTGCGCACAGCCAGCGAGCGCGGTTGCCTGGTGGTGAACCTGACTCAGTGCGGCAAAGGCGCGGTAGAGGTGGGCGCGTACGCAGCCAGCCAGCCGCTGGCGCAAGCCGGTGCCCTGGCCGGTGGCGACATGACGCCGGAAGCGGCCAACGCCAAGCTGCTGTACCTGCTGTCGCAAGGTCTGTCTGCACCCGCTTTGCGCCAGGCCTGGGCGGCAAACCTGCGCGGTGAAGTAACGCTGGCTGATTAAAAAACAGTCAGCCCGGAAAAAGCATTGTGCCTCATGGGCTTAGGGCATCTGTCCACAAGCCCCCCACAGCGCTTTCCAGCGCCGGCGTGCATAAAGCACGGTGGGTGATTAAAAAATAGTCACCCGCGCTTTGTGCCTGCCGTATCAATGACTTGTCTGTCTTTTCCACAGCCCACCCACACCCTTGCTCCCACAGGGTGTGGGCGTTTTGCCGTGTTACCTGGCTTGGGGGTGTTTATCGAGGTGAGAGTTGGGCACTGGCAGCCTGGTGTGCAGGGTTCTGCTTAAAAAATAGGCTGAACTGTGTTTGTTTCTATAAATCATGGGCTTGCGCTGCTTCTCCACAGCCCGCCCACACCCTTGCTCCCACAGGATGTGGGCGTTTTTACGCATGCTGTGGATAGCCGGGCCTGTGGCGTTCGCCTGTGCTGCAGGCGGGTAACAGGGCAGAGCGGTTGCCGCGTATAATAGGTGGCATATGTCTGACGTTTGCCCCCCCGTACGCATTGCCATTGTCGGCCCGGAATCCTGCGGTAAAAGCACCTTGGCCGCGCAGCTGGCCAAGCGGCTGCAGCAACATGGTGTGGCGGCGGTAGCGGTAGCCGAGTACGCCCGGGCTTACTATGCCAACCGGCCTTACCAGCCCAGTGCCGCCGATATCCTGGCCATTGCCCGCGGGCAACTGGCCGCCGAGCAAGCCGCCTGCGACGCCGGTGCCAGCGTACTGCTGTGCGACACCACGGTGCTGACCTGCCGCATCTGGGCCGAAGTTGCCTTTGGCCAGGCCGAGCCAGCCCTGCTGGCGCTGAACCAGCCGCATGCCTATACGCAGACGCTGCTCACCGCACCCGACCTGCCATGGCAGCCGGACCCGCTACGCAGCCACCCCGATAGCCGCGACTGGCTGTTGGGCCTGTACCGCACCGCGTTGCAGGTAGCCGGTGTGCCGTATCAGCTGGTAGCCGGGCAGGGGGCGCAACGCGAGGCGGCTGCGTGGGCGGCACTACGGCGCGTATTGCCGCAGCTGCCTGTTTTTTAGGCAGCATCGGCTTTCGCCTTACGGCTCAGCCAGTTAGCTGTGTTGTCCACAGCCGGTGCACAAGCCTGTCCCGCTGTGGTGTGGAAAGTTAAAACCGGCTGATTAAAAAATGGTCAGCCAGAAAAAGGCCAGAACAAACAAAGGCTTGTGGAGCTTGTCCACAGCCGGCACACAGCCCTGTCAAAAGGCGGTGTGTACAACCCACTGTGAACAGAACCATGAACGAAATCTACGAACTGAGCGGCGACTACATCCCGCTGTGCGACCTGTTGAAAACCTGCGGTGTGTGCGACACCGGCGGCATGGCCAAGCACTTTATTGCCGAGGGCAATGTGCTGGTAGACGGCCAGGTAGAGCTGCGCAAGACCAACAAGATCCGCGTCGGCCAGCTGGTGTCCGGCGATGGCTTTACCATCAAGGTGGTAGCCGCAGCGTGAGTACCCTGCAAGCCATCGGCCCCGAGTCGTTCGACGACGACTTCGATCCGCAGCCGGAAGCCCCCGAGACGCCAGACGACTACGCTTGCTGCAATAGCGGTTGTCAGCCTTGTGTCTGGGATATCTATGATTCTGCGGTCAGCGAGTACCGCCAGAAGCTGGCCGCCTGGCAGCTGCGCGAAGCCGCACGCCAGGGCCGTGCGGCAAACAAAGGCACCGATGAACAGCATTGACCTGCACTTTCATTCCACCGCCTCCGACGGCGGGCTGCCGCCGGCCGAGGTCATACGCCGTGCCGCCGAGCGCGGCGCCACGCTGCTGGCGCTGACCGACCACGACTGCACCGCCGGCTTGGCCGAGGCGGCGGCCACCGCATCTGCCTGCGGTGTGCCTTTCCTGAATGGCGTGGAAGTCTCGGTGAGCTGGCAGCAGCGCCATACCGTGCACATCGTTGGCCTGGGCATTGATGCGGCCAACCCGGTGCTGCAAGCCGGGCTGAAGTCTATCCGCGACGGCCGCGTGGAGCGTGCGCGCCAGATGTCGGCATCGCTGGAAAAAGCCGGTATCCACGGCGCGTTTGACGGTGCCATGCGCTTTGCCGGTAACCCGGAAATGGTTGGCCGCACCCACTTTGCCCGTTTCCTGGTGCAAAGCGGCGAGGTGAAAGACGTGAAAACCGTGTTCCGCAAATACCTGACCAACGGCAAGCCAGGCTACGTACCGCACGAGTGGGCCAGCCTGGAAGACGCGGTAGCGTGGATACGCGCCGCCGGCGGCATGGCGGTGATCGCCCACCCCGGGCGTTACGATATGGGGCGCACGCTGATCGAGCGACTGATCCTGGACTTCAAGGCCGCAGGCGGCGAGGGCATCGAAATCGCTAGCGGCAGCCACAGCCTGGACGACATGATCAAATTTGCCCTGCACGCCCAGCGCCACGAGCTGTACGCCAGCGCCGGCAGCGATTTTCACGCGCCAGGCGAGGGCGGGCGCGACGTAGGCAGCACCCAGCTGCTGCCCCCCATTTGCCAGCCGGTCTGGCTACCGTTGGCCGCGCGCATCCAGCAGCCTGCGGCCAACCCTGCAGCCAACCTAGCGAGCTAATGCCATGTCCCAGTTCTTCATGATTCACCCGGAAAACCCGCAGGCACGCCTGATTCGCGAGGCAGCCAAGATCATCCGCGACGGCGGCGTGGTGGTGTACCCCACCGACTCCTGTTACGCGCTGGGCTGCCACCTGGGCGACAAGAAAGCCATGGAGCGCCTGCTGGCCATCCGCCAGATCGACCTCAAGCACCACCTGACGCTGGTGTGTGCCGACCTGTCCTCGCTGGCCAGCTACGCCCGTGTGGATAACGCGCAGTTCCGCCTGCTGAAGGCTGCCACGCCGGGCAGCTTCACCTTTATTCTGGAAGCCAGCCGCGACGTACCCAAGCGCACGCTGCACCCCAAGCGCGCCACCATCGGCTTGCGCGTGCCGGACCACGCGGTGGCGCTGGCGCTGCTGGAAGAGCTGGGCGAGCCCATTCTGTCCTGTACGCTGCAGCTGCCGGGGGACGAGGCGCCACTGACCGACCCTTACGAAATCCGCGAGCGGCTGGAACATCTGGTGGAACTGGTGATCGATGGAGGCTGGTGTGGCACCGAGCCCACCACCGTCATCGACATGACCGACGGCGTGGCGCTGATTCGCCAGGGCAAGGGCGACCCCGCGCGCCTGGGCCTGTAAACCTGCAAGGACCGCATCTTGGAAGAACTCAACCTGATCCAGAAGATTTCCGTATACGCACTGCCGGTATTGTTTGCCATTACCCTGCACGAAGCCGCGCACGCCTACGTGGCCAAGTACTGGGGCGACAACACCGCCTACAATCTGGGCCGTGTATCGCTGAACCCACTGCGCCACATCGACCTGGTGGGCACCATTTTGCTGCCGCTGATGTGCCTGGCGGTGGGCGGTTTCCTGTTTGGCTGGGCCAAGCCGGTGCCGGTGCGTTTTGGCAACCTGCGCAATGTGCGCGCAGGCATGCGCTGGGTAGCCGCAGCCGGTCCGCTGGCCAACTTTGCCATGGCGGTGTTGTGGGTACTGCTGTTCAAGCTGGCCGTAGTGATGAACAACAGCTACAGCGAGCCGCTGGCGCTGATGAGCCAGGCCGGTATCGGCATTAACGTCGTGTTGATGGTGCTGAACCTGATGCCGCTGCTGCCACTGGATGGTGGCCGCATTGTGGAAAGCCTGCTGCCGCCGGGCCTGGCGTATAAATATTCCCGCCTGGAACCGTACGGCATGTGGATACTGCTGGCACTGGTGTTCACCCGCACGCTGTCGCCCATCCTGAGTCCGTTTATCGAAATCGTACTGAACCTGCTCTACCTGCTGGTAAGAGCCTGACCTTTTTCTGAAAGCCATACATGTTTGCCAACCGTATCCTTTCCGGCATGCGCCCTACGGGCAGCCTGCACCTGGGCCACTACCACGGCGTGATCAAGAACTGGGTAGAGCTGCAGCACAGCCACGAATGCTTCTTCATGGTGGCCGACTGGCACGCGCTGACCACCAACTTTGACGATGTGTCCATCATCGGCAAGTCCATCAACGAGATGGTCATCGACTGGCTGGCTTCCGGCGTGGACCCGGAAAAATCCACCATCTTCGTGCAATCCAAGGTGCCGCAACACGCCGAGCTGCACCTGGCGCTGTCGATGGTGACGCCGCTGGGCTGGCTGGAGCGTGTGCCCACCTACAAGGACCAGATGGACAAGCTGAGCCACAAGGACCTGACCACCTACGGCTTCCTGGGCTACCCGTTGCTGCAGGCCGCCGACATCCTGGTGTACAAAGCCGGGCTGGTGCCGGTGGGTGAAGACCAGGTGCCGCACATCGAGCTGACCCGCGAAGTGGCACGCCGCTTCAACCACATGTTCGGCCGCGAGCCCAACTTTGAAGAGCTGGCCAAGGCGGCGGTGAAGAAAATCGGCAAGGCCGGTAAACAGTTCGAGCAGCTGCGCACCGCCTACCTGCAGGACGGCAACGCCGAGTCGCTGGAAAAAGCGCGCGAGATCCTGGCGCAAAGCCAGAACCTGGGCGGCGCCGACCGCGAGCGCCTGCTGGGCTGGCTGGAAAACAAGGGCAAGATCATCCTGCCGGAGTGCGAGGCCAAGCTGACCGCTGCTTCCAAAATGCCGGGCCTGGACGGGCAGAAGATGTCCAAGTCCTACGGCAACACCATCACCATGCGCGAAGCGCCGGAGGCGGTGACCAAGAAAATCCGCGGCATGCCTACCGACCCGGCGCGTGTGCGCCGCACCGACGCCGGCAACCCGAGCCGTTGCCCGGTATGGCAGCTGCACGAGGTGTATAGCGACGGCACCACCAAGGAATGGGTGAAAGCCGGCTGTACCAGCGCAGGCATCGGCTGTCTGGACTGCAAGCAGCCGGTGATCGACGCCGTGGTGCGCGAGCAGCAGCCGATGTTCGAGCGCGCCGAGAAATACCTGAGCAACCCCAAGCTGGTGCAGGAGATTCTGGCCGAAGGCAACGCGAAGGCCGAGCAAGTGGCGCGCGCCACCATGAACGACGTGCGCCAGGCCATGGGGCTGGGCTACTAAGCGCTAGCCAGGGTTGGCCGCAGCCTCATGCGGCCAACCCTGTAACGTAACAAGGCCGCTGCCGGCACACGCCGGCAGCGGCCTTGCCGCATTCTGCTTGCCAAGCGGCCTGCCGAGTATGCCGCCGCCTGCCGCGTGGCCAGACAAGCTGGCGTACAATAGCGGCCTGTGGCGTACCACGCCTGTTCAATTCATGCACACCGCCTGCCACACCCCGGCGGCAGACACGAGATACCATGACCGACACCGACTTCCAGCTTACCCCGCCCGACCTGCCGCCTGCCACACCCATCGCGCACGTGTTCGGCCAGCCGGTGCTGGAAGTGCCGCAAGACCTGTTCATCCCGCCCGACGCGCTGCAGCTGATTCTGGAAAGCTTCGAAGGCCCGCTCGACCTGCTGCTCTACCTCATCCGCAAGCAGAACCTGGACGTGCTCAACATCCCCATGGCCGAGGTTACCGCACAGTACATGGGCTATATCGACGCCATGCGCGACGGCCGGCTGGAGCTGGCCGCCGAATACCTGCTGATGGCCGCGCTGCTGATCGAAATCAAATCGCGCCTGCTGCTGCCGCGCCCGCCGGTAGAAGGCGAAGACGACCCGGACGACCCGCGCGCCGAGCTGGTGCGCCGCCTGCTGGAATACGAGCAAATGAAGCTGGCCGCGCTGGCGCTGGACAAGCTGCCGCAAGCCGACCGCGACTTTGCCTGGCTGGCCGTACTGGTAGAGCAGTCTGCCGAGCAGCGCCTGCCCGACGTCAGCCCGCTGGACCTGCGCCAGGCCTGGCTGGCCATCCTGTCGCGCGCAAAGCACAACCGCCACCACAAGGTAGAAAAAGACGAGCTATCGGTACGCGAGCAGATGAGCTGGATCCTGCGCTACCTGGACGGCCGCGACTACGTAGCGTTTGAAGAGCTGTTCGACATCCACAAAGGCGTCGCCCACCTGGTAGTGAACTTCATCGCCGTGCTGGAGCTGGTGAAAGAGGGCATGGTGAAAGTCAGCCAGGACGAGCCCTACCAGCCCATCTACGTGAGGCTGGCGCTGGTGTAGCCCGCTAGGAATCGCGGGGTGGATTAACCATGGTGATGACAGGGCTCGTCTGTGCGGGGTGAATGGCACGTTTTGGCAGTGAAGCAAAGCGGCTCAGACTCGCCCAGGCGTGGTGTTGGCCAGCGAGCGAAACTCTCTGCACATGTGCGCCTGATCGCTAAAACCGAATTGTAGTGCTACCTCGGCCAGCCTGGCGTCGGGGTGTAACAACAGGAAACTGGCAGCATTGCTTACCCGCAGGATACGTTGATACTGTTTGGGCGTCATATCCAGCCATTGCCGGAACAGGCGCTCTATCTGGCGTTGGCCGCGTGGCAGTGATGTGTCGGGCAAGGCGGCTGAATCAGCGAGTGCCAGAGCCTGTAAGGCACTTTGCAACGCAGATGGAACCAGCTGCCGTAAAACAAGATGCATCTCCGCCCAGTGGCTGAGTAGCTCAAGGTGGCGGTGCGTATCGTCACAATCCGACAATTGCTGGTAGAGAGGGTAAAGCGCATGGCGGTGATCGTCGGCAGGGGCAAGCCGCGTCATGTCTTCATAGTGCTGGCCAAGAACACCATACGCTGTCGCCGGATGAAAGCGGATGCCAGCCAGGCGAGAACCGGGGTATAGCGCCACCTCGCCGGATGATTTAGCCACCGGGCACAGAATTACCCCGAGCGGTAGGCCGATATCATCAATCTCGATCTTGCCGGCCAGTGCAAACAGAATGCCGCTGCTGGCATCAGAGTAAAGGCGTCTGATAACCGGCCCGGGGTGATCGGCGCATACCGCAGCAGACCATACGGCCTGTACCACGGCTTCAAGCTGCTTGTCAGGCTTGCGCAGCTTGAAGTCGAACGCACTGGATTTAACGCGGTTTGTTATGGCTGGCTACCTCGGGTTTGAATGCCTTCACCAGACGATTCCAGCTATTAATGGCATTGACCGCAATGGTCAGATCCACCACGGCCTGCTCGCCTAGTGTTGCTTTCGCATCGTCAAAGTGCTGATCCTCGATACGTTGACCGGACGTTACTAACTCGGCCCAGCTCAGTGCTGCACGTTCAGTGCTACTGTATATCGGCATATCGCGCCAAGCACTCAAGCCTATCATGCGCGTGTAACTTTCTCCGCCCTCGCGTGCCTCATTGCTGTGGAGGTCAAGACAGAACGCACACTGGTTAATCTGTGAAACCCGCAGCTTGACCAGCTCCCACACAGCAAGCGTCAGCGTGTCTGACCGTGCAAACTGTTCATGCAGGTAGCTTTCTTGCGCCATCAAGATCTTCATGGCCGGTGTGGCTAAGGCAAAATAGTCGATACGCATGGTAGTTGTTCCCGGTGAGTAGAGATGCCAGCTTACTGAGGCGTGCCGATCCGCTCTTGAATAAAACCGACATGGCGTGCCGGTTTTCAGCCAGCTTTTAGCGCTCCTATCGCGTGCCAAATACCACCGCCAACATCAGGCAGGCTATGCTTTGTCTACCTGTGCTTTTTCGATCATGCCGTTGCGGGACTTCCACTGTTCTGGAGATAAATCATGGCCACACATACTGTCCGGCTTCACCGCGTACTCAAGGCATCACCAGAGCGCGTCTATCGCGTGTTTCTGGATGCCGCCGCCATGGCCAAGTGGCTTCCGCCAAACGGCTTTACTGGCCAAGTGCATCACCTGGACGCCAAGGTTGGCGGGCGCTACGACATATCGTTCACTAACTTCACCACTGGCCACAGCCATGCTTTCGGCGGCGACTATCTTGAACTGGTACCACATGAACGAATCCGCTACACGGCCAGGTTCGACGACCCCAATCTGCCAGGAACGATGCAAACCACGGTATCCCTGAGAGCGGTGTTCTGTGGCGTGGCGCTGGATATCGTGCAGGAAGGCATCCCCGAGGCCATTCCGCCGGAGGCCTGCTATCTGGGGTGGCAAGACTCGTTGGTCTTGCTTGCGCAGCTCGTCGAAGCGGAAATCCGTGAATAGGGCATAAAGGCGAAAGGCCGTGCCTACCGTACAGGCAAGTTAATACACCATCACTAGCGTCTTTTATTTCCAAAGCCTGATGAGGCCAACCTTGATTCACGGTGAAAATTGGGTCTCATACCATTCAGCCCAAGCTACCGCGCTAAAGCCGCGCCCATTCGTATCGGGGAGCGTAGTGGGCACGCTGCGTTCTACGTCCCTTATTTTTTGCCTACGAGATGACTGGCTGGCCAACAATATACGTATCTATGTCTACAGCCAGATTGAATTCACTTAATCGCCTGATCAGGTCGGTGCTGAGGTGCAGTCCGGCGTTGGCGGATAGGTATTGATGTTTGCAGATGCTAATGTATAGATTTGAGACTTTGGCTAGTTTGTCGACTTCTTCTTTGTGTTTGGCCAGCAGATCCAATAACAGGCTTAATGCTTCTTCGGTGTCGTAGCAGTGCGACGGGAGTATCTCAAAGAAAATGCGGCTAAATGCATGGCGTGATTTGCCGTTTTTGCTGAGCTCACCTTTTGACCAACCTTTGCTGTACTTAAAGGGCAAATGGCGAGAGAGCTCTTCCAGGCTAAGGCAGTCAGAGCTTGCTGTTAAATGGCATTCGTTGCTGTTTTCAATGAAAACCCAAGTGACTTCTATTGCTTTCTTGTCGATGCAGATGCCGAGAAAGTATTTCTCACTGTATAATTTGAAGTAAATTGTGATGTCTTCGGTTTGCTCCGAAATTCGCTCAATGGCATATTGATTGTTTTCTTTATGTATTGCGTTTGCCTTCAGGTATTGCTTTGTCAGTTCGAACGATTGCTCTTCAATTTCACGTGCCGCACATTCTATATATTTTCTCATGATTTATTTCATGTGATGTATGGGTGTGGTGTTGTAGGGTTACCGTTTTAGCACCGTAAGTTACGGCTGAATGAAATGAAGCCCAGCGTTTACCGCCATTCGCAATACATCCTTTGCAGGATGAGACCCTATTCGGCGCGGTCAATGTTGGGCTTTGCCACGCTCAACCCAAGCTGTCATGCCGGTGGGCAAGCGGCGCTTTGTCAATCCTACTTGCTATCGGTATTTTTTTCAAAAATCAGAAAGCCTTCACCATCATAGGCACCCACTATCATCAGTGTGTTGCCGCTGCGTAAGTGCGCCAGTGCAAAGAAAAGCCAGGGGACGCAGTTTTCGGCTACGACTGTGATCAGCGTTTGCTTCAGAAGCCGCACGCCCGAATACAGGTAGTAGATATCACCGTCTATCAGATGGGCGGGCAAGTCGGCTTCACCAATGTCCAGATAAGGTTCCCGAACCAGTAGCTCGGTGACGTGCCGTGCCTGCAGGTAATCGGCGAGTATGGCTGTACCGCCATCTGCTGAAGCGCCGCTGCCGTTAGTAAAACTGCCATCCGGAAGCGGCTGTCCGTTGATGCCGGTGACCCGCAGTGAAGCGTAAGAACAAGGGCTTACCGGTAAGCTGAAGTCTGCCGCAAGCGCCTCAAGGTATGCGATGGCGGCGGCTCTTGCCCCGCCATGAAGCAAAGACATGGCCAGATTGTGAGGGTGGGGTGCCATCGGTTCTTTTCCAGTTAGACTGGTATCAATGTCGCTGCGTCTGTCAGCGCTTTGCCCACCCTGCGGCAGGACTGCCACTATCTGGCGGTTGTCCGCCAATGACGCATGCGTTTGATGATATCGTCAAATGCCATGCGGGCAAAACGCCTTGCGGCCAACTTTGCTCTACACCCCATCTCGCGCCCGTCACACCTGCCGTGGCATCATGCAGCCCACCCTGGCAGTACACCCCTGAACCACTGCCCACACCGCACCCTGCCTACCAGAACGAAAGCCCCCATGCGTACCTTTGCCCTGTTTGTCGTGACTGCCCTGACCGAAATCATCGGTTGCTATTTGCCGTGGCTGTGGCTGAAGCAGGGGGCGTCGGTGTGGCTGCTGCTGCCGGCGGCGGCCAGCCTGATGCTGTTTGCCTGGCTGCTCACGCTGCACCCGGACGCGTCCGGCCGCATTTACGCCGCCTATGGCGGGGTGTACGTCAGCGTGGCGCTACTGTGGTTGTGGGCGGTGGACGGCGTGCGGCCAACCCTGTGGGATGCTGCTGGCGTAGCGCTATGCCTGGCCGGCATGCTGGTGATCATGCTGGCGCCGCGCAGCTAGCTTGCTAGCCCAAGTGGATAAACGCTACGATATCGATAAATGGCCAAGAGGTGACCATCATGCGTATCGAAGCCGCCAGCGTGCTGCACAGCCACGCTTACCCCGCGTATTTCCAGCAGTGCCGTGCCGATGGCTGCGAGTACTACAGCCATAGCCAGGCCACGCCTGCGGTGTTTTACCAGCAGGTGCTGGACCACGCCGCCGGCCACCACCTGCCGCCGGGCTACGTGCCCACGCAGACCTGGTTTGCGCTGGACGAGGGCGGCGATATTCTGGGCGCCATCCGCCTGCGCCTGGGCAGTACGCCATTTATCCTGGACCAATGCGGCCATATCGGTTACGAAGTACACCCTGCCGCCCGTGGCCTGGGCGTGGCAGGCCGCCTGCTGGCGCATGTGCAGCAGCACGGGGCGCCGCAGCAGGATGGTGGCTGGCTGATTATCTGTACCGATGACAATAGCGCATCGCAGCGCGTGATCAGCCGCGCCGGCGGCGTGCTGCTGACCGCCACGGCGCAGGGGCCGGGCGAGGCATGGCTGCGCTACTATCATCTGCCGTCGCGCCGGTATTGAAACAGCCGTACCGGTGGGCAAAAAATCGTGTAAAATCCGCGCCTTCCGTTCAGTTTTGCCCGTTTCGTGGCTGTCATGTCCACCATTACCGACCTCAATTACCTGAAGATCGTGCTGGAAACCGCCCTGCTTACCGCGCAGGAACCGTTAACCGTGGGTCAGCTGAAAAAGCTGTTCACTGAAGACGTGAAAGCGGCCCTGATCAATGACATCCTGGACGAGGTGCAGCAAAACTGGAAAGGCCGCGGGGTAGAGCTGGTGAAACTGGCGTCCGGCTGGCGCTTTCGCGCCCGCGCCGAATTTACCCCGTACCTGGCACGGCTTACGCCGGAAAAGCCGCCGCGTTATTCGCGTGCGGTTATGGAAACACTGGCCATCATCGCCTATAAACAGCCGGTTACCCGTGGCGATATCGAAGCCATACGCGGTGTATCGGTGTCTACCAGTGTGATGCAGACCCTGCTGGAGCGGGGCTGGATCGAAGTGATCGGGCACAAGGACGTGCCCGGACGCCCGGGGCTATACGCCAGCACGCACAAGTTTCTCGACGACCTCGGGTTTCATACCCTGCGTGATTTGCCGCCTTTGGCCGAGCTGTCCACCCTGGTGGTCAGCGAGCCGGCGCCACCGGACGAAGAGCCCCTCGCTGATGAGGCGCCCCAATAAGCGCATCGCCCACACCGGCCCCGCCGGGCAAGGCCATGCCGGGAAGGTAGTACTCAGCCTGCGCATGCAGCTGCCTTCCGCACAGCTAAACAGGAAATACCATGTCTAAAGGACAACGCAATACCTCCCGCCAACCCGTGGCCCGCGTACGCGGCCAGGAAAGCGGCCAACCCCGCCAGCCCGATATGGGCCGCAGCGGTGGCGGCAGCAAGCCGTCCGGTCGTGGCAAACCCACCGGCAACTTTCTGACCCCGCGCAACGCCCCGGCTGCGCCGCAGGGCAAACCGGCACCGGCTGCGCGCCGTGATGCCGCGCCGATCAACCCGGAAGGCCGCCGCGCCCCGGTAAACTACGATACCCGCCGCGCCGCGCCTGTACGTGGCGAGGCCGCATTGCAGCACGAGCGCCGCTTTGGCAATAAAAACGCCGCCATGCCGGCCACCGACGCGCCGCAGCCGGAATTCGGCAAGGCCCGCCGCGAAGGCCCGGCCCCGAAAGTACAGCGTGCCAAGAAGCTGGCACTGCGCGCGCCGAAGCAGGAAATCGTCGATCGCTCCGCCCGCCTGCGCGAAACCCGCGTGGACTACAGCAAGATCGAGCCGATCCGCCTGCAAAAAGCGTTGGCCGCCTCCGGTGTGGGTTCGCGCCGTGAAATGGAAGAATGGATCGAAGCCGGCTTTATCACGGTAAACGGCAAAAAAGCCGCGCTGGGCGACAAGGTTGGCCCGCAAGACCGCGTCACTGCCAAAGGCAACCCGATCAAGCTGAAGTGGGCTGACCGCCTGCCACGCGTGATCATGTACCACAAGCAGGAAGGCGAAATCGTTACCCGTGACGACCCGGAAGGCCGCGTCACCGTATTCGACCGCCTGCCGCAAGCCAAATCCAGCCGTTGGGTAGCCATTGGCCGCCTGGACGTGAACACCTCCGGCCTGCTGCTGATTACTACCAGCGGCGAGCTGGCCAACCGCATGATGCACCCTAGCTTCGAATTCGACCGCGAATACTCGGTACGCGTGCTGGGCGAGCTGACCCGCGAGCAGATGCAGGAAATGACCAAGGGCGTGGAGCTGGAAGACGGCCCGGCAGTGTTCCAGCGCGTCAGCGAAAAAGGTGGCGCGGAAGAGGGCGCCAACCGCTGGTACAACGTGGTGATCCGCGAAGGCCGTAACCGCGAAGTGCGCCGCATGTTCGAACACTTCGGCCTCACCGTCAGCCGCCTGATCCGCGTGCGTTTTGGTAACATTGGCTTGCCCCCGCGCCTGAAGCGTGGCCAGTACTACGAGCTGAACGAGGCGGAAGTGGCAGCGGTAATGAAATGGGCGGGCCTGACGGCAACCGGCCAGGCCAAAACCGGCAAGCGCGACTAGACATCACGCTGATAACGCCTCCGCTGTTGCGGGGGCGTTTTGTTTTTGTAACGAGGTAACCATGAGCAAGGCCTTTACCCGAGAGCAGGACGAAGACGCCGACGACGATCTGCCGGCAGAGCAGCGCCTGCCTGCGTCAACCAAGAACTACATTACCCCCGCCGGCTGGGAGCGCCTGCGCCAGGAGCTGAACCAGCTGGTAAAGCACGAGCGCCCGCACATGACCCAGGTGGTGAACTGGGCCGCCAGTAACGGCGACCGTTCGGAAAACGGCGATTACCTGTATGGCAAACGCCGCCTGCGCGAAATCGACCGCCGCATCCGCTTTCTGACCAAGCGGCTGGAAATCGCCGAAGTGGTAGACCCGGAGCGGCGCGAAGCCACCGACCAGGTGTTTTTCTCGGCCACGGTGGATATCCTGCGCGGCAATGGCAGCGAGCAAACGCTGAGTATTGTGGGGGTAGACGAGATCGACCTGGCGCAGGGCCACATCAGCTGGATTTCGCCCATCGCCCGCGTGTTGCTGAAAGCGCGCGAAGGGGACACCGTGTATTTCCGTGGCCCGGATGGCGAAGAAGAGATCGAGATTCTGGCGGTGCGCTATCAGCGCATCGGGGACTAAGGCTGTCTATTGTATGCAGGAGTAAGTGGCGTGCCGTAGGCGCGGGTGCATGGCCCGCTTGGCCGTCGCTCAGGTTTGCGGCCGTGCCATGACCTGGTTTACCTTCAGCCAGCCTTCGGTGGCTTGCTGGCCGGCCTCGCCAAAGGCTTGCAGTAGCAGGCGGGCCTGCTCGCGATGTAGTGCTTCTTCCAGCTTGCGGCCTTCTTCGGTCAGGCGCAGCTCTTTCACACGCTTGTCGTGCTCGGCAGTGCCGGCTTCCACCAGATCCATTTCCACCAGCTGGCGTAGCGGAATATTGATGGCCTGTTTGGTCACGCCCAGACAGGCCAGCAGGTCTTTTACCGACAGCCCGGGGTGCAGCGCCACAAAGAACAGGATGCGGTGATGCACGCGCGCCAGGCCGCGTTTGGCCAGCATTTCGTCCGGCTTGTCGGTAAAGGCCTGATAGGCATGAAAAAACGCCTTCATCGCATCGCGTAACAATGTGTTTGTGGGGGTGGAATTCATGTTGACGTGCTCGTCACAAAGCGTTAGTTTGGTCAAACAATTTGACTAAAAACAATACGTGTCTGCCAAGGAGAGTAACATGTTTTCAGAACGTATCGAACGCCTGTCCGGCTCGCTGATCCGCGAGATTCTCGCCGCTGCACAGCGCCCGGAGGTGATTTCGTTTGCCGGCGGCCTGCCCGCGGCAGACTGTTTGCCCAAGCTGGATTTCAGTGGCGTACCGCCGCATCTGGCGCAATACGGCACCAGTGAAGGCGAGCCGGAATTCCGTGCCGCCATTGTGCAGGAGCTGGCGCGTATCGGCCTGGATATCGATGCTTCGCAGGTGTTGGTGCTGTCCGGTAGCCAGCAGGCGCTGGACCTGGCCGCCAAGCTGTTCATCGACCCCAAGACACCCGTGATTACCGAAGGCCCGACCTACCTGGCTGCGCTGCAGGTATTCAAGCTGTTCGGTGCCGATATCACCACCGTACAGCAAGAGCAGGGCCAGCTGCCGCCGGCCAAGCTGGCCGAGGCGATTGCTGCCAGCCAGGCCAAGCTGGCCTACCTGATTCCGTCGTTCCAGAACCCGTCTGGTGCTTGCTACAGCGAAGAAACCCGCCGCGGCCTGGCCGAGGTGATCGATGCGGCCAACATGCCGGTCATCGAAGACGACCCGTACCGCGCGCTGTCTTACGATGGTGAAGCCCCGCGCCCGCTGGTAACGCACCTGAAAAAAGCGCCGTGGATCTACTGTGGCTCCTTCTCCAAGACGCTGGCCCCAGGCCTGCGTATCGGCTACATGGTGGCCTCGCCCGAGCTGATGCCTTACCTGCTGAAGCTGAAACAGGCTGCCGACCTGCATACCAACCGCCTGGGCCAGTGGTTCAATACCCAGTGGCTGAACAGCGGTGACTATGTCGGCCACCTCAAAGAGCTGCAGCAAAGCTACAAGGTTGGCCGCGACGCCATGCAAAAGGCACTGGAAACCCATTTTGCCGACCTGGCCGACTGGCTGGTACCGCAAGGCGGCCTGTTCTTCTGGCTCACACTGAAACAGCCTCGCGATACTCGCCCGCTGCTGAAGGTGGCGCTGGAAGAAAATAACGTGGCCTTCATGCCGGGCGAGGCATTTTACGCCCAGCCGGAAGAGGGTATCGGCCACCTGCGCCTGAACTTCAGCCATGCCTCGCCAGAGCGCATCGAAGAAGGCATCAAGCGCCTGGCCGGCGTGATTCGCGCCGCGCAGTAAGCGCTTAGCAGGGCAAGGTTGGCCGCGGCGTTTGCTGGCGGCCAATTTTTATGTATGGGGGAGGAATCGAATGCAGTTCGAGGTCATCGATAGTCCGTCTGAGGAGTTGGTGTCCTGGCTGGAGCAAAAGATTGACGACTACAACTGGCAGCACTGGGAGGTAAAGCAGCGTCTCCCTCTGGCCGTGACGGTGCGCGATGATGCTGGCGAAGTCATTGCCGGAGCGGCAGCCCGTACTTTTGGCCGCTGGTTATTACTGGATACACTGTGGGTATCACCCGATTACCGTGGGCAGGATCTGGGCTCAAAAGTGTTGGCTAGCCTGGAAGCCAAGGCAAGGGAGCGAGGGTGTGTCGAGGTACTGCTGGATACGCTGGATTTTCAGGCGCAACCGTTTTATCTGCGTCATGGTTATCAGGTGGTATGGACGCAGCAGGCCTACCCGCAAACGGGTTGCAAGTTTTTCATGACCAAGCAACTTTAATCGTTTTCCCAAGCGTAAAACAAGGCCGCCAGGCATGCCTGGCGGCCTTGTTACATCTGAACCTGCGGGTGCAGCTCAGGCGCTGATGGCGTTGTCTTCCAGCATGGTGACACCGGGCAGGCCGGAGCGGAATACCGCTTGCTGCAGTGTCTCGATGGCTTTTTTGCGGAAGAACTGGCGGCGCGTTACCAGCAGCACGCGGCGCTGTGGCGCTGGTGCCTGGAACGGTATCACCGACAGCAGGCCTTCATCGGCAGGCGATACCGAGGTGGCCGGTAACACCGTCACGCCCATGCCGCTGGCTACCATATGGCGGATGGTGTTCAGCGAGCTGCCTTGTACCATCGAAGCCAGGCTGTTGGCCTGGTATTGCTTGCTGGCCACTTCGCTGCATGCCTGCAGTACCTGGTCGCGGAAGCAGTTGCCTTGTGACAGTAGCAGCACGCTTTCCTCGCGCAGATCGCAAGCCTGGATGCGCTCGCGCTTTTCCCACGGGTGGCCCTTGGGTGTGGCTACCATGAAGGGTTCGTCGTACAGCGCGTAGGCTTCGGTGCCCGGCTCGTCAAACGGGTCGGCTACGATGATGGCGTCTACCTCGCCGCGCTTGAGCATTTCGGCCAGGCGCGAGGTGTAGTTTTCTTCCAGAATCAGCGGCATGTCTGGCGCCAGAATGCGCAGCGCCGGGATCAGCCGCGGCAGCAGGTAGGGGCTGATGGTGAAGATTACCCCCAGCTTCAGCGGGCCGGCCAGCTCGTTCTGGTGCTCGCCGGCCAGGCGTTTTACCGTGTCGGCCTCTTCCAGTACGCGCTGCGACTGCTCGATGATGCGCTCGCCGATCTCGGTGACAGACACCTCTTGCCCGCCGCGCTCAAACAAGGTCACACCCAGCTCGTCTTCCAGCTTCTTGATGGCAATGGACAGCGTGGGCTGGCTGACAAAGCAGCTTTGCGCCGCGCGGCCAAAGTGGCGCTCGCGCGCCACTGCCACGATATAACGCAGTTCGGTAAGGGTCATGATTAGCGCTGGTGTTCCGGCAGCACGATATTGACTTCCAGAACCTCGAAGTCGTCCTGGCGCTCTACCTGTACCTTGATATCGTCCAGGTTTACCGAGACATACTTGGAGATCACCTCCATCAGCTCGCGCTGCAGCGCAGGCAGGTAGTCCGGCGCGCTACGGCCGTTGCGTTCGTGCGCCAGAATGATCTGCAGGCGTTCGCGGGCGATGGAGGCGGTTTTCTGGCGTTTGCCAAAAATCATATCGATCAGGGACATGGCTTAGCCTCCGAACAGGCGCTTGAGGAAACCGATCTTTTCGGCTTCGAGGAAGCGCATCGGGCGGTCTTCGCCCAGGAAACGGGCAACCACGTCGGCGTAAGCTTCGGCCGCGTCGCTACCCTTCAGGTGAATGGCCGGGGTGCCGGAGTTCGAGGCTTGCAAAATGGCCTGCGATTCCGGAATCACGCCGATCAGGTTCACGCGCAGGATCTCTTTGACATCGTCTACCGACAGCATTTCGCCTTTGTCCACGCGGCTAGGGGAGTAGCGGGTAATCAGCAGGTGCTCTTTTACCGGCTCGCGGCCTTCGATGGCGCGGCGGGATTTGGACGACAGAATGCCCAGGATGCGGTCGGAGTCGCGTACCGACGAGACTTCCGGGTTGGTGACTACCACGGCTTCATCGGCAAACAGCAGCGCCAGCAGTGCGCCTTTTTCGATACCGGCCGGCGAGTCGCACACAATGTACTCAAAGCCCATGTCGCCCATGTCTTTCAGGACTTTTTCCACGCCCTCTTCGGTGAGCGAGTCTTTGTCGCGGGTCTGCGAGGCAGGCATCACGTACAGGTTGTCGCAGTGCTTGTCCTTGATCAGCGTCTGGTTCAGTGTGGCTTCGCCGTTGATCACATTGATCAGGTCGTATACCACGCGGCGTTCGCAGCCCATGATCAGGTCCAGATTACGCAAGCCGACGTCGAAGTCGATAACCGCGGTCTTGTGGCCACGCAGAGCCAGGCCGGATGCGAAACTGGCGCTGGTGGTGGTCTTGCCCACACCGCCCTTGCCGGAGGTAACAACAATGATTTTTGCCACGATGGTCTTCCTTGCTTCGTCGTGATTCGTGTTATTCGCCAAGCGCCGTCATCACGAGGCGCTCGTTTTCTAGGTAGATCTGTGTCGGTTTGCCCTGGATGCTGTCGGGCAGGGCCTGCTCGATGGTGCGATAGACACCGGCAATCGATATCAGCTCGGCTTGCATGCTTTGCACAAAGATGCGCGCCTGGGTGTTGCCACGGGCACCGGCAAGCGCACGGCCACGCATGGGGGCATAAACATGGATGCTGCCGTCTGCAATCAACTCGGCGCCGACATTCACCGTCGCCAGTACGACCAGATCACCCCCTTTGGCGTAGATCTGCTGGCCCGCGCGTACCGGGCGATCCACGATCAGGGTAGTGGCCGGCGCGGGGGCTGCTGCGGGCGTGGCAGGGGCGGGCGGCTCGCTGGCGGCTGGCAGTGCCAGCTCGCTACGCGGGCTTGCACTGGTATTGACGTAGGCCAGGCCATGCTGGCGGGCGATCTCGGCCACGGCCATGTCGCGATGGCGCAGGGCAATGATGCGGATGCCTTTGGCCAGGAACAGTGCGCGAATCTGGTCCAGATCCAGGCTGGCAGGGGTGTCGATGGCATCCAGGTCCAGCAGGAAGGATTCGCTTTGCGTGGCATCTATCTTGTTGCCAAAGCGGGTTTCCAGTGCCGCCTCAAGCTGTGCGCAATCACTGCTGCGCAACAACACTGCCAGCAGATCCAGGCTGGCAGATTTGATATCAAAAAGGTTGGCCGCAGGGCTCATTGTGTGGCTTCGCTACCGGATAGATTTAATTTATCACCGGAGTGTAAAGCTTTGGCGGCGGCCTTTCAACGCATGCATGACAGATTCGTGCACCCTGGTGGCAAAACACAAAAAGGCCTGTGGCGTTTTCGGCCTTACTGCTCTGGTAAGGTATCCCGGGGTAGCAATATTTAACGTTATTGTCATTTTATCTCACCATGATGTACTAAAAGCTGTTGTAAAAAGAGTGCCTTAGGCGCGGGGCAGGTATAACTCTGCTTGACTTTGCTGCACTGCAATATAGAATCCGTATTGCTGCAATGCAGCAACGAGACTAAACGACGGTTTTGCTGCTGAGTTCTCACATTCGAAAAGGATCATGTCCATGTTTACCAACGCACAAGAATTTTCCGCTTTCGGTCAGGCACAGTTTGATAAAGCCGTTCGCCTGTCTTCCATTTTCCTGTCCAGCGCCGAGCGCCTGACCAATCTGCAGCTGGAAATTTCCCGCAAGCTGCTGGCTGCCAACGCTGAAACCCTGAAGCAGCTGTCCGCCATCAAGGACCCGAAAGCCTTTGCCGAATTCCAGGCCGGTCTGGCCCAGCCTAGCCTGGACAAGGCACTGACTACCGCACGCGAAGTGTACGACGCTACCCTGGTGACCCAGACCGAGCTGAGCTCCTTTGTGGAAGAGCAGGTTGCCGAAACCAACAAGCAGGTGCTGGATGTGCTGGACCGTTTTGCCAAAAACGCACCGGCCGGCTCCGAGCCTGCTGTGCAGGCGCTGAAAAACCTGGTGACTTCCAGCAGCGCTGCTTTTGAAAATGCGTCCAAAACCGCCAAGAAAGTCGGTTCCGAGTTTGCCGAAGCCAGCGTAGAAGCTGCCGAAACATCCGCCAAGGCTGCGAGTGCTGCCGTTAGCCGCGCTCGCAAGGCCCCGGCTACGCCAGCCGCCTGATTCGCCGGCGCTGCATGAAAAAGCCCGCTTCGGCGGGCTTTTTCCATGCTATGTGCCCGTGCGTGGGAGCAGGCTGTCGAACAGCTTTCTGGCGGGGTCGCCCAACTCCAGGGCCAGCGCCAGCAGCGTGGCTAGCGTCAGGGCGTAGTGGGCTTGCTGTTGCGGTGGCTGGCGGAAACTGTTCAGCACGCTCTGCGCGTCATCGGGTAGCTGGTGCACGCCATGTTGCGCCAGATAATGCCGGCATAAGGCGGCTAGCTTGTCTGCTAGCTGTTGCTGTTGACGTACCAGGCCAAGCCAGTCTATCTGGACAGCGGCGCCATGCTGCTGGCTGGCGTGTTGCGCCAGCGCCGGCCCGGCCAGATAAAACAGGCTGTCAAAGACGCGTTTGCACAGCCCTGCCGCACCTGGCGGGCCGCAGTACAGCCAAGGTTGTTCGGGGCCGGCCAGTATTTGCAGCAAGGGCCGGCATTGCTGATGGCTGGCTGGGTCTCCCGCTACCAGCAGGGCGGTGGGGGATTGCGGCAGTGGCTGCCAAAGCAGGCATAGCTCAAGGTGGCCGGCAGGCAGGCTGTCGCCCAGCGGCAGTGGGCGGCAGTGTAGCGTGATGCCTTGCCAGATAAACGTGTCATGCCCTTGCGGCGCGCAGAGAGCAGCGAGCTCTGCGGGCAGGCGGTGAAGCAGCGTGTCGCGGTCATGACAGGGTACAGGCATGGTAGCGGCTAGTTAAGTTTCCATTCGAATGTCTGCAGCCGTTTGATGAACCAAGCCAGGGCCTGGCCGGGCTGGCTTTCTTTCCATGCATAGTGCAGCTGGACTGGCGCGCGTTTTTCTTCTACTTCCTTGATCACCAGGCGGCCGGCAGCAACATCGTCATGGATGCGGCAAAGTGGCAGGAAACCTACTCCAAGGCCGGCGCGTTGAACAGCAATTTTGTCTTCTACTGTGGCAACGGTCAGACGGCTTTGACCTTCTTGTATCGAAACGCTGCGCGGCGGCAAACTGCGTGATGTATCTGCGGCCACCGCCACACGATATCGGCGTATCAGATGCTGCGGTATCGGCTCTTCTGCCTGCGCCAGGGGGTGGTCGGGTGCGACACAGAATACAAACTTGGTCTTGCCCATGCTGCGGGTCTGGAATACGCCACCCTGGCTGTTTTCTGTGGCACCTATCGCCAGATCGGCGCGGCCGTCTACCAGGGCGTCCCAGGTGCCGCCGAATACCTCGCGTGTGATACGCAGCTCGGTATCCGCCTCTAGCTGGTTGAACTCTTCCAGTAACAGCAGCACATCGTCAAAGAACAGCAGGTCGGACATGGCAATGCGCAGCTCGCCCTCCCAGCCGGTAGCGTGGGTTTTGACGCGGCTTTCTATCATGGCCGCCGAGTCCAGCAAGGAGCGGCCTTCCTTCAGTAGCAGCTCGCCGGTAGAGGTCAGCCTGGCTTTGTGGCCGCTGCGGTCAAACAGCTGCACGTTCAGGTCTTGCTCCAGCTTTTGCACACTGTAAGTAATGGCAGAAGGTACGCGGTATAGCTCTTCTGCGGCAGCGGCAAAGCTGCCACGGCGGTCGATGGCGTCCAGCACCATCAGGGCATCGAGAGAAAGTTTCATCTTCAGAATATCTGAAAAAAAGTGTCAGAAAGTTACGCTATATCCATCACCGGCTCAGCAATATACTGCCATTCACCGTTTACTGCAGTACAAAGCATTGGTTTGTCAGCCATTTTTGATATTGGCACGGCCAACTTGCTATTGCCAGATTTTCTGAACTAGCGTGCTGCTGACTTGCCGCGCTGCTGGCCGCCTCACGCTATGACTTCGTTCTATTTATATAAGGGAAATGCGATGACTACCAAGCTTGCCGTTGTTTACCACAGTGGTTATGGCCACACCGCCAAGGTAGCAGAACATGTAGCCGAGGGCGCGCGTGCCCACGCCGAGGTAGTACTGTTCAATGCAGACGAGGCCACTGCACGCATCGACGAATTGGCCGCATTCGACGCTATCGTATTTGGCGCCCCTACCTATATGGGCAGCGTATCGGCACCGTTCAAAGCCTTCATGGATGCCAGCGCCAAGGTGTGGTACAGCCAGGGCTGGAAAGACAAGATTGCCGGTGGCTTTACCGTGTCCAACAGCCCCAGTGGCGACAAGCTGAACACGCTGCAGCAGCTTTCTGTCTTTGCTGCCCAGCATAGCATGATCTGGGTAGGCACAGGCCTGATGCCGGGTGGTACTGTCGGCAGCGATATCAACCGCTACGGCAGCTCGCTGGGCCTGATGACGCGCACCGACAATGCGCCCGCCGACGTGACGCCGGATGCGGCCGACCTGGAAACCGCCCGCCTGTTTGGTGCGCGCGTGGCGCAAAAGGTAGCGCAGTTCAAGCGCGGGGCCTGATGCAGCCAAACTGATACAGACAACAAAAAAGCCGGGTAACCCCGGCTTTTTTGCGTGCAGCGGCAGGCTTAGCCTTGCTTGGCGCGCTCGATACCTTCGTTCAGCTCGCGGGTAGCGTCTTCCAGCGTGCCCCAGCCGTTGATCTTGACCCATTTGCCTTTTTCCAGATCTTTATAGTGCTCGAAGAAGTGCACCATCTGGTCGCGCAGCAGCTGTGGCAGGTCTTCCAGTTTCTGGATGTCCTTGTACATCGGGCACAGTTTTTCTACCGGCACGGCGATCAGCTTGGCATCCACGCCACCGTCGTCTTCCATCTTGATCAGGCCAAGGGCGCGTACACGGATCAGCACGCCTGGTGGCAGCGGGAACGGGGTAACTACCAGTACGTCTACCGGGTCGCCGTCACCGGCGATGGTTTGCGGCACGAAACCGTAGTTGGCCGGGTAGAACATGGAGGTGCCCATGAAGCGGTCTACACACAGGGCGCCGGTTTCTTTGTCGAATTCGTATTTGATCGGGGCGCTGTTGGCGGAGATCTCGATCACAACGTTGATGTCGTTGGGCATGTCCTTGCCCGGGCTGATCAGGTCGATATTCATACGCGGTGTCCTTGTTAGGGTAGGGTCGATTGAAACAAACCACGGGATTATAACAGCAGCACCGGCAAGGTATAATCGCCACTATTGATGACTGCCATAAGCCAGCATGATGCTAGACAAACTGATTACAGAATTCGACCGTGGCCTGCGCACGCTGTTTGCGCCGGCAGTGAGTAGCCGCCCCCGCCCGGACCACGCGGTAGCAGAGGCCGAGCTGACGGCAGAGGAAAAGCAACACACCATCGGCCTGATGCGCGTGAACCACTGCGGCGAGGTGTGCGCGCAGGCACTGTACCAGGGCCAGGCGCTGACGGCGCGCAACCCGGCGGCGCGCGATGCCTTGCGCCATGCGGCATTCGAAGAGGTAGAACACCTGGCCTGGACCGAGCAGCGCATCCGCGAGCTGGGTGGCCGCCCCAGCCTGCTGGGCCCGGTGTGGTACACCGGCTCGCTGGCCATTGGCGTGACTGCCGGCCTCTTGGGTGACAAGTGGAACCTGGGCTTTCTGGAAGAAACCGAAAAGCAGGTAGGCGCGCACCTGGATAGCCACCTGCAGCAGCTGCCAGACCAGGACGCCAAGAGCCGCGCCATCGTGGCGCAGATGCGTGACGACGAGCTGAAGCACGCCGATATGGCGCACGACTTTGGCGCCGCGCCGCTGCCGCTGCCGGTAAAAGGGCTGATGAAGCTCACCGCCAAGGTGATGACCGCCACCAGCTACCGCGTGTAGCCGCCTGCCGTAGCAGCCAACAAAAAAGCCCGCGCAAGCGGGCTTTTTTGTTGCGGCCAACCGTGCGGCCAACCCAGGGGTTGGCCGCACAGGCTCAGAAGAACACGAAAGTCAGCAGCACAAAGGTAGGAATCAGGAACAGGCAGGCCCAGCCGATGTAGGCAAAGAAGCTGGGCATGGTCACGCCGCGCTCTTCCACGATGGCTTTCACCATGAAGTTCGGCGCGTTACCGATGTAGCTGTTGGCGCCCATGAATACGGCACCCATCGAAATGGCCATAAGGGTGCTGGCACCGTCGTGCATCAGGTGGGCGGCGTCGCCACCGGCCAGGTTGAAGAACACCAGGTAGGTCGGGGCATTATCCAGGAAGCTGGACAGCGCGCCGGTGAGCCAGAAATAGGCACCGTTTACCGGGGCACCGTCCGGGGTGGTCACCATGGACACCAGCTCGGCAAAGGCGCCGGCCTTGCCGGCTTTCAGCATGGCCAGCACCGGAATCATGGTGATGAAGATGGCGGCGAACAGCTTGGCCACCTCCAGCATCGGGCCCCAGTTGAAGGCGTTGGCCTGGCGGCAGCGGCCCGGGGTGAGCTTGAGCGACAGCAGTGTCACCGCCAGCAGCAGGATGTCGCGCACCACGTTTTGCAGCTCGATATCCAGCCCGCCAATCTGCCAGCTGATGCCCGGCTTCCAGATACCGGACAGCAGCACAGCCACCACAATGCCGCCCAGCAGCACAAAGTTCACCTTGCCCTCGATGCTGACGCGCGAATCCGGTGTCGGGTCCGGCAGCGGCGGCAGGTCTTCTTCCTTGTGGTAGTAGTAGCGGTCCAGCAGGTAGAACACCACCAGCAGGATGACGCTGGCCAGCACCATCGGTGTCAGCATATGTACCATGGTCCAGCCAAAGCCCACGCCCTTCAGGAAGCCCAGAAACAGCGGCGGGTCACCCAGTGGTGTGAGCGAGCCGCCGATGTTCGCCACCAGGAAGATGAAGAACACGAACACGTGCGTCTTGTAGCGGCGGTTGTCGTTGGCGCGCAGCAGCGGGCGGATCAGCAGCATGGCGGCGCCGGTGGTGCCGGTAAAGCTGGCCAGCACGGTGCCCACGCCCAGAAAACCGGTATTCAGCAGCGGCGAGCCGTGCAGGTTGCCGCGCAGGTAGATGCCGCCGGCCACGGTAAACAGCGATACCAGCAGGATGATGAACGGTACGTATTCCAGCACCAGCGTGTGCGCCATTTCGTAAGCCGTGCTACCCAGCCCGTGGCTGGCGGCAAACGGTACGATGAACAGCAGTGACCACATGGCGGCAATCTTGCCGAAGTGGTGGTGCCAGACGTTGGCCGCCAATAGCGGCAGCAGGGCGATGGACAGCAGCATGCCGGCAAACGGCAGTGCCCAGGCAATGGCCAGCTCGCCGCCGTTGATGCTGGCCTGCGCAAACGCAGGTAACAGCAGCAGGGCGCCGGCCAGCAAGTGCGGCAGACGGGAGAAGTTCATGGTGAATCCTGTGTTGTCGGTAACGCAGCCCGTTCCGGCGCCGGATGCGTCGTCCTTTATGGTTTGCTCTGTCAGGGGAAACCGGAAGCGCGGCAGTTTACCAGTATCTGCCGGCAGTGGGGCTATCGGGGCTTTCCCCGTGCTGTTGCGGAATGTAAACAGCTGATAGGCCAAGCAAAACGGCACCGCGTGGGAAGGCGGTGCCGGGTGGTGGGGGATGTCAGGCGGGCAGGGTGCTTGTCCGGGTGCCAGCCAGTAGCGCCGCCCAGCCTGGCTCGGCGGCGCTGCCATCCTTCAGCGCCACGCCGCTGCCCTGCTGCAGTGCGGCGCGAAGCAGCCACGCCAGCTTGAACGCCGCCAGCGGGTAGGGCAGGCCGGCCGGGCGCACATTGGAGATGCAGTTGCGCTCCGAGTCCATGCGGCCAACCTTGGGCGCGCTGGTGAGGTAGACGCCCAGGCTGTCCGGCGAGCTCAGGCCCGGGCGTTCGCCGATCAGCATCACCACCAGCCGGGCGCGCAGGCACTCGCCTGCTTCGTCGGCCAGCGCCACGCGGGCCTGGCTGGCGATCACCACCGGGCCGACGCTGAGCCCGGCTTCGGCCAGATAAGGCAGCGTGGCCGCCAGCAGCGGCGCGGCGTGGCTGGCGGTGGCCAGCGAAGATAGGCCGTCGCCCACGACGAACAGCACGTCGCAACCCGCTGCCTGCTGTGCCAGCAGATGGGCGCGGCTGCCGGTGTGCAGCCGGCGGCCAAGGTCGGGGCGCTGCAGGTACTGCGCACGGTTGGCCGCAGCCGACTGCACCTGCAGCACGCTATGGCCAGCCTGTTGCAGCGTGGCGGCCAACGCGTCGCCATCCAGCGGGGTGTGTACTGCGTCGCGCGCCTGGGCGTGTGCCAAGGCAAAGCGCAGCGTTTCGCGGGTGGGCAGGCTGGCGCCGGCGCGGCCCAGCGCAATGCGAGCCACCGTGTGCTGGCCCAGCGCCTGCCAGCTGTCTTCGGTAATGGTGTCGGGATTGGCCGCAGGGCCGGGGAAAGGGATCACGCTCATGCTACCGTCTCCATCAGGCCCAAGAGCGGCGGCTGCTGGCCGTGCGCCTGCAGGCGGCCACCGCGGGTAATGGCCATGGTTTCCAGCCAGTCTTCGAATTCCGGCGCCCGTTTCAGCCCCAGCAGCTCGCGCAGGTACAGCGCGTCGTGGAAGGAGGTGCTCTGGTAGCCCAGCATGATGTCGTCGGCGCCGGGCACGCCGATGATGAAGTGGATGCCGGCGGTGCCCAGTAGTGTCAGCAGGGTGTCCATATCGTCCTGGTCGGCTTCGGCGTGGTTGGTGTAGCAGATGTCGCAGCCCATCGGCAGCCCCAGCAGCTTGCCGCAGAAGTGGTCTTCCAGCCCGGCGCGGATGATCTGCTTGCCGTCGTACAGGTACTCCGGCCCGATAAAGCCCACCACGGTGTTGACCAGCAGCGGGCTGAAGTGGCGTGCCACCGCGTAGGCGCGGGCCTCGCAGGTTTGCTGGTCTGCGCCCCAGTGCGCGCCGGCCGACAGCGCGCTGCCCTGGCCGGTTTCGAAGTACATCACGTTATCGCCCACTGTACCGCGCTGCAGGCTGCGCGCGGCGTCGTGCGCTTCTTGCAGCACGGCCAGGTTGATGCCGAAGCCGCTGTTGGCGCGTTCGGTGCCGGCTACCGACTGGAATACCAGGTCCACCGGCGCGCCACGGCCTATCAGTTCCAGTGTGGTGGTGACGTGGGTCAGCACGCAGCTTTGCGTGGGGATGGCGTAACGCAGGCGCACCTCGTCCATCATCGCCAGCATGGTGTGGATGGTCTCAGGGCTGTCGGTGGCCGGGTTGATGCCGATCACCGCGTCGCCGGCGCCGTACAGCAGGCCATCCAGCATGGCGGCGGCAATGCCGCGCGCGTCGTCGGTGGGGTGGTTGGGCTGCAGCCGCACGCCCATGTGGCCGGGCAGGCCCTGGGTATTGCGGAAGGCGGTGACCACGCGGCACTTGCGCGCCACCAGGATCAGGTCCTGGTTGCGCATCAGCTTGCTGACGGCGGCCACCATTTCCGGGGTGAGCCCGGGCGCCAGTGCGGCCAAGGTGGCAGGGTTGGCCGCATCCGACAGCAGCCAGTCGCGAAAGCCGCCCACGGTGAGGTGGCTTACCGTGGCAAAGGCGGCGGCGTGGTGGCTGTCGATGATCAGCCGCGTGACCTCGTCTTCTTCATACGGCACGATGGCGTGCTGCAGAAAGTCGCGCAGCGGTACATCGGCCAGGCAGTAGCGCGCCGCTACGCGCTCTTCGGCGCTGGCGGCGGCCACGCCGGCCAGCAGGTCGCCGGAGCGCAGTGGCGAGGCGCGCGCCAGCAGGGTTTTGAGGTCGGCAAAGTGGTAACGGCGCGGGCCGATGGTGATCTGGTACATGCTGCTTCAGGGCCGGCGGCGCCGGCCCTGCCTCCACGGGGTATCAGGGTGTGTCGGTGGCCAGTACCGGTTTTACGTCCGGCGCGCTGGCCTCGCCGTGCAGCAGTACGTCGTGCGCGGCGGCGGCGCGCTGGCTATGCGTGGCCAGGTAGTAGGCAAAGCCGGTAGCCAGAATGGCCAGGAACAGGCCGGTGAGCAGGGTGTTGTAGTACACCAGTGCCGCCAGGCAGATCAGCGCGCAGCCCAGTGCCAGTGCCGGCAGCAGCGGGAACAGTGGCGCGGCGTAGGGGCGGGCGAGGCCCGGTTCGCTGCGGCGCAGCTTGAACAGCGACAGCATGGACACGATGTACATTACGATGGCGCCGAACACCGACAGCGTGACGATGTTGGCCGTGAGCGGCAGGCCGCCGATCTGGATGAAGCTATCGCTGAAGATGGCCGCGATACCGATCACGCCGCCGGCCAGGATGGCGCGGTGCGGGGTCTTGAAGCGCGGATGGATCACCGCCAGCGCCGGTGGCAGGTAGCCGGCACGCGCCAGCGCAAAGATCTGGCGCGAGTAGCCCATGATGATGCCGTGGAAGCTGGCGATCAGACCAAACAGCCCCAGCCACACCAGCATGTGCAGCCAGCCGCTGTCACCGCCCACGATTACCTTCATTGCCTGCGGCAGCGGGTCGTTGATATTGGACAGCGTGCGCCAGTCGCCCACGCCACCGGCCATGATCATCACGCCCAGCGCCAGCGCTACCAGCGTCAGGATGCCGGCAATGTAGGCACGCGGGATGGTGCGTACCGGGTCGCGCGCTTCTTCGGCAGCCATGGCCGCGCCTTCGATGGCCAGGAAGAACCAGATGGCAAACGGGATGGCGGCAAAGATGCCGCCGATGGCGGTGGCGCTGAACACGTCGCTGCCGGCCCAGCCGTGGGCGGTGAAGTTGGCCCAGTCAAAGCCCGGCGCCACCACGCCCATGAATACCAGCAGCTCGAAGATGGCCAGCAAGGTCACGCATAGCTCGAAGGTGGCGGCAATGCTCACCCCCACGATGTTCAGCGTCATGAACACCAGGTAGGCGCCACAGGCGATCCACTTGGCGTCCAGCGCCGGGAACTGCACGTTCAGGTACGCCCCGATCGCCAGCGCGATGGCCGGCGGCGCAAACACGAACTCGCACAGCGTGGCAAAACCGGCCACAAAGCCACCCACCGGGCCAAAGGCACGCCGGGCGTAGGCAAACGGGCCGCCGGCGTGCGGGATGGCGGTGGTCAGCTCGGTAAAGCTGAAAATAAACGCGGTATACATCAGCGCCACGAATAGCGTGGTCGCCAGAAAGCCCAGCGTGCCCGCCTGCGCCCAGCCGTAACTCCAGCCAAAGTATTCGCCCGAGATCACCAGCCCGACGGCGATGCCCCAGAGCTGCCAGCCGCCCAGCTTGCGTGCCAGGCCATGGTTGCTTGTACTCATTGTGATGGCTCCATGCTTGTTTGCTCCCTGCCTGCAGCACCCGCTGTCAGGCCCTCTACGCCATGGTAGAAAGCGGCTGCCCGCGGCCGGTATCGCAAAACGGAAATAGCGTCTGGTGTGTGGCAGCGGGATGAATGACTTTGCCGCAGTGCAGCAAAAGCTGTGCCGGTGGTTTGCCCTGCCACAGTGCACATGCCGGCCGCTGCGTGCCCGCGCTGCACCTGGCTGGCGCACGCTGGCCGCCAGGTGTGCACAAAGCTGGCGAATTTGCCGGTTTTGGATAGCCAATGTCATGCCGGTGCGCTGGTGTGGATATTGCTGGTACCGCTGTGGTTTTTGATCAACGGAGGATGCCATGCAAACGCTTACCGGCATGGCCAGCATGCAGCTGACTACCCGCATGGCCGAAGACGCGGCCGATCACGCGGCTTTTATTACCGGTTGGCAGCAGGACTACGCCCAGCTGTCCTGCGGCCGCTACCAGGGGCGGCTGGACGAACTGTGCCTGCCGCGACTACAGCTGTTTCGCGAGTTTTCATCCTGCGAAACCTGGCAGCACTGCCAGGCCTGGCCCGGCGCTGTGTGGTTCGGCATTGCGCGCCCGGGCAGCGGCGGCCAACTGCGCTACTGTGGTCGCAGCGTGCCCGAGTACACCGTGTTGCTGTCACCTGGTGGCAGCGACTTCACGTTGCGTACCCCGCCTGCTTTCCTGATCTACGGCATTGTGCTGCCGCTGGCCTTGCTGGAGCTGCACGCCCAGCTGCTGACTGGCCACGATGTGCCGGCCAGCTGGCACCAGCGCGGCATGCTGACCCTGCCGGCTGCTGCGTATACCCAGCTGTGCCATACGCTCGATAGCATGCTTGATACCCCGGCTGACAGTGTCGCGCCGTCACGGCTGGCGCAGGCCAGCATCACGGCGCTGGTGCAGGCGCTGTTGCAGGGGCAGGGTGGGGGCCATGTTGGCCGCAGTACCATCCAGCAGCGCCACCTGGACTGGGTGAGTGCCGCCAGTGCGCTGGCAGCCAGTCCTGCCGACGCGCTGCCAACGGTGGACGAGCTGTGCGCCCGGCTGCATGTTACCCGACGCACCTTGCAAAACGGCTTTCAGGAGGTGGTGGCCACCAGCCCTTTGCAATGGCTGCGTGCGCTACGCCTGCACCATGTCCGTCAGGCGCTGCGTAGCGCGCCGGACGACAATACCCCCATCAATGACCTGGCAGCCGCCTGGGGCTTTGCCAGCCCCAGCCATTTCAGCTACGACTACCGCCGCCAGTTTGCTGAAACGCCCAGCCAGACGCGACTGCTGGCGTGGCAGGGCCGTGGCAGTTAATACGGCCTTTTGCCAAAGGGCAGGCCTTGGCTGTGATCTGGTGCCAGCTTTAGCCAGCGGCGCAGTGCCGTGGATGGATGGCACGATCGTGTAGCGAGCCTGTATCCGGTGTACTTGGCTGGGCGATAGCTGCTGCGGGTGTATTGCCGGCAAGAGGCTTGGTTGCAAGGGGCTGCCGGGGCATAGCCAAAAAAGGCCAGCAACAGCTGGCCAAATCCATGCATCCATGACAATGCACAGAGGGAAGCTAAAGGAGAGCTAGGTCACGGCCACCGGTCTGGTGACATCTGGACCACGACCTTGCCTTTGGCGCGCCCTTGGGCAAGGTAGGCAAGGGCTTCTTTGGCTTGGTCGAACGGGAAGACTTTATCGATGACGGGCAGGATCCGCTCATCGGCAAGCAGTTGGCCGATCTGGCCCAGCTGGCTACCATCCGGGCGGACGAACATAAACGCGTAGCTGACACCCTGCTTGCCGGCAAGGCGCATGATCTTGCGGCTCATCAGCCCAAAGACAAAGGTCAGCAAGACATTCAGCTGTTTTTTGCGCGCGAAGGCGGCATCCAGAGGGCCGACCAGAGAGACGATGCGGCCACCGGGCTTGAGGATGGCCAGCGATTTTTCGATGGTGTCACCCTTGACCGTGCCGAGTACGGCATCGTAGCCGTGCAGCACATGCTCGAAATCCTGCTTCTTGTAATCGACGACCTCATCGGCCCCCAGGCGCCGTACCAGTTCGACGTTGCCCGTACTGGTCGTGGTGGCCACGGTAGCACCAAGCTGCTTGGCCAGCTGGATGGCAAATGTGCCGATACCGCCCGACCCGGCAGGGATGAATACTTTCTGGCCGGCTTGCAGGTTGGCGCGCTCTTTCAGGGCTTGCCACGAGGTAAGCGCTACCATGGGGATTGATGCGGCTTGTACAAAATCCAGATTGGCGGGTTTGAGCGCTGCCGCATGCTCCGGCACCACGGCAAACTCGGCGATCGCACCGGTACCCAAGTCAAAAATACTGGCAAAAATAGCGTCGCCCGGCTTGAAGCGGGTGACCTTGCGGCCAACCTCTATCACAACGCCCGCCAGGTCGCTTCCCATGATGGCGGGCAGCTGAAAGCGCAGCACCGGCTTGAACATACCGCTTGGAATCATGTTGTCGATCGGGTTTATGCTGGCAGCGTGTACCTGTACCAGTAGTTCGTCGTCTTTGGTGGCGGGGCGGGCGACATCGCGCAGCGCGATACCGGGGGATTTGCCGTAGCGCTGGAATGTGAGTGCTTTCATGGTGTGATGCTCCCTGTCTATTCTGTGGGTGTTTGCCTGAGCGGATTAGTCCGCAAGGAAGGCCAGCACGGCGGGTACAAAGACCCGGTGATACTGGAATACGCCGCCGTGCCCCGAGTCCGGGTAGAGCGTGAGCCTGGCATCGGGTAGACGATGGGCCATGTCTGCCGAGTGCTGGCTGGCCACCATGAGATCGTTATCGCCATTGGCGATGAAAACGGGGTGCGTGATGCGCGACAGGTCATCCGGCGCCCCCAGCCCGGCGGCTTTGATAGCCTTCAACTGTGCAAGCCTGGCTTGCAAAGAGATGGGTTTGTCGCGGTCTTGGGTGCGTTCCGCCAGCGCGGCAAAGTAGTCTTTGGCTGCGCGTTTGCCTTCTGGCGTACGCGGAAAGAACAGAAAGTGTCTTGCGTCATGCCAGGTCAACGCCGCCTTGAGGTAGGCCACGGCGGCAACCTTGGTTACCGCCTCGATGCCGCCACCACCTCGCGGCCCGGTGCCGGCAAGTACGATCCGCCTAACCAGCTCCGGGGCCTGCAAGGCCACCATTTGCGCCACGCCGCCGCCCAGCGAAAAACCCAGTAAATCGACCTGCTGCAGCCCCATTGCGCGGATGAACAAGATGGCATCGCGTGCCATTGCTTCTACGGTATCCGGTACCGCACCGCCCGAAGCGCCGACGCCGCGGTTATCGAAGGCAATGACCCGGCGCTGCGCGGCAATACCGTCGATAACACGGGGGTCCCAATCGTCAAGCACTGCCATCAGGTGGTGCAGGAAGATGAGCGGCACACCTGAGTCTGGGCCTAGCTCCCGATAGGCAAAGCCCACGCCGCCTGCGTCTATCGTGCGGGTAGGGGCATTTTTCCATAGCATACGGCCCGCCTGCCGACCTGCCGCCGTGGCAGCCACGCCTGTTGCGCCCCCTTGTACTGCCGCTATTGTGGTATTGCTGGTGCCCATCAATGAAATCTCCGTGTCGAGTGGATTGCGTGCCGCCGCAGTGTTAGTATCAAATCAGTACTAACAATATCGCAAACTCACGGGAAAGTCACTATCAAAATAGTATGGACAATAACGATAACCATCATGAGCCTTGTCCCATTGCGCGTAGCCTGGCAGTTGCCGGTGATGCATGGAGCCTTTTGATCCTGCGTGATGCCCATGCTGGCCTCACGCGTTTTGACCAATTCAGAAAGAGCATGGGTATTGCGCCCACCATGCTGACTCGCAGGCTGGCGGCATTGACAGAGGAAGGCTTGCTGGAAAAGCGGCGCTACTCGGAACACCCGCCACGCGAGGAATACCTGCTGACCGCAGCGGGCCGTGATTTCCTGCCGGTTCTGTTCATGATTGGCGCATGGGGGCGCCAACACCGTGGCGGCGGCAAACTGACGCAGTTCTTTGATGCCGAGACCGGCACCGAGATAAAAGCTATTGCGGTGGATGAAGTGACTGGGGCCAAGATCGGGACGCGCCCTATGCGTGTGCTGGTGCCCGGCGAATGAGGCACAGGCTGTGCAGGTAGCGGATACTCAGGATCCATGGACACTGGCGCCGATGTGCGCTGCCGTGTTGTGTACACATGCGGCAGCGCATCGTGCAGGCCGGCCGCCAAGAGTATCCGCAGCGTTGGCCAGACAATGCGCCATGGTGGCTGGCAAGCTGCCCTATACTGGCAATAAATCGTCCTCCATGTTTTTTTGATGCCGTACTGACATGCCCCTTATCCCTATCAATGCTGACAGCGAGCCTGCTGTGCCGCCCTGTGGTGATTGCCGCAACGGGGAAGCGCTGGATTTCACCTTCAGCTACGCGTTCCAGCCCATCATCGACCTGCGCGCAGGCAGCATTTTTGCGCACGAGGCGCTGGTGCGCGGCCCGGCGGGCGAGGGGGCGCTAAGCGTGCTGGCCCGGGTAAACGATGCAAACCGCTACCGTTTTGACCAGGCTTGCCGCGTGAAAGCCATCGAGGTGGCGGCGCGGCTGGGCATGCGCAGCAAGCTATCCATCAACTTTTTGCCCAATGCCATTTACCGCCCCGAAGTATGCATACGCACCACGCTGCAGGCGGCGCGCCAGTTTGGCTTTCCGGTAGAGCAGATCATTTTCGAGACGGTAGAGAGCGAACGTATCGACGACGGCAACTGGCTGGCCAAGGTGTTTAGCGCCTACCAGCGTATCGGTTTCATGACGGCGATTGATGACTTTGGCGCCGGTTACGCCGGGCTGAACCTGCTGGCGGCGTTTCAGCCCGATATCGTCAAGCTGGACATGGCGCTGGTGCGGGGCATCGAGCAGAAAAAGGCGGCCCGCGTGATAGTGGCCGGCGTGGCGCGCATGTGCGACCAGCTGGGGATCCGCGTGATTGCCGAGGGGGTGGAAACACGCGAAGAGCTGGCCTGCCTGCAAGACATTGGCGTGCACCTGGTGCAGGGCTATTTGTTTGGCAAGCCGCAGTTCGAGCAGTGCGTGGCGGATATTAGCCAAATCTGGCCGCAAGCCTAGTACTAGTTGGCCGCATTTTGGCGTATTGCGCCTACCGCTATATACGTGCTTATATAACGCTTCGATTTCCCTACGCGGAGCAAGGCAAGATGACGCGCATTCACACCCTGGTGGCCAGCATGGGCCTGAGCCTGGCCTGCAGCATGGCGCTGGCCGGCGAGATAACCGTATCGGCAGCCTCCAGCCTGAGCAATGCTTTCAAAGAAGTGGCGCAGGGCTTCGAGGCGCAGTACCCCGGCAGCAAGGTACTGCTGAATTTTGCCGCCTCGGGCGCGCTGCTGCAGCAGCTGGCCAAAGGGGCGCCGGTGGATGTGCTGGCCTCGGCCGACCAGGAAACCCTGGACCAGGCCGCCAAACAGGGGCTGATCCAGCCAGCTAGCCGCCGCGATTTTGCGCGCAATACTCTGGTGCTGGTGGTACCGGCGGGCAGCAAGCTGGCCCCCAAAAGCCTGGCCGAGCTGGCCCAGCCGGCTTATGGCAAGGT
Organism: Vogesella aquatica; assembly: GCF_028548455.1. GTDB lineage: Bacteria > Pseudomonadota > Gammaproteobacteria > Burkholderiales > Chromobacteriaceae > Vogesella > Vogesella aquatica. Next base: position 112,120 of record NZ_JAQQLF010000010.1, read on the forward strand.
GGCGATAGGCAACCCGGCCAGCGTGCCGGTAGGGCGCTATACCCAGGATGCGCTGGAGGCGGCCAGGCTGTGGCCGGTGGTGAGTGCCAAGGCGGTGAACACGCTGAACGTGCGCCAGTCGCTGGACTACGTGGCGCGTGGCGAGGTGGACGCCGGTTTTGTGTACGCCACCGATGCCCGGCAGATGGCGGACAAGGTCAAAGTGGCGTTTACCGTGCCGCTGGATAGCGCCATCCGCTACCCCATTGCGGCTACCTCCGCGGCGGCTAACCCGCGCGAAGCCAAGAGCTTTATCGATTATGTGCTGTCACCTGCCGGGCAGGCCATTCTGGCGCGCTACGGCTTTCAGAAGCCCTGAGTAATGGCGGGTATGGACACCGTATGGGTGGCGCTGGCGCTATCGCTGAAGGTAGCGGGCCTGGCCACCGTGCTGGCGGCGCTGTCGGGCGTGGCGACCGGCTTTGTGCTGGCGCGCGGTCGTTTTCCCGGGCGCGATGTGCTGGACACGCTGCTGACCCTGCCCATGGTGCTGCCGCCTACCGTGCTGGGCTATTACCTGCTGGTGTTGCTGGGCAGGCAGGGCGCGCTGGGTGGCTGGCTGCAGGCGCAGTGGGGCATTAACCTGATTTTCAGCTGGCAGGGCGCGGTCATCGCGGCCGCGGTGGTGGCGTTTCCGCTGGTATTCAAGCCGGCGCGGGCGGCGTTCGAGGCGGTAGACGGCCAGCTGGAGCAGGCGGCGCAGGTGCTGGGTATCAGCCGCCTGGCGGTGTTTTTCCGCATTACCCTGCCGCTGGCCTGGCGCGGCATTCTGGCCGGTATCCTGCTGGCCTTTGCCCGTGCGCTGGGCGAGTTTGGCGCCACGCTGATGGTGGCGGGCAGCATTCCGGGCAAAACCCAGACCCTGTCGATTGCCGTATACGAAGCCGTGCAGGCCGGGCAGGACGATGTGGCCAACCTGCTGGTAGGCGTAATTTCTGCTGTGTGCATCTGCGTACTGTTGGCCGCAGGCTACCTGGCCCCCGGCCGGGTGGCGCAGCGCTAGGGGGCCGCATGCTTGATATCGCCATCCAGAAAACCCTGCATACCGGCAAGCGCCGCTTTGAGCTGAACGTACAGCTGCAGTCCGCCAGCCAGCACACCGTGCTGTTTGGCCAGTCCGGTGCCGGCAAAAGCCTCACGCTTAAAGCGATTGCCGGCCTGATGACGCCAGACAGCGGCCATATCCGCCTGGGCGGGCGGCTGTTGTTTTCGCAGCCCGGCGGGGTCAACCTGACGCCGCAGGCGCGGCAGCTGGGCTATCTGTTTCAGGACTACGCGCTGTTTCCCCACCTGACCGTGCGGCAAAACGTGGCCTTTGGCCTGGTGCACGGCTGGCTGAACCCGCGTACCCGTGCGCAGCACGACGAAGTCGAGCACTGGCTGTACACCTTTGGCCTGGCGGCCATGGCGCAGCAGCTGCCTGGCGAGCTGTCCGGTGGCCAGCGCCAGCGTGTGGCGCTGGCGCGGGCGCTGGTGGCCAAGCCGGGCGCCTTGCTGCTGGACGAGCCCTTTGCCGCGCTGGACCCTGCACTGCGCCACGATATGCGCCAGACCTTGCTGGCCCTGCTGGCGCAGGTGCAGATCCCGCTGGTGCTGATTACCCACGATGAACAAGACGTGGCCCTGTTTGGCCAGCAAGTATTCGAGCTGCGCGACGGCCAGGCCCATGCGGCCAACCTGGCCACCTTTCCCGAGGCACCGCCCCGCCATGACTGATAAAACCATCCAGCTACAAGGTAGCCTGTGGCTGACCATAGACGGCCAGCCGCTGGGCGGCGCCGACCGCATGGCCCTGCTGGCGCAGATTGCCGCCTGCGGCTCCATCACCCGGGCGGCCAAGGCAGCGGGTATGAGCTACAAGGCGGCGTGGGATGCCATCGACACCATGAACAACCTGGCTGGCGAGCCGCTGGTGGCGCGCCTGGCCGGCGGCAAGGGTGGCGGCGGCACGCAGCTTACGGTGCGTGGCGAGCAGCTATTGCACAATTTTCATACCCTGCAGGCCGAGCACCAGCGCTTTGTCCACAGCCTGGCCAGCCAGGCGCCCGCGCTGGCCGACGACTACCTACTGATACGGAAAATGGCCATGAGAACCAGCGCGCGCAACCAGTTTGCCGGTACCGTCGAGGCGGTAACACACGGCGCAGTGAACGACGAAGTGACGCTGCTGACCCCGGGCGGCCAGCGCATTGTGGCTATTGTTACCCACGATAGCGTGCTGGGCCTGGGCTTGCAGCCGGGCGCGCAGGCGCTGGCGCTGGTGAAAGCATCGTCCATCATGCTGGTAAGCGACGCCGGCAGCGCACGCTTTTCGGCGCGCAACCAGCTGCACGGCGAGATTGCGCGTATCCAGCCCGGCGCAGTCAATACCGAGGTGGTCATCGCCCTGCCAGGTGGCAGCAGCGTGGCTGCGGTGGTTACCCAGGACAGCTGCGATACCCTGGCGCTGGCGGTGGGGCAGCCGGCCAGCGCGCTGTTCAAGGCGTCCAGCGTGATCCTGGCGGTACCGGCCTGAATGGCGCGCTGCGCTCACGGCCGCCATGACCCTGCGCGCAGGCTGCGGCATACTGGCTAACCCCGCCTTCGAAGGACACCCCATGTTGCTACAAGACGAATTGGCGCTGGTCGCCCGCCAGGAAGCCACGCTGGTATTGCCGCATTTTGATGAAAACGACGCCTGGCAGCTGGGGGTGGCGCTACGCGCGCAGGCACTGGCACAGCAGGCGCCGGTGGCCATTGCCATTACGGTGAACCAGCAGCGCCTGTTTTTCAGCATGCTGCCCGGTGCCACGCCCGCCAACGACGACTGGCTGCGGCGCAAACACAATGTGGTGCAGCACTTTCAGCAAAGCTCCTACGCCGTGGGGCTGGCCTGCCAGCTCAAAGGCAAGACCCTGGCCGAGCGCAGCGCGCTGCCAGAGCGCGATTACGCCAGCCACGGCGGCAGCTTTCCGCTGCGTGTGGCCGGGGTGGGCTGCATCGGTTCGGTAGGGGTGTCCGGCCTGGCGCAGCGCGCCGACCACGAGCTGGTGGTCGCCGTGCTGGCGCGCCAGTACGGGCTGACCGATGTGCCGCGCCTGCCGCTATAGCGCGTAGCGGGCAAACAGCGCGGCGATATCCACCCGCGCCTGTAGCCGTGCGGCCAACAGGTACAGCCCGGCTACCTTGCGGTGCAGAAACAGCGCGTCCACCGGCGGTGTGTGCCAGGCGTCACGCTCGTGGCGCATGGCCCAGCCGGCGTCGCGCATGCGGGCGGCCAGCGTACTGCGGCCAAAATCGTAAGCACCGGCGTGGCGCAGCGGCTCGCAGGCCAGCAGGAAGATAGCCATCACCTCGTCGTAATGGCGGGCCGACACCTGCTGCGGAAAGTAGCCCAGCGCGGTGGCGGCTTCGCCCAGCGCCTGCCGGTCTTGCGCCTGTGCGGCCAACAGCAGGCGGTGGTAGTGCTGCACGGTATCGGCCGCCAGCCGGCGCGTGGCGCCGAAATCCAGCAGTACCAGCTGGCCGCTATCTGGCTGGTAGCGGTAGTTGGCAAAGTTCGGGTCGCTTTGCAGGCAGGCAAAGTCGAAGATTTCCCGTAGCAATAAATCGAACAGCAGGGTGGCGATGCGGTCGCGCTCGGCTTGCGGCGCCTGTTGCAGCGTGGTGATGGGCACGCTGTCGATGAAATTCATCGCCAGGATGCGCGGCGTGCATAGCTCGGGTACGGTTTGCGGTAGCAACAGGTCTGCGTGGCCGGCCAGCAGCTGGCGGTAGTGCTGCAGGTTGGCCGCTTCCTGCTGGTAGTCGGCCTCCTGGTGCAGCTGGCGCTTGGCTTCGGTCAGCAGGGTAGCCAGGTCGAAACCCGGCGGCAGCAGGCCGCTTAGCCGCAGCAGGCTGGCCACATTGTCTACATCGCTATCAATGCTGCGCGCCACGCCGGGGTATTGCACCTTGATGGCCAGTGTTTCACCGCTGGCCAGCTCGGCGCGGTGCACCTGGCCGATGGAGGCGGCGGCTACCGGCTGGAAAGAAAAGCGTTTGAAGCGCGTTTGCCAGTCGTCGCCCCATTCCTGTTCCAACACGTCGGCCAGCTGGCTCAGCGGCATGGTGTGCGCGTCTTCGCGCAGCGTGGCCAGGATGTCGCGCAGCGCGGGCGGCAGCAGCTCGCCGGCGTCCATCGACAACAACTGGCCCATCTTCATCGCCGCGCCGCGCATTTGCGACAGCTGGTGGGCAAAGCGTGCCGCATTGGCCGGCGTCAGCAGCAGGTCTTGCCATTGCGGGCGTTGGCCGCTGGCCAGCCGGCGCGCGCCTTCGGCTACCATGCCACCGGCTATGCCGCCCGCCAGGCTGCCCAGGCGCGCCAGCCGCGACAGGCGGCCCACCGGTACCGCGCGGGATTTGGCGTTGTCAGTCATGGGGCGGGGGCAGGGCGGGTTGGCTGCCGGGGCGCGGGTGGTCGGCCAGCGGGTAGGCGTCGGCCACGTAGGCCGGGCCCTTCATGATGCGTACGATCCACGCGCCCAGCGCCACGGTAAACACCACCGTCCACAGCAGAATCAGCCAGCTGATAGCCAGGATATCCACCATGCCCGCCTGTTGTGCGCTAAGGCTGCCGGGCCACAGCCACAGTTGCAGCCGCCACAGGCAGAGGGGGCTACCCAGCAACAGCGTGCCGTATAGCAGGCAGCGCGGCGCCAGCACCAGCAGCCGGCTTTCCAGTCCGGCCGGGCTGCGGCTGAAACCCGCCAGTTTGTTGAAGTAGCGGCTCATGGTTCAGGCCTGCAATGCCAGCACACCGGCCAGCAGGCTGATGCCGGCGGCCAGGCTGAGGTGGCGGCGCAGCGGCAGGTACCAGCTGGGCAGGTCCACGTCGCGGCACAGGCGCCGGTCTTGCAGATAGTGCAGCAGATAGCCCAGCAGCAGCGTGGCCACGCCGGGGGCTGCGGGCAGCAACACGGCAGGCCAGGCCAGCAGCGCCGGTACCACGCTCCACGCCATCATGCGGCTGCGACGGGTGGCATCCAGCCCCGGCAGCGTCATGGCAAAGCCCCAGTGCAGGGCGCCGACAAACGACAGGATCACCGCGCCGTACACCAGCAGCAGGCCAAACCAGAAGCCGGCGTGGCCGGCCGCCAGCCAGCACAGCGCGGCCAGGCTGACAAAGGGCAGGGCACCGCCGTACCCCAGCCAGGCGGCGGGGGCGGGCAAGCTTGCGGGGGCAGTATCGGAAGTCATGATGGCAGACCGGGGCAGCAGGAGTAACTGCCCTGATCTTAGAAACAGGCGCTCTTTTTGTCCAGTACAAAGCGTGGACAAAATAGCGTATTGCGGCCAACCCTGGCGCCGCGGGTGCGGCTTATTGCGGCAGGAAACGGATGCCGGTGCGGCGTACCAGCTCGTCGTAGGCCAGCATTTGCGGCTTGGCCACGTCGGCGTTGGCTACCCAGTACACCCACGACTTGCCGGCGCTCGGGTCGTACACCAGTTTGTATAGCGCATCCGGCACGCGCACCTTGCCGGCGTAGCGCGGCGCTTGCTGCGGGTCGAAATAGGGGCCGGTAAACACATACACCTCGCCACGGGCGCGCTGTACGTATTTGCGCGTGGCGGCCTCTACCGCACGAGCCCACACGCCACGGTTATTTTCCGGCACCTGCGGCACCATATTGGCCAGGCTGAAGCTTTGTGCCATCGCCGCCGGCGTGGTGCGCTGTGCCGCCGCCGCCATATGGCCGCGGTCGTAGCCGCTGCCGCGGTAGTCGGCCAGCGTGGCGCGCTCGCTGCTGCGCAAGCGCGCCTCTTCGTAAAAGCGGTCGGTGCGTTTTTCGTCCGCATCGGCCAGGCTGCGGGCGGACAGTTTTTCGGCGGCAAACAGCGGTGTGCGGCTATTACCGTCGTGCAGCACGGCAAAATCGTCAAAACACAGCTCGCGTACGCGGGCGTGCTGCAAGCTGGCGGCGATGGCCGGGGGCGTATTGCGGTAGAACAGCTGCGGGCAGTCGGCAAACTGGGTGGCTACTTGCGGGCCGCTGGGTTCGGGGTTGGCCGCAGGGGGGGCGGCAGGGCTCTGGAAGTGACCGGCGGCGGCGTAAACCAGGGCAACAAGCAGGGGCAACAGGGCAAGCGGCTTTTTCATGCAGGCAACAACAGCGGGAAAAGGCCGGCAATTCTATAGCAAGTTTTATCGCAAAGTTGTCTTGTTGCCCGTTTAATGCGGCGCTATCGGCGGCAGGCTTACACCAGCCCGCCCAAGCCGGCCGCGGCGCCTGCCGCCAGCAGCCATAGCGGGTTCAGCCGCGTGCGCCAGCTTAGCAGCGCGCAGCATGCCAGCAGCGCACCACCAGTAAGGGATAGCGGATGGCTGGCCGCCATCATCGCCACGCCGGCGCCGATCAGCCCCACCGTCAGCGGCGCCAGCCCGCTGTTGATGGCGGTGGTCAGCCGGCTGCCACGCGCCTGCTGCCACCAGCGCGCCACCCAGAAACTGAGCAGCGACGACGGCAGGCAAATGCCGATCAGGCTGACAATGGCGCCGGGCACGCCGGCTACCTTCCAGCCCACCAGGCTCACCACCAGCACGTTCGGCCCTGGCGCCGCCTGTGCCAGCGCAAACAGCGCGGCGAACTCCTGGCCGCTCATCCAGTGCAACTCGGACACCACCACACGGTGCAGCTCCGGCACGATGGCATTGGCGCCGCCTACCGCCAGCAACGAAAACTGCATAAACATCAGAAACAGGAAGATCAGCATGTCAGTGCCCCGCCTGCGGAAAACGCCACGCCAGCCCCACGGCCAGCGGCGCCAGTGCCAGCAGCACCAGCCATAGCGGCAACTGCACCACCGCTACTGCCGCGAAGGTCAGCCCCGCCAGTGCCCATGGCCGCCAGTGGCGCGGCAAGCGCGCAGCCAGTTTCAGTACCATGCCCAGCAACAAGCCGATGCCGGCCGGCGCCAGCCCGGCCAGTAGCTGCTGCAGCCACGGCGCTTGCTGGTAATGCTGGTATAGCGTGGCCAGCAGCAGGATCAGTGCCAGCGGCGCCAGCAGCAGCCCGGCCACCGCCAGCAGCGCGCCACGCGCGCCGTGGAAGCGGCTGCCGATGGCCACCGCCATATTGACGATATTGGGCCCGGGCAGGATCTGGCCCAGCGCCAGCAGCTCGGTAAATTCGGCGTCGCTCAGCCATTGGCGGCGCTGTACCAGCTGGTGCTGCGCTTGCGGCAGTACGCCGCCGAAGCCGCTGAGGCCGATGAGGAAAAAGCCGCCGAACAGCGCTTTTTTGTCGGGAATGATCAAGGTATCCATACCCCGTAGCGTAAGGCCGGCGGCAGGCCGGCACAAACGGCTTTTTCTGGCTTGGCTTGTGCGTTATTCTCACAAACATGAACCGCAAGCTACCGCCGCTGAATGCGCTGCGCGCCTTCGAAATGGCCGCCCGCTACCAAAGCCTGACCGCCGCCGCCGCGCAGCTGCACGTCACCCATAGCGCCGTCAGCCGCCAGGTGTCGTTGCTGGAAGACTGGCTGGGCCTGGCACTGTTTGAACGGGTTGGCCGCAGGCTACGGCTGACCGACGCCGGGCGGCAGTACCTGCCGGTGGTGCAGGCCGCGTTCGACAGCATTGCCAATGCTACTGAAAAACTCACAAACCAGAAGCCCAGGCTGTTGCGTATCAACGCCACCCCTACGCTGGCCATGCACTGGCTGCTGCCCAGGCTCACGCAGTTCCAGCGCCGCCACCCCGAGGTGGAGCTGCGGCTGGCCACCTCCGACGCCAGCATCAACAACCAGAACGCCGATTTCGACATCGCCATCCGCCGTGGCAACGACCACTGGCCCGGTTTTGTGTCGAACATTTTCCTGACCGAGCACGAGCTGCCGGTGGCCAGCCCGGCCTTGCTGGCGCGCCAGCCGTTGCCGGATGCCGCCGCGCTGGCACAGCACACGCTGCTGCACTCCGAAACGCGGCCGGTCGCGTGGGAGCGCTGGCTGGCCGCCGCCGGAGTGCCCGGCCTGGTACCTGCGGCCAAGCAGCATTTCGATCACTACTATCTGGCGCTGCAGGCGGCGGTGGACGGCATGGGCATCACGCTGGGGCCCAGGCCGGTGATAGACGAGCTGCTGGCCAGCGGCAAGTTGCAGATCGCGCTGCCCGGCCCGGCAGTGCGGGTACGCGGTTATTCGTGGGTGGTGCCGCTGGCGCTGGCAGAAGACCCGCTGTGCGCCGAGTTTTGCGCCTGGCTGGAAGACGAGGGCGGCACCTAGCGGGCAGGTTGGCCGCAGGCTGTACAACGCACAAGGCCGCAGCGGATGCTGCGGCCTTGTTGCTTGCCAGGGCGGGGCGCTTACAGGCGGAAGCGCGACACCATGCCGTGCAGGTGGCTGGACAGCTGGTGCAGCTCGTTCACCGTTTGCGTGGCGGTCTGGACTGCCTGGTCGGTTTCGATGGCCATGTGGTTGGCCACCTCGGCGGCGCGCGCCATTTCGGTGGTGGCGATCGACTGCTCGCGGGTGGCGTCGGCAATATCGCGGATGGTTTGCACCACGCGGCCAACTTCCTGCTCGATACCGGCAATCTCGGTGGCCACCTGGCGCGACGCGCCCACGCCGGACTGCACCGACTGCTGCGTGCTGTGCATATTGGCCAGCGCCGAATTCACGTCCTCGTGCGTGGCGTGGATCAGCTGGCCGATCTCTACCGTGGCCTTGGACGTGCGCTCGGCCAGCTTGCGCACTTCGTCGGCCACCACGGCAAAGCCGCGGCCCATTTCGCCGGCGCGGGCGGCTTCAATGGCCGCATTCAGCGCCAGCAGGTTGGTCTGGTCGGCAATGTCCTTGATCACGTTGATGATCTGGTCCATCTGCGCCGAACGCTGGCCCAGGCCGCCCAGGGTGGTGGCCAGCTCGCCCACGGCACAGGCAATGCCTTCGATACCATCGGCCAGCTCGCCTACCGACTGTGCCGACTGGCGCGAGGTGTGGCCGGTCTGTACCACCGATTCCTCGGCGCTGCCGGCGTTGCTGGCAATGTGGTTGATGCTGACGGTGATCTCTTCGATGGTGGCGGCGGTGGCGCTGGAGGCGTCGGCCTGCTGCTGCGAGTCGCTGGCCAGCTGGCGGGTGATGCCGTTCAGGTCGTCGATGCCGCCGTTCAGCGACACGGTGTGCTCGCGCACCTCCAGGAACATCTGGCGCAGGCTGCCGATGAAGCGGTTGAACGCCTGCGCGGTCTGGCCGATTTCGTCGCGGCTGTCGATCTGCAGCTGGTGGGTGAGGTCGCCCTGGCCGCTGGCCACGTCCAGCAGCGCGTCACGCAGGCGCACCAGGTTGGCCAGCAGGCGGTTCAGTGCCACATTGGCCAGCACGGTAGCGGCCACCGCCACGGCCAGGCCCGCCAGCACCAGCGTGATCAGCATCTGGTTCAGCGGTGCCAGCAGAATGTCTTTTTCCGCCACGGTGCCCAGCACCCAGTCGGTACCTTCCACCACAGCGAGCTCGGCGTAGAAGGCTTTGCCGTCGATGTCCACTTCGTGCAGCTGTGGCGTGCCATTGGCCGAGGCCAGCAAGCCGGTGTCAAAGCCGCTCATCACGTCGCCTACCGGTTTTAGCGTGCTGCCTTCGGCCGGGTGCACCACGATATGGCCGTCACGGGTGGCCAGGAAGGCGTAGCCGTCCCCGCGCAGCTTGATGCCATTTACCACGGCAATCAGACCTTCCAGCACGATATCGCCGCCGGCCACGCCCACCAGCTGGCCGTCACGCAGGATGGGGCTGGCCAGGGTGACACCCAGCTTGGCCGGGCTGGAAAACATATAGGGCTGGGTCAGCACCACGCCGCGCTTTTCGCTGGCCAGCTTGTACCAAGGGCGGGCGGTGGGGTCGTAGCCGGGCTTGGGCGGGCGGTTCGGGTCGTCGTAGCGCATGGCTTTGTCTTCGTAGCCGGCAAAGATCTGGTCGAAGCCGCCGGCGGCTTTGCCTTGCTCCAGGCTGGCATAAGGTGCGCTGGCGTCTTCTTTGCCCAGCCGGCCTGCCGTGGCGCGGATGGCGTCGCCACGCTGGCCTACCCAGCGGCCCAGTGCCTGGCTATTACCGGCAATGGCCGCGTTCAGTTCCTGCTCTACGCCGCGCACGATTTCCACGCGCATGCGCTGGTAAGCCAGCGCAGACAGTACGGCAATGGCGATGGCCAGCAGAATGGCCACAAAAAGCATGAGTCGCTGTTTAAGGGACATGGGGTGCCTCGTTGAATGACAAAGGGCGGCCGTTGCCTTGTATTGGCAGCGTGTCGCCCTGGGTGGGTGTGTGGAAAAACCGTGTTGCTTGTATTGTTATTTATCAAATAACCTGTCAAATAGTAACAAATTGTAAATAATATTACAGCTACATTCTGAGTTGGCCGCAGAAAACACCACGCCCCGCGCTGAGTCAACAGGCGGGGCGTGGTGCTTTGCTGCAGGTTCTTGCTACAGCCGCAGCTGCCGGCTGGTGGTTTTGCCGGCCAGCGCGTGGTCGTGGGTCACCAGCAGCAGCGCGCAGCCTATGCGCGCCAGCTCGTCCAGCAGGCAGTGCACGGTGTCCTGCTGGGTGAGCGGGTCCAGCCGCGAGGTGGGCTCGTCGGCAAACAGCAGCGCAGGCTGCAGCAGCAGGGTGCGGATCAGCGCCAGCCGTTGCAGCTCGCCGCCCGACACCTGCGACGGTTTGCGCGCCAGCAGGCCGGGCGACAAGCGCAGCCGGTGCAGCAGCGTTTCCAGGCTGGCCAAAGGTTGGCCGCAGTGTTGCAGTACGTCGTGCAGCGCGGTGTGCAGGCTAATGTGCGGCGCAAATGCCTGCACCGGGTCCTGGTACAGCTTTTGCCAAGCGGTGCGCGGCAAGCCGTCGCGGTAGCGCACGCTACCGTGGTCGGCACGGGTCAGCCCCAGCAGGATGTTGCCCAGCGTGCTTTTGCCGGCACCGCTGTCGGCCAGCAGGGCCACGCGCTCGCCGGCGGCAATATCGATGTCCACGTTGCGGAACAGCGCTTGGCTGCCGTAGGCCTTGGCCAGGCTGCGGCCCTGCAGCAGCCAGTCGCCCGGCGCCGGGTGCGCGATGGCGGGCCACGCTGGCGGCTCTGCGGCCAACAGCTGTTGCGTGTACGGGTGCTGCGGCTGCTGCAGTACCCGGCTGGCCGGGCCGTGCTCTACCACCTCGCCGCCGCGCATCACCAGCACCTGGCCGCCCAGCGTGCGCGCCAGCGCGATGTCGTGGGTGATGGTCAGCAGGCAGCGGCCGTCGGCCAGATGCTGTTGCAGCAGCTGCGCCAGCGTGGCGCAGGCGCGGTTGTCCAGCCCCTTGCTGGGTTCGTCGGCCAGCAGCAAGCCGGCGCCGCCCAGCGTGGCGGCAGCAAATGCCACCCGCTGCGCCATGCCACCCGACAGCTGGTGCGGGTAATGGCGCTGCGCCGCTTGCAGGCCCAGCCGCGCCAGTTGGCCGCGCGCCTCGGCCTGGGCGCTGCCGGCTTCGCCACGCCAGCCTTCCGCCACCTGCGGCAGTACCCGCATGGTGGGGTCCAGCGCGGTGGCCGGCTCTTGCGGCAGGATGGCCAGCTGCTGGCCCCACAGCGCGCGGCGGTTGGCCGCATCGGCCAGCGGCCACGTCTGGCTACCCTGGCGCAGCTGGCCACGGGCGCGCAGGCCGGCGGGCAGGGTGCCCATGATGGCGTGCGCCAGCAGCGATTTGCCGGAGCCGCTTTCGCCCAGCACGGTGAGTGCCTCGCCTGGGTACAGGGTGAGGTCCAGCGCCTGCAGCAGGCAGTGTTGTTGCTGGTAGACGGCTACGCCGTCCAGATGCAGGCTGTTCATCGTTTCACCTCCAGCGGGCGCAGCAGCACCAGTGCGGCCAGGGTCAGCGCCAGTACGGCTACCGGGGCCAGCACCAGCCGCGGTGCTTCGCTGTAATGCGGCAGGGCCTCTGTCATCATCAGGCCCAGCTCGGCCGCTGGTGGCTGCAGGCCGACGCCGACGTAGCCCAGTGTGGACAGCGCCAGGATGGCGGTGGCCATGCCGAAGCTGGCCATGGTCAGCAGCATGGGAGAGAGCTCCGGCCACAGGTGGCGGCGCACGATATAGCCGGGGCCAAAGCCCAGCAGGCGCGAGGCTTCCACGTGCGGGCTGGCCAGTACCAGCCGGCTGCGCGCCCGTGTCATGCGGAAGTATTCCACCCATTGCGCCAGCGCCAGCCCCAGGTACAGCGTGATAAAGCCGCCCTTGGCCATGGCGGAAAAAATCAGCACGATCAGCAGCCCCGGCAGCGCCAGCACGCCGTCGGCCACGCCGCGCAGCACGGTGTCGGTGAGGCCGCCGCGCCAGGCGGACAGCACGCCCAGCAGGCCGCCCAGCAGTGCGGCGCTCAGCACGCACAGCGCGGCCAACCCTAGCGATAGCCGGGTGGCACTGGCCACGCGCGCCATCACGCTGCGGCCCAGCTGGTCGCGACCCAGCGGCTCGGCCAGGCTGGGGCTGGCCAGAAACTGCATCAGGTCCTGGCGTGCCGGGTCCGGCCACAGCCAGGGGCCGGCCACGGCCAGCAGGACGATCAGCCCCAGCAGCAGCCAGGCCAGGCGGCGGTGCCAGGGTAATAAAGCAAGATAAGTCATTTACGGCTCCGCCGGGCCACGCGGGTCGATGGCCAGGCATAACAGGTCGGTGAGGGTATTGAGCAGCACGAACAGCCAGGCCAGCAGCAGGGTGCAGCCCTGGATCATCGGCACGTCGCGCCAGAACACGGCGTGCACCAGCGCGTGGCCGATGCCGGGCCAGGCAAACAGGCTTTCCACCACCACCACGCCTTCGATCAGCAGCACCAGCTGCACGCCGGCGTAGGCCACCACGGTGACGCCGATATTGCGCAGGCCGTGGCGCCAGAACGCCCGCCACGGCGACAGGCCTTTGGTGAGCGCAAAGCGGTAGTAGTCGGACTGCACCACCGCCAGCACGCTGTCGCGCACGATGCGCGCGGTGAGGCCTGAGAGGCCCAGCCCCAGCGTCAGCGCCGGCAGCAGCAGGTTGCCATCCTCACCGTGGCCGGCGGCCGGCACCCAGCCCAGCTGTACCGATAAACCCAGCATCAGCATCAGGCCCAGCAGGAACGGTGGCAGCGCCCGCAGCGCCACGCTCGCCAGCAGGGTCAGGCGGTCGGCCCAGCCGCCGGGCCGCAGGCCGCTGGCCAGCCCCAGTGGCAGGCCCAGCCCCAGGGCCAGCGCTACGCTGGCGGCGGCCAGCTGCAGCGTGGCGCCCAGGTGGTGGCCGATTTCCTCCAGCACCGCGCCGCCGGTCACCAGCGATTGCCCCAGCTGGCCGTGCGCCAGCTGTTGCAGCCAGTGGGCAAACTGCTGCCACGCCGGTTGCGCCAGCCCCAGCTCTTGCCGCACGGCGTCGGCAGCGGCGGCGTCTACGTAGTCGTAGCCGTAGCGGCCGGCGGCAATGCGGAACGCCATGTCACCCGGCAGCTGCTGCACCAGCACAAAGCACAGCGTGGCCACCAGCAGCGAGACCACCAGCGCCTGTATCAGCCGCTGGCCCAGCACGCGGGCCAGGCCGTGTTGCGTGATGGCGGCCATTTAGCGGCCCCAGCTCATGTCGCTCAGGCGGTAGCTGCGTTCTTGCGGGTCGAGGCTGACGCCGCGTAGTGCCTTGTTCACCGCCGCGCTCTGGCGGTACCAGGCTACCGGCAGCACCGGCAGCTCCTGTTGCAGGATGGTGGCCACTTTCAGCCGCGCGGCGGCGGCCAGGGCCGGCTTCAGCCCGCCCAGGCCCAGTGCGGCCAACTGTTGCGACAGCACGGCGTTCTGCCACTTCATCACGCCCCAGTCGGCGCCGTCGTCGGTGAAGTCACCCAGCAGCGTGACCAGCGGGTCCGGCACCAGCGCGTAGTTGCGCGCGTACAGCGCCAGCTCCAGCGTGCCGTCCTTGTGGCCGGCCGGAATCTCGCTGGCGTTGCCCACCTTCACCTGCACCGCCATGCCGGCCTGGCGCAGCTGTTCCTGCAGCGCGGTGGCAATCAGCGGCAGCTCGGGGCGGTCGGGGTAGGTGCGCAGCGTCAGCGCCAAGCGTTCGCCGTTGCGTACCAGCTGGCCGTCGGCGTCCGGCTTCCAGCCCTGCGCGGCAAAGCTGCGGCGCGCTTGCTCGGGCTGGTAGGCCAGCGCCGGCAGCGCCGGCTGGTGCCAGGCTTTCATGCTGGGCGGGAACAGCTGCGTGGCCGCCATCTGCGGGTCGCGCAGCAGCGCGGTGGCAATGGCCTGGCGGTTCAGGCTCTGGCTGATGGCCAGGCGCATGGCCGGAGTGTTCAGCCATTTGTGTCCGGCGTTGAACTTGATCTGGATGGCGCGCGGCAGCGTGGCGGACACGATGCTGACGCGCGGGCTGACTTGCAGCCGCGTAATGCTGACCGGGTCCAGGCCGAAGGCGATGTCGGCCTGGCCGCTTTCTGCCATCAGGGTGCGGCTTTCGGCGCGGCCGATGGCCTGGTAGCCCACCTCGGTAATGGCCGGCTTCTTGCCCTGCCAGCCGGCAAAGGCCTGCACGCTGACGCGTTGCGGCTGCTGCAGCTGGCTGATGCGGTACGGGCCGCTGCCGATGATGCTTTTTACGCTACCGTCGGCGGCGTACGACGCCGGTGCCAGCACCTGGGTATGGGTGTGGGCAAACACCGCCGGCAGCGGGGCAAACGGTTTGCTCAGCTGCACCACCACATCCTTGCCGTCGGCACGGATGGCGCTGATGGGGGCGTTTTCCAGCATGCCGGGCTTCTTGCGCGCTTTTTCCAGCGCCGCCACCACGTTGGCCGCGCTTACCGTGCTGCCGTCGTGAAAGCGTGCGCCGTCGCGCAGCGTGAAGCGCCAGCTTAGCTGGTCGCTACTGGCTTGCCAGCGGCTGGCCAGGCCGGGTTTGAGCGTGCCGGCGTTATCGGCGTCGACCAGGGTTTCGGCCACTTGCAAGCGGGTAAACAGAATGCCGCTGCTGGACGACGGGTCCAAGCTGTGGATTTCCCACGGGCCGATCAGGTTCAGCGCTTTGGCCTGGACAGACAGGCCGACAGCCAGCAGCAGGCTGCCGGCAATAAGGCGGGATTGCAGAGGGTGCATGGCGGGTTTTGGTTTTATCGAGAATTATTATCGTCCGTAATGCTATACAGTAACATTTTGTTTGGCAAGTGTGGTTTGCCGCATCGCAGCAGGTGGCATGGCGCGCCAAAAGCAGCAGCCCGGCGTGCACGCTGCAGGCCGGGCTGGGGCGAGGGTGGAAGGCCGCGCGCTGCTAGCCGCCATGCGGGCACAGCACGCTGTGGCCACTGGCCGTGTGGGCCTGGTGGATGGCCACGCCGAATACCGGCGCCAGCAGGGTAGGGGTAAGGATGTCGCGGGCGGGGCCGGCGGCCAGTAGCCGGCCGTGCTGCAGCAACAGCACGCGGTCGGCGTAGGCCAGCGCGGCGTTCAAATCGTGCAGCACCACCACGCAGGTAAGCTGGCGCGCCTGCGTTTGCTCGCGCACGCTGCGCATCACCTGCACCTGGTGTTGCAGGTCCAGCGCGCTGATCGGCTCGTCCAGCAGCAACAGGCCGGGCTGGCGCAGCAGCACCTGTGCCAGAAACACCATCTGGCGTTGGCCGCCGCTGAGCTCGCACAGCCGGCGTTCGGCCAGCGCACCCAGCCCCAGTGCGGCCAACTGTTGCTGTACCGCAGCGCGCTGTTCGGCGCTGACGCGCCAGCCCAATGCGCCGAGCTGCCCCAGCAGCACTGCTTCGGTCACGCTGAGGCGGCTGCGCGTGCTGCAGTCCTGCGGCAGGTAGCCGCAGGCCGCGTGCAGTTGGCCGCCGCGTTGCAGCGGCAGCGCCTGGCCCTGCCACTGCAGTTGGCCGCGTGCCGGCAGCAGGCCGGCCAGCGTTTTCAGCAGCGTGGTTTTGCCGCTGCCGTTGGGGCCCAGCAGGGCGGTGACTTCGCCCGGCCGCGCCTCGAACGACACATCGTGCAGGATGGCCTGGCGCCCCAGGCTGACGTTCAGTTGTTGTGCCTGCAGCATTACCACGCCCCCGGTTTGCTGCGCATCACCAGCAGCAGGAAGAACGGCACGCCGACGGCGGCGGTAACAATACCGATCGGAATCAGCGCCCCCGGCGACAGCCATTTGCCCAGCAGCGACGATAGCGACAGCAGCAGCGCGCCGCACAGCGCGGCGCCGGGCAGCAAGAGGCGCTGGTCTTCGCCCAGCAAAAAGCGCGCGATGTGCGGCGCGATCAGCCCGACAAAGCCGATGGTGCCGACAAAGGCCACCGCCGCGCCGGTGAGCAGCGACACGATGGCCAGCGCGCGCCAGCGCAGCGCCGTCACGTTGACGCCCAGGCTTTGCGCCCGCTCGTCCGACAGCCCCAGCGCGGTAAAGCGCCAGGCGTCGCGCAGCAGCAGCGGCAGGCACAGCGCCAGCACGGCCGCTACCAGCCCCAGCTTGGGCCAGCTGGCCTTGTACAGGCTGCCGAACAGCCAGAACACGATGGCCTGCAGCGCCTCGGGCGAGGCCAGGTATTGCAGCAGCGACAGCAGCGCCTGAAACAAAAACAGCAGCGCAATACCGCCCAGCACGTAGCTGTCGGCCTGGCCGCCCTTGGCGCGGCCGATGCCCAGCACCGCGCTGCAGGCAATGCCGGCAAACAGGAACGCCGCCAGCGGTATGGCGACGGTTTCCGGCAGCGGCAGCGCGCTGCCCAGCACGATCACCAGCGCCGCGCCAAAGCCGGCGCCAGCCGACACGCCCAGCGTGTAGCTGCTGGCCAGCGGGTTGTGCAGCACGGTCTGCATCACCAGCCCGGACAAGCCCAGCGCGGCGCCCACCAGCAGCGCCATCAGCGCCACCGGCAGGCGGATCTGCCACACGATCACGTCGCTGCCGCGCTCGGCGCCGCTACCGCTCAGCGCGGCAACCACTTCGCGCAGCGGCAGCATCGACGGGCCGCTGGCCACGTCCAGCAGCAGCGACAGCAGCAACATGCCGGCCATCAGCAACAGCATGGCCAGTGCGGGCGCCAGCCGGCGGGCGGCGGGCAGGGGCAGGCTCAGTGTGCTCACGGCTTCAGCGTTACCATCCAGCTACCGCTGTACTTCACCGGCAGGTAGCGCTCGTGGAACTGGCGCAGCTCGGCCACCGGGTTCACGTCGGCAAACTGCGCCGGGTACAGCTGCTTGGCGATGAACTGCATGGCGGTGTAGTCCACCAGCGTGCGCGCCAGGCCGTGGTCCAGCGTGTACAAGTGCTGTTGCTGCACGGCTTTCAGCGTGTCCCAGCCGGCGCGTTTGGTGTACGGCAGCAGTGTGGCGCGGGCGGTGGCGTCATCCGAGGCGTAGCCCAGCTTTACCGCCTTGGGGCGGTTCTGCCACGACGAGCCGGCGATGATCACGTGATCCGGGTTGGCCGCCAGCACCGCTTCCGGGTTCAGCGGGCCCCAGTTGGCGCTGATGCGGCCGTTGGCGATATTGTCGGCGCCCAGGTTGTCCAGCATCTGGCCCCACATGGTGTCGCGGTAGGTATTGCCGATGGTGTCGGCGCCGTCACGGCCCAGCTCCACGTACACCTTGGGCTTGGCGGTGGCCTTGGCGCGCGCGATGCGCACCATCACGTCCTGGTATTTCTTCTGGTACAGGCTGGCCAGTTCTTCGGCGCGCTGGTCGGCGCCCATTACCTTGCCCAGTACGCGGGTGCTGGCCAGGTGGCGTTCCAGCGTTTGCGCGTTGTAGTCCACCACCACGATGGGGATGCCGGCCGCACTCAGCTGCTGCGCCGCCGGGCCCAGCGCCTTGTAACCCCATTCCGGCAGGATCAGCACGTCGGGTTTCAGCGCGATCACTTTTTCGGCGCTGAAGCTGTTGTCGTCGGTAAAGCCCACGTCCGGCATGTCTTTCAGCTGCGGAATCACTTCTACATAGCGTGCCCAGTTGCCGGCGCGCCAGCCGGCCCAGCCGGTCTTGCTGATGCCTACTACGTTCTGCCACGCCTTGGCGCCGGCAATGGCGGTGAATTCTTCAAAGTGGAAGCCCAGTACCACGCGCTTGGCCGGCGCATCCACGGTGACTTCGCGGCCGCTGACGTCGGTGAACTTCACCGGTTTGGCCAGCAGGGAGGTGGCGGGCAGCAGGCACAGGGTGGCCAGCAGGATAGGGCGGTAAAAGGCAGGCATGCGGGGCTCCGGCAACGGAAGGAAAGGCCGGATTATCGGTAAACGTTGGCCGCGGCGCCTGCGGCATAGTGTCGCAGGGGTGCGGCCAGGTGTCGCAGCGTTTTTATACCGCGTTTACACCGCACCGCCACCATTTAGCACGATCTTTCGATGGCGCGCCCTACAGTGGCAGGGTCACTTCCCTTATCGAGGTCATCATGCAAGATCTGCTCTGGCTGGGCGGGCTGGCGCTGCTGTTTGGCAGCACTGTCGGCCTGCTGCGCGTTTATCACACTTTATCCGGCAGGAGGGCGTCATGACCCTGCTTACCCTGACTGCGGCCACCCTGGCCGTGCTGCTGGCCGGTTGGCTAGTGCATGCGCTGCTGCACGCGGAGGACCTGCCATGATGCTGCAATTTTATAGCCTGCTGGCTGTGTTCATGCTGCTGCTGACGCTGTCTGCACGCCCGATGGGCGCCTGGCTGGCACCGTTGGCCGCCGGGCAAGTTGGCCCGCGCTGGCAAACGCTGGACGCCGCGCTGCTGCGGCTGGCCGGTATCCGCGATAGCGGCATGGGCTGGCGCCAGTACGCGCTGGCGGTGCTGGTGTTCAACCTGCTGGGCGCGCTGCTGCTGTACGCGCTGCAACGCCTGCAAGGCCTGCTGCCGTTCAACCCGCAAGGCATGGGCGCGGTGGAGGCCGGTTCGGCGTTCAATACCGCTATCAGCTTTGTGACCAATACCAACTGGCAGGGCTACGCCGGTGAAAGCACGATGAGCTACTTCACCCAGATGGCCGGCCTGGCGGTGCAGAACTTCCTGTCTGCCGCTACCGGCATCGCGGTGGCGTTTGCACTGATGCGCGGCTTTACCCGCCGCGAAAGCACCGACCTGGGCAATTTCTGGGCCGACGTGCTGCGCGTGTCGGTCTACCTGCTGCTGCCGTTGTCGCTGCTGCTGGCGCTGGTATTTGTGCAGCAGGGCGTGCCGCAAACCTTGGCCGCGTATAGCGATTACAGCGCGCTGGCCGGCCACGCGCAGACGCTGGCGCTGGGCCCAGTGGCGTCGCAAGAAGCCATCAAGCTGCTGGGCACCAACGGCGGTGGCTTCTTTAATGCCAACTCGGCGCACCCGTTCGAAAACCCCACCGAGCTCGTCAACCTGCTGCAGATGCTGGCCATCTTTCTGATCCCTGCCGGGCTTACCCACGCCTTTGGCCGCCTGGCGGGTGACCGTCGCCAGGGCTGGGCGCTGTACGCGGCGATGAGCGTGATCTTCATCGCCTGCGCCAGCGGCGTGATGGCCGCCGAAAGCCAGGGCAACCCGCTGTTGGCCGCACTGGGCGTGGACGGCAGCAGCGGTAACTGGGAAGGCAAGGAAGTGCGCTTCGGCATGGCCGCCAGCAGCCTGTTCATTACCGTTACTACGGCCGCCAGCTGCGGCGCGGTGAACGCCATGCACGATTCGCTGACCGCGCTGGGCGGCATGCTGCCGATGTGGCTGATGCAGCTGGGCGAGGTGGTATTTGGCGGCGTGGGCTCTGGTCTGTACGGCATGCTGGTGTTTGCCGTGCTGGCGGTGTTCGTGGCCGGGCTGATGGTGGGCCGCACGCCGGAATACCTGGGCAAGAAAATCGAGGCGTTCGACATGAAGATGGTGGCGCTGGTGATCCTCACCACCCCGGCGCTGGTGCTGGCCGGCAGCGCTGCCAGCGTGCTGCTGGCGCCCGGCCTTGCCGGCCTGGCCAACCCTGGCGCGCACGGCTTCAGCGAGGTGCTGTACGCGTTCAGCTCGGCGGCCAACAACAACGGCAGCGCCTTTGCCGGCCTGTCGGCCAACACCCCGTACTACAACGCGCTGCTGGGCATCGCCATGTGGCTGGGCCGCTTTGCCGTCATCGTGCCGGTACTGGCGCTGGCCGGCAGCCTGGCGGCCAAAAAGACGCTGGCCACCACCAGCGGCAGCATGCCCACCCACGGCGGCCTGTTCATCGGCCTGCTGGTCGGCAGCGTACTGCTGGTGGGCGCATTGACCTATCTGCCGGCACTGGCGCTGGGCCCGGTGGCCGAGCACCTGATGATCTGGGCGCGTTAAGCAGGAGAGCAAAATGAGCGATAACAAAATCAGCCTGCCGCTGTTCGACCCGGCACTGCTGAAGCCGGCGCTGCGCGATAGCGTGCGCAAGCTGGCGCTGCGCGAGCAGCTGAAAAACCCGGTGATGTTCGTGGTGTACCTGGGCAGCGTGCTGTGCAGCGTACTGTGGGTGATGGCACTACAGGGCAAGGGCGACGCGCCGGCCTGGCTCACCGGCAGCATTGCCGTGTGGCTGTGGTTTACCGTGCTGTTTGCCAACTTTGCCGAGGCATTGGCCGAGGGCCGCAGCCGCGCCCAGGCCGCCAGCCTCAAAAGCCTGAAAAAAGCCACCATCGCCAAGAAGCTGGCCGCACCACAGCGCTACGGCGCCGCCTTTACCGTGGTGGACGCCAGCGACCTGCGCAAGGGCGATGTGGTACTGGTGCAGCACACCGACCTCATCCCCTGCGACGGCGAGATCATCGAGGGCATAGCCAGCGTGGACGAGTCGGCCATTACCGGCGAGTCGGCGCCGGTGATCCGCGAATCGGGCGGCGATTTCAGCTCGGTGACCGGCGGTACCCGCGTGCTGTCGGACTGGATCGTGGTGCGCGTCAGCGTGAACCCCGGTGAAACCTTCATCGACCGCATGATCGCGATGGTGGAAGGCGCCAAGCGCCGCAAGACGCCGAACGAGATTGCGCTCACCATCCTGCTGCTGGCGCTGACGCTGGTGTTCCTGATGGTAACGGTCACGCTGCTGCCGTTCTCGGTGTACAGCGTGGGCGCCGCCGGCAGCGGCGAGGTGATCTCGCTGCCGGTGCTGCTGGCGCTGCTGGTGTGCCTGATCCCCACCACCATCGGTGGCCTGCTGTCGGCCATCGGTGTGGCCGGCATGAGCCGGCTGATGGCGGCCAACGTCATCGCCACCAGCGGCCGCGCGGTGGAAGCCGCCGGCGACGTGGACGTGCTGCTGCTGGACAAGACCGGCACCATCACCTTCGGCAACCGTCAGGCCGCCGCCTTCATCGCCGCCGCCGGCAGCACGCCCACCGCGCTGGCCGAAGCCGCCTGGCTGGCCTCGCTGGCCGACGACACGCCGGAAGGCAAGAGCATCGTGGTGCTGGCGCAGCAGCAAACCCGCGCCGTGGCCCCGCACCACGACGGCGTGCTGAGCGAAAGCCAGCTGGGGCAGGGCACCTTGCAGGCCTTGCACCAGGGCCTGGTGCCGCCCGGCGCCAGCTTTGTGCCGTTTACCGCGCAGTCGCGCATGTCCGGCATCAACCTGGGCGAACGCCAGATCCGCAAAGGCGCCGCCGACGCCATCCGCCGCCATGTGCTGCAGCTGGGCGGCAGCTTCAGCCCGGCCCTGCAACAGCAGGTAGACGGCATCGCCAGCCGTGGCAGCACGCCGCTGGTGGTGGCCGAAGGCGCCCGCGTACTGGGCGTGGTGGAGCTGAAAGACGTGGTAAAGCCGGGCATCAAGCAGCGCTTTGCCCAGCTGCGGCAGATGGGCATCAAGACGGTGATGGTAACCGGTGACAACCGCCTGACCGCCGCCGCCATCGCCGCCGAAGCGGGCGTGGACGACTTCCTGGCCGAGGCCACGCCGGAAAACAAGCTGGCGCTGATCCGCGATTACCAGCAGCGCGGCCAACTGGTGGCCATGACCGGAGACGGCACCAACGACGCCCCGGCGCTGGCGCAGGCCGACGTGGCGGTGGCGATGAACAGCGGCACCCAGGCCGCGCGCGAGGCCGCCAATATGGTGGACCTCGACTCCAGCCCCACCAAGCTGATCCAGGTGGTGGAAATCGGCAAACAGATGCTGATGACGCGCGGCGCGCTCACCACCTTCAGCCTGGCCAACGACGTGGCCAAGTACTTCGCCATCATCCCGGCGGCGTTTGCCGGCACCTACCCGCAGCTGGGCTTGCTGAACGTGATGCAGCTGGCCAGCCCGGCGTCGGCGCTGCTGTCGGCGGTGATCTTCAACGCGCTGATCATCGTGGTGCTGATTCCGCTGGCACTGAAAGGCGTGCGCTACCGTGCGCTGGGCGCCGAGGCGCTGCTGCGCCGCAACCTGCTGGTGTACGGCCTGGGCGGCCTGCTGCTGCCCTTTGCCGGCATCAAGCTGATCGACATGCTGCTGGCCCTGCTGGGGCTGGTGTAACTCGTAGAAAGGTAACCGTATGCAACACGTACTGTCCGGCAGCGATACCCACGCTGCCCAACCCGCCGCCAGCGCCCTGTGGTGGCCCGCCGCCCGCCTGCTGCTGGGCCTCACCCTGCTGCTGGGCCTGGTGTACCCGCTGGCCGTCACCGGCCTGGCGCAGTGGCTGTTTCCGGCGCAGGCGCAGGGCTCGCTGCTGCAGCAGCAAGGCCGCGTGGTGGGCTCGGCGCTGATTGGCCAGGCCTTCAGCAAACCGGGCGAGTTCTGGGGCCGCCCGTCCGCCACCGCCAGCACGCCGTACAATGGCGCCGGCTCCGGCGGCAGCAACCTGGGCCCGGCCAACCCGGCGCTGGCCAAGGCGGTGGCCGAGCGCATCGCCGCGCTGAAAGCCGCCGGCCCGCTGCCGGCCGGGCCGGTACCGGCCGACCTGGTCACCGCGTCTGCCAGCGGGCTGGACCCGCACATCAGCCTGGCCGCCGCGCTGTACCAGGTACCGCGCGTGGCCGCCGCCCGCCAGCTGGACGCCGGCAAGCTGGCACAGCTGGTACGCCAGCAGGCCCTGGTGGCTTGGTTCGGCAGCGACGCCACGGCGCGGGTGAACGTGCTGCAGCTGAACCTGGCGCTGGCGCGTAGCTGATACCATTGGCAAGTGCCGTTTAACGCACAAGGTTGGCCGCAGGTGGCCAACCTTGTGCTTGTTTCCAGTAACCGATCACGATAAGCCAGAACCATGACCGACCCCGACCGTCGCCCCGACCCCGACGCCCTGCTGGCCAGCCTGCCGCGCCCGCGTGGCCGGCTGAAGCTGTTTTTCGGCGCCGCGCCCGGCGTGGGCAAAACCTACGCCATGCTGGCGGAGGCGCAGGAAAAACGCGCCCAGGGCCTGGACGTACTGGTGGGCTGGGTGGATACCCACGGCCGCGCCGACACCGAAGCCATGCTGCACGGCCTGGCCGTGCTGCCGCGCCGCCAGCTGGACCACCGCAGCAAGGCGGTAGCGGCGCTGGATATCGACGCCATCCTGGCGCGCCGCCCGGCGCTGGTGGTGGTGGACGAGCTACCGCACAGCAACGCCGCCGGCAGCCGCCACCCCAAACGTTGGCAGGACGTGGAAGAGCTGCTGGCCAGCGGCATCGACGTGTACAGCGCGATGAACGTGCAGCACCTGTACAGCCTGCGCGACATCGTCAGCCGCGTGACCGGCGTGGAAGTGGCCGAGACTGTGCCCGACCACGTGTTCGACCAGGCCGACGAAGTGCGGCTGGTGGATTTGCCGCCGGACGACCTGCTGCAAAGGTTGGCCGCAGGCAAGGTCTACCTGCCCGAGGTGGCCGAGCGCGCGGCGGCCAACTTCTTCCGCAAAGGCAACCTCATCGCGCTGCGCGAGCTGGCGCTGCGGCGCATGGCCGACCGGGTAGACGGCCAGATGAAAGCACAGCGCGCCACGCAGCAGGCCGCACCGGTATGGGCCACCCGCCACGGCTTGCTGCTGCTGGTGGATGGCCGCTTTGGCGCCGACAGCGTACGCCAGAGCCAGCGCCTGGCGCGGCAGCTGGGCGCGGCCTGGCACGCGGTGTGGGTGGACGATGGCCGCAGCAGCGCGGCATCCCGCGCCGCCGCGCTGGCTGCCTTGCAGCAGGCGGCCGAGCAGGGCGCCACCACGCTGGTGTTAAGTGGCAGCTCGCCAGCGCGCCTGCTGGCCGACTACGCCCGCCGCCATAATCTGTCGCTGCTGGCCATGCCGGCGCCGCTGGCCGGGCGCCGCCTGCAGCAAGCCTTGCAGCAGCACGCCGCTGACCTCGACCTGCTATTGCTGTCCGGCCCGGCGCCGGCCATCGGCGCGCGATCCTGGCTAGGTTGGCCGCAGTGGCCGCTAAGCCGCCGTGGCTGGCTGGCGGCCAGCCTGCTGTGCGTGGCCATCACCGTGCTGGCCAGCCCGCTGCACGGCGTGCTGGAGCCCACCAACCTGGTGATGTTCTACCTGCTGGGCGTGCTGTGGGTGGCGGTGCGCTACGGCCGCGGCCCGGCGGCGCTCAGCGCCGTGCTGTCGGTGGCGCTGTTCGACTTTTTCTTCGTGCAGCCGCATTTCTCGTTTGCGGTGTCCGACGTGCAGTACCTGATTACCTTTGCCGTCATGCTGATCGTTGGCCTGGTGGCCGGCCAGCTGGTGGCCAGCCAGCGCCACAGCGCCGCGCAGGCGCGCCAGCGCGAGGCGCACACCCGCACGCTGTACGAGATGGCGCGCGAGCTGGGTGTGGCGCTGCTGCCGGAACAGGTGGGCGAAATCAGCCAGCGATTTTTGCACGCCAGCCTGGGCGCCAATATCCGGCTGTGGTTACCGCCGGACGACGAAGACGGCGCACTGCAGCCGCAGGCTGGCGACGCGCTGGACGAAGACGCCGCCATCGTGCGCTGGTGTTACGACCACGCCGCCCCGGCCGGGGTGGCTACGCACACGCTGCCACACGCGCCGTGCCTGTACCTGCCGCTAAAAGCGCCGATGCGCACCCGCGGCGTGCTGGTGCTGCGCGTGGCCGACCCCGCCACGCTGGCCGAGCCCGACAACCGCCGCCTGGCCGAGGCGGTGGCCGCGCTGGCGGCGCAAACGCTGGAACGGCTGCACTACATTGCCGTGGCGCAGCAAACGCTGGTGGCGATGGAATCGGAACGGCTGCGCCATTCGCTGCTGGCCGCGCTGTCGCACGACCTGCGCACGCCGCTGACCGCGCTCACCGGCCAGGCCGAAACGCTGCAGCGCCAGCTGGCGCGCGAGGCGTCGCCGCACGCCGCGCAGGCCGCCATACTGCAAACGCAAAGCCAGCGCATCTCGCGGCTGGTGACCAACCTGCTGGAAATGGCCCGCCTGCAGGCAGGCGGCGTGACGCTGCGCCGCGACTGGCTGCCGCCGCAAGAGCTGTTCGGCAGCGCCATCGCCGCGCTGGGCGGCGCCACTGCCAGCCACCGCCTGCAGGTGGACGCCCCGCTGGACTGCCCGATGCTGTACGCCGACCCCATTTTGCTGGAGCGGCTGCTGGTCAACCTGCTGGAAAATGCGCTCAAATACAGCCCCGCCGGCAGCACCATCACGCTTGCGGCCAGCGCCAGCGCGCAGCACATCCTGCTAAGCGTGGCCGACCAGGGCCGCGGCCTGCCGCCGGGCGACCCCGACGCGCTGTTTACCGCCTTTACCCGTGGCGAGCGCGAGTCGGCCATCAGCGGCGTGGGCCTGGGGCTGGCCATCTGCCGCACCATTGCCGACGTGCACGGCGGCCGCATTACTGCGGCCAACCTGCCGGCCGGCGGTGCCTGCTTTACCCTTAGCCTGCCGCTGGCGCCGCAGCCGGCGCTGGATTTCGACCCGGAGAACCTGCAGTGAACAACGTTGCCAGCATTCTGGTTATCGAAGACGAGGCGGTCATCCGCCGCTTTGTCAAAGCCGCGCTGGAAGAAGACGGCCATCGCGTGTACGAGGCCGACAGCGTGGCGCGCGGCCTGATCGAGGCCGGCACCCGCAAACCGGACCTGGTGGTACTGGACCTGGGCCTGCCCGACGGCGACGGCGTGGCGCTGCTGCTGGACCTGCGCAGCTGGAGCAGCGTGCCGGTAATCGTGCTGTCGGCCCGGGTGGACGAGGGCGACAAGATCGCCGCGCTGGACGCCGGCGCCGACGACTACCTGACCAAACCGTTCGGCACCGGCGAGCTGCAGGCCCGCGTGCGCGCCCAGCTGCGCCGCCGTGGCAGCAGCGCCGCCAGCGAAAGCGACAAAGTCACGCTGGGCGACGTGGTGGTGGACCTGGGCCTGCGCAGCGTCAGCCGTGGCGGCGAGCCGCTGCACCTGACGCAGCTGGAATACCGGCTGCTGGTGGCGCTGATCGCGCAGCGCGGCAAGGTGCTGACCCACCGCCAGTTGCTGAAAGAGGTGTGGGGGCCGACGCACGTGGAGCACAACCACTACCTGCGCATCTACATGGCCCACCTGCGCCAGAAACTGGAACAAGACCCCGCCCAGCCGCGTTTTCTGCTCACCGAAACCGGCGTCGGCTACCGGCTGGCGGCGGGTTAGCGCTTATACAAACAGCGCCGCCGTCACCGCGCCAAAAGCCAGCAGGATGGCCAGCATGTAGACGCGGAAGGTGGCGTGGTAGTAGTGGCCGGCCTGCTGTAGCGGGTAGCGGTTGTTCAGCAGGCGGAACAGCACCCACAGCATCATGGCGATGGCGCCGATCAGGCCGATGGCGACCACCATGTCGGCCTGGGTGGTCACCGCTATTTCGCCGTCGTCCTGTATCGCCCACTGGCCGAGAAAATTCAGCATGAAGCCGAGGATGATGCCCAGCGAGGTCACCATGGGCTGGCGGAAATCCTTCATGTCGTGGTTCATGTCCGGGTCGGGCTGGCTCATCGTTGGCTCCGCAAAAAGCCCGGCGCTGGCGCCAGGCGGGAAGGTTGGCCGCAGGCGTTCAGGCGGGCTGTTGCTGTGTGGTGCAATGGATGCCGCCGCCGCCGCCGGCGATGGCATCAATATCCAGCATGATGATGTCGCGGCCGGGGAACTGCTCGCGCAGCATGGCCTGGCAGTTGCGGTCGGCACGGGTATCGCCGAACTGCGGCGCGATCACGGCGCCGTTGCACACGTAAAAGTTGATATAGCCGGCGGCAAACTCGTCGTTACGGTAGCGCGGGCGGATATCGGTGGGGGCGTTCAGTACCACCACCTTCAGTTTGCGCCCGCGGGCATCGGTGGCGTTTTTCAGTATGTCCAGGTGGCGGCGGGTCACGGCGTGGTCGTAGGAATCCGGGTCGGTATCCAGGCCGGCCATGACGACGCCAGGCTGGGTGAAACGGGCGTAGAAGTCGGTGTGGCCGTCGGTAATGTCGCGCCCGGCAATGCCCGGCAGCCAGATGATTTTCTGCAGGCCCAGCAGGCGTTTGAGCTCGGCCTCGCAGGTGGCTTTGCTGACGCCTGGGTTGCGGTTGGGGTTCAGTACGCAGCTTTCGGTGATGATGGCGGTGCCCTGGCCGTCTACTTCTATGCCGCCGCCTTCCAGCACCAGCTTGGTCTGTAGGCGGGCTACGCCGCTGTGAGCGCACACAAAAGCGGCGACTTCGGCGTCGGCCTGGTGTTCTTGCTTGTTACCCCAGCCATTGAAGTTGAAGTCCACCCCGGCAAGCTGGCCGCTGGCGTTCTTCACGAATACCGGGCCGGTGTCGCGCATCCACAGGTCGTCGATGTCCTGCACGATCAGCTGCACCTTGTTGCCGCACAGGCGGCTGGCCATTTCGTAGTCTGCTTCACGCACCAGCATGTTGACCGGCTCGTGTGCCACGATGGCGCGGGCAATGCGGCCCAGTGCTTCCTGTGCGCCACGCTGCAGAGGGGGGCCCCAGACTTCTTCGCCGGGGCCAAAGGCCATCCAGGTGGCGCTGTGGCGTTCGCCCTCGTCCGGCATATGCCAGCTGCTGGCTGCGGCCTTGCCAGGCAGCGCCAGGCTACTACCCAGCAAGGCCAGGCCGGAGGAGGCGAGAAAGTGTCTGCGTGTAAACATAGGGTGTCTTTCCTGTTAGGACTTAGCTTGGCCGCCAGCCTGTTAACACCATAGCTGGCGGTGCGGCTTTCACCAACACCGCTAGCGGGGTCAGGCCGGCTGTTGTTGGGTAAGGCCGTGGATGCCGCCGCCGCCGGCGATGGCGTCGCGTAGCGCGTCGCGGCAGTAGTAGTCGGCGCGGGTGTCACCGAACTGCGGCGCGATCACGGCGCCGTTGCACACGTAAAAGTTGATATAGCCGGCGGCAAAGGCCGGCAAGGTGGCAGCGTGCGGCTCGCCTTGGTCCGGCACGCGCCAGCCGGTGGGGTTGGCCGCATGGGTGGGGGTGCCGGCAAACAGGGTGCTGCAGCCTAGTGTGCCTGCCAGCAGGCTGGCGGCGCTGTAGCCCAGAAAGTGTCGTCGCTTCATCCTGGCTTCTGGCGGCATCAGCGGCGTTTGAAACTCATCCAGGTGCGGCCTTCCAGCCGCGTGGTGTCGCTGCTTTGCACTTTTTGCAGGAACAGCGTTTTCTTGCGTTCGTCGTTCAGGTAAATGGCGGGGTTGCCTACCAGCGTGCGGTCCATCAGCTTGAGCGCGCCCAGGTTGGCATTGGCGTAGCGGGTGGCGTTGCTGATTTTGGCGATCACGTCCGGGCGCAGGATGTAGTTGATGAAGGCGTGCGCGTTGTCGGGGTGGCGCGCGGTTTTGGGAATCAGCATGCCGTCGAACCACATCAGGCTGCCTATGCTGGGGATGTCGTACACGATGCTGCGCTTGCCACCCTGTTCGCGTACTTTTTCGGTGGCCAGGTTGATGGCGCCGGAGTAGCCGGTAAACACGCATAGCTCGCCGCTGATCAGCTCGCTGGCGTTGGGCGAGCCGACAAACAGGCTGATGTTGTTGCGTACTTTTTCCAGCATGGCCAGCGCGGCGTCAAAGTCGGCTTTGGCCGGGTTCACCGGGTCGCGGCCGATGTAGCGCAGCGCCAGCGGCAGCATGGCGCTGGCCGAGTCCTGCAGGCCGATGCGGCAGCCGCCTGCGGCCAACTTGCTGCTGGTGGCGGGGTTGAACAGCAGGTCCAGGCTGTTGGCCGGTGCCTTGCCCAGCAGTTTTTCCACTTTGACCTTGTCGTAGCCCACGCCGATGGTGCCCCACATATACGGTACGCCGAAGCGGTGGCCGGGGTCGGACTGGGCGATGATATTCATCAGCCGCGGGTCCAGGTGCTTCAGGTTGGGCAGCTTGCTTTTGTCCAGCGGGCGGTACACGCCGGCCTGGATCTGCTTGGCCATGAAGTCGTTGCTGGGCCATACCACGTCGTAGCCGCTGTCGCCGGTGAGCAGCTTGGCTTGCAGCGTTTCGTCGCTGTCGTATACGTCCAGCCGCACCTTGATGCCGGTTTCCTTTTCAAACTGGCTGAGGGTGTCGGGCGCGAAGTAGTCGGCCCAGTTGAACAGGTACAGGATTTTCTCTTCGGCGGCGTGGCTGCTGGCGCAGGCCAGCGCCAGTGCGGCAGCCAGCAGGCTGCGGCGCGGGCTCATGCGCGGGCCCCCTGGTAGCAGGACGTCACGCCGTCGCTGGTGAGCAGCGTGCGGTACATCTCGGGGCGGCGGTCGCGGAAGAAGCCCCAGCTCTGGCGCTCGGCGCGGATGGCGTCCAGGTCGAAGCGGTGCAGCAGGATGGCTTCTTCGCTGCGGCCGGCTTCCTGTACCTTTTGGCCGGTGTGGTCGGCGATGAAGCTGCTGCCGTAGAAGGTGGCGGTCAGCCCCTGCTGGCGCGGGTTGCCGTTGCCGTTGCCGATACCGGTTTCGCTGCCGATACGGTTGGCCGCCACCAGCGGCAGCATGTTGGCCGCGGCGTGGCCCTGCATGGTGCGCTGCCAGTGGCCGGACGAGTCGTAGTGGGCGCTGAACGGCTCGCTGCCGATGATGGTGGGGAAGCACAGCACGTCGGCGCCCATCAGCGCCAGGCTGCGCGCGGTTTCCGGGTACCACTGGTCCCAGCAGATGCCGATGCCGATCTTGCCGACGCGGGTGTCCCACACCTTGAAGCCGGTGTCGCCGGGGGTGAAGTAGAACTTTTCGGTGTAGCCCGGCCCGTCCGGAATATGCGTCTTGCGGTACACGCCCAGCACGCGGCCATCGCTGTCGGCCACGGCAATACTGTTGTAGGCGGCGTTGCCGGCGCGTTCGAAAAAGCCGATGGGGATGACCACGCCCAGCTCGCCGGCCAGGCGGGCAAAGCGGGCGATGCCGGGGTGGCCTTCGAACGGCTGCGCCAGCTGCAGGTGGTCCACGTGCTGGTCGATGCAGAAGTAGGGCTGCATGAACAGCTCGGGGCACAGCACCAGCTGCGCGCCGGCGGCGGCGGCCTGGCGGATCAGCCGTTCGGCGCGGTCCATATTGTCTTCGGCTTGCCAGCTGCCGGAGGCCATCTGGACGGCGGCTACAGTCAGGTTTCGGCTCATGGTGTTCTCCTTGGTGTGTTGTGTGTGGCCAGGTTCAGACGGCCGGCTGTTGCTGGGTGGAGCAGTGCAGGCTGCCGCCGCCGATGGAGATGGCGGTTACCGGTAGCAGCACCACTTCGCGGCCCGGAAAGGCCTGGGCAAACACGGCGCGTGCGGCGTCGTCTTCGGCTACGCCGAAGGCGGTACTGATTACCGCGCCGTTTGCCAGGATGTAGTTGGCGTAGCAGTCGCAATAGCGTTCGCTGTCGTAGCGTTGGGTGACCTGTGGCGACGGCAGCTCCAGAAAGCTGAACGGGCGGCCGCGTGCGTCGCTGGCCAGCGCCAGCGCGCGGCGGTTTTCGCGCAGGATGTAGTAGTAGTCGCCCTGGTCTGGCGTGGCGCCCTGGCACAGCACGCGGCCCGGTGCGATGAACGAGGCGATGCCGTCCACATGGCCGTTGGTTTCCACCTCCATCGGGTTGCCCGGCAGCCAGATCACCTTGCGGATGCCCAGCATGCGGCCCAGCTCTTCTTCGATGTCGGCGCGGCTCAGACCCGGGTTGCGGTTGGGGTGCAGCAGGCAGCTTTCGGTGGTGAGCAGCGTGCCTTCGCCGTCTACGTAGAACGAGCCGCCTTCCAGAATCATGTCGCTGTTGAACAGCGTGGCACCGGCGTGGCGGGCGATGTCCTGCGCCAGCTGCTGGCAGCCGTCGTAGGGCTGGTACTTGTTGCCCCAGGCGTTGAAGCGGAACGCCGCTGCGGCCAACTGCCCGCCCTTGCCTTGCAGGAAAACGGGGCCACAATCGCGTACCCAGTTGTCTTCGGCCGCTACCGGCAGCACGGTGACCGTGGGGCCGCACAGTTCGCGCGCCTGCGCCGCCAGGCTGTGGTGCGCGGCCACCACACAACGCTGGTAGCGGGCGATGGTGCGCGCGGTGAGCGCAAACTCGGCCACCACCTGGGCGTAGTGCTCGCCCCATAGCTCTTCGCGGTCGGCCAGCATCGGCCAGCCCAGCCAGGTAGTGTGCTGGGTTTCCCATTCGGCGGGCATGCGGTAGCCCTGTACGCGTGCATCAAAACGTCCCATCTGCTTTGCCTCCTGTTGTGATGGGCGTATTGTGGCGCTAGCATGACTTTAGAAAAATTGATGTTTATTGCAGGTATTGAACAGGTTTTCTCATATGAACAAGCCGCGTATCCCGTCCTTGCGCCTGCTAGGTGGCTTCGAGGCCGCTGCCAGGCTGGGCAGTTTTTCCCGTGCTGCCGAGGAGCTTTATCTGTCGCAGTCCGCCATCAGTCACCAGATCCAGCAGCTGGAAGAGCAGCTGGGCCAGCCACTGTTTAGCCGTGTCGGGCGCGGGGTGGAGCTGACGGTAGCGGGCGAGGTGCTGCTGCGCAGCGTGCAGCTGTCGCTGGATGCGCTGCGTAGCGGGCTGGCGCGCATCGGTACCTACCTCGACCCCGGCCTGGTGGTGCTGGTGTGCCCGGCGCCGCTGCAGCAGGGCTGGCTGCTGCCCAGGTTGGCCGCATTGCAGCAGGCATTGCCGGGCGTGTGCCCGCTGCTGTCTACCGATGAGACGGCGCGTTATGTGGACGAGCTGGACGTGGATATCAATATCGTGGCGCGGCCGCTGCAACAGCCCGGCTTGCTGGAGCAGCCGTGGTTACAGGACGAGCAGCTGCTGGTGGCCAGCCCGGCGCTGGCGCAGCGGCTGGCCGGGCTGCCGCTGGCCGAGCACCCCGCCCACGTCAGCCTGCTGTGCCTGGAGCGTACGCTGACGGCCGGCAGCGGCCACGAGGCGCTACCGGCAATGCTGGCAGGCTTCCGGCGCAGCCTGATTCTGGATGATGCCCGCCTGTTGCAAGATGCCGCCGAGCGCGGCCTGGGCGTGGCCTGGCTATCGCGTTGGCAGGTGGCCGATGCGTCGGCTGGTGGCCGTTTGCAGATGGTGGCCGGCTACCCGGCGCAGGCTGGCCAGCAGTGGTGGATTGCCCGCGCCGCTGGCGACACCCGGGCGCCGCTGGTGGCGCAGCTGTATCAGTGGCTGCTGGACGAAGCGGCCACCACGGGCTGAGCGGCGGCCTGGCCGGCTTGCAGCACGCTGCGCGCCACGCCCAGTTGCCAGTCGAAGTAGGGGTTGAAGGTAAGGCGGGCGTGCACCTTGCCGGGCTCGCGGTAGCCCCAGTCGCTGTACCATACGGTGGCGCCGTGCTGGCAGGCGGCCACCCCGGCGTCCTCCTGGCCGTTACGGCACATACGCAGGCTGCCGTCTTGCCCGTACAGCGGGTTGGCCGGCGCAAACAGCACGCCCATGTGCGAAAACTGGCTGATGCGCTGCTGCGGCAGGTAGTCGCTTTGCCATAGCTGGCGCGGGTCCTGCGTGCTGCCGGCTTGCCGGCCATACCACACCAGGCGGCTGGCCGGATGGGTAAAGCGCTGCTGGAACAGGCGGCGTGCCTCGCCCACATCCACTACCGAGTCGTGTTCGGCCAGCACCATCAAGGCCGGTTTGTCGTACGGTTTGGCCGCCAGCGCCGACAACACGGCGCTGCTGCTGCGGTAAAACAGGCCAAAGCCGTTGGTGGGCACATTCAGGTAGCGCACCGGGGTTTGCTGCACGCCCTCGTCCGGCTGGCGCAGCCACGGCTTGATGGGGGCAACCCACGGTGCCAGCCAGTCGATGCGGCTATCCGATTTGAACGCCGGCGAAAACAGCAGCACGCCGGCCACGCGCGGGTCGGCCATGGCTTGCAGCATCACCAGGTTGGCGCCGGTGGAAAAGCCGCCCACATACACGGGCAAGCCTTCGCGCTGCAGCAGCGCCGTTTGTTGTGCCACCAGCGTTTGCCAGTCTTGGTATTGCGCGGCCATCAGGTCGGCCGGTTTGCTGCCGTGGCCGGGCAATAGCACGCTGCGCACCAGGTAGCCGGCTGCGGCCAACCCTGGCCCCAGGTCGCTAAACGAATACGGCGAATCGCCCAGCCCGTGTACCAGCAGGATGGCGCCACGCGGCGTGCCGGTGGGTTGCCATTGCTGCGGGCTGTTGTAGGCCAGCTCGTCCTGTGGCGCGGCGGTAACAAACTGGCGGCGCTGCTGCAGCCAGTGCCGGGTTTGCTGCTGATAGCTGGCAAAGTCGGCCTGGCCCAGTGGTGGCAAGGCGTCCGGGGGGCGGGTCTGGCTGCAGCCCGTGGCGAGCAGGGCGAGCAGCAGAAAGGGTGTCCGTTTCATCGGGTGGTGTGCGAGATGGCTGGGCAAAAGAGCATGGAGTAGGCACGGCCAGCGTAAGTTTCGCGGTGGCGGGTGGCGGGCAATATGGTTGTTGCAATGCAGCAAGCCAGCGTCTAGGCTGAAAGCGAGGATACTCCTCGTGTTGTCTCCATCACTCGGCAGTCTTGCGCCACACCCGCTACCCCATGGCGGGTTTTTTTTGCCTATGTCCCCGCAGCGGGTTGGTGGCTAGATTCCAGGCATGCCGTCGCGAGTCCTTGCCCGACCTCTCCGCCTGCCTCCACTGTACCGTGCCGGCCTCGCCACAGATCGGCAGGGGATGGCAGCGCGGTTTACGGCACTACCGGCAACTGGATGCGTTGCCGATACTGTCTTTCCAATGGGGTCCGCCGGCGGCGGGCACGCTGCTTACGGTCAAGCCTTATAGCGGCCAGGTATTGATCCCTGCCTGGACGTGGATGGCCGCTTTCCTGTTGGAAAGCGGCCATTTCATGTTGGCTCAAACGTCCGCTATGGCGGGGCGCCGGTGATCCGCTATTGCCAGGTCTGCGGCACGCTGCGCAAGGCGCTGGATGTTGACTTCACCATGCTGCGCCACGTCGCTGCAGCGGTGAAGGTTGGCCGCAGATGCCCGCAGCTTGGTCACTCAGTGCGCCGTTACCGGCCGGGTGGTACGGGCCTGTGGATCATGCCCGGCGCGGCGATCCAATACGCCGGACCAGGTCGTTAGCAGCCAGGCGGCCAGTACGATCAGCGCGCCTATCCATGTAGTGTGCATGATGCCGAGGCTGGCCACGATGTGGCCGCCGGCCCAGGCACCGAAGGCAATGCCCAGGTTGAAGGCGGCAATATTGAGGCCGGAAGCCACGTCTACCGCCTGCGGTGCTACCCGCTCTGCCTGCTGTACCACGTACAGCTGCAGCCCTGCCACGTTGCCAAACGCTACCGCACCCCATAGCAGCACGGTCAGCACCACCAGCCATGTCGATGCAGCGGTCAGCATCAGCAACAGCAACACGGCGGCCAGGCCGGCAAAGATGATCTGCAGCGCCCGCACCGGGCCCAAGCGGTCGGCCAGACGGCCGCCCCATACATTGCCTACAGCCACGCTCAGCCCATAAGCCAGCATCACCAGGCTGACTGCCTTGGCAGGAAAGCCGCTGACCTGTTGCAGCATCGGCGCCAGGTAGGTAAAGGCGGTGAAGGAGCCGCCGTAACCCAGCGCGGTCATGGCGTAGACCAGCAGCAGCCGCGGTTTGGCAAGCACTGCCAGCTGGCTGGCCAGCGTGGCGGGGGCCGGACGCGGAAGGTTGTGCGGTACCAGCAGCAGGCTGCCGACAAAAGCCACGATGCCCAGCAGCGATACTGCCAGAAAGGTAGTCTGCCAGCCGAACAGCTGGCCGATCCAGGTGCCCAGCGGCACGCCGCTGACCAGGGCAACCGTCAAGCCGGAGAACATCATGGCAATGGCGCTGGCTGCTTTCTCGCGCGCTACCAGGCCGGTGGCGATGGTAGAACCGATGGAGAAAAACACGCCGTGCGCCAGCCCGGTGAGGATGCGCGCCATGATCAGCGCCTGGTAGCCGGGGGCTTGCCACGCTACCAGATTGCCCACGGTGAACAGCGCCATCAGGCTCAGCAGCAGCGCCTTGCGCGGCATGCGGCTGCTGAGCGCGGTCAGCAGGGGCGCACCGATGGCCACGCCCATGGCGTACAGGCTGACCAGTAGCCCGGCAGACGGCAGTGACACCTGCAGGTCGGCGGCAATGGTGGGGATAAGACCGACAATCACGAACTCCGTGGTGCCGATGGCAAAGGCGCTCAGGGTGAGTGCCCAAAGGGCTAGTGGCATGAACCGCTCCTTGGTTGACAGGGAATGCGGCGATTATCTGTGCTTGCAGTACCGATAAAAATAGCGGTAAATGGCAATATCTTTTGACTTGAAATCAACAATGTTATCCAGTGAAACCTTGCGCGTCTTCGTGGCCGTGGTCGAGGCCGGCTCATTTACGGCGGCTGCCGAACGGTTGGGGCTGACCCCGTCCGGCATCAGCCGCAGCATTGCCAAACTCGAGAAGCAGCTGGGGGTACGCTTGATTACCCGCACCACGCGCCGGCTGGACCTGACGGCGGAAGGGCAGTGGCTGCTGGCGAATGCGCGTGACGTCCTGACCCGGCTACAGGAAACCGCGCTGACGCTGCAGTCTGCCGCCGAGCACCCGTCCGGGCTGCTGCGCGTCAATGCCGCGACCCCGGTGTTCAACCATTTGCTGGCACCGCTGCTGCCGGCTTTTCAGGCCCGCTACCCGCGCATCCGTCTTGAACTGGTGAGTGGCGAGTCCATCGTCGACCTGATCGAAGAACGCGCCGACGTCGCGATACGGGTGGGGGCGCTGCAGGATTCCACCCTTAGCGCGCGGCTGCTGTGCCAAAGCCGTTTGCGCTTGCTGGCGGCGCCCGCTTACCTGCAGCGTTGCGGCCAACCCGACACGGTAGACGCGTTGGCCACACACAGCTTGCTGGGCTTTACCCAGCCTGCGTCGTTGAACATCTGGCCGT
Source organism: Vogesella aquatica (assembly GCF_028548455.1). Classification (GTDB taxonomy): domain Bacteria; phylum Pseudomonadota; class Gammaproteobacteria; order Burkholderiales; family Chromobacteriaceae; genus Vogesella; species Vogesella aquatica. Next base: position 148,325 of record NZ_JAQQLF010000010.1, read on the forward strand.
TGCGCCATGCCGGCGGTGACGGTTACCCGGTGCAGGCAGCCATCAGCACGTCTAATGGTGAAACCCTGCGCCACCTGGCGCTGAACGGTAGCGGCATCGCCTGCTTGTCGGATTTTCTGACAGCCGACGACCGCCGGGCGGGGCGGCTGGTGGAGGTGTTGCCGGCACAGACACTGGACTGGCAGCAGCCAATCTGGGCGGTGTATTACCGGCAGGGGTTTCTGGCTGCGCGGGTGTCACACTTCGTTGCATTTCTGGCCGAGCACTTGCAGCCACTTGGCCTGGATGGAATGCGGGCAAGCGCGCCTTGAAGTAAAGGTGTGGTTGAGGGTGAGCCAGTGGCCCGAGTGCATCGTAGTGATGCGTGTGCCCCTGTTAGCTGGCTATGGCTTCAGCGTATGAAAGCAACGTGATGCCATGAGTGGTCAGTCGCGGCGCTGGTAATTGCTTAATGCCATAGGATTATTTCGGCTTGCCTTTCCTTGGCCGGGCCATCAGCGCAGCTCGGCTGCCTGCCTGTCTCGCTGCTGTCGTAAGTGCGGCCCGCAGGCCAGGCGTAGCGCGGTCGCTCCGCCGGTATTCAGCCCTCTTCCATGCATGCAGATGTACGTGATGTCATTTACTTTTTTGGGATTTGGCTATTTGCCGGCCTGCGGGGTTGGCAGGGGGATTACCCATGCTTGGGGGGCTGGCGTCGCGGTGCTTGAGTAAGTGTGGTGGGAAAGTTGATTTTATAAGCGGTGTATATGTATCAATGTGACATTTTTAATGTAAATGCACTATTCTTACTCTGCACTCACTTTGTCACTGACTAACAATACTGCAGGAAAGACCGCCCTATGAGAAAAGACCGCCCCATGCTTGCTTCCTTTGCCGTGTTGCGCCCCATGGCGGCAGCGGCGCTGTTGCTAGGTTTGTCGGCATGCGCGTCCGTTGATCTGGCGCCATTGAGCTCTGCCGAAGTCCAGAAAACGGTGAGTGCAGACCGCCAGGCGCTAGACAAGGAAGTGGAACCGCTGGCGGGCGAGTTGACACTGGAGGAGGCCATTGCCCGAGCCATCCAGTACAACGCCGAGCGTCGCGTACGGTTGATGGAAGAGGCCGTGGCGGCTGGCCAGTTCGAGTTAGGCAACTTCGATATGCTACCCCGTCTGGTAGCTAGCGCCGGTTACCGCGACCGTGACAGTGATTTGATTTCCCGCAGCAAGGACTCGGTGACCGGTGCACCGTCGCTGGCCAACCCGTCGATCTCATCCAGCCGTAGCGCGCTGTCCAGTGAGCTGGGCTTCAGCTGGAGCCTGCTGGATTTTGGCCAGAGCTACTACGCGGCCAAGCAGAATGCCGATCGCGTCCTCATCGCCGCCGAGCGCCGTCGCAAGGCGCTACATAATCTGGTCCAGGATGTGCGTACCGCTTACTGGCGTGTGGTGGCCGCGGAAAAGCTGAACACGTCCATTCGCCAGACCATCCGCCAGGGTGAAGAAGCGCTGGCCGATGCCCGCAAAACCGAAGAAGAAAAGCTGAAATCGCCTTTGGAGCCGCTGCGCTACCAGCGTCAATTGCTGGAAAACCTGCGCATGCTCGAACTGGTGGAGCAAGAGCTGTCTACGGCGCGTATCGAGCTGGCCGGGTTGACCCATCTGCCTATCCTGCAGGTACGCAATCTGGTCGAACCACGCAGTGCGGTAAGCACGGTATGGCTGGATACCCCGGTGGAGCAGATGGAAACTTACGCGCTGTTGCAGAACCCGGATTTGCGGGAAAGCATTTACAACGCCCGTATCGCGCAGCAGGAAACACGGCGTGCCATGCTCAAGATGTTCCCAGGGCTATCTTTCAACTTCGCCGTCAAGAATAGCGACGATAGTTACCTGATCAACCAGACCTGGCAGGAAACCGGTGTGCAGGTTTCCTTCAACCTGCTGGGTTTCCTGTCCATGCCCGCCCAGCGCAAGCTGGCCGAAGCCGGTGTGACCCTGGCCGAGCAGAAGCGCATGGCGACGCAAATGGCGGTGGTGTCCCAGGTCAATATCGCCCGCCTGCAATACGCCAATGCCGCCGCGCAGTTCAACCGCGCCGACGCCATTGCCAGCGTGGACCAACGCCTGGCCGATCACGTCAACAACCAGGTACTGGCCGAGCGCCAGACCAAGCTGGATAGCGTGTCGCAGCAGACGTCCTACATCCTGTCCACGCTGCGTCGTTACCAGGCACTGTCCAATGCGCAGGCCGCCGGCTCGCGCCTGCAGGCCAGCCTGGGGCTGGAGCTGCCGCTGGATGCCAGCCGGCAGACCTCGCTTGCCGAGCTGAAAACACAGGTAGCCAAGGCCTTGAACGCCTGGGAACAAGGCAAATTGCCAGCCGTAACCACCCCTTGATCGAATAGAAATGCTCGTTGTGATGAATACCCGTCGTGTCGTGCCCGTGCTGGCCATGCTGCTGGCTTCTTTCCCGCTTGCCGCGCAGCAGGCGCCGGCGCCCTTGCCGCTGGCCAAGCCGGCGGCGCGCCCGCCGGTTGCCGCCAAGCCGGCGGCGGAGCAGCGCGAAATCCGCGCCCAGCTGGCCCCCAAACGCTACACCACCCTGGCCGCCGAAATCGGCGCCAAGATTTCGCGCATCCCGGTGCAGGAAGGGGCCGCCTTCAAGGCAGGCCAGACCTTGATCACGTTTGACTGTTCCTTGCAGGCCGCCCAGCTAAACCGTGCCCGCGCCGCGCAAAGCGCGGCCGACAAGGCGTATAGCAGCAACCGTCGCCTGGCCGAGCTGAACTCGGTAGGCAAGCTGGAGCTGGATACGTCGGAAGCCGAGGTGCGCAAGGCCAAGGCTGATGTTGCCGCAGGCATGGCGGTACTGGGCAAATGCAGTATTGCCGCGCCATTCAGCGGGCGGGTGGCAGAGCAGAAGCTGCGCGAGCAGCAGTTTGCCCAGGCTGGCCAGGCCGTGCTGGACATCATCGACGATTCGGTGCTGGAGCTGGCCTTTCTGGTGCCGTCGCGCTGGCTGGTGTGGATGAAGCCTGACAGCACCTTCCAGGTCAGGATCGATGAAACCGGCAAAACCTACCCCGCGCGCATCCAGCGCCTGGGTGCACGGGTAGACCCGGTTAGCCAGTCCATCAAGGTCAACGCCGTCATCGATGGCAAGTTTGCCGAACTGATGGCCGGCATGAGCGGTAAGGTACTGATGGTACCGCCGGCCAACTAAGCCCCCGAACACGCGACAGGCCGGCTTGCGCCGGCTGCCTATTGCCACGCTGTACAGCCTGCAGGCTGACAGTATCGGAGCCACCGGCCCGAGGAGAAAAAACATGAACCGCATTTACCGCTCTATCTGGAATGAAGCCAGCCGTACCTTTGTCGCCGTGGCCGAAAAAGTGCGTGCCAAAGGCAAGCCTGCCTCCACCCAGCGTGACCAGGTAATAGAGGAGGCACTGGTGACGTCGGCCGGTGCTGCCGCGCCTCAGGCGGCGCCGCGCCCACGGGTACGCCCGCGTGCGCTGGAGCAGCGGTTCATGTTTGATGCAGCGGCGGTCAGCACCGCCGTCGATGCCGCCGGCGAGGCGGTACACCATGATGTGCAGGCCGACAGCGGCCTCAGTAGTGCGCTGGACAAAATCGCGCAGTCGGTTGCCCAGCCTCGCGACACCGAGCGAGCTGCCGAGCCGGTACTGGTGCGCACAGCCGACCAGGCTGCCAGTGGCGGGCGCAAGGAAGTGGTGTTTGTCGATAGCCGGGTAGCCAATTACCAGACGCTGGTGGATGGTATTGGCGCCGGCATCGAGGTGCGCCTGATCGACGGCAGCCAGGACGGCCTGGCACAGTTGGCCGCATGGGCGGCCAGCCATAGCGGCTACGATGCCATCCACATCCTGAGCCACGGTAATGAGGGGCAGTTGTCGTTGGGTGCCGGCACTATCGATCTTGCGGCCTTGCAGGCCCGCAGCACTGAGTTGGCCGCACTGGGACGGGCGTTGACCGTAGACGGTGACATCCTGTTGTACGGTTGTGATGTGGCTTCCAGCCAGCAGGGAGCTGTTTTCATATCAGAGTTGGCTAGCCTTACCGGTGCCGATATCGCAGCATCCAGTGATGCCACGGGTGCGGCCAGCCTGGGCGGGGACTGGAACCTTGAAGTGCACAGCGGGCAGCTAGAGACTGCAGCTATTGATGCGACCGGCTATGGCGGTTTATTGGCTACCCCGGTAAATGGCGATACCACCTTCAATTCGATTACGGATCCCTATGTCGAGTATGCAAGGTCAACTTCTGCATATTCGACGCCGCTCACCGCGACCAATATTGCCGGTAGCGGCTGGGATGTCACCGGCACTTCGTCGGCCGACGGTGAGAGCTTCTTGATTGCTTCAGAGATCTGGCCTGGGTCTCGCAAAATCATTTACTTCGCGTATGAGAGCGGGAGTGATGCCATTACCTCACTGGCTTTCAGGTCCAATGACGGCAAGATGTTTGATCTGAACACTATCGCTATGGCGTTCAATTCGACTGGCTCTGCTTCAGAGGCTATCAACTTCACGATCACGGGTTATCTTGGCAACACAGTCAAAGGCACCTATGTCGCCAGTGGTTTGTTAAATAACGCGAGCTTCCTGACGTTTTCGTCGCTTGGCTTTGTTGGCGTCGACAAGTTTGTTATTACTCCGAATACCGCGGGGATTCTCTCTGCCCTCGATATTGACACCATTAATGCCACCAACTTCCGTAATGCAGTCAGTGCCCCGGTGGTCACGCTCAGTGTCAACAACAGCAGCATCAGTGAGACCGGTGGCAGCAGTACCATTACCGCTACCCTGGATAAAGTCGCTTCTACTGATACCGTTGTGACATTGACACCCACCGGCACCGCCAGTGGTAGCGATTACAGCCTGAGCAGCACCACCATTACCATTCTGGCAGGCCAGACTACCGGGTCGGCCACACTCACCGCCACCGGAGATACGCTGGACGAAGCGGATGAAACAGTCGTACTGGACATCACGTCTGTTAGCGGTGGGGATAGTGCAACCGAAAGTGGCAGCCAGCAGGTGACGGTCACCATCCTGGATGATGATGCAGCACCCGGTATCAGCATTGCCGATGCCAGCGTGACGGAAGGCAATAGCGGCACCAGCACGCTCAGCTTTACCGTCAGCCTCAGCGCGGCCTCCGGCAAGACGGTGTCGGTCAACTATGCCAGCAGCAATGGTACGGCGACGGCCGGCGTGGATTACACCGCAGCCAGCGGCACCCTGACATTTGCACCGGGCGAAACCAGCAAGACCATCACCCTGAACGTGACCGGTGATACCACGCAAGAGAGCAATGAGACAGTCAATGTCACCTTGACTTCGCCCAGCAACGGCACGCTAACGGACGCCAGTGCCGTCGGTACCATTCTGGATGATGAAAACGCCAACCCCACCATCTCCGACGTTGCCAACCAGACCATCAACGAAGGCGGCGCCACGTCGGCGCTGGCGGTGACCATTGGCGATAGCGAAACCGCGGCCAACTCGCTGACGCTGGCCGGCAGCTCCAGCAACACCACGCTGATCCCCAACGGCAATATCGTGATCAGCGGCAGCGGTGCCAACCGTACCGTCACCATTACCCCTGCGGCCAACCAGACCGGCAGCGCCACCATCACCCTTACCGTCGATGACGGCAATGGCGGCACGGCCACGGATACCTTTACCGTCACCGTGAGCGATGTTGACCCGGTGCTCAGCAACGCTACGGCCAGCATTGATGAAAATGCCGGCAGCGGTACGGCGGTAACCACGGTGACCGCCAGCGGCGACACCAATGGTCTGGTGTACAGCATTACCGGCGGCACCGGCAGCAGCCTGTTCGACATCAACAGCACTACCGGCGCCATTACCGTGAAAAACGGTGCGGTGCTGGATTACGAAACCGCCAGCCAGTACACGCTGACGGTGGCGGTAGACGATGAAGACGCCGATACCACGGCAGACAGCACGGCCACCATCACCATCAACCTGAACGACCTGAACGAAGCGCCTACCGATATCAGCCTGAGCGCCAGCAGCCTTGGCCTGTCACAATCGAGCGCCAATACGACGGTGGCAACCTTGAGTGCAACCGATCAGGATAGCGGAAGCAGCCACACTTATAGTCTGGTTGCCGGCAGTGGTGATACCCACAACGGTTCGTTCGTCATCAACGGCAATACCCTGAAAGTGGGCAGCAGTGCGCTAGCGGCCGGTACGTATCTGCTAAGGGTACAAGCCACCGACAATGGTAGCCTGACATACCAGAAAGCCCTGACCGTGACGGTCAGCGATGATGTGGCGCCGACACTGGACGCGGCCAACTCTACGCCGGCCAATAATGCCCTGCAGATTGCGCCGTCTGCCAATATCGTGTTGCTGTTCAGCGAAACCCTGCAGGCGGGTACCGGCACGCTGGAATTGCGCAACGTCACCACCGGCCAGGTGGTAGAAACCTTCAACATTGCCACGGGTACCGGCAATGCAGGCGGCACGGTGAGTATCAGTGGCAACAGCGTTACCCTGAACCCGGGCAGCAACCTGGCCGAAGCGTCGCGCTACAGCGTGCGTGTCGATGCCACTGCCCTGCGTGACGCGGCCGCCAATGCTTTTGCTGGCATCAGTGACGATAGCAGTTTCAACTTCACCACCGGCGTCAGCGACAGCGCGGCGCCGCTGATCCAGTCCATCCAGCGTCAGACCCCGGCTGGCGAGGCCAGCAATGCGACCAGCCTGGTGTACACCGTGCGTTTCAACGAGGCGGTCACGGCGGCCGATGTGAATGATTTCGTGCTGGCCAGCACCGGTACTGCCAGCGGCACCATCAGTAGCGTCAGCGGCAGCGGTACCGATACCCTGACCGTAACGGTCAGCGGTGTCAGCGGCACCGGCACCCTGGGTCTTAACCTGGGCAATAGCCAGAACATCACCGACATTGCCGGTAATGCGTTGGCAACGGCCGAGCCGGCCGACGACGAGGTATACGCGGTAGATCGTGATGTGCCGACGCTGGTATCCATCAACCGGGTGGGGGGTGAGCAAAGCCAGGGCGGCAGCGTGCAGTTTCTGGTGGTGTTCAGCGAGCCTGTCGGCAGCGTGGACGCGGCCGACTTTGCGCTGCTGCTGGGTGGCACCGCCAGCGGTACCATCAGCAGTATCAGCGGCAGTGGTACACCGGTGCTGACTGTTACGGTCAGCAATGCATCGGGCAGCGGCTCGCTGGGGCTACAGCTGGCCAATGGTTATAGCATCAGTGATGCCAGTGGTAACGCACTGGCCAGCAGTTCGCCCGATACCGGGGTAAGCGAGTACTACACGGTGGATAGCGTGGCCCCCACCGTTACCAGCATTACCCGTACTGCCGATAGCCTCACCACGGCTGACAGTGTCAGCTTTGACGTGAGCTTCAGCGAAGGCGTGAACAACGTTGGCCTCGATGATTTCAGTCTGACCACCAGCGGTAGCGTGGCTGGCACGATCAGCGCCATCAGCGGCAGCAACGGTCATTACCGGGTGACGGTATCCGGCATCAGCGGCAGCGGTACGCTGGGCCTGGCTTTTGCCGGCGGCCAGGACGTCGCCGATGACAGCGGCAACGCGCTGACAGCGACAACGTCGACGCTGGACGAGACTTACACCATCGACAACACGGCACCTGCCGTCAGTGCCATCAACCGTGCCGGTGTGAACCAGATTGTGGCTGGCGCCAGTACCGACGCGGTATTTACCGTGGTGTTCAGCGAGGTGGTCAGCGGCGTCAGCGCGGCAGACTTCACCGTGACCGGCACGGCGGCCAACACCGGCATCAGCAGTGTCAGCAGCAGCGATGGCAAGACCTTCCATATCACCGTCAGCGGGGTAAATGGCAGCTCGGGCCAAACTGTGGGGCTGAACTTTAGCGGCACGGTAAGTGACCGTGTCGGCCAGAGCGGCAGCACGGCGTTCAGCGCGGGCCAGGTCTACACCGTGGGCAATCTGTTGCTGAACGAAGGCGCGATCGACCAGGCGGCGCTGGATGGTCTGCTGGGTGTCAACCGTGACGGCGTGCAGAAGCTGGTGAGCAGCAGCACCGCCGTGACACAGGTGGTCATCATCGATAGCCGCCTGCCGGGGCTGGCCCAGCAGCTGAACAACCTGGCTGCCGGTACCGAGGTATGGCTGCTGGATGGCACCAGCAGCGCGATGGCACAAATCAGCCAGATTCTGGCGCAGTACCACAACCTGGCCGCGGTGCATCTGCTGTCGCACGGTAGCGAGGGTGCGCTCTATCTGGGCGCCGAAACCCTGTCTGCGGCCAACCTTGCCGCCCAGCAAACGGCGCTGGCCGCGTGGGGCAGTGCCTTGTCTGCCAGCGGCGACTTCCTGCTGTACGGCTGCGATGTGGCCAAAGGCACGACTGGCACCGACTTTATCGCCGCATTTGCCGCCGCTACCCAGGCCGACGTAGCCGCCTCCAACGACCTGACCGGCGCCAGCTGGCTGGGTGGGGATTGGGTGCTGGAGCAATCTGTCGGGCAGGTTGATATACACGCGATAGCAGCAGATGCTTATGGTCTTGCTTTGGGTGCCATGACCACCATGGATATGGCAAATGGCACATTGGATGCAGGTGCTATTTATGTGCGCCCAAATGGCACCAGTAATGAATGGGTTTTTGGCAACGGCTGGTTCCGGATGAATGGTTTCCCGGATGAGAGTTTGCCAATTGTGTCCGTCGCATTGGGAACCGATTTTGCCATTCCAGCAGGGAGTTCTGTCCAATATAGTACGGATGGTGGAGGCTCGTGGACTAACCTGACTTCTAGCTATACAAGTGTCAGTGGGAAAGTATGGCGTTATGTCGACGGTACGGGCAATACTTCCAATTATGACTTTACCTTGAATTACACGGTTAATTCATCGGCATATGCTGCTGGTGTTCAGTATATTGGTTCATGGCTGAATATAAAAGCAGACCAGGCACCTACTGAGATTGTACCGACATACAATGCTGCTACCTATACCGCTGGTAGCAATCCCAAGATATTTACTGACTTGGCACAGGGTGTCACGCTTGCCACGCTGACACCAACAGATACGGGTAATACCCGTCTGGGTTACTGGGTACTGGAAAGCCAGTCCGTGGCTAATCTGTTCACGCTCACTTCCAATACAAGTGTCAATAGTTTGGCCACCCTGGCGCTCGGTACCGGCAATATCCCGGCGGCAGGCCAGTCCGCTACGGTTACCCTGCGTTACTACGATTTGTTGCAGACAGATGGCGCCAACGTGCCACTGAGTAATAGTGGGATTTCGAAAACCATCACCTTTGATTTTGTTGCTGAATCAACGCGTGACTTGGCAGACCTGGGTGATGATTTTGCTATCAATACCACTACGGACAATGCCCAATCCAGCGTCTCGACTGCCAAGCTGAGCAATGGCAATTACGTTGCAACCTGGCTTTCAACCGAACAGTCTGATCCCGGTCACAACAGTGTTGTGGCACAGATTTTATCGCCGACCGGCAGCAAGATCGGCAATGAAATTATTGTATCGTCAGCCAATAATGGGCAGGATGAGTATTACCCAGTCGTCACTGCACTGAGTAATGGCCGCTTTGTGGTCGCTTATCTGACAACGAGTGATAACGATGGCGATTACGGCATTGCTTTTGTCATTGTCAATGCCGATGGTACGACCGGCAGCGAAACAATCGTCAATTCTACGACAGATCGATATGAAGAATTTCTGTCGGTTGCCAATATCGGGAATGACCAGTTTGTTGTGATCTGGAGTTCCGCAACGTTGGCATACGATGGCAGCGAGGTTTATTCCCGAACTTATGATTCAAGTGGCAATGCAGTATCTGCCGAGGTCACTATCCGGGCTGCCGCAGATATCAATGGCGGGGCAGGTGGCTTTGTTGCGATGCCGACAATCTCTTCGTCGGGTAATGGCACTTATGCGGTGGGCTGGCTGGAGTATGACAGTAGCTATAACTTGCTAGGTGCTTATGGTCGTATTGGAAACGGTACACCATTCCTGATTACATCGCAGCCGGGGATATTCAGCATTCGCCTGGCGACACTGGCTGACGGTAGTGTTGTTGCAGCATGGAGTGACCAAGCCAGTGGCACGGACGATGTTTATTTTCAGCGCTATGACAGTACAGGTGTTGCGCAGGGGTCTGTGACACAAGCCAATACCGTTACAAGCGGCAGCCAGGCAGCACCTTCCATTGCAGCATTGGCCGGCGGTGGCTTCGTGATTGGCTGGGAGTCCAGTGTTGGTGATTACTCGAGTTCGGGTGTTTTTGGGCGCCGCTTCGATGCTCAAGGCGTGGCTATAGACGCCAGTGATTTTGAAATCAACCAGCACCGACGCAATGGACAAACCGGCGTATCAATCACTGCGGGTGACGGAAATAGCTTTTTCTCGGCGTGGTCTGACGACACAGCAGATGGCATCAGCAATGGCGGTATCGAGGGTCGAATCTATACGGCTACTGTCGCAGCCCCGGTGGTCACACTCAGTGTCAGCAACAGCAGCATCAGTGAGACCGGTGGCAGCACCACGATTACCGCTACCCTGGATAAAGTCGCTTCTACTGATACCGTTGTGACATTGACACCCACCGGCACCGCCAGTGGTAGCGATTACAGCCTGAGCAGCACCACCATTACCATTCTGGCAGGCCAGACTACCGGGTCGGCCACACTCACCGCCACCGGAGATACGCTGGACGAAGCGGATGAAACCGTCGTACTGGACATCACGTCTGTTAGCGGTGGGGATAGTGCAACCGAAAGTGGCAGCCAGCAGGTGACGGTCACCATCCTGGATGATGATGCAGCACCCGGTATCAGCATTGCCGATGCCAGCGTGACGGAAGGCAATAGCGGCACCAGCACGCTCAGCTTTACCGTCAGCCTCAGCGCGGCCTCCGGCAAGACGGTGTCGGTCAACTATGCCAGCAGCAATGGTACGGCGACGGCCGGCGTGGATTACACCGCAGCCAGCGGCACCCTGACATTTGCACCGGGCGAAACCAGCAAGACCATCACCCTGAACGTGACCGGTGATACCACGCAAGAGAGCAACGAGACAGTCAATGTCACCTTGACTTCGCCCAGCAACGGCACGCTAACGGACGCCAGTGCCGTCGGTACCATTCTGGATGATGAAAACGCCAACCCCACCATCTCCGACGTTGCCAACCAGACCATCAACGAAGGCGGCGCCACGTCGGCGCTGGCGGTGACCATTGGCGATAGCGAAACCGCGGCCAACTCGTTGACGCTGGCCGGCAGCTCCAGCAACACCACGCTGATCCCCAACGGCAATATCGTCATCAGCGGCAGCGGTGCCAACCGTACCGTCACCATTACCCCTGCGGCCAACCAGACCGGTAGCGCCACCATCACCCTTACCGTCGATGACGGCAATGGCGGCACGGCCACGGATACCTTTACCGTCACCGTGAGCGATGTTGACCCGGTGCTCAGCAACGCTACGGCCAGCATTGATGAAAATGCCGGCAGTGGTACGGCGGTAACCACGGTGACCGCCAGCGGCGACACCAATGGTCTGGTGTACAGCATTACCGGCGGCACCGGCAGCAGCCTGTTCGACATCAACAGCACTACCGGCGCCATTACCGTGAAAAACGGTGCGGTGCTGGATTACGAAACCGCCAGCCAGTACACGCTGACGGTGGCGGTAGACGATGAAGACGCCGATACCACGGCAGACAGCACGGCCACCATCACCATCAACCTGAACGACCTGAACGAAGCGCCTACCGATATCGCCTTGGCAACCCTCATGTTTGCCAATACCCAGGCTGGCGCAGGGGTCACGCTCACCACCATCAGTGGCACCGACCCCGATACCAGTGCACCGAACAATACCCTGAGCTATAGCCTGGCCAGTGGGAGTGGCGACACCGACAATGCGTCGTTTGTGGTGGATGGCACATCACTGAAGGTCGCCAGCGGCAGCGGGCTGGCTGCCGGCAGCTACAGCTTGCGCCTGCGCGTGAGCGATGGCGGTAGCCTCAGCTACGAGAAGGCCTTCAGCATTACGGTAATCGACCCGGTGCCCATGCTGGTGGTGGCGAACCCGCTGGATAACAGCACTGGCGTGGCAGTAAGCAGCCATGTCGTACTGAACTTCAGCGAGGCCATTACGCTGGGTAGCGGCAATATCGTGCTGTACGACATTACCGGTAACGGGGCCAACTCCATCACTATTGATGTGGCCAACCATGGTGGCCAGCTATCGATTAACAGCAGCGTACTTACCATTAACCCTTCGGCAGACCTGCGCGCGGCCAACCAGTACGCAGTGCAGATCGCCAGCACCGCCCTGCGTGATAGCAGCAGCCAGGCCTACGCCGGCATTGCCGACATTACCTCGCTGAATTTCACCACCGGCACCACCGATACCTTGGCGCCGATTGCTACCATCATCGACCTAGCCGACCCGTCTTCGACCAACGCCGGCACGGCCAGCATCCGCTTTAGCGAACAGGTACAGAACGTCGATATCAGTGATTTCACGCTCACCCGCGATGGGCACACGGTAGATATCAGCAGCCTCAGCGTGAGCGGTAGCGGTGCTAGCTATACGCTGGACCTGTCCACGGTAACCACCGTGGCCGGTACCTATGTGCTGACGCTGAATACCAGCAATATCACCGATACCTCGGGTAACGCGCTGGCAGCGGCGGTGAGCGACACCTTTGTTATCGACAAGACCGTGCCGACCGCTGCGGCCATCGTGCGCGCCAGCGCCACGCCGACCAATAGCGGCAGCCTGAACTTTACCGTGGTGTTTACCGAGGCGGTCAGCGGGGTGGATAGCAGCGATTTCACCCTTTCCGGCACAGCCAGCAGCGGGGCCAGCATTGCATCGCTTACCCGTGTGTCGGACAGCGTCTATACGGTAGCGGTTACCGGCGCCAGCGGTAACGGCACGTTGGGGCTGAACCTGAAGTCCAGCGGCACCGGCATTGCCGACCTGGCCGGTAACGCCATCAGCGGTGGTGCCACCGGCCAGCTGTATACGCTGGATAACACCGCACCATCGGTGGTGGGCATCAGCCGTACCGGGGCGCAATATACGACCGGTGGCAGCGTATCGTTTACCGTTACCTTCGACGGTGACGTTAGCGGCGTCAGCGCCGGTGACTTCACGCTTAGCAAGGGCAACGGAGTGGTGGCCAGCGACAACGACATCACCGTCACCGGCAGCGGTAGCAGCTATACCGTCACCGTGGCCAATGTCAGCGGTAACGGCCTGCTGGGCCTGCAGTTGAAGTCCAGTGGCACCGGCATTAGCGACCGCGCCGGCAATGCCATCAGCACCGGCTTCAGCAGCGGCGCCGAGTACGTGGTGGACCAGACCAACCCCGTAGTGACTGCCAGCCAGACCTTTACCTTGCCGGAAAACATGGCCAGCGGCTTTGTTATCGGCCAGGTGTTGGCTAGCGATGCCAATAGCATTGCCGGATACCAGATTACCGCTGGCGACAGTGCAGGCTATTTCAGTATCGATGCCGACGGTGTCATCACCCTTACAGCGGCTGGTGCGGCGGATGGCGCGGCCTCACGCGACTACGAGGCCACCCCCAACAGCTTCAGCTTGACGGTACTGGCGACGGATGTCGCCGGTAATTCCCATAGTCAGGTGGTAACCATCTCGCTGTTGGATGCGCAGGAGGACAGCACGCCACCTACCGCTACCATCACGCTCAGTGATACCGCGCTGCGGATAGGCGAGACAGCAACGGTGACCATCACCTTCAGCGAAGCGGTGACCGGTTTCAGCAACACAGATCTGACTATTGCTAACGGTACGCTCAGTGCTGTCAGCAGTAGTGATGGCGGCATTACCTGGACGGCAACGTTTACACCTAGCGCTAATATCAGCGATGCCAGTAACGTCATTACCCTCGACAACAGCGGGGTGGTTGATCTGTTTGGTAATGCCGGCAGCGGCAGCACCGACTCCAATAACTACGCCATCGACACCACACGGCCCACCGCCAGCATCGTGGTGGCCGACACTGCGCTGGCCATTGGCGAGACCAGTCTGGTGACCATCACCTTCAGCGAAGCGGTAACCGGCTTTACCAATGCCGACCTTACCGTTGCCAACGGCACGCTGAGCGCGGTTAGCAGCAGCGATGGTGGCATCACCTGGACCGCCACGCTGACGCCGAGCGCTAACGTCAGCGACAGCAGCAACCTGATCACTCTCGATAATACTGGCATTAGCGACGCCGCCGGCAACGCCGGCAGCGGGGC
>NZ_JAQQLF010000011.1 GCF_028548455.1 Vogesella aquatica
GGCATGGTAGAGCGCTTCAACGGGCGTATCAGTGAGGTGCTGGCCACGCACCGCTTTGAGTCTGGGCAAGATCTGGCGGCGACGCTGCTGCGTTATGTCTTGTTGTACAACCAGCATCTACCGCAAAGGATGCTGGCGCATCAGACACCATTGCTGGCGATGAAACAGTGGCAGAAATCACATCCCGAACTATTCAAAAAGCAGGTGCGTAATCGTCCGGGACTGGACACCTACTTATATCTCAGTGAAAACTGCCCTGAAGCCAATCTAGCGACCCTCTTGGCAGCCCCGATCCCGGATGTTCATGCCAAGATCAGCCAGATCAATCTGGTAGACCTCGCACAGGGAAAGGGTTTTGAATCAGCAGTGCGGGCAAGTTTGGATAGGCGTTATGCCAACTATCCCGGATTCGGCCCCAGGTTTGCTGCGCTGCCAGCATTGCAGGGCACTGTTTTAGAAGCGAAGCTGGATCAGCAGCTATTCGAGCTTGTCGAGCGTTGGCTAAATGCTCAGCTCACCAAGCCAATCGCCGAGGGGGCCGGCTATCCTGCCATTACGATTGCAGGGGTGGCCAACACACTCAATGTCTCGAATCATGTCGTGCGCACATTGCTGAACAAAGGCTTACTCCAACAAGCACCCATCGCACACACGGCACCTTTCCCTGGAAAGCGATGCGTTGCCATTGATGGAGACAGTCTGGTTGCATTCCAGCGGCTGCTCATCCCTACCCAGGATGGGAGAACAAACACTGCAGGCGTGTCTTTCTCAAGATTTGGCATCGACCATGCCACTCGACTGGAGCTCATCACGACCATCAAGTCGGGACAAACTTGCGTGCTGGCTTACGATCACCGGGTGGGGTTGCCGAGCTTGGTACTAGAGAAGCCCATCGAGCCACCGCGACATGATGGCACGGTGTCGGTTAAAGAAGCCGCTCAGCAGTTAGGTATCTATACCGATGCGATCTACCAGGTCGTCAAACTGGGGCTGATACCGCATCAAACACTCCCACGGCGATCAGTACGCATTCAAACACAAGATTTAGCGCTGTTTCATCAGAAGTACGTGTTTGTCAGAGAGCTTGCCAAGATGCTCGCCTGCAACGCTACCAACCTAGCAGACCGGTTGATCAGCATCGGTATCCAACCCGTGCATGGACCGACGATCGACGGCGGATTGGTTTATGTTTTCCTACGGGCTGACATCACCCCTGCTGTTTTAGGTCAGGTTGCCACCGCACAGAGCTACCAGAGTCGCTGTGGCCGTGGTCACAAGCAGAAAGTAAGTAGTACTGATGCCACGAAGCTGACGCTCAGGGAGACTTGCAGTCTGCTTGGACTGCCGCCCAGGCACATAGATAAGCTATGTGACAGCGGGTTGCTGACACCACTACTGCAGGATCCAATGTTGTCACAGCCGGTGTTCGACCGTCAGGAGGTCGAGCACTACAAAGCACAGTACATTTCTAACGATGACTGGCTTAATCACGAGCAAGCCTCCGATGTGGCCAAAGCGCACGGGCAAAGCTTGCGGCACTTGTTGCGCATTCCGGGATTACTCCTAGCTGAGACGAATGGGGTCTATCCAGTATTCAGCAAGGCAAAGCTGTTGAGTGCAATACAGTTCAGGCAGTCAACGCTCACACTGAAGGAGCTGGCCGCAATCAGCCAGCTCAATCCGAAAACCATCAAGCGCGAGGCGACGAGCGGTTGCCTGCAGGTGGAGGTCATTATGCTAGATGGAAAACCGCCTCGAATCTTCTTTCGCCGTGAAGCGGCAGAACTGCTCAAGAGCTCTGCGACCGCAAGAATGAACGCTGTCGCCAATACAATGGGAGGGATATCCGATGCTGGTATTTCTTGATACAGAATTCACCGACTTCGTTCAGATCGATTTAATCAGTATCGGGCTAGTGACTGAAGATGGGCGGGAGTTTTATGCCGAGCGTAATGATTATCGCCGCGAAGACTGCAGTAGCTTTGTGGTGATAGAAGTGCTTCCCTTGCTCAACCGCATACCTGGAGCGAGATGCAGTTCAGCGCATCTGAGTTTCCGTTTGCGGGAGTGGTTTGCCGCGCTTGAAGAGCCAGTAACGCTGGTCTTTGACTACCCATCAGATTGGGAGTTGTTGACTGATGCGTTACAAGGCGACTTACTCGCTGAGCTTCCGGCGAATCTGAGCGAAAATTTGCTGATCGGTCATGACATAGTTTCAGACAAAAGCTTTAAGGAAGCATATGAAGATTCGTTCGAGCAGGATTTACCACGTCACCATGCGCTTGCAGACGCCAGAGCACTAAGAAACGGCTATATAAGGTGGCAAGCAAGCTCTTTTCACCCCTAGCAATATTACTGAATCAGAAAACATAAATACATAAAAATCGGACATCAAGCTGCTCACTCAAGCAGACTTGGTGTCCGATTTTATTTTTTGATAATTAAAATTTAATATGTGACATGTATTTCCCAATCCATTTTTTCGCTTTCCACCCCAAGCTTGGTATCGGCACACCATAAAAACAATGAGCATTGATAGTGGAAAAATCTGGAGATAGTGCAAATTTTATTAGCTCTACGTAGTATGCGTAGCGTTGCATTACCACACTAAGCATCACCCCACCAATTGACAAGCCTCCAAAAAATGCGACCCCAAAATACAAAGCATTGTATGCAATCGAGCTCTCTACGTTTGGAAATTCATTCCACGCAGCCCAACCCATGGTTGCCAGAGACATAATCGCTATTTTATCTGGGCCGCCTAAAAACATCATTAATCTTGCCTGAATTCTCGCAATCTTAGTTTCAAATATTTGCTGCGCCAGCCGTAGATGTTCAGAAGAGAACTTTCTTAACTCCAGGGCCTTCCCCATATCAAACTCTACTTCTATCAAAAAGCGCCTCATTGCATCATTTCTAAAATTAAGCATTAATAGAAAAATTGGCAATATATCTATAAAGACAAAAAATATAGCAGAAACCATTGAGCCAAAACCAACAATCCTTGCCACATCTATGAAGAATGGAGAAAGATCTCCCCCTGCGATCTTCCAGCCAGCCAAAGCCAATAGCAATATGAAAAGCGCTGCAGCCAATTTTTTGACTAGCCGTGAGAACTTTGCAAACCGTTCCTCTAGTACTGAAGTTGTTTCGTTAGGACCAACTGGTTCCATTTTCCCAAGAACTTCAAATAGTAGTTTCATTTCTGCATTCATTTGCAACCATTCATTACAAGTGTTTTTATAGCAATACTCAGCCCTTCGTTGCTGAATGGGCTAGCCACTGGCACACAATAAAACAATGTCATTGCCTACTGCAAGTACAGGCAGCCACTGGTAGCCATCTCTGATGGCCGCAAGCAACAAGAGTTGCCCTACCCGCTGGCTTGCTTGTGACACCACATGAATAGTCAGATGGATATTTCATTCTTTGGCTAAAAAATAGCGAATTTTCATTGTTTGACTAAAAAAGTATCCAAAAAATAAATGATCACCACCGGCTAACTAATTGAATTTACGGAAAGCGCAATTTCACACTTTGGCTTCTCTGACATGAGCAAATCAAAAGCATGCTGCGGCATGCTTTTTTTGACACAATAGATATGACAGGGGGGCTACATGAAATTTAGCGTTTATTTTAATATCAACAAATCTCAGTCCGAGCTAGATTTTGTCGACATCCCGCTGGATACAGACATTCCGCTTTTTATTGATCCGTATGCACTAATAAACAACGAATCCATATGGCATCAAGAATGTGCGGAAAATGTTCAATCTTATTTTCTATCCCTAATTGAATCCATAAAACATAACGACACTGCCAAATCATGGGAGTTGCTTTCCCATCTTTCAGAACCAAGAGAAACCCACCTCGGCCTTTCCAGTGGAAAATCCAATGGAAAAGGAATAGGAGGATTTCAAGCAAAACTCCTTCATGAAAAATTAAAGAGCAGCGAGGCCGTAAAATCTGGAATACTGTCCAGTATTTCAGAGCTGGAATTAATGATTGACGGGGTTGGACACGACAAAATATCCGACCTAACGACAAACTTAATACGGCACCAATTAATTGAATACACTCAAAATCAATGCAAAAATTATGCAATTGAAATGCAAAATGTGCCCTCTGGGTTTTATTGGGACACTCAGAATGAAAAATGGGCACAATGCTTTACTCAGCTACCAGTTGCAAACGGTGAAAAGATAATTCTCGTTCCGAAAACAATTGTTTGTTGGACAATGTCAGTAAATCACCAAGAGTATTACCAACATTTTGTTTTAAACTTCCTACAAGAGCATCACATAAACATACATAGCTCTCTTGTTAAGCTCTTAAAGGATGGCACCCCAAAAGTAACCAAAAAAAGCCTAAAGGAAGAATACCCGCTAACAAAAGAATTTCTTTTTGAGTTTACAAAAAAATATCCAGCGGTAATTGAACGATACAGGGACGATATAAAATTCAGCAAGGCCCCCACGGATTTTGAGATTGCTTCAACACAAGGAGATGATTTCGACATAACCAAAACCGCCTCTGAATTAAAAAATATAATAAAATCAATCGAAGAAGGAAAATCTGAGGCATATGCATATCAAGACGCCATGCTATGCGCTCTATTGTTTATTTTTGGAAAAAACTTAGTCAACCCAAAACTAGAAAGAGAAATACATGACGGCCGAAAAAGAATCGACATCACGTTTCTCAACAATGCAAAAGATGGTTTTTTCTATCGGGCATTAAAATCACCGCACCTCAATGCGGTTGAAATATCATTTGAATGCAAAAATTACTCATCAGACCCAAAAAATCCAGAGCTAGATCAACTGGCCGGAAGATTTTCACCAAATAGAGGCTGGGTTGGGTTTATTCTTGCCAGGAAGTGCACCAACAAATCTCTATTTGAAAAACGCTGCAAGGATACATTTTTAGATGGGCGAGGACTAATAGTTCCTTTATACGATGAAGATATCTTCTCCCTGCTGGATATGGCATCGATAGAAGATTATATTTCTATCAATTCAATGCTGGATGATATCTATCGAAAGATTTCTTCATAACCCCATAGTAATAGCCCGGACATCGTTCCGGGTTTTTCTTTACCCGTAGCCGGATAAGCCTGGCCGCATCCGGGGATTTGCTCACCTTACAAGAATCAATCACGCGACACATTGAGGCCATCTCCTCCGCTCACATTTTGCTTTGCGGCCAACGTTGGCGAGTCCACGGATGCGTCTTTGGCTTATCCGGGCTACGGGTCAGAATGCCAACTCGGTGCTGATTCACGGCCATCCTCATGACGAGGTTTAATGGCACAAAGGCCCTGCAATTGAAAAAGGCCCTGCATCGCAGGGCCTTTTTACATGGCTGATGTACCTGGCAATCAAGTCGCATTCACCAGCTGATTACTCTCCAGCGGCACAAACTGCATGGTGTTGCCATCCAGCTCGTAGCCCGGATAAGGCGCAGCCGCATCCTGGGAACAACGTCACCATAAAAGGTTGGCCGCACACCCCTTACCCGGTATGCGGCCAACCTTTTTGCATTCAGCCTCGCCCGCTACCTGTTTGCCGGCGCTGCGCCATTCCCGGATGTGCCGCTGGCCTATGCGGGCGTGTTTCACAGCGGCAGGCGGTAGTCTGCTTTCACTTCTTTCAGCGCCAGGTTGGAGTGAATGGTGTGTATGCCGGGGATGGCGCGCAGCCACTCTACAAACTGGCTGTAGTGGTCCAGGTTGCTGGCCACCACCAGCAGCATGTAGTCGGCGTTGCCGGTGACTTTGTGGCATGTCAGCACCTGGGCGTGGTCGCGTACCAGGGCTTCGAATGCGGCGGGCTGCGGGTTGCCTACGCTGGCAAAGCTCAGGCTGACATAGGCAAACACGTCCAGGCCCAGGCGGCGGCGGTCCAGGTTGGCCTGGTAGCCGCGGATATAGCCGTCGTCCTGCAGCCGTTTGAGGCGGCGCCAGCACGGCGTCACGCTAAGGGCCAGGCGCTCGGCCAGCTGAGGGGTAGACAGTGCGCCGTCCTGCTGTACATGGCGCAGTATGGCCAGGTCGGTATCGTCCAGCGCTGCGGTGGGGTTTTCTTTTTTCATATTTGCTTTTCTAGCCGTTTTCTTTTCCGGATGCTGGCCAACAATAGCAAGAAAAGCAAAATTTTTGCCAGCGGTGCGCCGTAGACTATCTGGCATCCCTTTCTGACAAGAGCGCCCGCCATGCTGACCGTCTACAGCCCAGACCACCAACTGCATCACGCCAGCGAACTGAAAGACGGCAAGGTATCGCCGTGTTTTGAAATGCCGCAGCGCGCCGAAATCGTGCTGGCGCGCAGCCTGCAGGTAGGGCTGGGCGATATCGTGCCTCCGCAGGCTTTCGGGCCGCAACACTACGCCCGCGTGCACAGCGCGCGTTATGTGCGCTTTTTGCAGCAAGCGTGGGGCGAGTGGCAGGCGCTGGGCCATAGCCACGATGCGCTGCCGTTAGTGTGGCCGGTGCGCGATTTGCGTAGCGACATCGAGCCGGAGCATATCGACGGCAAGCTGGGCTTTTATGCCATGGACGCCGGCGTGGCCATTACCGCCGGCACCTGGCAGGCCGTAAGCAGCAGCGCCAACCTGGCGCTAACCGGCGCCAGCCTGCTGCACGGCGGCCTGCACAGCGCCTTTGCCCTGTGCCGCCCGCCCGGCCACCACGCCGCCGCCGAGTATATGGGCGGCTATTGCTACCTGAATAACGCCGCCATTGCCGCGCAGTGGAGCCTGGACAACGGCAGCCGGCGCGTGGCGGTGCTGGATGTGGATTTTCACCACGGCAACGGCACGCAGAGCATCTTTTACGACCGTAGCGACGTGCTGTTTGTGTCGCTGCACGGCGACCCGCGCCGCTCCTACCCGTATTTTTCCGGCCACCGCGACGAAACCGGCCGTGGCGCCGGCCTGGGCTTTAACCTGAACTACCCGCTGCCGCACGGCACGGCGTGGGATGGCTACGGCGAG
The DNA here is from genome assembly GCF_028548455.1 of Vogesella aquatica. Lineage (GTDB taxonomy): Bacteria > Pseudomonadota > Gammaproteobacteria > Burkholderiales > Chromobacteriaceae > Vogesella > Vogesella aquatica. The sequence continues at coordinate 6,994 of NZ_JAQQLF010000011.1, forward strand.
GCGCTGCAGCACGCCTGCGGCCAACTGCGCCAATACCGGCCCGACCTGCTGGTGGTGTCGCTGGGGGTGGATACCTACGAAGGCGACCCGATCAGCCACTTCCGCCTGGGTACGGGCGATTTCAGCCGCATCGGCGCCGCCATTGCCGCGGTGGGCGTGCCGACGCTGTTTGTAATGGAAGGCGGCTATATGGTGGACGAAATCGGCATCAATGCCGTGAACGTGCTGCAGGGCTTTGAACACGCGGCCTGACGGGGTGGGTGTGGGGTGGGCTTACGCTGGCGGCCGCACGGTGTGATGTGCGGGCGCGCGCAGGCACAGCCCGCTGTCAAAGCTTGGCCGCATCGCCGGCAGCATGCGGCCAACTTGTTGCTGTCGCCCTCGGCGGCTGTGCGAATACTGCTCGCTATCCGGCAGAAACAATCCGGGGCACCATTAGCAGACAATGGCGTGGCGCTGCGGGCCTTAGTCGGGGAAACGTTCTACGTGCGTTTCACCCTTGCGCCCCAGATACACCACGTGGCGGCCGGCGATCCATACAGTGTAGGCGGCGCAGCCGGCTTGCTGCGACAGCTGCTTGAACTCGGGGTACATCACCCGCCCCTGCTGTGCACCGACAATGGCGGCGCGGATGGCGGCGATGTCAAAGGTATCGGCTATACCGTGTGCCGGGCGCCCGAAGCTGAAGTCGGCGGTGCTGCCATCCGGCAGGTAATAGGTGGTGCGCCCGCTGCGGTAGTCCACGTGGTAGGACTCCACGCCGGCCTCGATCAGCTGGCCGATAACCTGGCCAAAATGAATGGTGCCCTGGTTGGAGGCGTCAAAGGTGCTGCGGATGCGGGTGTGCACGGTGTCGTTCATGATGGGTTTTCCTGGCGTGTGCGGTGAGGTCAGTCGGTGGGAAGGTCTTTTAGCTGGTGGTGCTGTACCAGCGCTTTCATCAGCATGGCCAGCGCTTCGCGTTCGGCAGCAGGCAGGTGGCCAAAGAAGTGGGCGTCGTTGGTGTCGGCCAACGCGGCCAGCGCCGGAACCAGCGTTTTGCCCGCATCCGTCAGGCGCAGGCTTTGCTCACGGGCACGGCCATCGGCCAGCTGGCGCTCGGCCAGGCCTTTTTCCTGCAGGCGGGAAACCACTTTCGACGCGGCGCCCTTGGTCATGCCCAGCGCCTGGATCAGCTCGGCGTGCGTGGTGTCGGCTTGCGCCCACAGCGTGCGCAGGGCTACCCATTCGGTAACGGTAACCCCCTGCGCTTCCAGCAGCTGCCGGAAGCGACCGGAAACGTGGTTGGAAACAAAACGCAACCAGAAGCCCAGGTGGTCTTCCAGCGGCGAGGGGGTGAGCGGGTTGTCTGGCTTATCCATTAGGTTTCTCCGGAAACTTTCTGCATGTTAGTTTCCATGGAAACACCTGTCAACCAGATGCTGATGCCCTGATTGCGGCCAACCTTCCTGCGGCTTGCCAAGCCCGGCCAGCACGTTCGCCAGCCACCGCCGCCCCGCCGGCAGTTGACACGCCCACGGCTAGCTGCCACCCTTCCACCCTCATTTTTTTCTGCCCTCACCTGCCATGAACATTACCAAAGACACCGCCGTTACCCTGCGCATGAAAGTTACCGACAGCCAGGGCAATATCTACGACGACGGCAAGAAGCCGGTTTCTTACCTGCACGGCGACTACGACAACCTGTTTGCCAAGCTGGAAGCAGCGCTGGAAGGCCAGGAAGCCGGCTACCAGACCACGCTGGAACTGAGCCCTGCCGACGCGTTTGGCGAGCGTGACGAAGCGCTGGTCACCACCATGGCCAAGGTGGATTTCCCGCCTGGCGTGAAGGTTGGCGGCCAGATCCAGCGCACCGGCCCGGATGGCGAGCCGCGCTACTATTTTGTGACCAAAATCAAAGGCCCTACCGTGCTGCTGGACGGTAACCACCCGCTGTGCGGCAAAACCCTGCGCTTCGCCATCAAGGTGGTAGACGTGCGCGCGGCCACGGCCGAAGAAATTGCCCACCAGCACGTACACGGCGAACACGGCCACCAGCACTGATTGCCGCTGGCCGGTACCCACACAGCCCTCCCTTGCGGAGGGCTTTTTTTGGCCTGCACCGTACGCGCGGCAGCCAATTGCCAATCGGTACGACATGGCTGGTGTCTTTACCCCAACCGCCTGATAAGGGCAGCGCTGCTTTTCAGGCAGACCGGCAGGTTTGACCCGCTACGGCCTTTAAGCTCCGCATCTGCTCCACTCCAAGCAAAATTTATTGATATTAAATTGCAAAATGCATTTTCTATATTGAAATGCACGTGAAATGGCCTACAACAACTTATGCCAATCACATTTCGTGATGGCCGACATGTCTGTACCAGCCATTGAAAAAGGAGCGCAAATGGATGCTTATATGGGAACCATCACCATGTATGGTTTTAACTATGCCCCGCAAGACTGGGCTCTCTGCCAAGGTCAAACCTACCAGGTGAGCCAGTATCAGGCGCTGTACTCACTGTTGGGCACCCTGTATGGCGGCACCGCATCGCAAAACTTCAAGCTGCCCAATCTGACTGGCCGCATGCCTATCGGTACCGGCCCGGCGCAGCCTGCTTCTAACCTGCCAGCCTACAACCCCGGCCAGTTTGGTGGTGCCCAGAATGTGGCGCTAAGCGTGGCCAATATGCCTGCGCACTCGCACACGGCGACATCCATGGCGGTAACATTTCATGCGGCTGGCACACCTACCCCGGCCGTGCCCGCCTCTGCCCCAAGTGCCAGCAATCCTTATCTGGGGGCTTCCGGCGCCGGCACCGGCCTGGCCACGGTCTGGAGTACTGCACTGAATAACCCGGTATCGGTGCAGGGCCTGTCTGCCACCGGCAATACCGACCTGACTGGTGGCAACGCACCGGTATCGGTGCTGAACCCCTTCCTGGCGTTGAACTTCTGTATCGCTATTAACGGCCTGTATCCGGTACGCCCATAACCTGCCCCTTGCCCCGTGCGGTGCCATGCCGGGGCATTTTCTATGGAAAGATGACTATGCTGGCGAACATTCAAGCCCAGGATTTCATGCCCTTGCTCGGGCAGCCTTGCCTGATGTGTAACGAGCAGTTTGCCACGGGGATTACCTTGCATATCCAGGCAATTCGCCTGCGCCCTCAGGCTCAGCTGCCGGGCAGCGCGCGCAGCCCGTTCGTGGTGGAGCTGGCCATGCCGGAGCCGGCCCCCATAGGCGACCTGCAGGGCCAGTTGCGGCTGCCGGCAGCGGCTGGTGGTAGCGACATTACGCTGGATGAAGTCTGGGTTGGCCGCGTGGCAGCCGCCGGGCGCGACCCGGCCTGGGCTTACTTTCAGCTGCCATTCAATTAGCCTTTCTTGGCACAGATAGGCAGGGTGTTATCTGGCGGGCCCGCTGCCAACAGCGGGCCCGCGTTCAGGCTGGTAGCGCGGCAGCCTGGCGCGGCTGTGCCGGGTCTTGCTGTGGGTGCCATACCAGCTTGTCGGCCATTTCACTCTGCTCTGCCACCATAAAGCCCAGCGACAAATATAGCTGGCGAGCCGCTACATTGCTTTTCCATACCACCACGGTGAGCGGGGCGCGCACCTGCCAGGCAGCCTGTTGCAGGTGCTGCAAAACCTGTTTGCCATAGCCCATGCCACGCAGCGCCGGTAGCATCGCCAAAAAGATGATATGCACGGCCTGCTCGCCAAAATCGACCAGGGTGACACCAATGGGCTGGCCATCCTGTTCGATGATGAAATGCATGGCTCCCGGGTGCGCTTGCTCGGCACCGCGCAGCAGCACTTCTTGCTGCAGCTGGATAATCGACTCGATCAGGTCGGTTTCCCCATCGATATATTGCAAATCCGGCCGGGCGCTGCTGAATACTTGCTGGATAAAGGGCTGGTCCTGGCTGCGCGAAGGGCGTAGACCCAGGGCAAAATTCGATGACATAAGGTTTAGCATTGCCGCCTCTTTTGATTGAACCCACTGAGCCATCAGTATAATCGATGCAATTTGCATTAAAAGAAAAACCATCAGGCACAGCGAGCTAAAGGCAAGGTTGGCCGCAGGGCACTGGCGTGGCAGGCGGCAGCGGCCTATCATCCACCCCCCGCTTTTGTTGCGAGTTGCCATGCCTTATCTATTGATTGTTACCGCCCTGTGGGCATTTTCTTTTAGCCTGATCGGCCAGTACCTGGCCGGGCAAGTGGACAGTGATTTTGCCGTACTGCTGCGCGTGCTGATTGCTGCCGCGCTGTTTTTACCGTTTACCGTGTGGCGCGGCCTGCCTGCACGGCTGCTGGGCGGCTTCTGGCTGGCCGGGGCGCTGCAGTTTGGCGTGACTTACCTGTGCCTGTACCGCAGCTTTCAGGTATTGACCGTGCCGGAGGTGCTGCTGTTTACCGTGCTGACGCCACTGTATGTCACGCTGTTTGACGATGCGCTGGCACGCCGCTTCAACCCCTGGGCGCTGCTGGCCGCTGCCGTAGCGGTAGGTGGCGGGGTGATCATCCGTTTCCAGCCGCTGGAAGGCGAATACCTGACCGGCTTCTTGCTGCTGCAGCTGGCCAACTTTACCTTTGCCGCCGGCCAGGTGCTGTGCCGCCGCTTGCTGCAGCAGTACCCGGTAAGCCAGCCGCTGCACCACTACTTTGGCCATTTCTTTCTGGGTGCGCTGCTGCTGGCGCTGCCGTCTTTCCTGCTGTTTGGTGATATGCAACGGCTGCCGCATACGGCGCTGCAGTGGGGGGTACTGGTTTACATGGGGGTGTTTGCCACGGCGCTGGGCATGTACTGGTGGGTAAAAGGCAGCACAAAGGTGAGCGCCGGTACGCTGGCCATCATGAACGAGCTGCACGTGCCGGCCGGCCTACTGGTAAACGTGCTGATCTGGAACCGCGACGCCGACCTGCCGCGCCTGGCACTGGGTGGTGCTGTGATCATGGCGTCGCTGTGGATCAACCGCCGGGGCCGTGCGCGGCCAGGCGTGCAGGCCTAGGCGGGCATGCGGCCAACCCTGCCCGGGCCAGGTGCCAGGCTGCTGGCCAGGTAGCCACACACCCGGCCGGGCCGGCAGTTACAGGTGGCGCTCAAAATGCCCTACCAGCCGCCGCAGGTCGCTGGCTGTGGCGTGCAGCTGCCCGGCATAGCGGTGTGTCATGCCGATATTCTGGCTGTTCTGCTCGGTCAGCACGTTCATGGCTTCCATATTCAGCGCCACTTCACTCGATGTGGACGATTGCTGCTGCAGCATGTCTGCCACGGTTTGCGACGCCGATGATACCCCCTGGCTGGCTTGGCGGATGGCATCCAGGCTATGGCTGGCTACCTGTACGGCATGCTCTACCTGAGACACTTGGGCCAGGGCATCCTCAATATGGTGGGTTACCTCTCCGGTACGTTGCAGCAGTACATTGATGGATTGTTCGATTTCTTTGGTATTGCCCGCCGTGCGCTCTGCCAGGCTGCGCACCTCGTCGGCGACGACGGCAAAACCACGACCAGCCTCCCCCGCCCTGGCGGCTTCGATCGCTGCGTTCAAGGCCAGCAGGTTGGTCTGGTTGGCAATTTCCTTGATCACCAGCGCCACCGAGCCGATGTCCTGGGTAGATTGCTGCAGGATGCTGATCGCGTCGCAGGTCGCGTTGAATTCCTTCATGGCACGGCGGGTGGCGTGCTCGGTTTGCTGCATGGCTTGCTCACCCTCTACCGTCAGGTGGCGGGCTTCTTCGGCATGGCCGGCACCGGTGCGGGTGGCGTGGGAAATTTCGCTGACCGATACCGATAGTTGCTCCAGGGCGGCCGCAACGCGGCTGATGCCTTCCAGCGCTTCTTCACCACGGCTCTGCAGCGTGGTGGCTTCTTCGTGTACCGATGCCGCAATGCGGCCAACATCACCCGCGCCGCCAACAACGTCGGCAATGATGACACGGGTGTTGATGCGCATGGTCTCCAGCGCCTCGGCCATCACCCGCATCTCGGTACAGCCGGTACGCACAAAGGGCTGGGAAAAATTACCCTCGGTAAGCTGCTGTACACCTTGGTGAATATCTCTCAGCGGCGCCGCAATCTGGTGGCGCAGGGCAAGCGCCCCGGCTACCAGCCAGACAGTGGCCAGCATGTTCACTGCCATATGAAAATGGTCTGGCAGCAGTAGCTCGGACAGCAGGGCGATGACCGTGGGCAGCACCACCGCCAGCAGCAAGCGGTTCAGGCTGAGCCCCGGGTCGTAGCGGGTGCGCGGCATGACGGCTTGCCCACTGCGTATGCCGGCGTACAGCTTTTCGGCAGCGGCTACCTGCTGGCGGTCCGGGCTATTGCGTACTGACATATAGCCGGTAATCTGGCCATGCTCGCATATCGGGGTGGCGTAGGCATCCACCCAGTAAAAATCCCCGTCTTTGCTGCGGTTCTTTACCAGGCCGCGCCATGGGTGGCCGGCTTGTATGGTTTGCCACATGTCGTCAAAGGCTTCTGCGGGCATGTCCGGGTGGCGCACGATGTTGTGCGGCTGGCCCAGTAGCTCTGCCTCGGTAAACCCGCTGATTTCAATGAATGCGCGGTTGGCGTAGACAATCTGGCCCTTCAGGTCGGTTTTGGTAACGATGGGGCGTTTCGCGTCTAGCAGCAGTTCTTTGTCTGTTACCGGCAGGTTATTTCGCATGGCCAGTTTCTCCTGTAGAAACCATGGGTGCCAAAGGGGTGTTTCCGTCTATGTCCGGTATAGCAAGTACCCTGTCATTTGCAAAATAGACCGCTAGCAAGTTTGTCCAATAGCAATATATCGCCGGCACGCACCGGCGTGGCCATCTCGTTAGTGCGCTAGCTGCAGCACCAGCGTTGCCGCAGCAGCGTGTCAATGGCAAGCAGGTGCTCGGGGGAATGCAGCTGCTTGCGCTGTGGGGCGGGCTGCCCGGCTTGGCTACCCTGCAGCCATTTGTAGAATGTGCCACGCGATATACCGTGCTTCTGGCATAGCACAGACACATTGCGCACGGTCTTGTAGTCGTTCAATACAGCCAGGCGCTTTTTATCCGGGTAACACATAGGGCCTCCTCTGGCGGGGTTACAGCTGGTCAGTACTGCACGCCCTGCGCCTGTCCGGACAAACCGGCACCTGCTGCGATATAGCCAGGGGCGGGCGGGCAAAGCGCTGGGCAAGCGGTGCGGCCGGCTTGCCTTGCAAATATAATTTAAGGTGTAATTTCTATTTGTTTATTATTGGCCATATTGAAAGCAATGTGTTTAATATGGTTTTTTATTTTTTAACCGAATAAATTGTAATAACGCCATTCATTCCAAGATTTGATGCAGATCAAATGACAAAACCATGATTGGCAGTTGAGCACGCCCCCTCTCCGCCGCCACACGCCAGCAGACGCCACAAAAGCCCCTGCACCACTACGGCACCTTGCTGTACCCTGTGCGCCTTTATCAATGCTGCGGGCCCGCGCCCACCGTCATACCGAATTACCCATGCGTATCCAGGACTTGCACCAGATGTTGGCCGCCATTGGCGCGCGCCCCTGCCACATTGGCCGTATCAACCGTGCTTGGCTGAAGGGCTTGCCGCTGGATAGCGGCACGCGCCACCAGAAAAGCGAACACTACTTCCCGCTGCCGGTGCGCGAGGGCCTGCCGGCCATTGGCGCGCAGCTCGAAGCGCTGGCGCGTATCGAGTCACAACACCCCGGCGCCGATGGCTCGCTGCGCTTGCTGGTAGCGCTGGCAGACGGCCAAAGCGTGGAAAGCGTGCTATTGCCCCGCGACGGGCTGTGCGTGTCCAGCCAGGTGGGCTGTGCCGTGGGTTGCACGTTTTGCATGACCGGCAAGAGCGGCCTGCTGCGCCAGCTGGGCAGCGCCGAAATCGTGGCGCAAGTGGTGCTGGCGCGGCGGCTGCGCCCGGTAAAGAAGGTGGTATTCATGGGTATGGGCGAGCCGGCCCATAATCTGGACAATGTGCTGGAGGCCATTCACTGGCTGGGCAGCGACGGCAATATCGGCCACAAGAACCTGGTGCTGTCTACCGTGGGCGATCCGCGGGTATTCGAGCGCCTGCCGCAGATGCAGGTCAAACCGGCACTGGCGTTATCGCTGCACACAACCGATAGCGCCCTGCGTGCACGCCTGCTGCCGCGCGCACCGCGTTATGAGCCCGCCGAGCTAGTGGCGCTGGGCGACGCCTATGCGCACCAGGTGGGCTACCCCATCCAGTACCAGTGGACACTGCTGGCCGGCGTAAATGATAGCCAGCAGGAAATGGACGGCATCATCCGCCTGCTGAAAGGCCGCTTTGGCCTGCTGAACCTGATTCCGTACAACAGTGTGGAAGGCGACCACTACCAGCGCCCGCCAGCCGGTGCCGTAGCCGACATGCGCCGCTATCTGCACAGCCATGGCGTGCTCACCAAGGTGCGCGACTCTGCCGGGCAAGACGTGGACGGCGGCTGCGGCCAACTACGCGCCCGCGCGGCCGATATCATCGACCACAGCCGGCTGCTGCGCCGCACCAGGGTACCCAAACCGGCTTGATGCCGCCGGCGGCGCTTCAAAAAAACCGAAACAGCCCGTCAGCTTTCTTCGCGGTAGCCGTGCGCGCAATGCGTCACAATATGGTTCCCGAACAAGGAGACATCATGCTGATCAAACGCCCGGCCGCCGAGCGCGGCCATGCCCATCACGGCTGGCTGGAGAGCTACCACAGTTTTTCCTTTGCCGGCTATCACGACCCCGCGCATATGGGCTGGGGAAACCTGCGCGTCATCAATGACGACCGCGTAGCCGCTGGCGAAGGCTTTGGCCGCCACCCGCACCGCGACATGGAAATCATCAGCTATGTGCTGGCAGGGGCGCTGGCGCACGAAGACAGCCTGGGGAACCGCAGCACCATCCACCCGGGCGAAGTACAGCGCATGAGCGCCGGCACCGGCGTGCTGCATAGCGAGTTCAACCACGAGCGCAGCGCTACCACACATTTTCTGCAGATATGGCTCTACCCGCATCGCAGTGGCATGGCACCCGGTTACGAACAGAAAGCCATCCCGCCCGCCAGCAAACGCGGCCGACTCTGCCTAATCGCCAGCCCGCAAGGCGGTGATCACGCCGTGCAGGTACACGCCGATGCCAGCCTGTACGCCGGCCTGTTTGACGGCCCGGAGCAGGCCACGCTGACGCTAGACCCGCAACGCAAGGCTTATGTACACCTGATCAGCGGCGCACTGCAGGTGAACGGTGAGCAGCTGCATGGCGGGGATGCACTGAAAGTGGCAGCGGAAAGCCAGCTGAGTTTCAGCCACGGGCAGCAGGCTGAAGTACTGGTGTTTGACCTGGCCAATTAGCGCCGGATCTGCGCGCTTGCGGCAGCGGCGGACGTGCACAGGCAGTGCGGCTGCTTGCCCGCCGCAACGGCCGAAGCACCACAGGCGGATGCGGCACCCGCGGGCGATGGGGCCGATACCATTAGCGCAACGCGTGCGGGCATGGCACAAATGCACAAAGCATAAGCCGTTGGTATGTATGGCAATTATGTATTTCTATAGATTTCCACAGCGATACCGTGCCCGCATATAATGCCCCCTGCAAACCGCAAGTGTTGCCGCCCCCTTTCACCTGGATATGACTTCTTTGCACAGCCCCACGCTTGTTGCCGTTGCCGCCATACTCATGTTCATCATGACGCTGATGCTGCTGGCCGCCTGGCGAATGAACCCGCGTATTGCCGGCCTGAAGGCCTGGACGCTGGCATTTGCCTGTGGCCTGCCCATTTGCCTGAACCTGCTGCTGCGCGACTACGCACCAGAATGGCTGTCGGTGGTTTTTACCCAGCTATCTACCTTCCTGCTGGCCTGGCTTAACCTGGCGGCCTGCCGCCGCTACCTGAACCTGCGCCGTCTGCCGCACTCGGCGGGCCTGTGCACCGTGGCCATGCTCTTGCTGAGCGGCTTGTACTTCACCCTGGTACAGCCAAACCAGGGCTTGCGCTTCCTGACGCTCAGCACCGTGCTGGGCCTGCTGTTCCTGCTCAGTGCACGCACCATGGCGCGCGGGGGCATCGCGCACTACCCCGCGCGCTATCTGTACGCACTGTGCTGCGGTAGCCACGGTGTGTTTTTGCTGCTGCGGCCCTGGCTATTCCACATTGGCAACAAAGGCCTGTTTGATAGCGCGCAAATGCTGGTGGTGTCCCACCTGGTGGTGATCGAGGCGATTGTCGCGCTGGTGCTGCTTGGCTTTTGCGTGGTGATGCTAGCCAACGAGCAGGTAACGCTGGCGCTAAAGCAGATGGCCGACCGCGACCCGCTTACCGGCGCCTACAACCGGCGCGCCTTCATGTCCATGCTGGAAAAAGCCACGCTTTATGCGCACAGGCTCGCCTTCCCGGTATCGGTGCTACTGATCGACCTGGACCACTTCAAGCGCATTAATGACACCTGGGGCCACCAGCGCGGCGACGATGCGCTGCGCCACGTGGTGCAGGTAGCGCAGGATTGCTTGCGCGAGGGCGACATTCTGGGCCGCATGGGCGGCGAAGAGTTTGCCATCATGCTGCCCAACGCCACCCAGCAAGAGGCAGAACATATTGCCGGGCGGCTACGGCAAGCCATCGAGGCCCAGCCGCTGCAGTACGCCGGCGCCACCCTGTCACTGACTACCAGCATCGGCGTAGCCGGCTGGCTAGCACCGGAAAACCCGGATGGCTTGCTACACCGCGCCGACGAAGCGATGTACCAGGCCAAGCGCCAGGGGCGCAACTGCGTGGTGCTGGCACCGCAGGCTGTCTAGCCTGCCGCCGCTGTACAGTGTGTTCTGCCCTGCGGCCCCTGGCCGGGCTTTAATCCGGTACGGAACGCCCCATCTAGAGCCTATGCCGTGCGCGCGCGGCCAACCTTATGCTGCCCCGCGCAGCCAGACACGGAGCGTTTCATGAGCGAAGCCACCACACAGTACACCCCGCCACGCATCTGGGAGTGGAAACAGGCCAATGGCGGCCAGTTTGCCAATATCAACCGACCGATCGCCGGCCCCACGCACGAACAGCCACTGCCACGCGGCGAGCATCCGCTGCAGCTGTACTCGCTGGCCACCCCCAATGGCGTGAAGGTCACCATCCTGCTGGAAGAGCTGCTGGCACTGGGCAAGCGCGGCGCCGAGTACGATGCCTGGCTGATCCGCATCCAGCAGGGCGACCAGTTCGGCAGCGGTTTTGTCGGCGTGAACCCCAATAGCAAGATCCCGGCGCTGCTGGACCACAGCGGCGAGCAGCCGGTGCGCGTGTTCGAGTCCGGGTCCATCCTGCTGTATCTGGCCGAAAAGTTCGGCGCGCTGCTGCCGCAAGACATCGCTGGCCGCACCGAAACAATGAACTGGCTATTCTGGCAAATGGGTAGCGCACCCTACCTGGGCGGGGGGTTCGGCCACTTCTACCAGTACGCGCCGGTAAAAATCGAATACGCCATCGACCGTTTCAGCATGGAAGCCAAGCGCCAGCTGGACGTGCTGAACCGCCGCCTGGCAGAAAGCCCTTACCTGGGCGGCAGCAGCTACAGCATTGCCGATATCGCGGTATGGCCGTGGTACGGCGCACTGGTGCTGGGCCAGCTGTACGGCGCGGCCGAGTTCCTGCAGGTAGACGACTACCCGCACGTACAACGCTGGGCACGCGAAATCGCCGAGCGCCCGGCCGTACAACGCGGCCGCCGCGTGAACCGCACCTGGGGTGACGAAGGCGAACAGCTGGCCGAACGCCACAGCGCGGCCGACCTGGACCGCTAAGCACCACAAAGCGCAAGGCCGCTGCATCAGCAGCGGCCTTGCGGCTGCGAATACAGCCCGACACCCGGTGCTAACGGACCCGGCAAAGCCGGGCCGCGCCAGACCGACTTTGGCATCCACAGCCTTACTGCTTACAAAACAAAGCCTGCTGGCGCGGCTAGCAGGCTTTGTTATCAATAGACAAGGCCGCTGCATCAGCAGCGGCCTTGTCCCGCACTGGCGGCCAACGTTTACGCAACGTAGCCGGCTAGCGCATCAATCGCGGAAGTTGTTGAACTGCAGCGGGAAGCCGTTTTCCATATCGCCGGCAATTTCCTTGCGCATCAGGGCAATCACGTCCTGCAGCATGTCACGCTTGGCGCCAGACACGCGTACGGCCTCACCCTGGATGCTGGCCTGTACCTTCAGCTTGCTGTCCTTGATGAGCTTGACGATTTTCTTGGCCAGGTCGGTTTCCAGGCCTTCCTTTACCGTCAACACCTTCTTCACCTTGTTGCCGCTCACCTTTTCCAGCTTGCCGTATTCCATGCAGCGCACGTCCACGCCGCGCTTGGCCAGCTTGGCCACCAGAATATCGTTTACCTGGTCCAGCTGAAACTCGCTGTCGGCGAACAGGGTCAGCGTCTTGTCGCCGGTTTCGATACGGGCATCGCTACCCTTGAAGTCATAGCGGGTGGACACTTCCTTGTTGGATTGGTCTACCGCGTTGCGTACTTCGATTTTGTCCACTTCGGACACAATGTCAAACGATGGCATATCGCCCTTCCTTTCGTGTTATGGCGCGTATTCTAGCCGAAGTTGGCCGCAGTCAGCAGGCCATGGCCCGCAAGCCAGGCAAGGCCTGCCACATTCAATGCCACACTCAGCCAGTAGTAGCGACGAAACGCGGGTTTAGTGGATTTATGGTTGAACACATACTGTGCCAGCGCCGCCCCCGGCCAGCCACCCAGCACAGCCAGCATATGCAAGGTGCTTTCCGGCGTGCGCCACTTCTGGCGCTGTGCCGCGTACTTGTCGCGGCCATAAGCCAGAAACAGCAAAATGCTTAGCAGACCATAAGCCGCCGGCACCCAGCTGGCCACCCTGCCCACCAGCCACAGTGCGGCCAACATCAACACCATCACCAGCGCGGGCCACGGCCGCGGGCGGCGGCCCGGCTTGAGGCTGGCCAGCACGTGCAGGCCAGGCAAAGTGGCATAGCTGGCCCATACCGCTACCGGTTTGCCCTGTTCGTTATGGCCCGCCTTGTAATACACCTCGTCCCCGGGCAGCGGGCGCCTGGGCGATACGGGAAAAGCCGACACGTGCACGAACAGCGACTGGCCATCTTCTGCATCAATAAAACCGAAACCGCGCGCGTCATCCCAATGCTGCAGCACACCTTTGCACCGTGCGCTATCCAGCGGTGCAGTTTTGACCTGCGCCCAGCTAGCCTGCGGGCGGCCGTCGCGGCCAGAGCCACGGCGGTATTGCACGGTGTCGCCCGGCTGCGGCAGCGCGCCACCGGCAAACACGCTGGCGTGCGCAAACAGGCGGCTACCATCCGCCTGGCGGATAAAGCCGAAGCCGCGCGCGGCATCCCAGCTGGCCAGCGCACCTTCGCTGATGGTTGATGTGGTGCTCATTTGAGCAGGATGAACTCCACCAGCACGTTCTTGAACACAAAGCCCACCACACCGAAGCCCAGCACGATGAACAGCGCAATCATGCCGGTTTTGCCGGCATTGGATTTTTTGCCCAGATCGTAAATGATGAAACCCATGAAAATGATCAGACCGGTCAGCAGGATGCCCATGGACCAGTTGGTAAATTGTTCTTCGCTCATGATGTCTTTGCGCTAAAAGGTTGGCCGCCATTATAGAAGCGGTAATAAAAAACCGCACCCCATGGGGTGCGGCCTGGCTGTATCACTTCGTTGTAACCGCTTACTTCAGGCGGCCGGCGATGCGCATGCGCAGCGCGTTCAGCTTGATGAAGCCGCCAGCGTCGGCCTGGTTGTAGGCACCGCCGTCGTCGTCGAAGGTAGCGATGTTCATATCGAACAGCGAGTTGGTTTTGGAGTCGCGGCTCACCACGATCACATTGCCCTTGTACAGCTTCAGGCGTACCCAGCCGTTCACGGTTTGCTGGGTGTAGTCGATCAGGGTTTGCAGGGCCTTGCGCTCCGGTGCCCACCAGTAGCCGTTGTAGATCAGGCTGGCGTAGCGTGGCATCAGGTCGTCCTTCAGGTGGGCCACTTCGCGGTCCAGGGTGATGGACTCGATGGCGCGGTGTGCCTTCAGGATGATGGTGCCGCCCGGGGTTTCGTAGCAGCCGCGGGACTTCATGCCCACGTAGCGGTTTTCCACCAGGTCCAGACGGCCGATACCGTGCTTGCCACCCAGCTCGTTCAGCTTGGCCAGCACTTCATGCGCTGCCAGGCGTACGCCATTCAGCGCCACGATATCGCCTTTTTCGAACTCTACATCCAGGTATTCGGCTTCATCCGGTGCTGCCTCTGGCGACACGGTCCAGCGCCACATGGCTTCTTCGGCCTCGGCGGACGGGTTTTCCAGATGACGGCCTTCGAAGGAAATGTGCAGCAGGTTGGCGTCCATGGAATATGGCGCGCCACCGTTTTTGTGCTTCATGTCCACCGGAATGCCGTTTTTCTCGGCGTAGGCCAGCAGTTTTTCGCGGGACAGCAGATCCCACTCGCGCCATGGGGCAATCACTTTTACATCCGGTTTCAGGCCGTAGTAACCCAGCTCGAAACGTACCTGGTCGTTACCCTTGCCGGTGGCACCGTGCGATACCGCGTCGGCACCGGTGAGGTTGGCGATTTCGATCTGGCGCTTGGCGATCAGCGGGCGGGCGATGGAGGTACCCAGCAGGTACTCGCCTTCGTAAATGGTGTTGGCACGGAACATCGGGAACACGAAGTCGCGTACAAACTCTTCGCGCAGGTCATCGATGAAGATGTTTTCCTGCTTGATGCCGAACTGCAGCGCCTTCTGGCGTGCCGGCTCCAGCTCTTCGCCCTGGCCCAGGTCGGCGGTGAAGGTCACCACTTCGCATTGATAGGTGTCTTGCAACCACTTCAGGATCACCGAAGTATCCAGGCCACCGGAATAGGCCAATACCACTTTATTGATGTCTGCCATCGTCTTCTCTCTCAGTCTACAAGCCGGGTCAGTCGTGTACACGACCCAGCATCAGGTATTCAATCAGGGCTTTCTGGGCGTGCATGCGGTTTTCTGCCTCGTCCCATACCACGCTTTGCGGGCCGTCGATCACCTCGGCCGCCACTTCTTCGCCACGGTGCGCCGGCAGGCAGTGCATGAACAGCGCATCCGGCTTGGCCAGCTTCATCAGGTCGGCACTCACCATATAACCTTCAAAGGCATCGCGGCGCGCTTCAGCCTCGCCTTCAAAGCCCATGCTGGTAAACACGTCGGTGGTCACCAGGTCGGCACCGGCCACGGCGGAGGCCGGGTTGTGGAAGGCTTCGAAACAGTCACTGTCGTAATGCTGGCCATCCAGCACCTGCAGCTCGTAACCTACCGGCGTGGCCACCTTGAGTTTGAAGCCCAGCAGCTTGGCCGCCTGCAGCCAGGTACGCGCCATATTGTTGCCATCGCCAATCCAGGCCACGGTTTTGCCGGCGATACTGCCACGGTGTTCGATATAGGTCAGGATGTCGGCCAGAATCTGGCACGGGTGGTATTCGTTGGTCAGGCCATTGATCACCGGCACGCGGGAAAATGCGGCCAACCTTTCCACCATGTTCTGCTCGAAGGTGCGGATCATGATGATGTCCGCCATGCGCGACAGCACACGTGCCGTATCTTCTACCGGCTCGCCACGGCCGATCTGCGAGCTCTTGCCGTCCAGGAACATGGCGTGGCCACCCAGCTGCGACATGCCGGCTTCAAACGATACGCGGGTACGCGTGGAGTTCTTTTCGAAGATCATGGTCATGACCCGGCCCACCAGTGGGCGGTACAGCTCGCCGGACACCTGTCGTCGCTTCAGTACCTGGGCGCGCTCGAAGATGTGTTGGTACTCCGCGGCGGAAAGGTCTGTGAACTGGAGAAAGTGTTTGGGCTGCTTCATATCGGGTTCCGAAAAAAATTAATGCCACGGCGCTGTGAAAACGTGGCGTTTTCATGCGCGGCGGCACATTACTACACGCAAACCATCTGTCATCGGGTTGATCAACGCAATATTGTTCATGATGAATTCATGATTTACAAAATTGCGACATGGTTATATGTATACGAAATCCACATTGGTGACAAGCCCAAGCCGGTTTCAAGTGGCTGCCATCCGGCAATAAAAACGCCGATACGCTGCAAGATCAAGCACTTGCGGCGCACCGGCATTTTTTCAGGCTTTTAGCGAAGCGGTGCAGCTGTTTAACAAAACGCTACTCGCTGGCCATAAGGTCAGTTGAACCAGGCGCGGCTTGGCAAGCCAGTCAGCTCGTCATTCCGCAGCACCCGCACGCAGAACTCGCCCCCCTCCTCGGCCAGGCCGTGCATTTCTATGCTCTTTTGCGTTTTCAGCAGCCGCGCCATATAGGCCACGATATTGGCTTCGATTACCTGGCCCGGCACCAGTACCGGGATACCCGGCGGATAGGGCACGATCTGGTCGCAACACACGCGGCCGGTAAGCGCCGGGTTCGGCAGCCCGTCATCGTCCAGCAAGGGCAGGCGCTCGCCCGCCTCGTAAAACGCGTCGCGCGGCAGGCAGGCCAGCCGGGAAAAGCCGGGGATTTCCGGCATTTTTCCCAGCACCCGTGGCGGGCGCTGCTCTTTGGCCAGGCGTAACAACGCGTCAAACAGGCGCGACATCTTGCTGCGCGTGGTACCCACCGTCAGTAGCAGCGTGATGGTATTGAAGGTGGATTTTTCGATCTGGATATTGAAGCGCTCGAACAGCGCGCGCTGCAGCTCGTCGGCGGAGTAGCCGCTTTGCGAAATGTCCACCGTCAGCTTGGTGGGGTCCAGCTGCACGCCGTCGCCGCTAACCGACTCCGGCAGCAGGTCGTCCAGCTCCAGCACGCGGAAGGCACCGGTGGAGTTGATCTTTTGCCGCAGCTCCTGCGCCAGCTTCAAGGCACGGTCCAGCAGGCGGAAGCCCTCGGTCACCGCCTGTTTGCGCGCCACGTCCAGGCTGGCAATCAGGTTGTACTGCGGGCTGGTGGAGGTGTGCATATTGAAGTTTTCGCGGAACAGATGCTCGTCGAACGTGGGGTCGTTCACGTGGATCATGCTGGCCTGCGAAAAGGCCGACAGGATCTTGTGCGTACTCTGGGTGACGTAATCCGCACCGGACTCCAGCGCGGTGGGGCGGAAAGCATGGTGGAAACGGGCGTGGCCGTACCAGGCTTCATCCACGATCACCTTGATGCCGGCGGTGTGCGCCGCCTCGATAATGGGTTTCAGGTCGTAGCGCAGGCCGTCGTAGGTGCAGCTGGTCAGAATCAGCACGCGCGCGTCAGGGTTGGCCGCAATGGCGTCGAAAATCACCTGTTTGGGCACCGGGCCGAAAATGCCGTATTGGCGGTTCACCGACGAATCCAGGTACACCGGCTGCGCGCCGGACAGAATCACACCGTGGTGCACCGACTTGTGGCAGTTGCGATCCAGCAGCAGCTTGTCGCCCGGCGCCAGCAAGGTCTGGAAGATGACCTTGTTCGAGGTGGAGGTGCCATTGGTGGCAAAGTAGGTTTTTTTGGCGCCAAAGGCCTTGGCGGCCAAGGTTTGTGCCTCGGCGATCACGCCGGTGGGGTGCAGCAGCGAGTCCAGCATCGGCACCGATACCGACAGGTCGGCGCGCAGCATTTCTTCGCCGACAAAATCGTAGAAATCCCCCACCCACGGGCTGCCTTTCAGCGAGTCGCCACC
Organism: Vogesella aquatica; assembly: GCF_028548455.1. GTDB lineage: Bacteria > Pseudomonadota > Gammaproteobacteria > Burkholderiales > Chromobacteriaceae > Vogesella > Vogesella aquatica. Next base: position 24,652 of record NZ_JAQQLF010000011.1, read on the forward strand.
GGCGTGGCCTGGCGTGTGCCACGAATCCTTGGCCATGCGCACGTACTGCTTGAGCTTGTCGTAGAACGGCGTGGCGGCCTTCTCGCCCATTTCGGCGGCCAGGATGCGGAACCAGCCGTTGAAATCGCGCTCGTCACGATAGAAATAGCCATCAATGGCATGGCTGGCCAGCTCTTCCATGACCACTTTCTCGTCGTCATCCTGCAGCAGGATGTACAGCGACAGCTCGGGGCGCAGGCGGTTTATCTGGTTGGCCAGCTGTACCGCAGGCTGGGTGGTGCCTTTCTCTTTCAGCCCCTTGTCTACCAGCACTATCTGCACTTCGCCATCACTACCGGCGCGCGCCAGTGCGTCACTACTGCGGCCAACCCCTTCAAAACAAAGGCCAAACGGATTCGCCATCTTGCCTGCTACCGCAGCCAGCTCGGCCAGTACGTCGGCCTGCCAGGCAGCATCATCGCTTACCACTAATACTCTGCTCACCGGATTCATCGGTGCTCTCCTCTGGATACAGCGTGTTTTTATGATGTCTGTCGTACTGTTATGGCCGCAGCTTGGTACGGCTTTGTTTGACGCTATCGTAAGCACAGCGCGGCCACAATGTCATGCTGCAGGCGCAAAACCGCATGGTCGATGTCGCCTTGGCAGCAGGGGGGGCGCCAATCCGCTACAATGCCGCCCATGCTGACCGACATCGAAAAAAACCTGCTGCGCGACCACTATCGTGCCATCTCCGAAAACCTGCCCGGCTTCCGCCCGCGCGCGGCACAGCGCCGCATGCTGGCCGAAATCGCCAACGCCTTTGGCCGCTGCAGCATGCCGCCCGCCGATAGCGAACAAGCGCCGGAAGACAATAGTGGTGACAGTATCGTGGTAGTCGAGGGCCCTACCGGTGTCGGCAAAAGCCTGGCCTATTTGCTGGCCGGCGGCGTGATGGCCAAGTCACGCGGCAAGAAACTGGTGGTCACCAGTGCCACCATTGCCCTGCAAGAGCAGCTGGTGAACCGTGACTTGCCCTTTGTCATAGAAAAAAGCGGCCTGCCGCTGACCTTTGCGCTAGCCAAAGGCCGCGGCCGCTACCTGTGCCCCTACCGCCTGTACCAATTGACAGCCGACACCGCCCAGGGCGAGCTGCTGGCCATGGACCCGAGCATGGCGCTGTGGGAGCGCAAACCCGAACAGGCAGAGATCGACGCCCTGCGCGAGCTGGCTGACGAGTTTTACTACCGCCGCTGGAATGGCGACCGCGACACCTGGGCAGAAAACATCCCGGACGACCTGTGGCGCCGCGTCACCAACGACCGCCACGGTTGCCTGAAGGCCGGCTGCCCCAACCGCGCCGAGTGCCCGTTCTATCTGGCGCGCGACACGCTGGAAAACGTCGACGTAGTGGTGGCCAACCACGACCTGATGCTGGCCGATGTGTCCATGGGCGGCGGCGTGATTCTGCCCGCGCCGGAACAAAGCCTGTACTGCATCGACGAAGCACACCACCTGGCCAAAAAAGCGGTTAACCAGTTTGCTGCCGAGCACAGCCTGGCGCAGGCCATGGCCTGGCTGGACAAAGTACCGGCGCTGGCTACGCGTGTGCAAACCCTGATCGACAAGCCCGAGCTGTGCGCCAACGCCATGGATGCCGCTGGCGCCTGCATGGAAAGCCTCACCGAATGGCTGTGGCTGCTGCAGGGCGTGACCGAGCTGGAGGCCAATAGCGACAACCTGGAACCCAGCTGGCTGGTGGAGGACGGCGTGCTGCCAGAGCACATGAAGATTCCTGCGGCCAACATGGCCCTGTCGGCGCGTGCACTGTACAAGAACCTTACCGGTATGGCCGACGCCATCGGCGCGCTGCGCAAGGACAAACAGCAAGACGCTGTGCTGCTGGACAAGCTGAACGCCGACGCCGGTTTTTTTGTCGGCAAGGTCGAGCCGCTGGTGGCACTGTGGGACCTGTACGAGCGCGAGCCGGACGAAAACGCGCCGCCAATCGCCAAATGGGTGACCCGCCGCGCCGACGGCAAGGGCGACTACATTTTCTCTGCATCACCCGTAAGCGCTGCCGGTAGCCTGGCGGCCAACCTGTGGCGGCGCGCGTCCGGCGCCCTGCTGACCTCGGCCACGCTACGCTCGCTGGGCAATTTCGACTTGTTGCTATCGCAGACCGGCCTGAAATGGCTGCCCGATGTGCAATGCGTGGCGCTGGATTCGCCATTCAATTTCAGTGAACAAGGCGAACTCTATCTGCCGCCGCTACACGCCACGCCCAAAGACCCGGCTGCGCATACGCGCGAAATCATCGACTGGCTACCGCGCCTGGTAGACCTGTCCCAGCCGCTGGGTACGCTGGTGTTGTTTACCTCGCGCCGCCAGATGCAGGAAGTGGCCGAAGGCATCCCCGCCGAGCTGCGCCAGTGCGTGCAAATGCAGGGCGAGCTGCCCAAGGCGGTGCTGCTGGCCAACCACTACGCCGCACTGAAAGAACAGCGCCCCAGCGTGCTGTTCGGCCTGGATTCGTTCTCGGAAGGGCTGGACCTGCCGGGCGAAGCTTGCGTGCACGTGATTATTGCCAAGCTGCCGTTTGCCATGCCGGACGACCCGGTTGGCCGCACCCTGTCGCGCTGGATCGAAAAGCGCGGTGGCAACCCGTTTATCGAGCTAACCGTGCCGGAGGCGTCGATCAAGCTGGTACAGGCCGTAGGCCGCCTGATCCGCACCGAAAGCGACTATGGCCGCGTGACCATCCTGGACAACCGCATTGTGCGCCAGCAATACGGCAAACGCCTGCTGGCATCACTGCCAGCTTTCCGCCGGCTTTGACATTGGGGAAAACCGCCGCCGCAACAATATGGCTAAAACGTGATGTGAAATCGTTTTTAGGCTAGAATTAGGGTCAACCCGAATGACCTGCCAGGCAATACATGCCTTATTCGATAAAACAGGCGGCGGGCTGAGACCACACCCACAAGAACAAGCGCCCCGGTTAAGCCATGATCTGCAACCCGTATGAAATCGTAATACAAGGCCTCACATCTGAAGGCCGTACCTTCCGCCCCAGTGACTGGGCCGAGCGCCTGGCCGGTATTCTGGCGTCGTTCGGCGACGATCAGAAACTGGCCTACCACCAGTTCGTGCGCCCCATGATGCTGGACAATGTCCGCTGCGTAGCGGTGGACAAAAAGCTGGAAAAAATCCAGCCCGCGGTTTATCGCTTCCTGATGGACTTCGCCAAAGACAACGATCTGCGTATTGTGGACTGCCGCACCTTGATCGACGAAGTCTACCCCAACCAGTTTCTGGCCTGATTGATTCAGATTAACTGAACATTAATCAGGCTGTCACAGCACACTCATTGCAGTGCAACATTTGACCAGCACAATTGCCCCGTTTTCAAAAAACACCCGACACACGGGAAAACGGAGCATCAAATGCAAAAGAAACTGCTTGCCAGCCTGGTTACTCTCTCCCTTACCTCTTTCGCCGCCCACGCCGAAATCACCTGGTACGGCTTCCTGAGCGCAGGTGTTGAATCGGTTAAAGCATCGGGCAATGGCGACTTCAAGAAAGACGTACCGTCCACCGGCCGCGTGACCGACCAAAGCTCCCGCTTGGGCGTAAAAGGTTCGACCAAAGTAGAAGACGACGTTACCGTATACGGCCAGATCGAGACCAGCCTGCGTGGCTTCGACCAGACCGGCACCAATGACAAGGGCGAGACCGCCACGCTGGCCAGCCGCAACTCCTTCGTAGGCATCGGTGGCAACTTCGGTAAATTCGAACTGGGCCAGAAAGACTCGGCTTACAAAGCGCTGACCGACATCGGCCTGGACGCCATGTCCAACACCACTGCCAGCAGCCACGGCAGCAGCAACACCTTCTCGCGCGGCGAAGCACGTCTGAAAAACAGCGTGCACTACCTGTCGCCAAACCTGTCCGGCTTTGACCTGGGCGCATCTTATGGCTTTGACGAAGCCCGCACCCTGGCTGCCAACGGCACCCGCCAGAAAAACGACCGCTTCTCGCTGGCTGGCAAATACAAGGCAGAAGCCCTGCAAGTGGCCGCCGGCTATGACCGCCAAGGCAGCAAGAACGACAGCGGCAACACTGCAAAAGAGCTGAACAGCACCGTTTACACCAAACTGGTCGCCAGCTACACCCTGCCAGGCGGCACCTTCATTGGCGCTGGCATCGAACAGGCCAAGATGGACTACGCCACTGGCAAAGACCCGAAACAGACCGCTACCACGCTGACACTGGGCCAGACTATCGGCAAAACTACCCTGCGCGCGTCGTACAGCACCCTGGGCGCCCTGAAAAACACCCGTAGCGGCAATGACAGCGACTACAAAGCCAAGCAGTGGGTGATCGGCGCAACGTACGACATCTACAAGCAAACCCAGCTGTACGCCTACGCTACCAAGATCAAGAACGAAAAATCGCAGAACGCCAACCTGGGCAACCCGGTATACGACACCGGCCTGGGCACCAGCGCTGCCAGCCTGACCAAGGGCAACGACCCGCAAGCCTTCGGCGCCGGCATTCGTTACACCTTCTAATCCAGCTTGTTTCGATCCATATCACCAGCGGGCACTTCGGTGCCCGCTTTTTATTACCGCGCGCACAGCAGCACCCGTTTAGCGGCAGGATTTGCTAACATACTGCGTTGACACATCAAATGACCCCACCCCAGCAATGTCCATTGTTATCAAAAACCAGCAAGACATCGAAAAAATGCGCATCGCCGGCCGCCTGGCTGCCGAAGTGCTGGACTACATTACCCCGTTTGTTAAACCGGGCGTGACCACCGAAGAGCTGGACAAGCTCTGCCATGACTACATGGTGAATGTACAGGATACGATTCCGGCACCGCTGAACTACGCACCGGATGGCACCAACCCTTATCCGAAATCCATCTGCACCTCGATCAACCACGTGATTTGCCATGGCATTCCCGATAACAAGCCGCTGAAAAAAGGCGACATCGTGAACCTGGACATCACTGTGATCAAGGATGGCTACCACGGCGACAACAGCCGCATGTACTACGTGGGCGAAGTCAGTGAATTTGCCCGCCGCCTGTGCAAGGTCACCTACGAGTGCATGTGGAAAGGCATCGAGAAGGTAAAACCGGGCGCCCACCTGGGCGATATCGGCTACGCCATCCAGCGCCACGCCGAAGCGGCCGGCTATAGCGTGGTACACGAGTTCTGTGGCCACGGCATTGGCACCAAATTCCACGAAGAGCCGCAGGTACTGCACTACGGCCAGCCTGGCACCGGCCTGGAAATCAAGGAAGGCATGATTTTCACCATCGAGCCGATGATCAACCAGGGCAAACGCCACCTGCGCCTGCTGGCCGACGGCTGGACCGTGGTCACCAAAGACCGTAGCCTGTCCGCGCAGTGGGAGCACACCATTCTGGTGACCGCTACCGGCTATGAGATCCTGACCACCTCGGACGGCACGCCACCCAAACCGGTGTGGAAGCAATAAGCCGCCACGGCACCATGCAAAACCCCGCTACGCGTAGCGGGGTTTTTGTTTTGCGGCCAACCTTGCGGGCAGCTTAGAAGTCGTCGTCAGCAAAGTCGTCGTCGTTCATCGGGTCGCCCATGCCGGCAGCCACCAGGTCTTCACGTGTCAGCAAGAACACAAAGCCATCACCGCTTTGCGTTTCCATCCACATGAACGGCAGGCTCGGGTAGGAGGCCTCCAGCACGTCGCGGTTATGGCCGATCTCGACCAGCAGCACGCCGCCCGGGGTCAGCAGTCGCGCCGCGTTTTGCAGAATCACGTGGGTAGCATCCAGACCATCCTCACCCGAACCCAGCGCCAGCTCCGGCTCGTGCAGGTATTCCTGCGGCAGCGCTTCTACCGACGGCGCATCCACATAAGGCGGGTTGGAGATGATCAGGTCGTACGGCTCTTCCAGACCTTCCACCAGGTCGCTGTGGATCAGCTGGATACGCTCTTCCAGGCCGTAATTCTGGATATTGATGCTGGCCACTTCCAGTGCGTCCAGCGAAATATCCACCGCATCGATCTCGGCATCCGGGTAGTGGTGCGCCAGCTGGATAGCCAGGCAGCCGGAACCGGTACACAGGTCCAGTGCACGGTGAACCAGCTCCGGGTGCTCGATCCACGGTGCCAGCGGCTCGCCCATCAGCTCGTAGATGAAGCTGCGCGGCACGATCACGCGCTCATCCACGTAGAAATTGAATTCGCCCTGCCAGGCTTCGTTGGTCAGGTAGGCCACCGGCACGCGCTCTTCGGCGCGGCGCTGGATGCGGCCAACTACGTCTTGCACTTCCGACGGCAGCAAGCGGGCATCCAGATACGGCTCCAGCTGCTGGATAGGCAGCTGCAACGTAGACAGAATCAGGTAGGCCGCTTCGTCGTAGGCGTTGCTGGTGCCATGGCCATAAGTCAGCTCGGCTTCATTAAAACGCGACACGGCAAAGCGCAGCAGGTCGCGTACGGTGTGGAAAGTACTGGCGGCTTCAGCGTACATCGGGTGTCCTTTCTGTTCGGCAGTGCCTAGCTGGCACCACCCATGATAAAAGGTTGGCCGCAGCCAACCTTTGGTCTTGTTCATGCATGCCCGGGGGCAATCGCGGCTAGGCCGCGATTATCGCCTAGAACGGCAGTGTTGCGCTGGTTTCCTGCGCCAGAACACGACGGAAATCGTTCTGGATGCGCGTCAGCGCCGCTTCGTTGTCGGCTTCGAAGCGCAACACGATCACCGGCGTGGTATTGGAAGCACGCATCAGGCCAAAGCCGTCGGCGTACTCTACCCGCAGGCCATCGATGGTGATGATGTCCTGCGCGCCGTCAAACCGGGCCGTTTCCTGCAGCTTGGCGATCAGGCTATGGTTTTCGCCCTCGGCGGTCTTCAGGTTCAGCTCGGGGGTGGACAGCGCGTTAGGCAGCGCATTCAGCACCGCGGACGGGTCGGCCACCTTGGACAGAATCTCCAGCAGGCGCGCGCCGGTATACAGGCCATCGTCAAAACCGTACCAACGCTCCTTGAAGAACACGTGGCCGGACATTTCACCCGCCATGCCGGCATCGGGGTTGGCCTTGAGGGCGGCTTTCATGAAGCTGTGGCCGGTGCGGTTGATCATCGGCACGCCACCGGCAGCCTGGATGGCCGGGGCCAGCAAACGGGTGCACTTCACGTCGTAGATGATCTTGGCGCCGGGCTGGCGGCTGAGTACGTCCTGGGCAAACAGCATCAGCTGGCGGTCTGGCCAGATGATGTTGCCGTCTTTGGTCACCACGCCCAGGCGGTCACCATCGCCATCAAATGCCAGGCCGATTTCCGCGTCGGTTTGCTGCAGGGCGCGGATCACGTCTTGCAGATTCTCCGGCTTGGCCGGGTCCGGGTGATGATTGGGGAAGTGGCCGTCTACTTCGCAGAACAGCTCGTGAACCTCGCAACCCAGGTCTTTGAACAGGCGCGGGGCAAAGTCGCCCGGCACACCGTTGCCGCAGTCCACAATCACCTTCATCGGGCGCGCCAGCTTGATGTCGCCGATGATGCGCTGGTGGTAGGCCTCGGCAATATCGTGCGTACGGTAAGTGCCCTCGCCTTCGGCGAAATCGTTATTCACGATACGCTGGTACAGGGTCTGGATCCAGTCGCCGGCCAGCGTGTCGCCGTCCAGCATCATCTTGAAGCCGTTGTAGTCCGGCGGGTTGTGGCTACCGGTTACCATCACGCCAGAGAAGGTCTCCAGCTGGTAAGCGGCAAAGTACAGCATCGGCGTGGCCACGCGGCCAACGTCGATTACGTCCACACCGGCAGCGCGGATACCATCAGACAGGCGGCCGGACAGCTCCGGGCCGGACAGGCGGCCATCGCGGCCGATACAGATAGCGGATACATTGCGCAGGCGTGCTTCACTGCCAATGGCGCGACCAATCAGGAAGGCAGCGTCGGCCGTGAGTGTGTCACCGACTACGCCACGGATATCGTAAGCTTTGAAAATGGATTGAGCGATTGTCATGAAAGTAATGGCATCAAGGAAGAGGGTTGGCCGCAAGCACCGGACCGCCGCTTGCGGATGGCATTAGCCGATATTCTGGCTGAGCGTCACCAGCGCGTCGAGCTTGGCACGCGCTGCGCCGCTATCGATGACAGCAGCGGCAGCCAGCACGCCATCGGCCAGGGTAGCCGCCACACCCGCGGTATAGATGGCTGCGCCGGCATTCAGCAGCACGATATCGCGCGCCGGGCCGTGCTCGCCGGCCAGCACGCCCAGCAGAAACTGCCGGGATGCCTCGGCACTCTCGGCACGGATAGCCGCTAGCGGCGCCGGCGCCAGACCAAAGTCGGCCGGGTTCAGCGTGTAGTCCAGAATCACGCCGTCTTTCAGCTCCGCCACATAGGTATCGCCGGACAAGGTAATTTCATCCAGGCCATCACTGCCGTGCACGATCATCACGTGCTCGCTGCCCAGCTGGCGCAGTACCCGCGCCTGGATACCTACCAGGTCGGGGTGGAACACCCCCATCACCTGGTTGGGTGCGCCGGCCGGGTTGGTCAGCGGGCCCAGGATATTGAAGATGGTGCGTACGCCCAGCTCCTTGCGCACCGGTGCCACGTACTTCATCGCCGTATGGTGGTTGGGCGCAAACATGAAACCCACACCGATCTGGTCGATACAGCGCGCCACACCGGCCGCGTCCAGCGCCAGATTGACGCCTAGCGCTTCCAGCACGTCGGCACTGCCGGAGCTGGACGATACCGAGCGCCCGCCATGCTTGGCCACACGGGCGCCGGCGGCCGCGCTGACAAAAGCGGCGGTGGTGGAAATATTGAAAGTATGGCTCTTGTCGCCACCGGTGCCACAGGTATCCACCAGGTGGTCACGCTGGCTTACCGGCACCGGCGTGGCGAACTCGCGCATCACCTGCGCTGCAGCCGCAATTTCCAGCACACTCTCGGTCTTGACGCGCAAGCCGATCAGGATGGCGGCAATCAGTGATGGCGGGACTTCGCCACGCATGATCTGGCGCATCAGGTCCAGCATTTCGTCGTGAAACAGTTCGTTCTGGTCGATCAGGCGGTTCAGCGCGGCCTGCGGTGTGATCATGCATTCTCTCCGGCAATAGGTCGTAAACGGCTCAGGCGAATTCGGTAAGGAAATTCTGCAGCATCTGGTGGCCGTGCTCGGTCAGGATGGACTCGGGGTGGAACTGCACGCCCTCGATCGGCAGCGTTTTGTGACGCACACCCATGATCTCGCCGTCTTCGGTCCAGGCGGTGATTTCCAGACAGTCCGGCAGCGTTTCGCGCTCGATCACCAGCGAATGGTAGCGGGTACACGTTACCGGGTTCGGCAGATCCCGGAACATGCCCACATTATGGTGCGATACAGGCGACACCTTGCCATGCATCAATTGCTTGGCGTGAATGATCTTGCCGCCAAACGCCTGGCCGATACTCTGGTGCCCCAGACACACGCCCATGATGGGCAGCTTGCCGGCAAAGTGGTGGATGGCCGGCACCGAAATACCCGCCTCGTTCGGCGTGCAAGGCCCCGGCGACAGCACCAGGTACTGCGGATTCAGCGTTTCGATTTCCTGCAGCGTGATTTCATCATTACGGAAAACCCTTACCTCTTGCCCCAGCTCGCCAAAGTACTGCACCAGGTTGTAGGTAAAGGAATCGTAGTTATCAATCATTAATAGCATGTTGGCTTTAAACCCTTATTTTGAAAGACCTCGCAATACCGCCACCTTTGGCGGCCGGCTCGCTGATATCCGCATTGATAGCTGACAGCCTTTACTACCGTGCCATCGAGTACCAGCCGCCATTGCGCCGTCCTGAAAATTTGTGCATTCCCACCATACCACAAACTAGGTGCCTTTCATGAAACCCAGCCCGTTTAACCATGCCAGCCGGGCCGTATTTTCATTGCTGCCAGGCCGTACCCGCAGGCCGGGCCTAGCGACCATGCCAAGACAACAGCGCGGGCGCCGGCGGCGTTACCTACCTACAAAATGACCGCACCAGATCAATTGGTATCGATTTCAAACATTCAATTCAATTTGATTGCTCATGCAAAAAATCAAGCTCTTATTTTAAAGATAAATAGCCACCAACAAACAAAATGGCGCCATTTCTGCAAGCGGCAGCATTCAGCCAGAAAAAAACAAGCAAACAAGACATTTTATTGCATTCAATTGGCATTGTACCGGCTTGACATGCTGCAATGCAGCGCGACATTGGCATACCCCTGGCCGCGCGGTTTGACTGTCCGACAATGTATCCGCTATGTTCGGCCCGCTGTGCTCGGCAAGAGAGAAATTTGTCAGCCGAACCCCAGGACTGCACGCCGCCAGAAGCGCGCCCGGGTTCTCTTACCAAACACGCAAACCGGATGTTGATATGAATGGCATCAAGGAACTGATAGGCAGCATCAGCGCTGCCATCGGCAAGGCCGATATGCCTGTCGCGGTATTTGATACCCATGGCGTGCTGTTTGCCGGACAGCACTTGCCGGTCCACTTTAGTCACGGACCACTACCAGGCGATTGCCACAGCACCCCGCTGGCCCTGCCCGCTTCGGCCTCGCCAGCATTGCATCAGCTCTTTTCAGCGCTGGGCATGAGCCTGTCAACCGACGCCGTACAGGCACGCCATCACCGCTGTAGCGACGGGCTGGAAGTGGTCTGCCTGACGCTGCACGGCTTTACCCTGCCTGAGCCGCTATACGCACCGCTGGACTTGCTACAACAACAGGTGCAGGAGCTGCAGGCCCTGAATAATGGCCTGCAAACTATCATTTCGCTGCAGTCGCAAGTAGAAAAATCACTGTGGGAGCGCCACCTGCAGCAAGTGGCTGTACTGGAAAACGCCAGCGCCGCCTACATCTGCCTGGACGAGCAAACCGCAGTAGTCAGCTGGAACCACGCCGCAGCCAGCATGCTGGGCTGGCATAGCGAAGAAGTGCTGGGCAAGCCGCTGGCACGCTTCCTGTACCAGCATCCGCAGAACTTCAGCCTGCTGCACCTGCACAACTCGCTGACCATACAGCCAGGGCGCATTGTGCACAGCCAGGAGTGGACACTGCAAAACCGCTTTGGTCACGAGCTGACGGTCGAGGTCTGTACCTACCCCCACTCGGTGGATGGCCAGTACTACCTTAGTATTTTCTTGCACGACATTACGCGCCGCAAACTGACCGAGCAGGCGCTGGAACAGGAAACACGGCGCGACCTGCTAACCGGCCTGCTAAACCGCAAGGGTTTATACGAGGCCCTGCAGCAACAAGGGGGCAGCATTGCTGTCCTCTTCATCGACATCGATGGTTTCAAAGCCATCAATGACAACCTGGGCCACGACGCTGGCGATATGCTGCTGCGGCAAATTGCAGAACGGCTACGCCAGTGCGTGCGCAGCAGTGATGGCGTCGCCAGGCTGGCCGGTGATGAGTTCGTACTGCTACTACCCGGCATCATGGCAAGCCAACAGGCTGGTGACATCGCCGCCAAGCTGCTGCGCAAACTGTCACAGCCCTACCATCTGGCTGGCCACCACGCTCGCGTCGGAGCCAGCATCGGCATCCATCTTGTAAGCGATGCCGCCAGACAATCGGCCGAAGCGATCATCGCAAGCGCCGATCAGGCCATGTACGAGGCCAAACGGCGTGGCAAGGGCTGCTACTTCCTGATGCAAGACGAGGCCTGACATAGCACAAGGGTCTGCCGCACTCGACAGACCCTTGCTGCTTGTTACGCCCACGACCGACAGCAGACAGGCCATCGGTCAGTGCTCATATCAGAATGCCGGTACCACAGCACCCTGGTACTTGCTTTCGATGAACTTCTTGGTTTCCGGGCTGTTCAGCGCGGCGGCCAGTTTCTTGATGGCCGGGCTGTTCACGTTGTCCTTGCGCGCCACCAGCAGGTTGGCGTATGGCGAGGTAGTTTCAGCAAACAGACCGTCTTTTTTCGGGTTCAGCTTGGCTTCCAGTGCGTAGTTGGCGTTGATCAGCGCCAGGTCTACCTGGTTCAGCACGCGCGGCAGGGTAGCGGCTTCCAGTTCTTTCAGCTTCAGGTCTTTCGGGTTGGCCGCAATGTCTTTCTTGGTGGGGTACAGGTTCTTGCGGTCTTTCAGCTTGATCACGCCGCCCTGATCCAGCAGCAGCAACGCGCGGCCTGCGTTGGTCGGGTCGTTCGGAATCGCCACGGTAGCGCCCTTAGGCAGGTCGGCTACTTTTTTGAATTTGGCCGAGTAGGCAGCAAATGGCTCGATGTGTACCGGCTTGCTGGCTACCACCAGGGTGGTGCCGCGGTCTTTGTTGAACTTGTCCAGATACGGGATGTGCTGGAAGAAGTTGGCGTCCAGCTGTTTTTCCTGCACCTGGGTGTTGGGCAGCACGTAGTCGTTGAACACTTTCACTTCCAGGTCTACGCCCTGCTTGGCCAGCGCGGGTTTCAGCGCTTCCAGGATCTCGGCGTGGGGCACTGGCGAAGCAGCCACGGTCAGTTTTACGTTTTCTGCCTGGGCGGCAAAGGCGATGGCGGCGAGGCTGACAGTGGCGGCCAGTTTGCTGATGCGGGTCATGGTTTTTCCTTTTTGAGAGAAAGTCTTCCCCCTGCCCGGCCAGATCGGCGCGGGCATACGGGGCACAGCATGATTAACGGGGAGGTGTCTTAGTCGAAGCGACAGCGGCGCACCAGGCTGTCACCGGCCGACTGCAGGCCTTGCACCAGCGCCAGCAGCAGTACCACGGTGACGATCATGATTTCGGTCTGGAAACGCTGGTAGCCATAGCGGATGGCCAGGTCGCCCAGGCCACCACCACCGATCACGCCGGACATGGCGGTGTAGCCCACCAGCGCCACGGCGGTAACGGTGGCCGCGCCGATCAGGCCCGGCAGCGACTCCGGCAGCAGCACTTTGAATACGATGTGCGACAGGCGCGCGCCCATGGACTGGCTGGCTTCGATCACGCCACGGTCTACTTCACGCAGCACGTTTTCCACCAGGCGGGCAAAGAACGGTACCGCACCCACCACCAGCGGCACGATGGCGCCGGCCACGCCGATGGAGGTACCCACCAGCAACAGGGTGAACGGCATCAGCACGATCAGCAGAATCACAAACGGCAGCGAGCGCAGCACGTTTACCAGGAACGACAGCACGGCGTACAGGCGCGGGCGGGCACGTAGCTGGCCCGGTGCCGAAATGAACAACAGCACGCCCAGCGGCAAACCGGCCAGCACGGTAAACAGCATCGACACACCCAGCATGGTGAGCGTATCCAGTGTGGCCCCACCGATTTCGACCCAGTCGATTTCCAGTAGCAGATTCCAGTCAAGATCCAGCATTTACAGCACCTCGCAACGCACACCCTCGCGGGCAAAGATGGCCGGCAGCGCCGACACGTCTACATCCGATGCCACCACGCCGGCCAGCAGCTGGCCAAACGGGGTGTCCTTGATTTCCGACAATGTGCCGGACAGCAGGTTGACGCGCAGGCCGACCTCGCGGCCAACCTTGTCCAGCACCGGCTGCAGCGTCGGCTCACCCACAAAGGTGAGCTTGATCACCGGCGTGGCCACACGCTGACGCCAGATGCCTTGCAGGGCGCCCTGTCCCATGCCGGTCTCTGCCAGCAGGCTTTGCGTTACCGCGTGCTGCGGCGCCAGGAATACGTCCAGCACCTTGCCCTGCTCCACCACGCGGCCGTGATCCAGCACTGCCACGCTGTCGCACAGCTGGCGGATGACACGCATGTCGTGGGTGATCAGTACGATGGTCAGGCCCAGCTGACGGTTGATGTCAGCCAGCAGCGCCAGGATGGCGTCGGTGGTTTCCGGGTCCAGTGCGCTGGTGGCTTCGTCGCACAGTAACAGGTCGGGGTGATTGGCCAGCGCACGGGCAATGCCGACGCGCTGTTTCTGGCCGCCAGACAGCTGCGACGGTCGCTTGTGTTTGTGGTCTTGCAGGCCAACCAGCGCCAGCAGCTCGTCAACGCGGGCGTCCATCTGCGCCGGGCTCTGGCCGCCAGCCAGCTCCAGCGGAAAGCGCACGTTGGCCGCGACGGTGCGCGAACGCAGCAGATTAAAGTGCTGGAATACCATGCCGATGCGCTGGCGACGCTGCTGCAGCGCACGCTCGTCCAGGCGGGTAATGTCCTCGCCGTGCAGGCTGACGTGGCCGCTGTCCGGCCGCTCCAGCAGATTCAGGCAGCGGATCAGCGTGCTTTTGCCGGCACCGGAGCGACCGATAATGCCGTAGATCTCGCCACTGGCAATCTGCAGGCTGACGTTATCCAGCGCGGCTATGCTCTTGCCGCCGTGCTGGTAGTGTTTGCTGATGCTTTGTACTTCGATCATGCCTTGCCCTAGCCCCGCTAGCGTTGCAGCAGCAGGTTTTGATAAATATGGGCGCAGTCTATAGCGATCGATTGGATACAAAAAATAATATAATACGAATTCTTTATTCTTTTAGATTATTAAGCAGCCAAGCGTACTGCTTCGCAGGCATATTGCAGGCGCAAGCTCGATTGGCGCCCATAAAAAAAACCACCCTGGAACAGGTGGCTGCAGCCCCGCAGTGGCCCACTCAAGCCGAGGAGACCGGCTCGTCACGCAAGCGCGCCTGGATATCCAGCACCTGCGCCAAGTTGGCCAGAAAAGCATCCAGCACTTTGGGGTCAAAATGCAGGCCGCGCTGGCTTTCCATAAACGCCAGCGCCCGTTCTACATCCCATGCGGCCTTGTATGGGCGCGCCGAGGTCAGCGCATCAAACACGTCGGCCACCGCCACAATGCGTGCGGCCAACGGTATGGCCTCGCCACACAGGCCTTGCGGGTAGCCCGTGCCATCAAATTTTTCATGGTGGCCCAGTGCGATATCGTGGGCCATGCATAACAAAGGCAGCTCGCTATCCTGTAAAAATTCTGCCCCCCTTGCCGGGTGGGTTTTCATCACGTCGAACTCTTCCGGGGTAAGCTTGCCTGGCTTGAGCAGAATATGGTCCGGGATAGCGACCTTGCCAATGTCGTGCATCGGGGCTGCCAGAAAAATGCGCTCTTCTATCTCGGGCCCCAGCTGCAAGCCGGTGGCAATAATGCGGGCATAGTAGGCCATACGCTCGATATGGCGACCGGTTTCCGGGTCACGTGATTCGGCAATGTGCGACAGGCGGATCACCAGGTCTTGTGCGGCTACCTCCCGCAACTGACGCTGGGCACGGCGCAGTTTCAACAAATTCTGGATGCGGGCACGGGTTTCCGGCGGGTCCAGCGGCTTGGTCAGAAAATCGGTGGAGCCGCCTTCCAGTGCGCGCTGCCGCACGTCCTTCATATCACTGGTGGTCACCATGATGACGGGTATGTCATGGATATGCGGCATGGCACGCAGCGCATGAATCAGCTGCAAGCCATCCATGCCGGGCATCATGTAATCAGTCAGGATAAGGTCGGGCGTATTGCCTCTGCACCATGCAAGGGCGGCATTGGCGTCCTGCATGGTCAGTGGCTCACAGTGCTCTATACGGCTGACCAAATGGCGCAACACCATCAGGTTGGCCGGATTGTCGTCAACAATCAACACAGTCATTCTCATGGCAAACCTTGCTGTCCGTTAAATGTTCTATCGAAAATTGCCACAGTTGCATCCTATGCCGCTACAGTGCATTGTCAACAATCCAGCTATGATATTTATAGATTCTTATCCATCCTACAGCGCTTGTCTTTGCACTAAAAGGATGAAATTTAGTAGTAACAGTTCATAATGAAGTGCTTATTAAAAACCAAGGAGCACAAGCATGTTGAAGTTTGCACGTACTTTGCTGGCCGCGGTGCTGGTTGTGTCCTCAGCCAGCGCCCTGGCGCTGGACAAACCATCCGGCCGCCCCATCCTCACCGTATCAGGCCTGATCGCCGACAAAAATGCCGGTAACGATGCGCAGTTTGACGCCGCCATGCTGGACAAGCTGCCCCAACAGAAGATGACGGTTGAAACCCCGTGGTACAAGACCGCACAAACCTTTGAAGGGCCACTGTTTCGCGACGTACTGAAAGCTGCCGGCGCAAAGGGCAAAAAGCTGTACGTGGTGGCACTGAATGATTACGCAGCAGAAATCCCGCTGGCCGACCTGGAAAAACACGATGTGATCCTGGCGCGCAAAATTGACGGTAAAGTATTGAATGTACGCGACAAAGGCCCGCTATTCATCATGTACCCTTTTGACAAGAAACCTGAACTGCGCACCAAAGACATCTACTCGCGCTGCGTGTGGCAGGTGAACCGCATCCGTGTGGAATAAGCCCGCGCGGCTGCCGGAGTAACACAGGTGCCCCTACGCCACGCAAACCGCCGCGTCAGCAACCAGCTATGGCTGCTCGGCATCCTCATGGCCGCAGCCCTGCTGGTAGTGGGCATGCTTTATCACCGGCAGCAATCCGAAATGCAGCACTTCGCCGAGCAGGGCGAAGACAACATCGTCTGGGTCTACTCGCAGCTGGGTATCGATTACTATCGCACCCTGGGGGCGGCAAAAGTAGCCGTTGCTACTGGCCAGCTGAAGGACCTGGACGAGCTGCAGCTGCGTTACGACATTCTGGTGTCACGCATTACCCTGCTGAGCGAATACCGCTACAGCCTGCTATTCAAGAACGGGCAATGGTACAACACCCACATGGCAGCCCTTACCCGGCTGGTGGCCGCTACCGACAAAAAGCTGGCAGCCGGTGATGGCTACTTTACCCAGCGCACTGCTAGCGATCTGGTGCAAGACCTGAACGCTATTGTCGAAAATGTACGCGAGCTCACCATCGGCGCCAACAGCCGCCTCACCGAGCAGGCCAACGAGAGTAACCGCAGCCTGCAAAGCATCAACACCACGGTAGCGGCCACCGCGGCCATCCTGATGCTGGTAGCCAGCCTGATGGCTGCCATGGCCTACCGTAACTTGTCACACAGCGAAAAGCGTCGCGAAGAAGCCGAACAGCTTAGCAAGGAGCTGGACCAGGCCTTGGCCCAGGCCGAGGCGGCCAACGAAGCCAAAAGCGCATTTCTGGCCAATATGAGCCATGAAATCCGCACCCCGATGAATGGCGTCATCGGCATGACCGAGCTGACGCTGGATACCGAGCTCAGTACGGAGCAGCGCGAATACCTGGAGCTGGTCAAGTCATCGGCCGACTCGCTACTGACCATCATCAATGACATTCTGGACTTTTCCAAAGTAGAAGCCGGCAAAATGACCCTCGAAGCGGTCACTTTCTCGCTGCGCGACCTGGTCACCCAGACGGTCTACCCCTTCGCCCTGCGCGCCAGCAAGCAGCAACTCGAAGTGATCTGTCGCGTTTGCCCGGCGCTGCCGGACCGGGTCATTTCCGACCCGTCCCGGCTGCGGCAGATACTGAATAATCTCATCGGCAACGCCATCAAATTTACCCACCGCGGCGAAGTGGTACTGACCGTAAGCGGTGACATCCAAGCCGACGGCTGCCTGCTGTTGAACGTCTCGGTACGAGACACGGGCATCGGTATCCCGCAGGAAAAGCAGCAACTCATCTTTGACGCCTTCGCCCAGGCCGACAATAGCACCACCCGCCGTTACGGCGGCACCGGCCTGGGGCTATCCATCACCCAGAAACTGGTACGTCTGCTGGGTGGCCACATCAGCGTACACAGCACCCCGGGCACCGGATCGGACTTCCAGTTCAGCATACCCGTGCAGCTTGCCGCCGAGCAGCCCTTGCAGACCGCACCAAGCGAGTTGGCCGACATGCCTGTGCTGGTAGTAGATGACAATCCCACCAACCGCAGCTGGCTGGAAGCCATGCTGAAAAACTGGTCGATGCGGCCAACCCTGGCAGCCGATGGCTTCGAGGCGCTTGAGCTACTCGCGCACCAGCACTACCCGCTTATTTTGCTGGATGGCCATATGCCCGGCATGTCAGGCTTTGAGGTTGCACAGCAAATCCAGGAAGAGCGCCGCAGCGCTACCGTCATCATGCTGACCTCTTCCGGAGAACGTGGCGACGCAAAACGCTGCCAGGCACTGGGCATACGCGGCTACCTCACCAAACCGGTATCCCAGGAAGAGCTGCTCACCACCATCAAGCTGCTGCACAACCAGAGCGACGCCACCGCCCCCCCCGAGCTGGTGACGCGCCATACCGTGCGCGAGCTGGGGCATAGCCTGAACATTCTGCTGGCAGAGGACAACCCGGTAAACCAGAAACTGGCCGTTACCATCCTGCACCGCCGCGGCTACCATGTCACGGTAGTCGGCAATGGCCAGGAGGCGCTGGATGCCCTGGCTGCTGCACACTTCGACCTGGTGTTGATGGATATGCAAATGCCGGTGATGGATGGCCTGGAAGCCTGCCAGCGCATTCGCGCCATGCAGGCGGCCGGCAGCCTGACGCCCCTGCCCATCATTGCGCTAACCGCCAATGCCATGAGCGGGGACCGCGAGCGCTACCTGCAAGCCGGCATGGACGGCTACATCAGCAAGCCTATAGACGCCATCCGCACGCTGGAAGAAATCCATCGCGTGCTTGGCGACACGCCGGCCACTACGCCACCACCACCCGCACCCGAACAGGACAATACCCCGGTATTTCAGTACGCCCAGGCACTGAAAAACTGCGATGGCGACGAGCATTTCCTGCCACTGCTGCTGGCTGCTTTTCTCGATGACATGCCGGTACGGCTGGCCGACCTGCGCCAGGGTGTGCAACAAGGCAATCTGCCGGCCATTATCATGGCCGCACACACCCTGAAAGGCAGCTGCCTGTCCATTGCCGCCCTGCAGTTGGCCGCACACTGCCGCCGCATGGAAACCGCTGCCAACGAAGGCAGGCTGGCTGACGCCATGGCAGACCTGCCCGAGCTGGAGTCCTGCAGCGCAGCCCTGACCCTGGCGCTACAGCCCTACCTTGGCCAACCCTGACCCCGTGGCAACCGGATGGCAGGCAGCAACGCCGTGCTACCGGGCCACAGGTGATTTGCCGGTACGATAATCACCATACAACATCCCGCACCTGTGCTTGAAAGCACGGCAAAAGGTGCGGGCGTCCGCGTTACCCGCTCGGGCATTGCTACCGGAGCAGGCCTAACGTTAGCCTGCCGCCCCCAGGCAGCCTAGCGCCTGCCAGCACGCTTTCTTGCCGAGATACAGGCCCGGAAAGCTTACCGGGCCTGCCCTTCCGGGCGCTCGCCATGCGGGATACGGCTACGGTACCGGATAGCATTTTGCCTATTCAAGACAGGTTCCTATTTTCCGGCCGACGTAGCAGCTCACCATACAAATGCGCACCCTGCCATCGTGTCCACGGGCATGGTGATACCCCCAGACACCCGCCCTGCTGTGGCGGGTAGGCGTGCACTCAAGTGCCTCATTCAGGGATTCACAGATGAACACTGCCACAGCCAACGGGTACCTTGCGCACCAACATCAACCCAAATGCCTGGTACATACCCGCCCTCCGGTTTGCATGCAGCTGCGCAAGAATCGGGCTGTCCGGCTCCTGGCTGGCCGCTACAGTGGCTCTGTCCCACACCAAGGAGCCTCACATGAAACTGCTACAAAATCAGGTTGCCATCGTCACTGGCGCATCCGCCGGCATTGGTGCCGCCACCGCACGCATACTCAGCGCCCACGGTGCTGCCGTGGTGCTGAATGCCCGCCAGCCCGCCCCGCTGCACGCACTGGCGGCTGCCATCGAAGCTGACGGCGGTCGTGCCTGCGTAGTAACCGGCGACGTCACCCGCGCCGACACCCACCAGCGTTGCGTAGCCGCCGCTCTGCAACACTTTGGCGGCCTGGACATTGCCGTCAATAACGCAGGCAGTACTGGCACCATGCGGCCACTAGCCGAGCTGCAAATCGAAGAATGGGACATTACACTGCAAAGCAACCTCGGCGCCGCCTTTCTGGCGGCTCGGGCACAGATTCCAGCCCTGCTGCAGCGCGGCGGCGGCGCGCTGGTGTTTACCAGCAGCTTTGTCGGTAGCAGTGCCGGTCTGCCCGGCATGGCTGCCTATGGTGCAGCCAAGGCCGGGCTGATGGGTCTGGTCAAAGGCATTACTGCCGATTACGCGGCACAGGGCATACGCGCCAATGCAGTGCTGCCTGGCGGCACGCAAACAGCCATGGCAGGCGACGAGACACAACAGGCATGGGCTGCCGACCTGCACGCAATGAAGCGGCTGGCGCAACCAGCAGAAATTGCGGCAGCCATCCTATTCTTGGCCAGCCCGATGGCTAGCTTCGTTGCAGGGTCGGCGCTGTATGCCGATGGCGGCAATGCCGCGGTGAAATAGCCGGCCGGCAAACTTTCAGGCCGGTTTGCACCGGATGCACGGAAATCAGCGCGCTGCGCTGCCATCCTAAACGGGCGCAGCGCAATACACCCCACTCTGTGGCCGCTCCGGCACCGCTGCAATCGCACAATCCGGACTGTCTTTGGCCCAGTTTGCCAATTGAGCCAATGGTTCGATTGGCGGCATACCACTGCATAGCGAAAGCTTGGGGCCAGCGAGCAGACAAGGGTCGAACACGTAAGATTGCCCTCCTCCCGAAAAACGGCAGCGGTGAAAAGTAGGCATTCCTGGCAAATTTAACCCTATCCGTGCTGGAAATTCGTCATGAAAAAATCGAAGTTCACGGAAGAACAGATCGCTTTCGCCTTGCGCCAAGCGGAGTCGGGTACGACAGTTGGGGAGGTCTGCCGCAAAATGGGCATCTCCGAAGCGGCTTTCTATGACTGGAAGAAGAAATACGGCGGCTTGGGCGTCAGCAAACTACGCCGCCTGAAGCAACCGGCTTCACCGCCAGCGCGGGCCGGCCGTTACCACCAACCGACAACGCCAGATCCGGCAGAATTTGCGCCGTTTGCGTCATGAACACATCGATGACGCTCGCCGAGGCGCCCAGTTTCTCAAACTGCGCCGTGGCCGTGTTGATATCACGTACTTGCTCGTTGTAAGTGGCCAGCAGTAGCGCCCGCTCCTGCGGGGTCTTGACGCCTTGCAGGGCGGCCAACCTGCTGTTGTTGCTGTTGCCCGCGGCCTGGGCGGCGCTGACGGCGGTTTGCGCGGCGTCTACCACGCCGCCGCTGAGCGCTACAGTGAGGCCGCTTTGCTTGCTGTAGCTGGAGGTCTGCTGGGTTTGCGTGTGCTCGGCGTGCTCGATGCGCACGTTTTGTGCGGCCCTAATCCAGCCGATATTGACCATCACATCAAGCAATCACCCATGCGCGCATGAAATCGTATGGGTCGGGGTAGGCCGGCAACGGGCGATGGGGCAGCCATGCTTGGGGGATGAAAACGGTATCGACGTCCAAGTTGAAGCCATGGCGGCCGGCGGTCTTGGCATACAGGCAGGCAAAGGGTGAAACAAATTTGCTGGCCACCACCAGTTCGAATACTTCATTGCGTACTCGGGCTACTTTGGGGCTGGTGAGCTCGGCCAGCGCATCCTCCATGCCAGCTTTGTCTTGCTGCGCCAGCGCCCGGTAAAAGCGCATGTCCGGCGCAAACTTTTTCATTTTGGCCGGGATGTCTTGCAAGAACACATCGGCCCGGCTCCCCAACTCATCCCATTGTCCATTCAATGCCAGGGTCAACTGGTAGTAGCGGTACTCGTTCTGGTTAGGATTGACCATGCGTTGCTTGAACAGCTTGGAATGAGGCGGCTGCTGCTGCATCCAGCGGATGACCGGCTCATGGTCGCTAAGTAGCGCATAAAAATACTCGGCTTCGTGCATCACACCTTCTTCGCCGGTCGCTTTGGCACGGATGTACATCAACTTGGCTACCACGTAGCTGTGCAGCTTGAAGGTGGCCAGGTCTTTGTTGGCGAACCAGGCATAATCGGCGATTTCTTCGTGTAGCCTGATCAAATTGCTTACACAACCATTAAAACTACCCTCGCCCTTGTCTATCTTGATCACTTGACGGGGAACCTGGCCGATATATTCCCAATCATCAATGCGCTCTTTGCGTTCTAGAAGAAAGGCGATTTGCTCAGAGGTGTAGTGTGATAGCACGTTCATGATTCCTTTACTTTGCTGGTACGGTAACAGGCAGCACCACCAGTTCACCCGAGGTTCGGTTGACACCGCCGACTGCGGTCACTAGCGTGTTATTTTCTATAGCTGCTTCAACTGCCTTGTAGGCCGGCGAGGATTTTTCCAGATTTCTAAGCACAGCCTCTATCCAAGCCATAGAGTTCTGCGTATTGCCTCCGGCGGCGTTGGCACTAAGCGAGAACGCCCCAGCCTGCGACATCTGCTTGCCATCCATCACCACGGTCACGGTGCCATTTGCGTTCTGGAGTACCAGATCAAAGCCTTTGTTGGCACCGTATTTTCCACCAGGCAGCACTATTGAACCAGTGCGTGTCGCTACCGATGCCAGCAACTGCTCGGTCAGTTGTCCGCCCAAATCTTGCCCTGTCTGAATCTTCGCCACCAAAGCCTGTTCGCTTTTGCTCAGGCCTGTAATAGCACAGCCGGCCTCGCACACTTTGGCAGCATTAATGTACCCACCTGCCGTCGCCTTGGCTGGCTGTCCGCTTAGCGCCTCACCCATGCTGGCAACGGTTTTAAGACCACCAGGCAGCTGCCCTGCCACCAGCTCCATGGCCGGTGACTGGCGAGATACTGCCAGTGCAACTGTAGCCTTTTTGATTTCGCCGATGACTTTTGCACCGCCCACACCGCTAGCCAACAGCTCGGTCAGCGCCCGGCCTTGTACTTCCGGGTTGTCACTTTGCAAACCGTCAATCAGCCTGGCAGGCAAGCCTGCCAGGCCCTCTGCCAACGCATTCGCCGTGGCAGACAAACCGTAGCGGTCGATGCTGGCAATCAATTCCACCGGCGCGGTAACGGGTGACATCAGCAACTCGGTCAGCGCCTGAGTCATGCCTTTGTAACGGGTCCCGTCATTTGCTTGCTCACGCTGCGTATCCAGTTTGCGCAGTAGCTGCACAACGGTACAGGCATTGTTATTGCCATCCGCACATTGCCTTTCGGCTTTTTTCTTCAGCTCGATTTCTTGTGGCCGAAGCCAGTTGTTCTCCACCTCATTCTTCGCCCCTTGCCCGCCCGCCAACGCCGACGCGGCGTTGCCGCCGGCGATGCCACCCGCCAGGCTGCCGGCCAGTGTGGTGAGCGCAGCGACGGTGTCTTTCTGGCTTTCGGTGAGGTTGGCCGCGTCACTACCGTACAGGTTTTGCGCCAAGGTGGCGGCGATCAGCGGGGCGCTGCCGGCGCCGGCGGCACCGGCGACGGCGTTGTCGCCTTTGGCGGCGGCCAGGGTAGCGCCCAGCAGCGCGTGGGCCATGGCGTTGGCGGCGGTGTTGACCTGGCCGGTGGCGGGGTCGGTGGTGAGCTGCTTGATCTGGGTGGCGAGGTAAGGCGCGGCAGCACCGGCCACGGCAGCGCTGGCGTCGCCCCCGGCCAGGCCTTGCAGCGCGGCGGTAACGACGATAACGGCTTGCTGCACGCTGCCGCCTTTGCCCCAGGTGGCTTGCAGCTGCCGGTAGTCGGCGCTGTTGGCGTAGGCCGGGTCAGCTTTGGCGCGCTCGGTGGCGGCGTTCAGCTCGGCGCGTTTGTGGGTGTTGGCGATCTGCAGCGTTTGCTGGCCGATGTCGCCGATGAGCTGGATGGCTTGCAGGCGGTCGAGCTCGGCTTGTTTGTTGAAGATGGGGCTCAGGCCGTTGGCGGTGCCGGTAGCGGCGCAGCGCAGGGTGAGGGCTTGCCCGGCGGCGATGTTGGTTTCGGTGTAGCTGTCGGTGTCGCCGTTTTCTTTGCCGCTGGCGCGGTTGGCGTTGGCAAACACGCTGAGCCCTGGCCGGGTGCACGTAGCGTCACAGTACATGCCCTGCCTCAGGTCATTGTTAGCCCTTTTGTGTAGCACGGGCTTTTAGTGACGCTAGCGATAACACCTCTTCGTAAACCCCTGGCCAATCCTCGTTAGCACGCTTCACCACACCCTGCATCAACTCGTCCAGTGGTGGCACGGGTTGCGGTGGGGGCAACTGATGATAAGGCGCGGCCATCAAGGGGTGGTCCAGCAACGGGTTGGCCAGGCCTTCCCATTCGCGCAGCCGGAACAACAACAGGATTTCCACCGGCACCCGCCCCAGGTCCCACTCGGTGCTGAAGTCATAGAACTTGGTCAGCGTGTCGCGTCCGGCCTGGTGGGTATGGCGGTCGCAGGCCGCCAGCAGGCACGGCACCAGCGCCGCCGGGTCTGGTGTGCGCCAGTACTGCAGCAGGGCTTCGTAGATTGGTTCGTCGTAGGCGTAGGCTGGCCAAGCATGGTCGGCATCGCCCACCCAGCTGGCAAACAGCCGCAACATGAAAGCCTGAGCCCGACGGTGTTCGTTTTCGTACTGCAGCTTCAGCTGATAGGTGTTATTCAGCGCAGCATGGGCGAGGTAACCCTGATAAATGACTGCATCTTTCCAGCCGAGAATAGAAAGAACCCCTAACATCTCGGCACAAGTCTTCAGATCAAAACTTCTCCAATTACGGTTACTTCTAGGGGGCGTCAAAATATTGTCAAACCAATAACTCCAAAAAAATGATTGCCGAACTCCAATTTCATAATAACGAGTCCATCCTGCAAGCTTACCCAACCAAGCATCATCCAAATGTGCTGTTGCTAGAGTAGTCCTAAGCTGCACTCCAGCCAGGCTCTCAGCCGTATTTTTAGTGGCATTTACTTTATTAGGAATTTCTCGCTCAAGGAGTGCATCAGTACGGGTAACGTAGTCACTGATTGAATCAATATCAATCTGCATCAAACTTCTTGGCATGCGCTGCCAACTCTCCTCCAGTTTCCTAATTTTCTTTACAATCGCCTCTCTTGACGGCCACTTAGAACTAACACCCATACGGTCGCATTCAGCATTTACTTTGGCCATGATTCCACCTTAAATGTTGCCACACCCGAGGTGCCCGGCGCTGGCACACCAACCTTTACGGTAACCCCTTGCACTTTAAAAGCACCTGAACTCAGTGCATCTTTTATCTTTTGAACCATAATCTTGTTCTCTGGAATACTAAATATGGACGGATTATTTATCCAGCCCCACAACCTCGCCTCTGGATCCCCCGCCGTATTCTTCGCTCCACCAACACCCATCTGGGACGACTTGGCATCCATCACCACCACGGTGATGGTATCGCCGTGAATCGCCACAGCACAGCCATCACAACCGTGGCCACTGGCGTTTTGCAAAGGCTGAAACTTCAGCGTGGTTTTTTCGTTTAGCAGCTGCAACGCCAACGTTTCACCCAAATCACCATCCTGCCTGCCGGCAGTGTGCGACAAGGGAATACTGGCAAAAGTCTGACCAAACAGCGCTTCTACCTTGTCCACTTTGCCAGACGTGGCTACAGCAGGCGACCCACCTGCGCTCTGCCCACCCGCCGCCGGTTTCACCGCCAGCGCGGGGCGGCCGTTACCACCAACCGACAACGCCAGATCCGGCAGGACCTGCGCCGTTTGCGTCATGAACACATCGATGACGCTCGCCGAGGCGCCCAGTTTCTCAAACTGTGCCGTGGCCGTGTTGATGTCGCGTACCTGCTCGTTGTAAGTAGCCAGTAGCAGTGCCCGCTCCTGCGGGGTCTTGGCCATGCCTAGCGCACTGGAAATGAAGGACAGGCTTTCCTGCAAGCCATTCAGCGTGCTGGCACACACCGCCAGGCTGGCACCGGCGCCGCCGCAACGCTCGGCCACGACCTTATCCCAGTATTGTTCTTGTTGCTGGATGTCCTGGCTAAGCTGCGCCACATCACACCGGCCCGCGCAGGCGCGCAGCGTTTGCATCAGGGTGGCGGCGGCACGGGTGTTGAGCGAGTTGTTCTCCACCTCATTCTTCGCCCCCTGCCCGCCCGCCAGCGCCGACGCGGCGTTGCCGCCGGCCAAGCCACCCGTCAGGCTACCGGCCAGTGCGGTGAGTGCGGCCACGGTGTCTTTCTGGCTTTCGGTAAGGTTGGCCGCGTCGCTGCCGTACAGGTTTTGCGCCAAGGTGGCGGCGATGAGCGGGGCGCTGCCGGCGCCGTGAAGTTACAGCTCCATCTCAGGGAAAAGAGACCAGTCAATGGAACGACTTCCACCAGAAACGAGCCATACAAAGTATTTCGCAGCAGAGTGACTACTTTTGAAAATAGCCATCGCAGATTTACTTCCTCTTTCTGACGCATAAATGTAAAATTTATCATCCACCCATTCAAATCCATACGGCTCAATATTGACCTTGGATCCATAACAAAAAGCCGTATCTATTAATCTATAGACACGATCAATACTCTTCCTGACTGCATCGGCATGTGAATTCGGATGCCTCACTGGCGCATTGAATTCATCCGCAACATAGCCTGGAACAACAATAGTCTTCACAAGGCACCCTCTCAATATCAAAAAACACAGAACGACTCACAAGAAGCACACCCGAGAAAAATACAGCCCACCCAAGTCAGGAAGTAGCGACAGACAAATCCAAAACAACCGCACCCACAGAGACATAATTGACAAAAATTTTAACCGCTCTAGAAATTTCACAGCACGGCATAATCAACAGCACATATTTCCCCCCGCGCTGAGCACCATAAATTACCACGATACCCTCCGAGAAATGAACATCAATCCCATAGTAAGTTCCAATTTCATAATCACCACCACCCATATTAAACACTTGATTGCCAATTCTGAATTCGCAATCAACCCCTGCTTGCAATAGCGACTGTGCAGCTACAGCGAGATACCTTTCAACCGACACACCATCGAAACCTCTTCGAAAATTATTCACATCATAGCCACCAATAGCATTAATTTTATCCATAATCATTTCAATCAACCCTCCTCAAATATCCATGCTCAATCAACTCACCTACCGTCATCCGCAATGCGCCTGCAGTAGTCTGATATTGAACACCCATGCCTGGCTCACCAAACCATGACATGACCAGACTTTTCTCGACGGGGAGTGGCTTTAACACCACCAGCTTCACCAAAGGTCTAGAGTTACTACCTAATGGCAATGCGCGATTTGCATAGGGGACACCTTTCGGCGCAATGAAATCCGTATTACTCCCAATTAAGCCATAACGGTCAAGCTCTGTACCAATTGGCAACTTTATCTGCTCTTCCGTCCCTAGCACCTTACCATTTTCAGGTGGCCAAATTGGGTGGCCATTTTTATCTTTCCAGCCAGCCGCCTTGGCTTCGGCCATTTTCTCTGCCACTGCGTCAAAGCGATGGTCGTCCCTATGGATGGCAACTTCAACCAATCTGGCTTTAATTTTGATGGCATCGGCTTCTATGGCGGCACGTGAAAGCCTCAATGCAACTGCGGCATCACGGACTTCGCCGATGACTTTTGCCCCGCCCACACCGCCAGCCAACAGCTCGGTCAGCGCCCGGCCTTGTACTTCCGGGTTGTCACTTTGCAGACCGCCAATCAGCCTGGCAGGCAAGCCTGCCACTCCCTCTGCCAACGCATTCGCCGTGGCAGACAAACCGTAGCGGTCTATGCAAGCACTTGCATGACTTTTTCAAATAACCCATCCGCATCAGCAACTGCTGCAGATGCCTCATAAATAGACTCCATTAATGACGGTAACAGACTTTGCTGCCATACCTTCGACACTTACCTCACCTAACACGAGCATGATCACAACCACCAAAAGTACTTATCCAGCCACTTGGGTTTCCACCACGGCAACGGAATAACCATATCAGGATCATTAGCCAACTGCCGACGCAGGCGAATTTCTCGTTTGATATGCTGAATATAAAAATTCGCCGATGCCAATGCCGCCAGGATTAGCAATGGTCGCATATACGTCTGACGCCACCATATCTCAGCAGCAGTGGGTGGGGCGTAGCGACCGCAATTACCCACTCCCCAATTGCAAGCAACATACTCGTACCACTCATGACCGTGAGCAGGAAGCAAACTACCAACCCAAAGAAATGCAAGCCAAATTAACAGCTTATGAAACCTGAGCGGCTGTACACAGTTACTAAAAATCCACATAAAAGGAAATAACAGCCACTTAAAAAAAACTATCAAAAAAATCGTAAAAGCCTTATCAAGGAGATAAATTATTCTATTCTTCATCACTACGGCACTTTCTTAGCATCATTATTAGGCACATCGACAAATGAAGGAGAGTTGGAAATGACTGCATCCAAGACCTGTGCAGCTGTTTTAGGGGGAACGGATGGCGGCGGTGCTTGCACCAAACGTGACAATGACGGCGACAGGCTTTGCTGCCATGCCTGCCACGCATCGGTAGAGGGCTTGAGCAAAAGACTACTTGCACCAGAACCGGCGGCCCCGGCTACCGCGCCCAATGAACCTGCAATAAATGCATTCTTATCTTCCCCCAAATGTATATTATTAAAACTGGTATTCGTGAATGCCGTTGCAAAACCTAATGTTCCCGCAACACCGATGGTGCTGGGCAGTGCCCCCACTCCTATCGCTTGCAATTTCCCTGCCACCGGCCCAACCAAAGGCCCGGCTATCATCGCTGTATTGCCGGCAAACAGCGACTGCGCCAGCCGAACATCGCCAGGGTTACAGTTACCCGCCATACAGTTAAGGGTGTACTGACCCGCCGCATCAAAACCCGCACCGATCGCGCCGGCTGTCAGCATGCTATGAGACACTGCACTACCAGCGACCAAGCCACCCGCAGCAGGCAGCAATACCGACGAAGCCATCACACCAAAGCGCTGCTGGTTTTGTATTTCATAATCGGCATAGGGTTTGCCTGACGCGATACCCTGCACCGTCATGGCTGCACTCTGCCCGCTATTCCAGCCTGAACCCAGCCCTTGCTGATGATCAGCCATCCGGTTAATCGCTTGCAGGTAGTCTTGCTGGGCCGCATTGGCTTCGTGACGGTAAAGGCTGGCACGCTGAGGGTCTTTGCCCGTGAAGGCGTTCGCCATCATCTCCAGCCAGGTACTATTGGCTTTCAATTGCCCGGCTAGCTGCTGGCAGGCGCTGCTGCTTTGGCAGGTGGCCGCAGCACGGGTGAGCTCTGCCGACTCCTGGCGATACTGGCTCATGGTCTGTTCCAGCTGTGCCGGTGTCCAGCTGGCCGCCTGGCGACGGAACTGCTCTACCCAGTTGGCCGCCTGTTGCTTGCTCAGCGAGTTGTTCTCCACCTCATTCTTCGCTCCCTGCCCGCCCGACAGTGCCGAGGCGGTGTTGCCGCCGGCGATACCGCCTGCCAGGCTGCCGGCCAGCGTGGTGAGGGCGGCGACGGTGTCTTTCTGGCTTTCGGTGAGGTTGGCCGCGTCGCTGCCGTACAGGTTTTGCGCCAGCGTGGCGGCGATCAGCGAGGCGCTGCCGGCGCCGGCGGCACCGGCGACGGCGTTGTCGCCCTTGGCGGCGGCCAGGGTAGCACCCAGCAGGGCGTGGGCCATGGCATTGGCGGCAGTGTTGACCTGGCCGGTGGCGGGGTCGGTGGTGAGCTGCTTGATCTGCGTGGCCAGGTAGGGGGCGGCGGCGCCGGCAATGGCAGCGCTGGCATCGCCCCCGGCCAGGCCTTGCAGCGCGGCGGTGACGGCGGTGACGGCTTGCTGCACGCTGCCGCCTTTGCCCCAGGTGGCTTGCAGTTGCTGGTAGTCGGCACTATTGGCGTAGGCGGGGTCGGCTTTGGCGCGCTCGGTGGCGGCGTTCAGCTCGGCACGTTTGTGGGTGTTGGCGATCTGCAGGGTTTGCTGGCCGATGTCGCCGATGAGCTGGATGGCTTGCAGGCGGTCGAGCTCGGCTTGTTTGTTGAAGAGGGGGCTGAGGCCGTTGGCGGTGCCGCTGGCGTCGCGGCGCAGGGTAGCGGTGTCTTGCTGCTGCGCGGCGCTGTCGCGCACGGTGAGGCTGCCGGCGCTGATGGCGGCCAGGGTGGTGCTGCTGGCGCTGCCCTGGGTGTGGCCGCCGTTCAGCACGGTGCTGGCGTTGCCCAGCGCGTTGGCGGCGAGGTTGCCGCTGGCACTGGCACTGCTGCTGGCACCGATGCTCTGGCTTTCTACGCGGTATTCGGCGCGGTTTTGCAGGTCTTGCCAGCCGAGGGTGGCGGTGCTGAGCCGGTTTTGCTCGGGGCTGGCGCTGCTGGCGATGACGGCGCCGTCTAGCTGGGTGTGGCTGCCCACTTGCACATTAAAGCCGCCCTGCCCGGCGTACAGCCCGGTTTGCTCGGCCACGCTCTGGTACTGGCTGTCGATGCGCTGGCGGCTGAGGCTGGCGTTGACGCCGCCACCGGTACCGATGATGGCCACGCTGCCGCCGGCGCTGATGCTGCGCTGCTGGCTGGCGTAGTGGTCCTGGTCTTGCTGGCTGGTGAGGGTAAGGTTGCGGCCAACCTTGGCCGCCATGGTGTCGCCGCTGGCCAGCGCGCCGGTGAGGGTGGTGTCGCGCCCGCTGCGCAGGGTGAGGGTTTGCCCGGCGGTGATGTTGGTCTCGGTGTAGCTGTCGGTGTCGCCGTTTTCTTTGCCGCTGGCGCGGTTGGCGTTGGCAAATACGCTGATACCGGCTTTGCCGCTACCCACGCCAACGCTAACGCCAATGGCAGCGCCGCTACTGCTGTTGCTGCCGGTGGTGTCGCTGCGGTTGTGCGCAGACTGCAGGGTGATGTCGCGGGCGGCGTCGAGCGTGACGTTCTGCGCCTTGATGCTGCTGCCGGTCACCGATATGTCGCCGCTCTGGGCAACGCCGTCGGCGCCTTTGCTGCCGTCGCCGGTGGCAATGATGTGTACGTTGCGCCCCGCGTTAAGCTCGCTGCTGCTGGCGTTGCTGCTGCTGGTCTGGCTTTGGCTCTGGCTGCGCTGGCTGCCCAGCGATACCGACACACCCGCAAAAGACGGGTCGGCCACCTCGCCGCTACCACCGCCCTGCTGCGCGGTTTGTACCGCCTGGTAGCCCGCCAGCCCGGCCTTGACGCTTTGCAGTGCGGCCAAGCGGCTGTTGTTGCTGTTACCTGCGGCCTGGGCGGCGCTGACGGCGGTTTGCGCGGCGTCCACCACGCCACCGCTGAGCGCTACAGTGAGGCCGCTTTGCTTGCTGTAGCTGGAGGTCTGCTGGGTTTGCGTATGCTCGGCGTGCTCGATGCGCACGTTTTGTGCGGCCATCGTGATGTCCTGCCCGGCGATGACGTCGCTGCCTTTGAGCTGCAGGTCTTTGCCGGCCAGTATCACCACATCGCCCTGCACGCTGCCCACGGTGCTACCCACTGCCAGGGTGGTGCTGACACCATTGACGTTGCCTTGCGCGGCTTTGCCGATGGTAAAGCCCAGCCCGCCACTGCCCATCAGGCCGGATTTTTTCTCGTCGCGCTGGCTGCTATAGCTATCGCTGGCGGTGGCGCTGGTAATGGCGATATTACCGCCGGCTTGCAGGCGGGTAGCCTGATCGCTCACCACCTGGC
The DNA here is from genome assembly GCF_028548455.1 of Vogesella aquatica. Classification (GTDB taxonomy): domain Bacteria; phylum Pseudomonadota; class Gammaproteobacteria; order Burkholderiales; family Chromobacteriaceae; genus Vogesella; species Vogesella aquatica. The sequence goes on from NZ_JAQQLF010000011.1 coordinate 56,086, forward strand.
TGGCCTGGATGGCCATATTGCCGCCGGCCTGCAGGCTGACGCTGTGGCCGGACACGCTACTGCTGACGATGTCGGTTTGCTGCCGCTGGTAGCTTTCATTGGTGGTTTTACTGCTGAGCAGGCCTTTTTTGCTGCTCTGCGTTTGCCAGTCTTCATTGCGGGTGTTTTCGCCATTCACCAGCTTAAGGTCACGCCCGGCTTGCAGGGCAACGGCGCCCTTGTCGCTGGCCAGGTTGGCCGCACGGGCGTTCAGGTCTTGCCGGGCTACGATGGCAAGGTCACCAGCGGTATGGATGCTGCTACCGGTTTCCTGCTGCTGGCTGCTGTGCAAGCGGTCGGTAGCGTTCCAGCGTACGTCGCGGCTTTCGCCGCTGCTGACGGTGGCCAGATTGACATCGCGCCCGGCCTGCAACACGGTAGCGCCGCTGCCATTGTTGGCCAGCTGGGCACCGGCCAAGGTAAGGTCGCGCCCGGCGCTGGCCAGCAACACACCGGCGCCACCATCCACATACAGGCCCGCCACGCGCTCGACGGTGGTTTGCTGCAGGCGGTTGTCGCCGCTACCGTACTGCTGGCTGTGCGTGGTGCTGCTCACGGTAATATCGCGCCCGGCGGCCAGCTGCAGGCTGCTGCCGGCACGCATCTCACCGCCCAGGTTGTGGATGTCGGTACGCGCTTGCAGCGCGATGTCTTGCCCTTGCAGCTTGCCACCCAGGTTGTGCAGGTTGTCGGCGCTGATGGTGAGTAATTGGCGCCCGGCAATCTGGCCCTGGTTGGTCAGGTCGCCAGCCAGCTTGAGCTGCAGGCGGTCTGCGGCCAACAGCGCGCCATCGGCGCTGATGTCGCCCGGCTTGAGCTTGACGTATACCTGCGGCACCAGTGCGGTTTTCTGGCTGCCATCGGGCAAGGTGACGGTTTGTGCCACCAGCCACACGATGTCGCTGCTCAAGCGCGCCATTTGCTCGGGGCAGAGCGCTACGCCAGGGCGCAGGCCGTACTGACGGGCAAAGGTGAGGCCGTTATCCATCAGCGCGCGGTATTGTGCCTCGTCGCTGGCGTAACCATTCAAAAAGCGGCGGCCGGTAAGCTGGGCCACTTGGTCGCGGATGAGCTTTTGTTCGTAGTAGCCGTCCCCCAGGCGTTGCTGGGCGGTAGCGGGGTCGATAGCCATGCCTTGCAGCATGTAGTCGCTTCCCAGCCATTGCCAGTACTGGGTGAAAGCCGGGTCGGTCTGGATCAGGTAGGGGCTGCTGGCTGCGGTAGTGTGGTACAGGCTGCTGCGCGGCAGCGTGACATTGACACTGCTGGTGCTCACCTGCCCCGACATGGCGCCCGCTGGCGGGGTCACGCGAATGATGCCATCGCTACCGCCACGCACGTTGGCCACCTCGGCGCCCGGTGCGGCCGGGGTTTGTATATGCGGCGCGTTGCGGCCTTGGTCCAGGTTGCTGACCTCGCCCCCGTTAATGGCTAAAGACTGGTTAGCGGTGATGCTGGCCGCCACGCTGCCCAGGGTTTCGCGGATATCGGGCGCCGAACCCTGGTAGCTGCCCATACCGTAGGTGATGTGGGTATTACTGAACTGGTGCAGGCGGTACAGCGTGGCGGCGGTATTGACCACCTTGCTGCTACCCTGCCCTTCGCTGCGGCCATCCACCAGCAGGCTGCCGCCGGCAGCGATCTGGCTGTAACGGTTGTCCAGCAGTTGGCCGGGGTTCAGTTGCATATTGCCACCGGCACGAATGACAGCGGCAGCGCCGGCACCATCGGCCAGCACGTCGTCGATGGCGGTGTGGTGGGCAATGCGGGCTACCTCGTTGCCAGGCTCCTGGCTGAGGTGATTAAGGCGGTGGACAATAGTATGAACAGGATCGTCCAGCTGATAAGGCGCGAAGAGCTGGACGCAGTCAGTGCGGCAGGTGCCATAGGCTTGGCTATATTGCACATCGCCATATTGATAGCCCTGCTGCGGGACCAGCTCGGCAAACGGGTCATCGCCACCAACAACCTGGTCCGGGTTAGCCTGGCCATCTTGCCGCCACAGGTAGTAGATCGTGCGCGTTGCTGGTGCAGCTGTCGTCAAGCGCCAGCGCTCTCCAATACTGAATGCACCGCTGGCCAGGAAGAAACTGCTGGTTTGTGGTGTCACTCTCACAACCGCCCTACCCAGCTGTTTGCCATCCGGCGTGATGATACTGTCGTTGCTCAGGATGTCGGCCGGATTGAGATAAAGCGTTTCATAAGCCCGATAGTTGGCCGATGGCCTTAACGCCCCGCCATTGGGGCCATTACCCTGCCAGCTAGCCACCTGCATATAGGCGGTTTCGTCGATGCTGTTTTGCTGGGTGATGCTGGTGCGTAGACGCTCGTTACGCAGGGTGTCGGCGGCAATGGCCACATCGCCCTGCGCTTCGATGGTGGCCGACTGGTTGTGTACCAGCTGTGCGCTGCCGGTGGCCTGCTGCTGGCTATCCAGCTGGCCGCCAATAGCCAGATGGCCATCGCTGTAGATCAGGCTGTTTTCTGCGTTGACCAGCTGCCCCACGCCCAGCTGCAGGTCTTGCCGCGCCGCAATGGTGGCAGCATGGCTGGCATCGGATTGGTTGAGCAGGCTGGCCGTTGCCAGCGCCACGCGGTCGCCGTACAGGCGGCCGCCCGGCTGGTTGGCAATGGCTTCGGGCGCGCTGATGGTGAGCTGGCCGGCATCGATCAGGCCGGCATTGTCTACGCGGCTGGCTACGGTGATACCCAGCGCCTGGGCGCTGATTTCGGCTCCGGCCTGGTTATCCAGCGCGGCTACCTGCAGGCTGGCCTGGCCGCCAGCGCGCAGCGTGCCACTGTGGCTCAGGCTACCGGGTGTACTGAGCTGCAGATGGCGGCCTGCCTGGGTACTGCCGGCCAATATCACGCTGGTTTGTAGCTGCAGGGCCACATCCCGGCCGGCGCCCAGCGTGCCACTGCCAGTCAGGCTGGCGGCCACCAGCTTCAGGTCTTGCCCGGCTTGTAGTTGGCCGCCAGCATTATCGATGCCTGCTGCCGTCAGCTGTAGGCGGCCCCCGCTGGCCACCGTACCGCCGGCGTTATCCAGCCGATTGTCCAGTTGCAGCAGGCTGTCGCCAGCGCTGCGTACCTGGCCTTGGCTGTTATCGATCCCGGCTGCGGCCAACTGCAGCTGGCCACCCTGGATACCCTGTTCTGCGTTACCAGTCTGGCGGTTATCGATATTGCCGGCCTGCAGCGTCAGTGCCTGGCTGCCCAGCAACAGGCCCTGGCGGTTATCCAGCGTGCCATGGCCCAGCTGAATGCCCAGCGTAGCGGCCTGTAGCTGGCCGCTGCGGTTATCCAGCCCGGCTGCCTGCAGTTGCAATGCGCCCTGGCTGGCCAGCAGGCCGGCGTTACGCACGCTGTCGGCCTGTAGTTGCAAGCCTTGCTGGCTGGCAATGGTGCTGCCGGTACCGTTGAGCAGCTCGGCACTTTGCAGGCGGAGCGGGCCGGCACTGATCATGCTGGCGCCGCTGTCATTCGTCAGCGCCTGGCCGTGGGTATCGATGCTCAAGGCGCCGCTGGCCTGAATCTGCCCGCCCAGATTGTGCAGCTGGCCAGTCTGTAGTGCCAGCTCGCCGCCACTGATGCTGGCTTGCTGGTTATGTAGCGTACCGCTATCGAGCTGCAGCCGGCCGGTGGCCTGGATGCGCCCGCCGGCCAGATTGGCCAGTTCGCCGACGTTCAGTTGCAACCCACCACCCGACAGAATGCCGCGCTGGTTACCACTGTCACCATTCGTCAGCGCCTGGCCCTGGGTGTCCAGGCTGAGTTGCTGGCTGGCCTGCATCAACCCGCCACTGTTATCGAACGTGCCGCTGCGGCTGGACAAGGTGTCGGCGGCCAGCGTGCCCCCACGGTTATCTACGCTGGCGGCCTGCAGCTGTAGCGTGCTGGCCTGGGTGCTGCCCTGGCGGTTGTCCAGTGCACCGACGGCGGTTAGCTGCAATGAGGCGGCCGCCAATAGTTGGCCGCGCTGGTTATCAACGGTGGCCAATTTCAGGCTGGCACTGTCCTGGCGGCTGGCTAGCACCCCATCGCGGTTGTCCAGCGCCTCGCCCTGCACCGTTAGCGCCTGCCCGGCCACCACGCTGCCGCGCTGGTTATCCAGCTGGCCGCTGCGTAACTGCAGGCTGCCGCCGGCACCGATCTGGCCATCCCGGTTATCGAAGGCCTGGCTATGCAACACGGCGGCGCCCTGGATTTGCAGCTTACCCTGCTGGTTGCCGATGCTGAGGGTGTCGATGTTGGCCGCTTGCGCGCCGAGGCTGCCCTGGCTGTTGTCAAAGCGCTCGCCGCTCACCTGCAGCTGCCCTAGCGCCAGCGTACCGTGGTTGACCAGCCCACCCTGGCTGGCCAGATCGATACCGCCGTTGGCCAAGATGCGGCCACGGTTATCCAGCAGCCCGCTTACCTGAATGCTGCCTGCCGGCAGTACCTCGGGCGCGGCGGTTTGCACGCTACTGCCTGCGGCGGGGGCAACCTCGGGCAAGGGTAACGGTAGCGGCTGCGCCACCGTCGAGCCGGCACTACCGCTGCTACCCCCTGCAGGTGCCCCGCTGCCCGGTGCGGCCGGCAAGGCGCCAATACTGCCGCTGTTTTGCAGCTGGCCGGCTTGCAGGGCCAGTACCTGGCTGCCGCTTTGCCGTAGTTGGCCGCTATTGCTCAGGGTGGCAGTGGTGATGGCCAGCCGTTGCGCGTCGATGGCGCCGCTGCTGGCGTTATCGATCTGCGTGGCGTTCAGCGTCAGCTGCCGTGCCGCGCTGAGGGTGCCCTGGTTGCTGAGCTGCCCGCTGCTGTCCAGCTGCAGGTTGCGCGCCGACGACAGCGTACCGCCGTTGTACACCGCGCCGGTTTGCAGCTGCACGTCGGCAGCCGCATCGGTGGCGGCGAGGGTACCGCTGTTCAGCAGCTGCCCGTCGGTCTGCAGCCGCAAACCGCCGGCACCGGCTACCAGCTTGCCGGCGTTGCGCACGCCCAGCCCGTGTTCGGTACCAACCAGCACGATCTTGCCGGCGTACATACCACCCAGCGCGGCAACATCCAGCGCAAACGCCGGCGCCGGCCCGCTGGCAGCGAGCGCGCCCTGGGCGCTGCCGTCCGCCGCGTAGGCCTGGCTGCCGGTGCCCACCTGCAGCTGTTGCGCCCAGATGCCGGCGTTGGCCGCCACGCTGCGCGCCAGAATGGCGGTGTAGTCGCTGGCGCTGGTATCCAGGCCGTCACCACCAATGCTGACCTGCCCGCCGCTGACGCGGTAGCCGTCCAGGCTGCCGCCGTTTATCACCGGCGTTCCGCTGGTCAATACCGTACGGCTGGCATTCAGAAAGGTAGCGCCGTTGACCTGCAGGCCGGCCGGATTGGCGATGATCACCTCGGCGCGCTGGCCGGCCACCTCCAGCGTGCCACGCAGTAGCGATGGATTCTGGCTGTTGACCTGGTTGACGATGACGCGGGCGCTGCCCGTCGCCAGCCACGGGTTGGCCGCCACCCAGCCGGCGCTTTGCGTCTGCACGTTGACGCGGCTGTTGTTGAGGACGGTGCCAGCTGTGCCGGTATCAAACTGGCGGTACTGGTTCAGCGATACGCCGGCGGCGGACGGGGTCTGGATGTTGACTTGCACCGCGCCGCTGCTGGTGCTGAGCACCGTCGGGCGCTGCTTGCCCGGGGCCGCCGGGTCGGCCACGATCTGCGCTGCCGCAGGCAGGGTCCAGATGGCGCCGTGGGCCAGCAGCAGACAGGCTACCAGCGGCCGTAGGGCTGCAGACAGGCGGCCAACAACAGGCCGGGTGCGGGCTGGTGAGGTATCAGTGCCTTGTTGCGGGGTGATCTCGGCCACCGCCATCAGCATGCAGCGGTGGGCGTTGAAAACAAGACGGTAGCAGTGCTGGTTCATCGCGCGATTCCTGGTTAAAACTGCAGATTCAGGCTGACACCGCCGGTGGTGCGGGCGGCGCGCAGGTAGTCGGGGTGGCCGTGCGGCTGGCTGACAAAGGCGTCGTAGGCCAGGCGGCCCAGGCGGCCGCGTACGCCCAGCGAGGCACCGGCCAGGCGCTGGCCCAGCAACAGCGTGGCGCTGGGGCCGGCCACGCGGCCGTAGTCGTAGCCCAGGTAGAGCTCCTGCCCAGCCAGCTGCCAGCCCAACTCGTTGCGCAGCAGCCAGCCACGCTCGGCGCTGAGCTGGTTTTCGCCGTTGTAACCGCGCACGGTGTAGCGGCTGCCGATGGCAAAGCGGTCTTGTGGCACCAGCGGGCCGCGGTTCCACTGCGCGCGCCAGGCCAGGCCGTAACGCAGCTTTTGCCCGCCCAGGGCAAACGGCGCGTCCAGCTGGGCATCGGCCTGGTATAGCCGTGGGCGGGAGCGGCCTTCGCCAAACGTGTCCTCCGGCGCTGGCAGGGCGTTGCGGGCACCGGTACCGCGGCGGTAAGCGAGGCCCACGTCCAGCGTGGCGTTGCCCAGAAACTCGCGCCAGTTGGCACCAGCCTCCCAGCCGGCGGTGCGGCGGCGCTGCACCTCGATTTCGGTGTCGTCGATGAAGTTGCTGCTACCGCGCTGCCAGCCTTTCAGCGACAGACCAAGCTTGCGCACGGCGTTGCGGTACACCAGCCGGCTGAGCTTGAGCTCGCTGGTCTCGCTCTTGCCGCTGTAGTTGTAGGTCTGGCTGGCGCCGGCCACCGCCTGGTGGTAGCGGTGCTGGCTGCCGTTGTAAGCCAGCAGCCAGTAACCGAACGGGATGCTGTAATGCCAGCTGTCGCCTTCGCTGCCGCGCTCACCGTCGGCACCGCCGCCCAGGTCCTGGCTGTGGGTGAAGTAGAACAGGTCGTTCAGGGTGAACAGGTGGTCGTACGACAGCGTAGCGCTGCCCTGGTACAAGCCCGTGCTTTTGCTGCCGCCGTCGTCTGCGCTGAGGGTAAGGCGGTAAGGGTTGGCCTGTTGCCACTGGATCACCAGATCGCTGTCGCCCGGGGCTGCATCGCTGGCGGCGGCCGGTTCGATACGAATGTCGGCCTCGGCCGTGGGTACCCGCTTGAGGTTTTCCAGCCCCTGTTCGATATCGCGCAGGTTCAGCAGGTCGCCGGCCTGCATCGGCAAAGCGTTGGCCGCATGCAGGCGCTCGGCGGCCGGCTGCGCGTAGCGTATGTCGCGGATGCGGCCGGGTATCAGTGTGAGCGTCAACACGCCGGTAGCCAGCTGCTGCGGCCCGGCCAGCACGCGGGTGGTGATGTAACCACGCGCCAGGATGGCCGCCTGCACCCGGTTAATCACCAGGTTGATGCCGGCCACGTCCAGGCAATGGCCCGCCAGCGGGTCGCCACCGCCATGACTGTCGCGGTCGGCAGCCGCCAGTGCCCACTGGAAACGGTCGGCGCTATCGCCCTGCAGGCGCAGGTCGCTGATGACAAAGCATGGTGCCGCGCCGCGCTGGTAGCGTTGCTGCACCACTGCGCTAGCGGGCTGCAGGCGGACATCGGGCGCGTCGGGCTGTGGCTGCTGGGCACTACGCTGTTGCTGCAGCAGCTGTTCGCGGGCGTCAAGCTGGGCCGGGGTGGCGGCCAGGGCTGTTTGTGCCTGCGCCATGAGGGCCGGCAGGCAAAGCAGCCAGCGGTAAACGGATGGTCGCGTAGGGAGGTGAGTAGGCATGGTCGGTCGCTGTGGGTCAGGGCGGCAAGTCTCACCACCCATTTCGATAGAATTTGTTAAAACGCTTGATGTTATTTAAATCAAATAAGCACTATAACAAAACCCATCGCCACGCCGAGCATATCTATAAGTCATGCGACAGCCGGCTTGTCTCCTATTGGCATCACCACGTCATGCAATAAACCGGCTGCAGAAAAAGAAACACCCTGCCGGATTAGGGACAGGGTGCAAACGGGCGCGATGCCCGTGTCAGGGAAAAAGTCTGGCGACTCAGGCCTTGGCCGGTACCGCCGCCAACACCGCCTGCAGTAATCTCCAGGCGTGGCCGACCGAGGCCACTTCTACGCGCTCGCCAGGGGCGTGTGCACCACGGATATTGGGGCCAAACGATACCATGTCCATCTGCGGGTACTTGGCGCCGATGATGCCGCACTCCAGGCCCGCGTGGATGACCTGTACGCCCGACTCGGCGTCAAACTGCTCGCGGTACACGCGCTGGAACAGCGCCAGCAGCGGCGACGCCGGGTTCGGTGCCCAGCCCGGGTAGCCGCCTTCGGTTTCGGTGTCGAAACCGGCCAGCTGGAACAACGCCACGATTTCGGCGGCCAGGTTGCGGAAGCCACTATCCAGCAGCGAGCGCACCATCAGGTTGGCAAACACCTTGCCCTCGCCAATCGCAATCACGCCCAGGTTATTGGAGGTTTCCACCACGCCGGCCACGCGCTGGCTCATGCGCTTCACGCCGTGCGGGGCGGCGTGCAGCGCGGCCAGGATGGCAGCCTGGTCAGCCTGCGCCATGACACTGCAGGCAGCAGCAGGGTTGGCCACGATGGTCACGCCTTCATCCACACCCGCCAGCTCGAAGCGCATCAGCGCCTGATAGGCATCGATGGCGGCAGCTACCTGCTCGGCCTGCGCAGCCGGGTAAGCCACCACGGCAAAGGCTTCGCGTGCCAACGCGTTGCGGGCAGTACCGCCGTTGAATGACACCAGGCGCAGGGGCAGTGTTGCGGCCAACTCGGCCAGCAGACGCACCAGCACCTTGTTGGCATTGCCACGACCCAGATGGATGTCGGCGCCAGAGTGGCCGCCTACCAGGCCGGACACCACCAGCTGCTGTGCCGTGTAGCCGGCCGGCAGGGCTTCCGTGGTGTAGCTGCGGCGTACGTTCACGTCGATACCGCCGGCGCAGCCCATATAGAACTCGCCCCACTCTTCGGTATCGATGTTGATCATCATCTGGCCTTGCAGCAGCGACGGCGACAAGCCCAGTGCGCCGCCCATGCCGGCTTCTTCGTCCAGCGTCATCAGCACTTCCACCGGGCCGTGGGCGATATCGTCGGCCGACAGCACGGCCAGGCCCAGCGCCACGCCGATGCCGTTGTCAGCGCCCAGCGTGGTGTTTTCGGCGATCAGCCAGCCGTCTTTCAGCACCGGGCGGATCGGGTCGTTGAAGAAGTCGTGCTCGGTGCCGGTATTGGCCTGGCACACCATATCCAGATGGCCTTGCAGCACCACGCCAACGCGGTCTTCCATGCCCGGCGTAGCCGGCTTGCGTACGACCAGGTTGCCCACCTCGTCCACGGCGGTTTCCAACCCGCGCAGCTCGGCCCAGCCTTTCAGGTAATCGCGCAGCGCCTGCTCGTGCTTGGACGGGCGCGGGATGTCACACAGGGTCTGGAAGTGTTCCCAGACAGCACGGGGTTCGAGTTCGGCAATGTTTACCACGACAACAAGCTCCTTTGCGGTATTCAGGGGGCAGCTCACGGCCTTGTGCGCCATGAACAAGGGGCGGCCACTGTGCCACCCCGTCAACAGGTTGAGCGTAATGTAACACGCAGGCCGCAGAGCGTCATTTGCACTAATCGGCCAGTTTTCAGTGGCAAACCGCAACAAACCCGCACTTTCGCTTATCGATCACGCAGCGTAGTGCCGGCCTGATGGTGGCAGCTTGGCAAGGCATTTGAATTTGTACATAATCAAGAAAAGGAGATTGCCATGCCTGCCACCATCCAGCCCCACCCCTCGCCCCCCGCCTGTGCACTGCCCCTGTACGCCAGCCGCGTGGCTGCCGGCTTCCCCTCCCCGGCAGACGACTATCTGGAAGGCCACCTGGACCTGAACCGCTACCTGATCGACGACGCCGCAGCCTGCTTCATGGTGCGCGTCAGCGGTGACAGCATGCAGGATGCCGGCATCCACGACGGCGACCTGCTGGTGGTGAACCGCAGCCTGCCGGCGCGCCACGGCCATATCGTGCTGGCGGTGCTCTGCGGCGAGTTCACCGTCAAACGCCTGCACCAGCGCGACGGCCGCACCGCCTTGCTGCCGGACAACCCCACCTACCCGCCTATCGAGATCGGCCCTGGCCAGGAGCTGCATATCTGGGGCGTGGTCAGCGCCTGCGTGCGGCGGCTGCTGCCATGAGCCAGTTTGCGCTGGTGGACGGCAACAGCTTCTATACCAGCTGCGAGCGCGTGTTCCGCCCCGACCTGGCCGGCAAGCCCATCGTCGTGCTGAGCAATAACGATGGCTGCGTGGTAGCACGCAGCGCCGAGGCCAAAGCGCTGGGCATCCCCGGCTTTGCGCCTTACCACCAGGTGGCCGAGCCGTGCCGCCGCCACGGCGTGGCGGTGTTCAGCTCCAACTACGCGCTATACGGTGACATGAGCCGGCGCATGATGCAGGTAATCGCGCGCTGGGGCGTGCAGCAAGAGGTGTACAGCATCGATGAATGCTTCCTGCACCTGGACGGCATTGCCGAACAGCGCCAGCACGCGGCCAACCTTCGCGCCGACGTGCTGCAAAGCGTCGGCATCCCCTGCTGCGTGGGCATTGGCCGCAGCAAGACGCTGGCCAAACTGGCCAACCACGTGGCCAAAACACGGCCGCAATGCCAGGGCGTCTTCGGCTGGGACTGGCTGGCGCCGCACTATCAGCAGCTGCTGCTGGGGCGGCTGGCGGTGGGCGAGGTGTGGGGCATTGGCCGGCAGTTGGCCGCACGGCTGGCAGCGTGCGGCATCCGCAGTGCGCTGGACCTGCAGCAAGCCAACGTGGCCGATATCCAGCGCCGCTTCAACATCGTGGTGGCGCGCACCGTGGCCGAGCTCAACGGCGAAGCCTGCGTCGGCGCCGACGACATCCACGCCGACAAACAGCAATTGATCTCCAGCCGCAGCTTTGCCCGGCAAGTCACCGATTTTGACACCCTGGCCAGCGCCATCAGCCACCACGCCGCCCGCTGCGCCGAAAAACTGCGCCGCCAGCACGGGCTGGCCAACCTGGTGGGCGTCAGCATCCGCACCAACCGCTTTCGCGAGCAAGACCGCCAATACCGCGGCTGGATTGCCGTGGCGCTGCCCGGCGCCAGCAGCGACAGCGCCGATCTCACCCGCGCGGCGCTGGCAGGCTTGCGCCAGATCTATCGCGACGATTGCAGCTACAAGAAAGCCGGCGTGGTACTGATGGCGCTGGAAAGCAGCCACCACGGCCAGCAAAGCCTGTTCGGCAGTGCGGCCAACCCGCGCCGGCAGCAGCTGATGCAAACGCTGGACCGCATCAACCAGCAATTCGGCCGCGGCACGCTGAGGTTGGCCGCAGAAAGCCTGCACGACGGCTGGGCTATGCGCCAGGAGCTGCGCTCGCCGCGCTGGACCACGCAATGGGACGAGCTGCCCTGCGCGCGCTAAAACGCCCATCAGTTGAGAAAAGGCAAAAGTTTACATAAGAAAGTGATGATTTAACTCACGTGTAATTCTGGCGCAAGCTAGCGCCTGCCACGCTTGGCACGGTGAAACTACCCAGCCCAGCGTCGCTATAAAAATACTGGCAGCGCCAGCCTGCTTATCCTGCCACGCCCCCCGCACCGGCCAGCCACAAGGAGAACCCATGAACGCACGCGCCCAGCACGGCAGCCAGCCGCGCAGCCCTTCCTACTACAGCGCCACCATCGTGCAGGAAAGCGATTACCCGATGCTGCAAGGCAGCGTGGACGCCGACGTCGCCATCATCGGCGGCGGTTTCACCGGCGTGGCCAGCGCCGTGGAGTTGGCCGAACGCGGCATGAGCGTGGTGCTGCTGGAACAGAACAAGATCGGCTGGGGCGCCAGCGGCCGCAACGGCGGCCAGGTCACCGGCAGCCTGTCCGGTGACGAAGCCATGCGCAAGCAGATGCGGCCAACCCTGGGCGACGACGTGGACGACTTCATCTGGCAGCTGCGCTGGCGCGGCCACGACATCATCCAGCAGCGCGTGGCGCGCTACGGCATTGCCTGCGACCTCAAGCACGGCCACCTGCACGCGGCGATGAAGACCGCCCACATGGCCGAGCTGCAAGCCAGCTACGACGAAGCGCAGCGCCGCGGCATGGGCGACGACGTCACCCTGCTGGATGCCGCCGGCGTGCGCGAGCACCTGGCTACCGAACAGTACTGCGGCGCGCTGAAAAACCGCCGCAACCTGCACCTGCACCCGCTCAACCTGTGCCTGGGCGAAGCGCGCGCCGCCGCCAGCCTGGGTGCCCGGCTATACGAACACACCGAGGTGCTGGACATCGTGCACGGCCCGCGCCCGGCCATCGTCACTGCCCACGGCCGCGTCAACGCCCGCCACATCCTGCTGGCCGGCGACGTGTACCACAAGCTGGCGCAAGACCAACTGGGCGGCAAGATCTTCCCGGCCATGGGCGGCATTGTCACCACCCGCCCGCTGGGCGAGCTGGCCAACACGCTGAACCCGCACGACCTGGCGGTGTACGACTGCCGCTTCGTGCTGGATTACTACCGCATGACTGCCGACGGCCGCTTGCTGTTCGGCGGCGGCGCCAACTACAGCGGCCGCGACTCGCGCGATATCGCTGCCGAGCTACTGCCGTGCATCGAGCGCACCTTCCCGCAGCTCAAAGGCGTGCAGATCGACTACCAGTGGAGCTGCGCCATGGGCATTGTGGTGAACCGCATCCCGCAGCTGGGCAAACTGTCGGACAACGTGTGGTACTGCCAGGGCTACTCCGGCCACGGCGTGGCCAGCAGCCACATCATGGGCGAGATCATGGCCGAGGCCATCACCGGCACGCTAAGCCAGTTCGATACCTTTGCCGCCTGCAAACACATCCGCGTACCGCTGGGCAGCAAACTGGGCAACCCGCTGCTGGCCGCCGGCATGTGGTACTACCAGATGCTGGAAAAGCTGCGCTAAGGCAGGCTGCCCCACCGTGCAAACCGGGCACTGCGGCCAACGTTGGCCGCAGCCTGCCGTACATCATGGCTCGGCAGACACCGCCATCTCGTGCGGCCAACAACACCCGCCCGAAAACAAACAGCCCCCGTCTGGCCTGGCCAGACGGGGGCTGTTGCGCACCAGGGCCGCGGTGATGCGGTGCCCAGGCTAGCCGGCGTTAACCGACAATCGCGCTGGCATCCACAACACCAGCCTCGTGGGCTTGTACGTCAGCGTGGTAGCTGGAACGCACCATGGCACCGACAGCAGCGTGCTTGAAGCCGATTTCATAAGCTTTGTTTTCAAAGGCCTTGAACAGGTCCGGGTGCACGTAGCGCAGCACCGGCAGGTGGCCGTCGGTAGGCTGCAGGTACTGGCCGATGGTGATCATGTCGATATTGTAACGGCGCATATCGGCCATCACTTCGTACACTTCCTCGTCGGTTTCACCCAAGCCTACCATGATACCGGACTTGGTCGGCACATCCGGGCACAGCGCCTTGAACTGCTTGAGCAGCTCCAGCGAGTGGATGTAGTCGGCACCAGGGCGCGCTTGCTTGTACAGGCGCGGTGCGGTTTCCAGGTTGTGGTTCATCACGTCCGGCGGGTTTTTGCTCAGGATATCCAGTGCCACGTCCAGGCGGCCGCGGAAGTCCGGCACCAGCACCTCGATCTGGGTGTCGGGCGACAGTTTGCGGATTTCGCTGATGCAGTCGGCAAAGTGCTGGGCACCGCCGTCGCGCAGGTCGTCACGGTCTACCGAGGTAATCACCACATAGCGCAGCTTGAGCGCGGCCACGGTTTCGGCCAGGTGGCGCGGCTCGTTCTCGTCCAGCGGGTTCGGGCGGCCATGGCCCACGTCGCAGAACGGGCAGCGGCGGGTGCAGATGTCACCCATGATCATGAAGGTGGCCGTGCCCTTGCTGAAGCATTCGCCGATGTTCGGGCAGGTGGCCTCTTCACAGACGGTGTGCAGCTTCTGCTCGCGCAGGATCTGCTTGATCTCGTTGAAGCGCTGGCCATTGGGCAGCTTGGCGCGAATCCACTCCGGCTTTTTGAGCTTTTCGTCCAGTGGCACGATCTTGATAGGGATGCGTGCGGTCTTGTCGGCGCCTTTGTGTTTTACGCCTGCCTGGTTGTCCAGTTTCATGCTGTCTCCTTCGTCACCGCCAGGTTGCGCTCCAGATGGGGCAGCAGTTGCGCGGCGGTTTCTGCCACGGTAAGGGTGGCTCCGTGGTTTTTGAGTTGCGTCACCTTGAGGCCGGCATAGCCGCAAGGGTTAATCCAGCTGAACGGTGTCAGGTCCATGTCCACGTTCAGGCTCAGGCCGTGGTACACCGCACCGTTTTTGATTCTTAGCCCCAGCGAAGCGATTTTTTCGCCCGCTACATACACCCCCGGCGCGTTCACGTCGCCGTAGGCGGTAATGCCCAGTTCGGCCAGCAGGTCGATCACCGATTGCTCGATACGACGCACCAGCTCGCGCACGCCGATGCCCATGCGCTTGAAGTCTATCATCAGGTACACCACCAGCTGGCCGGGGCCGTGGTAGGTCACCTGGCCGCCACGGTCGCACTTCACTACCTCGATACTGCTGGGCATGATCAGGTGCTCGGGCTTGCCGGCCAGGCCCAGCGTGTACACCGGCGGGTGCTCCAGGCACCACAGCTCATCCGGCGTGGTGTCGGTGCGGGCTTCGGTAAACGCCTGCATGGCGTGCCAGGTGGGCGTGTAGTCAACCAGCCCCAGGTGTTTGACGATGCGGCTCATGCTTTACAGGGCCCACTTCACCAGCGGGTGGCCGGACAGTACGCGATAGATATTGTCCAGCTGCTCTTTCGAGGTGGCCGTCACGGTCACGGTCAGCGACACGTATTTGCCACTGGAACTGTCACGCGCCACGATGTGCGCCAGCTCCAGGTCTGGTGCGTGCAGGCGCACGACTTCGAAGATGGTCGGCAGGAAGACATCGGTACGCTCGCCCATTACCTTGATGGGGAAGCGTGCCGGAAATTCCAGCAGGTCTTTGATATCGCTTGTCGGGTTGCTCATATGCACATCCTGAATACAAAAAGGGTTGGCCGCATAGATGCGGCCAACCATTCAAATTACCAGCCCAGCCACAGCTTGATGCTATCCCACAGGCGGCTGAAGAAGCCGCCCTCTTCCACCGCCTGCAGCGCCACCACCGGGCGCTCCAGCACAACCTTGCCTGCCAGGCTCACGGTGAGCTTGCCCACGGTCTGGCCGGCAGCCACCGGGGCGATCATCGGCTGCGTGGTGGTCAGGTCGGCTTTCAGCTGGCTGGCCTGGCCTTTGGGTACGGTGATGTACACGTCGCTGGCAAAGCCTACCGGCAGCTTGCTGCTGGCACCTTTGTAGACGGCCACTTCCGACACCGGCTTTTTGGCGTCGTACAGCTTGGGCGTTTCAAAGAACTGCAGCGCGTAATTCAGCAGCTTGGAGCTTTCCACCGCACGGGCTTCTTCGCTGGCCGTGCCGACCACCACCGACACCACGCGGCGGCCATCGCGCTTGCTGGAGGCAATCAGGTTGTAGCCGGCGCTGGCGGTGTGGCCGGTCTTCATGCCGTCTACGTTCGGGTCGCGGTACAGCAGCAGGTTGCGGTTCGGCTGGGTGATGTTGTTGTAGCTGAACGACTTCATCGAGTAGATGGGGTAGAACTCGGGGAAGTCGTGGATGATGGCGGTAGACAGCGTGGCCAGGTCGCGCGTGGTGGTGTAGTGATCGGGGTGCGGCAGGCCAGTCGAGTTCTTGAAGCTGGTGGCGCTCATGCCCAGGCGCTTGGCCTCGGTGGTCATCATCTGCGCGAAGACTTCTTCGCTGCCGGCAATGGCTTCGGCCAGCGTGACGCAGGCGTCGTTACCGGACTGCACGATCATGCCTTTGATAAGATTATCCACCGACACCGGTACTTTCGGGTCGAGGAACATGCGCGAGCCTTCCTGCTTCCAGCCCACTTGCGACACGGTCAGCATCTGCTCCAGCGTCAGGCGTTTTTCCTTCAGTGCCTTGAAGGTGAGATACGCCGTCATCAGCTTGGTCAGCGACGCAGGCTCGATACGGGTATCCGGGTCACGGGCAGCAACAACCTGCCCGCTGTAGAAGTCGGTAATAAAGTAAGCCTTGCCGGCGATTTCCGGCACAGGTGGCACAAACGGCGTGGTGGCGTGTGCGAGGGTGGACAGCGACAAGGCTGCCGTCAGCAAAAGCGAGGTGGTTTTTTTCATTGAAACGATAGACGGTGGGTTTGTCGCAAAACAGCCGGGCATTATACACGCCGGGCCGGGTGAGGTTGCGCCACGGGATACAAAATATTGCCTGGCACCAGGCCGGCACAACAGGGTGGGAGCCCGCAGTACAAAGGCTTTTATACCCTTCGCAGCCAGCTTAGTTCCTGTTAACCTGCCTTTTCAGGGACAAAAAAATTACTCGGAATATATAACCATGCCACACCCCAAGGACTACCTGGAGCGCATCCTCACCTCGAACGTGTACGACGTGGCTATCGAAAGCCCGCTGGAGGTCGCCACCAACCTTAGCCGCCGCACCGGCAACACCATTTTGCTCAAGCGCGAAGACTTGCAGCCGGTGTTTTCGTTCAAGCTGCGCGGCGCCTACAACAAGATGTCCAAGCTCAGCGCCGAGCAGCGTGCGCGCGGCGTGATTACCGCCAGCGCCGGCAACCACGCCCAGGGCGTGGCACTATCAGCCAGCAAGCTGGGCCTGGAAGCCACCATCGTGATGCCCGCCACCACGCCAGCCATCAAGATCGACGGCGTCACCCGCCGTGGTGGCAAGGTGGTGCTGGCCGGCGAATCGTTCAGCGACGCCTTCCAGCACGCCATGACACTGGTGGAAGCAAGCGGCAAGACCTATATCCCGCCATTTGACGACCCGGACGTGATTGCCGGCCAGGGCACCATCGGCATGGAAATCCTGCGCCAGCACCCGGGCGACATCGAAGCCGTGTTCGTGGCCATTGGCGGCGGCGGCCTGGCCGCTGGCGTGGCCAGCTACATCAAACGCCTTAAACCGCAGATCAAGATCATCGGCGTACAGCCGGTAGACTCCAGCGCGATGAAGCAGTCCATCGACGCCGGCTACCGCGTGGAGCTGAAAGACGTGGGCCTGTTTGCCGATGGCGTCGCGGTAAAACTGGTGGGCGAAGAAACCTTCCGCATCTGCCGCGAGCTGCTGGACGAGATCATGCTGGTGGACACCGACGCCATCTGCGCCGCCATCAAGGACATCTTTGAAGACACCCGCTCCATTACCGAGCCGGCCGGCGCACTGGCCGTAGCCGCCGCCAAGGCCTACGTGGAACGCGAAGGCTGTAGCGGCAAAACGCTGGTGGCCATCAACTGCGGCGCCAACATGAACTTTGACCGCCTGCGCCACGTGTCGGAACGCTCCGAGCTGGGCGAGCGCCGCGAGGCGGTGATTGCCGTGACCCTGCCGGAGAAAGCCGGCAGCTTCAAGCAGTTCTGCAGCGTGATCGGCAACCGCAACATCACCGAGTTCAACTACCGCTTTGCCGACCCAGGCACCGCGCACGTGTTTGTCGGCGTGCAGATCACCGGCCGCGAAGACGTTGGCCGCATCGTGGCCGACCTGCAGGCCAACGGGCTGGACGGCCTGGACCTCACCGACAACGAACTGGCCAAACTGCACATCCGCCACCTGGTGGGCGGCCACGCCCCGCAGCTGAAGGACGAGCGCGTGCTGCGCTTCGAGTTCCCCGAACGCCCGGGCGCGCTGATGCGCTTTCTGGAAGCCATGCAGACCGGCTGGAATATCAGCCTGTTCCACTACCGCAACCACGGTGCCGACTACGGCCGCGTGCTGATCGGCATCCAGGTGCCGCGCGAAGACGACGCCGCCTTCCAGACTTTCCTGGCGCAGCTGGGCTACCCGTACGTGGAAGAAACCGATAACCCGGCCTACAAATTATTCCTCGGCAAGACAGTACGCTAGGGCTGACGTAAACTTGCGGCCAACCTTGCCCCCAAGGTTGGCCGCATTTTTTTGGAGAACGCTTGCATGATCAAGGCAGTACTGTTTGACCTGGACGGCACCCTGGCCGATACCGCCCGCGACCTGGGCGCCGCCCTCAACCGCCTGCTGGCCGAAGAAAACCTGCCGCCGCAGCCGTACGAAGCGGTACGCCCGATCGCCAGCCACGGTGCGCGCGGGCTAGTCAGCCTGGGCTTCGGTATCGACAAGACCCACCCGCGCTTTGAAGAGTACCGCCTGCGCTTTCTGGAGCAGTACGACTACGATTTTTCCAGCCACACCACGCTATTTGACGGCATCAATGAACTGATCCTGGCGCTGCATGCGCGCGGACTGCAGTGGGGCATTATCACCAACAAGCCAATGCGCTTTACCGACCGCCTGGTGCCGGCGCTGCCCTTTGCCGTGCCACCCGCCGTGGTGGTAAGCGGCGATACCGTGGGCGTGGCCAAGCCGGACCCGGCGCCCATGCTGCACGCCTGCCGCCTGATCGACACCGACCCGCAACACTGCCTGTACGTGGGCGATGCCGAACGCGACATACAGGCAGGGCGCGCCGTGGGCATGAAAACCGTGCTGGTGAACTGGGGATATATTGCCGACAGCGATGACACCGCCAGCTGGCAGGCCGATATCCGCATCAACGCGCCCGCCGAACTGCTGGCCCATATGTCATAATACGGGCGTGTGACAGGGAAACTTAACCGGACCGCCACGCCACAGAACAGCACAGGTGCTTTTTCTGCACGACGCAGCTAAAAGTTTTAAAATGACCATTTTGTCATTGCAGGGTATCCACCCACCCTACTCGCCCGGCCCGCCATGCACGCTAAACGCCTGATACTCCTGACCTTTTGCCTTGCCAGTGCCAGCCATGCCGACAATGGCGACTGGCAATACACAATACAGCCCGGTGATACGCTGTGGAGCATTGCCCGCACGCACCTGAGCACCTTGGCGCACGCCCCTGCCCTGCAAAAGCTGAACGCCATACGCAACCCGTATGCACTGAAGCCGCACAGCACGCTACGCATCCCCCTGCAGCTGATGCGCCAACACAGCGCCAGCGCCACCGTCACCGACCTGGTAGGCGAGGCCACACTGGACGGCCAGACGCTGGAGGCCGGCCAAAGCTACCCGCTCGCCGTCGGCAAGATTATCCGCACCGGCCCCAATAGCGCACTGAAACTGCTGATGGAAGAAGGCAGCCTGGTAAGCATCGGCCCCAATGCCCGCTTTGCCATCAAAGAAGCCACCTTCTTCCCCAGCACTGGCGCCAGCAACACCTGGCTTAATATAGAAAGCGGCAGCATAGACAACAGCGTGGTGAAAAACCCGCTCATGCAAAACCGGCACACCATCCAGACGCCTAGCGCCATTACTGCCGTGCGCGGCACCGGCTTTCGCGTAAACGTGGCCGACGCCGACAGCTCGGCCACCGAGGTAGTAGAAGGCCAGGTAGAAGTCAGCGGCCACAGCGGCAGCCAGGCAGTGGCGGCCGGGTTTGGCAGCGTGACCCGCCGTGGCGAAGCACCTGGCGGCAGCATCATGCTACCGGCAGCGCCCGACCTTAGCCCGCTTGCTGCCGTGCAGTCTTTTTCGCCCGCCATATTGCAATGGACACCTGCCGAAGGCATGGCTGCCTACCAGGCCAACCTGATGCGCACCCAGCCGGGCCGCCGCATGATGGACGACAAGCTGCTGAAAACAGCGCAGTGGTACCCCGCACTGGACAACGGCCACTATCAGCTTACCGTGCGCAGCCAGCTACCCAACGGGCTGCAAGGCTATCCGGCAAAGCATGATTTTGTGGTGAACGCCCACCCCGCCCCGCCACTGGTGCTCAGCCCGGCAGACGGCCGCCGCCTGGCTGGCCGCGAGCTGGCCTTCCGTTTTAGCGGCGATACCGGTACGCGCTACCGCGTGCAGCTATCCCGCCAGCCAGACATGCAACCCATCGCCGCCAGCTGGGATATCAGCCAGCCTGACACCACCCGCCAGCTGGCAGAAGGCGGCCAGTGGTACTGGCAGGTAGCCCGCCTGGACAAGCAAGGCAAGCCCGGCCCCTACAGCCAGACCTACAGCCTGCAAGCCGACACCGGCCTGTGGCGCGCCAGCTACCCTCGCGGCATGCAGATAAGCGGCCGCCCCTACCCGCTAAGCAAGGCTCGCTACCAGCTCACCCTGCAGCTACTGGGGCGCGACAGCCAGGCTTTTGTCTACAGCAATGACCAGCCCGTATGGCAGGACAGCGAGCGCCTGTACAGCGGCCGCTACCGGGTGAGCTACAAGGTCAGCACACCCGATGGCTACCAGGCTACCGAGCTGGAAGACATCCTGCTGATCGACTAGCCATGCCCATCCCCACATCACGCACCCTGCCCGGCATCTTGCTGCCACTGGCCGCACTCTGGCTGGGCATGGCCCCCTCGACACTGGACTACCGCGTGCAGGACCTGATCAACCAGGCCCTGGCCGCCGATGCCAGCGAACAGATCGTGATTGTGGCCATCGATGAAAAAAGCCTGGCCCAGCTAGGCCGCTGGCCCTGGCCACGCGAGCTGCTGGCCGAGGCCATCGGCAAGCTGGGCCACGCCAGGGCCGTGGGGCTGAACCTGCTGCTGGCCGAACATTCCGAGCATCCCGAGTCCGACCAGGCCCTGGCGCGCGCCATTGCACAGAATGGCAAAGTCTACCTGCCCGCCTTCCCCGAGCCGGATGGCACCACCCTTCGGCCAACCTTGCCGCTACCCATGCTGGCCCATGCGGCACGCGGGGTGGGCGTGAGCGACTTCCCCCCGGAAAGCAATGGCGAAATACGCCGCACCTACCTGGCCAGCGGGCCCGGTGACACGCGGCTGCCCTCGTTTGCCGCCCTGGTAGCAGGCCAGAGCACAAGCACGACAAGCAGCAGCAACCCCGGGGACTGGGGGCGCAGCCAGCCACGCCTGCTCCCCCACCTGGACAGCGACACCCGCTTTACCACCATACCCATGGCGGAGCTGCTGTCCAATAACCAAGCCGACCCACGGCTGCAAGACAAAACCGTATTTGTCGGCGTAACCGCTGCCGGCAGCGGCGACGAGCACTTCACCGCCATCCAGCGCAACCAGGCCAAAAGCAACGGCGTATTCATCAATGCCGCCCTGGCGCAAGGCCTGCAGCAAAACACGCTCGCCACCCCACTATCGCCTGGCTGGCGCGCCGGCCTGCTGCTGGCGCTGGCACTGGGCTGGCAGCTACTGGCACGCCGCCGCAAAAGCCTGCACCCCATCCGCCAGGCCGCCCTGTTTGTGGGGGGCATGCTGCTGGGCGACACCCTGCTGTACCAGCTGCTGCACATCGAGCTGGGCACCGCCACCCTGGGCCTGCTTATCCTGATGGCAGCCACCAGCAATTTTTTCCTGCTGCAAAGCCACTTCAAAAAGCTGGCGTTTACCGACAAGCTTACCGGCCTGGCCAACCGCCACCATTTTGACGAGCGCATTGTACTGGCCCTGCAGCACAGCCAGCTGGAACGGCAGGCGCTAGCCTTGCTGGTGCTGGATGTAGACCACTTCAAACGTTACAACGACCACTACGGCCACGCCGCCGGCGACGACATCTTGCGCCAGATAGCGCAGGTCATCGCCAGCATGGCGCGCAGCCCGCAAGACACCGTAGCGCGCATTGGCGGTGAAGAGTTCGCCCTGCTGCTGCCCGACGCATCGCAAAAGCAGGCCGAAGCCATCGCCACCGAGCTGCGCTACCGGTTGCTCTCGCGCCAGATTCCCCACCACAGCAGCCCGCTGGGGCGTGTCAGCTGTAGCATCGGCATCTATGCCGACACCCCCGAGCCGGACGCCACCGTGCGCAGCATATTCGAGCAAGCCGACCAGGCGCTGTACCAGGCCAAGCGCAACGGCCGCGACCAGGCCTGCGTAGCCGACGGCCTGCTGGCCACCCGCATCTAAGCCGCCCGCGCCCCACCGGCAGCGCACCCTGCCGAAAAACAGCCACCGCCCGGCCGCCACCAGGCCAACTCGCCCCAAACAAACACCTACCCGCTGCGGCCAACCCTTCAGCCACGCCGCCCATGAAAAATGCCGCCGCGGCTTGCACCGGGGCGGCATGGTCAGCAGGCTGAGCGCTGCTTAGTTTTCTTGCTTGGACATACGGCGACGCTCGTGCTCTTGCAGGAAGCGCTTGCGGATACGGATGGATTTCGGGGTGATTTCCACCAGTTCGTCGTCGTCGATGAACTCCACGGCCGATTCCAGCGTCAGCTTGATCGGGGTGGTCAGGCGTACGGCTTCGTCGGTACCGGAGGCACGAACGTTGGTCAGCTTCTTGCCTTTCAGCGGGTTAACGACCAGGTCGTTATCACGGCTGTGAATACCGATGATCATGCCTTCGTACAGCTTGTCGCCAGGGGACACGAACATACGGCCACGGTCTTCCAGGTTCCACAGTGCGTAGGCTACAGCTTCGCCGTTATCCTGCGAGATCAGCACGCCATTATGACGGCCTGGCAGGTCGGCTTTTACCGGACCGTAGTCGTCAAATACGTGGCTCATCAGGCCGGTACCGCGGGTCATGGTCATGAAATCGGACTGGAAGCCGATCAGGCCACGTGCCGGAATATGGTATTCCAGACGGGTACGGCCTTGGCCATCCGATTCCATATTGGTCAGCTCGCCACGACGACGGCCGATTTCTTCCATCACGCCACCCTGGTGGGAGTCTTCCAGGTCGATGGTCAGGTTTTCGTACGGCTCGCTCTTCTCGCCGTCGATATCCTTGAACACCACACGCGGCTTGGCCACAGCCATTTCGAAGCCTTCGCGACGCATGTTTTCCAGCAGAATGGTCAGGTGCAGCTCGCCGCGGCCCGATACACGGAAAACGTCGGAATCTTCGGTGTCTTCAACACGCAGGGCCACGTTGGTCAGCAGCTCTTTGGTCAGACGGTCGCGAATCTGGCGGCTGGTCACGAACTTGCCTTCGGTACCGGCCAGTGGCGACGAGTTCACCATGAAGTCCATGGTCAGGGTAGGCTCATCCACCGACAGCATAGGCAGGCCAACCGGCTGCTCTTTGTCGCAGATGGTTACGCCGATACCAATATCCTCGATACCGGAAATGATGATGATGTCGCCTGCTTCGGCGCTATCCACCGGCACGCGGTCCAGACCCTGGTAGCCCAGCACCTGGTTGATACGGCCCGAAGCCACCTGGTCGTCATGGTTCATCACCACCACAGCCTGGCCTGGCTTGATACGGCCGTTCAGTACGCGGCCAACACCCAGGCGGCCGGTATAAGTAGAGTAGTCCAGTGCAGAAATCTGCAGCTGCAGCGGCGCGTCCGGGCTACCTGGCGGGGTAGGCACGTGCTTGAGCACGGTTTCGAACAGCGGGCGCATGTTGTCGGACTCTTCTTCCAGCTCCAGCTTGGCAAAGCCGTTCAGGCCGGAAGCGTAGATGATCGGGAAGTCCAGCTGCTCGTCGGTCGCACCCAGCTTGTCGAACAGGTCAAAAGTCTGGTCTACCACCCAGTCAGGGCGTGCGCCCGGGCGGTCTACCTTGTTGATCACCACGATAGGGCGCAGGCCCAGGGCCAGGGCTTTCTTGGTCACAAAGCGGGTTTGCGGCATCGGGCCTTCAACGGCATCCACCAGCAGCAGTACGCCATCCACCATACCCAGAACGCGCTCAACCTCACCGCCGAAGTCGGCGTGGCCCGGGGTATCAACGATGTTGATGTGAACACCTTCGTAATCAATGGCGGTGTTCTTGGCCAGAATGGTAATGCCGCGTTCTTTTTCCAGATCGTTGGAATCCATTACGCGCTCGTCAACCTGCTGGTTTTCGCGGAAAGTGCCGGATTGGCGCAGCAGTTGGTCAACCAGGGTCGTTTTGCCGTGGTCAACGTGGGCAATAATGGCGATGTTACGAATTTGTCGGGTCATGGGGATACGTCATTTTAAAAAGTCGCGCGGATTCTACCATGCCGCGGCCAACTCTACAGTTTTCCCGTGATTTTTTCTGTACACTGGCGCCGTTTTCTAGCAAGAAAGAACACAAATGTACGACTGGAACGCACTGTGGCACGCCCACCTTGACTATCGCACCGGCTACGATGCGCCAGACAATGACATAAACCAGCTGGCCAGCCAGCTCAACGGCATACTCAGCAAGAGCGCGCGCGACGCCCACGACCTGGCCGTATACGACACCGGCAGCAGCTACACCCTGCTGCGCCACGACAAAGGCCTGCAGATCATGACACTGGCCAAACAGCACCTGTTCGACATCGCCATCCGCCTGGTAACCGCCGACGAAGGCCAGGCACTGGCCCTGCCCTACCTTGAAGTGCTGGTAGACAACCTGGCCACCGAAGAAGAAGGCATCTGGCGTGCCGAAGTCGGCTGCACCGAAGACGGCGAGCTGGCCGCCAACGGCGCCCTGCTCCACCCCGACGCCCCCCCTGCCATGGCATTCAAGCTGAGCTTTGCGGCCAACCCGCAATTTACCCAGGCCCTGCAACAAGCCTGGCAGGAAGCCGCCGAAAGCATCACCCTGGACGCCGCCGCCTGGTACAACGCCGAAGCGCTGGAAGAAGCCCCCGCCGAGCCGCCACTGGACGCCCGCATCCAGGAAATGTGCGACCGCTACGCCGAAATCATCCGCCGCGAACAAGCCATGCTGTCGCGCCGCTTCAGCGACAACGAGCTGCGCCTGGTGGCCGAAGTCCTGCGCAGCACCCGCTTTGAAACCGCCGAATCGTGCCGCGGCCTGTGGCTGGCCGTAGAAAGCCGCATCCTGCACGACGAGCTGGACCAAAAACACCAGGCCGACGGCGACGCCCTGCTGGAACGCCTGAAAGCCCTGAGCTACACCCAGGAAGTAGCGCTGATCGAAGCGCTATCCCCCGTACAATAAGCCCCGCACGCTAGCGCTGGCGCGGGAATGGCGCTATACTCTGCGCTCTTATCTGGGGGCGACCTGGTTTCGACGGGGGTTGCGAAGCGGATGAGGGCATACCGGGATTTCAGTCATCCCGTTAAACACTGAATTTATTTAGTCGCAAACGACGAAACTTACGCTCTAGCTGCTTAATCGCCGCTAGACTCTACAGCAGCTTGCTGATGGGCTGTGGGGGCAACCCCGGTAGAGTCATTTCACATCAGATCGCCTTTGACCGGGTTACTTGATCAGGGGCTAAACTTAAGGTAACTCGCCAATACCCAGCCTGTCCGTCGGCGTGGTAGCGGTTAAAACCAAATGACACGACTAAGTATGTAGATCTCTTCGTAGAGGATTTCCGGACGCGGGTTCGATTCCCGCCGCCTCCACCACCCCACACCAAACCCCTGATTTTTCAGGGGTTTTTTCTTTGGGTTCATCTTTTCGTCAATCTATGACATCGACTGTGACATTGACTGTGACAGCGATGGGAGCGAGAAGATGACTAACCTATCCTCTTACGTCTATCAGCACTCTAACGGCGTTTTCTACTTCCGTAGGGCCATCCCTACCGCCATCCGGCAACAACACGCCACAAGGCCGGATATCCGCGTTTCTTTGCGCACCCGCGACCCCAAGACAGCCCTTGCGCTGGCTCGTCAGTATGCGGTTCAATGCGATGAATTATTTACGCAAGTCACAGAAAAAATGGACCTGTTCAAGAAAAAATCAGTAAGGGATTTGGTTGGTAAGCTGGATTTTGTCGTGACAACAGCAGACGGTCACAAAATCGAACTTAATAATATTAAAGCTGGTGAAGAACAAGCAGCAGAAGCATTACTTCAAAAATCTCTTAATATGTTATCAGGACAGCCAAAAGCTGAAAAACATACCAAACAAGATAATCAATTATCAATTGGCAAAGCAATTCATGAGTTTCTGTATAATAGCATTGATTCAACAACATGGTCGCAAAACAATAAACGATACTACATGCTTCGTTTGACAGCCATGGGTGCATTCATTGGTAAATGCACATTTGAAGAATTCAATGAAGAAGTTTATATCAAAGCATTGAATGAATTATCACACCTTCCAGAGCGTCAAAACCGTAAAGAATTTAGTGGATTAAACCCGCTCGAAATGGTGGCTGCCGTCAAAAAAATGCAAGCTAGCGGGGAAGAAATCAATACTATTGGTGACGAAACCTTTAATAAATATATTTCAACACTCAATACCTTCTTTGTGTGGGCCAATTCCAAAGGGTATTGCAGTTGTTCGTTTATCAATAAAGGCATGCGTAAATGCACGGAAAGCGACAAAGATAAACGAGATGCATTTACTCGTGAACAAGTCACTAAAATCAATAATGAGCTATTAGAAACCAAACACAAAATCAAACCGTGGCAATTTTTTATTCCCTTGATTGCGATGTATAGCGGTGCAAGACAAGCAGAAATTGCACAACTAGATACTACTGATATTGTGCAAGAAAATGGCATTCATGGCATGAAGATTTGCGAAACAGCAGGTTCTGATAAGAGCGTGAAAAATCGTTCCAGTATTCGCTTTGTGCCATTTCACCCAGAAATCCTTAAACATGGAATTTTGGAATACCAAAAAGATCGCGTAATGCACAAGAAAGAAAAACTATTTTTTGATGAAAAACGCGATTATGGCGACACAGTGAACAAGTGGTTTAATCGAACTTTCATGGATAAAATGGCGTTCGAAAATCGTAGTAAATTAGGCTTTCATTCATTCCGCCATACATTCATCACAGAGTTAATGAACATCCCTAACAATAACGACCGGACACTGCTGACAATACAGCATATTGTGGGCCATACAACCGAATCCACATCAACGAATACATATTTGAAGCACATCACAGCAGACAATAAATTAAAGTTAATATCGTTACTTAACTATCAAAAATTTTAAAAACAATAAATGCGTCATTTTATACTTGACGCAATAATATTTTAATGAGATTATAAATTAACCAAGCATCAAAACAAAACTTTCGAATGTTAACGTAGTGAAGCAAGGGAATATAAAGCCACCAATAGGTGGCTTTATTGTTTTATTGTCAATAAAATCATGATAGATTGTAATTGTGTTTTTCATTTCACATGTTCCGTGAAAGCTTACGGCCGAGCTTGCTCGGCCTTTTCTTTGCCTAATAAATACTTTTTATATAAATTTTTTTATGTTACGTTAAAAGAAGTGCAATGTTAATTGCCATAACAAAGGAACATAATATGAAAAATTTACAAAAGGGTTTTACATTAATTGAATTGATGATTGTGGTTGCCATCATTGGTATTTTGGCAGCGGTAGCTATTCCAAACTATAAAGACTACACCGTTAAAACAAAAATGGGAGCTGCTGTCAGTGCCGTAAGTGCCATTAAGACAGCGGTAATTGAAAAGGCTCAGACAGATGGCGTTAGCTTGGGAGCAACAGGAGCAACGGTAATTTCAGCAGATGGTGAATTTGGTGAAATCGGGCAGAAGGCCATTACGAGCAAGGAAATAAGTAAGACAGAAATTGATACGGCAGGAGCCATTACTATCACGCTAGATAAGAATGTGGGCAGTGATGTAGATGGTAAAACAGTTACATTCACCCCTATCGCAGCCAATGGTGTTGTGCAATGGGACATTACAACAAATGCAGACAATACTGCTGTAACTGCATACTTAACCACTATTGATGTTAAAGACAATGCAGGCAAGACTGACTTAACAACAGTATTAACGCCAGCCAATCTGGAACCAAAAGCAGTTGAGTAATCCAAAATAAAAAAACCCGCGAAAGCGGGTTTTTTTATTAACTATTAAAATAGTGTGGTTCTGAAAAAACCATAATTTTGTATGCTTGCCATTTCATCAAGAAATCATACAATACTTGCAAAGTTGTTTTGCCGTCACTATCACCTTCATCATCAATATATTCATGTGTTGCTTCACTCAAATAAGGCTCAAGCAACACTTTTGCGTAAGCTTCCACATCAGTAATGATACCGCACTTGTCATACCAGTTAATATCAAACTCATCAAATGCTTCGGCAAGGTCACAAACAGGAAGATTGTAAATAATATTATGGGCAGTAAATCCTTCTGGAGTTACATCGTCTTCAAAGGCGATAAAATATGTGTAGTTGCTCATTGTCATTAACCAGTTTAATCGTTATTAATCAAAAAATCTTCTTTCGATTTGCCATTAGCAATCGCTTCTACCAGCCACTTTGGTTGCTTGCCGCGACCAGTCCATGTGTTATCACCATCACGGTATTTGACAGATACAGTAGTCGATTTTTGGCCATCCTTGCCTGTTTTGCTGGATTTTTCACTATCAGATGAAGTAAAGCCCAACTCAGTCGCAGTAATGCCGTATAACGTGATTTGCTGCTTCATATCGGCCACGATTTGCGCTTTATTCTTTTGTGCCAGTTCTTTTGCTTTTTGTTGTAGCTCAGCAATTTGTTGCTGCAACTGTTGAAGCTCTTGCATTTCGTTCATGACCTTCTCCTGTTGTGGTGATAACGTGTGTGAATGTTCTCACGTTATAAGAAAAAGTACAAGTGCCATAATTAAAATGTCGATAAACCATTGACGCGCATAATATCTGTTTGATATAAAAGATTAAAGGCAGCGTTTGCGTCGCTGCCTTTATGGGTGTGAGATAAAATGTCTTGGCGGATATTTCTCTCTGAGTTTGTGTTAATAATATAACATATTTTATCCCGCTCCTGTCAAGTAAAAATGCAAAATAAAAATATAAAGGATAAAATATGTTAGACCCTAAAAATATTCCATTCTCCGGAAACGAAAAATTAACCGTAATTGCACATCCATATCCCGGCCCATTGGGTGACGCAATCGATGAACTTAATGCACGATACTCGTTCGTAATGATGGGCGGTAAGCATAAAGTTTTTGACCATCAGGAAAAGAATTTTTGCGAGCTAGACTCGGTTAAAATCTTCCAGAATCAGCAAGTACTGCACAACAATAAAATTGTTAATCCATCTCAGATATGGATTAACGACAGAACCATACGCCGCAATTTTGATGATGTAATTTTTAAGCCATACCCTACAACCGACAAAGCCGTAAAAAACCATTTCAATACCTGGCATGGCTGGGCTGTTCCATACGCCGATGATATGACGAATCAAGAAATAAATGATTATGTTCAGCCGTGGTTAGAACATATCTATAATATTTTTTGCTCACAAGACAAAGAACAGTTTGATTATTTTGTGCTGTGGTTAGCCCATATGATACAAATGCCACATAAAAAACCGGGCGTTGCTATTGTATTGCAAAGTGGTCAAGGCTTTGGCAAAGGCATTTTTGTCACATTATTGAGCAAGATAATTGGCCGTTCATATGTAGCTCGTATTAGTGAAGCTAATCATGTTGCCGGTGGTTTTAGTGGGCAATTAAAAGACAAAATCCTGATTAACTTTGATGAAGCAACATGGGGCGGTGATAAAAAGGCAAATGGACGATTAAAGGCACTTATCACAGAAGAGTCTTTAATGCTTGAAGAAAAATTCAAGAGTGCAACTGAAACGGATCATTATGCAAGATTTTTCATTACAAGTAATAATGATTATCCTGTTCCCATTGAACATGATGACCGTCGGTTTTTTGTGCCAGACGTAACAACTAACAAACCAGAACAAAAATATTTTGATAAATTAGGAGAATTATTGGATAGCGAACGTGCTATCAGTTGCTTTTTTACCGCGTTAATGAATTACGATTTAACTAATTTTAGTATTAGGACATTTCCAAACACAAAAACACGGCAAAAAATCAAGCTAGAAAGCTTTTCACATAATGATATGTATAAATCATTTATTGTGGACGCTTCACAAGAAGATGATATTGCAGCGCAGTTAATGACTAAAAACATTGCAGCGTCGGAATTGTTCAATTTATTTATGCAGTGGAAAGCACGTAATCCATCGTTTAAAAACTCATCAACATCCATTCAAGCGTTTGGGCGAGCCATGAGTGAAGCAGGAATGGAAGCAAAACGAACAAAACACGGCAAGGTATACGACATTACAATTTATGATGTAATGCACTATTTGGAAAAAATGGGGTTATAATTATTTTAATGAAAACAAAAAGCGGCATTCATGCCGCTTTTTTTCATCTAAAACATTCTGCTTTACCTATTTTGTGCGGTGAAATTTTCCCCGTATTAAATGGAATAAAGACACAAACAAACAGCAGAAATTGCGCGCGCGCAATTTAACCATTGACAAAACAAAGCATAAACGGCATTTATGCCGTTTTTTTATTTACATCAATAGGTTTAGCATGGTATTGGTGTATGATATTGAAAATCATACACCATATCCTACACCTGCACCAGCCAGGGTTTTTGGCATATCATACACCGCAAAAAAAATATCATACACCTTGATATTTCAGGCACAGCCAAAGGAATTTTGAAAAGGTGTATGATATTGATGTTTTTAAACTCGCTGGAAAAATATTAAAAAGGAAAATGGTTTTAAAAAGTGTCATATCATACACCAGTCGAAGAAAATGCTGACTCTTCCTTGGTTATCAAGGTGTATGATATTTTTTCGTATCATACACCCGAAAAAATAATCTTGCACCAGCCTGAAATAATAAGGTGTATGATATGGTGTATGATTTTTCATATCATACACCAATAACTGATTAACGCCAAAATGACAACGGCTGTTAATTATCAAAATCTACATCGCAATCATGTCGTTCTTTGTTCTTCTCTCGTATCATTCGCATACGTTCCACCGCTTCCAATTCATCAATACTATTACCTTCCTCGTGCTGTTCTCTCGCCATATCATTATAGTGTTTCAATTTGTCCGCATTGTGATGTTTATCATTCATGATAATGAAACCTCATTAAATACAAATGGTTAATATTGTGCGGTGAAATTTTCCCCGTATTACATTAACTGGCTGCCTTCTTACAACAAGAAAATTGCTGGTTTTTCACTGGTCATATGGGGGTGTGGGGGTGGATACCCCCGCATAGATTATATCCATTAAAAGAAGTGATAGCGCCGTTTTTGCTTTTGATTTTAGTCCCACAGGGCGAGCGTGCGTTTTTTTGAGATGCGCAGCATTGAGAAAAAATGCGGAAGTGAGCCATTGGGGGATTCTCCCCCTCTGGACGCCCCCATACAGTAAATAAAATGGTATAATATGCTATTATATTAGAATATGGCTATTTATCATTTTCACTCGAAAGCAATAACAAGAAAAGAAACCGAAGGTAAAACTGCGGTAGCTGCTGCTGCTTATCGTAATGCGGAAAGATATAAGGGTGTTGATGATATAGTTGTTAATTACAAGCGCAAACAATCAAACGGTAATGAGTTGATTTATCCACGTCACGTAAAGAACAGAATAACGGCAGAAGAATTATGGCGTTCAGCAGATGCGGCAGAGTTAAAGTTAGACGGCACTTTTAAAAAGGTGTCACGTTCAGCGCGTGAATTCGAATTTTCGTTAATGCAAGAATTAACGCCAATACAAAACAAAGCAGCGGCACGTGATTTTGCACGTCAATTTAGTGAAAAATATGGCGTTGCATGCAATATTGCATTCCATCAATTAGAAAACAAAAATCCGCATTGTCACATGATGTTTACTGTTAGAAAGATTGAAGCTAACGGGACATTAAGCGATAAAATACGAGAAATTGATAATATCAATATGATGTTAGAAGCTCGTAAAAAATGGGCTGAAATCGCCAATAAACATCTTATGTATGCGGGTTTTGACATTACCATTAGTGAAAAATCATATAAAGACCAAGGCATAGAGCACGAACCGACCAAACACATCAATAATAAAAAGCTGAAACGTGCAGAAAGAAAAGGTATCGAGTTGCCCGAAACCATACGTAATGCAGCGTTAATGCGTATGCGTTCATCGAATGATGACCAATACCAGGCACAAGATGATGACGTAAAAAAAAATGGATCTGATGATGTTGTCGACGACAGCACACATCAATCAACAGCCGTTTCTATGCCCGTAGAAGCGTTTGAAGAGTTCCAGCCTGCGCCTACCCTATCGCCAGCTCAAAAGCTTCGCTATGAAGGTTTAAACGGGCAAGAATTGGCACAAAGGGCGGCGGAAGATGTTGCACTGTTGAAGATGAAACAGAAGCTTGATGATGACTTACGGGCGATTGATGATTACCGAAATCGGCTCAAAAAACTTCATGAAGAAATCAAACACGGCAAAGGCGCAAAAGTAGAAAGAAAGATTTTTGGCATTTTTACCATCTATGTATCCAAATACAAAAACGCTGACATTGAAGCACTAAAACAGGAATACATCGAAGGTAAGAGAGCGTTTGAAGAAAAGAAACATGCCTATGAGCGACGCATGCGAGCAAGTGGTATTGCTATTTTAGGTGAACATATCAAGTATGTTGAAGAAAACATTGATTACATCCGTTCTGTAACAAATGAAAAAATGATCCGCGAGTTTACGAAAGCCTACATTGACGGATTAGATAACAACTCAAACGGTAGTGATTTTGTGTATGTTCCGAAAACCAATCAGGGCAATACAGTAACGCCATCCAATGACCATAACTATAACCATACATACAACCCTGATGACCTTGATGATGCGGACGGAACAAACGGGCCACGGTAATATAAAGCACCGTGTGGTCATGGTGCTTTATGCTTATTCATTGTGTTTTGTTGGTTTAGCTTTTGATTTTTAACTGATTCCCTAATGGTATTAATTGTTTTATTTATTGAGTCGCTAATACAAATATAAGGCGGTGCCAAATCGAAAAAATTCTTATCACCTATGATATATTTATACGCCACCACCTCCTGATTGTTCATTGATTTTATTTCCATCCTTCCAAATAATTCACCACAACTACTTCTCGGCATTGATAGCTTAAAATATTTGGCGGTTTTCTCATTTTTTTCTCTCGATATTTCTCTGGCGACGATAGAAATATTATCATCATTTCCATCTCCCTCTGATTTGAACGATTTTCTATTGATTTCAAAGAATTCACCACTAACTGCTTGCCCAATAGTGCTCCAGCCAGAATCATCTGCATAGATGTTTCCCGATAAAATAAATACCAAAACCAATAATGATGATTTTTTATAAAAATTACACATATCACACCTCTGAATTTATTATCATAAAAAAGAAATTGATGTGCAAATTTATATGTCGATTAAAAACTATTTCATCAAATAAAATGTCCATAGTAATGTGTTGCGGTGAATTTTTCCCCGCTTTTTATTTGTTATGAACCAATAATTTATATGCGCAGAAAGTTTCCCCGTATAATACTTCCACCCCAAGTCAAATAGATATATATTAAAAGCAATGGGGTGTAATATGGGAAAATATATAGATGATAGGGGTAAGGCCAAAATTGAAATGATGAAAAAAATACATTACGCGATTGAATCATGCACTGAATTAAAACGAATAGAAAATGATGATGGTTATAATGTATATATTGCAAATAACGAAAAATCAATAATTGGCATAAGAGAAAAAATAATGGGTATTTACGAATCCTATAAAGAACACAACTTCGACATTAGCAAATGTATTCCATATATATCAACGGATAAATACAAGTATTTAACACTAACATCAAAGCCTTGCATTAAAAGCCTAACATGTAAAGCAGGACATACAATGTTAGGGGATTATAATGTTGAATACAAAAGAGATGACTTAAAAGTAATGGCAGAAAATCTAGAAATGGACCCGCTTTTTGAAAAAGGTTATGATAAAGATCATGACACAAATACTGTTATCGTAAAAAGTAATGTTAAGCTATACTTCGTCACAGGAATACATAAATATTTTTGTGCGTCTGATGGTAAGAAAAACGTAAGGTTCAGAACATGGGCAATATTACTTGGAGAACCAAAAATACAAAAAGCTAATGAACGTAAGAAAAAAGATTCAATAATAAATAAATATGATTTTGCCTTAAGCGTCTCACGTCGCACATCAGCAAAGTTTTATCATGGAATAGTAATGAGTGATATAAATGAACATAAAGAAGAGATAGAAATTTACATCGATTAGATATGATTTAATAGTGATACCCAAAAAGAAACGCCCAAGAGCTGTCCTGGGCGTTTTTTGTTTGGGTGTCCAGCAAGCGGAGCGCGGTAGCAATGAGATTTTACAAATATGAAAATTTGGTGTATGCTAGGAAAATATTAAATGTGGATATTGATATTTTTAGGGGCTCAAATTGAAAATATTTAATACATTTTTGGCAATTTATTTGGCCATTTTTACTTCTTCCACATATGGATCATCTGAGTGGATTACTATTTTTAGAAACAAAGAATCTAAAATTAACATAGACATGAAAAGCAATTCATTTGTAAGAAGTTCAATCAGTTCGGGCGCGATTAATTTGTCAATATTATTAAGAGTAGTAGATAACGGGAATATATTTTTTAAAAAAGCAATGGTTTCGCGTGATGATTGTAATGTTGGTTATGGAGCTGTTTGGTTAGAATCAATTGACAACAAAGAAATGCCACATTCTTCGTCTTTTGTTCTTAACGGTGGAAATGGCTATGCTAGAATGGCTGATATTTTATGCGCACTTGATAAAAAAATGCTTTAATATTTTTGTAAGTTGCATTTTACTTTTTAGTGTCAAAAATACAGCATGAAGTTATGACAGTAATGTCATAACGGATGAACCCAATCAGCGGTAAGTGGTTGATTTTGTTGGATGTGGTTCCGGAGTTTTGATTCCCGCCGCCTCCACCACCGGATTCTAGCAATATCAAGCACTTAGCCAAAAAAGCCCTGCACTCGCGGGGCTTTTTTTTGGGCTTTTTGAGGCTGCTTGGTCAGCATTTTGGTCAGTTTTTTTTACTGGCAGCACAAACACCATAAAACCCCACCACAGGAACACTCTCACCCAGGCCAACCTTTCCTCTGGCGCCTACCCGCACACCAACGGCCCTTTCACTACCGTAGAGTCACCCCCTCTTCTATCCGTCAGATGCACGGCACAAGGCCTGCTGTCCGTGTTTCGCTACGCACCCGTGCCCCCAAAGCGGCGCTTGCACTGGCATGGGTACGTGGTGCCTGGCTACCACCGGAAATCCTCACGATAAAAAGGATTTTTAGCAAAATTGATGGCAAACGCACCAAATCCGCACGATCAAGAGGATTAGTTGCCAAACGCGCCCAGCCAGCGCAAAATCCTCACAAACATGAGGATTTATCATGAAGATACCTATCGACAATGCAGCAGCCATTGGCAAGATAGTGCGCGCCAGCCGCAAGGCACAGAAGATCCGCCAGGACGATGCCGCTGGCAGCATTGGCGTCAGCGAGAATTTTCTTGGCAAGATCGAGCGCGGCGGCGAAACGGTGCAGTGGGGCAAGCTGTTTCAGGTACTGGAGGGGCTGGGCATTCGCGTGACGGTGGACGTCCCCGAAAGCGTAGCCGCCTACCTGCAGGACGCGGCCAACCATAAGGACAAGCCATGAACGGGCGGTCTTTGTGCGCATCAATCAATCACACCACGGTGGGCACCTTGCAAGAAGTGGCCGGGCTGTGGAGCTTTCAGTACGCGCCCGACTGGCTGCGCACGCCAACGTGCTTCGCGCTTAGCCCGCACTTGCCACTGCAGGCTGAACCCTTGCTGGATGGCGCCAGCCAGCGCCCGGTGCAGTGGTATTTCGATAACCTGCTGCCGGAAGAAGGGCAACGCTTGCTGCTGGCAGGCGACGCCCGGCTGGATGCGGCCGACGCCTTCGGCCTGCTGGCCTGGTACGGCGCAGAATCGGCCGGGTCGGTTACCTTGCTGCCCCCCGATGCCGCGCCGCAAAGCGCAGAACCATTGCGGCCGCTGCCGGACGAGGCACTGCAAGCCCGCATTCGCCAGTTACCCAGGGCGCCGCTAACGCAGGCTGCCATCAAACGCATGTCGCTGGCCGGCGCGCAGCACAAGCTGGCGGTGGTGCTGCAGGATGGCGCCTTGTTTGAACCGGCAGGCGCCACGCCCTCTACCCATATCCTGAAGCCCGACCACCCGGACGAGGACTACCCTCATTCCGTCATCAACGAATGGTTCGTGATGTGCCTGGCCAAACGCCTGGGGCTGGACGTGCCCGACGTGCATCGGCGCTACGTGCCGTCGCCGGTTTACCTGATAAACCGCTTTGACCGCACGCCAGGCAGCCACGGCTGGCAACGCCGGCACGTGATAGACGCCTGCCAGCTGCTGGGGCTGGACCGCAGCTTCAAATACAGCCAGGGCAGCCTGCACAACCTGGCCGCACTGGCCAACGCCTGCCGCAGCCCGGCGGTAGCGCGGCCCCGGCTGTTTGGCTGGCTGGTGTTCAACCTGCTGGTGGGCAATAGCGACGCCCACCTGAAAAACCTGAGCTTTCTGGTATCGCACGAAGGCGTGCAGCTGGCGCCGTTCTACGACCTGCTGAGCGTTGCCAGCTACGACACCGCCGCCTTCGACAAAAGCGGGTGGCCGGCACACACGCAACTGGCGTGGCCACTGCTGGGCGAGCGACATTTTTCGGCCATCAGCCACAGCTTGCTACTGGAGGCCGGCGCGGTGTTGAACCTGGCCAAAGGCACCGCCGAGCGGCTGCTGGAAAACCTGCGCAGACGTGCCGTGCAGCAGGCAGAAGCGCTGTACGCCGAGGTAGAAGCCGACAACGCCCGCCTGCTCCAGGCGCGCCCCGAGTTGGCCGCCACGCTGGCAGGCGAGGCACGTTGCCTGCGCACCCTGCTGCACACTGTTATCAGGGAGATGGCGCAGCAGCTGGCCTGAGCCAGAGCGTTGCCGGTAGCTGGCCGGGCGCCGCACCCAACCAGCATGGCGGAGCGCTGCGGCGGCCAACCCCTACGCCTACTCGCTTGCATCCGCCCACACGCAGGGCTGCCAGTGACTACCTGCTGCCCGACTACCACCACCACTGCAGCAGGCCGTGTGCCAGCGCCCGGTTTCGATATAGGATAAGCGGGTAAACGCGACCACCCGCCACCAGACCATCATGCCCCTGCTGCTCGACCTGCTCCTCCAGCCGCTGCAAGCCCTGTGGCGCAAGCACCGCGACGCCTGGAACAATCCCTACCCGCTTATTCGGCCCTGCGACGAAACGGGCGACGAAACGGGCGACGAACCGTTCGAAGATCGCATTTGTTACCAGTACGGACGCAACCCGCCCCGCTTCCCGCGCTTTCGCCCCACGGTGTCACGCAACGCCGCCATCCGCGCCGCTTTTGTCAGCCGTGGGCACGGCCTGCGCAGCACACGCCGGCTGGCCCCTGGCAGCGCCTGCCTGCTGAACGACGGGCAGCAGCTGTACCTGGGCAACGACGCAGCAGCCACGCAACGCAGCGACGACCAGGTTGGCCGCAACAGCAGCGCTGGCGGCAACAGCAGCCACTAGCCGCACCAGCGCACTGGCGTGCCGCCGTGGTTGGCCGCTAAAACAAAACACCCCAGACAGCCGGTAGCGGTCGGGGGTGTTGTCCATGGCAGGCAGCCGTGGCCTGGTGTCGCCCGGCACCCTGCCCGGCGGTGCGGCCTGCGCTAGCCCTGCGCCAGCAGCGCGCTGGCCAGCTGGCCTTGCGTATCGCGGCTGGCCGCCAGCCGCTGCCGTAGTTGGCCGCACAGCGCGCGCAGCGCTTCGACACGGGCGACGATGCGGGATTGTTCGGCGAGGGGGGGAATTCCTAATACGGCTTCAAGGAGAATTTTCTGATTCAAGTTAGTCATAGTTGTACCAACTGACTCACCTTGCAAATATCTCCTGAATGATTGCTCTTGAAATATAAGGCCAATATATTCTCGACTAATTTTGCCGTTCAATTTAACAAAGAAGCTACCTGTGCCGCACAGCCATCCATCTTCTGTATTTGTTACAAGTGCATAGCGACCAACCTCCCCACGTCTAGCGAGAACAACGTCCCCTGCTGACAAACGATATACTTTTAATTTTTCCGCAAATTCGACCGTTAGCGTTATCGAATAATCCGGAATAATTTTCCCATCCACCATGTGTGATGGATTAATCAAGGGAACACCATCATTTATATAGTCTTCTTTATGCAGGACTGAGCCAAATGGCCCAGTGCACAACTCATCAAAGTAATCTGCGCATCTCACCCACTCCCACCCCTCCGGCAAATCAAATGGTTTTTCCTCGTCGCTAATGGCCGGTAGCGGTTTGTCTTTCTTGATTTTACCTTCGGCAATCAGGCGGTCTTTTTCGGCGCGGATTTGTTTCAGCAATTCGCTGGCCGGTTCGTCGGCCGGGTCTTGCGGCACCAGCAGGCCGCGCACCGCCAGTTGCAGAATGGTTTGTTCCAACGCATCCACCGCTTGCGGTCGGTCCAGCACCAGATCAAAGCTTGCGGCCAACCTGGCCCAGTTTTCCTGCAGCTGGTGCGCCGATTCGCTGGCGACGAGCGCGTCGAACAGCGTGGCGGTAAGGCGGGCGTGCTGCTCGGCTTGCAGTTGGCCGCGCATTTCCAGCGCATCACACAGCGCCATCAACTCCTCGACCTTGGTGACGATGCGGGATTGTTCGGCGAGGGGGGGTATCGGGAATAAACAATTCTTCAGCTGAGTCATATTGATAGATGCCAAGTTTGTTGTCTGCTTTGCCGAAGAAGCAAAATATGCTCTCGCATCATTCGAATTTAAAAACAA
Source organism: Vogesella aquatica (assembly GCF_028548455.1). Classification (GTDB taxonomy): domain Bacteria; phylum Pseudomonadota; class Gammaproteobacteria; order Burkholderiales; family Chromobacteriaceae; genus Vogesella; species Vogesella aquatica. The sequence goes on from NZ_JAQQLF010000011.1 coordinate 94,715, forward strand.
CTCTGCCCAATGAAAATTCCAGTCTGAAAATATGGCGCGCACTTTAAAAACATGATTCTGGTGCAAGCAGATTGGCAATTCCCCTCCCCAGACGCAAGTCCTACCAACCTTATCCCAGTCGCCACCTTCAGTAATTAGCAAATCACCCTTTTTCAAGGAGAATCTGTCAAGCTCAGACTTGTCGACAACTATTTCTTTGACCTCATCAAGCACCAACTTCCAGCGCTGAACGTTTGCCACACGCAAATACGGAAGCAATACTGGGTCTGTCATGGCTGTTTTCCTGCCCAATGTGACACCGCTTGAAATATGAGCCACATCACCGAATTTCACCCACTCCCACCCTACCGGCAACGCAAACGGCTTTTCGTCGTCGCCAATCGCCGGCAGCGGTTTGTCCTTTTTGATTTTCCCTTCGGCAATCAGCCGCTCTTTCTCGGCACGGATTTGTTTCAGCAGCTCGCTAGCCGGCTCATCATTCGGGTCTTGCGGCACCAGCTTGCCCTGCACGGCCAGGCTCAAAATCAGCTCGCGCAGGCGCTTGATGCCGTCCGGCGCGGTGGCCAGCAGGTTGAAGCCTTCGGTCAACTTCATGCCTTGGCCTCCGTGTCTGCCGACGGGCCGGCCAGTGCGGCGGCGAGGATGGCTTTCAGCTGGTCGCGCAAGGCTTGTGCGTCGGCCTGCAGCGCCTGGTACTGCGCCAGTAGCTCGTCCGGGTCGTGGCTGACGGTTTCGCCGACGTGCGGGTTTTTCTGGTCCAGATTGAAGCCCTTGGCGCGAATGTCGTCGATGCTCACTTTCCAGGCGAATTCGTTCTCCACGCGGCTGGCATAGCCGTCCGCATCGCTGCCCCACCAGGCTTTTTCGGCGTCGAATTCGTCGATGCGTATCGGCTTGGTTTTGCTGTAGCTCTTGTAGCCGGCCGGGTACGGGTGCTCGTAGTACCAGATGTCTTTAGTGGGCTGACCTTTGGTAAAGAACAGCAGATTGGTTTTGATGCCGGTGTACGGCGCAAACACGCCGTTGGGCAAGCGCACGATGGTATGCAGGTTGCACTCGGTGAGCAGCTTTTCCTTGATGCGCGTTTTGACGCCTTCGCCAAACAGCGTGCCGTCGGGCAGCACCACGGCGGCGCGGCCGTTTTGCTTGAGCAGCTCCACCATCAGCACCAGAAACAGGTCGGCGGTTTCCTTGGTGCGCACATCGGCGGGGAAGTTGGCCTCGATGCCCGGCTCTTCGGTGCCGCCAAACGGCGGGTTGCTGAGGATGACGTCCACCATGTCGCGCGGGCCGTAGCTCACCAGCGGGCGCGCCAGCGTGTTGTCGTGGCGGATCTGGTTGGGTACCTCGATGCCGTGCAGCAGCATATTGGTAATGCACAGCAGGTGCGGCAGCTGCTTTTTTTCCACGCCGTGGATGGCCCGCTGCAGCAGGGCCTGGTCGCCCACCGTCTTTACCTGCTGGCGCAGGTGCTCCAGCGCGCAGGCCAGAAAGCCGCCGGTGCCGCAGGCCGGGTCCAGCACCGCTTCGCCCAGCTGCGGGTTGACCCTATCCACCATGAACTGTGTCACCGCGCGCGGGGTGTAGAACTCACCGGCGTTGCCCGCGCTTTGCAGGTCTTTGAGGATTTTTTCGTACAGGTCGTTGAACTGGTGGCGGTCTTGCTGGCTGTTGAAGTCGATTTCGTTGATCTTGTTGATGACCTGACGCAGCAGCTGGCCGGACTTCATGTAGTTGAAGGCATCTTCGAACACCGCCTGTACCACCTCGGCACGCGGGTTGGTGGCGGTATACAGGTCTTTCAGCTCGGCAAACAGCTGGTTGTTGACGAAGTTCAGCAAGGCGTCGCCGGTAATGCCTTCGGCGTCGGCCGCCCAGTTGCGCCAGCGGTAGGCTTGCGGGATGGGCGAGACGTAGTCATCGCGCATCATCTCAATCTGTGTTTCCTGGTCGTCGAAAATCTTGAGGAACAGCAGCCAGGAAAGCTGCGAAATACGCTGGGCATCGCCGTCAATGCCGGCATCCTGGCGCATGATGTCCTGAATGGATTTGATGAGGGTGGTGCTGATGGTCATGAACGTCTCGGAAAGCTGGTCGGTACTAGGGGTGCCAGGTTGGCCGCAAGGCGGCGCAGCCCGCGCCGCGGGTGCAGCTGCGGCGGCTGGCCCCGCGTGTGAGTTGGCATTTTAAGGCAAGTACGGCGGTGGTGCCGGCTTTTACAAGCACGGCAGCGCCGGTGGCGTGGGGGCTATTGGTACAGGGCTTGTTCCAACTCGCGCACGGCGTGACGGTACTGCGGCTTGCCGCCAAACGCGTTGATCAGCTCTACCACGGTGCCCAGCGCGGCAAAGTCGGGGGTAAACAGCACTTCGGTATTTTCGACATTAGCGATGCCTTCATCGGCGTATTTGTCCAGCAGCTTTTCCAGCACGCGGCGGGCGGTACCGCTGTGGCGGGCGAAGTAGTCTTTTTTCTTTACCTGCTCGGCACGCTCGCGGCGGGTAAGCGGCTTCTGGCCGAAGGCGATATGGCAGATCAGGTCGAACGGGTCCAGGTCTTTGCCTACTTCTTTGGCCAGCTCGTCAAAAAACACGCCCAGCGATTCCAGCTCGTCAACGATGGCCTGCTTTTTGTCGGCGTCGCTCCAGCTTTGCAGGAAGTCGTCCAGCGAGGCAAAACGCTGGTTCAGCTGGATGCGGGTGTAGTCCTTCAGCGATTCGGTCATCAGCTTGCCGTCGCTGCCCATGTACTGCACGCGCTCGTTCACCACGTACACCGGCACGTCGTTGATGACGTACTTGACGCGCCCGCCACCGCCCTGCCCGCCGTGGGCATCGCCCGCGTCGCCGGCATCATCACTGGCACCCGGCATGGGCGCAGCGTCGCCTTCCGGCGGCAGTGCGGGGTCTTCGGGTGGGGTAATAGACTCCCCACCACTCGGTTCGTAGATAACAGTCGGCTCTCCGTCAAACGCCGGGTCGGCAAAGTTTTCGGTGGCTTTTTTGAAGTCCAGAATGGTGAACCACAGCTTGCCGTAGTCTTCGTTGATACGGGTGCCGCGGCCGATGATCTGCTTGAACTCGGTCATGCTGTTGATGGTGCGGTCCAGCACCACCAGCTTGCAGGTTTGCGCATCCACGCCGGTGGTCATCAGCCGGCTGGTGGTGGCAATCACCGGGTAGGCGCGCTTGGGATCGATGAAGTTGTCCAGCTCCAGTTTGCCTTCGGTATTGTCGCCGGTTATCTGCACCACGTACTTGGGGTTGGCCGCCGCCAGGTCGCTATTGGCATTCAGCAGTGCTTGCCGCATACGGCTGGCGTGGTCGATGTCCTCGCAGAACACGATGGTCTTGTTCATGCGGCCGGTGGCGTGCAGCAGCTCGGTTATGCGCCGGGCGACGGCCTCGTCGCGCTGGGTCAGCACCAGCGCCTTGTTCATGTCTTTCTGGTTGTAGATGCGGTCTTCAACGATCTGACCCTTGGCATCCACCTTACCCACGGGCGGGCGCCAGCCCAGGTCTTTGTCCAGATCGACACGGATGACCTTGTACGGGGCCAGGAAGCCGTCTTCGATGCCTTGCTTGAGCGAGTAGGTGTAGACCGGCTCGCCAAAGTAGGTGATGTTGGAAACGTCTGCCGTTTCTTTCGGGGTGGCGGTAAGGCCCAGGTGCACGGCGCTGCCGAAGTAGTCGAGAATGTCACGCCAGGCCGAGTCTTCGGCGGCGCTGCCACGGTGGCATTCGTCGATGACTACCAGGTCGAAAAAGTCGGGGCTGAACTGCTTGTAGATATTGCGCTCTTCTTCGCTGCCGGTAACGGCCTGATACAGCGACAGGTAAATCTCGTAGGATTTATCTACCTTCTTGGTGGCGGCATTCACGCCCAGCGCCACCATCTCGGTGCTGGCCTGCCCCGAGGCATCCACTTTTTCCACGCCTTTCTGATTGACGCTGAGCTTGGCCATGGCGCCTTTGAAGGGCTTGAAATCGCCCACCATGGTTTGGTCAACCAGAATGTTGCGGTCGGCCAGAAACAGGATGCGTTTGGCCGTGCCGGACTTCCACAGCCGCCAGATGATCTGGAACGCGGTAAAGGTTTTGCCGGTGCCGGTGGCCATCACCAGCAGCACGCGCTTTTGGCCTTTGATCACGGCCTCTACCGAACGGTTGATGGCATTGACCTGGTAGTAACGTGCGGTGCGGCCGGAGTGATAATCCTGCGCGTACAGCGCTGCCTGCGTGCTGGCAATGCCTTTCCAGGCAAGGTAACGCTGCCACAGCGCGTCTGGCGACGGAAACTCGGCCAAGGTGATTTCGCGTTCCAGTACACCATCAGCCAGAGTCTTGTCGTGGAAGACAAAGCCGTCGCCATTACTGGAAAAGGCAAACGGCACATCCAGCATGTCGGCGTACTTCAGCGCCTGCTGGATGCCATCGCGCACCGAGTGTTTGTTGTCCTTGGCTTCGATCACCGCCAGCGGCAGGCCAGGCTTGAAGTACAGCACGTAGTCGGCGCGCAGCACCGTCTTGCGGTCTCGCACCCCCTTGTTGCCGCGCACCAGCACGCGCCCGGCGGTAAGACCTACCTCTTCGCGCATCTGGCGCTGGGTATCCCAACCTGCGGCTTCCACGGCGGGGGTGATGAATTTGGTGCAAATATCCCGTTCAGACAGCTTTTTCTTATCCATGACCGAAACCTGACGCTGGCGTAGTACGGGCAATTATATCCGCTTGTGCTGAACAAACCCGCGATGGACGGTTTTTATATGCCACGGATAAGGAAAGGCATGCCGCAGTTTACTGATCCACCCCCACACCCGGTATCTGCCGCAGCCAGATCACGCCGCCCGGCAGTGTGGTTTTGCAGAAATCGCCTACGCGGCGCTCGGGCGGGCAGACATGCGGGTCGTCCAGCTTGCTGCCCAGCAACACCCAGGCTAGCAGTATGGTCGATGCTGCTACCACAAAGTACAGCAAATGTACCGGCTTCATAGCCCCTCCGTCTTTCATGACCCAGCATCATAGCAAGCAAATGTCATTGACCATGACATGAGGGCGGAGTTTCTGCAGAACAATGAAATCAGCATTTTGCACGATCGCCGCAAAGCGCGTTTTGCCCATTCGCACCGCGCCCCAGAAAGACAGTGCGGCCAACCCATGGCTTACAGGTTGGCCGCAACGGGCACGTGGCAAGCCGGCATGAAGCCGGCGTGGCCTGGCGCTTAGCGCGCTTCGCCCGCCTTGATGATCTTCATGGTGTTGGTGTGGCCCATCATGCCTACGGTGTCGCCGATGGTCACTACCAGCACGTCGCCCTGCTCTACGCGGCCGCGTTCCAGCAGTTTGCGCTCGGCGGCGGCCAGCAGTTTTTTCTGGTCGGTAGCGGCGGGCAGCAGCATGGGGAACACGTCGCGGTACATGGCCAGGCGGCGGTAGGTGCGGATGTCGGGTGTTAGCGCGTAGATGGGCACGCCGCAATTCACGCGGCTGATCCACAGCGCGGTGGAGCCGGTCTGTGTAAGCGACACCAGCGCGCGCACCGGCAGGTGGTTGGCGGTAAACAGCGCGGCCATGGCGATGGATTGGTCTACGCGGCTGAATTCGCGATTGAGGAAGGTGCGCTCCAGCTGGTAGTCGCTGGAGTTTTCCGCCTCCATGCACACGCGCGACATGGACTCGACCGTTTCTACCGGGAACTGGCCGGCAGCGGTTTCGGCCGACAGCATCACCGCGTCGGTGCCGTCCAGTACGGCGTTGGCCACGTCGGATACCTCGGCGCGGGTGGGCACCGGGCTGCTGATCATCGATTCCATCATCTGGGTGGCGGTGATGGTGAGCTTATTGCGCTCGCGGGCGGCGCGGATCATGCGTTTTTGCAGCGCCGGCACGGCGGCGTCACCCACTTCTACGGCCAGGTCGCCACGGGCCACCATGATGCCGTCGGCGGAGTTGATCAGGTCATCCAGGTTGGTGATGGCTTCGCAGCGTTCGATCTTGGCAATGATGCGCGCCTGACAGCCGGCGGCGTTGATCAGCGTGCGCGCCATGTACAGGTCGGCGCTGCTCTTGGGGAAGGACACCGCCACGTAGTCGGCTTCCAGCTGCGCGGCTACCTTGATGTCGTCGATATCCTTGGCGGTCAGCGCCGGGGCAGACAGGCCGCCGCCCTGACGGTTGATGCCTTTGTTATTGGATAGCACGCCGCCCACTTTTACCTTGGTGTGGATCTGGCTGCCCAGTACTTTTTCCACTACCAGCACGATGCGGCCATCGTCCAGCAGCAACACGGCGCCCGGCTCCACGTCGCCCGGCAGCTCTTTGTAGTCCAGCCCTACACGGCCGTCGTCACCCAGCGTGCATTCGGCGTCCAGGATAAAGGGCTGGCCGTTGGTGAGCGTGGTCTTGCCGTTGGCAAACTTGCCGACGCGGATTTTGGGACCCTGCAGGTCTACCATGATGGCCACCGGCACACCCAGCTTGTCGGCGGTACTGCGCACCAGGGTGGCGCGGTCGATATGGTCTTGCGCGCTGCCGTGCGAGAAATTGAGGCGCACCACGTTTACACCGGCCTGTAACAGGCGCTCCAGTGTGTCGGGGTCGCTGGAAGCCGGGCCGAGGGTGGCGACGATTTTGGTACGACGGGTCATGGTGTGGTCTCCTTGGGTTCTGCCTGCATTATGGTACGAAACGCGCGTGTACTAAATTGATTACAGTTAAAGCAGCCCTGCGCTGGATTCATGCTGCATTGGCCGCAAAAACCGCCACCGCCAGCCCCTTGCCCCCGCCTTGCGGCCAACCCTGGCCACCCCTGCGTAATACGCGCACTACCTGCGCACCAAACAAAAGGCACGCCGCAGCGTGCCTTGCTGTTTAAAGCCAACCCCTTACACCAGCGACAAGCCGCCTACTACCAGTACCGCGGCCAGTACCAGTACCACCAGCGCCAGCCAGCCCGGCGCAAAGCGCAGCGGTTTGACCTCGCCTGCCAGCGTTTTGCTGCCGGTAATCATAGGCGGTACCAGGTTCACGTTTTTCAACTTGCGGTAAGCCACAATCGCCAGCACGTGTACACCCACCAGGCCCAGCAGCACGTTGAACCAGATTTCGTGCCACTCGGTTACCTGCTCGGCCAGGCCGCTATCGATAAGCTTGGCCAGCGGGCCGTCGAAGGTGTAGCTGTCCACGTCGGCGGCAAACAGGCCCAGGCCCAGCTGCACCAGCAGCGCGCCCAACAGCGCCACCACCATCAGGCCGCCCAGCGGGTTGTGGCCCGGCTGCTGGTTTTCGGTCACCTCGCCGCGCAGGTAGGCTTTTACCTGACAGGGCTTGAAGAAGTCGCTGAAGCGCGCGCTCTGGCTACCCACCACACCCCACAACAGGCGGAACACCACCAGCACCAGCATCGCCACGCCCAGCTTGGTGTGGATTTGCAGCTGGCCGTTTTCGGCCGATGCCCACATACCCGCAAACATGGCCAGCAGCACCCAGTGAAACAGGCGTGTCGGCAGGTCCCATACTTTTACCTTGTTACTCATTTACCCTCTCCCTTTCTTAGCGGCCGTTGACGGCCATCCTCATGCAACAGGGATGTTAACCCTATTGCCGTATCAAGTGCTGAAGCAATCCTTAACAAATATTGGCCGCCATGTGCCAGCGCAGCAAAACGGCAAAATCGGGTAAACTTGGCGTTTTGCTGTGGGGCCCTGCGCCCCGACCCTTTCAGGAGAACAATACAGATGTCCCAAGCCTCCCTTATCCAGGATCTGCAAGCACGCGGTCTGATTGCACAACAAACCGATGCGGCTGCCCTCGAAGAACTGCTGGCCAAGGAAAGCGTGACCCTGTATTGCGGCTTCGACCCTACCGCCGACAGCCTGCACCTGGGCCACCTGGTACCGGTGCTGGTGCTCAAGCGCTTCCAGCAAGCCGGCCACAAGCCGATTGCACTGGTAGGCGGCGCCACCGGCATGATCGGCGACCCCAGCTTCAAGGCCACCGAGCGCAAGCTGAACACCCCGGACGTGATTGCCAGCTGGGTAGAAAAAATCCGCGGCCAGGTATCGCCGTTCCTGAGCTTTGACGGTGACAACGCCGCCATCATGGCCAACAACTACGACTGGTTTGGCGGCATGGGCGCGCTGGAGTTCCTGCGCGACATCGGCAAGCATTTCTCCGTGAACCAGATGATCAAGAAGGAATCGGTTCAGCAGCGTATCAACCGCGAAGACCAGGGCATCAGCTACACCGAATTCAGCTACAGCCTGCTGCAAGGCTACGACTTTGCCGAGCTGTACCGCCGCCACGGCTGCCAGCTGCAGATTGGCGGCTCCGACCAGTGGGGCAATATCACCGCCGGTACCGACCTGACCCGCCGCATCCACCAGCAGCAGGTGTATGGCCTGACGCTGCCGCTGGTGACCAAAGCCGACGGCACCAAGTTCGGCAAGACCGAAGGCGGCGCGGTATGGCTGGACGCCAGCAAGACCAGCCCGTACGCGTTCTACCAGTTCTGGCTGAACACTGCCGACGCCGACGTGTACAAGTTCCTGCGCTACTTTACCTTCCTGTCCATCGACGAGATCAACGCCATCGAAGAGCAGGACAAAGCCAGCGGCACCAAGCCGCAGGCGCAGCGCATCCTGGCCGAGCAAGCCACTGCGCTGGTACACGGCCAGGCCGCGGTAGACGCAGCACAGCGCATCAGCGCCAGCCTGTTTAGCGGCAGCGTCACCGACCTCACCGCGTCCGACCTGGCACAGCTGGCGCAGGACGGCATGCCCAGCGTGCAGATCGAGCGGGCACAAGCCGGCCTGATCGACGCCCTGGTCGCCGGTGGCCTGGCCAAGTCCAAGTCCGAAGCGCGCACCTTTATCCAGAGCGGCGCGGTGAGCATCAACGGCAACAAGATCGAGGCGCTGGATTACCAGGTCGCCGATAGCGACCGCCTGTTTGGCCAGTACAGCCTGCTGAAACGCGGCAAGAAAAACCACACGCTGATCAGCTGGATCTAAGCGCTACCATACTGCGCTGACAGCACAACAAAACACTCGGCCGCGCGCCGGGTGTTCTGTCGTCGGGCGGCACAAAAGCACTGCGGCCAACCCTGGCTGGCAAGGTTGGCCGCATGGTTCTGCCCGCGGGTATCAGGACACGCGCAGGTCGGTGTCGCCATTGGCGTCCGGCACGCTGCTGTAGCGCAGCAGGCCAGGCGTAGTGGCAGGCAGCGCCTCGGCTACCGGCTTGCCGGCCAGCAGCGCCAGCGCCGGCGCCACCACGGCAGCGCGCAAGGCGTCTTCGCTATTGAGCGCCGCCAGCTCCAGGGTGTAGGTCCATTCCGGGCCGAAGCTGCTATCGCTTTCTTCCCACCACAGCAGGCTATCGCCCTGCTGCTGCCACGGCTGCCACAGGCTGGCAGGGAAGCCGACGTAGGCATCGTATTCAAAGGCAAACTCGCAAGCCCAGTGCGCCACGTGCAGTACCGGCGCGCACGGCTGGCCGTCGGCACGCTGCGGCAGGCCGTCGCCAGACAGGCTGATCTGGTAATTGAGCCAGCCGCCAATGAACTCTTTCTTTTTCTTGTTGCGCACCAGCAGGCCAAAGCTGCTGGACAGTGCGCTGCGCTCGCCTTGCTGTTGCTGCTGCGAATGCAGCTGTTCGGCAATTTTGCGGCACAGGCCGCTGGCGGTGATGGCCTCGGCCAGCAGGGTGTCCAGGGTTTGCTGCAGGTTTTTGGCGTGGCGCCAAGGCTCGTTGCCGGTAGTCATGCGGTGTAGCTTTCGTGTTCGTTGGGCGGGGCGGAGGGTGCCCGCTGGCAAGCGCGCAGTCTAGCACAGGCGACAGGTGGCCACGGCGGGCAAAAAAAGAGGGCTACCCGTCCAAAGGCAGCCCCGCATCCCATCCAGGTCCAGGTCCATCCAGCAGAAGCGATTTGCTGTTGGGGCCAGATTATCGAAACACGGTTACGGCGTGATGACAGGCAAGAGGCTCAACACCACCTTGCCCAGGTTGCGGTTGTCTTCCACGTAGCGGTGGGCATCGGCCACCGCCGCCAGCGGGTAGACGCTATCCAGCGTGACGCGGGCACGGCCGTCGGCCAGCGCGGGTAGCACCTCGGCCCCCAGCGCCGCGGCCAACCTGGCTTTCACCGCCTCCGGCTGGCTGCGCAGCGTGGAACCCAGCAAGCGCAGCCGCTTGACCAACAGCAGGCCCAGGTTCAGCGTGGCGCTGCTGCCGCCCATGATGCCGATTACCACCAGACGGCCGTCCGGCTTCAGCACCGCGATATTGTCGTCAAACAGCGCGGCACCTACCGGGTCCAGCACCACGTCTACCCCGCCTTGCGCTTTAAGGTTGGCCGCAAAGCCGGCTTGGCGGCTATCGATGACCTCGTCTGCCCCCAGGCTGCGGCAAAACTGGCGCTTTTCCTCGCTACCGGCGCTGGCTACCACGCGGGCGCCCAGCAGGCTGGCCAGCTGGATGGCAGCCGCGCCCACCCCGCTGGCACCGGCGTGGATCAGTACCGTTTCGCCCGGCTGCAGCGCGGCAATCTCTACCAGGTTAAACCACGCCGTCATCCACGCTTCGGGCAGGCTGGCGGCCTCGGCCCAGCTCATCAGGTCCGGCTTGGGCAAGGCGGCGCTGCTATCGATCAACGCGTACTCGGCGTAGCCGCCGCCGGACACCAGGCCAAACACCGCATCGCCTTCCTGAAAACGCGATGGGCCGTTAACGGCATCGACAATACCGGCGATTTCCAGCCCCAGCACCGGCGACGCCCCCTTGGGCGGCGGGTAATGGCCTTCGCGCTGCACGATGTCGGCGCGGTTGATACCCGCCGCCAGCACGCGCACGCGCAGCTGGCCGGGCGCCGGCTGCGGCTTTTCGGCAAAGGCGATTTCCAGTGTATCTGCGCCGCCCGGCGCGCTTTGTGTAACCAGCTGCATGGACATGATTGACCCTCGGCAAAACAAGTAGCATCTCTTGCACTACAATAGCACGCCATGAACCCGACCTGCTTTCACTGCAGCCTGCCCATCCCCGCGGGGCAGGCTTTTCCCATCCGCTATCGCGAACGTACCGAACAAGCCTGCTGCGCCGGCTGCCAGGCGGTAGCGCAGACCATTATCGACAGCGGCCTGGCCGACTACTACGAACACCGCACCGCCGAGCAGCGCCAGGCAGAGCCGGTACCGGCCGAGCTGCTGCAGCAGATGCAGCTATACGATAACGAAGCGCTGCAACACAGCTTTGTGCACGTGGAAGACGAACACATCCGCGAAGCCTCGCTGATGCTGGAAGGCATTACCTGCGCTGCCTGCGTGTGGTTGAACGAACACCATGTACGCAAGCTGCCGGGCGTGCTGTCGGTAGACATCAACTACGCCACCCACCGTGCCCGCGTGCGCTGGGACGTGCGCCAGCTCAAGCTCAGCCAGATTCTGGAAGCCATCAGCGCCATCGGCTACCGTGCCCACCCCTACGACGCCTCGCGCCAGGAAGCGCTGCACCAGAAAGAGCGCAAAACCGCGCTGAACCGGCTGTGGGTGGCCGGCCTGTCCATGATGCAGGTAATGATGTACGCCTACCCGGTGTACATGGCACCAGACGGCGAAATCGAAAGCCAGTGGCTGTGGATGCTGCACTGGTCCAGCTTTGTGCTCACGCTGCCGGTGGTGCTGTACTCGGCCATACCGTTTTACCGCGGCACCTGGCGCGACCTGAAGCGCGGCCGCGTCGGCATGGATACGCCGGTGACCATCGGCATTCTGACTGCCTTTCTGGCCAGCCTGTGGGCGCTGCTGAACAAGATAGAGCACGGCGTGTACTTCGACTCGGTATCGATGTTCATCTTCCTGCTGCTGGGCGGGCGTTACCTGGAAAGCATGGCGCGGCGCAAAACCGGCGAGGCCACCGAAAAACTGGTGAAGCTCATCCCCGCCTTTGCCCACGCGGTACCGGGTTGGCCGCAAGACCAGGCCCAGCAGGAGGTAGCCGTCAGCCAGCTGGCGGTAGGCGACGTGGTGCTGGTAAAGCCGGGCGAAACCATCCCCTGCGACGGCGACATCCTGGAAGGCCACAGCAGCGTGGACGAAGCACTGCTCACTGGCGAAAGCACGCCGATTACCAAACAGGCGGGCGACAGCGTGATTGCCGGCAGCGTGAACCAGGCCAGCCCGCTGCTGCTGCGCCTTAGCCGTACCGGCAGCGACACCCGCCTGGCCGGCATTGTGCGGCTGATGGACCAGGCGCTGGCGGAAAAACCGCGCCTGGCCGAGCTGGCGGACCGCTACGCCGTGTGGTTTGTCACCGTACTGCTGCTGGCCGCCGCCGCCACCTATATCGGCTGGAGCCTGGCCGGTAGCCAGGAACACGCGCTATGGGTAACGGTGGCGGTACTGGTGGTGTCCTGCCCGTGCGCACTGTCGCTGGCCACGCCGGCGGCACTCACCGCCGCCACCGGCCACATGGCGCAGCTGGGCATTCTTACCACCCGTGGCCACGCGCTGGAAACGCTGGCGCGCATCAGCGACGTGGTATTCGACAAGACCGGCACCCTCACCCACGGCCGTATGCAGCTGCTGGCCAGCCATGGCTTTAGCCACCCGAACGCTGGGCAAGCGCTGGCCATCGCCGCCGCGCTGGAGCAAGGCTCCGAGCACCCTATCGCCCGCGCCCTGCTGCACGCGACCGCAGACAGCGCACTGCCCGCGTGCGGCCAACGTAGCAACCAGCCCGGCCAGGGTGTGGAGGCCGACATCACCGGCCAGCGCTGGCGTCTGGGCCGCCCGGCTTTTGTGGCAGGGCTAAGCGGCAGCTTCAGCCTGCCGGACGAGCTACCGGCCAGCGCCACCATCATCGCGCTGGGCGATGCGCGTGGCGTGGCCGCTGTGTTTGCCATTGGTGACCAGGTGCGCGACGACAGCGCGGCGCTAATCCGCGCCCTGCAAGCACGCGGCCTGCGAGTGCATTTGCTGTCCGGCGACGCCGACAAGGCGGTGGCCAGCCTGGCGTCACAACTGCACATTGCCGATTACCGTGCCGCTGCCACGCCGGAAGACAAGCTGGCCTACGTGAGCCAGCTGCAGCAAGGCGGTGCACGCGTCCTGATGGTGGGCGACGGTGTAAACGACGCACCGGTACTGGCCCGCGCCGACGTATCGCTGGCCATGGGTGGCGGTACCGACGTAGCACGCGCCAGCGGCGACATGGTACTGATGGGCGACGAGCTGGGCCGCCTGCCGCAGGCACTGGGCCTGGCGGCGCGCAGCATGCACATCATCCGCCAGAACCTGGCGTGGGCCGCGTTGTACAATCTGGTGGCGCTGCCACTGGCCATGGCCGGCTGGGTCACGCCCTGGCTCGCCAGCCTGGGCATGGCGCTCAGCTCGCTGCTGGTAGTAAGCAATGCCCTGCGCCTGACCAAACGGAGTAAGTAATGGAAAGCCTGTACCTGTTGATACCCATGAGCATCGTGCTGGTGTTCTTTATCGGCCTGCTGTTCTGGTGGTCTACCCGCTCCGGCCAGTTTGACGACCTGGAAGGCCCGGCCCACCGCATCCTGATGGACGACGACGACAGCCAGCGCGACAGCCCCAAGCAGCCTGACTAGGGCCTGTTGACGCTATTTTTGCTGCGGCGGCGCTTGTCAGGCGGCGGCAATGCGCGAAAAACCGGGTGCAGCAGGGCAATCCCTGCCAGCACGGTTTGACAAAGCAGTGCCCCGCATGGCGCGCGCCCCGAAGGGCAGGCCCGATAAGCTTCCCACTGCGGCGTTGTCAGGCTTGCGCTGGGAACCACCCAGCGCATCGCCCTCCGCCTGGCATTGGAAAACTTCTCGAGCCTGCGCCACAGCAAGAAATAGTGTTAACAGGCCCTAACCCGCCTGCGGGCAGGTGAACGGTGCATTGGCGGGTACACCGGCCATGGGCTGGCCGGCGACAAAGGGCAGCTGTACGACAAAGCAGGCACCGTGCGTGCTGGCCTGCAGCCGGATGTGCCCACCGTGCGCCTGGGCGATGCGGCGGCAAATCGCCAGCCCCAGCCCCGCGTGGCCGCTATCCTGCCCCAGGCTACCCTGCTCGAACGCTGCAAATATCCGCTCTGCTTCCGTGGCAGGCACCCCGGGGCCTTGGTCACACACCGTCAGTTGCAGGCACGTCGCCAAGCGGTCTATCTGCAGCTCGACCACCCCGCCCTGCGGTGAAAAACGGATGGCATTGCCCAGTAGCTGCCCCAGCAGCTGCATCAGGCTGCCATGATCGCCAACCAGGCGAGCCAAGGGGTGGCTGCTGACTTGCACCTGCAAGCCGCGCTGCTGCCATGCCGGCTCCTGCTGGCTGACGCAGTCTTCTACCAGCTGGCGCATATTCAGGCTTTGCCAGTGAAACGGCCGCCGCCCGGCATCCAGCGCGGCCAGGTCGATCAAGCCGTTCAGCTGGTAGGCCAGGCGCTGGCCGTTCTCGCTGATGGCCGACAGGTGAGCGGCCACGCGCTGGGTATCGCCACGCGCCAGTTTCAGCCTGGCCATCTCGGCAAAATTCAGTATGCCGTGCAATGGGGTAAGCAGCTCGTGCGAGACATTGGCCAGCAAGCGGTTTTTGGCCTGGCAGGCATGCTCGGCTGCCAGCTTGGCGTCGATCAGCGCCAGCGCCTGCTCGGCCAGCGACTGCCCCATATCGGCCTGCCCCTGGCGCAGCGCGGCCTGGAGCAGCTGGCTATCCGATACATCGCGCCCGGTACCGCGGTAACCGGCCAGCTGCCCGGCGGCGTCGTACCAGGGCAAGGCACTGAGCGAGATATGGCGCTGCACGCCATCGGGGCAGTCCAGCAAAAACACCTGGTTGCGAAAAGGCTGCCCCGCCGCAAACAGCGTGGCCAAACGGCTATGGCTATCCGGCGAGCCCTGCACCGCCTGCAGCGCAGACCAGTGCAAGCCGTGCAGTGATGCCGGGGCAAACCCCAGCAAGGGCTGCAGCGCCGCGGAACAGCGCACGATGCGGCCAGCGGCGTCCAGCTCCCAGAACCAGTCGCTGGCAATGGTCAAGAAATCCTGCAGCACCTGCCGCTGCTGCGCTGCGGCCAACTGCATGCCACGCATGCGCTGCCGTAAGCGCATCATGGCCAAGAGCAGGCCAAGGCAACAGAGTGACAAGCCAACAAGCGCAAGAACAGACATAGCCAGAGCCTTTTCAGAGCGTAACCGGCAGGCTGACGCTGCCCATACAAAACATTTCGATATTATGCCACGCGGCTATCACATATAAATACCAAGGCGGCCCGACGTACACCATTTTGGGCAACGCCTTTTGCCGCCGGGCACAAGACCCGGATTAATCATTAACAATCAATAGCTTACGCAAACCCTACCGCAAAAGCAGGGTGGGCCGCATTGCCGACACCATTGGCAGAGGTAAGCCAGGGCTCGATATGCACGCTTGATACAGCGTAAAATGGCAGCCATTCCGACTTGACGGCCCGCCAGCCATTAAACTGCACATGAAAATACTGATTCTGGGCTGCGGCCAGGTTGGCGCCAGCGTCGCCGAAAACCTGGTAGATGAAGGCAACGACATCACCGTGGTCGACCAGGACGCCAACCTGCTGAAATTGCTGCAGGCCAAGCTGGATATCCGTACCGTGGCCGGCAACGCCGCCCTGCCCGGCATACTGCGCCAGGCCGGTGCCGACGAGGCCGAAATGCTGCTGGCGCTGACCCGCAGCGACGAAACCAACCTGCTGGCCTGCGCGCTGGCGCAGCGCCATTTCAACATCCCCACCCGTATCGCCCGTATCCGCGCCACCGACTACGTGGATGGCGACCTGCCGGTACTGGAACAGTTTGGCGTGGAGCACGCTATCTGTCCAGAGCAGATCGTTACCCAGAACCTGAAGCGCCTGCTGCAGTACCCGCGCGCGCTGCAGGTAATCGACTTTGCCGAAGGCAGCGCGCAGCTGGTGGTATCGCGTGCGCAGCAAGGCGGCAAGCTGCTGGGCAAGCCGCTGCGCCAGCTGCGCGAAGACATGCCGGACACCGACTGCCGTATCTGCGCCATCTACCGCGATGACAGACTGGTACAGCCCGACGGCAGCACGGTGATACAGGAAGGTGACGAGGTGTTTTTTGTGGCTGCCCGCGCCGACATCCCCACCATGCTGGCCGAGCTGCGCCCCAGCGAAAAGGCCGTGAAACGGGTGATGATTGCCGGTGGCGGCAATATCGGCTACCGCCTGGCGCGGCAACTGGCCGACGACTACGAAGTCAAGATCATCGAATACCGCGCCGAGCGCGCGCGCTGGCTGGCGGAAAACCTGCCCGGCGTACTGGTACTGCACGGCGAGGCCACCGACGAGGCGCTGCTGGAAGAAGAAAACATCGACGAGATGGACGCGTTCTGCGCGCTGACCAACGACGACGAAGACAACCTGATGTCCACGCTGCTGGCCAAGCGCATGGGTGCCCGCCGTGTCATTGCGCTGGTGAACCGCGCCAGCTACGTGGACCTGCTGGAAGGCAACCGCATCGACATCGTCATTTCGCCTTATCTGTCTACCATCGGCTCGATTCTGGCGCACCTGCGCCGCGGCGACGTGGTAGCGGCCCACCCGGTACGCCGTGGCCGCGCCGAGGTGCTGGAGGTGATCATCCACGGCGACAGCCACAGCTCGCGCATGGTTGGCCGCCGCATCGATGCGCTGGACCTGCCGCGCGGCTGCAGCATCAGTGCCATCATCCGCGACGGCCAGGTGCTGATGGCGCACCACGACACCCTGCTGCAAGCCGAAGACCACCTGATCATCTTCGTGCACGGCCGCCACCGCGTGAAACAGATCGAAAAACTGACACAAGTGAAACTGGGGTTCTTCTGAGCATGAGCATACGCGGCATCCACCACGTGGCCATCATTGCGGCCAACTATGCGCGCTCGCGCGACTTTTATCTGAACACCCTGGGCTTTACCCTGGTGTCCGAGCATTACCGCGCCGAGCGCGATTCCTGGAAGCTGAACCTGGCGCTGCCGGACGGCTGCCAGATCGAGCTGTTCAGCTTTCCCAGCCCGCCACCCCGCCCTACCCGGCCCGAAGCCTGCGGCCTGCGCCACCTGGCACTGGCCAGCACCGACCTGGGCGCCGATATCGCCCGCCTGGCCAGCCTGGGCGTGCCCTGCGAGCCGATGCGCGTGGATGAGTACACCGAGCACCGTTTCACCTTCCTGGCCGACCCCGACGGGCTGCCGATCGAGCTATACGAAGTGCCGGCATGAGCAAGCTGCTACCCATCATCCACGTACTGTCCAAGCTTATCTTGCTGTCGGCGGTGATGTTTCTGGTGCCCTGTGCCGTGTCCTGGTATTTCCAGGACGGCACCTGGCGGCATTTCCTGCACTCGGCGGCCGCCGGCCTGCTGATCGGCAGCGGTAGCTGGCTGGCTACCCGCCGTTTCGAGCGCGAGCTGAAGCCGCGCGACGGCTTTATCCTGGTGACGCTGCTGTGGCTGGGTTTTACCGCCATGTCGGCGGTGCCACTATGGCTATACCTGCCGGGTCTGAGCGTGACCGACGCCTTCTTCGAAGCCATGTCGGCGCTGACCACCACCGGCGCTACCACGCTGCAAGGGCTAGAGCAGCTGGCACCGGCCATGAACTTCTGGCGGCATTTCCTCAGCTGGCTGGGCGGCATGGGCATCATCGTGCTGGCGGTGGCCGTGCTACCCATGCTGGGCATCGGTGGCATGCAGCTGTACAAGGCCGAGATCCCCGGCCCGATGAAGGAAACCAAGCTGGCACCGCGTATCGGCCAGACCGCCAAGAACCTGTGGTATGTGTACAGCGCGCTCACCGTGATCTGCTTTGTCTGCCTGTACCTGGCCGGCATGACGCCACTGGATGCGCTGTGCCACGCCTTTACCGCCGTGGCGCTGGGCGGGTTTTCCACCTACGACCAGAGCGTCGGTTATTTTGACTCGCTGCTGATCGAGGCCATCCTGATCGTGTTCATGCTGCTGGGCGCGCTGAATTTTGCCACCCACTTTACCGCCTGGCAGCGCAAGTCGCTGCGGGGCTACTGGCAAGATATCGAGGCGCGCTACGTACTGGGCCTGTTGGCCGCCAGCGTACTGCTGGCCAGCGTGTACCTGTGGTGGCAGGGCGTATACGACTTTGCCACCGCGCTGCGCCATGTGGCGTTCAACCTGGTGTCGGTGGCCACCGATACCGGCTACGCCAGCGTGGATTACGCCCAATGGCCCATGCTGGTGCCGCTGTGGATGCTGTTCCTGTCGTGCATTACCGTCAGCTCCGGCTCCTGTGGCGGCGGCATCAAGATGATCCGCACCCTGGTGCTGACCCGCCAGAGCTACCGTGAAATGGGGAACCTGCTGCACCCGCGCGCAGTCCTTCCCTTGATCATCGGGGGGCGCACCATTCCCGAGCGCATCGCACAGTCGGTGCTGGGCTTTATTTTTGTGTATTTCATGAGCGTGGTGATGCTGAGTTTCGTGCTGATCGGTAGCGGCATGGACTTCCTTAGCGCCTTCACCGCCATTCTGGCCTGCATCAACAATGTAGGGCCGGGCCTGGGCACGGTAGGGCCTGCAGGCAACTACGCCGCGCTCAACGACTTTCAGACCTGGGTCTGCAGCTTTGCCATGCTGCTGGGCCGGCTGGAGATTTTTTCCATCCTGATTCTGTTTACCCCTGCTTTCTGGCGAAAATGACCATGCAAAAACGATTCTCCCTGCTGGGTTTCGCCCTGATTCCGCTGCTAAGCCACGCCTTGAGCGATAGCCAGCTATTTGATGCACGCGACGCCTACCGCAAAGGCGACACCACCACCCTGGCCAGCCTGGCCAGCCAAGCCGACAAAAACCTGCTGGATGCCTACCCGGCGTACTGGCTGGCGCTAAAAGCACTGGAAAGTGGCGACAGCAACCCGGCACGCCAGTTTGTGAACCGCTACCGCAGCGGCTACCTGGTAGAACGCATCCTGAACGAGCTGCTGGAAGACATGGGCCGGCGCGGCCAATGGGACGAGCTGCTGAAAACCGCCCCGGTACTGGCCGACAACGCCCGCGATGCCGAAACCGGCTGCTTCGTCAGCCTGGCCACCCTGCAAAAACAGCAAAGCCCCAAACCCGACCGCAGCTATCTGGCCGGCAACCTGGCCGATGGCTGCAACCGCCTGATCGACGCCCAGGCCGCCCGCGGCCTGCTCGACAGCGCGCAAACACAGGCGCGCCTGCGCCAGCTGATTACCGGCAATTTCATTACCACCGCACGCCGCCTGGCCGCTGCGGCCAACCTGGAAGACAGCTTCTTCCGCCCGGGCAGCGCCGAACAGCAAGCGCAGGCACTGGTCACGCGCGGCAAGAGCGATATGGGCGGCGCACTGGCGCAACTGGCTGGCAACAGCCAGCTGTCTGCAGCGCAGCGTGGCTTCGTCTACGGCCAGCTGGGCTTGTTGGCCGCACGCCGCCTGGACGTGGCCACGGCGCTGGCCGCCTACGGCCAAGCCGACCCGGCCCAACTGAACGACGAGCAATGGGAATGGTGGCTACGCGCCGCCCTGCGCCAGGAAGACTGGGCCCGGGTGGAGCAAATCGCCAGCGCCATGCCGGATGCCCTCGCCAGCAAACCGGCCTGGCAATACTGGCGCGCCCGTGCCATGAAAGCGCAAGGCCGCCTGCCTGAGGCCATGCCGGTATTCGTGAAGACCAGCTTCGAACACAGCTACTACGGGCTGCTGGCCAAGGAAGAGCTGGGTGTCACGCTGGAAGCACCACCGGCCAGAATCGTGGTAGACGACGCCACCAGCCGCGCCGTGGCCGCCGACCCCGGCATCGCCCAGGCCCTGGCCCTGTTTGAACTGGCCGAACGCAGCAACCGCGCGGAATGGCGCGAGGAAGGCCGCCGCGTATGGCGCTGGGCCATGCGCGAGCGCAGCGACCTGCAGCTGCTGGCCGCGGCCGACATCGCCCGCCAGCGCAACCTGTACGACATGGCCATCCACGCCGCCGAACGCACCCGCGACAACCATGATTTCAGCCTGCGCTACCTGTCGCCTTACCGTGACATCACCCGTACCTACGCCCAGCAGCTGGATATCGACGAGGCCTGGGTATACGGCCTGATCCGCCAGGAAAGCCGCTTCCTGAACGTGGCGCGTTCCGGCGTGGGCGCCAGCGGCCTGATGCAGCTGATGCCGGCCACCGCCAAATGGGTTGCCGGCAAGATGGGCCTGCCGGGCTACCAGATCAACGATATCAACGACAATATCCGCCTGGGTACCTGGTACCTGCGCCATGTGCTGGATAGTTTACAGAGCCAGCCGGTGCTGGCCACCGCCGCCTATAATGCGGGGCCGGGGCGCGCCCGCGGCTGGCAAGCCGCGCGGCCACTGGAAGGGGCCATCTATACCGAAACCATCCCTTTTAACGAAACGCGCGACTACGTACAGAAGGTGATGGCCAACGCCGTGTATTACGCGGGGGCTTTCCGCCAGGGTAATGCCACACTCAAAGCACGGCTTGGCACCATTCCGCCGCGCTAACAGCGCCGAACCCGGCAAGGCCGCGCGTGCGATACCCGTACGCGCGGCAAAGATCATCAGGGAGTGCAACATGAAAATAGCCATTATCGGCGGCGCCGGCTTCGTCGGCAGCCACATTGCAGAACACCTCACCCGTGACGGCCACGCGCTGACGCTGGCCACCCGCAACCGCGAGCGCCACAAGGCCACGCTGATTTCGCTGCCGCACGCCGAGCTGCGCGAGTGCAATGTGCACGAGCCGGCTCAGCTGGCCGCGCTGCTGGCCGGCCACGACGCCGTGATCAGCATGGTGGGCATCCTGCACGGCAGCCGCGACGCCTTCGAGCGCGCCCACGTGCAACTAGCAGGAAAAATCGTGGCCGCCAGCCACGCCAGCGGCATCCGCCGCCTGGTGCACATCAGCGCGCTGGGCGCCAGCGAGCAGGCGCCGAGCGACTACCAGCAAACCAAGGGCAAGGCGGAACGGCTGATCGAAGCCAGCGGCCTGGACTACACCATCCTGCGCCCGTCGGTGATCTTTGGCGCCAGCGACAACTTCCTCAATATGTTTGCCAAGCTGGCTGCCAGCGCGCCTTTTCTGCCGATTGGCGGCGCCGGCACCCGCTTTGCCCCGGTATGGGTAGACGATGTAGCCCGCGCCGTGGCCGCCAGCCTGGCACGCCCGGCCACCGTTGGCCGCAAGCTGGACCTGGCCGGCCCCGGCGTCTACACGCTGCGCCAGCTGGTAGCCTATGCGGCCAACCTGTCCGGCCACCCGCGCACCATCATCGCCCTGCCGGAATGGGCCGCCATGCTACAGGCCACGCTGCTGGGCCTGCTGCCCGGCCCGGCCCTGCTCAGCGCCGACAATGTGCGCTCGCTGCGGGTGGATAACGTCAGCGAGCAGCCCTTCCCCGCCGCGCTGCTGGGCTTTGCCCCCACCGCGCTGGAAGCGGTGGCACCGTTATATCTGGGCGAGCAGGAATGCAACCTGACGCTAGACCGCTACCGCGCCAGGGCTGCCCGCTGATGAAGTGCTATATCGTTGGCGGCGCCGTGCGCGACCGCCTGCTGGGCCTGCCGGTAAAAGACCGTGACTGGGTGGTGGTGGGTGCCACGCCGGAAGCCATGCTGGCCCGTGGTTTCAAGCCGGTAGGCAAGGATTTTCCGGTGTTCCTGCACCCGCACACCCACGAGGAGTACGCGCTGGCGCGCACCGAGCGCAAGGTTGGCCGCGGCTACCACGGCTTTACTTTCCACGCCGCACCCGATGTCACGCTGGAAGAGGACCTGATCCGCCGCGACCTCACCATCAACGCCATCGCCCAGGACGACGACGGCACCCTGATCGACCCCTACGGCGGCGTGGCCGACGTGCGGGCCGGTGTGCTGCGCCACGTCAGCCTGGCCTTTGCCGAAGACCCGGTACGCATTCTGCGCCTGGCGCGTTTTGCCGCCCGCTTCGGTTTTGCCGTGGCGCCGGAAACGCAAACGCTGATGCAGCAGATGGTGGCCAACGGCGAAGTAGACGCGCTGGTGGCCGAACGCGTGTGGCAAGAGCTGGCCAAGGGCCTGATGACCGACACCCCTTCGCGCATGCTGCTGGCCTTGCGTGACTGTGGCGCCCTGGCGCGGCTGCTGCCCGAGCTGGACGCGCTGTTCGGCGTGCCGCAACGCGCCGACTACCACCCGGAAATCGACACCGGCGACCACGTGATGCGCGTGCTGGACTACAGCGCCAGCCAGGGCCAGCCGCTGCCGGTGCGCTTTGCCGCGCTGATGCACGACCTGGGCAAGGCGCGCACGCCGGCCGACATCCTGCCGCGCCACATCGGCCACGAGCCACGCGGCGAGGCACCGCTGCTGGCGCTATGCGAACGGCTGCGCGTCCCCGCCGAGTGCCGCGACCTGGCACGCATCACCGCGCTGTACCACACCAAGGTGCACACCGCCTTCCAGCTACGCCCGGACACCGTGCTGGGCCTGCTGCGCGACTGCGACGCGCTGCGGCGCCCGGAACGCTTTGCCCAGCTGCTGGCCGCCTGCGTGGCCGATGCCCGTGGCCGCCTGCACTTCGAGCAGTGTGACTATCCGCAGGCCGACTACCTGGCCGCCATGTTGGCCGCCGCCCAGGCGGTGGACGCCGGCGCGGTAGCCAAAGCCTGTACCGACAAGAAAAACATCGCCCAGGCCGTGGACGCCGCCCGCGTGGCCGCCATCGCCCAGGCCAAGAAAACCTACCCGCACCCGGCATGACGTTTACCACACTCCCCGCCACACTGATGCGTGGCGGCACCAGCAAAGGCCTGTTCTTCCGCGCCGACCAGCTACCCGACGACCCAGCCCGCGTGCAGGCACTGCTGATGCGCGCACTGGGTAGCCCCGACCCGTACGGCAGCCAGCTGGACGGCCTGGGCACCGGCATTTCCAGCACCAGCAAGATCGTCATCATCGGCCCGTCGCAGCAGCCCGGCTGCCACGTGGACTACCTGTTCGGCCACGTGGCCATCGCCGATGCGCTGGTGGACTGGTCCGGCAACTGCGGCAATCTCAGCGCCGCCGTACCAGTATTTGCACTGATGCAGAAAATGGTAGCCGGCGCCCCTGCCAACGGCCCGGTAGCGGTACACATCTGGCAGGCCAATATCGGCAAGAAGATCATCGCAGAACTGCAGATGCAGAATGGCCGGCCGGTATGGTGGGGGGACTATTTTCTGGACGGCATTGCCTTTTCTGCCGGGCCCATCCGGCTACGCTTTCTCGACCCGGCCGGCGGCGCCAGCGGCAAGCTGTTCCCCACCGGCAGCCCGCGCGACACCTTAACCCTGCCGGACGGCAGCACGCTGGAAGCCACGCTGATTGACGCCGGCAACCCCACCGTGTTCGTGCGCGCGGCCGACCTGGGCCTGCGTGGCGACGAAACCGGCCACGCCCTTAGTGCCGATCAGCAACAGAAACTGGAATGGGCACGCTGTGCCGGCGCGGTGATGATGAAGCTGGGGCCGGACATCGACACCATCCAGCGCGAACGCCCGGCCACGCCCAAGATCAGTTTTCTGTCGCCGGCCAGCCAGCCCGGCTGCGCGCTGACTGCCCGCATCGTGTCGATGGGCCGCCTGCACCACGCTTACACCGGCACCGGCGCCATCGCACTGGCCGCCGCTGCCGCCATCCAGAACACGCTAGCCGCCGAGCTATGCGGCGCCCCGGTACGCGGCCAAGCTTTCACTTTTGCCCACGCTGGTGGCTGCCAGACGCTGGAAGCCATCGTGCAACGCCAAGGCCGCAGCTGGCAGGTGAGCGAAGTCGTGATGACGCGCCACGCGCGGCCGCTGATGCAAGGCACGCTGTACATACCGCAGCAGCCCTGAATTGCGCGGGCAGCCGCAAGCAAAACCCCCTGCTCACTCACGTTGGCAGGGGGTTTGTTTCGGAGCCTGGCCAGCTGCCCCGGGCAGCCGGCAGTAGCAATGCCGCTTAATCGCGGAAGATGAACTGCCCCTGCGCATCACGCCGTGGCATGGCCATGGGGTTGAAGTCGGGAAAAGCCAGGCTGCGCACGTGCCAGGTCAACAGCAGGGTCAGTACGGTCATCACCCCCTGCACCACCGCCCAGCCGCCCTGGGGCAGCTGCGATACCAGCTGCGGCAGCTGGATCAGCGCGTACAGGATATAGACATTGAATGCGGCCGCGATCCAGCGCGAAAACCCGGCGGCAAACGCCGCCGGCACCAGCGCCGAAAACAGCGCCATCCAGACACCCTGCCCGCCCAGCAGCTGGCCATTCTGGTAGCCCACGCCCAGCGACAATAAAGAAAAACCCATCATCACCGCGATAAGGGTGTGGTTTTTTACCTGATACTGCCGCCGCCGCGCCGGGGTAGCCGTAGCGGCCAACAAGTAAGCCAGCTGGCCAGGGTTGGCCGCACTGGCTTGCAGCGCGCTGTAAATGGCCTGCTTGCTTTGGCCCTCTGCCAAAGCCTGGTCAATCGCTTGCTGCATTGCCTGCTTCTTCATGATTCTGCCTCTATTGAACAGCCGGCATTGTGCCATAACTGTTCAATTATCCGTCAAAGCAAAGCTATGCATATAGAATGCCTGTGAATTTCGATGACTGCTGCTTATACTTAACCAACCGCTCAGGGGAGACCGTCATGCCTTGCCATATCCTCATTGCAGAAGACAGCACTAGCCAGCGCGAAGCGCTGGCCGCACTGTGCCGCACCCTGCCAGACGTTGAGGTGCACGAAGCATCGGACGGCCGCTGGGCTGCGCAGCTGGCACGCAAGCTAGCGCAACTGGACCTGGTGATTACCGACATCAATATGCCAGGCATGGATGGCATCGAG
Organism: Vogesella aquatica; assembly: GCF_028548455.1. Classification (GTDB taxonomy): domain Bacteria; phylum Pseudomonadota; class Gammaproteobacteria; order Burkholderiales; family Chromobacteriaceae; genus Vogesella; species Vogesella aquatica. The sequence continues at coordinate 119,586 of NZ_JAQQLF010000011.1, forward strand.
CTGATGCAAGAACTGTCACGTCATGTGCAGCTGCCCTCGCTACTGCTATTGAGCGGGCACGTGCCCGAGCTGCTGTCCAACTGCATGCGCGCTGCCGAAGAGCTGGGGTTTGCCAATATTGCCTACCTGGCCAAGCCCGTCGAAGTGGATACCCTGCTACGCGAGGTGCGGCAGCTGCTACTACAGCGCCAGGGCCCGGATACGGCCGAGCACGCCATCCCGCTGTCCGAGATTTTTACCGGCCTGGCCCACAACCAGTTCTGTGCGCACTTCCAGCCCATTTACAGCCAGCATGAGCACCGCGCGGTACAGGTGGAGGCGTTGGCGCGCTGGCAGCACCCGGCCTATGGCTTACTGGGGCCGGCCAGCTTCATCGACCGGCTGGAACACGAAGGCTTTATCGTGCTGCTGACCCGGCGCATTGTGCAAACCAGCCTGGACCTGCTTACCCGCAACCCCTGGGCGCAAGACCTGCGGCTGTCGATCAACCTGTCACGCGGGCTGCTGGACGATGCCGAATTTTTTGACTGGCTGATCAAAGAGGTAGAAGAGCGGCAGATACCACCACGGCAAATCGTGCTGGAAATTACCGAAACCATGGCGTTCAGCAACCTGGGCAATACGCTGGCGGCGCTGCTGCGGCTGCGCATGCGCGGCTTCGAGCTGTCGCTGGACGATTTTGGCGCCGGGCATACCAACCTGGAGCAGCTGAAAGACCTGCCGATTACCGAGCTGAAGCTGGATCGCACGCTGATCAAGAACATTCACCAGGCGCACCGTACGCAGAGCATTCTGGACGGCATTATCCGCATTGGCCAACAACTGCAGCTACGCATGGTAGCCGAAGGCATAGACAACCCGCACGACCTGGCCTACCTGCAGGGCCGCTACCCCGAGCTGGAGCTGCAAGGCTTTTATCTGGGACGGCCGGTAGCCTCCAGCGAGCTGTCCTCGCACCTGGGTTACGGCAACCGGCCCGCCAGCGCCTGAGCCCCCGGCTATACCGGCAAACAGAAAACGGCCCGCAGGCCGTTGGTGTTCTGCAAGCGCTTAGCCGGCAGTACGTCTGGGCAGCCACAAGACGTCTGGCACCTGCGCAGCCACATTCAGGTGGCGCGACAGGATGAACAGCACGTCGGACAGGCGGTTCAGGTACTGGCGCGGCAGGGCTGGCATGGCATCAAACTCGCCCAGGGCCACCACACTGCGCTCGGCACGCCGGCATACCGCACGCCCCTGGTGCGCCACGGCCGCAGCGCGACACCCGCCCGGCAGAATGAACTCCTTCAGCGGTGGCAGTTGTGCATTCCATTCGGCGGCGTGGTGTTCCAGCATGGACAACTGGGCAGCCTGCAAGGCCTGGTAGCCAGGCACGGCCAACTCGGAGCCCAGATCAAACAGATCGTGCTGCACTTCTGCCAGGAAGGCATCCACGCCGGCAGGCAGGCTTTCGCAACGCAGTAAACCGATAATGCAATTCAACTCGTCTACATCGCCCAGGGCATGAATACGGTCGGCATTCTTCGACACCCGGCTACCATCGCCCAGGCCGGTAGTGCCAGCATCACCACCACGGGTGATAATGCTGGACAGACGGTCAGTCATCAAACTTCCTTATTGTGGCTAGCGGCCTCGTCCAGCGCTTCGCGCAGCGACGCGCGCAGGGACTCAGCCAGCATCATGTCAAAATCTTCTTTCAGCTGCTTCATCACGCCAGCCATCAGCTGCTTGGCCTGCTGCTCCAGCGCGTCCTGCATCCATAGCGCCAGCTCGACTTTCATGCGGGGCAACACGCGGGCGTAAAGCGCCTCGATCAGGGCGTTTTCATCCAGCCCGGCCGCCACCGCAGACGCACCCGGTGGCTGGTTTGCCTCTGCCGGCATGGCCTGACCGACGGCTTCGATATGGATATCGTTTTCGGACAACACCGGTACGGGCTGCGCCGTCACCTGCGCCGGGCTGGCCACGACGGCCGGTGCGGCCAACTCGTCCGGCACCAGCGGCTGACGCCGTAAGCGGATAACCTCTGCGATCACCGGTGCCACCTCAGGCTCGCTGGCATCCGGCAGCTGATCCAGATCTAGCGGCGGCTCGGCGCCCAGATCCCGCGCCCAGGCCAGCTCGACTTCTTTATCGCCGGCATGAAACCCAGCGACTGACAGCGGCCAATCGCCACCTGGCAGCTTGCCGGCGGGTTCGCCCAGCGTAGCGGCCGGCGATACCACCGCGCCAGCCAGGCCCAGGCCGCCACCCAATACACCCATGGGCAGGCTATCCAGAGAAATGCTCTGCACGATATCGTGCGCCGCCGGCTCGGGCAGCACAGGCTCGCGTGCGGCCAACTCTGCCTGGGCTGCTTGCAACCAGGCGGGGACCGGCTCTACCGCGCGGCCAAGCTCACTATTAATCTGATCAAACCTGCTAACGGGCTCGGCGACTGCTGACAAACCTGACGCAGCAGGCATATCCGCAAACGCTGTCTCTTCGACCGGCGGGCTCGTCACCCGCTCGACCGCATCCGCCATCGGCTCCGGTGCAGCGGGCTGCACGACAAAGTCGGCTTCTACCACGATTTCATCCTGCGCAGCAGTGCCAGCTAACGCTGCGTCGAAGGCAGGCTGCACCACGGGCTCTGCAACAGGCACCAGTGGATCTTCCGCCGGTTCGGCCAGCGTTACCGGGGTTGGCGGCGCGAGTGGCAGCACCTTATCCTGCGCCACAGCCAACGGCGCTTGCACTGGTTGCAAATCGGCCAGGATGTCGTCAATCGACATCGCCAGGTTAGCGGCCGGCTCATCCGGCACGTCCCAAGGCAAGGCTTCGAAAGCGGGGGCAACAGACAGGTCGGGCATGGCCGCTTCCGGCCGCAGGTTGGCCGCATCGCTGGCCAATGGCGCATCGGTGCCTGTCACTTCCCACCCGGCATCGGTCAGCAGTGGCGGGCTACTTTGCAAAACGGGTGCGGTGTCAGGCTCGGGCATCAGCACCGGCACGGCGTTCAGCTCGGCCAGATCGGCAGCCTGTGTGGCTGGCGGCTCCCAGGTGCTGGCCCACTCGTCGTCGGTAGACGCTGCTGCAAAAATCTCGGTTTGCGGCGAAATAGCGTCGTCGGCTTTGTTGAGGAAAGCATCCAGCGGCAGCTCCGGCAGGTCTGCCGGCTCATCGAAATCGTCCAGCTGGGCGGCAAACTGGTCCAGCGATGCCTGGTCTGGCTGCAAGGCATCCAGACCGGCGTCAGCGGGCGCATCCGGCGGCACTACGCTGGTACTGGGTACAACCGGCTCGAAGGTGGCGCGGGCAAACAACGCCCCTAGCCCGTCGCTGCTGCCTGCAGCCTCAGGAGCACTGGCCTGCGGCACATCGTCCAGCTCGAAAACAAAGTCATCCGCGGGCTGGCCACTACCGGCCAGGGGGCTGGCTGCAAGCGGGTTGTCATGGCGATGATCCAGACCCGGCAAAACATCATCCAGCGACAGTTCGCTAGGCAGGTCCACTTCCAGGTCCAGCGACGGCAGGCGCTCGATCAGCTGGCTGGCATTCAGGCTGGCCTGCTCGGCATCGCCCAGGTCGTCACCCAGCACATCATCGAGCGACAGCTCGTCCGGCAGGGTCAGCCCTGGTGGCGCCTCGCCAGGTAAAACCTGCGCCAGGGCGTCCAGCTCGGCAGAAAAATCGTAGGCAGGAATATCCAGCACCGGAATCGCTTCTACCTCTACCACATCGGTCAGTACAGGCAGGTCTTGCGGGTTCCAGCCCTGGTCGGGAGTCGGGTTTGTCATGCGGCATCACTCATGTCGTGATGGTGAATATCAAAGCCCAGGTCGAGGTAGGCACGGTAGCGTGTACGCGCTACTGCCCGGGAAGCCTCCTCCTGGCTAACCACCTCCAGAATACGGGAAAACCCCGCAGGGTTGACAGGCATTTCTTCACCCAGATTCAATAAAACTGTCGGGCCGGCAGGTATATCGAAATGGGTGGCGAGCCAGATACGCGACGACGGCGCCTCCGCCGCGTTCCACTCGCAATGCGCAATGAAACTGGTATCGCCAAAAGACCAAAGCGCCCGGCTAAAAGCCTGCAGCGCCTGGTCGTCAGGAAGAACGACCAGCAGCCGTTCTTCCTTGCGGTATACAGTTTGTGCCGCACGGCAGGCAAAAGCCTGCACATTGGCGACACCTGTATAAAAATCAATCCGCGTCATCTTCTGTCGTTTCTACCACTTCACGACGGGGGCGGCCGCGGCGGACCACGTTACCCAGCGCAATGTCGGCACGGTCTTGCAGGAACTGCACCAGCATTGGCACCGGGCGGCCAGTGGCACCCTTGTCCTTGCCACCACGCCAGGCGGTACCGGCGATATCCAGGTGGGCCCAGTCGTAGGCCTTGGCAAAGCGCGACAGGAAGCAGGCGGCGCTGACGCTGCCACCGGCACGGCCGCCAATATTGGCCATATCGGCAAACGGGCTCTTCAGCAGCTCCTGGTATTCGTCCCACAGCGGCATGTGCCAGGCGCGATCACCTACCTCTTCACCGGCAGCCCACAGCTCTTTGGCCAGGCTGTCCTGGTTGCTGTACAGGCCGGTAGCAATGTGGCCCAGCGCGACCACGCAGGCGCCGGTCAGCGTGGCCACGTCGACTACGGTAGCCGGGTTGAAGCGTTCGACGTAAGTGAGTGCATCGCACAGCACCAGGCGACCTTCGGCGTCGGTATTCAGCACTTCGATGGTCTGGCCGGACATGGAGGTCACGATATCGCCCGGTTTCAGCGCACGGCCGGACGGCATGTTTTCGCAGGTAGCCACCACGCAAATCAGGTTGAGTGGCAGTTTCATGTCGACAGCGGCACGGAAAGCACCGATCACGGCAGCAGCACCGCCCATGTCGTACTTCATTTCATCCATGCCTTCGCCCGGCTTCAGCGAAATACCGCCGGAGTCGAAGGTCAGACCCTTGCCTACCAGCACGATAGGACGGTCGTTCTTGTCTTTGGCACCAAAATGCTTGAGCACCACAAAGCGGGCTTCTTCGTCACTGCCTTTGGCCACAGACAGGAAGGAGTGCATTTTCAGCGCATCCAGTTCGGCCGGGCCCATTACCTCGGCCTCGGCACCAAAGGCCAGCGCCATGTCACGCGCGACTTCGGCCAGGTATACCGGGGTGCAGACATTACCCGGGGCATTGGCCAGGTCCTTGGCCAGCTTCATGCCGGCGGCGATGGCCTGGCCACGTTGCTGACCGCGTTCACCATCGGTCAGGTCGCTGCGGCGCGGTACGGCCAGCGTCATCTTGCGCGGCTCGCGCACTTCGTCCAGACGCGATTTGAACTTGTCAAAACGGTAGAGGGTGTCCAGCGTTACTACGGTAGCCTGCTCTACCATCCACTCCACATCGTGTTTCTTCACGTGCAGCTCGGACAGGTAGCTCACCACTTCGTTGGACTGGGTGGCGGCCAGGGCTTTTACCGAAGCGCGGATGGCTTCACGGTATTCTTTGGCACGGAAGTCCCGCTCTTTGCCCAGGCCAACCAGCATGACGCGGTCACACAGGGTATGCGGCACGGAATGCAGGATCAGGGTGGTGCCCAGCTTGCCGTCCATGTCGCCACGTTTGAGCACATCGGTAATGAAGCCGTTCGATATGCGGTCAAGCAGGTCGGCAGCAAAAGACAGCTTGCGGGTTTCGTAAACACCGACCACAACGCAGGCTACGCGCTGTTTTTCCGGGCTTCCGCTTTTAATGTTAAACTCCATGCAACGCTCCACCATGTGTGTTTGGTTCATCAAGACATACGTTCCAGCAGGCTTTTGGCCTGGCCGGAACCGGCCGACAAGCCTTGATTTTCTGGCCGACAACCATTCAGGTTAACCTTTCCAATTATCACTATCCTTTTGACGAATTGTCAAAAACGGGCCTGTTTTATGCTTTTTCAGAAAAGCCTTACCCGAGAGCTGACTTATACCAGTATCGGGGTGTTTTCCATCTTGCTCGCCATTCTGCTGAGCACCCAAACGATCAATATGCTGGGCCGCGCCGCACAAGGGCGTATTGCCAGCGATGCCATTTTTGCGCTGATCGGCTTCTGGTCGATCGGCTTTTTCCCGGTGCTGATGATTCTCACCATCTTCGTCAGCGTCATTGTCACGCTTACCCGCATGTGGCGCGAGCATGAAATGGCTGTCTGGATGGCCAGTGGCAAATCGCTCACCGATTGGGTATGGCCGGTATTGCGTTTCGCGCTGCCGCTGTCCTTGCTGATTGCCGTCGGCACCACGGTGATAGAGCCCTGGGCGGTGCAGCGTAGCAAGGAGTACGCCGAAACCCTGAAGCAGCGCGAAGAAATGACCGCACTGTCACCCGGCGTATTCAAGGAGTCGCGCAGCAGCGACCGCGTTTACTTCATCGAAAGCTACTCGGCGCTGAGTGGCGCCACCCGCAATGTGTTTGTGCAGAGCATCAAGGCGGGCGAGGTGTCATCCATCTTTGCCAAGGCGGGCCAGCTCGGCACGGACAAGGATGGCAACCGGGTACTGATACTGCAACATGGCAGCCGCTACACCGGCGAGCCAGGCTCGGGGGCGTTTGAAGTAGCCGAGTTCGAGCACTACACACTGAAAATCAGCGATACCGAAAAAATTGTACGCCCGGAGCTGGATAGCGAAACGCGGCCAACCTTGCAGCTACTGGGCAGCGACAACCCGGCCGACCGCGCCGAGCTGGCGTGGCGGCTATCCCTGCCGCTTTGTGCGCTGATACTGGCTTTGCTGGCCATCCCGCTGAGCTATTTCAACCCGCGCGCCGGCCACGCCTACAACCTGGTATTTGCGCTGGGCGCCTACCTGGTGTACCAGAACCTGATGTGGCTACTACGCGATGCCATCAGCAGCGACAAGCTCTCCAGCGCGCTGGCTATCCTGCCGGCCCACGCCGCCATGCTGGCCCTGGCTGCCGCCCTGCTGTACTACCATAACCGCCCTGCCGAACCCTGGCTTACCCGTATGAAACGATTGCTGCGGAGGAAATCCGCATGAGCATGCTGCGCAATTACCTGCTGACACGCTTTACCGCCGCCACGCTATTCACGCTAGCCTGTTTGCTGGGCCTATACGGCTTTTTTGACGCCATCCGCGAGCTACCCAATGTAGGCAAAGGCAGCTTCGATTCCGGCACCTTGCTGATGTACACCCTGCTACAGATGCCAGGCCACGCCTACGAGCTGATGCCGCTGGCCGTGCTGATCGGCGCCATGGTGGCGATGTCGCAACTCTCCAGCACCTCCGAATATACCGCCATCCGCACCGCCGGGGTGTCGCTGGGACAGATTGCGCGCATCAAGCTGCTGTTTGGCGTAGCGATGGCGATCGCCGCCTTGCTGCTGGGCGAGTTCGCCTCGCCACTGGCGGAAAAAAATGCCGAACAGATCAAGCTGCAGGCAACCCACTCCCTGGTAGCGCAGGAGTTTCGCTCCGGCCTGTGGGTGAAGGACGACAACAACTTCATCAACGTAGGGGAAATGCTGCCCGACAACACCCTGCTGGGCCTACGCATCTACACCTACGACCAGGACTACCGCTTGGTGATGACACGCCACGCCGAGCGCGCCCAGTACCAGCCGGCCAGCAAAACCTGGCTGCTCAGCCAGGTACGCCAGTCCGAAATCCTGCCCGACCGGATCAAGGTTGGCCGCATGGCCGAGCAGACCTGGCGCTCGGTCATCCAGCCGGACATCCTGTCTGTGCTGCTGGTGGTGCCAGAGCAGATGTCCGCCATGGACCTGATGACTTATATTGAACACCTGCGTACCAACAACCAGAAAACACAACGCTACGAAATTGCGCTGTGGGGCAAGCTGTTCTACCCGCTGGCGTGTATCTCGATGGTAATGGTGGCCCTGGCTTTCACGCCGGTATCCGGCCGCCACAACGACCTGGGCATCAAGCTGTTTTCCGGCATCTGCCTGGGCATTGCCTTCCACTTTAGCAACCGCTTATTCGGCCACCTAGGCCTGCTGTATAACTGGAACCCTATAGCCTCTGCCACGCTACCCACCCTGCTCTTCCTGCTGGCAGGCCTGACAGCCCTGGCACGACAGGAGAGACGATGAGTACACCGGACCAGACACAACAATACCGCCGCTGGCGCCAGGCACTGCAGCAAGGCCGCGAAGCGCTGGCGGCGGAATACCGCGAAACACGTAATGCGCGGCAGTATCTGGTCCGGCACGGGCTGCTGGTAGACGGCATCATCCGCTCGGCATGGGAGGTGCTGGGCATGGGCCAGCGTGCCGCCTTGCTGGCGGTGGGTGGCTATGGCCGCGGCCAACTCTTCCCCCACTCCGACATCGATCTGCTATTACTGCTCCCGGAAACCACCTCGCACCATTTGTCCGGCTTTGTGGAAACCTTTGTCAGTGCCATGTGGGATATCGGCCTGGAGGTAGGCCACAGCGTACGCACCATCAGCGAATGCCTGAGCGAGTCGCAGCTCGACATCACGGTAGAAACCACCCTGCTGGAAAACCGCCTGCTGGCCGGCAATATCACGCTGTATCACCAGCTGAACCAGGCGGTAGAAAAGCACCGTGACCCGATGCGCTTCCTGGAGGGCAAGCTGCTGGAGCAACAACAGCGCCACAACAAGCACTTCGGCGTCACCAGCAACCTGGAGCCCAACGTCAAGGAAAGCCCGGGCGGCCTGCGCGACCTGCACACCATCCTGTGGATCAGCAAAGCCATCGGCCTGGGGCAGAACTGGGATAGCCTGGCGCGCAACGAGATACTGACCACCTCCGAGGCACGGCTGATTCATTACAGCGAACGGCAGCTGGAGCAGATCCGCATCGACCTGCACCTGGCCGCGCGCCGCCGCGAGGACCGGCTGATTTTCGACCTGCAGCAGCAAGTAGCCAGCATGAGCGGCCTGGCGGACGACAAGGCCAAGCGCGCCAGCGAGCAGCTGATGCAGCGCTTTTATAAGTCCGCCAAGAACGTCAGCCAGCTTAACGGCATCCTGCTACCCAACCTGCGCGCCCGCCTGCTATGCGACGTGCCACGCATCACCCAGCAGCTGGACCAGCACTTCTACAGCGTGAACGGCCTGCTGGGCATTTACGACAGCCAGGTATTCGAGCGAGAGCCGTCCACCATCCTGCGCGCCTTCTTGCACCTGCAGCAGCACGAGCTGGGCGGCATGGCGCCGCGCACCCTGCGTGGCTTGTGGCACGCGCGGCGCCAGATCAACGACCGCTTCCGCCGCGACCCGGAAAACCGCCAGCTGTTCATCCAGCTATTCCGCGCCGGCGGCGGGCTTACCCGCACCTTGCGCCGCATGAACCTGTACGGCGTACTGGGCAAGTATTTGCCGGCCTTCGGCCGCATCATGGGCCAGATGCAGCACGACCTGTTCCACGTTTACACCGTGGACGAACATATCCTGATGGTAGTACGCAACCTGCGCCGCTTTGCCATACCAGCCTTCAACCACGAGTACCCGCTGCTGTCGCGCCTGATCCACGAGTTCGACCGCCCCGAGCTGCTGTACGTAGCCGGCCTGCTGCACGACATTGCCAAAGGCCGTGGCGGCGACCACTCCGAGCTGGGCATGGTAGACGCGGCACAGTTTTGCCAGAGCCACGGCATCGACGGTGAAGACCGAGACCTGGTGGTGTGGCTGGTACAACAGCACCTCACCATGTCCAGCGTGGCGCAAAAGCAGGACATCTACGACCCGGACACCATCCAGCAATTTGCCGAGCTGGTGATCACCCCCAGAAGGTTGGCCGCACTGTACATCCTGACCGTAGCCGACATACGCGGCACCAGCCCCAAGGTATGGAACGCCTGGAAAGCCAAGCTGCTGGAAGACCTGTTCTACGCCACCCGGCGCGCACTGCAACGCGGCGGCCATGTGGACATCGACTCTGAGCTGGAAGAACGCAAACAGGCCGCGCTGCGCCTGATGCGCCTGAATATCATGCCCGAAGGCGCCGAGACCCGCTTCTGGCAAAAACTGGAAACCGTGTATTTCCTGCGGCACGAAGCCAAGGAAATTGCCTGGCACACCCGCATGCTGGGGCGGCTGGTGGACACCAAAGAGCCCGTAGTGCGGGCGCGGCTATCCGAAGACAAAGAAGGCTTGCAACTGCTGGTTTACACCCCGGACCAGCCCGACCTGTTTGCCCGGCTATGCGCTTTTCTGGGCCGCCACAACTACAGCATTGCCGACGCCAAGATTTACACCACGCGCCATGGCTATGCACTGGATACTTTCCACGTATTCTTGCCGGAACACCACGAAGGCAACTATCGCGACCTGATCAATTTCGTGGAATTCGAACTGGCCGCCACCCTGCTGCGGCAAGACCCCATCAGCCTGCCAGCCAAAGGGCGGCTGAACCGGCACCAGAAGAATTTCCCCGTCAAACCGCAGGTGCTGATCCGCCCGGACGACAAAGGCCGGCACTTTGTACTGTCCATTGTGGCCGGAGACAACCAGGGACTGCTGGCGCGCATTGCCAAGGTACTGTCCGGCTACCAGGTCAGCGTAGATTCCGCCAAGATCATGACGCTGGGCGGCCGGGTGGAAGACTCGTTTCTGCTTTCCTCGCCCCGCCTGACCGATGACAAGGCCCTGCTGGCACTGGAAGCCGACCTGATCGAAGCATTGCGCGTCTAGCGGCAGCGCCAGCCCTGGCTGACAACATAGAAAAAGCCCCGGCAGACCACATCTGCGGGGGCTTTCAGCCTCGTGCGCGCGATAGGTGCGCAGGCATCAGGCTTCGCGACGGAAATCCCGCGTGAGCTTTTCCATATCACTGGCCGCCAGCTCCAGCCGCTGCGAGCTGTCACACACTACCTGCGCCGTATTCACATTTTGCTCGCACAGTGCGGCCAACTGCTCCACCGAAGCAGCCACCTGATGTACCGACGCCGACTGGCTAGCCATCTGGGCAGACAGACTCAGCGAGAAATCACGCGCCTCATCCGCTACCTGCAGCAGGCTTTGCAAATGGCCGGCAGACTGGCGAATCTCGTCGCTGACGCGTCCAACCTCTGCAGCAGACAAGTCCATTTTGCCGGCCACCCCATCAGTAATGGTGACAATATGCTGCACCAGCCGGGTAATGCTTTCCGTGGTTTGTGCCGTGCGCTCGGCCAACTTGCGCACCTCGTCAGCCACCACGGCAAAGCCGCGTCCGGACTCACCCGCCCTGGCTGATTCAATGGCGGCATTGAGCGCCAGCAAGTTGGTCTGGTCGGCGATCTCGTGAATCAGGTCAGTCATGCCTTTGATCTTGGCAATAGCAGACTCCAGCTCGCCCAGCTCGGCTTTGGACTGGTTAACCACCGCGACCGCCTGGCCTGCCGTGACCTCGGCCAGCTTCATCACAGCCTGGCCGTCGGTAGCGGCACGACGCGTCGCTTCGGCACCGCGTACGCTTTCTTCGGTCATGCCGGCAATCCTCCCCACCGACTCGGTGATAACCATCATCGAATCACTGATATGGTTCAGCCCGCCCCCTTGCTCGCGGGCGCGGTCTACCAGGGCTGACATTTCACTACCCAGCTGCGCAGCCTGCTTGTGCGTGAGGCTGCTGGTCGCCAGCGTATCCGCCACCATGGCACGCAGGCTGAGGCGCAGGGTTTCCAGGCTGTCGGTCATGCGGCCGATCTGCCCGCCCAGGTTGGCATGCAATGGCTGTTCAAGGCGGCCCTCCCCCAGCGCCCGCAGGCCGCGATGAATCACCGCCATCGCCTGGGCTTCGCTGCGACGCCACCATAGCGAGGTAGCACTCAAGCCCACGACCCCCACCAGCGCCAGGCCCAACCGCGGCATATCCTGCAGACCGGGCACCGCACCGGCAGCAAACAGCATGCTGACGAACAGCCCGGTAAGCCCGAAGCCGATCTTGCCACTATCTTTGCGGCCAGCGTAAGCCTTCAGGGTAGAACCCAACACCGCTTGCTTGTTGCGCACCTGCTGGTATAACGCTTCGGCGGCGGCAACATCTTGCCGGCTGGGCGTACTGCGTACCGAGATATAACCCTGCACTTGGCCACTCACGGTAATGGGCGTGACATAGGCCTCCACCCAGTAGAAATCACCACTCTTGGCACGGTTTTTCACAATGCCGCGCCAAGGCTTGCCCGTCTTTACCGTCTCCCACAAATCGGCAAACGCCTCCGGTGGCATATCCGGATGACGGACGATATTGTGGTTCACCCCCAACAGCTCGCGCTCCTCGAAACCACTGATTTCGATGAAGGCCCGGTTGGCATAGGTGATCGCCCCTTTCAGGTCAGTCTTGGTAACGATGGGGCGCTGCGGGTCGAGGAACAACTCATTGGCCGTTACAGGGGCATTGATCTTCATGGCTGATTCTTCTGTGTGTGGTCGCAGAATTCTATCATTTATAAGTGAACACTAATCAAATATACATCTATTGCAATGCAAAACACTTCTCAGCGCGCATAGAACACAGTACATTATCGTAACGATAATTAATATCATAAAACATGCCGCACCTGTCAGTTACCCAAGGCCTGGACACCGAAACGCTGCTGGACATCATTGAGCATCAGCGCATTGGCGCCGAGTTCCAGCCCATCAAGCATACCCGCACCCTTGACACTATAGGTCACGAGGCACTGGCACGCTTCTATAGACGCAACGGCCAGCCGATACCACCGCAAAGCGTGTTTGCCACCCTGCACCACTCACCCGTCACCCTGGTACAAGCCGAGCTGATGAGCAAGCGCTGGCAAACTGAAAGCGCCCCGGCAGAAGGCTTGCTATTCCTGAACCTGGACCCGGATGCCTTTACCGTCAGCAGCTCGGCGCCAGACCAGCACCCCATGCTGCAGCTACTGGGTGAGCCGGACCGGATTGTGGTGGAAATCATCGAAAACGCCAGCATCCAGGATGCAGACCGCAGCATGTGGCTAGCCGAGTGCCTGGCGGCGCGCGGGATACAGACCGCACTGGACGACATAGGCGGCATCGGCACCATGCTATCGCTACCTATCTTGTGCAGCGTGGACATATTCAAGTTCGACCGCCACTGGCTGCAAGCCATCCATCAGCCGGCACAACGGCGCATGCTGGCCATGCTGCTGCGCTATGCAAAAGAAGAAAACAAGAAAACCGTTCTGGAAGGAATTGAAACCGAAAACGACCTGGCCATTGCCAGGCAATTGAAAGTGGATTACGTACAGGGTTACTTATTCAGACCCGAATTCATCAACACACGTGCCTGAAAATATGGCGGCCAACCTTTGCAGGTTGGCCGCATGGCTTATCGTGCCACGACGATCATATCAACCTGACGGAGTGCTGCAATATCTTTACCGCCCGCATAGCTGATAGACGATTGCAAATCTTCTTTTAACTCTACCAGCACACGCCCCATTCGGCCTTTATATTCAACCAGGATTTTTTTACCTTCTACGTTTTTGTATTCACCCTTGTTGAATTGCGAGGCACTACCAAAATATTCTTTGTAGTGCTTGCCGTTTATTTCCACAATCTCGCCTGCCGATTCGTCATAACCAGCAAATAGCGAACCCGCCATCACCATGGTGGCACCGCAGGCCAGCGCCTTGGCCACATCGCCGTGCTCCACAATGCCACCATCGGCAATCACCGGTATGGTCACTGCTGCTGCACAATCCTGCACCGTGGAAATCATCGGGCGATGGAAGCCGGTCTTGTTCTTGGTAATGCACACCCGCCCGCCGGCAATACCTGCCTTGATGGCATCGCAACCCCACGCCTGCAAGTCTCGCGCCGCCTCTGCCGTCGCGATATTGCCACCGATCAGGAAGCTGGCAGGAAACATCTGCTTGACCAGCTTGATCATGCGCTCGGCCTTGACGCACCACGCATTGGCAATATCCAGGGTGATATATTCCGGGGTAAGGCCTGCATCTTTCAGGGCCTGCAGCTGCTCGATAGTATCGTCATTCACACCGACACTGATCGAAGCAAACAAACCTTTTTGCTGCATACCCGCCACGAATGCAACGGTATCTACATTAAATCGATGCATGGTGTAAAACCAGCCGTGCCGAGCGAAATATTCACACGTTTCAGCATCGACAACACTTTTCATATTCGAGGCATATAGCGGCATATCAAAACGCCGCGGGCCAAACTGTACCGAGGTATCACATTCTTTACGGCTATCCACGACAGTTTTCCGTGGTACCAGGTAAACATCGCCATAGTTCAATTCGGTCTTGTGCATGATGCGCTCCATCTATTTGGGGTGACATGCCGCCGTTCCGGATAGCGACATAAATATGGGGGCCCCAAAAATAAAAGCGGAAGCCAATGGCTTCCGCTTGCATTTATCCCTGCGCTTGCCTCCGCAGAGGGCGCGCACAAACATTTCAAATTTACAGCCCAAGCCCACTGGTGTCAACCACAAGAAACATTTTCTTGCCGCCAGCCGTCATGCTCAGTTATCCAGCCAGTCGATAATGCTTTGCCAGGCTTCACGCTCCTTGCTGGCGCGAGCGGGAGGCAGGTCGAATAACGTCTGGCCCATGGCAACGGCTTGCACGTATAGCTGGGTATTGCGCAAATAGCCGATCACCGGCACCCCCAGCCCATCCAGAAATTGCTGCAGATCGCGCGCAGACTTGGTGCGTGAATCGATACGCATCCCCACCACGCCGACAAAGGCCTTCTGCTTGCGCACTGCCTTCTCTTGCAGCAGCACCTCAAAAAAATCACGGCTGGCCCACATATCAAACGGCGATGGCTGAATGGGCACAATTACGCGATCCACCTTGGCCACCAGTGCGGCCAACTTTTTACCATGCAAACCTGCAGGGCTATCCAGCACAATAACTTGCGTACCCTTTGGCGGGCGCGCCGGCTCACCTGCGGTCACCTTCCAGCCATCAATCGGCGGCAATGCCTTATCCCTGCAAGCCAGCCAGGCCAGGGAAGACTGCTGGCGATCCACATCGCCCAGCATGATGTGCGTGCCCTGCGCGGCATAAAAGCCGGCCAGGTTGGTAGACAAGGTCGATTTGCCACTCCCCCCCTTGGGGTTGGCCACCAGTATCGAATACGCCATAAGTACTTTCTGCAAAGCAGGCTGCCCACTCCCGCACTGCGTGCAAGGTGCCACCTGCTGGTTTATTCTGCCATGCCCAGCCTGACGCCGAGTTTGCCATGCCTACGCCCAACCGCCCCTTCACCGCCCTGCTATTTGACCTGGACGGCCTGATGATCGATACCGAAGCCCTGTCCGGCCAAGTCTGGCGACAAACAGCACAGGAACAAGGCATTCCGCTTAGCCAGCAGCAACTGCAGATGATGGTGGGGCTATCCACCGAACGCTGCCTGCAGTACCTGGCGGACACCTTGCCTGACGGACATGATGTGCAGACCTTTGGCCAGCTTGCACGGCAACGCTACCACCGCATGCTACACCAGGCAGACATACCGCTTAAACCCGGCATACTCCCCCTGCTGGACTGGTGCCTGCAGGAAAACCTGCCACGCGCCGTGGCCACCGCCACCCAGCGCACCCTGGCGGATCTCAAGCTCACGCGCACTGGCTTGCAGCGCTACTTCACCCACACCGTCGCCGGTGACGAAGTAGCACACAGCAAGCCAGCGCCAGATGTCTACCTGCAAGCGGCCAGACTGCTGGGCGTCTCGCCAGCGGATTGCATTGTGCTCGAAGACTCACCGCACGGCGCCCAGGCTGCACTGGCTGCCGATATGCGCGTCATCGTCATTCCAGACCTGGTGCCGCCACCAGCCCATATAGCAAAACAGGCCCTGGCCGTATGCCAGGACCTGCATGCCGCCCAAGCCGTGTTGGCCCGGCTGGTTTAACCATCGGCATTGATGCGCTTGATCAGCACGTTCAGCACAGCAACCGCTTCTTCGTTTTCAACCTGGCAGGTGCCGGCTGCCTCGTGGCCGCCGCCGCCGTACTCCAGCATCAAGGCACCAACATTGGTTTTGCTACTGCGATCCAGAATGGATTTTCCAGTGGCAAATACCGTGTTTTGCTTGTTCAGCCCCCACAATACGTGAATGGAAATATTGCACTGCGGGTACATGGCGTAGATGGCAAAGCGGTTGATCGGGTGGATCAGGTCTTCCTCACGCAGGTCGAGCACTACCAGATTACCGTGCACCGTTGCGCAGCGTTCAATCTGCTCCCGTGCCTTGGCCTCGTGCTCGAAATACAGCTCAACCCGCTCTTTTACATCAGGCAAAGCCAGAATTTCTTCGATGGTGTGGTTACGGCAGTACTGGATCAGGTCCATCATCAGCGCGTAGTTACTGATACGGAACTCGCGAAAGCGCCCCAGACCCGTGCGCGCATCCATCAAATAGTTCAGCAACACCCAGTCCCTGGGTGCCAGGATTTCGTCACGGCTGAATTGCGCGGCGTCAGCCTTGTCCACCGCCTCCATCATATCGTCGCTAATGCCGGTAAAACGCGCTTTGCCACCATAGTAGTCATACACGACGCGGGCCGCAGATGGCGCATCCGGGTCGATCACATGGTTGGTGATTTCACCCGTGTTACGCAAAGTCTCGGAAAAATGGTGGTCGAACGCCAAGTAAGCGCCCGGCACATAAGGCAGGTTGGTGGTGATATCACGGCCGGTGATCTCCACCTTGCCGTCCTGCATATCTTTGGGGTGGACAAACTTGATCTCGTCTATCAGGTCCAGCTCATTCAGCAGAACTGCACAGACCAAACCGTCAAAGTCACTGCGGGTTACCAAACGATACTTTTCATAGGCCATAATGGATCTCCAGCTTGAAGCCGTATTAATCAGGCGAACAGCCCATGATAGCGTGCCGGCTGCATTTTGCGCGCAGGAAATCGACCTATCCATAGCACTGCCACAGCCACCAGCACAAAATCTCCTTGTCATTCATTCACTTCGCAGCACCACGCGGTACGGCACAGATACGATAGCTGTAACCTAAATGATGCACACTTGGGCTGCAGCCTATGCAGCGACGACGATTGGCAGCAAATGAACGAAAAGCCTGCCCCTTTGTCACACTTGTTTTGCATTTGGCCTGCCCCCATAATCCTGCACATGAAATTTCTCTCCGACCTGTTCCCAGTCATTCTGTTCTTTGGCTGCTACTGGCTGACCAAGGACATGTTCCTGGCTACCGGCATCGCTATTGCTGCCACCACTATCATGGTGGCGCTGACCTGGCTTAAACACAAGAAAGTGGAAACCATGCAGTGGATCAGCCTGGGGCTGATCGTTGTCATGGGTGGTGCCACGCTCTTGCTGCACGACAAGCATTTCATCATGTGGAAGCCCACCGTGCTGTACTGGCTGATGGGTGGTGGCTTGCTGGTCGGCCAGTTTACCGGCCGCTTCGGCATGAAGAGTCTGATGGGCGGCCAATTGCAGCTGCCTGACGCAGTCTGGAAAAAGCTGAATCTGGCCTGGGCTGCTTTCTTTCTGGCATTAGGCGGCGTCAACCTGTTTGTTGCCTTTAACTTCAGCGAAGAAACCTGGGTGAGCTTCAAGCTGTTTGGCGGCTTCGGCCTGATGATTGCCTTTGTGATTGCCCAAAGCTTGTACCTGTCGAAATATATTGAGGAGACACCTTGATGCTGTACGCCATTACCGGCCAGGACGTTGCCGACTCGCTGGCACAACGCCTGGCTGCGCGCCCGGCCCATCTGGAACGCCTGCAAGCACTACAGGCTGAAGGCAGGCTGATACTGGCCGGCCCTTTCCCGGCCGTCGACAGCAACGACCCTGGCGCCGCAGGCTTCAGTGGCAGCCTCATCGTAGCCGAGTTTGCCAGCCTGCAGGCAGCACAAAGCTGGGCAGAAGCCGACCCGTACGTTGCCGCGGGCGTCTATGCCTCGGTTAGTGTCAAGCCGTTCCGCAAAGTACTGCCGGCATGAGCATCATCAACACCATGCAAACCCGGCTTGCCGTATTGGCACCAAGCCACCTGGATATCCAGGACGACAGCGCAGCGCACGCCGGCCACGCCGGTGCCAGCTCGGGCGGGCACTACGACCTGCTGATCGTATCGGCCGCTTTCAACGGCAAGAATCGTGTACAGCGCCAACGCCTGGTTTACCAGGCACTGGGCGACCTGATGCAAAACGGCATCCACGCCCTAGCCATGCGCACCCTTACCCCAGAAGAACTCTGACATGACCACACTGAATAAAGCGCTGAGCATCAGCCTGCTCTGCTTCGCGGCCAACCTTGCCACGGCAGCCCCTATTGCCACCGTCAACGGCACCGTCATCGACCAGACCGTACTGGACCGGGCCGTGGGCCAGATCATCAACGCCAATGCCGGCCGGGTACAAGACAGCCCTGCGCTGCGCGAAGACGTGCGCCAGCGCCTGATCAACCGCGAGCTGGTGCTGCAAGCCGCCACCAAGTCGGGCCTGGATAAAAACCCGGAGTTTCTTACCCGCCTGGATGAGGCCCGCAACGATCTGCTACAGCAGGCGTTCTTTGACGCGGCCAGCAAGAACCACCCGGTGAGCGATGCCGACATCAAGGCTGAATACGACCGCTACGCCAGCCAGTTCAAAGACGCCAAAGAGGTTCAGGTACGCCAGATCATCCTGGCGGACGAAACTGCGGCCAACAAAGCCATCGCCGCACTGAAGAAAGGCGCCAAGTTCGACCAGATGGCCAAGGCTCAATCACTGGACACCGCCAGCAAAGAACGCGGCGGCGACCTGGGCTGGGGCAACCTGGCCGCCATGGAGCCACCCCTGGCCGAAGCACTGAAAGCCATTGGCAAGGGCCAGATCAGCGCCAAACCACTGCAATCGCAAATGGGCTGGCACATTTTCAAAGTAGAAGACATCCGCAATGCCCAGCCGCTGCCATTTGACAGCATCAAGGCACGCATTGGCCAGGACCTGCAGGAAAAAGCCGTCCGCGACGCTGTACTCGAGCTGCGCCAGAAGGCCAACATCCAATAACCCGAACGGAACAGAACGATGAATACTCGCTTCAAGCACTCCCTGATTGCTGCCACCCTGCTGCTCGCCGGCTCTGCCGCCATGGCAGCCCCATCTGTCAACGGCGTAGCCATCAGCCAACAACGCATCGATGCTATCGCCCGCATGATGGAAGCCCAGGGCCAGCCTGCCAACCCGCAGATGAAAGAGATGATCACCGACCAGCTGATCACTGCCGAGATTCTGCGCCAGGAAGCCGTGAAAAAAGGCATGGATAAATCTGCCGATTTCCAGGCCGAGATGGAAAATGCCCAAGCCATGGCACTGGCAAACCGCTTCATCAAGGAGCACGTACGCACCAACCCGATTACTGACGCCCAGATCAAGGCCGAGTACGACAAGGTTAAAGCCGAGTTCCCCGAGAAGAAAAGCTACCGCGCCCGCCATATTCTGGTAAAAACCGAAGCCGAAGCCCAGGCAGTATTGTCTGCCCTGAAAAAAGGCAAACCGTTTGACCAGCTGGCCAAAGAAAAATCGATCGACCCGGGCAGCAAGGTAAACGGCGGCGATCTGGGCTGGAATGAGCCTGCCACTTTCGTGGCCCCATTCTCCGAAGCCATGATCAAACTGGCCAAAGGCCAAGTGAGCGCCACACCAGTGAAAACCCAGTTTGGCTTTCACATCATCAAGCTGGATGACGTGAAGGTAGAAGCCGCACCGCCGGTGGATGCACTACGCCCGCAACTGGAACAACGCATCCAGTCCCAGCGCATCGAAGCGCTGATCAAGGACCTGAAGGCCAAGGCCAAGGTACAACAGTAAGCCACAGGGCCGTACTAGCGGCCATGCGAAACAAAAAAGCCAGCGCGAACGCTGGCTTTTTTATTGACTGACAGGTGTCAGTCGTCGTCTTGCCATGAAGGCGGGCGCTTCTCCAGAAACGCAGCCACGCCCTCGCGCTGCTCATCACCGCCGACCAACTCCAGGAGTGCCGCCTTCTCCAGCAGCAGCTGCCGCTCCAGAGTGTTGTGCGCACTTACTTCAATCAGGCGACGCGCCGCCAGAACGGCACTGCGAGACTGATTGGCTACCTTTCCTGCCAGGCTAACGGCCACGATTTTTGCCAGCCCGGCATCCACGACCTCTTCGGCCAAGCCGATCCTGAGTGCCGTATCGGCATTCACCAGCTCGCCCCCCAGAATGATGCGCTTGGCCCAGGGCACCCCCACACGCTCGGTCAACGCCTTGCTCCCGCCCGCCCCGGGAATCAGGCCCACCGAGGCTTCCGGCAAACCCAGCTTGGCCCCACGCTCGATCACAATGCAATCACAAGCCAGCGCACACTCCAGCCCACCGCCCAGCGCAAAACCATTCACCGCAGCAACAGTAACACCCCGGAACTGACGCACACTATTGAAGGCTGCAGCAAAGGCGTCAATCAGGCGGGCTGCCGAATCACGGTCCGCATCGGCAAACAGCCCCAAATCGGCACCTGCCGAGAAGAAGCGCTCGCCAGCACCGGTCAGCACGACACTACGCACCCCGGGGTCGGCGTCCAACGCCTCCATTGCCAAGGTAAGTGCCTTCAACGACTCCAGCGTCCAGGCATTGGCTGGTGGGTTGTTGATGGTAACAATGGCCGACTGACCCAATCGTTCAACCACAATATACTTGCTCATTCGTTACCTCCCCACCTGTGCTACACGGCTATTCGACTTTTCCACCGTGCCTGTACGTCTAGACATTGAAACCACCCCATTCACGGAAAGGCGACCATTTTGTGACGAAATGTCGATATTTTCTAGTACTAAAAATGGACTATCACCATGATTTTTCAAGTATTTCCAACTAGATAACACCAATGTCATTAATAGTCACTTGAAATAAACCATAGTCGTATTTAGTCAAAAAAATAGCAGTTTTCATGAATATCACTGCTACAATCTTTTTTTAGTTTTAGAACTGTTTTCAACGAAATGCTGGAAATCAGCCTGCTTTCCCTCTTCATTACCGGCCTGCTGGGCGGCGTGCACTGCCTGGGCATGTGCGGCGGCATTGTCACGGCCATCTCCGTTAGCGGCACTGGCCAGAAACCGCTATTGCAAGTGGGCTACAACCTGGGGCGGCTTGCCAGCTATACGCTGATGGGCGCGCTGCTCGGCGGCCTGAGTGAATGGGGTATGGCACAAGCCAGCTATCGCCCGTTGCAAGTCGGCCTGTTTGCCCTGGCAAACGTTCTGCTGGTCTTGCTCGGCCTGTACCTGGCAGGCTTTTCAGCCATGGTTGGCCGCATAGAGAAGCTGGGGTCGCCACTGTGGCAGCATTTGCAGCCGCTAGCGCGGCGTTTTCTGCCGGTACGCCACCCTTGGCACAGCATCATGGTAGGGGCCATCTGGGGCTGGGTACCCTGCGGTCTCGTGTACACCGCCAGCCTGGCGGCGCTAGCCACGCAATCGGCTAGCGGCGGCGCCCTGGCCATGCTGAGTTTCGGCCTGGGCACCCTACCCAACCTGCTACTGATGGGTGCTTTTGCCGCAAAGCTGCAGCAGCTAAAGCAAAAACGGCCAGTCCGGCTATTTGCCGGGCTGACCGTCTGCGCTATCGGGTTATGGCACCTAGCCAACCTGATTATTTCATAGCAGCAACCAAAGCACCGACATTGGTCTTGAACAGCTGCACATACGTGGCCGCATCGGGTGCAGCCGACAGGGCATCGGAGTACAACTTGCCCCCTACTTTCACACCTGCCTCGCGGCTGAGCTGATCCAGCAGGCGGCGATCCGCCATGTTCTCGAAGAACACGGCACTTACCTTTTCCTTGCGCACCTGGCGAATCAGGGCAGCCACACCTTTGGCCGAGGCCTCGGCATCGGTGCTGACACCTTGCGGCGCCATGAAGCGCAGCTTGTAGCGCGCAGCCAGATAGGCAAAAGCGTCGTGCGAGGTCAGCACTTTGCGGCGCTCAGCCGGAATGGCAGCGAAGCTCTTTGCGGCCCAGCCATCCAGCTCCAGCAGCTGTGCTTTGTAAGCTTGCGCGCGCTGGCGATAGTAAGCAGCACCTTCCGGGTCGGCCTTGGCAAAACCGGCGGCCATTGCCTCGGCATACAGCGCAACGTTCTGCGGGTTATGCCACGCATGCGGATCTTGCTTGCCGTGATCGTGATCGTGGCCATGATGATCGTCGTGCTCCTCATGCTCGGCCATCGCCAGCGGCTTTACCTTGGCTGCCGCGGTTACCGTCAGCCCCTTGAACGCAGCAGATTTGCTCAAGCGTGCCAACCAGCCCTCAAAACCCAGACCATTCACCACAAATACCTTGGCTGCGGCCAACTTGCGCACATCGGCCGGCGATGGCTGAAATACGTGCGCATCCTGATCGGGCGCCACCAGCGACACGACATCCACCCGCTCACCGCCCACCTCGCGCGCCACATCGGCCACGATACTGAAACTGGCAACGACGGGCAGTTTGGCGCACGCCAGCAAGGGGGTCATCGCCAGGGTGATGGCAAATAGTTTACGCATGACTGTTCCTAATTGGTGAAATGACGGGCACGCACCAGTCGTGGCAGTAAACCACCCTGGGGTGCAAACAAAAGCGATAGCAGGTAGACCAGCCCCGCCAGCAGAATGATGGCCGGCCCCGATGGCAGCTCGTAGTGGTAAGACAGCAGCAGGCCGCCCACGCCAGACAAGGCGGCGATGGCAAACGAGGTCAGCAACATGCCACCAACCGAGGCAGCCCATAGCCGCGAGGCAATGGCGGGCAGCATCATCAGCCCCACCGACATCAGTGTGCCCAGCGCCTGAAAACCGGCAACCAGATTCAGTACCACCAATAGCAGGAACAGCAGGTGCCACACACCGCCGCGGGCACCAATCGCCCGCATGAACACCGGGTCCAGGCTTTCCAGCAGCAAGGGCCGGTAGATAACGGCCAGCACCAGCAAGGTAAATGTTGCCACGCCAGCGACCAATAGCAGCGCGGCATCGTCCACGGCCAGCACAGAGCCGAACAGCAGGTGCATCAGGTCGACATTGCTGCCGGATTTCGAGACCAGCAGCACGCCCAGAGACAACGACAGCAAATAGAATGCCGCAAAGCTGGCATCTTCTTTTACCTCGGTATAGCGCGTGGCCAGACCCGCCAGTATCGCCACCAGCACACCTGCCACGAAACCGCCCAGGCTCATGGCCGGCAGGCTGAGCCCGGCCAGCAAGTACGCCACCGCAGCCCCGGGCAACACGGCATGACTCATGGCATCACCCATCAGACTCATGCGGCGCATCACCAGGAAAAGACCTACCGGCGCACTGCCCAGCGCCAGCGCCAGGCAGCCCACCAGCGCACGGCGCATGAAGGCAAAATCGGCAAAGGGGGAAATCAGCATGTCTTGTATCCAGCTCATTACGCCCCCTCCCCGTCTACCTGGCAAAGTGGTGCCCTGGCCAGCCAGTGCGCTGCCGTTTCACTGGCCTGGCGCAAGCGCTCTTGCGTAAGCACACTGGCGGTATCGCCCCAGGCGATGACCTCGCGCGCCATCAGCAATGTCTGGGGAAAGTGGCTGTGCACCTGGGCCATATCGTGCAGCACGGCAATGACCGTGCGCCCTTCCTTCTGCCAGCGCGCCACCAGCTGCAACAAGTCTTGCGTGGTACGGGCATCCACCGCATTGAATGGCTCGTCCAGCATGATCAGCCGTGCATCCTGCACCAGGATCCGGGCAAACAGCACACGCTGGAATTGCCCGCTAGACAAGGCAGACACCGGCCGCGTCGCAAAATCTTCCAGACCGACCGACACCAGGGCATTCCAGCTCGCCTCGTCATGATGGCGGCCAACCTTGCCAAACAAGCCACTCTGACGCCAGTGGCCGCTACTGACCAGGTCGATGACCGAAACAGGCAGCGAGCGGTCGATCTCGGATTGCTGCGGCAGGTACGCCAGATCACGCCGGCTAATGCCGTTGAATGTCACCTGGCCGCTATCGGGCTTCAACGCACCCATGATGGTTTTCAGCAGTGTGCTTTTACCAGCACCATTCGGACCAAAAATGGCGGTAGCGGTAGCAGCGGCAAAATGGCCGCTGACATGGTGAACCGCCGGGTGGCGCTGATAGGAAACGGTCAGGTTATCCAGCGCTATCATGCCTCCCCTCCCCGCGCCCAGATAACCAGCAGCCAAAGCAGGCATAGTGGTACGGCAGCCAGCAGCAGGCGCTGCTGTGCAGACATGGCCAGCAAACGCCAGCGCGGCAGGTGGTTTTCCTCACCAGCGCCGTGCGGATGCGGGTGCGAATGGGCATGGTGGGTGTGATTATGTTGATGGGGCATGCAATACGATCTTTATTGTTTTGGCAAAACACAAGCCTGCAGCGCCGCCTCGACGCGGGCCACATCGATCTGGCCGGCAATCAGCTCAAAGCGGTTATCCCGACGCCATGCCACCTGATTGGCCGCCCAGCGCCCCTCTGTCCAGTTCAGCCACAGCCAGGTATCCAGCACACGGAACACACCTTTGGCGCGCACCAGACCCGATACCATATCGGGCAAGGCGTCAAAGAAAGCTGTCAGCGCCTCACCGGAAAACTCGGTATCCGGCGGCAAAGTCCAGCCCTGTGACTGCCAGCCAGCCTGTTCATCGCCTTTTACGGCCGGGCGATAGCGTGATTTGGGCTGGACTGCCGCATCCAGCCAGGCAGGGTTGGCCGCACCTTCCTGTATTTCCGCTATCAGTGACTTGGGCGGAAACAAGCCCGCGGCTTTCTGGCGGTACGCTTCCAGCGTATCGGCATCGCACAGGTCGGCCTTGGTAGCCAGCAACACATCGGCAATCATCACCTGGTCGCGGTACAAGGGCTGGCGGAAATAGTCGTTATTGGCGAACTGGCGCGGGTCGACCAGCGTCATCACGGCACCGACCTCCAGCGCATTACCCAAAGGCTCCGCACGCAGCTCGTCGATCAGACCGGCAGCATGCGCCAGGCCACTGGCCTCGATGATCAGCCGGTCCGGCCGTTCGCGGCGCACCAGGTTAGCCACCGTCACCGTCATTTGCGGGCCGGCCACGCAGCACAGGCAACCGCCGGCAATCTCGGCCACCGGCAACTCACCATTGTCCAGCACGGCACCATCAATGCCGATCTCGCCAAACTCATTAACGATGATGGCCCACTTTTCATGAGCCGGGCGGTGGGCAATCATGTGGCGCAACGCCGTTGTCTTGCCCACCCCCAGAAAGCCGGTCAGCACATTGACCAATGTCTTTTTCATACTGCACACTCCTTGCAGCGCCCGGTCAGCATCAGATTTTGCTGGCTGATGGCAAAACCTGCGCCACCTGCTTGCTGACGCAACACATCCAGCACGGGCGTCGCATCCAGCTCCTCTACTCGACCACAATCTCCGCACACCAGTATCAGGCCTTCATGATTACAACCCACATGGTGGCAAACAATATAGCCATTCAAGGCGTCCACCTTGTGCAACAAGCCAGCGGCCACCAGAAAATCCAGCGCCCGATACACCGTGGGTGGCGCGGCAATGCCACGCTGCTTTTGCAGATCAGCCAGCACCTGGTAAGCCTTGACCACACCGGGGTAACCCAACACCAGCTCCAGCACCTGACGGCGCAGCGCGGTCAGCTTGACGCCCTGCTGCTGGCAGTGGCGATCAGCCGCCTCGATAAAACAGGCGATTTCCATAAGACGTAGACACCCAAACAATAGGAGTTCTCAAATGTTACTTTATAACAAGCAACTTAACAAGACTTAATACCTGCTTAAGCCAGAACATGGGCATGCTGTGCTATGCTTCGCTAAAATTGACTTGTTAACGCGTAACCGCGAGGTGAAAGATGAAAAAACTGCTTCTGGCTTTATTGTCCTGCGCCATCCTGACCCCAGCACTGGCTGCCGACCCGATCAAGGCGCGTAAGGATGTGTTCGAGCAGTACAAAAAAACTGTCGGCCCGATGTCCAAAGTCGTCAAAGGCGAGAACCCGTTCAACAAGGACGAGTTTGCCAAAATGGCAGCCCATCTGGATGAACTGGCCCAGCAACCATGGCAGTACTTCACACCCGGCAGCGACAAAGGCAAAACCGATGCCAAGGCAGAAATCTGGTCCAAACCCGCAGAATTCAAAGCTGCCGTGGATAGCCACAAAACTGAGGTTGCCAAGCTGAAACAGACCGCCGCTGCCGCCAAGACACTGGATGACATCAAGCCGCAATTTGGTGCCGTGATGAAAACCTGTAAAACCTGTCACGATAGTTTCCGCGCCGACTAAGCCCGCGTCGCGACACTGTCAGCAGCCCGAAAAACAAACCCTGCTCGCGCAAGCCAGCAGGGTTTTTCAATGAAAGATCCGCCCAGGCGGGCCGTTTCATCTTCAGCCGCTTACTTTTTTGGACCACGGAAAGCATCGTGGCAGCTTTTACAGCTCTGACTGATGGCATTGTACTTGTTGCGCACCGTGGCCAGATCGTCACTGGCAGCACCAGCTTGCAAAGCCGATACGGCCTGCAAGAAGCGGACTTCCTCTTGCTTCCAGCGGGCTGGCTGCTGCCAGATTTCCGGCTTGGCGCGGCTAACATCATCAATACTGCCCGGTGCAAACTGGGCAAAAGGCAAAGGTGCAGCCAATTTCAATGCATCAGCATGCTTGATAAATTGATCTTTGCGAAAAGGACCATCACGCAGCATGACACCTATAGGCTCGTAACTCAGCAGCATTTTTTTGAAACTCTTCTGCCGGTCTTCACCAGCGCCGGCCATCGCGTGCATCCCTACAACCGCCAGTAGTGCGGCCATCGTTAATTTCTTCATCATTACCCAAACCCGTTTGACAAAAATACGGCCAACTTGGCCACCCGACCCTGCACCATGCCGTCAGGGCGACCCGAGCACACCCTCCCGAGCTAGCGTCAGAATGGTTTGTGCTGTCAGGGTATCCGCCTGCTGGTAAGCCGATTTCAGATAGGGCACATAGTAACCCGGATCATTGGTATCGCTTGTGACCGGCCCATCGGGTAACTCGTTCTCGTACACAAAGCGGATGAACAAATGGCCAGGCTGAGGCTCTTCAATGCACATCGCCAGTTTGCTGGCGGTGTAATGCTCGCTAGGCAGCGTCTCGTAAACCACCTGAGAATCTGCCACAAAGCGCACAAACTCTTTCACAACCAAGCTGCCAAACACCACCTCGCGCTGCATTTCCTGCTGATCGTAGAACAAGATGCGGGCCTCGCTGATGTTCTCGTCAAAGCGGCAGGGATCTTCCGCCCGCAGAACCAAGCCCAGCCACAGCTGGCGGCGCGAAATCAGCGGCTGCGTCGCACGCTCATCAAACATTTTTACCAGGTGCTCAAACTTCATCTTCCCGCCTTTCATCACCATACCGGGCGCAATTGTACGCCCGGTTGCCAAAAAGCAACAAAATGCACAAAAAAAATTTAGCGAAATTTTTATCGAGAAAAGTTAAACTTAAAAGCATGTCGAAAAGTTTTTAAACCATTTGGTTTAATATTAAATGCAAATGTCATTTTGATTTTATTATGAAAATTCTATGGCATATCGTAGGGTTGTGAAAAGAATTCAATGTGAGAGAATATAAATTGAGCCACGCACGGACGCCTTAATACAGAATGCGGGCCAAAACACGTAATGCCTAAGCACAACTTACCGCTCTCTGCTACTAGGGTCCTGTTCAGATATATGAATTTAGCAAGCAAAACAGAATATCTTCAGCGTCAGCCTGTCCGGGATTTCATCGGACAGCTCACTTGCTGGATAGACGGTGAAACTTTCGGGGAACATGCATTCAAGGTGCGTGACAAGATACTGCCGGCCAATTACGACCGGGATTTTTTTGCCAACACTCTGGAGCAAGCATTTTCCCGTTTTTACTGGAATGGCCACTATTTCAAGGAAAATCAGGCTCACCTAAGCAGCATGCGCACCCGTTTGCGCCATGCGCTGGCCAATGACGATGCCGCAGCACTCGTTGCAGTCATCGATGACATTCTTCTCTGGGGATCAGGCGGCAAAGTCATCAAGCTCTATACGCTAAACCGCGACTGGGCCAGACACAACCAGCACCAACTGGTAAGCAAAATCAGACAGGCATTGGCCATCCTGCAGTCTGACGAGCCTGACGTGACATGCTTTGACGGCGAGCTACGCATGAATGCCGGCTTTACCAAGGTTTACGCGCTGGCTGCCGACAATATCATGATCTATGACGGGCGTACTGGCGCAGCCATGGGTTACCTGGTACGACAGTTCTGCGAAAGCCGCCGCATACTCCTACCGGAAGAGCTTTGCTTTCCATGGGCACCCGGCGCGTCCACCATGAACCGCAACCCCAGCACCGAACTGCTGCATTTCAAGCAACTGGCCAATCGTAGCCGCTTTCACGCCGAGTGGAAAATCCGCGCCGGCTGGGTCGTCAATGCTGCACTGGCGCAGTCCACAGCCAGCTGGTGTCAGCAGCCTGATGCACTACGCAAGTTCGAATCGGCCATGTTCATGCTGGGCTATGAAATCCCCACCAGCAGCCCGGGCAAAAGCCAAGCACGCGTAACGGTCACCATCTGACACTTCCCGGTTAAACACCCCGCTTAAGCGGGGTGTTTTCATGACACGATCAACGGCATTATTCGGTATGCACAGCGACGCTCGCCACCCAGCAGATGCTCCGCTCGACTGATTATTGCATCTGGAAAAAGCTGTTGAAACTGCTGCAACTCTGATCGACAAAAGCTTTGGCAGGCCTGTGCCGCAGCACAAATCGGGCAGTGATTCTCTACCAAAAGCCAGCCTGACTCCTGGCACAGCAGCTCAGCCATATAGCCTTCATCAGTGCGCGCCTGCACTAGCAGTGCCAGACGCTGGTCAAGTGCTTTCGCCGTCGCCAGCTTTTGCTGATACACCACCAAGGCCTGCTGCTCGCGCGCAGATACCAGCGTATCGAGCGCAGCATCCCCCAGGCTGCTGCGCAGCAGGCTAATAAGCTGCGCAGTAAGCTCGCCATGGCGATCGGGAAAACGCGCGTGACCCGCATCGCTCAGCAGCCAGAATCGTGCCGGGCGCCCCTTGCCTGCCGGCCGGTCTTCTACCACCACCAAACCACGCTGCTGCAGCTGCTGCAGATGCTTGCGCGCACCCATGCTGGTCAACGCCATAGCCTCTGCCACTGCCTGCGCCGTCAGCGCCCCCTGCGTTTTCAGCAGATACAATATCTGTTCCTGGCTACGCATCACACCCCCTTGGCCGCGGCAGCACCGGCACGCAGCAGGCGATTGAGCATGACCACCGCCAACAAACACATCAAACCACCCAGCGCGATGGTAAAGCGGGTATCCAGTAGCGTCAGCAAGCTGCCGAAGATGGCAATCAGTACGTTGCTGATACAAAAAATGGTACTAAGCAACCCCATGATGCTCCCCTGTCCATAATCAGCAAAACGCTCGGCACACCAGCTTGGCAGCACCGCGTTATAGATGGATAGCGGCAAACCCAGCACCACCAGCAGCAGCAGGCCTGGCATCGCCGGCAGCACGGCCAGCAACAATAAACCAGCGCCGACCAGCACCGCCTGCTGCCTGGCACGGCGTAGCGGATCCACCCCCAGGCCCAGCTTGCCCACCAGGGTACTGGTCAGCGCCATGATCAGACACAAGCCAGCAGTCACCCAGGCAATGCCGCTACTGCCCAGGCGGGCATATTCCACCAGCCATAGCGGATAAAACTCGTAAAACGCGTTCACCCCCAAGGCAAAAGTCAGCTGCATCCAGAACAGCGCGGCCAGTACACGATCCTGCCGCAGCAGCCGGAATGCATGCTGCTCGCGCACAGCCGCCAGCATGCTCATGCCCTGCAAGCCCTTGGCTTCACCGGTTTCCGGCAACACCCACAGCAAAATGGCCAAACATGGCAGC
Source organism: Vogesella aquatica (assembly GCF_028548455.1). GTDB lineage: Bacteria > Pseudomonadota > Gammaproteobacteria > Burkholderiales > Chromobacteriaceae > Vogesella > Vogesella aquatica. Next base: position 149,475 of record NZ_JAQQLF010000011.1, read on the forward strand.
AAGGTAAACGCACCAATCAGGAACGGCACCGGCTCCCCAAATGGCAAGGTAAAACCACCAATCATTGGCCCCACCAACCAGCCCATATAAAGCACGGCATTCAGCGTGGCAAAGCTGCGCGTACGGTCCAGCTGCGGGTGGAGATCTGCCACAATCGCCCGCGCCACCGCCACGTTGCCTTCAGTAACACCGGTAAGGAAACGGGCAAATACAAACAGCAGGTAGCTGCGCATATCCAGCGACCAGGCGGTCAGCAGGTAGCCCAGCAGGGTCAAGGTGAGCGTAGACAGCAAGACACGCCGGCGCCCCAGGCGGTCGGACAGGGCACCGATGAAGGTACTGCCCAGCAAAATACCCAGCGGGTTGGCCGCAAGTGAGATACCCAGCAGCAGTTTGGGCGGCAGGCCGGCAAAATGATTGAAAGCGTCAGCCGGTGCATCCACAAAAATGGGCGCCAGTATCGGGTAAGGCATGGCCACCCCGGCCGTACTCATCAAGGCCACCAGGCAAACCGCCAATAAAATCAGTTTGGGATGGGCAACCGTCATGCCATGCCTTCCTGCAGCGCTGCTGCCAGTCTTGTCGAAACACACAGGCTAGAACACGCGAGCAATTTTGTAAACTTTTTAGTTTATATAAAAGCCGACGGCAGCAAGACAGCGGGTTTCTGGCATGATAGCGGCAACCCCCTTACGGTAATTGCCATGAAACCACCCCGCATGCAGTGGCAGCAGTTGTTGTCCACACGCCGCTTCAAGCTGATCGACCAGGAAGTACGCCAGACCCGCACGCCAGCCACCCTGGAAGGGGCTGCGGGCCTGCGTAGCGACTTTCACATCGACCACGACCGCGTGGTGTTCTCCAGCGCCTTTCGGCGCCTGGGGCGCAAGACACAAGTGCACCCGCTGGCCCACAACGACCACACCCACAACCGCCTGACCCACAGCGTAGAAGTGGCCAGCGTTGGCCGCAGCCTGGGCAACCGCGTGGGCGCCATGATGCAGGCGCAGGGCCTGCTGCCGGAAGGCTACACGCCGTTCGATATCGGTGGTGCTGTACAGGTAGCCTGCCTGGCGCACGATATCGGCAACCCGCCTTTTGGCCACACCGGCGAGGATGCATTGCGCGAGTGGTTTCGCCACCCGCAGCACCAGCACCTGCTAGCCGGCCTGAGCGCAGCCGAGCGGCAAGACATCCAGACTTACGAAGGCAACGCCCACAGCCTGCGCATGGTGGCCAGCCTGGAGATGTACCGCGGCGAAGGCGGCATGCGGCTTACCAGTGCCGCGCTGGGCGCGCTGATCAAGTACCCGTGGACATCGGATGCCCCCAGAGCCCAGGCGCGCGGGAAATTCAATATCTACTGCACCGAGCTGCCGTATTTCGAGCACGTCGCTGCCGAGCTGGGCTTGCTGCGCAAAGGTAACAATGAATGGGCGCGACACCCGCTGTCCTACCTGATGGAAGCCGCAGACGATATCTGCTACGCCATTCTGGACCTGGAAGACGCGGTAGAAATCGGCATTCTGGACGTACGCGAATTCGAAATGCTGTTCAGCCACTTCGGCGAAACCGAGCGCATCTGGCAAACCCACGACATCAGCCAGAAATGCGCCATGCTGCGCGGCATTGCCGTGGGCCGCTGCGTGGCCGAGGTGGCCGAGAAATTCATGCTGCATCAGGACACCCTGCTGGCCGGCACCTTCCCCGGTAAAGACCTGATCGACGTATGCGCCCCCGAGATCAAGCATACCCTGCTCAATGCCAAGGCACTGGCCAGCCAGAAGGTATACCGCCACCGCACCAAGCTGGTGACCGAGCTGGCTTCCTACCCCTGCATCGGCACGGTGCTGGACATTCTGGCACCCGCCGTGCACACCCGCATCACGCAAGGGGACGAGGCGCTGAATGCACGCCAGGCCTTGGCTTTGGGCTTGCTGCCGCAGCCGCTGCCAGAAAACCAGACTTTGTATCAAGCCTATATGGGCGTGCTGGACTATATTGGCGCGATGACCGACAACTATGCGGCCAACCTGGCACGCGAGATTTCCGGCGTCGGCATTCTGTAGCCACAACAGGCTGTTTGCCGAACAGCCTGTTTTCCACCATGCGTAGCAAGCAAGGGTAAACCCCTGGGCGCACCACGCCACCCCACAGCGACAATGCCAGTTCCCCCACCCGGCAGGCCATCATGATAGAACGCATCGTTACCATTATCCTGCCCGTGCTTATCATCGTATTGATAGGCTGGGCGTATGCCCGCCGGGTGCGCCCCGATATGCGCGCGGCCAACAAGCTCAATATGGATGTCTGCGTACCGCTGCTGGTTTTCAGCGCCCTGTCCGCAAAAGACTTTCAACTGGTAGCGCAATGGAAGCTGATGCCCGCCGCCGCAATCGTGGTAGTGATCTCCGGCCTGCTCGCCTGGCCCATCGCCCGCCTGGCCGGTGCCAGCCCGCGCACCCTGCTACCGCCGGTGATGTTCAACAACTGCGGCAATATGGGGCTACCGCTGGCCTTGCTGGCTTTTGGCCGCGATGGCTTCAACGCCTTTGTGGTGCTGTTTGTGGTGTCCAACCTGCTGCATTTTACCCTGGGTGCCTTCATTTTCAGCCGCCATACCAGCCTGCGCGGCCTGAGCCGCAACCCCATCGTCATCGCCACCTTGCTAGGCCTGCTGTTTGGCCTGGCCGGCTGGCACCTGCCAGACTGGCTGATGCTGGGCATGAAGATGCTGGGCGATATGACCATCCCGCTGATGCTGTTTGCCCTGGGCGTACGCATGGTGGACGTCAGCCTGTCTGGCTGGCGCATTGGCCTGCTGGGCGCCGTGCTGTGCCCGCTTACCGGCCTGGCAGCCGCCCTGCTGGCCAGCCCGCTGCTGCAGCTGGATAGCAGCCAGCACGCGCTGCTGATCTTGTTTGGCGCCCTGCCGCCGGCGGTGCTCAACTTCCTGATGGCCGAGCTCTACCAGCAGGAACCAGAAAGCATGGCCTCCATCGTACTCATCGGCAACCTGGCCAGCCTGCTGTTTGTGCCGCTGGGCCTGGTGCTGGCGCTAGGCTGAGGCCGGAAATCCATTACACTGCCGGCATAGCATTCTGGAGCCCGCCATGCCCAATCGCGCCCTTACCCGCTTTTGCCTGGTTCGCCACGGCGAAACCGACTGGAACGCCGAGCGCCGGCTGCAAGGCCAGCTCGACATCCCGCTTAATGCCCAAGGCCAGCACCAGGCACGGCAGCTGGCCGACACCGTCGCGGCAGCCGGCCACCGCTTTGATGCGCTGTACAGTAGCCCGCTAAGCCGTGCCTACGATACTGCCGTGCCACTGGCCCACGCCGTCGGACTAGGCGTCACTACCCTGCCCACGCTGATGGAGCGCCACTTTGGCGCCATGCAGGGCGCACGGCTGGATGATGCCGCCCAGACCCACCCGCAAGCCTGGGCCGCCTACGCCGAGCGCAGCTTGCACCACGACCTGTACGGCGGCGAAAGCATCCAGGCTTTTGCCGACCGCATTCACGCAGCGGTCAACCAGCTGGCCCGCCAACACTGCGGCCAACGTATCCTGCTGGTGGCGCATGGCGGCGTACTGGACATGATCTACCGCCTGGCCAGCGGCCAGCCACTACAAGGCCAGCGCATGATCGTGGTACCTAACGCTTCGCTGAACTGGCTGAGCCATGACGGCCAAGGCTGGCAAGTGGACTTGTGGGCCGACACCCGCCACCTGGGTGAAACCGCTCTGGACGAAATCTGACACGGCCAAGCCTGGCCGCAAGGAGTACACACCATGACCGATAAAATCCTGAAAACCCCGCAACAATGGCGTGCCCAGCTCACGCCGGAGCAGTATTACGTCACGCGTGAAGCCGGCACCGAGCGCCCGTTTAGCGGCGAGCACTACTTCCACAACCGGGTTGGCCGCTATTACTGCCTGTGCTGCGACAGTCTGCTGTTTGAGTCTGCCACCAAGTTCGATGCGGGCTGCGGCTGGCCCAGCTTCTGGGAAGAGGCCGTCCCCGGCAGCATCCAGCGTATTCGTGACACCAGCCACGGCATGGTCCGCACCGAAGTGCGCTGCCAGCGCTGCGATGCCCATTTGGGCCATGTATTTGACGACGGCCCGCCGCCCACTGGCGAACGCTATTGCATCAATTCGGTAGCACTGCGCTTCGAAGATGCCTGACAGCACATATGTAGGAACTCATAGTTACTGAAACTTCAGCACATAAAACTGAAAACTGCACCAAAACAGGGCGGCTCATTGAGCTGCCCTGTTTTTTTATCCGCTTGCAACAGGTGACCACTTCGTTGATTTCAAAGGAAAAAGCATGCCAAATACTTGACTCCAACCAACAGCATGGTATTGAGGGCCTGTCCGAATTTTTGTGTAAACGGGGTTTGGGTTACGCCTGTGGAATGCGTTCCTCGAACTGAATGGTAAAGCGAGTCAGCGCCGCCTTCCAATCCCGAATCGGCATGGTCCACT
>NZ_JAQQLF010000012.1 GCF_028548455.1 Vogesella aquatica
GTATCAGTGAGATGCTGGCCACGCACCGCTTTGAGTCTGGGCAAGATCTGGCGGCGACGCTGCTGCGTTATGTCTTGTTGTACAACCAGCATCTGCCGCAAAGGATGCTGGCGCATCAGCCCCCCTTGCTGGCGATGAAACAGTGGCAGAAATCACATCCCGAACTGTTCAAAAAGCAGGTGCGTAATCATCCGGGACTAGATAGCTACCGTACTTTATGCCTATTTGCCCATTTTGTAGGAAAGGTCAACTAGCTTCGGATCATTCCTGACTCGCTCTAACATCTGTTTACGCAAACTCTCGCTTAATTCCCTGTTGAGGATGGTTGCGTTGTAGTGCTGTTCGGTTGTTTTTATTCCATTGCTACTTAGAACTTCTTGGTAATGCTTGTCTATGAGGGCCGCAAATTCACTGCGATCTGCCGAGGATGCTGATAGCATCGATTTGTCTTTTTCGGCATGCCAATTTGCACTGGTACCTAGTTTGTTTGCTACTTCTTCCCCGTAATGGGCATACCAAGACGGAACTTGATACTTTTCTACAGAGTCGATTTGGTCAGTTGTACCCTGAAGATTTTTCCTTTGAGTGAGTACTTCTTCTGTGGTCGTAGCCTGATTGGACGTGTCAGAAATGCTCACGGTGTCTGTATAAATTTTGCTGAATTCCCCTTGGTTAGTTGGGGACGACAAGTTTGAATTTGTGCGGTTGGTATCGGAGGTATAAAAAGCACCGACAATAGCCCGTGTGTTACCGATTTGCATTGCTTTCTCCTTCTAGGCAGGGAGATGCCCGTGGAAGTCAAGATACTGAATCTAGGCAATCTGTGCGGTCGATCGAGATCCCTGAGGTACTCAACAACGCTAACGTCATAGCCATGTTGCCGGTGTCAGCAAAAATCGCGCCAGTTATGCATTTGGCTTGCTTTCTGGCCGATTAAGGTATGACTCGAGCAGGAAAGCTGAGCGTGTTCTGGATCAAGTAAAGCGATAGCGACTCTCAACGGTGCGACACCGGCAAAAATTGCCGGTGGGGCATGGATGAATTAACCCTGTAGCGCGTGGTTCTTGAGGTCGCTTTGTGTATGAGAAAGCGTGTGCCGACGATCTTGTGTGATGAGCTGTCGGTCAAAGCCCAAAGCAGCACGTAACCCGGATAAGGTATAGCGCATTGCCCGGATAAACCAACGGCGCATCCGGTAATGTGGCTATGGCACGGCATGCCTGCTTGAGCGAAGCGAAGCCCAACTACCACCGCATCAGATACAAACCGCCAGCCATGAAAAAAGCCAGCCCTCGGGCTGGCTTTTGCGTGGTGCAGGGTGGCTTAGCGCAGGCCCAGCACGTCTTGCATGTCGAACAGGCCGTGCGGTTTGGCGGCCAGCCAGCCGGCGGCGCGTACGGCGCCGTTGGCGAAGGTGGCGCGGCTGCTGGCTTTGTGGGTGATTTCCACGCGTTCGCCCAGGGCGGCAAACAGTACGGTGTGGTCGCCCACCACGTCGCCGGCGCGCACGGTGGCAAAGCCGATGGTGCCGGGGTCGCGTTCGCCGGTAACGCCTTCACGGCCGTATACGGCGCAGTCTTTCAGGTCGCGACCCAGCGCGTTAGCCACCACTTCGCCCATGCGCAGCGCGGTGCCTGACGGGGCGTCTACCTTGAAGCGGTGGTGCGCTTCGGTGATTTCGATGTCGTAGCCTTCGTTCAGCACGCGGGCGGCCATGTCCAGCAGCTTGAAGGTGAGGTTCACGCCCACGCTGAAGTTGGCCGCAAACACGATGCCGATGTGCTCGCCGGCGGCCTGGATGGCGGCTTTGCCGGCGTCGTCGAAACCGGTGGTGCCGATGATCATCTGCACCTTGTGCTGCACGCAGGCGGCCAGGTATTGCAGGGTGGCTTCCGGGCGGGTGAAGTCGATCACCACGTGGGCGCCGTCCAGCGCGGCGGTAAAGTCGCTGCTGATCTTCACGCCGGTGTCACGGCCCATGAACAGGCCGGCGTCCTGGCCGATGAACGGCGATTCGGCGCGGTCGATGGCGGCGTGCAGGCGGGCGCCAGGGGCGGCAAGGACGGATTCGATCAGCGTGCGGCCCATGCGGCCTGCGGCGCCAACGATGACGATGTTCAAGGTGCTCATGCTTTATCTTTGTCCGGCATTAGGGTTGGTGTTATCCAGTGTCGGGCGCAGGGCAGGGAAGGCCTGGCCTTCGATACGGCTGACGGCGTCTTTATCGAAATAGACGGTCAGGCGCTTTTCTTCGGTAGGTTTGCCCTGGCGTTCTATGCGGTAGGCGTAGTCCCAGCGGTCGCCGTGAAAAATATCGGCCAATAGCGGGGTACCCAGCAGGAATTTTACCTGGGGGCGGGTCATGCCGGTTTTGACGCGAGAAACGGCATCTTCCGTTACATAATTGCCTTGTTGCACGTCCATGCGGTGTGCGGTCAGCCAGGTCGTAGGGTTAAACGAGCTGCAGGCAGACAGGAACAGGACTGCAATAAGGGGGAAAGACTTGAGCATCATAGCCATGGCGCCAGGGTCACTGTTGGGGAATCGGTGAAAAGGTTTTATCATACTGTAAGACCGCCAACCACGATATACATACACCACATGAACAAAGCCAGCCATTTGAAGGGGATCGGCCTGAAAGCCACCGGTCCGCGCCTGCGTATTCTCGACCTGTTCGAGACCAGCGAAGACCGCCATATGTCGGCTGAAGACGTCTACAAGAAGCTGATCTCCGAGGATGCCGATATCGGCCTGGCCACCATCTACCGCGTGCTGACGCAGTTCGAGCAGGCGGGCATTCTGATTCGCCACCATTTCGAGTCCGGCAAAGCAGTATACGAGCTGAACCAGGGCGGCCACCACGACCACATGGTGTGCTACCGCTGCGGCAAGGTCACCGAGTTTTTCGACCCGGAAATCGAGGCGCTGCAAAACCGCATTGCCGAGCAGCACGGTTTCAAGATCAAGGATCACTCGCTGTACCTCTATGGCGAGTGCAGCGACTGCGTAAACTGCGAGCCTAAATACTTCAAACGATGATCCCGGTACTGGGTACCGCCCATGCCTTTCCGCCGGTAAGCCGTGCGCTGGCCGAGCCCGATGGCCTGCTGGCGGCGGGCGGCGATTTGTCGCCTGGCCGCTTGCTGGCGGCCTACCGCAGTGCTGTCTTCCCCTGGTTTTCCCCCGGTGACCCCATCTTGTGGTGGTCGCCGTCGCAGCGCATGGTGCTGGAGCCGGCGCGGGTGCGCGTTACCCGTTCGCTGGCCAAGGTGCTGCGCAACCGCGCTTACCACATCACCATCAACCAGGCTTTTGAGCCGGTGATGCGGGCCTGTGCCGCGCCACGCGGTGGCCAGGCTGGTACCTGGATTACCGACGAGATGGTGGCAGCCTACAGCGAGCTGCACCGCCAGGGCTACGCGCATTCTTACGAGTGCTGGCAGGATGGCCAGCTGGCCGGCGGGCTGTACGGGGTAGCCGTTGGCCGCATGTTTTACGGCGAGTCCATGTTCCACCGCGCTACCGATGCGTCCAAGATTACCTTTGTCAGCATGGCGCGGCATTTGCACCGCCACGGTTTTGCCATGGTGGATTGCCAGATGTTTACGCCGCACCTGGAAAGCCTGGGCGCGCAGCTGATTTCGCGTGGCGAATTTATTGCTAGACTGGAAAAAGCCATCCATCTACCGCAGCCGCCAGGCATGTGGGAGGACGAATTCCGCCATGAGCCACCGTGATGACGCGATTGCCGTTGTGCATTTCTATGCCACGGCACCTTACCCTTGCAGCTATCTGGAAGGCCACCAGGCCCGCTCCCAGGTGGCTATCCCTGCTGACGCGATAGACAGCAGCGTGTACTCGCGCCTGGTGGGGCTGGGTTTTCGCCGCAGCGGCCACTTTACCTATCGCCCGTATTGCGATGACTGCCGCGCCTGCGTACCGGTGCGCTTGATGGCGGCCGAGTTCCGCCCCGGCCGCAGCCAGCGCCGCGCGGCCAAGGCGCATGGCCATCTGTCTACCCGCATTTTGCCGCTGGCGTTTTCCGACGAGCACTACCAGCTGTACTACCGTTACCAGCACGCCCGCCACGACGGCGGCGGCATGTCGGACGACGACCCGGTGCAGTACGCCGAGTTCATCCTGAAAAGCCGGGTGGATAGCTGGCTGGTGGAGTTTCGCGAAGACGGCGTGCTGCGCATGGTGAGCCTGATCGACCGGCTGGATGATGGCCTGTCCGCGGTGTATACCTTTTTTGAGCCCGATGTGCCCGGTGCATCCTACGGTGTGTACAACGTGCTGTGGCAGGTAGAGCTGGCGCGCCAGCTGGGCTTGCCTTATGTGTATCTGGGTTACTGGATCAAAGCGTCGCCCAAGATGGTGTACAAGCAGCATTACAAGCCATTGCAGATGCTGGATAACGGGCGCTGGGTAGCGTTTCGTGACGATGTGTGCTGACGCAACAAAGGTTGGCCGCACAAACAGCAAGGCCCGGCATAGCCGGGCCTTGTGCTTTGCAGCTGTGCCGCTTACTTGCGCTGCAGCGCGTCGGCGCACTCACTGATCAGCCCCGGGCCGCGGTAGATCAGGCCGGAGTACAGCTGCACCAGCGTGGCGCCGGCGTCGATCTTCTCGCGCGCGTCGTCACCGCACAGGATGCCGCCCACGCCGATGATGGGCAGCGCGCCGTCCAGTGCGCGCGCCAGGTTGCGGATCAGCGCGGTGGAGCGCTCGCGCACCGGTGCGCCGGACAGGCCGCCAGCTTCGCCGGCCAGCGCGTGGCCGGCGATCTCGCTGCGCGACAGCGTGGTGTTGGTGGCGATTACCGCGTCCAGGCGGTGCTGGGTCAGCAGGCGGGCGATGTCGTCGGTTTGCTCGGCGTCCAGGTCGGGGGCGATCTTCACCGCCAGCGGCACGTAGCGGCCGTACTGGTCGGCCAGGCGCGACTGGCGGTTTTTCAGCGCGCCCAGCAAGTCGGACAGTTCATCCGCTTGCTGCAGCTGGCGCAGGTTCTTGGTGTTGGGCGAGGAAATATTCACCGTCACGTAGCTGGCGCACTCGTACACGCGGTCCAGGCAGGTCAGGTAGTCGTCCTTGGCGTTTTCGATCGGCGTGGCGGCGTTCTTGCCGATGTTGATGCCCAGAATGCCCTTGAAGCGGCTGTGGCGTACGTTCTCCAGCAGTACGTCCACGCCCTTGTTGTTAAAGCCCATGCGGTTGATGATGCCCTGGTGCTCGGGCACGCGGAACAGGCGTGGCTTGGGGTTGCCGTCTTGCGGACGCGGGGTGATGGTGCCGATTTCGATAAAGCCGAAGCCTAGCGCCGCCAGCGCGTCGATGTGGTCGCCGTTCTTGTCCAGCCCGGCGGCCAGGCCTACCGGGTTGGGGAAAGTCAGGCCCATGGCTTTAACCGGGTTGCGGCCAACCTTGCGGGTAACGAGGCCGGTGAGCTGCAACTGGTGGGCGGTATCCAGCATTTTCAGCGTGGTTTCGTGTGCAGACTCGGCATCGGTGCGGAACAGCAAGGGGCGTAGCAAGGGGTAAAGCATAGGGTCTCCGTGGGCGAAAAAACGCCCGGCATTATAACCGGGCGGGGGTGTTTTGGGGCTGCGCCGTGCGCGGGGCTGTGGCGCAGCCGGCCACAGCGCTAGACGATCTGGCACGCCTCGTCAAAGCCCAGGCGCGGCGAGCGCGGGTAGACCTTGGTGGCGTCGCCGTAGCCCAGGTTGATCAGGAAGTTGGCTTTTACATTGCCTTGCGGGAAGAAAGCGGCTTCCACAGCGGCGGCGTCAAAGCCGGACATCGGGCCGCAATCCAGCCCCAGTGCGCGCGCCGCCATGATCAGGTAGGCGCCTTGCAGGCTGCTGTTGCGAAAAGCGGTAGCCTGGATGGCGGCGTCGTTGCCGGCAAACCAGCTGCGGGCGTCGGCGTGCGGGAACAGCTTGGGCAGCTGGTCGTAGAACTGCATGTCCATGCCCACGATCACGCATGCCGGCGCGGTCATGGTTTTTTCCACATTGCCTTCCATCAGGCAGGGTTTCAGCTTGGCCTTGGCGGCTTCCGACTGCACGAATACAAAACGGGCCGGGCTGCAGTTGGCGCTGGTGGGGGCCATCTTCAGCAGGTCGTACAGCTGGTGCAGGGTGCTGTCGCTGATGGCGCGCTCTTGCCAGGCATTGTGGCTGCGCGCGTTGCTGAACAGTTGTTCCAGGGCAGATTGGCTGATGTGCGTTGTCATGGCGTGTTGTCTCCGTGCTGTAGGTCTTGTCGGGGGCTTACTGCGGTATTTTTACCTCGATGCCGCCAGGCAGGCTGCCCTGGCCACTCGTGGTATTGGAAATAATGGTAATGGCCACGCGGCGGTTTTGCGCGCGCCCTTCCGGGGTATCGTTGTCGGCGCTGGGTTTGGTTTCGCCGCGGCCAACCGCCACCAGGCGCTCGGGCGCAATGCCGTTTTCCATGAACAGGCGCACGATGCTGCCGGCGCGGGCGGCAGACAGCTCCCAGTTGGACGGGAAGAAGGCGTTGCGGATTGGCGTGTTGTCGGTAAAGCCTTCCACTTGTACCTGGTTGTCTACCGTGGCCAGCTGGCGTGCCACATCGGCCAGCAGCGCGGGCGAGGTGCCGTTGGGCGCGGCCTGGCCGGCAGGGAACAGCGCGGTGTCCTTGATCTCGATGTGCACGCCTTGCTCGTCCTGGCGCATCGATAGCTGGCCGCCCTGGATCAGCGGCGCCAGGCTCTTGGCCAGGCCGCTGGACAGCGTTTCCAGCTTGCGCCGCTCTTTCATGCGCGCTTCGCTCTTGATGGCGGTGGCAATCGGCTTGGTATCGGGTATCTCGATCATGGTGTTGGCGCCGCCGCTGGGGGGCGTTACCTGGATCGCCAGGTTACCGCTGCGGAAAGCGTCGGTCATGGCGCTGGACAGTACGCGGTATTTGCCTTCGTTGACCTGCGAGATGGCGTACATCACCACAAAAAAGGCGAACAGCAGGGTGATGAAGTCGGCGTAGGAAACCAGCCAGCGTTCATGGTTCTCGTGTTCTTCTTCCTCGCGTCGGCGTCGGGCCATGGTGCGCTTCCTGCAAAAAGGTTGGCCGCAGGGTGCGGCCAACGTGGGTTGCTCGGTAGGGTGGCTTAGTGCAGCCGGGTGTCACCCAGCATGGCACGTACGCCACCGCTGAACGATACGCCGATGCGGCGTGCTACGCGGCTGGCCAGGTCGTCGTCCGGCGTGAAGTCCACCAGCTCTTCGGCCTTGATTACGTCGCGGGCTACCGAGCCCACCGAGCCCAGCCCGTCCGCCAGGCCCAGCTTGATGCTGCTGCTGCCCAGCCATACACGGCCGCTGAACAGGTCCGGGTCATCGGCCAGGCGCTTGCCGCGGCCTTGCTTGACCACGGCAATGAACTGGCCGTGGATTTCGTCCAGCAGCCCCTGGCGGATGGCTTCCTGCTGCGGGTTTTTCGGCGAGAACGGGTCGCCCATGCCCTTGTTGCTGCCGGCGGTGGCCAGGCGGCGTTCGATGCCCAGCTTGTCCATGGCCTTGTCAAAGCCGAAGCCGTCCGAAATCACGCCGATGGAGCCGACGATACTGGCCTTATCAACATAGATGCGGTCGGCAGCGGCGGCAATGTAGTAGCAGCCCGAGGCGCACACTTCTTCTACCACCATGTATACCGGCACCTTGGGGTGCAGCTTTTTCAGGCGCAGGATTTCATCATTGGCCATGCCGGACAGGGCAGGGCTGCCGCCGGGGCTATTGGCGCGGATGATGATGCCGCGGGTGTTGCTGTCTTCGTAGGCGGCGTTCAGGCCGTCCAGCATCTTGGCGGTAACGTTGCTTTCGCTGTCGATGGCACCATCCAGCGATACCACGGCAGTGTGCGGCTGGCCCATGGCCTTGCTGTTGTTGCGGCTTTCCATGTCGACAAACATCAGGCCGACAAAGCCGGCCAGTACGGCCAGCCAGGTCAGGCGGAAGAAAATCTTCCAGCGGCGGGCGCGGCGTTGCTCGGTGAGGGAGGCGGTAGCCAGTTTTTCGATCAGCTGGCGTTCCCAGGTGCGGTCTTGTTCCACGCTATTCCTTTGTTTTAAGGGGCCGAATCAGGCAGATAGTATACATGCCCATCGCATTCTTCCGTGCGCAGCTGCTGCAGGCTGCGCCCGGTGCAGGGACCGGCCACACACAGGCCGCTGTCGGGCCGGTACAGTGCACCGTGCAGGCTGCAGATCAGGTACAGGCCGCTGCTATCGAAAAAGCGGCCGTCTTGCCAGTCCAGTTCGGTAGGCACGTGACGGCAGCGGTTCAGGTAGGCGTGCACTACGCCCTGGTGGCGTACGGCAAAGGCGGCAGCCTGCTCCCCTTGCCAAGGCACGGTAAAACGCACGCCCTTGCCGCCGTTGGCCAGCTCGCTGCTGCTGGCGATCAGTTGCTGTGCATCAGCCATTGCTGCAGCTCGCGGTAGCTGTGGAAGATGGCCTGCGGGCTGCAATCCTCCAGCACCTCCAGCGGGTGGGCGCCGTAGCTCACGCCGGCGCCGTGGGTGCCGGCGTGGCGCGCCATCAGCAGGTCGTGGCTGGTGTCGCCTACCATCAGCGTGCGGGCGGGCTGCATGCCGGTTTGCTCGCAGATCTGCAGCAGCATGTCCGGGTGCGGCTTGCTGTGGCATTCGTCCACGGTGCGGGTGGTGACAAAGCGCGATTGCAGGCCGGTGCTGGCCAGGGCGTGGTTCAGGCCGCTGCGGCTTTTGCCGGTAGCCACGGCCAGCAGGTAGCCGGCGTCTTCCAGCGCGGCCAACCCTGCCAGCACACCATCAAACAGCTCGACGGTTTCTTCCTGGTGTACGTACTGGTGGCGGTAGGCGTCGGCCATGGCGTGGTGGGTGGCGTCCGGCAGCTGCGGGTGGATGTGGCGCATGGCGTCGATCAGGCCCAGGCCGATGACGTGGCTGGCGGCCTCGCGGCTGGGTTCGGGCAGGCCCAGCTGTACGCAGGCGCGCTGGATGCTGCGCACGATGTGGGCGGTGGAGTCCATCAGGGTGCCGTCCCAGTCAAAGACGATCAGGTCGTAGGCGTGTCGCATGGCGGTCAAATCTTGTCCAGGGTGTCCAGGAAGCGGCTGAGCTCTTTTGGCAGCGGCGCGTGCAGCTGCAGTGGCTCGCCGGTAAGCGGGTGCGGCAGGCTCAGGTTGGCCGCATGCAGGAACATGCGCTTCAGCCCGCGGCGTTGCAGCTCGCGGTTGGCGGCGAAGTCGCCGTATTTCTCGTCACCGGCGATGGCACAGCCATTGGCCTGCATGTGCACGCGGATCTGGTGCGTGCGGCCGGTGCGCAGCAGGGCTTCTACCAGCGTCAGGTCGGTGTAGCGCTGCTGCACGGTAAAGATGGTGTGCGCGTAAATGCCCTGGTCTTCGTCCGCACGCACCATACGTTCGCCGCTAGGGGTGTGGAAACGGTGTAGTGGCAGCTTGACGTGGCGCACATTGCCAGGCCACTGGCCCAGGCCCAGCGCGAAGTAGCGCTTTTGCGGTACGTCGTTGCGGATCATCTCGTGCAGCTTCACCAGCGCCGAGCGTTTCTTGGCGATCATCAGCAGGCCGGAGGTTTCGCGGTCCAGGCGGTGTACCAGCTCCAGATAGCGCGCATCCGGGCGCGCACGGCGCAGCTGTTCGATCACGCCAAACGACACGCCGCTGCCGCCGTGTACGGCGACACCGGCCGGTTTGTTGATGACCAGCAGGGCCTCGTCTTCATACACGATGGGAAACTCGTGCTGCGGAATGTGGCTGGTGGCCGCAGCAGGCTTCTCGGCAATGCGGATCGGCGGAATGCGCAGCTCGTCGCCCAGGTTCAGGCGGTGCTGGGCGTCGGCGCGGCCTTTGTTCACGCGCACTTCGCCGGAGCGGATGATGCGGTAAATATGGCTTTTCGGTACGCCTTTGAGCAGGCGCACCAGGTAGTTATCCAGGCGCTGGTCGGCGCCATTTTCGTCTACCTTGTGAAGTGTCACGGAATCTTTGCGAATATCAGTCATATTGCTTATACTTCGTGGGCTTTGTCGCGCAGAAATTGCAGCGGCAGAAAGCACACCGGTTTAGGGTCGCAGAGTTATCGATTGCGGCGCTGCTGCGCAACATCAACCGGCCGGCAGGCTACGCGCCTGACCTGATGCCGGTTTCCCGGTCGCAGCCAAGGTTATCTCGCTCACCCAAAAGTAGCGATGTTAATGCATTTACATGCATGACGCACTCACGCCAGTTTCCATTCCGGAACGATCAAGCCCGTTCCGGGGTTCGCAGCAAAATTTGACCCGGCGTGGCCCGCACGCCTCTTTTTCCCGGCCAGGTGCTGGACGGGACAGAACCATCGCAAGTGCGCAGTTGGCACTACAGGGGCCACGTGAAATAACAACAGGAAGTCGGCTTAGCCATCGCAGTCATTTCGCTCTTTACTGAACACTTCTTTCGGCATGCGCCCATCTCAATCACTGGGCCGTCAAATACTTGCTGTACCCCTCCCGTGAGTGCACGCGTAGGGATTGTTATTACATGAAACGCATGCTTTTCAATGCGACGCAGGCAGAAGAACTGCGCGTCGCCATCGTTGATGGGCAAAAACTCATCGACCTCGATATCGAGACAGTAGGTAAAGAACAGCGCAAAGGGAACATCTACAAAGGCACGATCACCCGTATCGAGCCTTCCCTGGAAGCTTGTTTTGTCGATTACGGCACCGAGCGTCACGGTTTCCTTCCTTTCAAAGAAGTTTCCCGTAGCTATTTCCAGAACTACGACGGCGGTCGCCCGCGCATCCAGGATGTGCTGCGCGAAGGCATGGAAGTGGTTGTTCAGGTAGAAAAAGACGAGCGTGGCAACAAGGGCGCAGCCCTGACCACTTACGTCAGCCTGGCTGGCCGCTACGTGGTGCTGATGCCGAACAACCCGCGTGGTGGTGGCGTGTCGCGCCGCATCGAAGGCGAAGAGCGTCAGGAGCTGAAAGACCTGCTGTCGCAGCTGGAAGTGCCCAACGGCATGAGCCTGATCGCCCGTACCGCCGGTATCGGCCGCAGCCTGGAAGAGCTGCAATGGGATCTGAACTACCTGCTGCAACTGTGGCGTGCCGTGGACGGCGCCGCGGGTGCACAGTCTGCGCCGTTCCTGATTCTGCAGGAAGGCAGCCTGGTGATTCGCGCCATCCGCGATTACTACCAGCCTGACATCGGCGAAATCCTGATCGACACCGAAGAAATCTACGAACAAGCCCGCCAGTTCATGAGCCACGTGATGCCCAACAACGTTGGCCGCGTGAAACTGTACAAAGACCCGGTGCCGCTGTTCTCGCGTTTCCAGATCGAACACCAGATCGAAACCGCTTTCTCGCGTGCGGTTACCCTGCCGTCCGGCGGTGCCATCGTGATCGATCACACCGAAGCCCTGGTGTCGGTAGACGTGAACTCGGCGCGTGCCACCAAGGGTTCCGATATCGAAGACACGGCCTTCCGTACCAACCTGGAAGCCGCCGAAGAAATCGCCCGCCAGCTGCGCCTGCGCGACCTGGGTGGCCTGATCGTGATCGACTTCATCGACATGGAAAGCCAGAAGAACCAGCGCGACGTGGAAAACCGTCTGCGCGAGGTGCTGAAGCACGACCGTGCCCGTGTGCAAATGGGCAAGCTGTCGCGTTTCGGCCTGCTGGAGCTGTCGCGTCAGCGCCTGCAGCCTAGCCTGGGTGAAACCAGCCACGTGCCGTGCCCGCGTTGCCACGGTATCGGCTTCATCCGTGGTATCGAATCGTCCGCCCTACACATCCTGCGCATCATCCAGGAAGAAGCCATGAAGGAAAACACCGGTGCGGTGCACGCACAGGTGCCTGTGGATGTGGCGACCTTCCTGCTGAACGAGAAGCGTGCAGAGATCTACTCCATCGAGGCACGTCTCGACGTGGCCGTGGTGCTGATCCCGAACCTGCATCTGGAAACCCCGCACTACAAGATCGTGCGCGTACGCCACGATGATCTGGCCGAAGTCAGCGAGTCGCCAAGCTATCGCCGTGTCGAGCTGCCGGAAGAAGACGCCGCCCACCCGTTTGGCCAGGAAAAGCCGAAGGTAGAGCGCCAGGAAGCGGCAGTAAAAGGCATTACCCCGGCCCAGCCAGCCCCGATGGCAGCTGACCCGGTGCCAGCTGCAGCGCCAGCGGCCCCCGTGGCTGCGCCGGTTGCCCGCCGTGACGAGCCAGGCCTGATCGCCAAGATCGTTGGCTGGTTCAAAGGTTTGCTGGGTGAAGAGCCGGCCGCTGCCGCGCCAGCCCCGGTGGCCGAAGTGAAAAAACCGCAGCGCGAAGCGCGCAACCCGCGCCAGCGTAACGACCGTCGTCCGGGTGCCCGCCGTGATCGTGAAGACGGCCGTGGTAATCGCGATGAAAATCGTGCCAACCGCGAACCGCGTGAAGAGCGCCAGCCACGTCAGGCCGACGAGCAGCGTCGCCGCCCGCAGGCGGCTGATGCCGTACAGCGCGATGAGCGCGAGCCGCGCAGCGAGCAGCAGCCACGCCAGGAGCGCGCACCGCGCCGCGAACGTGAACCGCGCGAGCCGCGTGAGCCACGTGAAAACGTGCAGCGTGCCGAGCTGGGTGATGCCGCACCGAAAGAGCGTGAAACCGCTCCGCGTAACGAGCGCCGCCGCGAACGTAACCGTGACGCCTCCCGTGAGGGCAAAGAGCAGGTGCAGGCGCCGCAGGTGGCCGAAGAGCTGCAGCCGGTAGCGTTGGTGCCAGTGCAGGAAGAGGCGGCTGAAGCTGTAGCCGATGCGGCCGTGGTGGCTGGTGAGGCAGTTGGTGGCGAGCAGCGTGAGCGTCGTCGTCGCCGTTCCCGTCGTGATCGTCGTGATGATGCCGTTGTGGCAGAGCAGGGTGAGGCGCTGGCAGAAACCGCTGAAGTTGCGGCAGAGGCAGCCGGGCAAGCTGTAGCCCCGGTAGCTGAAGCAGCGCCTGTGGCGGTGGAAACGGCTGCTGTCGAAGCTGTAGCAGCGCCTGTGGTGGCTGTAGCGCCTGTTACTGTGGAGGCGGACCCGGTAGTTGTTGAGGTTGTGGCAGAAGTGGCTGTAGAGTCAGTGCAGCCGCAGGTCGAGCCGGTGGCGCCCGCCGAGCAAGTCGCAGTAGAAGCCGTGGCCGAAGCACCCGTGCAGGCTGAAGAAGTGGCTGTGGTTGAAGTGCAGCCTGTGGCGCAGGCAGTGGTTGAAGCCGTAGCCGTAGCCGAGACTGCCGTGGTTGCCGAGCCGGTGGTGGCAGCCGAGCCAGTCGCCGATCTGGGTGGTCTGGTGCTGGTAACCACGCGCCCTGCATCCGAGCTGCCGGTAGTGGAAGCTGCCCCGGTGGAAGTGAAAGGCAAACGCCGCCGTGAGGTGGTGCGCGAGGTGGCTGAGGTAGCACCGCTGGAGTTGGTGCAGGTGCAAACTGCACGCGACGATAGCTAAGTCATTGTTCCGTCGTCAGGCCTGAAAAGTTTATCGATTCAGGCTTGACGAAAAGGCAGGCGCTGCCTACAATGCGCACCTCTCTAAGGCAATTCCCTGATAGCTCAGTTGGTAGAGCGACGGACTGTTAATCCGCAGGTCGCAGGTTCGAGCCCTGCTCGGGGAGCCAAAAAAATTCGGAAGTATTACCCCGGTAGTACTTCAAGCAAGTTGTGTTCCCTGATAGCTCAGTCGGTAGAGCGACGGACTGTTAATCCGCAGGTCGCAGGTTCGAGCCCTGCTCGGGGAGCCAAAAATTCGGAAGTATTACCCCGGTAGTACTTCAAACAAGTTGTGTTCCCTGATAGCTCAGTCGGTAGAGCGACGGACTGTTAATCCGCAGGTCGCAGGTTCGAGCCCTGCTCGGGGAGCCAGATGCAAAGACAAAACCCGCCTTATGGCGGGTTTTGTCTTTTGGCATTGTGTGCCGGTGTGCGGGGCGGGCGCGGAGTGCGGTTTCTGGCGGCTAGGGTGGGTTTGCCGGCGGGTTGGCCGCATTGCTGTCGGCAGCTGCTGGCAAGGGGCGTGACAGTATCTGCTGCAAGATGCGGTCATGCTCGCCGCTTTGTTGCAATTGCTGCATGGCCTGCTGCAGCTTGCTTACGGTCACGCCGGGTGTGCCGTGGCTGGCTGCCAGAAACAGGGTGCGTACAGGTGCAATGGCCGTCGTTTTGTGCAGGAGCGTGGCTGGCAGGCTGCTTTGTTGCAAAGTGGTCTGTATGCGGTAGGGCGAACCTGCCATATAGGCCACGCTGCCGCTGCGTAGCAGCCGCAGGCAGTCGTGATGGCTGCCGGTGAGCACCAGCTGCATGCTGTGTTCGCTGTCTTGCTGTCGCAAGGCCTCCTCGCTGACATCTTTCCTTATCGTGCAAATGCTGCAGCAGCGCAGGATCTGTTGCAGTGATGCTTCCGGCCCGTGTGTGGCAGTGTCCAGACGCCAGAGGAACTGCTGTGTCTGGCTGAGTTTGCCTATCCAGATAAACTGCTGCTCGCGTGCTGGCGTGCGCGCTACGCTCAATAGCAGCGTGTTTGGCCGTGATTGCGCCAGCGCCATGGCGCGGGCCCAGGGATAAACGCTGATCGGTGCTGTCAGGCCGCTGAGCGCCAGTGCGCGCTGCAAGATCAGGGCGTGTGCCCCGTCGGCGGTATCGGCATTGCTGAAGGTGTTGTAGGGCGGCCAGGGCTCGGTAACGGCTATGAGCGTATTGTCGGCGGCTAGCACTTGTGTGGTGATACTCGCCAGTAGCAGTAGCCCACCTGCAAGGCGGCGGGGGTGTATCGTACTGAGCTTGGGCTTGGGCATGGTGTGTCTTCCGGCTGGCTGCTTCCTCAGTGTGGCTGATGCTGGCTGAACTGCAAGGCGTGTTGTGCTTCGTGTGCCTGGCTGCCGATGGATAATGAAAAACACCCCCGGGCGTTGCGCGCACGGGGGTGTTTTTTTGGGGCGGCTGGTACTTACTTGGCCGCTACCCAGTCTTTGGCGCTGGCCAGCGCGGCAGCCAGGTTGTCCGGCTGGGTACCACCGGCCTGGGCCATGTCCGGGCGGCCACCACCTTTGCCGCCTACCTGCTGTGCTACGTGGTTCACCAGCTCGCCGGCCTTGAAGCGGCCGGTCAGGTCTTTGGTCACGCCGGCGATCAGCGCTACCTTGCCTTCGGCCTTGCTGCCCAGCACGATCACGGCGGAACCCAGCTTGTCTTTCAGCTTGTCCAGCGTGTCGCGCAGGGTGGCGTTATCGGCGCCTTCCAGCTCGGCGGCCAGCAGCTTCACGCCGTTGACTTCGCTGGCTTGCTCGGCCAGGCTGTCGCCCGCGCTGGCGGCCAGTTTGCCCTTGATGGCAGCCAGCTCTTTTTCCAGCGCTTTCAGGTCGGCTTGCAGGCTGCCAATCTTGTTCAGCACTTCGTCGCTGCTCTGGGCCTTCAGGTTGGCCGCAGCGGCCTTCAGCAGGGCGTCCTGTGCCTGTACGTGGGCTACCGCGCCTTCGCCAGTTACCGCTTCGATACGGCGTACGCCAGCGGCTACGCCGCCTTCCGCCACGATCTTGAAGAAGCCGATGTCGCCGGTGCGCTGTACGTGGGTACCGCCGCACAGTTCGGCAGAGAAATCACCCATGCTCAGTACGCGTACTTCGTCGCCGTATTTCTCGCCAAACAGCGCCATGGCGCCAGCGCGCACGGCGTCGTCGAAGCTCATCAGCTGGGCTTTGACTTCGTAGTTGGCCGCAATCACGTGGTTCACCAGGCGTTCGATTTCGGCGATTTCTTCCGCAGTAACCGGCTGGCCGTGGGCGAAGTCGAAGCGGGTACGCTCCGGGTTCACCAGCGAGCCTTTTTGCGCCACGTGGCTGCCCAGTACCTTGCGCAGTGCAGCGTGCAGCAGGTGGGTGGCCGAGTGGTTGCGGGTGGTGGCCAGGCGCTGGTGCAGGTCGATGGTGGCCTGTACGGTGTCGCCTACTTTCAGCGCGCCACGGGCCAGTCGGCCGGTGTGGCCGAAGACGGCGGCTTTCACTTTCTGGGTGTCGGCCACGTCGAACAGCGCGTCCACGCCGCCGGTCAGCGAGATTTCGCCCACGTCACCGACCTGGCCACCGCCCTCGGCGTAGAAGGCGGTGTGGTCCAGCACCACCACGCCTTCGTCACCGGCTGCCAGGCTGTCTACCTGCTCGGTGCCCTTGTACAGCGCTACGATGCGGGCATCGGTGCTGTTTTGTGTGTAGCCATGGAAGGTGGTGTCGCTGCCTTCGTAGCTCAGGCTGCCGGCTACCTTGAAGGCAGACGCGGCGCGGGCGCGGGTGCGCTGCGCTTCCATGGCGCGCTCGAAGCCTGCCATGTCTACGTCAATATTGCGTTCGCGGCAGATGTCGGCGGTCAGGTCCACCGGGAAGCCGTAGGTGTCGTACAGCTTGAAGATGGTGTCGCCGTCCATGGCGGTCTTGCCGCCGGCCAGTGCAGCGTCAACCAGCGCCATGCCGGTATCCAGCGTTTCGGCAAACTTGATCTCTTCGGCGCGCAGTGCGTCCTCGATCTGGGCTTGTTGTTGGCGCAGCTCGGGGTAGGCATCGCCCATCTCTGCCACCAGGTCGGCTACGATCTTGTGGAAGAACAGGCCTTTCTGGCCCAGCTTGTAGCCGTGGCGGATGGCGCGGCGGGCGATGCGGCGCAGCACGTAGCCGCGGCCGTCGGCGGACGGCAGGATGCCGTCGGCGATCATGAAGGAGCAGGCGCGGATGTGGTCGGCGATCACTTTCAGCGATGGCACGTCCTGGCTGTAGGCTACGCCGGTTTCACGCGCAGCAGCGCGTACCAGGCAGGCCAGGGCGTCGGTTTCGTAGTTCGATTTCACGCCTTGTAGCACAGTGGACAGGCGCTCCAGGCCCATACCGGTGTCCACCGACGGTTTCGGCAGCGGGTGCAGGGTGCCGGTTTCGTCGCGGTTGAACTGCATGAACACGTTATTCCAGATTTCCATGTAGCGGTCGCCGTCTTCGTCCGGGCTGCCCGGAGGGCCGCCGGCCACGCTTGGGCCGTGGTCGTAGAAGATCTCGGTACACGGGCCGCACGGGCCGGTATCGCCCATGGTCCAGAAGTTGTCGGATGCGTACGGTGCACCCTTGTTGTCGCCAATGCGCACAATCTTGTCGGCCGGCACGCCGACGACTTTGTGCCAGATGTCGTACGCTTCGTCATCGCTGGCGTACACGGTTACCATCAGCTTGTCTTTCGGCAGGTTCAGCCACTGTTCGCCGGTAAGGAATTCCCAGGCAAAGGTGATGGCGTCGTGCTTGAAGTAGTCGCCAAAGCTGAAGTTGCCCAGCATCTCGAAGAAGGTGTGGTGGCGGGCGGTGTAGCCCACGTTTTCCAGATCGTTGTGCTTGCCGCCGGCGCGCAGGCATTTCTGGCTGGTGGTGGCGCGGGTGTAGTCGCGTTTTTCAAAGCCCAGGAACAGGTCCTTGAACTGCACCATGCCGGCCACGGTAAACATCAGGGTAGGGTCGTTGCCCGGAATCAGGCTGCTGGAGGAAACAACCTGGTGATTTTTGGAAGCAAAAAAGTCCAGAAACTTCTGGCGAATGGCGGAGGTTTTCATGATTTATGGGTCGTATTGGGTCGGATTCTGAAAACGGCGACACGCGACGCGTGAATATCGGTCGATTGTGGCAACTGCGCACCGTGCTGGCAAGCCTTGCGGCCAACCTTGTGCGCGCCGGGGCATATTTTCGGCCCTGGTGTGCAGCGGTCTGGCCGGACTGGGGTTGGCCGCGGCGGATACTGGTGGCGGTGGCGGTGGTGCGCTAGCTGTCGCTGTCATCGTCCGGCCATTCGTCACTGCCTTTGATGACTTGCCGGATGATGTCCATGCCAAAGCCGCGGCTGGCCAGGAAGCGCATCTGTTTGGCGCGCCCGGCGGCGTCGCTGGCGGGCTGGCCGAATTTGCGCAGCCACTGGCTGCGCGCGGCGGCCAGGTCGTTGTGGCCGGACAGGGTCTGCTTGATGGTGTCGCTGTCTACGCCGCGTTCGCGCATTTCCATGGCCACGCGGCGGCTGCCGTACTTGCGGCTGCGGCTGTCGGCGAACTGTTCGGCAAAGCGGGCGTCGCTTTGCCAGCGGCTGGCGGCCAGCTCGTCCAGCAGGGCGTCGACTTCTTCAGCGCTCTCTGCAAAAGGCGAAAGCCGCCGCCTCAGCTCCAGCCGCGTGTATTCGCGGCGGGACAGAAGGTCGACGGCTCTTGCCTTCAGGCTTTTGCCCGGTTTTTCCATCAGGCGTCGAAGGTGTCGTCCAGCAGCTCTTCGTCAGCGTCCGGCTTGCCTTCGGTGATTTCTACCTTGATGCCCACGGCTTCGCGGATCTTGCGCTCGATTTCCTGGGCAATGGCCGGGTTGGATTTCAGCCACTCGCGGGTGTTGTCTTTGCCCTGGCCGATTTTCTGGCCGTTGTAGGCGTACCAGGCACCGGATTTGTCGATAAAGCCGTGCTCGACGCCCAGCTCGATGATTTCGCCTTCGCGGCTGATACCTTCACCGTACAGAATGTCAAAACCGGCTTGCTTGAATGGTGGCGATACCTTGTTCTTCACCACTTTCACGCGGGTTTCATTGCCGATGATTTCATCGCCCTTCTTGATGCCGCCAATGCGGCGGATATCCATGCGCACCGAGGCGTAGAATTTCAGCGCGTTACCGCCAGTGGTGGTCTCGGGGCTGCCGAACATCACGCCGATCTTCATGCGGATCTGGTTGATGAATACCACGAGGGTGTTGGTGCGCTTGATGTTGCCGGTGAGTTTGCGCAGTGCCTGGCTCATCAGGCGGGCTTGCAGGCCCACGTGGCTATCGCCCATCTCGCCTTCGATTTCGGCTTTGGGCACCAGCGCGGCAACCGAGTCCACCACGATCACGTCCACGCCGCCGGAGCGTACCAGCATGTCGCAGATTTCCAGTGCCTGCTCGCCGGTATCCGGCTGCGAGATCAGCAGGTCTTCTACCGATACGCCCAGTTTTTGTGCGTACTGCGGGTCCAGCGCGTTTTCGGCGTCGATGTAGGCGCAGGTGCCGCCCAGTTTTTGTGCTTCAGCCACCACTTGCAGGCACAGCGTGGTTTTACCGGACGATTCCGGGCCGTAGATTTCCACCACGCGGCCACGTGGCAGGCCACCCACGCCCAGTGCCAGATCCAGGCCCAGCGAGCCGGTGCTGATGACTTGCAGGTTCTCGGTGATCTGGTTGTCGCTCATGCGCATGATCGAGCCTTTGCCGAACTGCTTTTCAATCTGCGCCAGCGCTGCGCTCAGTGCCTTGCTTTTGTCTTCGGAACGCTCTGCCATGCTTGCTCCAATCGGAAATCGTTGAGTTCAAATTCGTGATGGGTTTGATTATGTACGTTTTCATCCTGCCTGCCAAATAAAAACACAGGCAGCGATGCAAACGCACCACAAAGAGGTGGTGACCATAAGTGTAATCAGCGGATTATCGCACAAAAGGCGGGGCTACCAAGTCGCCGGGCACCGTGTTGCGCCTTGATGCGGCAAAGCCTTTGGCTGGCAGGCAAGCTGTGACAGAATGGCAGCATGCTGAACGATCGCACACAACATTTGCTCAAGGTGCTGGTAGAGCGCTACATCGCCGATGGCCAGCCTGTGGCGTCCAAAACCCTGGCGACGGTATCCGGGCTGGAGCTGTCGTCGGCGTCCATCCGCAATATGCTGGCCGACCTGGAAGGGCTGGGCTTGATTGCCTCGCCGCACACCTCGGCCGGGCGCGTCCCCACGCCGCGTGGCTACCGGCTGTTTGTCGACCGCCTGTTGACCGTGCAGCAGCTGGCCGAGCCTGCCGTGGCCGAGCTGCGCCATACATTGCAGCCGGATAGCCCCAAGCGCGTGGTGAAGGCGGCATCGCAGCTGCTGGCCGAGCTGACGCAGTTTGCCGGTGTGGTGATGACACCGCAGCGCGCTGACGCCGCGTTTCGGCAGGTGGAGTTTTTGCGCCTGTCCGAGCGCCGGGTATTGCTGATCCTGGTCACGCTGGAAGGCGACGTGCAGAACCACCTGTTCAATACCGCACGCGATTACAGCGGTAGCGAGCTGATCGAAGCGGCCAACTTCCTGAACCAGCACTATGCCGGGCAGGCGCTGGGTGGTGTGGCCAGCCGGGTAGGGGAGGAGCTGCAGCGTTTGCGCGGGGATATTTCCGAGCTGATGCAGCTGGCTATCCAGTTTGGCCAGCAAGCGCTGCACGGCGGCGACGACCTGGTGATTAGCGGGCAGGGCAAGCTGCTGAACGTGAGCGACTTTTCCGGCGACCTGAACCGCCTGCGCGAGCTGTTTGATACTTTCCAGCGCAAGACCGAGCTGTTGCAGCTGCTGGAGCAAAGCCGCCGCGCCCCCGGCGTGAACCTTTTCATTGGCGACGAGTCCGGCGTGGTGACGCTGGACGATTGCAGCGTGGTGATTGCCCCGTACCGGCTAAACGGCCAGGTAGTGGGTGCGCTGGGCGTAGTGGGCCCCACGCGCATGGCCTACGAGCGGGTGATCCCGATTGTGGACATCACCGCGCGCCTGGTATCCAGCGCGCTGAATTTCAACGATTGACCTCTGCGCCGCAGCCTGACTGTTGCGGCCAACCCTGGATGACACCAACACCATGAGTTTGCTGAAAAACCTGCTGGCCGCTGCCAGCCTGCTGGCGGCCAGCGTTGCCCATGCTGACGTGGCTTTGCTGATGCGCCCGGACGTGCAGCGCTATATCGACGAGCAGGTTGCCAGCGGCGAGCTGTCGCGCGCCGAGCTGGAAAGCGTGTTTGCCAATGTGGAGCTCAAGCCGAACATTATCGCCATCATGGATAAGCCTTCCACCGCGCGGCCGTGGTATCAGTTCCGCCCCAGTTTTTATAACGACAAGCTGATGCAGGAGGGGGTGGCGTTCTGGCAGCAGCACGAAGCCACCCTGCAAAAGGCAGCAGACACCTATAAAGTGCCACCGGAAATCATCGTGGCGATTATCGGTATCGAGACACGCTACGGCCGCAATACCGGTGGCTTCCGTCTGGCCGATGCGCTGTCCACGCTGGCGTTTGACTACCCGCGCCGTGCCGATTTCTTCCGCGCCGAGTTGTCCGAGTTCTTTCGCCTGGCGCGCAGTGAAAACGTGAACGCCCTTACCCTGAAGGGCAGCTACGCCGGTGCCATGGGCCTGCCGCAGTTCATGCCGTCCAGCCACCGCAAGTGGGCGGTGGATTTTGACGGCGACGGCCACAAAGACATCTGGAGCAACCCGGTGGACGCCATCGGCAGCGTGGCCAACTACTTCCGCGAGCACGGCTGGCTGGGCGGTGACGACGTGGTGATTCCGGCCGAGCTGGCGCCGGGTACGGTGCCGGACGAGCTGGTAGCAGACAAATTCAACCTGCACTACACCGTGGCCGAGCTGAAAGCACGCGGGGTGCTGCCGCAAGCCCCGCTGCGTGACGACGCGCTGGCGGTGCTGGTGCCGCTGGAAGTGGCGCCGGGCGAAATGCGCTACTGGCTGGGGCTCAATAATTTTTACACCATTACGCGCTACAACAAGAGCACGCTGTACGCCATGGTGACGCACGAGCTGGCGCAGGAAATGCGCGCCCGATTCGTGCAGGCGCGCATGGCGGTGCCTGCGGGGCAATAGTGCAAAACCCAGCTTGCTACCCGTATGGCTGGTGATGTGCCGGGTAGCAGGCCGCTGCGCTGAAATAGTCGCCATCCCTGGCGAATCCCTTTAGAATTCCGCGCCATGACCTATCAAGTTCTCGCCCGCAAGTGGCGCCCCAAGCGCTTTGCCGACCTGGTTGGCCAGGAGCACGTGGTACGCGCCCTGTCCAATGCGCTGAAAGAATCCCGCCTGCACCACGCCTACCTGCTGACAGGTACCCGTGGTGTGGGCAAAACCACCATCGCCCGTATTCTGGCCAAGAGCCTGAACTGCGAAACCGGCACCACCGCCGAGCCGTGCGGCGTGTGCCAGGCGTGCACCCAGATCGACGCCGGCCGTTTTGTCGACCTGCTGGAGATCGACGCCGCCTCCAATACCGGTATCGACAATATCCGCGAAGTGCTGGAAAACGCCCAGTACACCCCCACCATGGGGCGCTACAAGGTCTACATCATCGATGAAGTGCACATGCTGTCCAAAAGTGCCTTCAACGCCATGCTCAAGACGCTGGAAGAGCCGCCGGCGCACGTCAAGTTCATCCTGGCCACCACCGACCCGCAAAAAGTGCCGGTAACGGTATTGAGCCGCTGCCTGCAGTTCAGCCTGCGCAATATGACACCGCAGCAGGTAGCCGGCCATCTGGCACATATGCTGGACGTGGAAGGCATTGCCTACGAAAGCCCTGCGCTGGCCTTGCTGGGCCGCGCCGCCGCCGGCTCCATGCGCGACGCGCAGTCGCTGCTGGACCAGGCCATTGCCTACGGCCTGGGCGAGGTCAAGGAAGACGGCGTGCGCGCCATGCTGGGCGCGGTAGACAAGCGCTACCTGTTTGCCCTGCTGGACGCCCTGGCCGACGCCGACGGCGCCCGCCTGGTAGCCGAGGTAGAAGCGTTGGCCGCACGCGGCATCGGTTTTGACAGCGCGCTGGCCGAGCTGGCCAGCCTGCTGCACCAGCTGGCGCTGGCGCAAACCGTGCCGGCCGCCATTGCCAGCGACGAGCCCGAGCGCGACGCTATCTTTGCCCTGGCGCAGCGCCTGGCAGCAGAAGACGTACAGCTGTACTACCAGATTGCCCTGCACGGCCGCCGTGACCTGGCGCTGGCGCCGGACGAGCACGCCGGCTTCAGCATGAGCATGCTGCGCATGCTGGCCTTTCACCCGGTAAGCGGTGGTGAGAGTGCGGCGCGTCCGCTGCCATCCGCCCGCCCGCCGGTGCCTGCGGCCAACCCTGGCGCCAGTAGCGCAGCCTTGCCTGCCGGCGTGTCGCCAGCGCGTGCTGCCTTGGCGCAGCTAGGCGGCAAGCCTGCCGAGCGTAGCCCGGCGGCCGCTGAAAAACCGGCCGCGCCCGAGCCGGAACCCGAGCCCGCGCGGCCCGCTGCGCCAGCCCCTGTACCGCAGGCCGCACCGCGTGAGCCTGCGCCATGGGACGAGCAGCCTGCCGCCGTGGCAGCTGTTGCCCCCGCTGCGTCGCCCGCCCGCCAGCCTGTGTCTGCCCGCGTAGAAGAAGCGCCGGAGGAGGCCGATGACGATGCCGAGCCCGAGGTGCTGGATACCGCTGCTGATAGCGACGACGAGCTGCCGGCCTACGCCATGATGATGGACGAAGACCCGGGTGAGCTGGCAAGCGAAGCACCGGTGTTCGACGGCGACTGGGCCAGCCTGATCGGCCGCCTGGGCAACAAGCTGGGTGCCGCGCGCATGCTGGCGCAAAACGCCGCGCTGAAACAATGGGATGGCAAGGTGTTCGAGCTGGCGGTGCCGGAAGGCTTCCGCAATATGGCCACGCGCGATTATCAGGACAAGCTGAAAAGCGTTCTGGGCGAGTATCTCGGCCAGAGCATTGAACTGAGGGTGTCGATAGAGACCCTCGATATGGAGACCCCCGCCATGCGCGATGCACGCTTCAAGCGTGAGCAGCTGGCCGGTGCGCGTCAACACATGGAAAACGACCCGGTGGTACAGCAGCTGGTGCAGGAAATGGGCGCCATGCTGCTCGCCGAGACAGTACAACCCGTACAGGAGTAGAAACAATGTTTGGTAAAGCCGGTATCGCAGGCCTGATGAAGCAGGCGCAGCAAATGCAGGAAAACATGAAGAAGGCCCAGGAAGAACTGGCGCAGATCGACGTAGAAGGCCAGGCGGGTAACGGCCTGGTAAAAGTGGTGATAAGCTGCGCGCACGTTACCCGCCGTGTCATCATCAGCGACGACTTGCTGGCCGATGCCAAGGAAGATAAAGACATGCTGGAAGACCTGATCGCTGCCGCGTTCAACGACGCCAGCCGCAAGGCCGAAGCCACCTCGTCCGAGCGCATGTCCGGCTTTACCGCTGGCATGAACCTGCCGGCCGGCATGAAGCTGCCGTTCTGATCGCTTGATGACCTGAAAGGTTGGCCGCAGGCTGCTGCTTGCGGCCAACCTTTTTTACTGGAGCGCCCATGAAGAACCCGCCCTCGCTCGACCAGCTGATCGCGGCGCTGAAAGTGCTGCCCGGCGTCGGCCCCAAATCCGCGCAGCGCATGGCTTTCCACTTGCTGCAAAAAGACCGTGGCGGTGCCGACAAGCTGGCGCGGGCGCTGGACCACGCGCTGCTGAATCTGCGCCATTGCCAGCGTTGCCATACCTTTAGCGAAAGCCCGCTGTGCAATGTGTGCGCCGACGCCGAGCGCCGCCAGGACCTGCTGTGCGTGGTGGAAATGCCGGCCGACCTGCTGATGCTGGAGCAGACGCGCTGCTACGACGGCCTGTATTTTGTGCTGATGGGGCGCTTGTCGCCCATGGATGGCATCGGCCCCAAGGATATCGACCTGGAAAAGCTGATTGCCCGCGCTGTGGACGGCGTGGTGCAGGAGGTGATTATTGCCACCAACTTTACTGCCGAGGGCGAGGTCACCGCGCACCTGATCAGCGAGATGCTGCAGGCGCACGGCCTGCGCGTCAGCCGCATCGCGCGTGGCATGCCGGTGGGCGGCGAACTGGAAAACGTGGACCCGGGCACGCTGGCCCAGGCCATGTACGAGCGGCGTAGCGTGAGCTAGTCCGCAGGCCGGTGTTCAGGCAGTAAAAAAGCCAGCCTCGCGGGGCTGGCTTTTGCGTTTTGCCCGGTGTGGCTTAGCGCAGCAGGGTGTGCAGCGTTTTTTCGTAGACGCAGGCCAGCGGCTCGATATCGTCCACGCACACGCATTCGTTCAGCTTGTGGATGCTGGCGTTGATCGGGCCGAACTCCACCAGCTCGCGCGCGATACGCTTGATAAAGCGGCCGTCCGAGGTGCCGCCGGTGGTGTTCAGCTCCGGGGTGACGCCGCAGGTGTCCACGATGGCCTGGCTGATGGCGTCGGTGAGCGCGCCGGGGGCGGTGATGAACGGGTTGCCCGACAGCGCCCAGTGCAGCTCGTAAGCCAGCTGGTGTTTGTCCAGAATGGCGTGCAGGCGGTCTTTCAGCGATTCTGCCGTGTTTTCGGTAGAGAAGCGGAAGTTGAACTTGATCTCGCAGCTGCCCGGAATCACGTTGGTGGCGCCGGTGCCGGCATGGATATTGGACACTTGCCAGCTGGTAGGCGGGAAGTAGTCGTTGCCGTGGTCCCATACCTCTGCGGCCAACTCGGCCAGCGCCGGTGCCACCAGGTGGATGGGGTTCTTGGCCAGGTGCGGGTAGGCGATATGGCCCTGGATGCCGTGCACGATCAGGTGGCCGGACAGCGAGCCGCGGCGGCCGTTCTTGATAGTGTCGCCAAATACTTGCGACGAGGTGGGCTCGCCCACAATGCAGTAATCCAGCTGTTGGCCGCGTGCTGCCAGCGCGTCTACCACACGCACCGTGCCGTCGGCGGCTACGCCTTCTTCGTCCGAGGTAATCAGGAAGGCGAGGGTGCCGGCATGCTCGGGGTTGGCCGCAATGAAGCGTTCGCTGGCGGTGATGAAGGCGGCCAGCGAGGCTTTCATGTCGGCGGCGCCGCGGCCGAATAGGTGGCCGTGGCGAATGGTGGGCTCAAACGGGTGGCTGTCCCATTTGTCCAGCGGGCCGGTGGGCACCACGTCGGTATGGCCGGCAAAGCACAGCACCGGCGCGCCATGGCCGCGATGCGCCCAGAAGTTGCTCACGTCGCCAAACGGCATGCGTTCGATGGTGAAGCCCAGGTCTTCCAGCCGGGTGATCATCATGTCCTGGCAGCCTTCGTCGCGTGGCGTGATGGAATCCTGGCGAATCAGTGCCCGTGTCAGTTCCAGTGTGCTGCTCATCGCTTGAACTCCGCTGTGTAATCTGTGTCCTTGAAGCCTACCCTCAGCTGGCCGGCGTTATCCAGTACCGGGCGCTTGATCAGCGAGGGCTTGGCCTGCAGTAATGCAATGGCGCTGTCAGGGTGGGCCGCCAGGGCTTTTTCGGCGTCATCCAGTGCGCGCCAGGTAGTGCCGGCGCGGTTGATCAGCTTGTTCAGGCCAATGCTGGTAATCCAGCTGCGCAGCGTGGCTTCGTCTATGCCCTGTTTCTTGAAGTCGTGGAAGGTGAAATCCAGCCCCTGTTGTGTGAGCCAGGTGCGGGCTTTCTTGACGGTATCGCAGTTGGGAATGCCGTAGAGGGTAATCATGGGTGGGGTCAGTGGTTCAGTGTAAAGCCGGTAAAGGTGGTGGTGTCTTGCTTGCTCTGGCCGCTGGCGCTGTCGTGGTTGACCAGCCAGAACAGGTTGGTGGGCGAGTCGGCATTCTGCAGTGCCTCGTCCAGCGTAATCATGCCGTCCTTGTACAGGCGGAACAGCGATTGCTCGAAGGTTTGCGAGCCCTCGCTCATGCTGCTTTCGATGGCTTCCTTGATCTTGTCGATGTCGCCGTTGCGGATCAGCTCCGACACGTGGGCGGTGTTGAACATGATTTCCATCGCCGGACGGCGCTTGCCGTCTACGGTTTGCACCAGCCGTTGCGATACTACCGCCTTCAGTGTGGCAGCCAGGTCCATCAGCAGGGCGGTGCGGTTCTCCAGCGGGAAGAAGCTGATGATGCGGTTCAGCGTGTGGTAGCTGTTATTGCCGTGCAGTGTAGAGATGCACAGGTGGCCGGACTGGGCGTAGTTGATGGCGTAGGTCAGCGTTTCTGCATCGCGTATCTCGCCGATCATCAGCACGTCCGGCGCCTCGCGCATGGCGTTTTTCAGTGCGTTTTCATAACTGTGCGTATCCACCCCGATTTCACGCTGGTTGATGATGGAGCGCTTGTGTTCGAAGATGAATTCCACCGGGTCTTCTACGGTGAGGATATGCCCGGCCTGGCTCTGGTTGCGGTATTCCAGCATGGCGGCCACGGTGGAGCTTTTGCCGGAGCCGGTGGAGCCCACGATAAAGATCAGGCCGCGGCGCTGGCGGATCAGATCTTGTAGCGAGTCGGGCAGGTTCAGGGTGTCCAGGCTGGGGACCGTGGGGGTGATGTAGCGTATCACCATGGCCACGTGCCCGCGCTGGCGGAAGATGTTGACGCGGTAATTGCCCAGGCCATCTATCTGGCGGCCAAAGTTCATTTCCAGCTCGGCTTCGAAGCGGGTGATGTCGTCCTCGCCCATCAGGCTGTAGGCCAGGCGCTTGACGTTTTCTGCGCTCAATGCCTTGTCATTCACGGGCACGGTTTGCCCGTCTATCTTGATTTGAGGTGGCGTACCGCAGGAGAAAAACAGATCGCTGGCCTTTTTGTCGGCCATCAGCTTGAAAAACGGCAGCATCAGCATAGTAAACGGTGCGCGGGGCAGGTGACGTTCATGCGCTTAGTCTAACGCGAAACACGGCGCGATGGCATTTATCGTGTTGCCCGCGGGCTTGGCCGCAGGCAAGAAAAAACCCGCCTTGGCGGCGGGTTGTGTACAAGCCGTGGCGGCTGTTCAGTTCGGTTTGACCTCGGTATCGCGCAGTGCGCGGCGCAGGATCTTGCCCACGTTGGTCTTGGGCAGCTCCTGGCGAAACTCTACCAATTTCGGCACCTTGTAGCCGGTCAGGTTGGTGCGGCAATGGCTCAGCACATCGGCCTCGGTCAGCGCCGGGTCTTTCTTTACTACGAACACCTTTACCACCTCGCCCGATTTCTCGTCCGGAATGCCGATGCACGCTACTTCCAGCACGCCCGGGTGCAAGGCCACCACGTCTTCGATCTCGTTCGGGTACACATTGAAGCCGGACACCAGAATCATGTCTTTCTTGCGGTCTACCAGCTTCACGTAGCCCTCTGGCGTAATGATGGCTATGTCGCCGGTGGCCAGGAAGCCTTGGCTGTCGATGACTTTGGCCGTTTCTTCAGGGCGCTGCCAGTAGCCTTTCATCACTTGCGGGCCGCGGATGCACAGCTCGCCGGATTCGCCCGGGGCGACTTCGCGGCCTTCATTGTCGCGGAGCTGGATGTCGGTGGACGGAATCGGTACGCCAATGGTGCCGTTGTAGGCTTTCAGATCCAGCGGGTTGATGCAGGCGGCCGGGCTGGTTTCGGTCAGGCCGTAGGCTTCGATCAGCGGCGTGCCGGTGATGTCCTTCCATTTGTCGGCCACTGCTTTCTGCACCGCCATGCCACCGCCCAGCGCCAGGCGCCAGGTGGAGAAGTCTACGGTCTTGAAGTCCGGGTTGTTCAGCAGGGCGTTAAACAGCGTGTTGACGCCGGTGATGGCGGTAACCTTGTATTTTTTCAGCTCTTTTACAAAGCCTGGGATGTCGCGCGGGTTGGTGATGAGGATGCTCATGGCACCGAGCTCGGTAAACACCATCAGGTTCGCGGTCAGCGAGAAGATATGGTACAGCGGCAGGGCAGTGACAATGATCTCCTGGCCTTCGCGCACGGCGTGTTTTACCCATTCGCCGGCTTGCAACATGTTGGCGATGATGTTGGCGTGGGTCAGCATGGCGCCCTTGGAGACGCCGGTGGTGCCGCCGGTGTACTGCAGGAAGGCGATGTCGTCGTGGTCGATGTCGACCTTGCGCATCGGTTGGCGCGCACCGGCAGCCAGGGCGTCATTGAAGCCGGTGTGGCGGGCAATGTGCCAGGGCGGCACCATTTTCTTGACCTTGCGTACCACGAAATTGACGATCAGGCGCTTGGGGAAGCCCAGCAGGTCGCCAATGCTGGCGATCACCACATTCTTGACTGGCGTGCGCGGCAGAACCTGCTCCAGTACGTTGGCAAAATTTTCCAGGATGATGATGGTTTCGGTGCCGGAATCCTTCAGCTGGTGTTCCAGTTCGCGGGGGGTGTACAGCGGGTTGACGTTGACCACGGTGCAGCCGGCGCGCAGGGTGCCGAATACGGCGATCGGGTACTGCAGCAGGTTGGGCATCATGATCGCCACGCGGCTGCCTTTGGCCAGGCCAAGCGTGTTTTGCAGGTAGGAAGCAAAGTTGGCCGACAGTTGGTCCAGCTCGCCGTAGCTCAGGATCTTGTCCATGCAGGCCAGCGCCGGGCGGTCACGGAACTTGGCGGCGCTGCGCTCGAAAACCTCGGACACCGACTGGAATTCGTTGATGTCAATCTCGGCGGCAACACCTGCCTGGTAATTCTTCAGCCAGATTTTTTCCATGGCAATAGTCTTCTCCATCGTGTTGGATTTACTGCCACCTCTTGTGATTCGCGGGTGGCGTCGGTGGGGATCTGCTTGCATGCAGACTCAAATATAGATTGTTTTGGCAAACGTTCGTTTCGGAACGCAGGGCAACTGTACCGTATGTCTCATCTGGTGCAAAGCATGTGCTTGGTTTGCGGCCTCAGACCTCAGTTTTCTTTTGTCGCAGAGTGGTTTATAATCGCGGCATTTTAGGGATGGGCGGTTCTTCGCCCATTTTTCTTTTCTGGAATTGGATGCCCATGGATGTACGTTTGCTGCTCGAGAACACGCTGCCCGGTTTGGGGTATGAGCTTGTAGATTTTGAAATGACCCCGGGGGGTGGTTTCCGCGTGTTTATGGATAAACCGGGCGGCATTACCGTAGAAGATTGCGTTAGCGTGAGTAATCACCTGACGCGTCTGTTCATGGTCGAAAATGTTGACTACGAGCGTCTGGAAGTTTCCTCGCCCGGCCTGGACCGTCCGCTGAAGAAAGAAGCGGACTACGTGCGCTTCACCGGTAGCCTTGCCAAGATCCGTACCCGCCTGCCTGTCGAACAGCAGAAGCGGTTTCAGGGTCGTATCGCAGGTATCGCCGATGGCGTTGTCAGCCTGGTCGTGGAAGATGGTCGCACCGTGGCCATTCCCCTGGCGAATATCGATAAAGCCCGGCTGGAACCGGAGTTTTAATTCGCAGGACGTTGGCCGCGAACAAGAATACGGAATTTGGAGGATTGCATGAGTCGCGAGATTTTGCTGTTGGTTGATGCTCTGGCAAGCGAGAAAAACGTTAGCCGCGAGGTGGTTTTTTCCGCGCTGGAGCTGGCACTGGCTTCTGCCACCAAAAAGAAGTTTAACGAAGACGAACTGGATGTCCGTGTAGAGATCGACCGCCATAACGGTCAGTACCAGACATTCCGTCGCTGGACCGTGGTGGATGCCGAGGCACTGGAATACGAAGACCGCGAACTGAGCCTGGAAGAAGCCCGCGAGCGTGACCCGCGCGCCGAGCTGGGTGGCGTGATCGAAGAGTCGATGGAAGCGGTAGAGTTCGGCCGTATTGGTGCCCAGGCTGCCAAGCAGGTGATCCTGCAGAAAATCCGTGATGCCGAGCGCGAACAGGTGCTGAACGAGTTTCTGCAGCGCCGCGAAAGCCTTGTTACCGGCACCATCAAGCGCATCGAACGTGGCAATGCCATCGTGGAGTGCGGCAAGCTGGAAGCCGTGCTGCCGCGCGACCAGATGATTCCAAAGGAAAACCTGCGCGTGGGTGACCGCGTGAAGGCCTACCTGATGCGTATCGACCGCCTGGGCCGTGGCCCGCAGCTGGTGCTGTCGCGTACTTCGCGCGAGTTCCTGGCCAAGCTGTTCGAGCTGGAAGTACCGGAAATCGAAGAAGGCATGCTGGAAATCAAGGAAGCTGCCCGTGACCCGGGTATGCGAGCCAAGATGGCCGTCAAGTCCAATGACCCGCGTCTGGACCCGCAAGGTACCTGCATCGGCATGCGCGGCTCCCGCGTTCAGGCCGTAACCCAGGAACTGGCTGGCGAGCGTATCGATATCGTGCTGTGGGCGCCCGAGCCAGCACAGTTTGTAATCAATGCGCTGTCCCCGGCTGAAGTGAACCGCATCATGGTGGACGAAGACAGCCACACCATGGACGTGGTGGTAGAGGAAGAGCAGCTGGCGCTGGCGATTGGCCGTGGTGGCCAGAACGTCAAGCTCGCTGCCGAGCTGACCGGCTGGAACCTGAACATCCTGACGGTGACCGAGGCGGAAGAAAAACACCTGGAAGAAGATGCCAAGCTGCGCGAGCACTTCATCCGCCATCTGGGTGTCGATGAAGAAATGGCTGCCCTGCTGGTGCAGGAAGGCTTTGCAACACTGGAAGAAGTGGCCTATGTGCCAATTTCCGAAATGCTGGAAATCGATGGCTTTGACGATGCGCTGGTAAACGAGCTGCGTAGCCGTGCGCGCGATGCCATCCTGACCCTGGCAATTGCTTCGGAAGAAAAAGTGGAAGAAGTGGCCGACGAGCTCAAGGATCTGGAAGGACTGGATGCCGAGCTGGTACGCAAACTGGCCGAAAACGGCGTGACCACCCGTGACGACCTGGCCGATCTCGCCGTTGACGATCTGGTCGACATGACAGGCATTGAGGCCGATGCGGCGCGCGCGCTCATCATGAAAGCCCGCGAACACTGGTTCAACTGAGCCAGCCCCGCAAACGGATCGATTGCTAGAAGGAATTAGGAATACGCATGGTTTTAACGAATGTAAAGCAGTTTGCGAGTGAGCTGAACTTGTCCCCGGAACGTCTTCTGGAACAGTTGAAAAACGCAGGTGTAGGCAAGCGTGGCTTTGATGACACGCTGACCGAGCAGGATAAAAAGCAGTTGCTGGACTTTCTGAAAACGTCGCATGGCGCGCGTGACGAAGGCAAGGTAACGCTGACCCGTAAGCAAACCAGCGAGATCCACACTGCCGCAGGTAGTACCGTCAAAGTGGAAACGCGCAAGAAGCGTACTTTTGTACGCCCGGAAGACCAGCCTGCCGCAGCGGCACCTGCCGCTGAAGCCCCCAAGGCGGCCGAGCCGGTAGCTGTTGCACCGCAGGCCGCAGCCCCGGTAGTGGAAGCCGCCAAGCCGGTTGCCGCGCCAGTAGCTGCCAAGCCGGTTGCCGAGCCAAAAGCCGAAGAAAAGAAAGTGGAAGAGAAAAAGGCAGAAGCCAAGCCAGCCGCCAAGCCGGCAGCCGAAGTTGCCGCACCGGTTGCACCGGTGAAGCAGCCTACGCTGACACGTCCGGCGCCGACTTCCATCCTGAGCCAGGAAGAAATGGATGCCCGCGCCTCTGAAGAGCGTCGTCAGGCAGAATTCCGTGCACGCCAGCAGGCATTGCTGCGTGAAAAGCAGGAGCGTGAAGCGCGTCGTCTGGCGGCCAAGGCCGAAGCTGCTGCCCCGGCCAAGCCGGTTGTGGAAGTGAAGCCAGAGCCTAAAGCGGAAGAGCTGCCGCGTTCGGCCAAGCCTACCCAGCCGCGCATGCAGCCTGCTGCTGCCGGCCAGCGTACCGATGCACCGCGTGGCGACCGCCCGGCAGGTCAGGGTCAGCGCCCGGCAGGCCAGGGGCAGCGCCCTGGTCAGGGTGGTCAGCAACGTCCGGCCGGCCAGGGTGCACGCCCTGCGGCAGGTGGTGCGGCCCCGGCCCGCGGCCCAGCTGCAGCGACGACTGCGCCGGCCCCTGCTGGTGATGCGCGTCCAGGCGACAAGCGCGGCCCGGCCAAGAAGGGTGGCAGCAAAGACTGGAACGACGGTAAAAAAGGCAAAGGCCTGAAAACCCGTGGTGGCGATACCAGCAACGACTGGAAATCGCGCAAGTCCGGTGGCAAGCACAAAAACAGTAATAACCAGCATGCATTCCAGGCGCCAACCGAGCCTATCGTGCACGAAGTACTGGTGCCGGAAACCATCACCGTTGGTGATCTGGCCCACCGTATGGCGGTGAAAGCTGCCGAGGTGATCAAGGTGCTGATGAAGATGGGCATGATGGTGACCATCAACCAGGTGCTGGATCAGGAAACCGCGCTGATCATCGTGGAAGAAATGGGTCACGTGGGTAAAGCTGCCCAGGCGGATGATCCGGAAGCCTACCTGGCCGATGGTGAAACCATCGAAGTGGCCGAGCAGATTGCCCGTCCGCCGGTGGTAACCGTAATGGGTCACGTTGACCACGGTAAAACCTCGCTGCTGGACTACATCCGTCGCGCCAAAGTAGCTGCAGGCGAGGCCGGTGGCATTACCCAGCACATCGGTGCCTACCACGTAGAAACCGACCGCGGCATGATCACCTTCCTGGATACCCCGGGTCACGAAGCGTTTACCGCCATGCGTGCCCGTGGTGCCAAGGCGACCGATATCGTGGTACTGGTAGTGGCCGCCGACGACGGCGTAATGCCGCAAACCATCGAAGCGATTCACCACGCCAAAGCGGCCGGTGTGCCTATCGTGGTTGCCGTGAACAAGATCGACAAGCAAGGCGCCAACGCCGAGCGTATCCGCCAGGAACTGGTTGCCCACGAAGTGGTGCCGGAAGACTGGGGTGGCGATACCCAGTTCATCGAAGTGTCGGCCAAAATGGGTCTGAACATCGATGCGCTGCTGGAAGCCATCCTGCTGCAAGCTGAAGTGCTGGAGCTGACCGCTGCCGTCGATGCACCTGCCAAGGGCATTATCGTGGAAGCGCGTCTGGACAAAGGCCGTGGCCCGGTAGCGACCCTGTTGGTACAGTCCGGTACCCTGAAGAAGGGCGACATCGTGCTGGCTGGTACCGCCTTTGGCCGCGTGCGTGCCATGGTGGACGAAAACGGCAAGCCGATCGACGAAGCCGGCCCGGCTATCCCGGTAGAAATCCTGGGTCTGTCCGACGTGCCGTCTGCCGGTGAAGATGCCATGGTACTGGCCGACGAGAAGAAGGCGCGTGAAATCGCCCTGTTCCGTGCCGGCAAGTTCCGTGATGTGCGCCTGGCCAAGCAGCAAGCTGCCAAGCTGGAAAACATGTTTGCCCAGATGTCCGAAGGCGAAGTGCAGAACCTGCCTATCATCATCAAGGCAGACGTACAGGGTTCGTACGAAGCACTGGCCGGCAGCCTGCAAAAGCTGTCTACCGAAGAAGTGCGCGTCAACATCCTGCACTCCGGTGTGGGTGGCATTTCCGAGTCCGACATCAACCTGGCGATCGCGTCCAAGGCTATCGTGGTGGGCTTCAATGCCCGCGCCGATGCGGCAGCGCGCAAGCTGGCGGAGAGCGAAGGCGTGGAAATCCGTTACTACAACATCATTTACGATGTGGTGGACGACGTGAAGGCCGCCATGTCCGGCATGCTGGCGCCAGAGCGTAAAGAGCAGATCATTGGTACCGTGGAAATCCGTCAGGTGATCTCCGTGTCCAAGGTGGGCAACATTGCAGGTTGCATGGTGACCGATGGCATCATCAAGCGTGCAGCCAGCATCCGCCTGATCCGTCACAACGTGGTGGTTCACACTGGC
Source organism: Vogesella aquatica (assembly GCF_028548455.1). GTDB lineage: Bacteria > Pseudomonadota > Gammaproteobacteria > Burkholderiales > Chromobacteriaceae > Vogesella > Vogesella aquatica. The sequence goes on from NZ_JAQQLF010000012.1 coordinate 34,283, forward strand.
GAGCTGGACTCCCTGAAGCGCTTCAAGGACGACGTGAAAGAAGTGAAGCAAGGCTACGAATGCGGCCTGATGCTGAAGAACTTCAACGATATCCAGGAAGGCGACCAGCTGGAAGTGTTCGAGATCGTGGAAGTCGCACGTTCTCTGTAATGCAGTGATATAGAGGCGGGTGCCAGGTTGGCCGCATGGCCGGCGGGCACTCGCCTTTTCTTGTTTAAGCCACAAAAATCCGCCTGGGCAGGGCTGTGTGCCATGGCGGGTGGGGTGGCCAGGAGTATCAGATCATGGCTAAAGCCAAAAAAGGTTTTTCCCGCTCGGACCGTATCGCCGAGCAGATCCAGCGCGAGCTGGCCGAGCTGATCCGCAAGGGCCTGAAAGACCCGCGTGTGGGTTGGGTCACCATTACTGCGGTAGACGTTACCCGTGACTACTCGCACGCCAAGGTGTTCTACACCGTGATGGACGAGAACAAGCGCGAAATTACCCAGGAAGCGCTGGAAAGCGCCGCCGGCTACCTGCGTAACGGTATTGGCCGTGTGCTGCAGATCTTTACCACCCCGCAGCTGCACTTTGTTTACGACGACTCCATCGAGCGCGGTGTATACATGAGCCGCCTGATTGACGAAGTGAACGGCAATGCCACCACCGTCGAGCACGACGATGCGGCCAACCTTGACGCAGATGACGGCGACGAGGGCGAAGAGGGTAGCGATAAAGCATGAGTGCACCGCGTCGCGTAAAGCTGCCTATCAATGGCGTGCTGCTGCTGGACAAGCCTTATCTGCTAAGTAGCAACACCGCTTTGCAGCGTGCGCGCTGGCTGTACAGTGCGGCCAAAGGTGGCCATACCGGCGTGCTGGACCCGCTGGCTACCGGCTTGCTGCCGCTGTGTTTTGGCGAGGCTACCAAGTTTTCCTCGTATCTGCTGGATGCCGACAAGGGCTACCGCGCCACCGTCAAGTTTGGCGAGGTCACCACCACCGGCGATATCGAGGGCGAAGTGCTATTGCAGCGCCCGGTAGCGTTTACGCTGCCGCAGCTGCAGGCCGCCATTGCTGCGCATACCGGCCCCATCAGCCAGGTGCCGCCGATGTATTCGGCGCTGAAGCATCAGGGCAAGGCGCTGTACGAGTACGCGCGCGAAGGTATCGAGATCAAGCGCGAGGCGCGCGATGTCACCATTCACCGCATCGACCTGATCTCGTTTGACGGCACGACTGCCGTGATCGACGTACTGTGCAGCAAGGGCACCTATATCCGTACGCTGGGGCAGGATATTGGCGAGATGCTGGGTTGCGGTGCGCACCTGACCGGTTTGCGCCGCACCACGACGGGTGGTTTTTTGCTGGAAAACGCCATCACGCTGGAGCAGCTGGAGGCTACGCCGCCCGAGGCGCGCGGCCAACTATTGCTGCCGATAGACGTGCTGGTGGCGCATTTTGGCGAGCAGGCCCTGCCTGCGCGCGACGCCGAGCGTTTTTGTCACGGCCAGGCCGTGCGTGCGCCGGAAAAGTGTGAGACAATGCGCCGTTTTCGTGTATACCGCGAGGCAACGCGAGAATTTCTCGGGCTGGCCGAGGCAAGAGACGACAGTCTGTTGCACCCTGTCCGGGTAACGGCTGCTCCGGCAGCCGCTGTGTGAAGTGTAGGTGGGTTCCGGCTCGCCGCACTTGTCGGGCTTTACCGCCCTAAACCGATATTGGAGTAATTCCTCATGGCAATGAACGCCGAAAAAAAAGCAGTCATCGTTAAAGATTTCCAGCGTAAAGAAAACGACACCGGTTCCAGCGAAGTTCAAGTAGCCCTGCTGACCGCTCGTATCAATGACCTGACTCCGCACTTCAAAGCCAACACCAAAGATCACCACAGCCGTCGTGGCCTGCTGAAACTGGTGAGCCGTCGTCGTCGTCTGCTTGACTACCTCAAGCGCACTGACGCTGAAAGCTACCGCGCTCTGATCGCTCGTCTGGGTCTGCGCAAGTAATCGGTTTGAATTCGAAAAAGTCGCAGCCCGTCTGCGACTTTTTCGTTTCTGCAGTGGCAGTATCTGTAAGTTATTGAGTCAACGGGGGGAGCCTCTATAAATCTGCATCAAGCTGGTGCCGATTCGTAGGGGTTCCCGTTGCATAAAGTACCTAATGAAGGGCACCTCAAGTGTTTAACAAAATTACCAAGTCGTTCCAGTACGGCAAACACACCGTTACCCTGGAAACCGGTGAAGTAGCGCGTCAGGCCTCCGGCGCAGTACTGGTATCGGTAGAAGATACCGTGGTTCTGGTGTCGGTTGTCGGCTCCAAAAACGTGAAACCAGGCCAGGATTTCTTCCCGCTGACCGTGGACTACCTGGAGCGTACTTACGCTGCTGGCAAGATCCCGGGTGGTTTCTTCAAGCGTGAAGGCAAACAGTCCGAAAAAGAAATCCTGACCAGCCGCCTGATCGATCGCCCGATCCGCCCGCTGTTCCCGGAAGGCTTCTACCACGACGTACAAATCGTGGCCACCGTGATGTCGCTGAACCCGGAAGTGGATTCCGACGTGCCAGCCATGATCGGTGCCTCCGCCGCGCTGGCCATTTCCGGTCTGCCGTTCAATGGCCCGATCGGTGCCGTGCGCGTAGGTTACGCCAACGGCGAGTACATCCTGAACCCGACCAAAACCGAGCTGCTGACTTCGGAAATGGACCTGGTGGTAGCCGGTACCGAGCGTGCCGTACTGATGGTTGAGTCCGAAGCCAAAGAACTGTCCGAAGCCGTGATGCTGGGCGCCGTGGTATTCGGCCACGACCAGATGCAGGCTGCCATTACCGCCATTAACGAGTTTGCTGACGAAGTGAACCCGGTAATGTGGGACTGGGAAGCGCCGGCCAAGAACGAAGCACTGATCGCCCAGATCCGTGACATCTCCGGTGAAGCCATCGCCAACGCCTTCCGCATCCGCCAGAAAGGCGCACGTTCCGAAGCGCTGAATGCTGCCTGGGCTGCCGTGAAGGCCGCACTGATCAACGAAGACACCGATACCCTGGTGGCCAACGAGATCAAGGGCATCTTCAAGTCGCTGGAAGCCGAAATCGTTCGTGGCCAGATCCTGTCCGGCGAGCCACGTATCGATGGCCGCGACACCCGTACCGTACGCCCGATCGCCATCCGCACCGGCGTGCTGCCACGTGTACACGGCTCCTCGCTGTTCACCCGCGGTGAAACCCAGGCTATCGTGACCACCACCCTGGGCACCAAGCAGGACGAGCAGATCATCGACGCACTGGCCGGCGAATACACCGACCGCTTCATGCTGCACTACAACTTCCCGCCGTACTCCACCGGTGAAGCTGGTCGCATGGGCCCGCCAAAACGCCGCGAAATCGGCCACGGCCGTCTGGCCAAGCGTGCTCTGGCACAAGTACTGCCGTCCGAAACCGAATTCGGCTACACCATGCGTGTGGTTTCCGAAATCACCGAATCCAACGGCTCCTCGTCGATGGCTTCCGTGTGTGGCGGCTGCCTGGCACTGCTGTCTGCCGGTGTACCGCTGAAAGCCCACGTGGCCGGTATCGCCATGGGCCTGATCCTGGAAGGCAACCGTTTTGCCGTGCTGACCGACATCCTGGGTGACGAAGATCACCTGGGCGATATGGACTTCAAGGTAGCCGGTACCGCCGCTGGCGTGACTGCCCTGCAGATGGATATCAAGATCCAGGGCATCACCAAGGAAATCATGCAGATCGCGCTGGAACAAGCCAAAGACGGCCGTCTGCACATCCTGGGTCACATGAAAGAAGCCATCGAAGGCCCGCAAGAGCTGTCCACTCACGCGCCGCGTCTGTACGTGATGAAGATCAACCCGGAGAAAATCCGCGAAGTGATCGGTAAAGGTGGTGAAACCATCCGCGCCATCACCAAAGATACCGGCTGCGAGATCAACATCGAAGAAGACGGCACCATCACCATCGCCTCCGTATCCAACGAAGGTGCTGAAGCTGCCAAGAAGCGTATCGAAGAAATCACCGCTGAAGTTGAAGTAGGCAAAGTCTACGAAGGCCCGGTAGTGAAGATTCTGGACAACAACGTGGGCGCCATCGTGTCCATCATGCCGGGCAAAGATGGTCTGGTACACATTTCGCAGATCGCTCACGAGCGCATCAAGAACGTGTCCGACTACCTGAAAGAAGGCCAGATCGTGAAAGTAAAGGCCATCGAGATGGACGACCGCGGCCGCGTTCGCCTGTCGATCAAGGCTTTGCTGGACAACCCGGCAGCCCCGGCTGCCCAGGGTGACTTCGGTCTGAAATCCGGCGCCTAAGCCAGATAGCCCTGTTACGGCAGGGTAGATAAACCGCCTGTCAGCGCAAGCTGGCAGGCGGTTTTGCTTTGTGGCCCGCATGAAAAAGCCACCCCGCAGGGTAATGCCAGTCAGTTAGGCGAATGTGCTTGGCCATCAGGTAGGAGGGCGTGAGTGTAGCGCTCCATCCCGTTGGCGCGAGCCGGTCAAAATGGTGCGCCCCAGGTTTTAAGACGCCGATTTGTTTGAGCCCCGAGCCGTTAGCGATCTGCGTGCAAATCTTTGATTTGCTCAGCGATGCGAGTTCGGCGGCGCCTGGGGCGTGCCATTTTGACCGGGGTTTCGAGCAGCCCCGGGTTGCGGGGGAATGAAAAGGGGGCGGCAATCCGCCCCCTTTCCCGTTTGCCGGGCGGAACCGGCATCTAATCATCGTCCGCATCGCGGACACAATAGCACTCTTCAAACACAACAAACCCCTAGCCAAAAAAAGCGCCAGTCAGCGTTAACTGACTGGCATTAACCCCGCAGGGTGGCTGCACTGGCTTGCGGCCAAGGTTGGCCGCAAGTGCTCTGCTTAGTGCTTGTGTGCGCCCGCGGCACCGTGGCCGGTTTGTGCGCGCACAAACTGGTCGTCGAAGCGGGCGCGCTCGGTTGCCGCGGCGGCACTGCGGTCCAGTAGCGACACCACAATGCTCACGGCAAAGGCCAGCGGCATGGAAAACAGTGCCGGGTGCTCGTACGGGAAGATGGCGGTTTCGTTGCCCAGTACCGTGACCCATACCGCCTTGGACAGGATTACCAGCGTCACCGCCGAAATCAGGCCGCTAAAGCCGCCCAGCAGCGCGCCGCGGGTGGTGAGGTCTTTCCAGTACATGGACAGGATCAGGATGGGGAAGTTGGTGGACGCTGCCACACCAAAGGTCAGGCCTACCAGGAAGGCCACGTTCTGCTTCTCGAATAGGATGCCCAATACAATCGCCAGCACGCCGATGGCGACCGCGGCAATGCGCGACACTTTCAGCTCGCTCTTTTCATCCGCCTTGCCCTTTTTGATCACGGTAGCGTACAAGTCGTGCGAGATGGCCGACGCGCCTGCCAGCGCGAGGCCGGCGACCACCGCCAGGATGGTGGCAAAGGCCACGGCAGACAAGAAGCCCAGGAACAGGTTGCCGCCCACGGCTTTGGCCAGATGCATGGCCACCATATTGCCGCCGCCTACCAGCTTGCCACCCAGCTCGCCGTTCACAAAGTACTGCGGGTCTTTACCGATGATCACCACCGCAGCAAAGCCCAGTGTGCATACCACCAGAAAGAAGAAGCCGATAAACCCGGTAGCGTAGAACACCGATTTGCGTGCTTCCTTGGCATTGGGCACGGTAAAGAAGCGCATCAGGATGTGCGGCAGGCCGGCAATACCGAATACCAGGCCCAGCGACATCGACGCCACGTTCACCGGGTCGGCCAGCATGCTGCCCGGGCCCATCATGCCCAGGCCATCTTTGTGTACGGTGATGGCTTCGCGTGCCAGCGTTTCGTAGCTGAAGCCAAAGCGCGACATGGCCATGAAGGCCAGCGTGGTGCCGCCAGCCAGCAGCAGCACGGCCTTGATGATCTGTACCCAGGTGGTGGCGATCATGCCGCCAAAGATCACATAAGCCATCATCACCACGCCAACCACCACCACGGCTACCGGGTAATCCAGGCCAAACAGCAGCTGGATCAGCTGGCCGGCACCCACCATCTGTACGATCAGGTAGAAGCTCACCACGGTCAGCGAGCCGAAGGCGGCAAAGGTGCGGATCTTGGTCTGGTCCAGCCGGTAGCTGGCGATGTCGGCAAAGGTGAAGCGGCCCAGGTTACGCAGGCGCTCGGCCATCAGGAAGGTAATGATGGGCCAGCCTACAAAGAAGCCGACAGTGTAGATAAAGCCATCGTAGCCTTTGGCAAACACCATGCTGGACAGGCCCAGCAGGGTGGCGGCAGACATGTAGTCGCCGGCAATGGCCAGGCCGTTCTGGAAGCCGGTAATGCCGCCGCCTGCGGTGTAGAAGTCACTGGCGGAGCGGGTGCGGCGCGAAGCCCAGTAGGTAATGCCCAGCGTCAGCACCACAAACACCATGAACATGCCGATGGCGGCCACATTCAACGGCTGTTTCTCCACGGCACCGGCCATGGCAGGGCCAGCCAGGGCCAGCGGGCTGGCAGAGAGCGCCAGCAGGGTAGCGAGGGTGCGCATCATGGCTGGCTCTCCTGCAGAATGGTGGCGGTCAGGCGGTCGAACTCGGTATTGGCGCGGTACACGTAATAGCCGGTGAGCGCCCAGGTAAACACGATGATGGCGGCGCCTACCGGTACGCCGACAGACAGCACGCCGCCGCTGTGCAGTGCCTGGTGCAAGGTGTCCGGTGCCAGTGCTACCACCAGCATGTACAGGTAATAGGTGCCCAGCGTGAGCGCGGCCAGAGTCCAGGCCAGGGTAGAGCGCCTTTTCACCAGGGTAGCGAATTGCGGGTGTTGCCGGATGGCGTGTGTTGCATTGCCAGTCATGATCTCTCCTGTTTCTCGGTTGTATTGCTGCGGGGGCCGCTCTGTGGCGGCTGGTCTCGAGCTTTTGCTCGCTTATGCCTGATGATTCCCTGTCAACCTTGCGCAACTGTGTGTGAAATGTAACGAAACATGAATGCGGCCTGTTTGGCTGCCAGGCGCGCTCTGGCAGGGGTTTTTGCTGGCTGTGGCCACCTGTGCGGGCCTGTGGGCGTGGCAGCCTTGCAACAAAATGCGGCGGGCGGCAGGGCAAAAAAAATCCCCGCCGAGGCGGGGGAATAAGGGGGAAATGTTCGCAGCGTAGCTACGAGGCCTGCCATGCCGGCACGATGCGGCCAACCAGAACACCCCTGTTGCAGGGTTGGCCGCAGGCGCTGCCGGTGCGGCGGGTTACTGGATGGCTGCGGCAGCGTTGGTTTGCTGGCGCAGCAGAAACTTCTGGATCTTGCCGGTAGAGGTCTTGGGGATAGGCCCGAAGATAATGCGCTTGGGCACCTTGAAGCGCGCCAGGTGGGCGCGGCAGTGTTCGATCACCGCGGCCTCGTCGCCGTCTACGCCTTCGCGCATTTCCAGGAAGGCACACGGCACCTCGCCCCATTTCGGGTCCGGCAGCGCCACCACGGCGGCGGAAATCACGCCGGGGAAGCGGCACAGCACGTCTTCTACCTCGATGGACGAGATATTCTCGCCACCGGAAATAATGATGTCCTTGGAGCGGTCCTTGATCTTCACGTAGCCGTCCGGCTGGATCACGGCCAGATCGCCGGTGTGGAACCAGCCGCCGGCCAGCGATTCTTCGGTGGCACGCGCGTTTTTCAGATAGCCCTTCATTACCAGATTGCCGCGGAACATGATCTCGCCCATGGTTTCACCATCGTGCGGGACTTCGGTCATGGTGGCCGGGTCCATCACGGTCATGCCTTGCTGCATGGTATAGCGCACGCCCTGGCGGCCATTGCGCTCGGTGCGGCCACCGATATCCATGTCCGCCCATTCGTCTTGCTTGGCGCATACCGACGCCGGGCCGTAGGTTTCGGTCAGCCCGTACACGTGGGTAATGTTGAAGCCCAGGGTTTCCATGCCTTCGATCACCGCCGATGGCGGCGCGGCGCCGGCCACCAGGCAGTTCACTTGGTGTTCGATACCCTGTTTGCAGTCGTCCGGCGCGTTGATCAGCATATTGTGCACAATCGGTGCGCCGCAGTAGTGGCTCACGCGGTGGGTCTTGATCAGCTCGAAGATCAGGCGTGGGTCCACACGGCGCAGGCACACATTGGTGCCTACGTTGGCCGCCATGGTCCACGGGAAGCACCAGCCGTTGCAGTGGAACATCGGCAGCGTCCACAGGTAGGTGGCGTGGCGCGGCATGCCCCAGTCCAGGATATTGCAGCTGGCGTTCAGGTAGGCGCCGCGGTGGTGGTAGACCACACCTTTGGGGTTGCCGGTGGTGCCGGAGGTGTAGTTCAGCGAGATAGCGTCCCATTCGTTGTCCGGCAGCTGCCAGGCGTAGTCCGGGTCGCCACCGGCGATAAAGGCTTCGTATTCGATGCTACCCAGGCGCTGGCCCGGGCCGGCGTATTCCGGGTCGTCTACATCAATCACCAGCAGCGGCTTGTCCAGCAGCGCCAGTGCCGGGGCGATGGTGAACGAGAATTCGCGGTCGGTAATCAGCACCCGCGCCTCGCCGTGCTGCAGCATGAAGGCGATGGCTTCCGGGTCCAGGCGGGTGTTCAGGGTGTTCAGCACGGCACCGCACATCGGCACGCCAAAGTGGCAGTCCAGCATGGCCGGGATATTGGGCAGCATCACCGCCACGGTGTCACCTTTGCTGATGCCATGGCTGGCCAGCGCACTGGCCAGGCGGCGGCTGCGCTCGTAGGCCTGCTGCCAGCTAAAACGCTGGCTGCCGTGCACGATGGCGGTGCGGTGCGGGTAAACCGCCGCCGCGCGTTCGATATAGCTCAGCGGCGACAGCGGCACATGGTTGGCCGCAGTTTGGGGCAGGTCTTGCTGGTAGCTGTGCAGGGACATCCGGTCACACTCCTCTGTCTGTGTTGCTGTCATTATCTACACGATGATTGCCCCCAACCCTTGCGCAAGTTTGTGGCAATTGTAACGAATGATTTCAGTCGCGCTTTTGTGGTGCAAGCTGGCCTAAAATCGGGCTTTATTTCGATAAGCCATTGCCATGGGCGGGGAAAACGTCGTCATGCTGCAACACTCCGAGGCCGGGCTGGACAGCTCGCAGCGTAATGCCATGCTGCTATACGGGCTGGATTTGCTAGACCAGGGCGTCACCGTGTTTGACGCCCAGCTGCGCCTGCTGGCGTGTAATCAGCGCTTTCTGGATTTGCTGGATTTTCCCGCCGAGCTGGGGCAGGTGGGGACACCGTTTGCCGATTACATGCGCTATAACGCCTACCGTGGCGAGTACGGCCCCGGCGACCCCGAGCAGCAGGTAGCCGAGCGTGTGGCACTGGCCATGCGCTTCGAGCCGCACGATACCGAGCGCATCCGCCCGGACGGCTCGGTGCTGCGCGTGCGTGGCGAGCCGCTGCCATCGGGCGGCTTTATCGCACTGTACACCGACAAAACCCAGCAGCAGGCTTACGAGCGGCTACAGCAGCAGCAAAAGGCCGACCTGGAATCGCACGTGCGTGCGCGCACCGCCGAGCTGGAGGCCGCCAACCAGCGCCTGCGCGAGGCGCATGCGGCCAACGTGCAGATCACCGCCGCGCTGCAGCGTAGCGAAGAGCGGCTACGGCTGATTACCGACACCATCCCGGCACTGATTGCCTACTTCGATAAAGACCACGTGTACCGCTATGCCAACAAGGGCTATAGCGACTGGTTTGGCCGCCGCAACGAGCACATCGTGGGGCAGCGCATCGAGGGCGCATTGGGCAGCAAGTTTTACGCGGCGGTGGTGAGCTATGTGAACGAGGCGCTCACCGGCAAGCAGGTGACCTACGAATACTCGATGGAGAAAGACGACGGCACGCATATTTTTGCGCGCAGTACGCTGGTGCCGGAGATCGCCCCCGATGGCGAGGTGCTGGGCTGCTTTGTACTGTCTTTTGACATTACCGAACAAAAGCAAACCCAGTCGGCGCTGGTGCAGGCGCAAAAAATGGAGGCCGTAGGCCAGCTGTCCGGCGGCCTGGCGCACGACTTCAACAATATGCTCACCGTGGTCATCGGCAATCTGGCCGAGCTGCGCCGGCACGAGCAAAGCAACACGGCACTGCTGGGCTACCTCGACCCAGCGCTGCAAGCGGCCGAGCGTGGCGTAGCATTGGTGCGCCGCCTGCTGACCTTTGCCCGCCAGCAGCCGCTGCTGCCCAGCGCGGTGGATATCGGCGCGCTGTTGCAGGACATGTTGCAGCTGATACGCCGTTCGCTGCCCGAAAGCATTGCCCTGCAAAGCCAGCTGCCGCCGGCGCCGCTGTTTGCCATGGCCGACCCGCACCAGCTGGAAAGCGCCATCCTGAACCTGGTACTGAATGCGCGCGACGCCATGGCCGACGGCGGCAGCCTGCAGCTGTCGGCCAGCCTGGCCCGGCTGGGCGAGCGCGAGGCGGCTGAATGGCAGCTGCAAGCGGGCGACTACGTGTGTATCGAGGTCGCCGACACCGGCTGCGGCATGTCTCCCGAGCTGCTGCTGCGTGTGTTCGAGCCCTTTTTTACCACCAAGCGCTTTGGTAGCGGCAGCGGTCTGGGCCTGGCCATGGTGTACAGCTTTGCCCGCCAGTCTGGCGGGGCTGTGCACGTGAGCAGCACGCCGGGCAAAGGCACACGCTTTACCCTGCGCCTGCCGCACACCCAGCCTGCTGCGCAGCCGGCCGGGCGGCTGAACTTCAGCGGCAAGGCCGGCGGGCGCGAGCGGCCGCTTACCCTGCTGGTAGAAGACAATGCCGACGTGCGCCGCGTGGTGCGCCTGCAGCTCACCAGCCTGGGCTACCCGGTGCTGGAGGCGGAAAGCGGCGACGAAGCGGCATTGATGCTGGAAAACATTCCGGATATCGGCTTACTGCTCAGTGATATTGTCATGCCCGGTACGCTGGATGGCCGCGCGCTGGCACAACTGGCGCGCAGCCTGCTACCGCGAATCCGCGTGGTACTGATGAGTGGCTACGACGATAGCGGCCACCATGCCAGCAGCGGCTTTCCCAAGCTGGAAAAACCCTTCACCCCGGCCGAGTTGGCCGCTTTGCTAGACGAGGTAATGTTGTGCCCACCGCAAGCCTGAGCCCTGCCGAGCCAGCCATCGGCGACAAGCTGGTGTACCTGGTAGAAGACGATCTGTCCATTTCGCGGCTGATTGTCACCATACTGCGCGATTACCAGTTTCGCTGCGAGTCGTTCCGTACCGGTGCATCACTGCTGCAGCGTGTGCGCCAGCAGCCGCCAGACCTGGTCATTGTCGACCTGGGCCTGCCGGATATGGACGGCATGGCCATTGTGCGCCAGGTGCGCGAGCAGCAGCGCTGTGGCGTGATCATCCTGAGCGGGCGCGGCCACGTGGGCGACCGCGTGATGGGGCTGGAAACCGGCGCCGACGACTACATCATGAAGCCGTTCGAGCCGCGCGAGCTGGTGGCGCGGGTACGCAGCATCCTGCGCCGCTGCGACAAGCCGGCCGAAGGCGGTGCGGCCAACCCAACCCGCTGTGCCTGTTTTGCCGGCTGGCGCTACGAAATGGACAGCTACAAACTGTTGGCCGCCGATGGCAGCGAACGCACGCTTAGCGCCGGCGAAGGCCAGATGCTGCAGCGCTTTCTGGAGCGGCCGAACCGCGTATTGCCGCGCGAGCAGCTATTGGGCCAGGATGACATTTCGCCCTACGACCGCAGCATCGACGTGCGCATTTCGCGTCTGCGCCGCAAGCTGGAAGACGACAGCTACAACCCGCGCCTGATCAAGACGGTATACGGTGCGGGCTATCTGTTTGTCAGCAAGGTGGAGTGGGTCTGATGCCCAAGCGCCGGGCTAGCGTACCGGTAGCGTATGGCCCTGCGCGGCGCTGGCGCTGGCCAGCTCGATAAGCTGCATCACGTCGATAGCCTGGCTGGCGGGCACCGGGTTGGCCGCACCCGCCAGAATGGCCGCCGCCACGCCGGCGTAGTAGTGGCGGTAGTCACCGGCCAGCATCGGTACCGCGTGGCCGTGTTCCTGCCCGTCTTGCTGTACATAGTGCAGGCCCGGCAGCGGGTCGTGGCCCCAGCCGGCGCAGCCGGGCACCTCGCCCAGCTTCAGCTGGCTTTCCTGTGTATCCAGGCCGTATTTCACGTAGCTACCTAGGGTGCCGTGCACGGCAAAGCGCGGTGAGCCACCGCTCACCAGGCAGCTGGCCGACAGCAGTACACGCAGGCGCGGGTAGTGCAGGGTGACGTGGAAGTAATCGGTGGCCACGGCGCCATTGCGCTGCGTGGCCAGGTCGGCGTGCAGCGCGTGCGGCAGGCCGAACAGCTGCAGTGCCTGGTCCAGCAGGTGTGGCCCCAGGTCGAACCACAGGCCGCCACCGGCCACGGCGGACTCGCGCCAGCGCGCCTGTACCTGCGGGCGGTAGCGCTCGAACCGCGATTCAAACAGACTGATCTGCCCCAGGGAGCCAGCGTCCAGCAACTGGCGCAGGGTGAGGAAATCGGCGTCCCAGCGGCGGTTGTGAAACACCGATAGCAGGCGCTGATGCTGGCTGGCCTGTACTTGCAGCTGACGTGCTTCGGCCAGCGTGGTGGTGAAGGGCTTGTCCACCACGACGTGTTTGCCGGCGCGCAGTGCGGCGTCCGCTTGCGGATAGTGGCAGTCGTTGGGGCTGGCAATCACCACCAGGTCGATGTCGGGGTTGGCCAGGGCTTGTGCCAGGTCGCTGACAAGCTGTACGCCGGGTTGCTCGGCCAATAGCTGTTCGCCTTTGCTGCTGACGATGGTATGCAGGCGCAGGCGTGATTCGGCGCGAATCAGCGGGGCGTGAAAGGTGCGGCCGGCGTAGCCGTAGCCGATCAGGGCAACATTCAGGTGGGTTTTCATGCGCGCTCCACAGTAAGGCTGGCCGTGTGGCCGGTAGCAAAGCTTGCATGAAAAAGCCCGTGTACGCTAGCAAGTACACGGGCTGGCGATGGGCGCGGAGCTTAGCTTTTTTGCAGGCTCAGCATCAGCTGGTCGAACAGGCGGCCAACGGCAGTTTGCTGGTCCGGGCTCAGGCCCAGCGTAGCGCTGGCACCCGGTAGCTGGCGGCGCAGCTCTACCAGGCTGGCTTGCTGCGCCTGGATGCGGGCTTGCAGGGCAGAGACTTCGCGGTGCAGCTCGTCCAGGCCTTGCGCGCGCGAGGCGGCCACCTCGGCCAGGATCGCCAGGTGGTCGCGCAGGCGGCCGCAGCGGTCTTCGTCGTCCAGCGGCATGTCGCGTACCACCAGGCAGCAGTGCGGGTAGTTGAAGGAGGTGTTGCTGCCGGACGAGTAGATATGCGTCAGCGTACGCGCATTGCTGATGATGCTGGCTTCCAGCGGTGTGGCCTGGCCATCGGTAGCGTGCAGGTGTTCACCCTGGCTGCCGTATACCTGCATGCAGCCATGCAGGCCGTACGCTTCCAGCGTATTGCCAATGGATTGCGTGATGTCCTGGTAGCTGTCCAGTTTGTTGATGTTACGGATGAAGTCTACCAGCACACCCATTTCCGACATGGCGCTCATGGCGGTCATCGCGGCAGAAAAGGCGCTGCGGCCGTTTTCCTGCAGCTGGCGCTGTTCGTCCCGCTGGCGTAGTACCAGGGCCAGTTTCAGTAGCAGTTCGCGCGGGTCGATGGGTTTGCACAGAAAGTCATTGCCGCCCGCGTCGTAGCCTTGCAGCCGTTCTTGTAGCTCCACATGGGCCGAGATGAACAGAATGGGCATGTCCAACCCTTGCTCGCGTAGCCGGCGGCACACTTCGTAGCCGTCCATTTCCGGCATTTCCACGTCCAGCAGGATCACATCCGGAGTGTCATCCTCTACCAGTGCCAGTGCTTCCTTGCCCTGGGTGGCAAAGCGCGTGGCGTAGTGCCCCTCCAGTACGCTGGCGTAAAAAGCACGCTGGGTTTTACTGTCCTCGACGACCAGCAGCTTTGCTTCTGACATGCCTATCTCCTTGCTTGAATCTGGAATGCGCAGACCTGCCGTGGCGGCTGCTTGTCAATTAGCCCGTAACTTTACTGCATCTGTTGTAAAAGTTAGATGTTATTTCGATATTTTGCTGACCGAATTGTAGTGATTCTGGCTGACAGATAGCGGGTGAGCGCTGGTGTTGCGCCGTGTTGGCCAGCGCACGGCGCACCTGGCCAAGGTTGGCCGCATGGTTTGCCGAGCGCGGACAGCAGGGGGTGGTGGCATTGCCGTTGCCGCTGGGCGTGGCCCAAAAGCTGAAATGCGTGACGCGATTTTGCATTTCAATATTGTAAATGGCTGAAATTAAAACACTTTTATGGATTGGCACATTGTTGGACAAGGCTGGTAAATGTGTAAGCGCATGTCGCAAAGAGGATATGGCCTGCTGCAGAGATTCGATTAGAATCGTTGCAAGACTGATGTAACAGTGCGCGGCGTACGCAGCGCGGGCTGTGGACAAACAATAATTGCGACAAATTGCAGGAAGGAACCCATCAATGAGCAACACTGTCACTCGCGACACATTCGACCAGGTCATGGTGCCCAACTACAGCCCGGCCGGTTTTATCCCGGTAAAGGCGGAAGGTTCCCGTGTGTGGGATCAGCAGGGCCGCGAATTCATCGACCTGGCCGGTGGCATTGCCGTGAACTCGCTGGGCCACTGCCACCCGGAAGTGGTGGCCGCCCTGACCGAGCAAGCCGGCAAGCTGTGGCACGTGTCCAATGTATTTACCAACGAGCCGGCCCTGCAGCTGGCCAGCGCGCTGGTAGAAAAGACCTTTGCCGAGCGCGTGTTCTTCTGTAACTCCGGTGCCGAAGCCAACGAGGCGGCGTTCAAGCTGGCGCGTAAATACGCAGCCGACCACTACAGCGCCGACAAGTACGAAATCATCTCCTGCACCAACTCCTTCCACGGCCGTACCGTGTTTACCGTGAACGTAGGCGGCCAGCCCAAGTACGCCGAAGGCTTTGGCCCGAACCCGGCCGGTATTACCCACGTGCCGTTCAACGATATCGACGCACTGAAGGCGGCTATCTCGGACAAGACCTGCGCGGTGGTGATCGAGCCGGTACAGGGCGAAGGCGGTGTGCTGCCGGCCGACCCGGCGTACCTGCAGGCCGCCCGCGAGCTGTGCACTGCGCACAACGCGCTGCTGGTGTTCGACGAAGTACAAACCGGTGTGGGCCGCACCGGCTCGCTGTACGCCTACCAGGAATACGGCGTAACGCCGGATATCCTGTCCAGCGCCAAAGGCCTGGGCGGCGGTTTCCCTATCGGTGCCATGCTCACCACTGCTGCCATTGCCAAGAGCCTGGCAGTAGGTACCCACGGCACCACCTACGGCGGCAACCCGCTGGCGTCTGCGGTTGCCGGCAAGGTCGTAGAAATTGTCAGCCGCCCGGAAGTGCTGGCGGGGGTACGCGCCAAGCATCAGCGCTTTGTGGATGGCCTGAACGCCATCAATGCCAAGTACAACGTCTTTAAAGAAGTACGCGGCATGGGCTTGCTGATTGGCGCCGTGGTGTCGGACGAGTTTGCCGGCCGCGCGCGTGACTTCCTGAAAGCAGCCGAAGCCGAGCAGCTGATGGTGCTGGTTGCCGGCCTGTCGGTGGTGCGCTTTGCCCCGTCGCTGGTGATTGCCGAGCAGGACATCGACGACGGCCTGGCGCGCTTCGACGCCGCGGTGGCTGCCGTAGTTGCTGCCAGCCGCCACTAAGCCTTAGTCCGTCAATACCAACAATACAAAGGAACGCCGCTGCCGGACAGGCAGCGGTGCGGGGCAGGCTGCGCCTGCCTCATGAACACAACGAGAGAGAGGCTTTCATGCTGATCGTGCGCCCAGTACGCATTTCCGATCTGCCGCTCATTGAAACCATGGCGGTGGAGAGTGGCATTGGCGTTACCAGCTTGCCGAACAATCGGGAAAAGCTTTACGAAAAAATCCAGACCTCGCTGGGGGCTTTCGAACACGAAGCCATCGCCGGCACGGGGCGTGAATACTATATGTTCGTGCTGGAAGACGAAGGCCGGGTGATCGGCACCGCGTCCATCAGCGCGTCTGCCGGTTTTGAAGAGCCGTTCTACAGCTACCGCAGCGAAACCATGGTGCACGCCTCGCGTGCGCTGAAGGTCAATAACCGCATCCACGTGCTGACCATGTGCCACGACCTGACCGGCATGGTGCAGCTGTGCGGTTTCTTCTGTTCGCCGCAGTACCAGCTGCGCGCCTACGAGCTGCTGTCGCGTGCCCGCCTGCTGTACATGGCTGCAGCGCGCGAACGCTTTGGCCGCCGCATCCTGGTAGAAATGCAGGGCATGCTGGACGAAAACGACCAGTCGCCGTTCTGGGATGCCATTGGCCGCCGCTTCTTCAATATGGATTTTCCGCAGGTAGAGCAGGCCTTTGCCCAGCGCAGCAAGACCTTTATTGCCGAACTGATGCCTACTTACCCTATCTACGTGCCCCTGCTGCCGGATGCGGCGCAGAACGCCATTGGCCAGATTCACCCCGATTTCGAGCGCCCGTTCAGCATTCTGTCGCGCGAGGGTTTCGAGGCCGACGACTATATCGACATCTTCGACGGCGGCGCGGTGCTGACTGCCGAAGTAGACCAGCTGTTCTCGCTGCGTCAGCAGGGTATCTACCAGGTAGAGGTGGCCCCGGTGTTGCCGGCCGGCGCACAGGAAATGCTGCTGTCCAACCACCGCAGTGGCCAGTTTGCCGCCACGCAGGCGCACGCCAGCCTGGTAGACGATGTGATGTTCATTACCCAGGAGACAGCCCGCGCGCTGTCTGTCAGCAGCGGTCAGCGCATTTGCACTGCCCCGTTGCTGCCTGAAGCCGGGAGGGCGCAAGCATGATGGTGATTCGCCCCGTACGGGCAGGGGATCTGCCCGGTTTGATGGACCTGGCGCGTAGCGCCGGGGTTGGGCTCACCAGCCTGCCAGTAAACGAAGACAGGTTGGCCGCACGCATTGCGCGCTCCGAGCGCAGCTTTAGCGGCGAAGCCGAACTGGCCGAACGTGGCTACGTGTTTGTGCTGGAAGACACCGATAGCGGCCGCGTTGGCGGCATCTGTGCACTGGAAGCGGCCGTGGGCCTGAAAGAGCCCTGGTACAACTACCGCGTGGGCAATATCGTGCACGCGTCCGAAGAGCTGGACGTCTACACCCGCCACGAAACACTGTTCCTGTCCAACGACCACACTGGTTACAGCGAGCTGTGCACGCTGTTTTTGCACCCGGATTTCCGCGTCAACAAGAACGGCGGCCTGCTGTCCAAGAGCCGCTTCCTGTTTCTGGCGCAATTCCACCAGCTGTTTGGCAAGGTGGTGGTGGCCGAAATGCGTGGCGTGTCCGACGAGCACGGCAAATCGCCGTTCTGGGAAGCGCTGGGCCGCCATTTCTTCTCGATGGAGTTTGCCGAGGCCGACTACCTGACCGGCGTGGGGCAGAAGTCCTTCGTGGCCGAGCTGATGCCCAAGTTTCCGGTGTATATCGACTTTCTGCCGCAAGCCGCGCAAGACGTTATCGGCAAGACTCACGACAACACGCGCCCTGCGGTGGCCATGCTGCATAGCGAGGGCTTCCGCTACGAAGGCTACGTCGACATTTTCGACGCCGGCCCTACCGTACAGGCCTACGTACAGGACGTGCGTGCCGTACGCGATAGCCGCCTGCTGCCGGCCAGCATCGCTAGCCAGCCGGCTGGCGAAGCCGACTGGTACCTGGTAGCCAATACCGGCTACGACAGTTTCCGCGTGATTCTGGCCGAGCTGGTACGCGGGCCGGAGGGTGTAACGCTGAGCGCCGAACAGGCCGGCGCATTGAATATCAAGCAGGGCGACCCCGTGCGTATTGTCACACTGTCGCCCAAGGAGAGTGCATAGTGACTACCCAGTTTATCGATGGCAGCTGGTTCGCCGGCGAAGGCGAGCTGCTGAACAAAACCAACCCGGCCACCGGCGAGGTGATCTGGCAAGGCCAGGCAGCCAGCGCGGCACAAGTTGGCCGCGCCGTGGCCGCCGCCCGCGCTGCTTTCAAAGCCTGGGCACGCCTGCCGCTGGACGAGCGCCTGGCCATCATCCGCCGCTTTGGTGAACTGCTGGCGGCCAACAAGGCCCAGCTGGCCGAGATCATTGCCCGCGAAACCGGCAAGCCGATGTGGGAAGCGCAAACCGAAGTCACCACCATGGTGAACAAGGTGGACATCTCCATCAAGGCTTACCACGAGCGCACCGGCGAGCGCGCCGCCCCCATGGGCGATGCCCAGGCAGTATTGCGCCACAAGCCGCACGGCGTGGTAGCGGTGTTCGGCCCCTATAATTTCCCTGGCCACCTGCCCAACGGCCACATTGTGCCCGCGCTGATCGCCGGTAACACCGTGGTGTTCAAACCATCCGAGCTGACACCGTGGACTGCGCAGGAAACCGTGCGCCTGTGGGCCGAAGCCGGCTTGCCGGCTGGTGTGATCAGCCTGCTGCAAGGCGCCAAGGAAACCGGTATCGCGCTGGCCAACCACGACGGTATCGACGGCCTGTTCTTTACCGGCAGCTCTGCCACCGGCAACCTGCTGCACAAGACCTTCGGTGGCCAGCCGGAGAAAATCCTGGCGCTGGAAATGGGGGGCAACAACCCGCTGATCGTGGGCAAGGTCGCCGATGTGGATGCCGCAGTGCACCACGTTATCCAGTCGGCCTTTGTGTCGGCCGGCCAGCGCTGTACTTGCGCCCGCCGCTTGCTGGTGGCTGCCGGCGCCGAAGGCGATGCGTTTATCGCGCGCCTGGTGCAGGTAGCGGCCAACCTTAAAGTAGGCCTGTATAACGACGAGCCGCAGCCATTCATGGGTTCGGTGATTTCCAATGCCGCCGCCGAGGCACTGTTGGCCGCACAGGCCAGCTTGCAGGCCAGTGGCGGCAAGGTACTGCTGGAAATGACACGGCTGTCGGCCACCGGCGCGCTGCTGAGCCCCGGTATTATCGATACCACCCACGCGCAGCGCCCGGACGACGAGTTCTTCGGCCCGCTGCTGCAAGTCATCCGCTACCACGACTTTGCGCAAGCCATCGATATTGCCAACGACACCCGCTTTGGCCTGGCCGGCGGTGTGCTGTCCGACGACCGCGCGCAGTACGAAGACTACCTGCTGGAAGCGCGTGCCGGCGTGGTGAACTGGAACAAGCCGCTGACCGGCGCCTCCAGCGCGGCACCCTTTGGCGGTATCGGCGCCTCGGGCAACCATCGCCCCAGCGCCTACTACGCGGCTGATTACTGCGCCTGGCCGGTGGCCTCGCTGGAGTGCGACAGCCTGAGCGTACCGGCGCAACTTTCCCCGGGGATGACGCTATGAGCCAAGCCTTTGAAGTGAACTTTGATGGCCTGGTGGGCCCGACGCACAACTACAGCGGCTTGTCGTTCGGCAATGTGGCCTCTACCGGCAACCAGCGTGCGGCGTCCAACCCCAAGCTGGCGGCCAAGCAGGGTCTGGCCAAAATGAAGGCGCTGCACGATCTGGGCTTCAAGCAGGGCGTACTCGCTCCGCACGAGCGCCCGGATGTCGCCAGCCTGCGTCAGCTGGGCTTTGGCGGTACCGATGCGCAGGTGATTGCCCGCGCTGCCAAGGAAGCCCCTGCCATTCTGGCTGCGGCTACGTCGGCTTCGTGCATGTGGACGGCCAACGCCGCCACGGTCAGCCCATCGGGCGATACGGCCGACGGGCGCGTGCACTTTACCCCGGCCAACCTGAACAACAAGTTTCACCGCTCCATCGAGCACCCGACCACGCGCCGCATCCTGCAAGCCATGTTTGCTGATGAAAGCCGCTTTGCCGTGCACGCGGCGCTGCCGGCACAGATGCACTTTGGCGACGAAGGTGCGGCCAACCATACGCGCTTCTGTCACGAGTACGACGGGGCAGGGGTGGAGTTCTTCGTGTTCGGGGCTTCAGCTTTCGACGCGCGTTACCCGAAACCGGCACGCTTCCCCGCGCGCCAGACGCTGGAAGCCTGCCATGCGGTAGCACGCCTGCACGGCCTGAAGGAAGGCGGCGTGGTGTACGCCCAGCAAGACCCGGACACCATCGACGCCGGCGTGTTCCATAACGATGTGATTTCGGTGGGCAACCGCAATGTGCTGTTCCATCACGAGAAGTCCTTCCTGCAGCAGCAGGATGTACTGGACGAGCTGGCGCGCAAGTTGGCCGCAGTAGGCGGGCAGTTTGTCCCCATTGAAGTGCCGCAGGCCGAGGTGACGGTGGAAGATGCGGTAAAAAGCTATCTGTTCAACAGCCAGCTGCTGTCGCGTGCCGACGGCAAGATGATCATTGTGGTGCCGGAAGAGTGCCGCAATATCGAGCGCGTCTGGACTTATCTGCAGAAACTGGTGCACAGCGGCGGCCCGATTGCCGAAATCCGCGTGTTCGACCTCAAGCAAAGCATGCAGAACGGTGGTGGCCCGGCTTGCCTGCGCCTGCGCGTGGCACTGTCTGCCAGCGAGATCGCAGCGGTAAACCCGAATGTGATGATGAGCGAAACGCTATTTGGCACACTTAATGCTTGGGTAGACCGGCATTATCGCGACCGCCTGGCGCCCGAGGATCTGGCTGATCCACAGCTGCTGGTGGAGTGTCGTACTGCACTGGATGAGCTCACCGGCATTTTGGGTCTTGGCGCGGTTTACCCGTTCCAGCTGGCCTGATCACTGCCACTTGGCATGAAAAGCCGTAGCCTTCCCGGGCTACGGCTTTTTGCTGTCTGGCGGTCACAAACGAATACGGTAGATTGTATACAGAATGTTGCCGTCACATATTCGCAAAAACGAAACGTCGGGATCGCAGTATTGTTCGGAATGGAAAATTAATAGCGCTATTAAGGTTTGCAAACGAAAATTTTTAAAACCCGGCACATTCGAAAATAACATTCCAAATGCGTAATATTTTGCACTGCAATATATTGCCCCGCCCCCGTTTTGACTAAAAAACACTAGTAAAATCAAATGCTTGCAAAAAAATAAAAAAATGCTGCAAAAAGGTGAAATCCGCCTTTCTTTAAGATTGACAGTCAATTGGATACACCTACATAATCCGCTCGGCTTGTCTTACAGTTGACAGTCTGTGAGATGCGGCCAACAAGATGGCATATAGAGGGTAAACCCCCGGATAAAGCTATCGGGACCATCAATCTAAGGAGATCCCACCGTGGACATTTTTCTGCAACAGATCCTGAATGGACTTGTGCTGGGCAGTATTTATGCCCTTATCGCACTTGGCTATACCATGGTGTACGGGATCATGGGCCTCATCAACTTTGCTCACGGCGAAGTAGTGATGTTTGGCGCCATGGTTACCATCACCGTTATTTCCCTGCTGACCAGCGCAGGCGTGACCTTGCCAGGCCCCGTTCTGGTGCTTATCGGCCTCTTGGTTGCTATCCCGGCGTGTATGTTGCTGGGCTTCGTGATCGAACGCGTGGCATATCGCCCGCTGCGTAATGCACCGAAACTGGCGCCGCTGATTACCGCGATTGGCCTGTCCATCGTGCTGCAGCAAGCTGCCATCCTGATCTGGGGTCGTAATTACATCCCGTTTCCGCCTATTCTGGACCACGAAACCATCGACGTGTTCGGTGCTACCATCACCCAGCTGCAAGTCGGCATTGTGGTGCTGTGCATCAGCTTGATGGCTGGCCTGCTGGTGGTGGTTGAAAAAACCAAACTGGGCCGCGCCATGCGTGCTACCAGCCAGAACCCGGCCGTGGCCGGCCTGATGGGCGTAAACGTTAACACCATCATTTCTGCCACTTTCGTTATCGGCTCGGCACTGGGTGCCATTGCCGGTGTGATGGTGGCTACCAACTACGATCAGGCTCACTACTACATGGGCTTCATGATCGGCCTGAAAGCGTTTACCGCAGCGGTGCTGGGTGGTATCGGCAACCTGGGTGGCGCGGTAGCCGGCGGTATCCTGCTGGGTATCATCGAGAGTCTGGGCGCCGGTTATATCGGTGACCTGACCGGTGGTTTCCTGGGCTCGCACTATCAGGACATCTTTGCCTTCATGGTGCTGATTGCGGTGCTGATTTTCCGTCCTTCTGGCCTGCTGGGCGAGAAGATGGCCGATCGCGCTTAACACGGGGTACGTATGACTATGAATGCCAACAAAAAACTCGGCGTATTCATTGCCTCGGCCATCGTGCTGGCAGTGTTGCCTTTCGTGGTGGGTAGCACCCTGGGTAATTCCTGGGTACGTACCATCGATTTCGCCCTGCTGTACGTGATGCTGGCCCTGGGCCTGAACATCGTGGTGGGCTTTGCCGGCCTGCTGGATCTGGGCTTTATCGCCTTCTACGCTGTGGGTGCCTACACCTTCGCGCTGCTGGGTTCGCCGCACTTCGATATTCACCTGCCGTTCTACATCAGCATTCCGCTGGGTGCGCTGTGCGCTGCCTTGTTCGGCTTGCTGCTGGGTACGCCGGTACTGAAGCTGAAGGGCGATTACCTGGCCATCGTCACCCTGGGTTTCGGCGAGATCATCCGTATCTTCATGAACAACCTGAACGCGCCGATCAACATCACCAACGGCCCGCAGGGTATCAACCTGATCGACCCGATCCAGATCGGTGGCTTATCCATGGGTAAAACCATTGATGTAGCCGGCTTTGCGCTGAACCCGGTACACATGTACTACTACCTGTTCCTGGCGCTGACCGTGGGTGTGGTGATCATGGCCTACCGCCTGCAGTACTCGCGTATCGGCCGTGCCTGGGTAGCCATGCGTGAAGACCAGATTGCCGCTTCGGCCATGGGTCTGAACATCCGCAACATCAAACTGCTGGCGTTTGCACTGGGTGCTTTGTCCGGTGGTGTGGCAGGTGGTCTGTTTGCTTCGTTCCAGGGCTTCATTTCGCCGGAATCCTTCGGCTTGCTGGAATCCATCATGATTCTGGCCATGGTGGTACTGGGTGGCATGGGTCATATCCCTGGCGTCATCCTGGGTGCTGTCGTGCTGACCATTGCGCCGGAAATCCTGCGTGACGTGATTGGCCCGCTGCAAATGCACACGTTCGGCCGGATGATTGTCGACCCGGAAAACGCACGTATGCTGCTGTTCGGTCTTGCCATGGTAATCATGATGCTGACCCGCCCAGAAGGCATGTGGCCGTCCAAGCGCCGCAAAGCCGAGTTTGAAGATGCCAAGAAAGGTTAAGCCATGGCTGAAGTTCTGCTGAAAATCGAAGGCATCCACAAACGCTTTGGCGGCCTTCATGCCCTGAATAATGTTGCCCTGCACATTAACAAAGGCGAAATCTACGGTCTGATCGGCCCGAACGGTGCCGGTAAAACCACCATGTTCAACGTGCTGACCGGCCTGTACACCCCGGACGAAGGTACCTTTACCTTTGACGGAAAAGACCTGTTCCGTGCCCCTCCGCACATCGTGGTCGCCGGTGGTATTGCGCGTACCTTCCAGAACATCCGCCTGTTCCACGAAATGACGGCGCTGGAAAACGTGATGGTTGGCCGCCATATCCGCTCCAAAGCGGGTGCACTGGGTGCCATCCTGCGTACCAAGGCTGCGCGTGAGGAAGAAGCGGCCATCGAGGCCAAGGCCTGGGAACTGCTGAAATACGTGGGTATTGACGATGTGGCGCACGAACGTGCCCGCAACCTGTCCTACGGTCATCAGCGCCGCCTGGAAATCGCCCGTGCGCTGGCCACCGAGCCCAAGCTCTTGGCGCTGGACGAGCCGGCAGCCGGTATGAACCCGAAAGAAACCGAAGACCTGAAGACGCTGATGGAGAAGATCCGCAACGACGGTGTAACCGTTCTGCTGATCGAACACGACGTGAAGCTGATGATGGGCCTGTGCGACCGTATTGCCGTGCTCGATTACGGCAAGAAAATCGCCGAAGGCGTGCCGGAAGTGGTGCGCAAGGATCCTAAAGTCATTGAAGCTTACCTTGGAGCGGCACACTCATGAGTCTCTTGGAAGTCAAAAACCTGCAAGTGTCCTACGGCGGTATCCAAGCCGTACGTGGCATCGATTTTCACATCAACCAGGGCGAGCTGGTCACGCTGATCGGTGCCAACGGCGCCGGCAAGACCACCACGCTGAAGACCCTGGTGGGTATGGTGAAAAAGTCCGGTGGCTCCATCCATTTCGATGGCAAGGAAACCGACAACATCGCCTCGTTCAACTTTGTGCGTAATGGCCTGGTGATGGTGCCGGAAGGTCGCGGCATCTTTGGCAAGCTGACGGTGGAAGAAAACCTGCAAATGGGTGGCTACCATCGTAACGACAAAGATGGCATCCAGCGCGATATCGAGCGCGGCTACGAGCTGTTCCCGCGCCTGAAAGAGCGCCAGAAGCAGCTGGCCGGTACCCTGTCCGGTGGCGAGCAGCAGATGGTGGCGATGGCGCGTGCCATCATCTCCCAGCCCAAGCTGCTGCTGCTGGACGAGCCATCCATGGGCCTGGCGCCGCTGATCGTGGAAAAGATCTTCGAGATCATCCAGATGGTGGCCAAGGAAGGCGTAACCATGCTGCTGGTAGAGCAGAACGCCAAGCTGGCGCTGGAAGTATCGCAGCGTGGCTACGTGATGGAAAGCGGCCGTATCACCATGAGCGGCCCGGCACAAGAGCTGCTGGCCGACGAGCGTGTGCGTAACGCCTACCTGGGCGAATAAGCCAGTTCATCGCCTGACCAACCCCCTGTCCTGCGGCAGGGGGTTTTTCTTTGTGCCCGCCCCCGCCGGCCAGCTATCATGCTGCTGCCCTCAGTCCTGGAAACCATCATGACCGCACAAACCGATAGCATGGTGCTGTTGCACCTGCTGCTGGGCTCGCTGATGCTGCCCCCGCTCAATTACCTGCTGCTGGCGCTAACCGGCTGGCTGCTGCAGCGCCGCCGGCCACGGCTGGGGCGCAGCCTGATGCTGATTGCCGGCCTGTCGGCTTACCTGCTTAGCTTGCCGGTGACCGCCATGTGGCTGAATAGCTGGCTGGAACGCTACCCGCCACTGTCGCTGGCGCAAGCGCGCACGGCGCAGGCCATCGTGGTGCTGGGCGGGGGCGTGAAGCCGGCGCCAGAGTACGCGGCCAACGTACTGACGGGTGCGGCCAACCAGCGCCTGCAATACGCGGCGTGGCTGGCGCGCCAGACCGGCCTGCCGATACTGGTCAGTGGCGGCGCACCGCTGGGCGGGGAGCCGGAAGCCGTAGTCATGGCACGGGTACTGCAGCAGAGCTATGGCTTGAGCGTGCGCTGGCAAGAAGGCGCATCGCGCACTACGCTGGAAAACGCCCGCTATAGCCAGGCACTGCTAGCCAAAGACGGCATACAGCGTGTCGCGCTGGTCACGCAGGCCTGGCATATGCCCAGGGCGCTGCCATTTTTCACCGCACAAGGTCTGCAGGTCTTGCCCGCCTCTACCGGCTATAGCCGCTACGACGGGCAGGGCCTGGTGCACTGGCTACCGAACGGTACGGCAATACAGGAGTGCCACCAGGCACTGCGCGAGCTTGTTGGAATGTTGTACTATACAATACGTCAACAGTTAGGAAGCTAGAACCATGAAAACCGGTGCACTGATTATTGGTGACGAACTGCTGTCCGGCAAACGCCAGGACAAGCATATGCAGTCGCTGATCCGCATGTTGGCCGCACGCGGCATGAAGCTGGCGTGGGCCGAATACCTGGGCGATGACCCGGTACGCATCGAAGCCGTGCTGCGTCGTGCTTTTGCCAGTGGCGACCTGGTGTTCAGCTTTGGCGGTATCGGCGCCACGCCGGACGACCATACCCGTGCCTGCGCCGCCGCCGCGCTGGGTGAGCCGCTGACCGTGCACCCCGAAGCGCGCGCCTTGATAGAAGGGCGCTTTGGCGACGAAGCCTACCCGCACCGCATCCATATGGGTACCTTCCCCGCCAGCGCCAGCATCATCCCCAACCCCGTGAACCAGATTCCCGGCTTCAGCTGTGGCCATGTGCATTTTGTGCCGGGCTTCCCCAATATGGCCTGGCCGATGGTGGAGTGGGTGCTGGATAGCCACTACCGCCAGCTGTTCAGCGACAGCCCGGACGTAGAACGCAGCTGTATTGCGCTGGACGCGCGCGAGGGCGACCTGATCAGCCTGATGCAGGACTTTGTCGCCCGCTACCCGGCCTTGCGCCTGTCCAGCCTGCCCAGCTTCGGTAACGAGCGCATCGCCCAGATGCACATCGAATTCGGTTTTAGCGGCCAGCCGGCACTGGTGGATATCGCGCTGAGCGAATGGCAAAAGGCGCTGCAAGCCAAAGGCTATACCGTGCAGCCCAAGGGCTGAGTACAAATTGCCACAAGGTTGGCCGCATGGCCTGCGGCCAACCCTGGCGTGCTTGACCGGCAGCTGCCCGCTGCCGATACTGGCGCTTCGATAAATACCGCCAAGGAGACCGACATGGAAAAAATGGATCTTGCCATCGTGCCGGTCACCGTCTGAGCGGGTATCTCGCCATTTCCCAGCGCCTGCCGCTGTCTGCCTGACCCCTCATTCCGTGCCGCCGGCCTCAGCCAACCGGTGCCGCAGCCAGCCTGCGGCGTTAGCCCTTTACGGGCATGGCCCGCTGCATCCGCAAGCGGGCCCGTCACGGATACCGACATGTTCACATTCGATTTTTCCCGTCTGGCCACCATTGGCCTGACCCCTGTTTTACTGCAAAACCTGCTACAGCAAGCACAGTGCGACAGCAGCCTGTTTCGTGTCAGCGCGGTGCATCGCGATGCTGTGTTGTTGCACGATGGCGAGCACGAGCGACGTTGCCGGCTAGCCAGTAGCCAGTGGCAAGCCCTGCAGGCCGAAGAGGGCCTGGCCGTGGGCGACTGGGTACTGGCCGCCTGCGACCCCGCCGGCGACTGGTGGCTGCAACAGCGTTTGGAGCCTGTTAACGCGCTACTGCGGCGTAATAGCCACGGCCAGCGTCAGCGCATTGCCAGCAATATTGATACCGCACTGCTGGTGATGGGCCTGGACGGCGATTTCAACCTGCGCCGGCTGGAGCGCTTTGTCAGCATGGTGCAGGCGGCCGATATTACGCCGGTGATCGTGCTGAGCAAGGCCGACCAGTGTGCCGACCCGCAAGCCAGCATGCAGGCAGTACGCCAGCGCCTGCCTGCCGCCATGACAGTGCTGGCGCTAAATGGTAATGATGCGGCCAGCTGCGGCCAACTTGCCCCGTGGCTGGGGCAGGGGCAGACGCTGATTGTGCTGGGCAGCTCGGGTGTGGGCAAATCCACGCTCAGCAATACCTTGCTGGGTGAAGCCTGCCAGCAAACCGGCGCGGTACGGGCCGACGATAGCCGCGGCCGCCACACCACCACGGCGCGTAGCCTGCACCGGCTGCCAGGCGGCGCCTGCCTGATCGACACCCCCGGTGTGCGCACCTTGCAGCCAGACCTGGACGAGGTGGCGCTGGCCGACAGCTTTGACGATATCGCCCGCCTGGCAAAACAGTGCCAGTTTCGCGACTGCCAGCATCAGCACGAGCCGGGGTGTGCCGTGCGTCCAGTGGTCGATTCGGACCGCTTGCACAATTACTTCAAGCTATTGCGCGAGGCACGCCGTGGCAGCGAGAGCTTGCTGCAACGCAAGGCGCAGCAGGCGGTGTGGAAGCGGCGCAGCAAGGCCCTGCGGCAAAAGCAGAAATTGTTGCGTGATTGAGCAGCGTACCCGCCAATGAAAAAGCCGGTTATCCATGGATAACCGGCTTTTTTACACTGGCCAGCCAGCGAGGCTGGCATGGCGATACAGCGGATCAGGGCTTGCGCTTGGGCGCGCTGAACAGCGCAGCCTGTTGCTGGCGCGGTTTGCCGCCCTGGCCCTGGCGTGGGCCACCCTGGCCGCGCGGTTGTTGCTGCTGCATGCCGGCGTTTTGCTGGCGCGGCGGCTTGCGGCCGGTGAGCGTGCCCATGCTCAGCTCGTGCATGGTCAGCGTAGGCTGGCGCGGGCCGTCGTCGTGGAAGAAGTTACCGTTCGGCTCGCCTTGCGGTTTGCGTGGCTTCTCCTGGCGCGGCTGGCGTGGCTTGTCGCCGGCGGCTCTGGGCTGCTGCTGGTTGTCGCTGCGAGGCTTGCCGCCGTTGTTATTGCGGCGGGCATCGCCATTCTGGCCGCGTGGTGCCTGGGCTGGCTTGTCGCCAGCCGGTTTGGCGGTGCGCGGTGCACGCTGTTCCTGGGCTTCGCCGCTTTCACGCGGTGCCGGTTTGGCCTGGCGTGGTTTGCCACCCTGGCCCTGGCGCCCGCCCTGACCGCCGCGACGGTTATTGCCGCTGCTGCCGCCTTTCGGGGTGCTGGTGGGGGTGAGCGCGCCGTGAATATAGCGGCCCAGGCCGATTTCGATGGCTTGCGGCTCGGCGTTCGGGTCCGCTTCAAAACCAGGTACGGTAAAGCGTTCCACGGTTTGTTTGGTCAGCTTCTCGATGTCGCGCAGAAAGCCCAGCTCGTCTACGCACACCAGCGAGATAGCCTCGCCCACGCAGCCGGCGCGGCCGGTACGGCCGATGCGGTGTACGTAGTCTTCCGGCACATTGGGCAGCTCGTAGTTCACTACGTGTGGCAGCTCTTCGATATCCAGGCCGCGGGCGGCGATATCGGTGGCGACCAGCACGGGCAGGCTGCCGTCCTTGAAGCCGGCCAGCGCCTTGGTGCGGGCACCCTGGCTCTTGTTGCCGTGGATGGCCATGCTGGCGATGCCGGCTTTTTCCAGCTTCTCGGCCAAGCGGTTGGCACCGTGCTTGGTGCGGGTAAACACCAGTACCTGGTGCCAGTCGCCGCCCTTGATCATGCTGATCAGCAGCTCGGTTTTACGGTCGCGGTCGACCAGGTGCACCTTCTGGGTGATCTGGGCGTTGGTCTGGTTCGGGCGCGCCACCTCTACCAGCTTGGGCTGGTTCAGCAGCTTGTCGGCCAGTGTCTTGATCTCGTTGGAGAACGTGGCCGAGAACAACAGGTTCTGGCGTTGCTGCGGCAGCAGGGCCAGTACTTTCTTGATGTCGTGGATGAAGCCCATGTCCAGCATGCGGTCGGCTTCGTCCAGTACCAGGATTTCCACGCCGGACAAGTCGACGGTTTTCTGGCCGGCGTGGTCCAGCAGGCGGCCCGGTGTGGCTACCAGGATGTCTACCGGCTTGCGCAGCGCGGCAATCTGCGGGTTGATACCCACGCCACCGAACATCACCATAGATTTCAGCGGCAGGTATTTGCCGTACTCGCGCACGGATTCTTCCACCTGGGCAGCCAGTTCACGGGTGGGGGTGAGCACCAGTGCGCGCGGGCGGCCTTTCTGTTTGGCCGGGGCGTCCATCAGGCGGTGCAGCAGCGGCAGGGTGAAACCGGCGGTTTTGCCAGTACCGGTCTGGGCTGCGGCCAGCAGATCGCCACCCAGCAATACCTGGGGGATGGCTTGCGCCTGAATCGGGGTGGGGGTGGTGTAACCGGTGTCGGCCACGGCGCGCAGTAGCGGCTCGGCCAGACCCAGTGCAGCAAAAGTCAGTTCGGACATTTATTGTGCAATCAGGATGTCTGCCCATTGCAATGACAATACCAATCCGGGCGGACAAAACATTAGTTCATGGAGTGGGCCGGCAGGCTGCCTGGCCAGAGAGATAGTCGCGTTGATTGGTGGGGACGCGAAGCCGTAAGTTTACATTGAATAGCGTAACTGTGTTGATAAACCGCGCACTTTATAGAAAATATCCATAATGCAAGCCACGCTGCGGCCAGGCAGCGCGGCTTGCCGCAGGTCTAGCGCTGTGGGAACTGCTGCACAATGCTGGAAAAATCCAGCTTGCCGTTGCCGGCGGCTACGTGCGCCTCGAACAGCTGCTGCGCCTGGCTGCCCATGGGGTTGGCCGCCTGGCTCTGGCCGGCGGTTTCGCTGGCCAGACGCAGGTCTTTCAGCATCAGCTCGCTCATGAAGCCGCCGCTGTAGCCGCGGCTGGCCGGGGCGCTGTCCATCACGCCAGGCCACGGGTTGTAGCGCTCCAGCACCCAGTTGCTGCCCGAGCTGTTGCCCATGATTTGTGACAGCACGGCCGGGTCCAGGCCGTTTTGCACGCCCAGCGCCAGCGCTTCGGCGGTGCCGGCCATCAGGATGCCCAGCAGCATGTTGTTGCACACCTTGGCGGTCTGGCCGGCGCCGGCAGCGCCGGCGTGAAACAGGTTTTTGCCCATGCTGGCCAAGAGCGGGCGCGCGGCTTCCACGTTGGCTGCGTCGCCGCCGATCATGAAGGTGAGCGTGCCGGCTGCCGCACCGGCGGTGCCACCGGACACGGGTGCGTCCAGAAAGCGCAGCCCGGCCGCAGCGGCGGCTTCGGCTACGCCGCGCGCGGTGTGGGCGGCGATGGTGCTGCAATCGATCACCAGCGTGCCGGCCGGCAGGCGGGCAAACAGGCCGCTTTCGCCCAGGTACAGGCTTTCCACGTGCTGGCCGGCGGGCAGCATCGATACCACGACTTCGGCTCCGTCCACCGCCTGCTGTACGCTGTCGGCCGGGCGCCCGCCAGCGGCGGCAAACTGTTGCAGCGCGGTGGCAGACAAGTCGAAACCGTTCACGGTGTAGCCGGCTTTTACCAGGTTGGCCGCCATCGGGCCGCCCATATTGCCCAGGCCGATAAATGCGATATGCGTCATGTTGTGTGTCCTTTGATCAGGCCAGCGCGGCCAGCGGGTGGTCGGCAGCGCGCCAGGGTTGGGTAAAGTGGCCGGCCACGGTGTGGCTGTCCACGTCGGCCAGCGTAGGGCGTGCCCACTTGGGCTGGCGGTCTTTGTCCACCAGCAGCGCCCGCACGCCTTCGCGGAATTCCGGCCCGGCGCAGAAGTTCAGCGACAGCGCCAGCTCCATGCGCAAGACCTCGGCCAGCGACAGGTGGCGCGCGCGGCGGAAGATCTCCCAGGTGACGGCGGCGCTGGCAGGGCAGCCGGCCAGGTAGGTCTTGGCGGCGCTGGCCAGCCATGGGTCTTCGAAGGCGGTGTGGCGCAGCGCGTGGTCGATGGCGTGCAGCGAACCCTTGTTCATCAGCGTATGGATGGCCGGCAGATTGCGTTGCAGGGCGCTGTCGGCCAGCGTGTCGGCGTTCAGGTTTCCCAGCTCGCCCAGCAGGGCGGTCAGCCGCGCATGGTTGGCCGCAGGCTCGGCCTGCCAGTGGCTGGCAGCCATGGCGGCCAGCAGCGTGTCCCAGCCACTTTGTGGCAGGATGTGGTCGGCCAGGTTGGCCAGCAGCGCGTCGCGGGCGTTCAGCGGCGCGCCGGTCAGGCCCAGAAACAACCCGCTCTTGGCCGGCATGCGCTGCAGGAACCAGCTGCCTGCCACGTCCGGGTACAGGCCGATGGTGATTTCCGGCATCGCGATACGGGTGCTGGCGGTGGCCACGCGGTGGCTGGCGCCGGCCATCAGGCCCAGGCCGCCGCCCATCACGATGCCGCTGCCCCATACCAGCAGCGGTTTGCGGTAGGTATGGATGCGGTAGTCCAGCGCGTATTCGCGGGTGAAGAAGTCTTCGGCTACCGGGTTGGGGTAGCAGTTGTCGGCCAGGAGTGCATCGCGCAGCGCCCGCACGTCACCGCCGGCGCAGAAGGCTTTGTCACCAGTGCCGCGCAGTAGCACGGCGGCAATGCCGTCGTCGGCATCCCAGATCGACAGCCGCGCGTCCAGCAAGCGGATCATGTCCAGGTTCAGCGCGTTGAGCGCCTTGTCGGCATTCAGCGTGGCCACGCCCAGGCGCATGCCGGCGGCGGTGGCGATTTCGTCAAACAGCACAAGCTCGTTCATGGGGTTCTTTCTTTTTTGCCACGGAAGGCACGGACAAACACGGACCAGCTGCCAGATCGGCATGCAGGCGGGCCTGCCAGGGTTTGTTTTCGTGCATTTCGTGTATTCAGTGGCGAAAAGGGTTTAACGGTTTTTCCACACCGGTGCGCGTTTCTCCAGGAAGGCGTTCACGCCCTCACGCTGGTCTTCGCTGTCGAATAGCTTGATGAACAGCTCGCGCTCGTGGATCAGGTTGGCCGCAGGCGGCGCGTAACGGGCGCGCTGTACCAGTGTCTTGCAGGCGCTGACGGCTACCGGCGACTGGCGGCCAACCTTGTCGGCCAGCGCCAGTGCCGCGTCGCGCGCGCCGCCTTTGGGCACCACTTCTTCTACCAGGCCGATGCGCAATGCGGTGGCGGCGTCTACGCGCTCGCCGCACAGAATCATGCGTTTGGCCCAGCCTTCGCCTACCAGCCACGGCAGGTTCTGCGTGCCGCCGGCGCACGGCAGCAGGCCGACGGCGGCTTCCGGCAGCGCCATCTGCGCCTGCTCTTCGGCAATGCGGATGTCGCAGGCCAGCGCGCACTCCAGCCCGCCGCCCATCGCGTAGCCGTTGATGGCGGCGATGCTGACGCCACGGAAGCCGGACAGCGCTTCGAAGGCTGCGCCGAAGGCCATGGTGGCGCTGGCGGCGTGGCCTTTGTTGCCGTCGGCAAACTGCTTGAGGTCGGCACCGGCGCTGAAGAATTTTTCGCCCTCGCCGGTGATCACCAGCGCGTAGATGCTGCGGTCGGCGTTCAGGTCGGCTACCAGCTGCTGCAAGGCCTGCAGGCTGTCCAGCGTCCAGGTGTTGGCCGGCGGGTTGGCGATGGTGACCAGCGCGGTGTGGCCGATCTTTTCCACGTTGAGGTTGGTGTAGGACATGGTGTGGTTTCCTGTTGGTTGGCCACGAAAGACGGTTTATCCGGGATGTCTGTCGCGTGCTTTTATACTGGGTAGTGTGTTTGCAGCCTGAGTCTGTTTTTTGCCACGAACCCCACGGAAAAACACGAAAAGGTTCGAGTCTTGAGCCTGCTGTGTGCTCGATGGTGAACAACGCCGCGTTTTCTTTTTGGGCCACGAAATACACCGAAGGCACGGAAATACAGGGAAGCTGTTGTGTGATCTGGTCGTACCAATACGGGCTATCCTCGTCATTTTTCGTGCTTTTCGTGTGTTTTCGTGGCCAATCTGCCTTTTGTCCTTAGCGCAGGCTGTCCAGCGCGCCGTCCTGCAGCAGGCGGCGGGCGGTGATGACGCGCATGATCTCGTTGGTGCCTTCCAGAATCTGGTGCACGCGGTTGTCGCGTACATAGCGTTCCAGCGGGTACTCCTTGATATAGCCATAACCGCCGAACAGTTGCAGCGCTTCGTTGGCCACCTTGAAGCCGGTGTCGGTGGCCAGGCGCTTGGCCATGGCGCAATAGGCGGTGGCGTCGGGGCTGCCGTTGTCCAGCTGCCAGGCGGCCAGGCGCACCATCTGGCGCGCGGCAATCAGCTCGCAGGCCATGTCGGCCAGACGGAACTGCACGCTTTGCAGCTCGGCTAGCGGCTGGCCGAACTGTTGCCGTTCCTGCACGTAGCGGGTGGCGGCTTCCAGCGCGGCCTGGGCGGTGCCTACCGAGCAGGTGGCGATGTTGATGCGGCCGCCGTCCAGCCCTTTCATGGCGAAGGTGAAGCCCTGGCCTGCCTGCCCCAGCAGGTTGGCCGCCGGTACCCGCACGTTGTCGAAGGTGATGGTGCGCGTGGGCTGGCTGTTCCAGCCCATTTTCTTTTCTTTCTTGCCGTACTGGATGCCGGGCAGGTCGGCCGGCACCACCAGTGCCGAGATGCCTTTGGCGCCCGGCCCGCCGGTGCGCGCCATTACTACCAGCACGTCGGTGCTGCCGGCGCCGCTGATGAAGGCCTTGCTGCCGTTCAGTACGTAGTGCTCGCCGTCACGTTCGGCGCGGGTACGCAGGTTGGCCGCGTCGGAGCCGGCGCCCGGCTCGGTGAGGCAGTAGCTGCCAAACTTTTGGCCGGCAGCCAGCGCCGGTGCCCATTCTGCCGCCACGTCGGGGCGGGCAAAGCTGCCTATCATCCAGCTCACCATATTGTGGATGGTGAGGTAGGCGGTGGTGCTGGTGCAGCCGGCGGCCAGCGCCTCGAAGATGATGGCGGCGTCCAGCCGCGGCAGGCCCAGGCCGCCGTATTCGGTGGGGGTGTACAGGCCGCAGAAGCCCATCTCGCCGGCGCTGCGCAGCACGTCCAGCGGGAAGATTTCCTGTTCGTCCCAGTGTGCGGCGTGCGGTGCCAGCTCGCAGCGGGCAAACTCGCGGGCGCTGTCCTGGAAGGCCAGCTGTTCGTCGCTGAGTGCAAAATCCATGAACAATCCTTTGTCGAATGGGCCGGGTGGGGCGGTTGGCCTTGCCGTCCACCACGAAGCGCACGCCTGGCACGGCGGCTGTGGTGCGTTTCGTGGTTGGGGGGCGAAGCGGTTTATTTCAGCGAGATGGTGGTCTGCACCTTGCCGCTGCTGGCGTCGTCGTCGAACCAGCGGCTGGTGACGGTCTTGGTCTGGGTGTAGAACAGCACCACCTGCTTGCCGTACGGGCCCAGGTCGCCCAGCTTGGACGCGCGCGAGCCGGTAAAGCTGAACAGCGGCACCGGTACCGGAATCGGCACGTTCACCCCCACCTGGCCCACGTCGATGTCTTCCTGGAAGCAGCGGGCGGCGGCGCCGCTCTGGGTGAAGATGGCGGTGCCGTTACCGTTGGGGTTGGCGTTGATCAGCTCGATGGCCTCGTCCAGCGTGTCGGCGGCCATCAGGCACAGTACCGGGCCGAAGATTTCCTGCTCGTAGATGCTCATGCCCGGCTTCACGTCGCTGAAGATGGTGGGGCCGACAAAGTTGCCGTGCGGGTAGCCTGCCACGCTGACATCGCGGCCATCCAGCGCCAGGCTGGCGCCGTCGGCCACGCCGCGTTCGATCAGGCCATGGATGCGCTCGCGTGCGGCGCAGCTGATCACCGGGCCCAGGTCTGGGTTGTCGATGCCGGCGCCTACGCGCAGGCTTTGTGCCTTGGCCACCAGCTCCGGCAGCCACTGTTGTGCTTCGCCCACCAGAATGGCCACGCTCAGCGCCATGCAGCGCTGGCCGGCCGCGCCAAAGGCGGCGCCGGTGAGCTGGTTCAGCGCCTGTTCCTTGTTTGCGTCTGGCAGCACCACGGCGTGGTTTTTGGCGCCCATCATGCACTGCACGCGTTTGCCGGCCAGGCTGGCGCGGTTGTACACGTGGGTGCCGACGCGGGTGGAGCCGACAAAACTGATGGCCTTGATGTCGGGGTGGTCGCACAGTGCGTTCACCACGTCCGGCCCGCCGTGTACCACATTGAGCACGCCAGCCGGTACACCGGCCTGCAGCGCCAGCTCTACCAGCCGCATGGTGACCAGTGGGTCTTGCTCCGACGGCTTCAGCACGAAGGTGTTGCCGGTAGCGATGGCCATCGGGAACATCCACAGCGGAATCATGGCCGGGAAGTTGAACGGGGTAATGCCGGCGCACACGCCCAGCGGCTGCATCACGGTGTAGGTGTCTACGCCGCCAGCCACGTTTTCGGCGTACTCGCCCAGCTGCAGGGTGCCGATGTTGGCCGCGTGCTCCACCACTTCCAGCCCGCGGAAGATGTCGCCCTCGGCGTCGGCCAGGGTTTTGCCCTGTTCGGCGGTGAGCAGGGCGGCCAGCTCTTTCATGTTGTCGCGGATCAGCTGCTGCAGCTTCAGGAAGATGCGGGCGCGGGTGCCGATCGGGGTTTTCTTCCAGCGCGTGAACGCGGCCTTGCCGGCGGCGATGGCGGCTGCCACTTCGTCGGCGGTGGCCATCGGTACACGCGCCAGCACTTCCTGGGTGGCTGGGTTCACGACCTCGCGCCATTCGGTGGTGCGCGATTCGACAAATTCGCCGCCGATCAGCAGCTTGACGGTGGGCAGGTGCGACATGGGTGTTCTCCTGTGTGGCCGTGTGGGCACGGCTTGAGTATACGTTAACGTAAACGTCAATCGAGCATCAAATTAAAGCAAGTGCTTGGTTTTTTCCACCTTGCATGTTGGCCGCAGGCGGAAAACAGGGGGCGTGTGGCGGTAGTGGTACAGCGCTGCAGGCCGGTGCGGTATCGGAGGGCGATGCTGACATCACCCGCACACCGGCCAGCAGCCAGCCGATCAGGCCAGGCTGCGCTCGTCGGCGATGATTTTGCCGTCGGCTGGCAAGCTGCCCGGTGTACACAGGCAGACCTCGCCGCGCAGCTTGGTCAGCTCGCGCAGCGTGGCGGCCACACTGTCGCTGGTGGCAGCGTCGTGCGGGGCAGGGCACTCGGCGTGCAGCGTCATGCGATCCTGGTGTTCGTGTTGCTGTATCACCAGCCGCACCCGGCCCAGCTGCGGGTGGCGGGCGGCCACCGCGTGGACTTGCTCCGGGTGGACAAACATGCCTTTTACCTTGGCGCTTTGGTCGGCGCGCCCCAGCCAGCCCTGGATGCGCACATTGCTGCGCCCGCATATTGATGGGCCGGGTAGCGTGGCGGACAGGTCGCCGGTGGCAAAGCGGATCAGCGGATAATGACGGTCGAAGCTGGTGACCACCACTTCGCCCACTTCGCCGTCGGCTACTGGCTGGCCGCTGCCGGGGCTGACCAGCTCCAGCAATACGCCTTCGTCTACTACCATGCCGGCACCTGGCTGGCTTTCGTAGGCGATCAGCCCCAGGTCGGCGGTGGCGTAGCACTGGAATACGGTGACGCCGCGTTCGGCAAACCAGGCGCGCAGGCTGGCCGGTAGTGCCTCGCCGCTGACCAGTGCTTTGTCGAGGCGGGGCAACGCCACGCCCAGCTGTTCGGCTTTTTCCAGGATCAGTTTCAGGAACGACGGCGTGCCGGTATAGCCGCTGGCGCCCAGGTCGCGCATGGCCTGCACTTGCAGCTCGGTTTGCCCGGTGCCGCCGGGAAACACCGCGCAACCCAGTGCGCGGGCGCCGGCGTCCATCATCCAGCCACCGGGGGTGAAGTGGTAGGAAAAGCCGTTGTGTACCACGTCGCCGGCGCGGAAGCCGGCGGCGTACAGGGCGCGGCTCATGCGCCAGCTGTCGGCCTCGTGGCCTTGTGGTTCATACAGTGGCCCGGGCGAGGCAAATAGCCTCGCTGCCTGGCCGGTTAGCTGCGTGGCAAATCCGCCAAACGGCGGGCTGGCCTGCTGTGCGGCCAACAGTGCCGATTTGCGCGTGAGCGGCAGCGTAGCCAGTGCGGCCAGGCTGGTGATGCGCAGGCAGTCTATGTCGGCCAGCAGGCGGGCGTAGGCCGGGCTGTGGGTTTTGGCGTGTGCCAGCTGGGCCGGCAGGCGTGCCAGCAGCGCAGCCAGCCGGTCGCTGTGGGTGCGGGTTTCCAGTGCGTCGAGATGGGGCATGGTGGCGGTTTCCTGGTTGATGGATGCGTCGTGGCCGTCGCGGCAGCTATTTTTGGCCACGAAATCCACGAAAAAACACGAACAAAAGCCAACCCCGGGTGTCACCCGGCCGCGTGATGCACCTCATGCAGGGTGCGGGAACGACGCTGCTGCAGGGGTACGGCATGAAGCCATGCATGCTTGATGTCATTCATGCTTCGACAGGCACCCCACGAACGGCATCCGGCAGCGGCCCGGTTTGCCAGTGCCGTGCAAGGCTTGCCGGCGATACGCGCATGGCGTTCTTGGTTTGCTGGGCCTTTTTCGTGTCTTTCGTGTTTTCGTGGCAAAGGGTAGCCGTTGCTGCCCTGGCAAAACATCACGCCAGCCAGCGTTTGCGGCGGCGGTAGTGCTTGACGTCGCGGAAGCTCTTGCGGCCCTCTCCCCCCAGGCCCAGATAGAATTCTTTGACGTCTTCGTTGCTGCGTAGCTCGTCGGCGCTGCCGTCCATCACCACGCGGCCGTTTTCCAGGATGTAGCCGTAGTGGGCGTACTTCAGCGCTACATTGGTGTTCTGTTCTGCCAGCAGGAAGCTGACACCTTCTTTTTCGTTGAGCTCGCGCACGATCTCGAAGATTTCTTCCACGATCTGCGGCGCCAGGCCCATCGATGGTTCGTCCAGCAGGATCATGCGCGGGTCGGCCATCATGGCGCGGCCGATGGCTACCATCTGTTGCTCGCCCCCGCTGGTGTAGCCCGCCTGGCTCTGGCGCCGGGTTTTCAGGCGGGGGAAGTAGTGATAGATGCGCTCCAGCGCCAGCTTGATTTCGCTGCGGCTGATGGCGCGGGTGTAGGCCCCGGTCAGCAGGTTTTCCTCCACGGTGAGGTGGCCAAAGCAATGGCGGCCTTCCATCACCTGTACCACGCCCTGGCGCACCAGCTGGTCTGGTGTCAGCGCATCGATACGTTGGCCGCGAAAGGCGATGCTGCCCTTGGTAATGTCGCCGCGCTCGGCGCGCAACAGGGTGGAAATGGCTTTCAGTGTGGTGCTTTTACCGGCGCCGTTGGCACCGAGCAGAGCCACGATCTGGCCTTCGGGCACGTCCAGCGACACGCCTTTGAGCACCAGAATCACGTGGTTGTAGATGACTTCGATATTGTTGACCGATAGCAGGTAAGGGCTAGACGTTGTGTGCATGGCAGGGCTCCCTCCATGGCCGGGGCGCGGTGCCCCGGCCGGCTTGTGTGCAGTGCTTATTTCTCGGCGTTGCAGTCGCGCAGGGTGATGCCTTTTTCCTGCACGTATTTTTCAACCGAAGCCTTGATCAGCGGCAGCGTGACGCTGGTGTCGGCCTTGATCCAGCCGGAAACCGGCTTCCAGTCCTTGCCGTCCCATTGCATGAAGCGGGTGTAACCGCTGCCCTCGTGGTTCTGGCAGCTGGTGCGTACCTGCGGGAACATATCGGTGACGCCTAGTGCTTGCTGGCGCTTGGCGTCGATGTTGATGTTTTCCATGCCCCAGCGGATCTGGTCGCCGCTGAGGGTTTTGGCGCCGTATTTCTTCTGTGCGGCGCGGATGGCTTCCACCATCAGGATGCCGCTGACCACGCCGCGGTTATAGTTCACGGTACCCATATAGCCCTTGTCAGACAGGTTGCCCTTGCCTGCGCCGTACACCACTTTCTCGATATCCTGGATCACCGGGAACTGCTTGCCGTCCAGCGCAAAGCTGCCGGCAATGTAGCCCTTGGCGGCTTCGCCGGCGGCGATGGCGTCTTCTTCCGAACCGCCCCACCAGTTGGACACGATCTGTTCACGCGGGTAGCCCACTTTCTGCGCCGATTTCAGCGCTGCCGGCGTCATCACGCCCCAGCTGCGCAGAACCACAAAATCCGGGCGCTCGCGGCGGATGTCCAGCCACTGCGATTGCTGCTCGGTGCCCGGCGCCGGTACCTCGATGTGCTTCAGCTCGAAGCCGTGCTTTTTGGCCATGGCATCCAGTACCGGAATGGTTTCCTTACCGTAGGCCGAGCCGTGGTACAGGTTGACGATCTTCTTGCCGCGCAGCTTGTCCATGCCGCCCAGGCGCTGGCCGATGAACTGGATCTTGGCGGTAGCCTGGCTCCAGTAGCTGGTGATCAGCGGGAAGGTGTACTTGAAGGCGCGGCCATCCTGCGCGTCTGCCCGGCCGAAGCCCATGGTCATCAGCGGGATCTTGTCCTTGTCGGCGCGATCCATCACCGCGTAGGTAATGCCGGTGGACATGAAGTTGAAGGCGCTGGCGCCGCCGTTCTTGGCTTTCAGGCGCTCGTAGCACTCCACGCCGCGGTCGTTCTTGTATTCGGTTTCACACTCTTCGTAGGTCAGCTTTACCCCGCCGACGCCGCCTTCCTTCAGGTTGACGTAGTTCAGGTAGTCGATCATGCCGCCGTAGAACTTGGCGCCACCCGAGGCGTAGGGGCCGACACGGTAGCTGGGGATAGGGATGAACTGGTCGGCGGCCAGAGCGCTACCGGCCACGGTGGCCAGTACCAGGGATGCGGCGATGATGGTCTGTTTCATGGTTCTCTCTCCAGGTCTTGTTGTGCTGCTGTGTTGTGGCTGGCTTGCGGCCAACCTTTGTAATCCGGTTTGCCGCCCCGCTTGCGGGCAGGGCGGCCGGGTGTGGCTCAATGCGGGAACGGCCACACGCGCAGTTTTTCCTTGGCGATCTGCCATAGCCGCGCCAGGCCGTGCGGCTCCACGATCAGGAAGAAAATGATCAGGCCGCCGAACAGCATCATTTCCAGGTTGGCCAGAAACTGCGTGCTGATGGCGCCGTGAAATACCTGGCCGAGCAGGTTCAGGCAGATCGGCAGCAGCACGATGAAGGCGGCGCCCAGGAAGGACCCCAGAATGCTGCCCACGCCGCCGATGATGATCATGAACAGGATCTGGAACGAGCGGTGCAGGTCGAAGGCCTGGGCGTCTACCGTGCCCAGCAGCACGAAGGCGTACAGCGCGCCGGCCACGCCGCAGTAGAACGAGCTGATGGCAAAGGCCAGCAGCTTGGTGCGCAGCATGCGGATACCGATCACCTCGGCCGCTACGTCCATGTCGCGTACCGCCATCCAGGCGCGGCCGATGCTGGCGCGTGCCATATTCTTGGCCGCCAGCGCCATGAAGGCGACGATGGCCAGCGTCAGCAGGTACTTGCTGGCCGGAGTGTCGATGGGGTAGCCGAAGATCTGCATCGCTGGGGCGCTGATCACGCCGGAGCTGCTGTCATTGCTGAACCAGCTGAATTTGGTGAACACCCATTCGATGAAGAACTGTGCCGCCAGCGTGGCCACCGCCAGGTAAAACCCCTTGATGCGCAGGGACGGCAGGCCGAATGCCACGCCTACCAGCGCCGCGCACAGGCCGCCGAGGAACAGCGCCAGCAGCAGTGGCATGCCGGGGATGCGGATCATGAAGTTGTAGGTGGCAAAAGCGCCCACCGCCATGAATGCGGCCGAGCCCAGTGACAGCTGGCCGGCGTAACCGGTAAGGATGTTCAGCCCCAGTGCCGCCAAAGACAGGATCAGGAAGGGGATCAGGATGCCGGACAGCAGGTAGTCGCTGGCCAGCCCCGGTACGGCCACAAAAGACAGGGCCAGCAGGGCCGCAATGAATACCCGGTCCTGCGCGATGGTAAAAATGGCAGAGTCTGCCGCGTAGCTACTCTTGAATTGCCCCGATTCACGGTAGAACATGGTTTACACCCTCTCGATGTGTTTTTCGCCGAACAGGCCTTCCGGGCGTACCAGCAGGAACAGCAATGCCAGCATGTACGGGAACCAGTTTTCGATGCCGCCAGACAGGAACGGCCCCAGATAAACCTCGGCCAGCTTTTCGCCCGCCCCGATGATCAGGCCGCCGACAATGGCACCCGGCACCGAGGTAAAACCGCCCAGTATCAGTACCGGCAGTGCCTTCAGTACCACCAGGGTCAGGGCAAACTGCACACCCAGGCGCGAGCCCCACAGCAGGCCGGCCACCAGCGCTACAAAGCCGGCTACGCCCCACACGATGGCCCAGATGTGCTTGAGCGGAATACCCACCGACATGGCGGCCTGGTGGTCGTCGGCCACCGCGCGCAGCGCGCGGCCCAGCTTGGTTTTGCTGAAAAACAGCGCCAGCGTGGCCACCAGGGTGCCGCACACCGCAGCGGCAAACAGGTCAAATTTGGAAATGAACACCCCGGCCACGTCGAACGGTTCGTCGGCAATGCCCAGCTCCAGGCCGTGCACGTCGGTGCCCCATACCATTTGCGCCAGGCCTTCCAGAAAGAAGGACAGCCCGATGGTGGCCATGAACAGGGTGATCGGCGGCTGGTTCACCAGCGGCCGTAACACCACGCGCTCTATGCCCACACCTAGCGCCACCATCAGTACCAGCGTGAGCAGCAGCGCCAGCCAGAACGGCACCCCCATGGCCTGGATGGACACAAACGACAGCGCGGCAAACAGCACCATCGCACCCTGGGCAAAGTTGAATACCCCGGACGCCTTGTAGATCAGCACAAAGCCCAGTGCCACCAGCGAATACATCACGCCGGCGAGCAGGCCGCCCACCAGCACCTCCAGAAAAAACTGCCATTCCATGACTTGCTCCTTTCATGCTTGCGGCCAACCTTTAATGCCTTTGTCCTGATTTTTGGCAAGGCAAGGGCTGCCGTGCCACGCGGGCACGGGTTGGGCTGCAGGCTGTGGGGTTAGTGGCTGCCGCCGAGGTAGGCGGCGATCACGTCGGGGTTGACGCGGATTTCATCCGGGCTGCCGTCACCGATCTTCTTGCCGTAGTCCAGCACCACGATGCGGTCGGAGATGTCCATCACCACGCCCATATCGTGTTCGATCAGCACGATGGTGGTGCCGAATTCGTCGTTCACATCCAGGATAAAGCGGCACATGTCCTGCTTTTCTTCCACGTTCATGCCGGCCATCGGTTCGTCCAGTAACAGCATGCTGGGTTCGGCTGCCAGCGCGCGGGCGAGCTCCACCCGTTTTTGCAGGCCGTAGGGCAGGCGGCCCACCGGGGTTTTGCGGATGTGCTGGATCTCCAGAAAATCGATGATTTTTTCCACGTAGGCGCGCTGGGCGATTTCCTCGCGCTGGGCGCGGCCCCAGTACAGCGCCTGCTGGATAAAGTTGGCGCGCATTTTCAGGTTGCGCCCGGTCATGATGTTGTCCAGCACGCTCATGCCCTTGAACAGCGCAATGTTCTGGAAGGTGCGCGCAATACCCTGGCGGGCGGCTTCGTGCGGGCGCATGCGTTCCCGTGTTTTGCCGCGGTACACCACATGGCCTTGCTGCGGGTGGTAAACACCATTGATCACGTTCAGCATGGAGCTCTTGCCGGCGCCATTGGGGCCGATAATGGACAGGATCTCGTGCTCGCGTACCTCCAGGCTGATATTGGACAGGGCTTTCACGCCGCCGAAGGAGAGCGAGATGGCCTCGGCCTGCAGGATAACGTCGCCGATTTTGCGGTGCGGGTTCATGCGGCCTCCGTGACGATGGCTGGGTAGGTCTTGGCGTCGCGAATCTGCAGCGTGGCGCGTAGCTGGCCGCTACGGCCATCTTCGAATTTCACTACGGTGTCGATACTGCACACCTGGCTGCCGTCGTACAGCGCGTCGATCAGCGGGGCGTAGCGCTCGGCGATGAACTTGCGCCGAACCTTGCGGGTACGGGTGAGCTCGCCATCGTCGGCGTCCAGCTCCTTGTGCAGGATCAGGAAGCGCCTGATCTGGCTGCCGTGCAGCTTGGGGTCGCGCGCCAGGTCGGCGTTCATTTTCTCTATGCATTCGCGGATCAGCTCGTACACCGGTGCCTGGCCGGCCAGGTCGGTATAGCCGGTGTAGGGCAGGCCGCGCTTTTCTGCCCAGTTGCCTACTGCGGTGAGGTCGATATTGATGAAGGCGGTGGTGTAGTCCTGGCCATCGCCAAATGCAACGACTTCCTTGATGTGCTGGAAGAACTTCAGCTTGTTTTCCAGGTATTTTGGGGCAAACAGGCTGCCATTGGTCAGCCGG
Organism: Vogesella aquatica; assembly: GCF_028548455.1. Classification (GTDB taxonomy): domain Bacteria; phylum Pseudomonadota; class Gammaproteobacteria; order Burkholderiales; family Chromobacteriaceae; genus Vogesella; species Vogesella aquatica. The sequence continues at coordinate 77,537 of NZ_JAQQLF010000012.1, forward strand.
CCTACGTCTTTGGCGCGATCGATGATTTTCAGCTGGCCATCTTCGTCGAAGTAGCCGGCATCACCGCTCAGCACCCAGCCCTCGGCGTTGCGGGTTTCATTGGTAGCGTCCGGGCGCTGCCAGTAGCTGTGGAAGGTGCCGGGGCCACGGAACAGCACTTCGCCGTTGTCGGCAATCTTTACCTCTACGCCCGGCACCGGTACGCCCACCGTATCCGGCTTCACCTTGTCGTTAGGGTGTACACACACCATCACGTAGGCCTCGGTCTGGCCATATAGCTGTTTGATGTTGACGCCGATGGCGCGGTAGAAATCAAACAGCTCGGGGCCGATGGCTTCGCCGGCGGTATAGGCCAGCTTCAGCCGGGTGAAGCCCAGCACGTTCTTCACCGGGCCGTACACCAGGTATTCGCCCAGCTTGTAGCCCAGGCGGTCCCAGAAGCCTACCGGCTTGCCTTCCAGGATGTCGGTGCCCACACGACGGGCGTGGTTCATGAAGTAGTGGAACAGCCAGTATTTGAAGCGGCCGGCGTCTTCCATGCGGATCATCACCTGGGTCAGCAGGTTCTCGTACACGCGCGGCGGGGCAAAATAGTAGGTGGGGCCGATCTCGCGCATGTCGGTCATCACGGTGTCGCTGCTTTCCGGGCACGATACGCAAAAGCCGGTGACCAGTGACTGCGCGTAGGAAAACAGGTTGTCGCCTACCCAGGCCATGGGTAGATAGGCCAGCACCTCTTCGTGCTCGGTCAGTCCTTCAAGGTTGGCCGCATTGCGTGCGGTGATGATCATGCTGTCGTAGGTGTGCAGCACCCCCTTGGGGTGGCCGGTGGTGCCGCTGGTGTACAGCATGATGGCCGGGTCGCTGCCACGGCCCATGTCTACCATGCTCTGGAAAAACAGCGGGTGTTCATCGTGGTGAATGCGGCCGGCGCCGAGGATCTCGGCCATGTCGTACACGCCATCGTGCTGGTAGTGGCGCATGCCGCGCGGGTCGTCGTACACCATCGCTTGCAATGCCGGTAGCCGGTCGCGGATTTCCAGCAGCTTGTCGACCTGCTCCTGGTCTTCTACTACGGCCATGCTCACCTCCGCATCGCCCAGGACAAATACCATCTCTTCTGCTGCGGCATCCTGATACAGCGGTACCGGAATGCCACCCATGCATTGTGCGGCCATGATCGCCATGTACAGGCGCGGGCGGTTGTCGCCGATTACGGCCAGGCGGTCGCCGCGCTTGAAGCCTTTGGCCGACAGGCCCAGCGCCAGGGCGCGTACTTCTGTGGCGACTTCGTCCCAGTCCCAGGTTTGCCATATACCCAGGTCTTTTTCGCGCATGGCCGGGCGGGCGCTACGCTCTCTGGCATGGGCCTGTAGCAGCTTGGGAAAGGTGTCGGCCACACTTTCTTGCACCAGGGCAGGCCGTATGGATTCAAGCTTTGCCATCTCTCTGTGTCTCCTGTGTTCTTGTGTTGGCCGCGTGGGCAGCCGAGATACAACCGGCCCTCTGCTGGGGCTTTGCATGGGGTGGTGCGGAAAAACCGGTACGGATGGGGCGGCAGCGGGGGTGGGCTGCGCAGATGGCGCAAGGCTTGTGGCCTTGTCGTTAACGTAAACGTCAACTTTATGTGAGCAAGCTAAAGCAAGCGCTCAGTTTTATGCAATGGGATTGCAATAAGATAGGGCAATGTGGCGTTGTTGCATGTGGTAGTTCCGTCACAACATGGCGACTGCCGTGACGGAACCTGCTGATTAATATTGGAAAAAGCCCTTGCCGCTCTTGCGCCCCAGCTGGCCGGCGGCCACCAGTTGCACCAGCAGCGGGCAGGCGCGGTACTTGGAGTCGCGGAACTCGCGATACAGGATGTCCATGATGGACAGGCAGGTATCCAGCCCGATCAGGTCAGCCAGTGCTAGCGGGCCTATGGGGTGGTTCATGCCCAGTTTCATCACGGTGTCGATGTCTTCGGCGGCGGCCAGGTTTTCATACAGCACAAAGGCGGCCTCGTTGATCATCGGCATCAGCACGCGGTTGGATACAAAGCCGGCCCCGTCTTTTACCGTTACCGGGGTTTTGCCCAATTCCAGGCTTAGGGCGTGAATACGGGCATGGGTATCGTCGCTGGTTTGCAGTGCGCGGATAATTTCCACCAGCTGCATCAGCGGTACCGGGTTCATGAAGTGCATGCCGATCACGCGTTCCGGCTTTTTCACCCACGAGGCGATGGTGGTGAGCGAGATCGACGAAGTGTTGGACGCCAGAATGGTGTCTGCCGGCACGGCGTCTGCCAGCTGGCGGAAGATCTGCTCTTTTATTTGCGCGTTCTCGGTGGCGGCCTCTACCACCAGTTCGCACGCTGCCAGCTCGGCAAGCTGGGTGCTGCCACGGATGCGCGATAATACCGATACGGCCTCGTTGTCGTTGAGTATGCCTTTTTTTACCAGTCGGCTGAGGCTGCTGCTGATGGCGGCCAGGCCGCGATCCAGTGCGGCTTGCGATACGTCGGTGAGGATGACGCTAAAGCCGGCCTGGGCAAAAACCTGGGCAATACCGTTGCCCATGGTGCCGGCGCCGACTACGCCTACGGTGCGAGAAGTCATGACGGGTCTCCTGTTTGCGGAACAATACGGTTGGGACAAGTTCCAGTTTACGTTAACGTAATCTATGCTGTCATCAGGCGTGCAATGCTTGTTTCGGTTTGTAGCTGCCGCTACGCCCGGCGTGCCTGTGTTGCGCTGCCGTATTACAATTGCGCGTCGCTTCATTAGCGCCCACCCACTGCAGTGACCGAACCAGGAGACGTCGTGACTGCCGCAGCAGACCGCACATTCAGTATTTCCGAACTGGCACAGGAATTCGACGTGACCACCCGTGCCATCCGCTTTTACGAGTCGGAAGGGCTGCTCACCCCGGAGCGCCAGGGCCAGCGCCGCATCTATTCGCGCCGCGACCGTGTGCGGCTGATGCTGACACTGCGCGGTAAGCGCATCGGTCTGTCGCTGCAGGAGATCCGCGAGTTGTTCGAGCTGTACGACGCGGCCAATAACGATGAGCCACAGCTGATGAAGTTTGTCGATATCCTGACCCGCCGCGAACAGCAGCTGACGCAGCAGATGCAGGACATCCAGCTGGTGCTGCGCGAAATCGGCCAGCTGAAGGCGCAGTGCGAGCACTGGATGGAAAAGCGCAGTGGCGGCCTGCCGGACTAGGGCCTGCTCTTCGGGGCGCACGCCAAGCGGGGCACTGCTTTGTCAAACCGTGCAGGCAGGGATCGACCTGCTGCGCCCGGTTGTTCGCGCATGGCCGCCGCTTGCCAAGCGCCGCTGCATCAAAAATAGCGTTAACAGGCCCTAGGCACGCCAGGGCGTGGTGTCTGCCAACGAAAAAGCCGCAGCGGGTGTTGCGGCTTTTTTGCGTTAACAGGGTGGGTGCAATGGGCGCGGATCGGTCAGTTTTGTTGCTGTTGCCAGTGCTGCATCTCTTCCGCGATGAAGTGATTGACCAGGTCTGAAAACAGGCGTTCGATGGCGTCGGCGTTCAGACCTTCCTGTTCGGCCCACTGCCTGCGCTGCGCCAGCATGGCCGCAAAGCGCTCCGGTGCGCGCACGGCAGTGGCCGATGTTTTGAACTTGGCTGCGGCCAGAACGTACTGGTAGCGTTGGCTGATCAGGCCGACCACTGCCCGGTCAAGCAAGTCGATCTCGGCGCGTATGTCATCCATGTTGCTGCACTGTGCGGGGGTGAGCTTGTTCGCGATGTGCATGGTTTTCCTTGTGGTTTGTTGTTTACAGGCTTTGCTCTTCCGCCTCGTGGCACGCCACGCATAGTTTGTTGCCGTCCGGGTCGCGAAAGTAGGCGCCGTAGTAATGCGGGTGGTAGTGCGGGCGCAGGCCGGGGGCGCCTTCGCAGCGGCCACCGTGTGCCAGTGCGGCCTGGTAGGCTGCGTCCACCTGGCTGCGTGTGGCCGCCAGCAGGGCGATGGTCTGGCCGTTGCCAGGCGTGGCGGCTTTGCCGTCCAGCGGCTTGCCGATCAGCAGCAGCGGTCGCGGGCCAGGTTCGCTTTGCCAGCCGGCCCATGGCCGCGACGGGTCGCAAAAGCGCTCGCGAATGCCCAGTGCCTGCATCAGCGGGCGGTAGAAGGCGAGGGCGCGGTCGAAGTCGTTGATGCCGATGCAGAGGTGGGAAAGCATGTTGTCTCCTGTGTGGTGGGGCGAGTGGGTGTCTCTGGCTGCTGCTGTCGCCGTGCGGCCTGGGTGGCGAAGGGCTATGATGATGCCATCGCGGCTGCGGTGTCTACGCCACAGTGCGCCGGGTGGGGCTTGAAATGATTGCCATGTTTACGTTAACGTAAACGTTATCTAACCGGAGGCTTGAACCATGCACAAGGAAGCGATCGTGATTGTCGGTATGGCCCGTACGGCCATGGGTGGGTTTCAGGGCATGTTTGCCAGCCAGAGCGCCAGTGACCTGGGCGCGGTCGCCATTCGCGCTGCGGTAGAGCGTGCCGGCATTGCGCCGGATGCGGTGGAAGAGGTGATCATGGGTTGCGTGCTGCCAGCCGGGCAGGGCCAGGCGCCGGCACGGCAGGCGGCGATCAAGGGCGGCTTGGCGCTGGGGGCGGGCGCCACCACCATCAACAAGATGTGTGGTTCCGGCATGAAGGCGCTGATGCTGGCCAACGACCTGCTAAAGGCCGGTACGGCTACGGTGATGGTGGCTGGTGGCATGGAAAGCATGAGCAATGCCCCGTACGTAATCCCGAAAGCGCGTGGCGGCTTGCGTCTGGGCCACGGCGAGATCAAGGACCACATGTTCCTGGACGGTCTGGAAGATGCCTACGACAAGGGCAAGCTGATGGGGGTGTTTGCCGAGGCTTGTGCCGACAAGTACGGCTTTAGTCGTGCCGCACAGGACGAGTACGCTATCACCTCGCTGACCCGCGCGCAGCAGGCTATCACCAGCGGCGCTTTTGCCGGCGAGATTGCGCCGGTCACCATCAGCGGCCGCAAGGGCGACGAGGTGATAAGCGTGGACGAGCAGCCGCTGAAGGCCAATCTGGACAAAATCCCCACGCTGAAACCGGCTTTCCGCAAAGACGGTACCGTCACGCCGGCCAACGCCAGCTCCATTTCCGACGGTGCTGCCGCGCTGGTGCTGATGCGTGAAAGCGACGCGCTGGCGCAGGGCCTGACCCCGCTGGCGCGCATCGTGGGTCATAGCACCCACGCGCACGAGCCGGCGTGGTTTTCCACTGCCCCGGTGGGTGCCATGCAAAAGCTGTTTGCCAAAACCGGCTGGACGGCGGACGACGTAGACCTGTTCGAGATCAATGAAGCCTTTGCGGTGGTGACCATGGCTGCCATGCACGACCTGGGCCTGCCGCACGCCAAGGTCAACGTCAACGGCGGTGCCTGCGCGCTGGGCCACCCGATCGGCGCGTCTGGTGCCCGTATCGTGGTGTCGCTGATCGCGGCGCTGCAGGCACGCGGTGGCAAGCGTGGTGTGGCCAGCCTGTGTATCGGCGGCGGCGAAGCCACCGCGCTGGCAGTAGAGCTGGTGTAACTGGGTTGCTGCCACGGAAGACCCGCAGGCCGATATTTTTTAACCACGAAATTCACGGAAGGCACCAAACGGGCGGCGCTCTTATCGAGGTTTCATCCGTGGTTTTCGTGTCTTTCGTGGCAAACGGGTTTGCCTTTGTCTGCAAAGACAGAGTTGGCCGCTATCTGGCATAGAAAAGCAAAGGAATCAGCATGTTGCTGACAACAGAACAAGAACAGGTTGTGGACGCGGTACGCCGCTTCGTGGTGAGCGAGGTGGCACCGCATGCGGCGACGTGGGACCGCGAGCATACCTTTCCGCGCCAGGCACTGAGCGGCCTGGGCGAGCTGGGCTGCTTCGGGCTAACCGTGTCGCCGGATTGGGACGGCGCCGGTTTCGATTACCTGACGCTGGCCGCGGTGATCGAGGAGATTGCCGCCGGCGACGGTGCGCTATCCACCATTATTTCGGTCATCAACTCGGTAGGCTGCGGCCCGATCGAGCGCTTCGGCAATGACTGGCAGAAAGATACTTTCCTGCGCCGCATTGCCCGTGGCGAATGGGTGTCGGCGTTCTGCCTCACCGAGCCGGATGCCGGCTCCGATGCGGCCAACCTGCGCAGCCGCGCCGTACGCGACGGCGACGATTACGTCATTAACGGCGTCAAGCAGTTCATCACCAACGGCAAGCACGCCGACGTGGCCATTGTGTTTGCGGTAACCGACCCGGCCGCCGGCAAGAAGGGCATCAGCGCGTTTCTGGTGCCCACCGCCACCCCCGGCTACACCGTGGCCAAGGTGGAAGAAAAAATGGGCCAGCACGCGTCCGACACCTGCCAGATCGTGTTCGATAACGTGCGGGTGCCGGCCAGCCACCGACTGGGGGCGGAAGGCGAGGGCTACAAGATCGCGCTGGCCAACCTGGAGTCCGGCCGCATCGGCATTGCCGCGCAGTGTCTGGGCATGGCGCGCGCTGCGCTGGAGTTTGCCACCCGCTACGCTACCGAGCGCCACACCTTTGGCCAGCCCATCATCCGCCACCAGGCGGTAGGTTTCCGTCTGGCCGAGGCGGCGGCACGGCTGGAGGCGGCCCGCCAGCTGGTGTGGCACGCCGCTGCGCTGAAAGACGCCGGCAAGCCTTGCCTGAAGGAGTCCAGCATGGCCAAGCTGATGGCGTCGGAAATGGCCGAGGCGGTGTGCTCGGCGGCCATCCAGACGCTGGGCGGCTACGGCTACCTGAGCGACTACCCGGTGGAGCGTATCTACCGCGACGTGCGCGTGGCGCAGATTTACGAAGGCACGTCGGATGTGCAAAAGCTGGTGATTGCGCGGGCGCTGGAAGACGGGCTACGCTAAGCGTCGTGCTGGCGGCCAGGGTTGGCCGCAGGCCAGGCGTAGCAAGGGCCGGTGCAAGCACCGGCCCTTGTGTCTTTCAGCACCGGCTACGCTCAGCGGCCAACCTTGTCCAGCGAGGCGGCAAAGTCGCCGGCGTCCTGGTAGCCGATTACCTTGTGCACCAGCTCGCCCTGCGCGTTGTACAGCATGATGCCAGGCGGGCCGTACAGGCCAAAACGCTGCAGCAGCGCCTGGTGCTCGGCGTTGTTGGCGGTGACGTCGGCCTGCAGCAGGCGCAGCTTGCCCATACGGGCGGCGATGTCCGGGTGGCGGAAGGTGGTTTCTTCCATCTCGATGCAGCTCACACACCAGTCGGCGTAGAAGTCCAGCAGTACCGGCTGGCCGGCGGCTTTGGCCTGCGCCAGCGCTGCATCCAGCTCGGCGCTATTGGCAATGCGCTGGAACGCCGGCTTGGCGGCCAGCTGGCCTTGCCAGATACCGGCCAGCGGCAGCCGCGGCGATGGCGCACCGGTGGCGGCACCGACGATTTGCAGCAGGCCCGCCAGCACCAGTGCGCCAGCGATCAGGCGTACTAGCCAGCAGCCGGCGCCACGTACACTTGGTCGTTGCTTGCTCAGCAGCAACCACCAGGCGCTACCCAGCGCCAGCGCGGCCCACAGCAGCATGGTCAGCCAGACCGGCAGGAAGGGGCCGGCCATCCAGATGGCCACGCCCAGCATCACCACGCCGAAAGTGTATTTCACTTGCTGCATCCAGGCGCCGGCGCGCGGCAGGATGTGGCCGCCAAAGGTGCCTACCAGCAGTAGCGGCAGGCCCAAGCCCATCGCCATGGCGTACAGTGCGGCCCCGCCCAGTACGGCGTCGCCGGTCTGGCCGATATAGCCCAGCGCCAGCGCCAGTGGTGGTGCCACGCACGGGCCCACCAATAGTGCCGACAGCGCGCCCATGGCAAACACGCTGGCCAGGCGGCCACCACCCAGCTTGTTACTTTGCGTGGCCAGCCGGCTTTGCAGCGCCGACGGCAGCTGGATGGTAATCAGGTCGAACATGCCCAGCGCAAACACCACCATCAGCGCGCTGGCGGCCAGAATCACCGCCGGCTGCTGCAACCACACCGTCAGCAGGCTACCGGTCTTGCCGGCAATCACGCCGACGGCGGTGTAGGTCAGCGCCAGGCCCTGCACGTAGGCCAGGGTCAGTACAAAGCCGCGTGTCTTGTTGAGGCGTTGTCCCTGGCCGGCCACCATGCTGGAAACAATCGGCAGCAGCGGGTACATGCAGGCGGTAAACGCCATGCCGATGCCAGCCAGCAAAAAGGTAAACAGCGTACCCAGCCATTGCTGCCGGCTCAGCGTCGGCGCTGCGTCGTCAGCGTTGGTGACCGGTACCAGCCAGTCGGCCAGGCGGTTATCGCCAGGCTTCAGTTTGTGGGTGTAGGGCGGGTAGCACAGGCCGGCGTCGGCACAGCCCTGTATGGTGGCCAGCAGTGTGAAGTTATCAGGCAGCGTGGTAGCCGTAATCGGCACGGTAAAGGTCACACGCTGGTGGTACACCTGTTGCAGGCCAAAGTACGGGTCTTGCTTGGCGTCGCCGGCGGGTAGCAGCGGTGTGCCCACCACGCCAGCGGGCTCGCTGACTATGCGGGTGCGGTCGCGGTACAGGTAGTAGCCGGGGGCGATGTCCACGTGCACCAGCAGCTGCTGGCCTTGCTGCTCCAGCCGCGCAGCAAAGGCTTTTTCGGGTGGCAGCAGCTCGTTCGGGTCCAGCGCGCTGGCCGGCAGGGCGGCAAGTAGCAACAGCAAGGGGAACAGCCAGTGAAACAGACGCGACAATGCGGGCATGATGGGCATAGGCAGGCAAGTAAACAGGGGGTAGACCACGCCGCTAGGGCGGTGTTCCGGCGGGCTGCAGCTTATCACAGCCGCTGTGGCAAGGTGGTAACAGGTGTTTAAACGGATGTTTGCTTATGCTAATGTCGCAGCAGAGGAGAACAATATGGACAAGACCATTCATTTTGCCCACGCCAACAGCTTTCCGGCGCCCATCTATCGCCAGCTGCACGAGGTATGGCAGCAAGCTGGTTACGAGGTGGGTTTTTTGCCGTGCAGCGGCCACGATCCGCGTTACCCGGTAAGCGATGGTTGGCCGCAGCTGGTGGACGAAATGGTCAGCCATATGCGTGCCCGCTATAGCGGCCCCGTACACGGGGTAGGGCATTCGCTGGGGGGGATTCTGCTGTTATTTTCTGCTATCCGCGCCCCCGAGCTGTTTCGCAGCGTGGTATTGCTGGATTCACCGCTACTGTCACCACAACGCGCCTTCGGCATCTGGCTGGCCAAGCGGCTGGGTTTTATCCAGAACATTACCCCCGGCGGCACCGGTACGCTGAAGCGGCGCGATAACTGGGCCAGCGTGGCGTCGGTATACGACTACTTTGCGCGCAAGGCGGCGTTTGCGCGCTGGGCGCCCGAGGTGCTGCACGACTACGCCGAGCTGGGTACCGAGGATAACGGCCAGGGCGGCCGCCGCCTGCTGTTCCGCCCGCAGGTGGAGCACGCTATCTACGGCACGCTGCCGCACCACTACTGGCAGCTGCGCGGCCAACTGCAGGTGCCCTTGCACTACGTGGCCGGCGCGGGCAGCGACGTTATCCGGCCATCCGACTTGTCCTTCATGCAAAAGCACTTTGCTGCCTGCATTCACAGGCACCCCGGCAGCCATCTGTTTCCGATGGAGCAGCCACAAGCCACTGCCGGGCTCGTACTCAAGCTGCTGCAGCCGGGCTGATTGCTGCCGAGTCAGCCAGTCTGCAGGTCGCGGCTGTCGATGCAGGCGTAGGCCGAGTGATTGTGGATGGACTCGAAGTTTTCCGACGACACCACAAAGTGACGGATGCCGGCCACCCCTTGCAGCGCAGTGGCCACGTCGCGTACCAGGTCTTCCACGAACTTGGGGTTGTCGTAGGCCTGCTCGGTCACCACTTTTTCGTCACTGCGTTTGAGCAAGCCGTACAGCTGGCACGACGCCTGCGTCTCGGCCAGCGTAATCAGCGTTTCTGCCCCCAGACTGTTGTCGGCTTCCGCGTCGATAACTATATGCGAGCGCTGGTTGTGCGCGCCGTAGCGCGAAATCTGCTTGGAGCACGGGCACAGGCTGGTTACCGGCACCGTCACCTGCAGCCGGTAGCGGTATTCCCCCTGCGCTACGCTGCCATCCAGGCATACCTGGTAGTCCAGCAGGCTCACCATGCCCGATACCGGCGCAGTTTTGTGCAAAAAGTAGGGGAAGCTCAGCCGTATGCGCGCGCTATCGCTTTCCAGCCGCGTAGCCGTTGCACGCACCAGCGCTTCGAAGCCCCCGGCGTCCAGTGGTGCTTGCTGCTCGTGCATCAGTGCCACAAAGCGCGACATATGGGTGCCTTTTTGCGTGGCGGGTAGTGCCACCGTGAGCTGGCAGTCGGCAATGGTGTGCTGCACTTGGCCGTCCGGCTGGCGGATGGCCAGTGGGTGGCGTAGGCCCTTGATGCCCACTTCGCGGATGGGGATGCGGCGCAGGTCGGGGTGGTTTTGTACGTCGGGGATGGCTGTCGTGTTCATGCGGGGTGTTGATATAAAATGTTACGGTATAACATATTGCCATCAATGATCACCATCAGTAAACAGGCAAGAAAAAGCCCGCCGTGCGGGGCAGGGCGGGCGTTGGCTAGCAGGGCGCGTTCAGCTTGTGGCCAACCATAGCCCCAGCAGCATGCCCAGCATGGACATGCCCAGTGCCGGCGCGCAGGCACGGGCCAGTGCCCGGCCGCCGATGCTGGCGATCAGCCCGAACTTGAGCACGGTATTGCTGAGCACCGCCAGCGCCATGGTCACCAATAGCGGCGTGGTGGCCAGCTGTTGCTGGCCGAACAGCTCCAGCGCGGTGAGGCTGATGGCGTCTACATCGTTCAGGCCGGAAACCAGTGCCACCACGTACAGGCCGCTTTCGCCAAACAGGTCACGCAGCCAGGCCGAGCACAGCATCACCACGGCAAACATGGCGGCAAAGCCCAGTGCGATGCTGAGTTTGGCCGGGTTTTTCAGGGTGAGCTCGGGGGCGTTTTCCTGCGGTGTTTGCCGCTTGCCCAGGATAAACAGCGTGGCCAGCCCGGCCAGCAGCGCGGGTAGCATCATGCTGGCTACGCTACGCACACTGGCCGGCGCGATGGCCAGTGCCAGCAAGCCCAGGCGAACAAACAGCACCATATTGGCCAGCAGGATCACCCGTGTTGCCAGCCGCAGCGAGCCGGGGTTGGCCGCAGCTTCGCGCGCGTATACCAGGCTGGTGGCGGTGGTGGATACCAGGCCGCCCATAATGCCCAGCACCGGCGCGCCCACGCGTTCACCAAGGATTTTCACCGCCAGGTAGCCGGCCAGGCCCACACCCACAATCAGCACCACCAGCAGCCAGATGCGGTGCGGGTTAAATGCCAGGTAAGGGCCAAAGCCCTCGTTGGGCAGGATGGGCAGGATGATGAAGGTCAGCGCGGCAAACTGCAGCAGCGACAGTAGGTCTTGCCGCTCCAGCTGGTTGGAAAAATTGGATAGCTCCGGCTTCAGGTACAACAGGCCGGTGGTAATGATGCCCAGCGCAATGGCCAGCTCGGTATTGCCCAGCCCCACCATCAGCCCCAGCGTGTACGCCACCAGCAGTGCAATCACCGAGGTGGTACGCGGCTCGGGTGCGGTGCTTTCGTTGCCGCCGTTGCCCAGCGGCAAAAAGCCCAGCATGGCCACCGCCAGTAGCCCGGCCGGCATTAGCCACGGCAGCATGGTTTGCGCTGCCAGCATGGCCAGCATGGTGCCCAGCAGGCTCACCAGCGGGAAGGTACGGATGCCGGCCAGTACGCGGCGTTTGCGTTCGCGTTCCACGCCGATCAGCAGGCCGATGCCCAGGCTGGACAGCAGCATGGGTAGCGCGGCGTAAGGGGTGTTGGCCAGGTGCAGCCAGTGGTGTACGTCCAGGCTTGTCATGGTTTTATCCTGTAGACGGTAGGCAAGAAAAAGGCCTGCAGCACGGGGCGGCAGGCCTGTCGGCGGGTGCCGGGCTAGTGTGCGGCCAACCTGGTGGCAATGCTGTGCTGGATGCCGGCGGCATCCAGGCCACAGTCGACCAGCAATACGGCCGGGTCCCCATGTTCAACATAGTCATCCGGCAGGCCCAAGTGCAACATCGGCACGCTGATACCGGCGGCGGCCAGCACCTCGGCACAGCCGCTGCCGGCACCGCCCATGATGGCGTTTTCTTCCACGGTGACCAGCAGGCTGTGGCTGGCTGCGAGTTCGCGGATCAGCGCTTCATCCAGTGGCTTCACAAAACGCATGTCGGCCACGCTAGCGTCCAGCGCTGCGGCAGCGGCCAACGCAGGCTGTACCATGCTGCCAAAAGCCAGGATCGCCACCTTGCCCGCACCCTGACGGCGCAGCACACCCTTGCCTAGCGGCAGCGCGGTCATGGTTTGTTCGATGCTGGCGCCAGGGCCGGTGCCGCGCGGGTAACGCACGGCGGTCGGGCTGTCCAGGCTGAACGCGGTGTACAGCAGCTGGCGGCACTCGTTTTCGTCCGACGGCGCCATCACTGTCATATTGGGGATGCAGCGCAGATAGGACAGGTCGAACGAGCCGGCGTGCGTCGGGCCGTCGGCGCCCACCAGGCCGGCGCGGTCGATGGCGAACACCACCGGCAGGTTTTGCAGCGCCACGTCGTGGATCAGCTGGTCGTAGCCGCGTTGCAGGAAGGTGGAGTAGATCGCTACCACCGGCTTCAGGCCGTCACAGGCCATGCCGGCGGCAAAGGTCACCGCGTGCTGCTCGGCAATAGCCACGTCGAAGTAGCGGTCCGGGTGCTCTTTTTCAAAGCGCACCAGGCCGGAGCCCTCGCGCATGGCCGGGGTAATGCCCACCAGGCGTTTGTCCAGCTTGGCCATGTCGCAGATCCAGTCACCGAAAATCTGCGTGTACTGCGGCTTGCCGCCGCCTTTGCTGCCGGCCAGGCCACAGGCCGGGTCGAATTTGGTCACGCCGTGGTATTTCACCGGGTCGTTTTCGGCCAGCTTGTAGCCCTGGCCTTTCTTGGTAACGATGTGCAGGAACTGCGGCCCTTTCAGGCTCTTGATGTTCTTCAGCGTGTCGACCAGCACGTCCAGGTCGTGGCCGTCGATCGGGCCGATATAGTTGAAGCCGAACTCCTCGAACAGCGTGCCGGGGGTAAAGAAGCCCTTCACGTGTTCTTCCATCTTGCTGGCGATATCGCGCAGCGGCGGGGCGATACCCAGCACCTTGTTGCTGCCTTCTTTTACCGCGGCGTAGAAACGCCCGCTCATCAGCTTGGCCAGGTAGTTGTTCAGCGCGCCTACATTGGGCGAGATCGACATATCGTTGTCGTTGAGGATCACCAAGAGGTCGGTGTCCATCGCACCGGCGTTGTTCAGCGCCTCGAACGCCTGGCCGGCGGTCATCGAGCCGTCGCCGATGATGGCAATGCTCTTGCGCGGGATGTTTTGCAGCTTGGCAGCTACCGCCATGCCCAGCGCCGCACCGATAGAGGTGGACGAGTGGCCCACGCCGAAGGTGTCGTACTCGGATTCGTCGCGCTTGGGGAAGCCCGCCAGGCCGCCTTTCTGGCGCATGGTGTGCATCTGTTCGCGGCGGCCGGTCAGGATCTTGTGCGGGTAGGTCTGGTGGCCTACGTCCCACACCAGGCGGTCGTCCGGCGTATTGAACACGTAATGCAGGGCGATGGTCAGCTCGATGCTGCCCAGGTTGGAGGCAAAGTGGCCACCGGTTTGGCTAACCGAGCTCACCAGGAATTCGCGCAGCTCGCGGGCCAGCTGCGGCAGCTTGCTGCGGTCCAGGGTTCTGAGGTCGGCCGGACTCTGTATGGTGTCGAGCAGTGTAGTCATGATATTGCTTTTGTTATGGTCAGAACGAGCGGGCCACGATGTAGTCGGCCAGCTGTTTCAGGCGGTCGGCACGGTCGCCAAACGGCGCCAGCGCCGCCAGCGCGTCGTCGTACAGGTCGCGGGCAAACTGTTTTGCCTCGCCCAGGCCCATCAGGCTGACGTAGGTAGGCTTGTCGTTGGCCGCATCCTTGCCGGCGGTTTTGCCCAGTGTAGCGGTGTCGGCTTCGCAGTCCAGTACGTCGTCTACCACCTGGAACGCCAGGCCCATGCGCTTGGCAAAGTGGTCCAGCGCACTGTTTTCTGCGTCGCTCAAAACTTGGCCGCAGTATGCGCCCAATAGTACGGCGGCGCGAATCAGCGCACCGGTTTTCAGCATGTGCATGAATTCCAGCTCGGGCTGGTTCAGCGCCGTGCCCACACTGGACAGGTCGATGGCCTGGCCGCCGGCCATGCCGGCGTGGCCGCTGGCGTGGGCCAGCAGTTTGACCATGGCTAGCTGGCGTGCTGCGTCCACACCCGCTAGCGGGCTGGCCAGCACGTCGAAGGCCAGCGTTTGCAGGGCGTCGCCCACCAGCAAGGCAGTGGCTTCGTCGTATTGCACGTGGCAGGTGGGTTTGCCACGGCGCAGCACATCGTCGTCCATGCACGGCATGTCGTCGTGCACCAGCGAGTAGGCGTGGATCATCTCCACGGCGCAGGCCACGCGTGCCACGTTGGCCGCATCGGCGCCGGCGAGCTCGCCAGCGGCAAAAGCCAGCAACGGGCGCACGCGCTTGCCGCCTTGCAGCGTGCTGTAGCGCATGGCTTCGTGCAGCATCTGCGGGGCACGGGCCGGGTTGGGCAGCAAAGCCTCCAGCGTGCATTCCACGGTTTGCTGGGTATGGGTCATCCAGCCGGTAAAGGTGTTATTGGCCATCGGTCAGGTCCAGCGGCTTGAGTTCGTCGTTTTCCAGCACGCGCAGCTGTTGTTCGGCATCTGCCAGCTTGCCCTGGCAGAACTTGATCAGTTCTATACCCTGCTTGTACGACGTCAGGGCGGTATCCAGCGGCAAGTCGCCGCCTTCCATCGCCTGGATGATGTCCTCCAGCTGCGCCAGCGCGCTTTCGAAACTGGCTTGGGCTTTGGCGGTTTTGGCCATGGCGCGTGTCCTTCTGCATCTATAACGGTTGGCCGCCATTGTAGGGGTTTTCCGCTGCGCAACAAAGCGGCAACAAAGCCGGCGGCATGGTAGCGGTACCGGTGCCGCAGACAAGACAAACCCCCTTTGGCGGGCAGAAGGGGGTTTGCAAGACAGCCTGCTGCCAGGCAGCAGGCCGGGTGGGCACGCTTAGGCGGCTTTTTTCGGGAACATCAGCGAGGCCACAACCGAGCCGATAATCACCACGAACACCACGCCCAGCGAGATGGCCACCGGGATGTGTACAAACTTCAGGATCAGCAGCTTCACCCCGATGAACGACAGCACGATCGCCAGGCCATAGCGCAACAGGTGGAAGCGCTCTGCCACGTCGGCCAGCAGGAAGAACATGGCGCGCAAGCCCAGGATGGCGAAGATGTTGGACGTCAGCACAATGAACGGGTCCATGGTGACGGCAAAGATCGCCGGGATGCTATCCACGGCAAATACCACGTCCGACAGCTCGACAAAAACCAGCACCAGGAACATCGGCGTGGCGTAACGCATGCCGTTTTTCATCACGAAAAACGCTTCACCGTGGTAGTCGTCGGTCACACGCATGTGCTTGCGCAGGAACTTCAGCAAGCCGTTATTGGCCAGGTCTTCTTTTTCCTCTTTTTCCGGCAGCATCATCTTTAGGCCGGTAAACAGCAGGAAAGCACCGAACACGTACAGGATCCAGCTGAACTCTTTCACCAGTGCCGCGCCCAGGAACACCATCACGGTACGCAGGATGATGGCACCGAATACACCGTACAGCAGCACACGGCGCTGGTACTCGGCTGGCACCTTGAAGAAGGCGAAGATCATCAGGAACACAAAGATGTTATCCACGGCCAGCGATTTCTCAATCACATAGCCGGTAAAGAACTCCAGTGCCTTCTGCTTGGCAACCACCTCGCCATAGGCAGGGTCGTTGGCCAGTGTCCACCACAGCCAGCCGCCAAAGGCACACGCTACGGCGACCCACACCGCCGACCAGCCGGCGGCTTCCTTGATTGACACCTTGTGCGAGCCGCTTTGCTTGAGCGCCACCATGTCGATGACGATCATGATCAGTACGGCAACGAAGAACACCGTATAGAAGAAAGGCGATCCGATAGAGGGGAGGGCCTGTTCCATTATGTTGAATACTCCTTGAGTGAAGGCTGTGGTGAGGTTTTGTTATTATCTGCCGGTTTTGTTAGGAAACGTACCGCCCGGCGCGATGTACATATTGTTACATATGCGCCGATTTGACCGGCGCGCCTTTTAACTGGTTCAACCGATGACACAAAAAAACATCCTGATTACCGGCTGCTCCAGCGGCATAGGCCTGGACGTGGCGCGTGGCCTGCAGGCGCAGGGCTGGCGTGTGTTTGCCACCGCCCGCCGCGCCGAAGACGTGGCCAGCTTGCAGGCGCAGGGTTTTATCGATGCGCTGCAACTCAATGTAGACGATAGCCACAGCATACGCACTGCGCTGCATGAAGTGCTGCAGCGCAGTGGTGGTACGCTGCACGCCCTGTTCAACAATGCCGGCTACGGCCAGCCCGGTGCGGTGGAAGACATCAGCCGCCAGGCCATGCGCCAGCAGTTTGAAACCAATCTGTTTGGTGCCTGGGAGCTGATGAACGCCGTGTTGCCGGTGATGCGCCGCCAGGGCCATGGCCGCATCCTGTTCAATAGCTCGGTGCTGGGCTTTGCCGCCATGAAGTACCGCGGCGCCTACAACGCCAGCAAATACGCCATGGAAGGGCTGTGCGACACGCTGCGGCTGGAGCTGGCCGGCAGCGGCATTTTTGTCAGCCTGATCGAGCCGGGGCCTATCGAAAGCCGCTTTCGCCCCAATGCGCTGCAGAAATTCCTGCAAAACGTGGACATCCAGGGCAGCGTGCACCGCGACAGCTACGAGAAGCAGTTGCAACGCCTGAAGAAAGAAGGCCACGCCGCCCCGTTTACGCTGCCTGGTACGGCGGTGCTGGCCAAGGTGGAGCAGGCTTTGGCTGCAGCACATCCGGCCGCGCGCTACCGTGTCACCACGCCCACCCATGTGTTCTGGTACCTCAAGCGCCTGCTGCCTACGCGCTGGCTGGACTGGGTGCTGAACAAGGCGGCCTGACAGGCCGTGTTGACCCATGAAAAAACCCGCACGCTGGCTAATGCCAGTCAGTTAGGCGAATGTGCTTGGCCATCAGGTAGGAGGGCGTGAGTGTAGCGCTCCATCCCGTTGGCGCGAGCCGGTCAAAATGGTGCGCCCCAGGTTTTAAGACGCCGATTTGTTTGAGCCCCGAGCCGTTAGCGAGGGGCGAGTTCGGCGGCGCCTGGGGCGTGCCATTTTGATCGGGGTTTCGAGCAGCCCCGGGTTGCGGGGGAATGAAAAGGGGGCGGCAATCCGCCCCCCTTTCCCGTTTGCCGGGCGGAACCGGCATCTAATCATCGTCCGCATCGCGGACACAATAGCACTCTTCAAACACAACAAACCCCTAGCCAAAAAAAGCGCCAGTCAGCGTTAACTGACTGGCATTACGCACGCTGGCGGGTTTTTTCATGGCAGCCCGGGCTTAGCCGGTGCACACCTGGTTACGGCCGCGGCTCTTGGCCATATACAGGCGTTCGTCGGCCAGCTTCAGCAGGGCGCTGACATCCGGCAGGCCCGCGGCTACGCCTATGCTCAAGGTGAAGCGCAGCTCGCCCCGGCTGGTGGGGAATACCGCGTCGGCTACGCTGGCGCGGAAGGTTTCCATGGCGGCCAGCATGTCCTGTTCGCTGCGTGCCTGCGCCAGAATGACAAACTCCTCGCCGCCAAAGCGGGCGATGTGCTTGCCGGGGAACTGGGCGCGCAGCAGGTCGGCCACCCGTTTCAATGCCAGGTCGCCGATGTCGTGGCCAAAACGGTCGTTGATGTGTTTGAAGTGGTCGATATCTACCATGGCCACGCCAAATGGCTGGGTTTGCTTCAGCACATTTTCGAAGAAATAGCGGCGGTTTGGCAGGCCGGTCAGCGGGTCTTCGTGCGCGGCGCGCGATAGCGCGCGCAAGTTTTCCACAAACTCCACGTTGCGCGTGACACGGCAGAAAAACTCTTCGTGGTTAAACGGTTTATTCAGGTAATCATCGGCGCCGGCCTTGATGAAGCGGGCGGTCATGGCCGGGTCCTGGCTGGCAGAAATGCCGATGATGGCCAGCTCTTCGTGGCTGCGAAAGCGGCGGATCTCGCTGACCATCACCACGCCGCTTTTGCCCGGCATGTCGTGGTCGGACAGCACCAGGCGTATGGTCGGGTCGTCGCGCAGCATGCGCAGCGCGGTATCGGCTTCGGGGGCTTCCAGCACTTCGTACAGGTGGCGGCGCAGCAGCTGGCGCAGGTAGCCGCGGATGGTGGCCGAGTCATCCACCACCAGCACGCGTATGCCGGGGTTGTGGTGGATGCGGCGTATCATCTTGATGGTGTACTCAAACGCGGCCGGGGTGTCTTTGGGCACGTAGTCCACTACCGGTTGCAGCAACACTTTTTCGCGCGTTTCCATATCGCTGCGCGCCGTCAGCACAATGGTAGGGATCTTCCTGGCCAGCACGATAGGCAGGGTTTCGCCATCCGGCGCATCCGGCAGGCAGTAGTCCAGCACGCAGGCCATGAAATGATGCCGGCCTTGGGCAAGAATGCTTTCCACCTCCCGCAAGGTGGTAGCGCACACCACGGGAAACCCGTCGTTTTCGATAATGCGCTGCATGGTGCGCAAGACAGAGGTGTTGTCCTCTACCAGTAAGATCTTGTTGCTGGGCATGGGGTTCGGTTGGGCCAGGTTGCAGCCGCCAGGTGGCGGGCCATGTAGAAAACGGTTTTGTTCAATCATATATACATGGCTTTTGTGAGCATTGTCGCGGCCAACGTGTGATCTGATAATGCTTCATGGCAGCAAGCGGGACGCAGTGCAGCAGATCGGTTTATAATTTCAGTCATTTTTGCCTCACTACGACCGAATTCACACCATGACCATGGAACTTGCCAAAAGCTACGAGCCGGGCGACATCGAACGTCGCTGGTACGATCAATGGGAACAGTCCGGCTATTTCAAGCCGCACATGGATACCACCAAGCCGTCCTTTGCCATCCAGCTGCCGCCACCCAACGTGACCGGCACCCTGCACATGGGCCACGCCTTCAACCAGACCATCATGGATGGCCTGACCCGTTACTACCGCATGAAGGGCGACAACACGGTGTGGATTCCGGGTACCGACCACGCCGGTATCGCCACCCAGATCGTGGTAGAGCGCCAGCTGGCCGAGCAGGGCATCAGCCGCTTCGACCTGGGCCGCGACGCCTTTACCGCCAAGGTATGGGAATGGAAAGAAAAATCCGGCGGCACCATCACCAGCCAGATGCGCCGTGTCGGCTGCTCGGTAGACTGGGGCCGTGAATACTTCACCATGGACGACGTGCGCGCCGACGTGGTCACCGAAGTATTCGTGCGCCTGTTCGAGCAAGGCCTGATCTACCGTGGCAAGCGCCTGTCCAACTGGGATGCCAAGCTGGGCACCGCCATCTCCGACCTCGAAGTGGTTTCCGAGGAAGAAGACGGCCACATGTGGCACATCAAATACCCGGTAGTGGGCAGCGACGAGTTCATCACCGTGGCCACCACCCGCCCGGAAACGCTGCTCGGCGACGTAGCCGTGGCGGTGAACCCCACCGACGAACGCTTTGCCCACCTGGTAGGCAAGCTGGTCGAGCTGCCGCTTACCGGCCGCCAGATTCCGGTGATTGCCGACGAATACGTGGATAAAGAATTCGGCACCGGCTTCGTCAAGATCACCCCGGCGCACGACTTCAACGACTACGAAGTCGGCAAGCGCCACAGCACCCAGCTGATCAACGTGATGAGCCTGGACGCCACCATCCTGGCCAAAGCGCAAGTATTCGGCTTTGACGGCAGCGCCCAGGGCAGCATCGAGCTGCCGGCCGCCTACGCTGGCCTGTCCACCGCCGACGCGCGCAAAGCCATGCTGGCCGACCTGCAAGCCCAGGGCCTGCTGCTGGAAACCAAACCGCACAAACTGATGGTGCCGCGCGGCGACCGTACCGGTACCGTGATCGAGCCGCTGCTCACCGACCAATGGTTCGTGGCGATGAGCAAAGTGGGCGAGGGCGACGCCACCGGCCAGTCCATCGCGCAAAAAGCCATCGACGCTGTGGCCAGCGGCGAAGTGCGCTTCATCCCGGAAAACTGGGTCAACACCTACAACCAGTGGATGAACAACATCCAGGACTGGTGCATCAGCCGCCAGCTGTGGTGGGGCCACCAGATTCCGGCCTGGTACGACGAAGACGGCAACATCTACGTTGGCCGCACCGAAGCCGAAGCCCAGGCCAAAGCGCCGGGCAAGACCCTGCGTCGCGAACAGGACGTACTGGACACCTGGTTCAGCTCCGCGCTGGTGCCGTTCTCCACCCTGGGTTGGCCGCAAGACACGCCGGATCTCAACGCCTTTGTTACCAGCAACGTGCTGGTCACCGGCTACGAAATCATCTTCTTCTGGGTTGCCCGGATGATCATGATGACCAAGCACTTCACCGGCAAAGTACCGTTCCGTGACGTTTACATCCACGGCATGGTGCGCGACCACGAAGGCAAGAAGATGTCCAAGTCGGAAGGCAACGTCATCGACCCGGTCGACCTGATCGACGGCATCGCGCTGGGCCCGCTGGTAGAAAAACGCACCACCGGCCTGCGCCGCCCGGAAAAAGCCCCGGCCATCGCCAAAGCCACCGAAAAGCTGTTCCCGGACGGCATCCCGGCCTACGGCACCGACGCGCTGCGCTTCACCATGGCCAGCTACGCCACGCTGGGCCGCTCGGTGAACTTCGACTTCAAACGCGCCGAAGGCTACCGCAACTTCTGCAACAAGCTGTGGAACGCCACCCGCTTCGTGATGATGAACGTGGAAGGCAAAGACTGCGGCCAGGACGAAACCCTGCCGCTGGAATTCAGCTTTGTCGACCAGTGGATCATCGGCCGCCTGCAGCAAGCCGAAGCCGACGTGACCAACGCGCTGGAAACCTACCGCTTCGACCTGGCCGCCCAGATCATCTACGAATTCATCTGGAACGAGTACTGCGACTGGTACGTGGAGCTGGCCAAGGTACAGCTGCAAACCGGTAACGAAGCGCAGCAGCGCGCCACCCGCCGCACCATCGTGCGCGTGCTGGAAGTCGCCCTGCGCCTCACCCACCCGCTGATGCCGTTCATCACCGAAGAGCTGTGGCAAACCGTGGCCCCGCTGGCCAACGCCAAGCACACCGACAGCATCATGCTGGCGCAGTGGCCTGTCGCCGTGCCGGAGAAGATCAATGCCGCGGCCAACGCGCGCATGGACGCCTTCAAGGACATGGTAAACGCCGTGCGTAACCTGCGCGGCGAAATGGGCATCGGCCCGGCGGTAAAAGCGCCGCTGTTCATCGAAACCGCCGACGCCAGCATCGCCGACTTCGTGCCCTACCTGAAGCTGCTGGCCCGCCTGACCGAAGGCAGCATCGTGGCCGCCCTGCCAGCCGATGACGCGCCGGTAGCCATGTCCGGCAACGCCCGCCTGATGCTGAAGGTGGAAGTGGACAAAGCCGCCGAAACCGCCCGCCTCACCAAAGAGCAGGGCAAGGTGGAAGCGGAGCTGGCCAAGCTCACCGCCAAGCTGGAGAAACCGGGCTACATCGATAAAGCCCCGGCGCATCTGGTAGAGCGCGACAAGGCGCAGCTGGCAGAGCTGAATGACAAGTTGGAGAAGGTGAAGGCGCAGCTCGCTAAGTTGGCTTGATAGCGCGTTGTCATTCGTGATAAAACCCCCGTCATCGAAAGGTGGCGGGGGTTTTTTATGTGGTTAGGTAATTTATGAGAAATTATTTGAGCTGCGATAATTATCAAGATGCAATCAGGTCGCTGTCAATTTTCTATGGCGTTGATTATGCTGCGATAGCTAATATGGTCGAGCGTGATTGGCCGGCCGTCTTGCCTAGTAGTGTTGAATATTGTGAATTTCTTGATGAGAGATTGCACTTCATATTTATGAGTTACCTTGGCATTGCTAATTTCCCTGATGCTATGTTTGATGTTGCATTTTATCATCGTACTAGATTTGATGGGCATGAGGAATGGTTTGATCAGGGTGTCTTAAATGCACAAGATGGTGTTGTTGCTTTCTTTAAAAAAATTGAACCAGAGCTATCGATGTATTCTTGGTTTGATTTGGTGAGATCAAGATCAATCGCAAATGTGATTGATAGAAATCGTTGTGAGATCAATAGAGGCCCTCATGCCTACGACACTTTCTTTGATGCCGCTTATGGGCAAGGTCGTTTAAACTTTGATGTTCCTGAGTTTGCTTTGACTAGTACGGGATTTTGTGTTGAAGAATTCGTTGTTTTTTGCAGGGAAAGGCTGAAGCCTGTTATTGTTAAATTTTTGGCGAAACCTGTTTCTTTAAGTAGATATATTTTAAGTTTGTGGTTTTTTGTTTTTCGGGAAAAATTTGGTTTGGAAGGCGATCCGTTGTATTTCAATTTTTACGGCGGAGGTGCTTGCGTACCAAATGAGAAGATTGTGGAGTTGATTATTGATTTTGATTTGAGAGCGTGTAGATTGGGCTGAATGAAATGAAGCCCAACGTTTGCCGCGCCCGCAAGGTTGGCCGCATGCCGTCACGGTATGGCGGCCAACCTTTTTGTTTTGTGTGCCGCTGCGCGGCGTAATTGCATGCCGCTTTCCGCGCGGCGGCGGGGTACTTTCTTTTGCCTCGCCAAAAGAAAGTACCCAAAGAAAAGGCGACCCGGGGCTGCTCGAAACCCCGTGCCAAACGGCCCGCCCCAGGCGCCGCCGAACTCGCCCCTTGCTAACGGCGCGGGGCTCAGACAAATCGGCGTCTTAAAACCTGGGGCAAACCGTTTGACCCGGCTCGCGCCAACGGGATGTGGCGGCGCCGGTGCGGTAGTGGTTTGACGTAGGGTGGGCAAAAACCGGAGGTTGTGCCCACCATGTAAATGAAGCCCAACGTTCACTGCGCCCTGTGCGGTTGGCCGCAAACATTTACGGTACTGCGGCCAACTTTGTGCTGCGACCCATGCCCCCTTGGGGAGCGCCGGTAAAAAGTCTGCCGCAAGGATTGTGCTGAGCGAATCAAAGATTCGCACGCGCAAGCGGCCGATTTGTTTGAGCCCGGAGCCGTTAGCGTAGGGCGAGTTCGGCAGCGCCTTGCGGTGGGCTTTTTGCCGGGGTTTCGCGGACCGCGGGGGCGAGGGGGGATGAAAGGGGGCGGCGACCCGCCCCCTTCCTGCCTTATTCCCTCGCGACGCTACGCTTGTCTCGCTCGGTCACGGGCGGAACCGGCTGTAACTATCATCCGCGTAGCGGATTCAAGACCTGCTATGTCATTGCACGAAAAAATGAAAGGTTGGCCGCATACTTTCACGGTATGGCGGCCAACCTTGCTTTAACGTTTGGTTACCCACCCAGGCCTTGTTGCAACAGACTGCGCGTGGCTGGGCGGGTACGCTGCTGTTTTGATCGGGATGGCCATGGAAAAAAGCAGGTGGTACCGGGCGGTGGGCTGGGTGGTGTTGCTAAACTTGTTGGGTGTGGCCGGGGTGGTGTGGCTGGCGCGTCAGCAGGGAGCTACTGTGTCTGCCAGCATGGCGGAGGCGCTACTGTGTTTGTTGATGTCTGTATTGTATGGCTGCCTGGCGATTGTGGCGGCACGGCGGCGTCTGGGGGAAAACTGCATGGTGCTGGCGGTGGCCTTGGTGATGGGTAACTGGCTGGGGCTGGCGCTGTTGGATTGGTGGCTGAGCTAGCGCGTAGCATGGGCTGAATGAAATGAAGCCCAACGTTTACCGCGCCCGCAAGGTTGGCCGCATGCCGTCACGGTGTCGCGGCCAACCTTTTGTTTTGTGTGCCGCTGGGTGGCGTGCTTTTTTGCTGCCGGCACGCCGCTGCCGTGATGGCTTGTGCAAAATTTCGATATGATAGTGCCGGATGCCATTCGGGATGCGCCATGCTCAAACCGGTACTTTCATGCTTGCTGCTGCTATTGCCGTGCGCGCACGGCCTGGCCTTGCGTATTGCTACCGGCGAGCTGCCACCCTACGCCACGCAGGCGCGGCCGGATCAGGGGGTGGCGCTGCAGATTGTGCGCCGTGCCTTTGCGCTGGCGGGTCATCAGGTGGAATACCAGTTCATGCCGTGGACGCGGGCGCTGGAGGAAAGCGCCAACGGCCGTTGGGATGCTACGGCGTACTGGGGGAATAACCCCGAGCGTAATGCCCGCTTTCTTGCTAGCGATACCGTGCTGGTCGAGCAGTGGGTGTTTGTGCATCGCCGTGACATGCGCTTTGACTGGAATACGCTGGCGGACCTGCAGCCTTACCGCCTGGCGATTATTGCCAATTACACCTACACGCCCGAAATGTGGCAGCTGCTGCACCAGGGCCGGCTGCAAGGGGATGCCACGCCGGATGATCTGCTGGCTTTGCGCAAGCTGCTGGCGCGGCGGGTGGAGGTGGTGCCGATAGAGCGTAATGTGGCGTGCTACTTGCTGGCCCGGCATTTTCGCCCGGCCGAGGCCGAGAAACTGCAGGTTCACCCGCGCTTGCTCACCGATCGCTTTACTACCCATTTATTGTTGCCCAGGCGGCAGCCGGCCAGTGCCGCCTTGCTGGCAGATTTCAACCGTGGTTTGCAGCAGCTAAAAGCGAGTGGCGAGCATGCGCGCCTGTTGAAGGGGGTGGGCTGCCCGCGTGGCTGGTAGCTGTGGGCGGGGCGCTGCTTGTGCACCATGCAAAAAGCCCGCTGCTTGCGCAACGGGCTTTTGTCTTGGCGTCCCCACGGGGATTCGAACCCCGGTTACCGCCGTGAAAGGGCGATGTCCTAGGCCTCTAGACGATGGGGACTTATCCATCAAACCCGCCTTGCGGCAGATTTTTGTCTGTTAGTGGTGGAGGTAAGCGGGATCGAACCGCTGACCTCTTGCATGCCATGCAAGCGCTCTCCCAACTGAGCTATACCCCCACTGAGGCGTTACCGCGTTGTGTGTTGGTCACAACGTGGGGCGCATAATAGACGCCCGTTTTGGGTGTGTCAAGCGTGGCGCTGCATTTTTTTCGATAAACGGCCGCTGCTGCGGTTTGCCGCCTTCTTGCCTTTATAATGCGCGCTTTGATTCTGCCAGGTGCGTGCCATGTCGGTAGGGCATTACGAAAACTTTCCGGTGGGTTCCATCCTGCTGCCACGGCGCATGCGCCGGGCGGTACACGCCATCTACCACTTTGCCCGCTACGCCGACGATATTGCCGACGAGGGCGACGCCCAGCCGGCACAAAGGTTGGCCGCACTGCAGGCGCTACGCGACGAGCTGGGCCGTATCGAGGCCGGGCAGGCGCCGCACACGGCGCTGATGCAGCGCCTGGCGGGGGTTATCGCCGAGTACACGCTGCCACTGGCGCCGTTTTACGACCTGCTGTCGGCGTTTAGCCAGGACGTGGAAAAAACGCGCTACCAGAATTTTGCCGAGCTGGTGGACTACTGCCGCCGTTCGGCCAACCCGGTGGGGCGGCTGATGCTGCACCTGTACGGCGAGCACGACCCGCGCAGCGTGGCCATGTCGGACGGCATCTGTACCGCGCTGCAGCTGATCAACTTCTGGCAGGATGTGGCGGTAGATTGGGACAAAGGCCGCGTGTATATCCCGCAGGAGGACCTGGCGCGTTTTCGCGTGGCCGAGGCGCAGATCGCCGCGCGCGATGCCGGCGGCGTGTGGCCCATGCTGATGGACAAAGAAGTGAAACGTGCGCTGGCCATGCTGGAAGCCGGCTCGCCGCTGGCGCTCAAGCTCAAAGGCCGCCTGGGGCTGGAGCTGCGCATGATTGTGCTGGGTGGCGAGCGCATACTGAAAAAGATTCACGACGCCCGTGGCGATGTGCTCACGCAGCGCCCGGTGCTGGTGTGGAAAGACTGGCTGTACATTATCTGGAAAGCGTTTAGCGCGCCGTACAGCAAAAAGAGGAGGCGGGCGTGACCCCCCAACAATATTGCGAAGACAAAGCGGCGAAAAGCGGCTCCAGCTTCTATAGCAGTTTCCGTTACCTGCCGGCCGACAAGCGCGATGCCATGGTGGCGTTGTACGCCTTCTGCCGCGAGGTGGACGACGTGGTCGACGAGATTCACGACGACAACGTGGCGCGTACCACGCTGGCGTGGTGGCGCACCGAGCTGGCGGCGCTGTACGAGGGCACGCCCACGCACCCGGTGATGCAGGCGCTCAAGCCGCACGTGGCGGCGTTCGACCTGCCGCAAGCGTGGCTGGCCGAGATTATCGACGGCATGCAGATGGACCTGGACGTGCCGCGCTACAGCCGCTACAGCGACCTGCAGCTGTACTGCCACCGCGTGGCCGGCGTAGTGGGGCAGCTGTCGGCGCAGATTTTCGGCTACACCGACCGCGCCACGCTGAAATACGCGCACGAGCTGGGGCTGGCGTTCCAGCTGACCAATATCATCCGCGACGTGGGCGAAGACGCGCGCCGTGGCCGCCTGTACCTGCCGGTGGAAGACCTGCAGCGCTTTGGCGTACCCGCCGCCGACATCATGGCCTACAAAGAGTCGCCGGAGTTTGACGCGCTGATGCGCTTCCAGATCCAGCGCGCGCGCGAAAGCTACCACAAGGCTTGGCAGCTGTTGCCGGCGGCCGACCGCAAGGCGCAGCGCATCGGCCTGGTAATGGCGGCCATCTACCGCGCCACGCTGGACGAAATCGAGCTGGATGGCCCGCGCAAGGTGCTGAACCAGCGCCTGTCGCTGTCCCCCGGCCGCAAGCTGTGGCTGGCGTGGAAAACCGCCACCTTCGGCTACAAGCCTTGACCCCACGCGTTGCCATTATCGGTGCCGGCTGGGCCGGGCTGGCGGCAGCCATCGAGCTGGCCCCGGCGGCCCGCGTGGTGCTGTACGAGGCCGGCAAAGCCGCCGGCGGGCGCGCGCGGCGTGTGCCGCTGGGTGGCATGGCGCTGGATAACGGCCAGCACATCCTGATCGGTGCCTATCGCGAATGCCTGCGCCTGATGCGCACGGTGGGCGTGGATGTAGACGCCCAGTTGGCCGCACAGCCGCTGGTGTGGCAGCAGGTAGATGGCATGGCCATGCGCTGCCCGGCCTGGCCTGCGCCGCTGCACTTGCTGGCGGGCCTGCTCACCGCCCGTGGCCTGCGCTGGCGCGACAAGCTGGCGCTGGCACGGCTGTTGACCTGGCTCAGGTGGCAGCGCTGGCAAATCGGGCAAGATGCGCCGGCGCAGGCATGGTTGGCTGCACACGGCCAGAGTGAGGCGCTGCTGCAGCGTTTCTGGCAGCCGCTGATTCTGGCCACGCTCAATACGCCGCCGGCGCAGGCGTCCATGCAGCTGCTGGCCAATGTGCTGCGCGACAGCCTGGGTGCGCCGTCGGCGCGGGACAGCCAGCTGCTGCTGCCACGCGTGGATCTCTCTGCGCTGTTTGTCGACCCCGCGCTGCAATGGTTGGCCGCACAGGGCGTGGCTACCCGGCTGGGCCAGCGCGTGGCAGCCTTGCAGCCCGAAAACGGTGGCTGGCGCGTGGATGGCGAGTATTTCGATGCCGTGCTGGTGGCGGTAGCGCCGTACCACGCCGCCGCCTTGCTGGATCATGCGCCGCTGAGCGCGCTGCTCAAGGCGTGGCAATACCAGCCGATAACTACCCTGTACCTGCAGTTTGAGGGCAGGGTGCGGCTGCCCGCCGTGATGACCGGCCAGGCCAGCGGCGTGGGCCAATGGTGGTTCGACCGTCAGGCATTAAGCGGCGAGCCGGGGCTGGTGTCGGTGGTGATCAGTGCCGACGGCGCGCACGCCACGCTGGCGCGCGACGCGCTGCTGGCTGCGGTGCTGGGCGAAATGCAGCGCCATGTGCCGGCTTTGCCGCCGCTGAAACAGCACTGGCAGATTACCGAGCAGCGCGCTACTTTTGCGGCCAACGTTAGCCTGGCACGCCCGGCAGTGCGACTTGGCGTAGAATCCGCCTATCTCGCGGGCGACTGGCTGTGCGCCGACTACCCGGCCACACTGGAAGGGGCTGTACGCAGTGGTGTGACAGCCGCCCGAACCCTCATGCAGGACTGGACTAAAAAGAATGACGCAAACGTTTGAAAAAGATTATCTGGCCGGCCGCGTGGTGCTGGTTACCGGTGCTACCCAGGGCATAGGCCGCGAAACGGCACTGGCCGCCGCCGCCCACGGTGCTACCGTGGTATTGCTGGCGCGCAGCGTGAAAGGCCTGGAAAAGGTATACGACGAGATCGTCGCGGCAGGCGGCCCGGAGCCGGTAGCCATCCCGCTGGATCTGCTCAAGGCCAGCGATGACGACTTCAACACCATGGCCTACCAGATCAAGCACGCGGTAGGCCGCCTCGATGGCATCGTGCACTGCGCCGCGCATTTTTACGCGCTGTCGCCGCTGGTGGACCAGCGCATTGACGAGTGGATGAACCAGTACCGCATCAACACGGTAGCGCCGTTTGCGCTGACCCGGGCCTGCATGCCGCTGCTCACCACCGCTGCCGATGCCAGCGTGGTGTTTGTCGGGGAAACCCACGGCCAGCAGCCGGGGGCGTTCTGGGGCGCGTTTGGCGCGTCCAAGGCCGGCGTGGGCTACCTGATGCAGGTGGCAGCGTCCGAATGGGATGTGTACCCCAACCTGCGGGTAAACCTGCTGGTGCCAGGCCCGGTGAACTCGCCGCAGCGCACGCGCACGCACCCTGGCGAAGCCAAGAGCGAGCGTGGCAACCTGGCCGACCTGGTGCCGCACATGCTGTACTGGCTGGGCGGCGCCAGCCGTGGCCGCAGCGGCGAAACCACGGTGCTGGATTTGCGCACTATTGCATAAGGATACTGAATGCGGGCTTATCTGTTACTGCCCATGCTGGTGTTGCTCACCGGTTGCAACTGGGTCATGAATGTCAGCGGGCTGGCGGCCGAGTCCAACAAGGCGGTAGGTGCGTCTTGCCGGCAGACGGGCCGTTCGCTGGAGGAGTGTTACAACCGTAACCCCGACGCAGATAAGGCGCAGGTGTATGCCGGCTGGCGCGAGATGCACGAGTACATGACCAAAAACAAGCTGGAAACCGTGACCCCGCCGCCCGACCCGACGCCGCCGCCGCCAGAGGCGGAAGCGTCGGCACCGCCCGCAGCGGCGGGTAGTGCCACGCATGAGGATCCGGCTCAAAAAAAAAGTGATCAGCCTGTAGCGGCCCCTGCTGCGCACGGCAGTACCGCCGCCCCGGCGCACGGTGCTGCCGCGGCGGCACCGGCAGCGCCAGCAGGCAAACGCGTGCTTACCAATGAAGAGGCGGAAGAGCTGGCCAAGCACGACCCGCTGATTGACTCCATCCTGTCTACCGTGCGCGGGGCCGAGAAGGCTGAAAATGCCGACAAAGCCGCGCCTAGCGCCACTGACAACCGTCTGCTGAATATCCTGAACGACCTGGAAGCCGAGAAAAATGGCACCGCCCCGGCGGCCAAACCAGCGCCAGCCCCTGCCAAACCGGCCGCCACCCACTAGCTGCCCGCTACGCGGGTGAGCAGGCTGCCGTGACCTGACCGCCGTACTGGCTCATAATCTCCCCATGGCAAAACTCAAGACGCAATATCAATGCGGCGAGTGCGGTGGCACTTCGCCCAAATGGCAAGGCCAGTGCCCGCACTGCGGTGCCTGGAACAGCCTGGCCGAAACCGTGGCCGCGCCGCCTGCGGCTGCGGCCAACGCCCGCTTCCAGAGCTGGACCACGCAAACCCAGCCGGTGCAGCAGCTATCGCAAGTGCAGGCCGCCGAAGTGCCGCGCGAATCGTGCGGTATCGAAGAGCTGGACCGTGTACTGGGCGGCGGCATCGTGAAAGGGGCCGTCATCCTGCTGGGCGGCGACCCCGGCATTGGCAAATCCACGCTGCTGCTGCAGGCGCTGGCTACCATCGGTGCCAACCGCAAGGTGCTGTACGTGTCCGGCGAGGAATCGCCACAGCAGATTGCCCTGCGCGCCAGCCGCCTGGCGGTGGACGCCAGCCGCGTGCGGCTGCTGTCCGAAATCCGCCTGGAAGCCATCATCCCGGCGCTGCAGGCCGAAATGCCCGAAGTGGCGGTGATCGACTCCATCCAGACGCTGTATTCCGACCAGGTGACGTCGGCGCCCGGCTCGGTATCGCAGGTGCGCGAGTGCGCGGCGCAGCTGACGCGCATCGCCAAGCAAAGCGGCATTACCATTATCCTGGTGGGCCACGTCACCAAGGAAGGCTCGCTGGCCGGCCCGCGTGTGCTGGAACACATCGTGGATACCGTGTTGTATTTCGAGGGCGACAGCCACTCCAGCTACCGCATGATCCGCGCCATCAAGAACCGCTTTGGTGCGGCCAACGAGCTGGGCGTGTTCGCCATGACCGACCGCGGCCTGCGCGGCGTGTCCAACCCGTCGGCCATTTTCTTGTCCAGCTACCGCGACGACGTGTCCGGCTCCTGCGTGCTGGTGACGCAAGAGGGCAGCCGCCCGCTGCTGGTGGAAATCCAGGCGCTGGTGGACGACGCGCACGGTTTTCAGCCCAAGCGCCTGAGCGTGGGCCTGGAGCAAAACCGCCTGGCCATGCTGATGGCGGTGCTGAACCGTCACGCCAGCATTGCCTGCTTCGACCAGGACGTGTTCCTGAACGCGGTGGGCGGGGTGAAGATCAATGAGCCGGCCGCCGACCTGGCGGTGATTCTGGCCATGGTGTCGTCGCTGCGGAACAAGCCGCTGCCCGAGAAACTGGTGGTGTTTGGCGAGGTGGGCCTGTCTGGCGAGGTGCGCCCGGTGGCGCGCGGCCAGGAGCGCCTGAAAGAAGCCGCCAAGCTGGGCTTCGAGCGCGCCATCGTGCCGGCGGCCAACAAGCCGCGCCAGGACATAGAAGGCCTGGAGGTCATTGCGGTCGAGCGCCTGTCCGAGGCGGTCGATTTCTGCATTCGCCGTTAAGGAAGCCCATGAGCGCCAGCCCCGAACAGATAGAAGCCGAGCGCCCCTTCCTGCTGCGTTACGCCCGCGCCCAGCTGCAAGACCAGGCTGCCGCCGAAGACGCGGTGCAGGAAGCCCTGCTGGCCGCACTGGAGGGGCGGGCGCGTTTTGCCGGCCAGGCCAGCGTGCGTACCTGGCTTATCTCCATACTGCGCTTCAAGCTGGTGGATACCATACGCCGCCAGCAGCGCGAGGTAGCCACCGACCTGAGCGAAGACACCGACCTGTCCGACCTGGACGGCCTGTTCGATGGCCAGGGTGCGTGGCAGCAGGCTGTGCGCGCCTGGGGTGTGCCAGAGGAAGGCCTGCTGGCCAAGCAGTTCTGGCAGGTATACCAGCACTGCGCGCAGGCCATGCCCAAGCGCACCGCCATGGTGTTTGCCATGCGCGAGGTGATGGATATGGACATTGCCGATATTTGTCAGAACTTATCGATTACAGCGACTAACTGCTCGGTGATGTTGTACCGCGCGCGCATGAGCTTGCGCGAATGCCTGGAGCTACGCTGGTTTCAGCAGGAGGGGGCGTGATGGGGATGAGCTGCAAACAGGCTAGCCGCCTGATTTCCGATGGCATGGACCGCCCGCTTGGCCGCGGCGAGCAGGTACGGTTGTCGTTTCACCTGCTGCTGTGCCGCAATTGCCGGCATTTCCGCCAGCAAATGCAGCAGCTGCGCAGCGGCATCCGCCGCGCCCGCAACGAATAAGGGCAGGGCAGGTGGCCAGCTTGGCCGCAGACGATGCTCTCTAAAAAGACGGCCAGCGTGCTACCCGCCGCTGGCCGTATCACATCGAGCCGCATCCCATCCATAAGAAGTGATCGTCCGCGTACGGACGCGGTTGTGTCTGGCAGGCGGCTTAGTGCTTGCGTGCCTTGCCGCCACTGAAGGGTTTCTGGCAGGCATTGGGGCAGCTGGCACAGTGCTGTTTTTCGGTAAAGCCGACACAGTTCAGCTGCTGCTTCAGCGAGCACACCGAGCGGCGGCAGGCGATAAAGCGCACTTTTTCTTCGTTGGCCAGCTCGCGAAAGTGCTTCATCACGTTGTGGCCCAGAAAGTCGGTAAACAGGATCAGCAGGTCGGTGCCGGCTGGCAGGCGGTCCAGCTTGCGCTGGTGCGAGCTGTTACGGCCGCTCAGGTGTTTGTGGATGCTGATGCCGAACTCGTCCAGCACGCCCGGGATATTGCCCAAAGTATCTGCCCCTACCAGCATGGCGTTCATGTCACCCACTCCTGCATTGATTGATTCGATGTGTGGATGATATCCATTCTCATTACTGTTATCAAGAATAATTCTCATTAATTTCCGGAGCTGTTGTATTGCCCGCTCCGCATGGGGTCGCGGTGCGGGTATGCGTGCAGGGGCCCGGGTGGGCCGTGGCGGGCTGGAAAAATGCATGGCCTGCCGGCAATGCCGGCAGGCCTTGGGCGCATCCTGCGGCCAACCTTGCGCCAGGTGTTAACCGGCCCTAGTGCGCCTGGCTGGTGTCGGCCATGCGCCCAGGGCGCGGTGCCAGCCAGATCATGCACGCGGCCAGCACAAACGACAGGCCGGACAGCCAGAACAGCTCGTTGGTAGACAGCATGATGCTTTGCGACTGGATCAGCTGCCCCAGCTGCTGCCGCCCCGACTCGATGCTGCCATTGCCCAGCTGCTGCAGCGCCTGCGGGCTGCTGTCTACCAGTGCCGCCAGTTCGGCATGGTAGTGGCTGGCCTTGTCGTCCCACGCGGTGGTGACGATGGAGGTGGCAAAGGCGCCGGACAGTGTACGCATAAAGCTCATCAGGCCGGCCGCCGACGCCATTTCTTCCGGCTTCACGCTGGCCATGGCCAGGCCGGTGAGCGGCACAAAGAAAAACGGCATGCCCAGGCCCTGGAGCAGCAAGGGCAGCGCCACCTGCCAGAAGTCCATGTCGGTGGTGGCAAAGCTGCGGTACAGGGTGACCGCCCCCAGCCACATCACGCCGGCAAACACCAGCGGGCGCGGGTCCATCTTCTGCGATAGCTGCGCCGCCAGCGGGGCCACCAGCACCGCCAGGATGCCACTCATGGCGGTGGCGTGGCCGGCCTCGGTGGCGGTGTAGCCCATATAGGCCTGCAGCCACTGCGGCGTCAGCACCGTGGCGCCAAAGAACGAGCCGAACGCCAGCGAGATGGTGGCCACGCTCACCCAGTAACCGCGGTGGCGGAATACGCGCAGGTTCACTACCGGGTTGCGCTCGGTGAGCTCCCAGATCATGAAGGCGGCAAAGCCGATAGCGCTGACTACCGCCAGGCCCACGATGACGGGCGAGCCGAACCAGTCCAGGTTCTTGCCTTCGTCGATCATGATCTGGAACGCGCCCACCCACAGCACCAGCAGCGCCAGGCCAATGGTGTCAAAGCGCATCTTCATGAGCGGGCTCTGGTAGCGTTTCAGCAGCCCCCAGCCAAAGTAGCCGCAGGCAATGGCAATGGGCACATTGATGTAGAAGATCCACGGCCAGCTGGCTTCGTCGCACAACCAGCCACCCAGAATGGGGCCCATGATTGGTGCCACCAGCGTGGTCATGCTCCACAGGCCGATGGCGGCGCCGGCTTTTTCCTTGGGGAAAATCTGCAGCAGCAGCGTCTGCGACATCGGCATCAGCGGCCCGCCGGCCAGGCCTTGCAGCACGCGGAACAGGATCAGCATTTCCAGCGAGGTAGCCATGCCGCACAGCAGCGAAAACACGCCGAACAGTATCATCGCGCCGGCAAACAGCCGCACGGTGCCAAAGCGTGCGGCCAGCCAGCCGGTCAGCGGCACGGTGATGGCCTCGGCTACCGCGTAGGAGGTAATGACGTAAGTGCCCTGGCTGGACGATACGCCCAGGCTGCCGGCGATATTGGGTACCGACACGTTGGCGATGGTGGTGTCCAGCACGGCTACAAAGTTGGCCGCGGCCAGCAGCAGGGCCGCCAGCCAGAGCTGGCCGCCTTGCAGTGGCACAATCGGCGCTGGGGCGGGTGGGGAGTTGGGCGCAGACATGCGGCTTCCTTATTCGCTACGCGTGTCGATGGTGGCGGTCATCGACAGCCCCACTTGCAGTGGGTGCTGGCGCAGCTCGGCCGGGTCCAGTGCAATGCGTACCGGCACGCGCTGCACTACCTTGATCCAGTTGCCGGTGGCATTTTGTGCCGGGATGGTGGCAAACGCCGCGCCGGAGCCGCCAGCCAGGCCGGCTACCTTGCCGTGGTATTCCACCTCGCTACCGTACAGGTCGGCCTTCAGTGTGACCGGCTGGCCAATGCGCACGGTGCGCAGCTGGCCTTCCTTGAAGTTGGCGTCCACGTGTACGGCCTGCAGCGGCACTACCGACAGCAAGGCGCTGCCGGCCTGTACGCGCTGGCCCAGCTGCACCTGGCGTTTGGCCACCACGCCGTCTACCGGCGCGCGGATCACGGTGCGCGCCAGGTCCACGCGCGCCTGGTCACGCTTGGCGCGTGCCAGGGTCACTTCGGGGTTGGTGTCCACGCTGCTGTCGCGGGTCAGGGTCTGGTTGGCTTTCAGGCTGCCTTCGGCGGCGCGCAGGTTGGCCGCACTCTGCTTGGCGGCCGCTTCGGCGGCCTGGTACGCCGCCTCGGCCACGTTCAGCGCACTGCGGGCGTTGCTGACTTCCTCGCCGGACACCGAGCCGTTCTTGGCCAGTGCCTGGCGCCGGTTGTAATCGAGCCGCGCGCGTTCCAGCTCGGCCTGCGCCGAAACCAGCTGTGCCTGGCTGCGCACCTGCTCGGCGGCGCGGGCCTGTACCTGGGCGCCCAGGCCCTCGTCGCTGGCCAGATAGCCTTGTACGCGGCGCTGGGCGCGCGCCAGCTCGGCTTCGGCTTGCGCCAGCGCCAGGCGGGCGTCGGTATCGTCCAGCAGTACCAGCACGTCGCCGCGCTTGACGGCCTGCGTATCCACCACGGATACCTGGCGCACGGTGCCACCCACTTCGGGGGTCAGCTGCGCCATTTCGGCGGCCACGTAGGCGTTGTCGGTGCTGACGTGGTGGGACGCCACCAGATACCAGTAGCTGCCGTAGGCCAGCGCGCCGACAGCGACCACGCCGCCCAGCAGGGCAAACAGGGTTTTGCGGCGTGCCGCCGGCTTGGCCGCATCGGCCGGAATGTCCTGCGCGGGCAGGGCTTGGGTGTGTTCGCTCATGATGTGCTTTCTCTCAATCGGTTTTGTCGGTTCAGGCCGGGTGATGGTCGCCACCCAGGGCCTTGGTCAGGGCGATGTCCAGCTGTGCCTGCTGGCTTTGCAGCTGGGTTAGCGTGCGGCGGGCGGCAATCACGCTGTCTTCGGCATTCAGTACGTCCAGGTAGCTGGCCAGGCCGCCCTGGTAGCGGTCGTGGGTCAGCTCCCATGCCCGCTCGGCCGCCTCGGTGGCCTGCTGGCGCTGTGCCAGCTGTGCGGCCAACCCTTGCTGGCGGGTGTAGGCCTGGGCGATGTCCTGCAGCGCTTGCAGCAGGGTCTGGTTGTAGCTGGCCACGGCACTGTCGTATTCGCCGCGTGCGCTGCGGTAGCTGCCTTGCAGTGCGTCCTGGCGGAACAGCGGCAGGCTGATGGCCGGGCCGAAGCCGGCAATGCCGGCGCCGCCACGGGTGAGCGCGTCCAGCCCCAGGCTCTGGGCGCCGACGTAGGCGCTGAGGTTAACGTTGGGGTAGAAGCCGGCACGGGCGACCTGGGTGCGGCTGGCGGCGGCTTCGGCACGCAGGCGGGCGGCGGCCAGGTCGGGGCGGTGGCCGATCAGGTTGGCCGCTAGCGTAGCCGGCAGCGCTTGTGCCTGGCTGACATTCAGCGCCGGGCGTTGCAGTGCCAGCCCGCGGTCGGGGCCGGCGCCCAGCAGGGCGGCCAGGGCCTGGCGTTGCAGGGTGATGGCTTCTTCGGCAGCCAGCAGCTCGGCTTGGGCGGCGGCGCGGCGCGAGGCGGCCTGGGCCACGCTGGCGCGGTTTTCCAGGCCGTGGCTTTCGCGTTCGCGCATCAGGCCTTCGCTCTGGCTGCGTACTTTCAGCGCCTGCTGGCAGGCGTCACGGTCGGCAAACAGGCGCGCCAGCTCGGCGTACTGGCTGGCCACAGCGGTGGTGAGCAGCAGCCGGCTTTGCGCCAGTTCGGCCTGGGCGGCGGCTTGTTCGCTGCTGGCGGCGGCGATGGCGCTGCGGTTCTTGCCCCAGAAGTCCAGCTCGTAGCTGACGTCCAGCGCCACGCGGCTGCTGGTGTTGAAGCCGGGTGGTACAAAGGCGGCCGGCATGCCGTTATTCAGGCTCTGGCGCAGGCGGGTGAAGTCGCCGTTGGCGCTGATGCCGGGCTGCTGGGCGGCGCCGGCCTGTTGTGCCAGGCCTTCGGCTTGCAGCAGACGGGCGCGGGCACTGGCAAGCGACGGCGACTGCACCAGCGCTTCCTGCATCAGCTGGTCCAGCTGCGGGTCCTGATAGCGTTGCCACCAGTGCTCGCCCGCCCACTCGCCGTGGCTGTCCGGCAGCGTCTGCTGGCTTTGCAACTGGCTGGCCGGTAGCAGGGTGGGGCTGGCGGGCAGGTCGGGAACGCTGGCGCAGCCGGCCAGCAGGCTACCGGCGCCTAGCAGCAGGGCCAGCCGGGTGCGCGCATGGAAAGCGGGAAGGGTCTGGTTCATGATCTCGCTCAATAATTAAACTGTACGGTACAGTTATAATCGTGGTGTACAATGGCTGTCAATAGAAAATTGAACTGACTGGTTCAGTATTGGGGTGAGTATGCGCGTCAAGACCGAAGCAAAGCGCCAGAGCATCGTGGATGCTGCGGCCGAGGTATTCATGGAGAAGGGCTACGAAGCGGCGTCGATGGCAGAAATTGCCAGCCGCGCCGGTGGCTCCAAGGCCACGCTGTACAGCTACTTTCCGTCGAAAGAAGAGCTGTTCCTGATGGTGATGAAAACGCTGGCGGAAGAGCGCATGAGCCAGGCGCACGCGCGGCTGACGGCCGACGGTGACTTGCGCGCGGCCTTGCTGCGTTTTGGCGAGCAGATGCTGCGCAACCTGCTCAGCCCGGAAATCGCCGCCTTGCGCGGTATCGTGCTGGGCGAGGGGCGGCGCTCCGGCGTGGGCCAGCTGTTCTTTGATAATGGCCCGGCCATTGGCTGGGGCAAGTTGGCCGCGTTTCTGGAAGGGCAGATGCAGGCTGGCCGGCTGCGCCAGGCCAAACCGTGGACGGCGGCGGTGCACCTGCTGGCCTTGCTGGAGGCCGAGTTCATGGAGTGGTTCATCGTGGGGGCGCGCGACATGCCGTCCGACGAGGCTATTACCGGGGCGGTAGCGGCGGCGGTGGACGTGTTCATGGCCGGTTACGCGCCGCTGGCGCCCACCGCCTGATATACCGCGCGGTAGCCATGGCAACAAGGGCGGCCTGCGTAGGCAGGCCGCCCTTGTTGTTGCTAACGCACGCGGCTCAGGCGGTAAGGTCTACTTGCGAAATCAGCCCGGCCTGGCCGCTTTCGGTCAGGTACACCCCCGCCTTGCGCATCTGCGCCACGGTCTGGTTGGCCGCATCGGTGTGGCGGAACGCGGCGTCCACGTGCGGCAGTAACAGCGCGCCGATGCCCACGTCCATCAGGCTGCTCAGCTGATCCTGGCCGTCTTGCTGCCCTTGCCACAGCTGCAGGCGGGCAAACAGCGGGTCACCCTCGTCGATGGCGCCGTTGCCGTCGCTGTCCAGTGCGGCCAACTCGCCAAAGCCGTCGCCGCTTTGCGGGCCGAACAGCTCGTTTTGCTGGTCGATCTTGCCGTTGCCGTTGCGGTCCAGCGCCAGCCAGCCGCCGTTCTTCGGTACTGGCAGCGTGTTTTTCTTGCCGTCGTTATCGATGTCGAACTGCACCGTGGCGCCCGATAGCGTGCCGGCGTCGCTACCCAGGCTGATCATCAGCGGGTCGCGCGCGGCAGCGCCGAAGTTCAGCGTTTCTGTGCTGCTTACCGAGAAGCTGCGTTGCAGACTGACGTCCAGCTGGAAGCTGAGGCTACGGCCGTCGCGGGTGGTGATGTTGCCGCTGGCGGAAAACTGCAGCGATTCCTGCTCGCTGTAGCGCGTTTCGCGCTCGATGCGCAGCCCCCAGTCTTCGTTGCCCTGTTCGCGGCGCGGTGCGGCCTGGTCACTGTTGTCGCGCGCCTCGCCCTGCATGGCCTGCTGCTGGGCTGCCGCCTGCAGGTGCTCCTTGTCCATCGGGTAGACGTCGGACAGGTCGATGCGGATGCCGAAGGTGGATTCCAGGATATTGCGCAGCAAGGACAGCGTGGGGCTAAGGTCGGTTTCCAGCGGGCTATCGCTGGCTTGCACCTCGCTGGCGGCCTGGCTGGGGTCGCTCTGGGCCAGGCGCTGGCCAATGGCGGTAGCCGGGTTGGCTTGCTGGGCGGCGGCGCGGCGGCCGCTTTCGCTGATGTCTACCTGCTCTTGCGGGCCGCTTTGCCGTGCGCCTTCCTGCCAGAAGGTAAGGCGCTGTTGCGTGCTGTGGGTCTGTTCCAGGTAATGCTGGCTGCTGAGGTCTAGCGACAGGCTATCGATTCTCATGGCTGTTCTCCTGCTGGCCTGTCTGCGCCGTAGGGTGGGCAAGAGAGGCGATCCGATGTGCTTATATCGGCAGCATGGCGGCAGGGCTTAGCCTTTTTTGATAGCAAATGCTAATAAAGCGCCGCTACCACCCTGGGGGTGGCGGCTGCGCTTTGGCAAGGGATAAAACCCAGGCAGATCAGTGGATTGCGTCAAGGTTGGCCGCAGGGCTTACAGGTGCTTTCCGGCACGCCATATCGACCAAATCAGCCACATGCTGTTGAAAAACGCCGCCATAAAGCCCAGGAAGCCAAATAGCGGCAGGCCGAACAGTGTGGGCCCGCCCTTCACCGTCATCACGATGGACGAGCCGATAATCAGGCAGCCGGTGACAATGCCCATGGTCAGCCGGTTCACGCTCTTGTCCAGCTGGTGGCCAAACTGCTCCAGCCGCTTCAGGTCCAGGTTGATGCGGAAGCGGCCGTGGCGAATGTCCTTGCCCAGGCGGATGATGTCGCCCGGCAGGTTGGCCAGCATGCCCAGGCCCTCGGTGACCGTGGTCTTGCCGCGTTTGAACAGGTTGCGCGGGTCGTAGCGTGCCAGGATCAGCTGTCTGACGAACGGGGCCAGGTGCTCCACCAGCTGGAAATCCGGGTCCAGCTGGCGCCCCAGGCCTTCCAGCGTGATCAGTGCCTTGAACAGCATGGCCATGTCCGGCGGCAGCAAAATACCGTGGTCGCGGATCAGCGCCATGATGTCGTTGATCAGCTGGGTGATGTTCAGGTTTTTCAGCGGCACATGGTCGTACTGGAACAGGATCTCGCCGATATCCTCGGCAAACTGTTCTTCGTCTACCGGCGTACTGCCGGTCCACTCCAGCAGCACGTTCATCATGCCGCGTTCGTTGCGCTCGGCCAGTGCGGCCAACATGTCCACGATTTCGTCACGGCGCTTGTGTGACAGCCGGCCCACCATGCCAAAGTCGATGAAGGCGATGCGGTTGTCGGCCAGGAAAATCACGTTGCCGGGGTGCGGGTCGGCGTGAAAGAACCCGTTGATCAGGATCATCTTCAGCACTGCGTCGGCGCCGCGCTTGGCCAGCAGCGGCGGCGACAGGCCAGCCGCCGGCAGGGCATCTACCGGCGTAGCCGACCAGCCGGCGATATAGTCTTGTACGTTGACCGCCGGGCGGGTGTAGTCCCAGTACACCGCAGGCACGCGGATATGCGGGTCACCGGCAAAGTCCTTGCCAAAGCGCTCCATATTGCGTGCTTCTACCGCCAGGTCCAGCTCGCGCCGTAACGAGCGCGAAAACTGCGCCACGATTTCGGATGGCTGGAAGCGGCGCGCGTCGGGAAACTCCAGCTCGATCAGGTGCGCAATATGCTCCAGGATACGCAGGTCGGCCTCTACCTTTTCTACAATGCCCGGGCGGCGCAGCTTGACCGCCACCTCGGTGCCATCTTTCAGCAGCGCTCGGTGCACTTGGGCGATAGACGCCGAGCCGATAGGTTTGCGCTCGAATTCGGCAAATACCTCGTCCGGCTTACAGCCCAGTGCCTGCTCCAGCAGAGCATCCAGAAAGCCGTCGCCTATCGGCGGTACGGTGCTTTGCAGCTTTTCGAACTCGGTAATCCACTCCGGGCCGAACACATCCACGCGGGTAGACAGGATCTGGCCCAGCTTGATGAAGGTCGGCCCCAGTTCCTCGAAGGCACGACGCACGCGTATGGGGGCCGGTATGGCATTGGCCGGGTCGGGCAGGGTGATGTTCAGCCACTCGCCCGCCTTCTCTACCGCGCGTGGCAGCCGTAGCCGCTGCGCGAACTCGCCCAGCCCGTGGCGGAACAAAATACCGCTGATTTGTTTCAGACGGGGCAGATCGCGCATGGCGATGAGGGTTTCTCTGAGCATGGCTATCGTCGGGGTAGGGCCGGGTGGCCGTTGCGGGAGTGGGTACCCATGGGGGTGGCGTGGCCAGTATCGCAATATTTCACCTGCATCGACAATAGCTGCCAGCAACGCCGGCATGGCCGCCGTTGCTGGGGGATAGCCATGCATTGCCGCTTGGTGACCGGGGGGAACGATGGTATCGTTCAGCACTATTTTGTTCAAAACCAGCTAACAGATACGCTGCCAGGCTGCCCTTTGGGGGCGGGATGGCGGCATACAGTCTTGAACCTATGAAATTCTACCAATCTATTCTGGCCCTGTTTCTGGCCGGTTTCATGGCGGTGGCCCATGCCGCGCCAGACACCGCGGCAGATGGCGAGGCCGACCCGATCGCCCGCTTTGCC
Organism: Vogesella aquatica; assembly: GCF_028548455.1. GTDB lineage: Bacteria > Pseudomonadota > Gammaproteobacteria > Burkholderiales > Chromobacteriaceae > Vogesella > Vogesella aquatica. Next base: position 118,425 of record NZ_JAQQLF010000012.1, read on the forward strand.
TCGCCGGGTGAAGAGGCTGCCGGCGATCTGCTACTGCAGGCCATGAGCCTGATCGGTGTAGCCTACCGTTTCGGCGGCAGTAACCCGGAAAACGGCCTGGATTGCTCGGGCTTTATCCAGTACGTTTTCAAGAAATCCCTGCGCGTGAACCTGCCGCGTACCGCAGCGGGGATGGCCCAGGTTGGCCGCGAGATCGACCGCGATGAACTCAAGGCCGGTGACCTGGTCTTTTTCAATACGCGCGGCTTCCGCTATTCCCACGTGGGCATGTATCTGGGCAATAGCAAGTTCATTCATGCGCCCCGTACCGGTAAAAGCATTGAAGTGGTCAATATGACACAGAGCTATTGGGCTACCCGCTACAACGGTGCCCGTCGTGTAGCACGTGCTGGTATGCCGGTAGCTGCTGCCGAAGTGGAAAAACCAGCCAGCAGTGTAGCTGCTGCCAGCACCGGCAAACGCAGCTATCGCAAGGCAGAGGCGGCTGCAGTAGAAGAGCGTACGGTGAAAGGCAAAAAGAAAAAGAACGCACGGGACGAGCAGCCGGTAGCCAAAGGCAAAAAAGGCAAGAAAGCCGAGCAGGGCAGCAGCGCCCGTAGCAAAAAGAAAGCCGGTGCTGAGGATGCTGTCAGCAAGAAAAGCAGTAAAAAAAGCAGCAAGTCTGCTGACAGTGGCAAGAAAAAGGCGCCGGTGAAGAAGAAAAGAGACTAGCCGCCGCCCGCAGTCTGGCGTGACACAATCTGTACCCGAGGCCCCGCTCAAGCCGGGCCTCGCCATTTACAGGGCGCTTATTGCCCGGCCGGCCAGCTTCGCACTGGCGGCCATACCGAAAGGCCAACAATGAAACCGGATCTGCCAATCTGGCATGCCCCCGACGGCAGCGTGGTGTCGTGCACCGAAAAAGTAAAAGTGATGACCGAAAATATGGAAGAGCTGGCCCAGGTGGCACAGGACGCATTTGAGGATGCCATCCTGATGGGCTGTGACGAGCACCAGGTGCGTGCCTTTCTGGTGGCCATGATGCAGCAGCTGGACAACCCTTACCGAGCCTGAACCTGCCCATGTCTTTTCCTTACGAGGTCTTTATCGGCCTGCGTTATCTGCGCGCCCGCCGGCGCAACGGTTTCATCTCGTTTATCTCGCTGATGTCGGTGCTGGGCATTGCCCTGGGCGTGGCCGCGCTGATTGTGGTGTTGTCGGTGATGAACGGTTTCCAGCAGGAAATCCGTGGCCGCATGCTGTCGGTGGTATCCCACCTGGAAATCGGCAGCTACGACGGCCAGATTGCCGGCTGGCAGCCTTTGCAGGCGCAGCTGCGGCAGCAGCCACACGTGGTGGCCGCCGCGCCGTACGTAAATGCACAGGGTTTGCTGTCCAGCCGTGGCAATGTGCGCGGTGCGCTGGTGCGTGGTGTTGATCCTGCCGCCGAGCAGACGGTGGTAGCACTGGGCAAGGAAATGCTGCGCGGCAAGCTCACCGACCTGGCGCCCGGCAGTTATCGCATCGTGCTGGGTGTGGAGCTGGCGCGCCAGCTGGGCGTGGAGGTGGGCGACAAGGTGACGCTGATCACACCGCAAGGCAATGTGACCCCGGCCGGCATGATGCCGCGCCTGAAGCAGTTCACCGTGGCCGGTGTGTTCAAGGCGGGCATGTTCGAGTACGACTCCTCGCTGGCCATGATCTCGCTGCGCGACGCGCAGGTGCTGTTCCGCCTGGGCCAGGACGTGTCCGGCATCCGCCTGAAGCTGGACGACGCCATGCTGGCGCCGCAGGTGAAAGCTACCCTGCAGCCGCAGCTGGCGGCCAACCAGGTGGCCACCGACTGGACCGACATGAACGCCAACTATTTCCGCGCGGTGCAGATCGAAAAACGCATGATGTTCATCATCCTGACGCTGATCGTGGCGGTAGCCGCGTTCAACCTGGTGTCCACGCTGGTGATGGTGGTTACCGACAAGCAGTCGGACATCGCCATCCTGCGCACCCTGGGTGCCAGCCCGGCCAGCATCATGAAGATCTTCATGATCCAGGGCTCCATTGCCGGTGTGCTCGGCACGGTCGCCGGGGTGGCCGGCGGCTTGCTGCTGGCCTACAACCTGGGTGTGGTGCTGTCTGCGGTGGAAAGCCTGATTGGTGCCAAGCTGCTGTCCAGCGACGTATACATGATCGATTACCTGCCCACCGACATCCAGCTGGGCGATGTGTCCACTATCGGCCTGATCTCGCTGGCGCTGGCGTTGCTGGCCACTATTTACCCAAGCTGGCGCGCAGCCCGCGTGCGCCCGGCGGAGGCCTTGCGTTATGAGTAATATCCTGAGCTGCCAAGGCCTGGCCAAGCGCTACAGTGAAGGCAATCTGGCGCTAGACGTGCTGAGCGGTATCGATCTGACAGTAGCGCGTGGCGAATTTGTGGCCATTGTGGGTGCGTCCGGCTCGGGCAAGAGCACGCTATTGCACCTGCTGGGCGGGCTGGATGCGCCCAGCAGCGGCAGCATCAGCGTGCTGGGCCAGCCGCTGGCCGGCATGAATGAAACCGAGCTCGGCCGCTTTCGTAACCGGCACCTGGGTTTTGTTTACCAGTTTCACCATTTGCTCGCCGAGTTCACCGCGCTGGAAAACGTGATGATGCCGCTGCTGATTGCGCGCCAGCCGCGCGAGCAGGCGGCGGCACAGGCACAGGCGCTGCTGGCCCAGGTAGGGTTGGCCGCACGTGCCGGCCACAAGCCGGGCGAGCTGTCTGGCGGCGAGCGCCAGCGCGTCGCCATTGCACGGGCACTGGTGGCCCGCCCGGACTGCCTGCTGGCGGACGAACCCACCGGCAACCTGGACCGTGGCAATGCCGAGGCGGTGTTCGCGCTGCTGCGCGAACTGAACCATACGCTGGGCACCGGCATGGTGATGGTGACGCACGACCGCGAGCTGGCAGCCCGCGCCGACCGCGTGCTGCTGCTGGGCCCTGCCGGCCTGCAGCCGCTGGCTGAGTAAAATCCGATTTACCCGTAAGGACACGCATGCTGGAACACACCTCCACCCTCACTTTCGACCGTCTGGTCGCCGCTATCCAGGGGCCGACCGGCTGGCTGGAGCTGCTGGTTGCCGCCATTGGCGTGGCGCTGGCGTTCTGGTTGTCGCGCGGTATCCACGCTCGCTACTTCGCCAGCGACAGTGGCGACTGGGGCTTTGGCAAATACCTGCTGTACCGGCTGGTGTTGCCCTTGTCGGCGCAATTGTGGACCCAGGTGGCGGCGGTGATCTGGCAACTGGTAGTGGGCGTGAAGTCCGACCTGCTGGTGGTGTCGGCCACGCTGCTGCTGTGGATGTCCATCATCCGTATTCTGGCGGCCGTGGTGCGCCATGCGCTGCCGGACGGCAAGCTGGAGCGCAGCACCGAACACTTCCTGTCCATGCTGCTGTGGCTGGCGTTTGCCAGCTGGGCGGTGGGGGTCGATACCGTGGTGCTGGACTGGCTGGAGTCGATCAGCTTCCGGGTCGGCAAAACCCAGGTCGACCTGCTGATGATCCTGTCGGCGCTGGTGTGGGTGTCGGTGATCCTGGTCGGCGCGATGTGGCTGAGCAAGCTGATCGAAAAGCGGGTGATGAAGCTGTCCGACGTGGACCTCAGCCTGCGCATCGTGTTTACCAAGCTGGCACGCACGCTGCTGATGGTGGTAGGCGTGCTGGTGGCGCTGCCCATCGTCGGCATCGACCTGACCGTGCTGTCGGTGTTCGGCGGTGCGCTGGGTGTGGGCCTGGGTTTCGGCTTGCAGAAAATTGCCAGTAACTACGTGTCCGGTTTCATCATCCTGCTCGATCGCTCCATCCGCATTGGCGACCGCCTGATGGTGGATAATCGCGTCGGCTACGTCAGCAAGATTACCAGCCGCTTCGTGGTGCTGAAGAGCGCCGACGGCTCCGAGATCCTGGTGCCGAACGAGGCGCTGATCGCCAATACCGTGATCAACCAGTCGTACACCGACAAGGCGTTGTGGATCAGCCTGCCGGTACAGGTATCGTACGAAACCAATCTGGACGAGGCGCTGGCGCTGCTGCGCCAGGCCGCCACCCACCCGCGGGTGAAAACCGACCCGGCGCCGTCGGCGTTTGTCATCGGTTTTGCCGACTCCGGCATCAACCTGGAAGTGGGGCTGTGGGTCAGCGATCCGGAAAACGGCATGCTGTCGCTGCGCTCCGAAATCAACCTGCGCATCTGGAAGCTGTTTGCCGAGCATGGCATCCAGATTCCGTACCCGCAGCGCGAGGTGCGTGTGGTGAGCGGGGCGGCAGCAGAATAAGGAGCAGACATGACGCAAAAAACCCTGGCAGTGATTGATGATGACCTGGCGGTGCGGCAATCGCTACTGTGGCTGCTGGAAACCCCGACGCTGGCCGTCAGCGGTTTCGACAGTGGCGAGCGCTTCCTGGCGCTGGGCGAGGCCGCGGCCAACTTCAACTGCCTGATCGTGGACCTGCGCATGTCCGGCATCAGCGGCATCATGCTGCTGGAAAAAATCGCGCAGTGGCCGTACTGCCCGCCCGTCATCATGCTGACCGCCCACGGTGACGTGCCGCATGCGGTGGCGGCGTTCAAGCTGGGCGTGGCGGATTTTCTGGAAAAGCCGTTTGATGACGCGCGCCTGCTGGCCCTGGTGGACGAATGCCTGGCGCGCGACGCGCAAGAGCGCGAGCGTTACCAGCGCCGGGTGCGGGTGGCCGAAGCGCTGGCGACACTGACCGAGCGCGAGCGCGAGGTGATGCAGCACATTCTGGCCGGCTTGCTGAACAAGCAGATTGCCGAGGTGCTGAGCATCAGCATGAAAACGGTAGAAGTGCACCGCGCCCGCGTATTCGACAAGATGGGGGTGAAGTCGGCGGTAGAGCTGGCTGGGGTGATTACCGTACTGGACGAGGCAGGCAGCAAGACATGAAGCCAAACAAGCAACCCGTTTCCGTGCTGGTGGTGATCCACACTGACGATTTGCAGGTGCTGTTGATTGAGCGTGCCGATAAGCCGGGTTACTGGCAGTCGGTGACCGGCAGCCGCGAGGGCAACGAAGCGATTGCGCAGACCGCCCGCCGCGAAGTGGCAGAAGAAACCGGTTTCGCTGCCACCGCCGGCCAGTGGTACGACTGGCAGCAGCAGAATGTCTATGAAATCTACCCGCACTGGCGCCACCGCTACGCCCCCGGCGTCACCCACAATACCGAGCATGTGTTCAGCTTGCAGCTAGCGGACGCCTTGCAGCCAACCCTGGCGCCGGGCGAGCATCTGGCCTGGCAGTGGCTGCCCTGGCAGCAGGCCGCCGAGCGGGTGTTTTCCCCCTCCAATGCGGCGGCTATCCGGGCACTAGCGCAGCGTTTTTTGCCTTAATCTACATATTTCCCTTATGTATCCTTGCGCCATTTTGTAGCAGATACCATCATGTGAAGTGTCGGTGGGATAAAAGCAAGGGGGCGATATGACTATGGACTTTTCCAGGCTGAAAATACTGGTGGTAGATGACCAGATGCTGGTGCGCTCTTTGCTGACCCAGTCACTCAAAGCCATGGGTGTCCAGCCCGACCATATTTACCAGGCAGTAGACGGCGCCACCGCCAAGCGTGCGCTGGACGGCAAGCCAGTAGACATTGTGCTGTGCGACCTGCAGATGGAGCCGATGAACGGCATGGATTTGCTGAAAGAAATCCGCTGTGGCCGCACCATGAATCCGCCCAATATGCCGTTTGTCTTTCTGTCAGGCTACGCCGAAAAGCACAATATTGTGCTGGCTGCCCAGTTGCACGCCGACGGTTTTGTCATCAAGCCGCCCAAACCGGCCGAGCTGGAAAAAAACATCAGCGCGGCCATGGCGCGCGCCCGCCCCGAGCCCGACCCGTTTGCCTACTACACCATTCCTACCGGTTCGGCACATGACAAGTTTGTCTTTGGCGAGCAGCTGCAGGCGGCCGCGCGCAAAATGGACGAAGATGGCCACCCGGTAGAGACGCTTGCTTTGAAAGAAGTAAAAGCAGGCCGCATTCTGGGCGAGGATCTGTACAACAAAACCGGCCAGTTGCTGCTACAGCGTGGTAGCGAGCTGACCATTACCCAGCTGCGTGTACTGGTAAACTACCCGGACCGCTTTGGCGTGCAGAAAGTGGTGTTGCGCAAGGACGATCCTGTCGAGGCCTGAGTCGTACACCGCACGCGGAGGGGGTATGAGAGACACATTGCGTAATGCTGGGCAAACCTCTGATATCGGGCGTGCTGCAGTTTTTATCGTTCTGCTACTGGGCGCTATCCAGCTGGTGGCCTCAGCGCTGCTGATCCGTTCCGGCTATATGGGCTATGTGCGGGCGGTAGAGCACGAAGAGCTCAATCAGGCCAGCCAGCAGCTGTTTCTGGCAGCCCAGGCATTCAGCCGGGAAAACGACCACACCCTGGCATTGTTGTCCGCTACCCAGCCTCCTGGCCTGTCCAGCCGTGCCGCGCTATTGCCGCTGCGCGAGCAGGCGGACGAGGCATTGCGCCGCGCGCTGGCCATGCCGCGCCAGGGCAATGGCAGCGCAGACCTGCACGCAGAGATCGTTGCCAAGCATCAGCATTTGCAGGGCCGGCGCGTGGATATCGACAACATCCTGCAGCGCCAGCCCTACCAGATGGACGAAAACGCCAGTTTTGGCTGGCGCTTGTCCATGGCGTCGGTGTTTGCGTCCATTGACAAGGCACTGCGCCAGGATACCTACGACCTGGGTGATGAGGCCGATCCCCGCCTGAACCGGATGGCGGAGGTCAAGTTCGATATCTGGAGCCTGAGCCAGGTGCTGGGCGATGAAGCCCACGCGCTGAACCTGCGTGCCGAGTTCAAGCGCCGGCTGAACTCCTCTGACGAGTACCAACTCACGCGCAACCGCGAGCGGGCGCTACTGATTGTGGACCGCCTGCGTGACAGCATCCATTTTCTGGATCAGCCAGACCTGCAAGACCGCCTGCGCCAGCTCAATAGTGCCATCCTTACCCTGAACCGGCACACCGATCTGCAGCTGCAACTGCTTGACGGGCAGCACCAGGCCTTGCCGGGTAAAGATAGCCATCACCAGGCCTGGGCGACGCTTAGCCAGCAGCTGGACGATTTTTTCCTGGCGCTTACTCGTCACACGCGCGACAAAGTCAACAGTTATCTGGACGAGTATCTTGCCGATCTGGCCTTGAACATGCTGTTTACCCTGCTGGTGATGTGCCTGTACATCTACCTGCTGCGCCGCATGCGTACCCACATCCTTTACCCGCTGCAGCGGCTGCAGCATCTGCTGGATGCCGCAGCGGATGCCATCCTCACCGTAGACGATGAGCGCAAGGTGGTGGTGGCCAACCATGGTGCCGAGCGCATGTTTGGCCGTAGCAAGGAAAACCTGGGCAATCTGCCCATTGGTGAACTGCTGATCATCGACTCGCAAGACAGCGACTGGATGGAAAGCAGCGAGGGGCTGGACCGCTCGCTGCCCGGGCGCGGTATGTGTGCCGATGGCAGCATCTTTTACGCCGGCGTATCTATCAGTGCCCTGAAAGACAAGGCGCGCGGGCGCGATCACTACCTGTTGATTGTGCGTAACGAGCAAGAGCGGCGGGTGGCGGAAAAATCGCTGGCCAAGAGCCTGCAGTTGCTGTCCGGCATTCACCGGGTAGAGGGCCTGCTGTTTGCCCGCAGCCCGCGTCATGCCGTGTACCACGAGATACTGCGCATACTGCTGGATTACTTCGGGCTGGATGCCGGCCTGATTCTGGCGCTGGAAACCGGGCGCGACAAAAGCGCGTCCTTTCATGTACAAGCCAGTACGGGGGCCAGCCCCTTGCCCGACTGGGTAGAGGATTTCCGCCGCAAGCCCTACGTGCAGGCACTGCAGCTGGGGGCGCAGCATAAAATAGTGCGCGAAGAAGGCTGGCTCTACCTGCCGGTAGAGGTGGATGCCCGTACCGTGATGGTGGCCGGGCTGCAGGACTGCCGCTTCAGCGAGGAACAATACCAGGCGCTGCAGCCCATGCTGGGTACCTGCGGTAGCATCGTGAGTTTTTATGCCGAAGAAGACCGCCGGCGCAATTCCGAACGCCACCTGCGCGAGGTGCTGCAGCAGGAAGAGGCCATTTATAGCGCGTCGCCCGTGGGGCTGCTGCGCCTGAATCGCGATTACGCTATTGTGCGCGCCAACCGTACCGCGGAAACCCTGTTCGGGGCTGGCCAGGACGGTTTGCAGGGCTTGAGCTTGCAGGAAGTGCTGGCCACCGAGCTGGAATGGCATGCGTTGCATTGCCAGCTGGAGGCTGCTCGCCAGAACGATCGCCAGCTGAATACCGAAATAGAGTGCGTGCGGGTAGGCGGCCAGCCGGTATGGGTGATGTTTACCGGCCAACTGTTGTTTCCGGGTATGGCCGAGCACGACATGATACTGGCCTGCATGGATGTATCCGACCGCCGCGCGGCCGAAGAAGGCCTGCTGCATGCTCGGGATGAGGCTGCCGAAGCGCGCAGCCAGCTGGTGGTGGCTATCGAAACGCTGGAAGAAGCCTTTGCCTTTTTTGATGTGCACGACAAACTGGTACTGTGTAACCGGCGTTTTGCCGAGCTGGCAGGCGTGGGCTTTACCCCGGAACAGCTGCGTGGCCGTACCTTTGAATCCATTGTGAAAGCCGCGCTGGAAGAAGGCGAGCACCCTGAAGTGGGTATGGATAACGCCAGCTGGGTAGCCGAGCGCCTGCGCCGGCACGCCAGTGGCAGCGCCTCGTTCCAGCTGCAGGTGGGCCTGCGCTGGTTCCAGGTCAGCGACCATGCCACGCCTGGTGGTGGCTCCGTGTGTATCCACGCCGATATCACCAGCCTCAAAATGCAGGAAGGTGACTTGCTGCTGGCGCGCGACCTGGCCGAGCAGGCCAATCGTGCCAAGAGCGGCTTCCTGGCCGCCATGAGCCATGAGATCCGTACCCCCATGAATGGTGTGCTGGGCATGCTGGAGCTGCTGGCACTGACCAGGCTGGAGGCAGAGCAGCGCGAGTCGGTGGAAACCATCCAGGAATCTGCGCGTACATTATTGCGCCTGATCGATGACATTCTGGACTTTTCCAAGATCGAGGCCGGCAAGCTGGACATCACGCCGGAAACCGCGTCCATTTCCGACATCATGCACAAGGTGCACCAGCTGTATGAAGAAATGGCCACGAGCAAGAACCTGCAGTTCCATCTGGACATCGATCCGCAGCTGGCCCCGGCCGTACAGGTAGATCCGCTGCGCTTGCGCCAGATCTTGCAGAACTTCTGCAGTAATGCCCTGAAATTCACCGCCAGCGGCGCGGTGACACTGCGTGTCCGCTGCCTGGAAAGCAGCGCGAACCAGCAAAAGCTGCGTTTCGAAGTGCAAGACACCGGTATCGGTATTTCCCGCGAGAACCTGAGTCGTCTGTTCGAGCCGTTTACCCAGGCTGAAAGCTCTACCGCACGCCGTTTTGGCGGTACCGGGCTGGGGCTGACCATTTGCCGCCGCCTGGCCATGCTGATGGGCGGCGAGGTGGCCATGGACAGCAAAGAGGGCGTGGGCACCACCGCATCGCTGGAGATGACCATGCCGCTGGGCGAGGTGGGGGATATTCGTACGGCACCGGTGGAGATCAGCGCCGAAGACGTACTGGAAAGCCAGGCCGAAGTAGCGGCCAACCTGTTACCGGTACTGTTTGTGGAAGACAATCCTACCAACCGCAAGCTGACGCTGAAACAGTTCGAGTTGCTGGGTTACCCGGTAGATGCGGCAGAAAACGGCGTAGAGGCGGTAGCCAAGTGGCAAAAAGGCGAGTACTCGCTGATCCTGACCGACTGTCACATGCCGGAAATGGACGGCTACGAGCTGGCGCGCACCATACGTTACTACGAGGGTATCGTGTTCGACTCGCGCCATATTCCCATTATCGCGTGTACCGCCAACGCCTCGCATGAAGAGCTGGAAAAAACCAGCGCCGCGGGCATGGATGACTTCATGACCAAGCCTTTGAGCCTGGGCACGCTCAAAGCCATGCTGGAAAAATGGATCACCCAGGCCAACGTTGAAGCCATCAAGGAAAGCGAGCAGCGCCAGCTGCACCTGTTAGGCGATGGCCAGGCCGACAGCGCGAGTTTTGCCATGGCCATGCCGATAGACCGCAGTGTGCTGGAGGTGTACAGCTCGGGCGACTGGATGATGGAGCGGGCTATCCTGGACGAGTTCCTGCTGGCTAACGACGACGATGTGGCCGCACTGCAGGCCGCGGTAGACGAGGCCAATGTGGAGCGCGTGGCCTGGAGCGCCCACCGCATCAAGGGCGCTAGCCGCATGGTGGGTGCCATGATGCTGGGGGACGCGGCCGAGCTGCTGGAAAAGGCCGGCAAAGCCGCCGACCTGCCTACCATCCGCACCGAGTGGCCCGGTTTTGTGCAAAACCTGGCGGTACTTAAAGCCTGGCTGGAAACGCAGCCCTCGCTCTAGCGCCTGTTGGCACTTTTCCTTGTCGCAGAACAGGTTCGCGAAGTTTGCCGGCGTCATGCGCAGGGTGTTGCCGCCGCCGTATGAGCGCCGACGCATCCAAAATGCGTTAACAGGCCCTAGACCTCGTCTGGTGGGCGGGAAAACAAGTCTGGCGTGAACGGCTGCGTGACTGCATCTGGCCGTAGCGGTGCCGGGCAGCTTGCCATCAGGCCGGCAGGGTAGGGCAATAGCAGGCGGGTCGCGGTAGCCGGCTGGCGGCAGCCCAGCCAGCGGCCATACTGGCTGCGTGGTACAAGCACCAGGCTGCGTTTCTCGTCGCCGGGCAGGTGCATGCGGCGCAGCAGCGGGTGCTCGTCGGCGTTAATGGTGAGCTGGGCGAACGCCAGGCTGCTGCTGCCGTCGGCTTCCTGCCAGCGCCGCCATAGCCCGGCCACGGCAAAAGGCTGGCCATCGGCCAGTGCAATGCGGTGGCGTACGGCGCGGCCTGTTTCGTAACAAGGCTCGAAAAAAGCCAGCATCGGTACCAGACACAGCTGGCTGCGCTGCCAGGCATCGCGCCAAGTGGGGCGCAGGGCCACGCTATCGTCTCGGGCATTGAGCGTGGCCAGCCGGATGCCCTCGCGCTGGTGGCGCCGCGGAACAAAGCCGTAGTTGGCCGCATATGCCTGCAATTGGCCGTTGCTGCCCGGCAGCAATATGGGGGCCGCGTAGTCTTGCCAGCATTCGTCCGGCCATTCTGTCTCGGGCGGGGTGACAGCAAAATGCTCGCGCAGCTGGCGGCGGGTGGCGGGTAGGTAGTTCACACACATAGGCGTCATCATAGCAGCCTGGGCGGCCTGCGCGTCTTGTCGCAATCATGCCAATGGCTTGCTTTTGCCTTATCATTTCGTGCTTTATCAGCATCAGGCCGGCTATGCCTTGCCTGCCCTTATTCTTGAATGAGCCCTCATGCATAAATCCGTTCATGCCGCAGCGTTGTGTGTACTGCTGGCATCCAGCCCTTTTGCGTTGGCACAAGCCGAGCCACAGGCTTCTGCCGCGGCTGGTGCGCCATCCGACACCCTGATCGACTTTCTGGCCAAGCCAGCCTTTTCGCCGCAGCAGCAAAAACGACTGCAGCAAGCACTGCAGCACAAACAGATGGTGCCGCGTGTGGCGGCCTTTGCCGGCATGACTCGCGCGCAGCTGGAGGCGCTGCCTGCCGAGCGCCAGTTCTGCCTGCTGTCCGGCTACCTGTTGCAGCAGGAGTTGGCCGCACAGCAGCGCCCGGCCGGCCAACTTGCCCAGGCGCGCAGCTGGCTACTGTCCCCCGGCTGGTGCGCGCGCGTGAGCAGCGAGCAGGCGCAAGGCATGGCGCAAGAAGATGTGCTGGGTATCGATGGTGTCATCACCCTGTATTACCTGCTGTACCTGGATATGCAGCGCCGTCTGACGGCTAGCTAATCCCCCTTGGCTGCGCGTAATAACACCCGATTCGCGCAGCCCAAGCCAGGGGCGCACCATTTTCCCCGGCTGGCATCCGCGCGAAAGTGGCTTCAGTCGTGCACTGTCGTGCGATAGCCGGCCTGGCGGTTTGGCTTGTCGCCATCCCCGGCTACCACAGGATCTTCACGCTGTTGTCGCCCAGCCAGTCTTCCAGCGTCATCAGTAGCGCGTCGTCCAGGCGTACGCCCCACTGTGGCGGCAGCATCAGGTCACCCTTGGCTTTGCCGGTATGGTAGGTAATGCGCAAGGGGCAGCCGCTATCTTCGCTGCGGTAGGGGGTGATGATGTTGCGCAGTGTGGCCACGTCGTGGCGCGGGTGCATCTGCACCGACAGGCTACGCGCGTAACGGCTGCGTGCCTCGCCCAGCTCGTACAGGTTTTCGGCAATGATGCGCATGCCGCCGCTGAAGCGGTCTTCGCTGACTTTGCCTTCCACTACCAGCACCACATCGTCTTTCAGCTTGGTGCGGTTGGCGTCTACCGCCTCGGCAAACAGGCTGACTTCTACCTTGGCGGTGCCATCGTCCAGCTGGATAAAGGCCATTTTGCCGCGGTTGCCTATCTTGGTACGAATACCGGTGACAAAGCCGGCCAGCAGCTGCGGTTCGCGCCGTGGTGCCAGCTTGGCCAGCGGGGTGCGGATAAAACCGCGCACTTCTTTCTCGTAGGCCGAGAACGGGTGGCCAGACAAGTAAAAGCCGATGGCGATCTTTTCTTCGGCCAGCTGGATGGCTGCCGGCCACGGCTTGCACGCCACCATGTCCACGCTGGGGGCGCTGTCGTCGTCGAACATGTCGAACAGGCCGCCCTGGTTGGCGTTGGCCGCTTGTTGCTCGGCCGCAGTGATGGCCAGCGCTACGTTGCTGAACAGCAGGGCGCGGCTGAGCTCGATGCTGTCGAAGGCGCCCGCGCGGATCAGTGCTTCGATCACGCGTTTGTTGACGATTTTCTTGTCGGTGCGGTGGCAGAAGTCGAACAGGCTGGTAAACGGGCCACCCGTCTCGCGTACTTGCACGATGTGTTCCACTGCCGACTCGCCGGTGCCCTTGATGGCACCCAGCGCGTAGCGGATGTGTTTGCGGTCTACCGGCACAAAGCGGTAGAAGCTGTGGTTCACGTCCGGTGGCAAAAAGCGCAGGCCGTTCTTGTTGTCGGTGGCGTCGTCGTAGAACACCTTCAGCTGGTCGGTGTTGTCCAGTTCGGTGGACATGGTGGCGGCCATGTAGGCAGCCGCGTGGTGCGCTTTCAGCCAGGCGGTATGGTAGGCCACCAGGGCGTAGGCCGCGGCGTGCGATTTGTTGAAACCGTAGCCGGCGAACTTTTCCATGTAGTCGAAGATTTCGTCGGCCTTGGCTTTTTCGATGCCCTGTTTGGCCGCGCCTTCCACGAACATGGCGCGCTGCGCCACCATCTCTTCGACTTTTTTCTTACCCATGGCGCGGCGCAGCAAGTCGGCGCCGCCCAGGCTGTAGCCGCCGCACACCTGTGCCGCCTGCATCACCTGTTCCTGGTACACCATAATGCCGTAGGTGGGCGCCAGTACCGGCTCCAGCAGCGGGTGCAGGTACTCGAATTTGGCACCGTGCATACGCTGGATAAAGTCGGGGATCAGGTCCATCGGGCCGGGGCGGTATAGCGCCACGAAGGCGATAATCTCTTCGAACTTGCTGGGCTTGGCCTCTACCAGCATCTTCTTCATGCCGGTGGATTCAAACTGGAACACGCCGGTGGTGTTGGCGTTGGCAAACACTTTGTACGCCAGCGCGTCGTCCAGCGGCAGCTTGGCCACGTCTACGTCTTCGCCGCTCAGGTCCTTGATGTATTTTTGCGCCAGCTCGATGATGGTGAGGTTGCGCAGGCCCAGAAAGTCGAACTTCACCAGGCCGATTTGTTCTACGTCGTCCTTGTCGTACATCGATACCGGCGCGGCGCCGTCACCGCTGGCGATGTACAGCGGGCAGAAGTCGGTGAGCTTGCCGGGGGCAATCAGCACGCCACCGGCGTGCATGCCGATACCGCGGGTGAGGTCTTCCAGCTTCATCGCCAGCTCGATCAGCTCGTTTGCGCCTTCGCTTTCGATGGTTTCACCGATTTGCGCCTCGGCGGCCATGGCTTTTTCCAGGCTCAGCGGCTTGTTGGCCTCCAGCGGAATCAGCTTGGACAGTTTGTCGCACAGGCCGAAGGGCAGGTCGAGCACGCGGCCAACGTCACGGATCACCGATTTGGACGACATGGTGCCGAAGGTGGCGATCTGGCTCACCGCTTCTTCGCCGTATTTGCGGCGGGTGTATTCGATCACGCGCCAGCGGTTTTCCTGGCAGAAATCCACGTCGAAGTCGGGCATCGATACCCGTTCCGGGTTCAGGAAGCGCTCGAACAGCAGGGCGTACTTCAGCGGGTCCAGGTCGGTAATGCTGAGGCTGTACGCCACCAGCGAGCCGGCACCGGAGCCCCGGCCCGGGCCCACCGGGCAGCCGTTGGCTTTACCCCACTGGATAAAGTCGGCCACGATCAGGAAGTAGCCGGGGAAGCCCATCTGGATGATGGTGTCGCACTCGAACTTCAGCCGCGCGTCGTATTCCGGCCGGCGTGCTTCGCGCTCGGCCGCATCCGGGTACAGCTGTGCCAGGCGCATGTCCAGCCCGCGCTTGGCCTCGTACACCAGAAAGTCGTTCAGCGTCATGCCGTCCGGCGTGGGGAAGTCCGGCAGGTAGTTTTTGCCCAGCACCACGTTGATATTGCAGCGGCGGGCAATCTGCACCGTGTTTTCCAGCGCCTCGGGAATGTCGGCGAAGCGTTCCAGCATCTGCTCGGTACTGAGGAAGTACTGGCATTCGCTAAAGCTGCGCGGGCGGCGTTTGTCGCCCAGCGTGTAGCCCTCGGCAATGCACACCCGTGCTTCGTGCGCTTTGAAGTCGTCCGGGTCCATGAACTGGATAGGGTGGGTGGCCACCACCGGCAGGCCGGTTTCGCCCGCCAGCCACAGCGTGGATTGCAGGATGTTTTCTACCTGGGCGCTATCGGTGCGCTGCAGTTCCAGATAAAACGCGCCAGGAAACAACTGGGCCCAGTATTCTGCGCGGCTGCGCGCCTCGTCGGCGTTGCCGTTGGCAAACGCCACCCCCACGTCGCCCAGGTGGGCGCCGGACAGGCACAGCAGGTTGCTGTTGTCGCCTTCTTCCAGCCAGGCGCGCTTGATTTCGGCGCGGCCACGGTACTGGTTGTGGGTAAAGGCGCGGGTGAGCAGCTCGCACAGGCGGCGGTAGCCCTCGCGGTTTTTGGCGGTGAGCATCAGCCGGAATGGCTTGTCGCGGTCCTCGCCGTTTTCCAGCCAGATGTCGCAGGACACAATGGGCTTGATGCCCTTGCTACGGCAGGCCTTGTAAAACTTGACCATGCCGAAGATGTTCATCAGGTCGGACATGCCCAGCGCCGGCATGCTGTCCTTGGCGGCGCGCTTGATGGCGTCGTCCAGGCGGACTATGCCGTCGGTAATGGAAAACTCCGAGTGGAGGCGAAGATGGACAAAGCGGGGTGCGTTCATGGCGGGCATTTTACCGGTGCGGCGCGTGCTGTCCAAATGAAACATGGTTGGCCGCAGGGGCTGCGGCCAACCATTGCAGGGTGAGTGCGGCCAGCCATGGCAAGGCTGGCTGGCTTATTCTTTCGGGCGCAGCGCGGCGATGGCAGCTTTCTGCATTTCCAGGGTCTTGATTTGCATGGATAACATGCCGAGGTTCATGGTAAGCCAGGTTTCCACTACTTTGAGTTCGGCGATCTTGCGTTCGACTTCTTCCACGCTCATCGGGGGCAGGAAGGGCTGGGCGCCCGGCGGCGTGGCGGACTGCATCATCTGGCGGAACAGGGCAAACGGGTCGGCGGGGTTGAATTCGGCACTCATGCTGGCTCCTGGTTCGGGTTGTTGTGGCTGTATCTTAGTGCAGAAAGGTGTGGCGCACATGCTGGCGGCAATAAAAAACGGGCACCCGTAGGTGCCCGTTGTCATGCGGCCTGGCGCAGAGCGGATCAGTTGCCGTTTTGTGCGTCCACGGCGGCCAGGGCCACCATGTTCACGATACGGCGTACCGACGAGATCTGGGTCAGGATATGTACCGGCTTGGCCATGCCCATCAGGATAGGGCCGATGGTCACGCCGTCGGAGGCAGAAACACGCAGCAGGTTGTAGCTGATGTTGGCGGCTTCCACGTTTGGCATTACCAGCAGGTTGGCCGCGCCTTTCAGGGTGCTGTCCGGCATGGCTTGCTGGCGGATGGCTTCTACCAGCGCGGCGTCGCCTTGCATCTCGCCATCGATTTCCAGTGTCGGGTGGGCGGCCTGGATCAGCTCCAGCGCGTCGCGCATCTTGCTGGCGCCTTCGGTCTGCCAGGTGCCGAAGCTGGAGTTGGACAGCAGGGCCACTTTCGGTGCGATACCGAAGCGGCTTACCGCGCGGGCAGCCATTTCGGTAATGGCGGCCAGTTGCGGCGCGTCCGGGCTCTCGTTCACGTAGGTGTCGGTGATGAAGATGTTGCCGGTAGGCAGGATCAGCGCGTTCATGGCGCCGGCCACTTTGTCTTCACGGGCGTAGCCGATCACGTCGCGCACGATGTCCAGATGCTGGCGGTAGGTGCCGTAGGTACCGCAGATCAGCGCGTCGGCTTCACCGCGGCGTACCATCAGCGCGCCGATCAGGGTGGTGTTGCCGATAACGCGGCGACGGGCCTGTTCCTGGGAAACGCCTTTGCGCTTCATCAGGTTGTAGTATTCCTTCCAGTAGTCGCCAAAGCGCGGGTCGGATTCGTTGTTGACCAGGTCGAAGTCTTTGCCGGCTTCCAGTTTCAGACCCAGTTTTTCGATGCGCTTGGCAATCACGGCAGGGCGGCCGATCAGGATAGGCTTGGCCAGGCCTTGCGAGACGATTTCCTGGGTGGCGTGCAGTACGCGCTCGTCTTCACCTTCGGCCAGTACCACGCGTTTGGCTTCTTTCTTGGCCTGGGAGAATACCGGTTTCATGAACAGGTTGGTCTTGTACACGAACTGGGCCAGCTGGTCCACGTAGGCGTCGAAGTCCTTGATCGGGCGGGTAGCCACGCCGGAATCCATGGCGGCTTTGGCCACGGCAGGGGCGATCTTCACGATCAGGCGCGGGTCGAACGGCTTCGGAATCACGTATTCCGGGCCGAAGGACAGCTCCTGGTCGCCGTAGGCAGACGCTACTACGTCGTTCTGCTCGGCCATGGCCAGGTCAGCGATGGCGCGTACGCAGGCCAGCTTCATCTCTTCGTTGATGGTGGTGGCGCCTACGTCCAGCGCACCACGGAAGATGAACGGGAAGCATAGTACGTTGTTGACCTGGTTCGGGAAGTCGGAACGGCCGGTGCCGATGATGGCATCCGGGCGAACTTCTTTTACCAGCGGCGGCAGGATTTCCGGTTCCGGGTTGGCCATGGCCAGAATCACCGGGTAGGCGGCCATGGATTTCACCATGTCCTGGCTCACCAGTTTCGGGCCGGACAGACCCATGAAGATGTCGGCGCCGACCATGGCATCAGCCAGTTTGCGCTGGCCGTTGTCCGGGATGGCGAAGCGTTTTTTCGATTCGTCCATCTTGTCGTCGCGATCCTGGTAGATCACACCTTTGGAGTCGCAGACGGTGACGTTTTCGCGCTTCACGCCCAGGGCTACCAGCAGCTCCAGGCAAGCAATGGCAGCAGCGCCGGCACCGGATGCCACTACGCGTACATTGCCGATTTCCTTGTTCACCAGGCGCAGCGAGTTCAGTACCGCAGCGGCGGCCACGATGGCGGTGCCGTGCTGGTCGTCGTGGAACACCGGAATATTCATGCGCTCACGGCACTTCTTCTCGATGTAGAAGCATTCCGGGGCCTTGATGTCTTCCAGGTTGATGCCGCCAAAGGTCGGCTCCATCGCGCAGATGATGTCGACCAGCTTGTCCGGGTCGTTCTCGTCCAGCTCGATATCGAACACGTCAACACCGGCAAATTTCTTGAACAGTACGCCCTTGCCTTCCATGACCGGCTTGCCGGCCAGCGGGCCGATATTACCCAGGCCCAGTACGGCGGTACCGTTGGTTACCACGGCAACCAGGTTGCCGCGGGCGGTGTATTTGTAGGCATTCAGCGGGTCTTCCACGATAGCGTCGCAAGGAGCGGCTACGCCCGGGGAGTAGGCAAGTGCCAGGTCGCGCTGGGTGGCCAGCGGTTTGGTTGGGGCGACCTGGATCTTGCCCGGCTGCGGGAACTGGTGGAAATCGAGTGCGGCTTGGCGCAGTTGCTCGTCCATTCTGTTGGCTCCTGATTGTTATTCAGAGGGTGTGGAGAGGCCGGCCATTATAGGGCCAACCCTTGCTTATGGGTACGCGTGTCTGACAAAAAACGCGACGGAAGGGTTCCGTCGCGTCTTGTCGCCGGCTGGCGCGGTTTACATCATGCCCAGTGTTTTGGGCAGCCACAGCGAGATGGCAGGCACATAGGTGATCAGGCCCAGGAAGACGAGCATGGTGAGCAGCCACGGCCATACCGCGATGGTGAGCTCGGTAATGCCCATCTTGGTGATGCCGGATGCTACGTACAGGTTCAGGCCCACCGGCGGGTGGCACATGCCCACTTCCATGTTCACCACGATCAGGATGCCGAAGTGCACCGGGTCGATGCCCAGGGCTACGGCCACCGGGAACAGGATGGGGGCGAAGATCAGTACGATGGACGATGGTTCCATCACGTTACCCGCCAGCAGCAGGATCACGTTCACGGCCAGCAGGAAGGCGATCGGGCCCAGGCCTGCGTCGATCAGCGAGCTGGCCATGGCTTGAGGAATGCCTTCGCTGGTCATCAGGAAAGAGAACAGCACCGCGTTGGTAATGATGTACAGCAGCATGGCGGACATGCTGGCCGAATCCAGCAGCACCTTCGGTACTTGCTTCAGCGTCAGGTCCTTGTAGATGAACACGGCCACGATGAAGGCGTACACGGCAGACATGGCGGCAGCTTCGGTCGGGGTGAAGATGCCGGTGTAGATACCACCGATTACCACCACGATCAGCAACAGGCCCCAGATCGACTCGCGCAGTGCTTTCAGGCGCTGCTGCATGCTGGCTTTGGCCAGGCGTGGGTAGCCGAATTTACGGGCACGGTACCAGGTAGTCAGGCCCAGGAAACCGGCCAGCATCAGGCCCGGAATCACCCCGGCCATGAACAGCTGGCCCACCGAGGTGTTGGTGGCTACCGAGTACATCACCATCACGATGGACGGCGGGATCAGGATGCCCAGCGCGCCCGAGGTGGTGATCACGCCTGCGCCAAAGCTATTGGGAAAGCCTTGCTTTACCATGGCGGGCAGCAAAATGGAGCCGATGGCTACCACGGTGGCCGGGCTGGAGCCGGATACCGCAGCAAACAGGGCGCAGGCCAGCACGCCGGCCAGGCCCAGGCCGCCGTGCCAGTGGCCCACCATGGACGAGGCAAAGTTGATCATGCGCTTTGCCACCCCGCCGTGGGTCAGGAAGTTACCGGCCAGGATGAAGAACGGAATCGCCATGATCTCGAACTTCTCGATGCCGGTGAACAGCTTCAGTGCCACGGCTTCGATGGGTACTTCGGTCATGGTAAACAGGAAAGTCAGTACCGTCAGGCCCAGCGAAATGGAGATCGGCATGCCGGTAAGCATCAGTACGATCAGCAGGCCAAAAATGATGAGTGCGCTCATTTTTTGTCGCCTCCGTTTTTCAGGTCGTGCGGGTGCAGATTGTCGTCCATGGCAAACCAGTTGCTGTCGTCTGCCACGTCTTCCATGCCTTCCACGTGGCTATGGTCATGCTTGGGCAGCTCGCCTGTTTTCAGGAAGTTCACCATGACCTGCAAGAAGCGGAAGCTCATCAGGTAAGAGCCCAGTGGTACCGCCAGATAAACGATCCACATCGGCACTTCCAGGTCGGCCGAGGTCTGGTCGGTGTGGGCGATTTCCCACACGAAGGTCGCGCCAAGGGTGCCGACAGTGCCGGTGAACAGGGCGCCAGCCAGCAGTCCGATAACGATAAACTTGCTGCGGTTCTTGTCCGACAATTTGTTGATCAGTACGTCCACGCCCACGTGGATGCCGGTACGCACGCCATAGGCGGCGCCGAATTTGGCCATCCACACAAACAGGTAAATAGTGAGTTCTTGTGCCCAGCTGGTGTGGATGTGTGCCAGATAGGGTTGAAGTGACTCGATGCCGCTACCGTAACGGTGCACCACTGCAAAAAACGTGATCAGTGTTGCTACCGCCATCAGGGTTGCGATCAGCCACTCCTCGAGATGGTCGAGGAATTTCATGTCTTGACTCCGGTGGGAGGTTGGCCGCAGGGCTGCGGCCAACCTGATGCGCTCAGAAAAGGCTTAGTTCGGGGTGAAGCCGGTCTGTTTGTAGATCAGCTGAACCAGGCCTTCGCCAATACGGTCGTCCATCTTGGTGTGAACCGGTACCAGTGCCTTTTTGAAGGCATCGCGCTCTGCAGCGGTAGGGATGTAGATCTGGGTTTTGCCGCTGGCCTTGATCTTGGCCAGGTCGTCGTCGTTTTCCTGCTTGGCGATCTTGTTGGCGTAGTTGGTAGCATCTTTCATCGCGCCATCCAGAATGGTGCGTACGTCAGCCGGCAGACCGTCCCAGAATTTCTTGTTCACGATCACGGCGTAGCCCAGGTAGCCGTGGTTGGTGACCGTGGCGTACTTTTGTACTTCGTGCATTTTCTGGGTCAGCATGTTGGATGGCGGGTTCTCGGTGCCATCTACCACGCCGGTTTGCAGTGCCTGGTAGGTTTCCGAGAAGGCCATTACTTGCGGCAGGGCGCCCAGGGAGCGCATTTCTTCTTCCAGCACCTTGGAAGACTGGATGCGCATCTTCAGGCCTTTGAAGTCAGCCGGGGACTTCAGCGGTTTGTTGGCGGAGAAAATCTTGAAGCCGTTGTCCCAGTAAGCCAGGCCCTTGATGCCTTTGCTTTCCAGTTTGCTCAGCAGCTGCATGCCGATCGGGCCTTGCGTGACTTTGTGCAGTTCGTCGTAGTTGTCAAAGATGTACGGCAGGTCGAAGACTTCGAACTCTTTGGCACCCAGCGGGCCGAACTTGGCCAAGCTAGGCGCCAGCATTTGTACGGCGCCCAGCTGCAGGGCTTCCAGTTCTTCCTTATCCTTGTACAGCTGGCTGTTCGGGAAAACTTGTACCTGAACGCGGCCTTTGGTGCGCTCTTCAGCCAGCTTCTTGAAGTATTCGGCGGCTTTGCCTTTTGGTGTGTCTTGGGCAACTACGTGGCTGAATTTGATCACGAAGTCGGCGGCGTTGGCGGCGCCGGCTACGCCGAATGCCAGGCTGGCGATCAGGGCTGCGTATTTCAGTTTCATTTGTATACTCTCCAGTGTTTTGTTTGTGTTGCTTAGGCCCCGTTTGTTGGGTGGGGCTCATCGCAAACTGAACACTAGAATCAAAGCACTACTTTAGCCATTGGGGAATTCAGCATTGGGGATTTCCCTAATACCGATAGCGTGACGCTGCCGGCACCTTGGCGCCCCGCGGCCAACCTTGATGACACCTTATGATCCTGAGTGAACACGCTTCCCATGTGACTCCGCGCCGTTTGTGGGTGGCGGCGTCGCTTATTCTTATCGGTTTGCTGCTGGCGCTGGGTGGCTTGTTCTGGGTGGTGTACAAGGACTGGCGCGACGAGCAGCGCGATGGCCTGATTCAGGAGCTGCTGTGGCTGGACCAAAGCCTGCGCTTGCACCTGGAGGGGCATCAGCAAAGTGTGGAATCCATGCAACTGGATGCGCCGCTGACGCGCGCCCAGTCGCGGCGTTTTTTTGCCGCCGCCGCATTGTTGCAACGCGAGAGCAAGGAAATCGAGGCGGTGCAGTGGGTTGGCCCGCGCGGGGCGGTGTTGCTGGATGCGCAAAAGCGTACCGGTCTGCAGTTGGGCGGGGACGCTTACGACGCCTTGTGGCGCGCCGAGCGCCTGGGCCGCTCGGCGTATAGCCCGCCGTATCTGGGGCAGGACGGCAAGTACCGCTTTGATCTGGCGGTGCCGGTATTTGAATCCGGGCGCTACCTGGGTGGTTTGCGCCTGGTGTACCGCATGGATCTGCTGCTGCAGTACCAGGTGCCGTGGTGGCTGGCCACCAAGTACCACATCAGCCTGGTTGATCTGGGTGGCAAGGCGCTGGCCAGCAAGTTTGACCAGGCTTCTCCGGTGGGGACGCTGTCGCACGAGCTGAGCTTTGATCCGCCTGGTTATGGTGTCAGCCTGCGCGCCATTACGTATCGTGCCGGGGTGGGCTTCTCCTTGCCGGTGCTCAGCCTGCTGATCGGCCTGCTGGTGGTGGCCTTGCTATTCGCCCTGTGGCGCATACGCGGCCAGGTGCGCGTACGGGCACGGGCCGAGCGTGCGTTGCAGCACGAGATGTCTTTGCGCCGCTCGGTGGAAGACAGTATGAAAAGCGGCCTCATCGCCTTTGCCGGCAATGGCCAGATACTGCGGGTAAACCGTGCCATGAGCGAGCTGACCGGCTTGTCTGCCGATGAGCTGGTGGGTCAGCAGCTGCCCTATAGTTTTTGGGCCGAAGAAGATTACCCGCTATTGATGCAGGCCATGCAGGCGATGCTGGCCGGGCAGCTGCCCGAACACGGCTTTGAATTGCCATTCCGCCATCGTGATGGCGAAAAGGTAGAGGTGCGCTTGTACGCTACGCCACTGTTGCTGGAAGGCGGGCGGCACGATGGCTGGGTGGCGTCCATGTACGACATTACCGAGCTCAAGAAAAAGCGGGTGGCGCTGGATGAGTCGCATCGGCGCTTTCTGGCGGTGCTCAATGGCCTGGAAAGTGGCCTGTGTGTCATCGATGGCGATACACGCCAGCTGTTATACGCCAACCCGGCTTTTGCTGCCGGCTGGGCCAGCTTTGCCGTGGATGGCAGCTACTGCCCGCTGATGCCTGGCCTGCTGGGCGAGACGCATGCGACTGCGGCCAACCTGGAGTGCTCACCCGATGGTGGCCGTAGCTGGTTCCAGCTGCAATACCGGCGTATTGACTGGGTAGGGGGCGAGCCAGCCTGGCTGTGCATGCTGCTGGATGTCACTGACGCCCGCGCCCGCGCCGAGCGCGAGCTGGCGCAGGAGGAGCGCTTCCAGACCACCTCGCGCCTGATCGCCATGGGCGAGATGGCCTCGTCGCTGGCGCACGAGCTAAACCAGCCGCTTACCGCCATTTCCACCTACGCCGCCGGCCTGGCGCGCAAGCTGCCCGCCGAGCAGGCGCAGGCGCGCGGGGTGGGGGAGGCGGTACAAGCCATTGCCGACCAGGCGCGCCGTGCCGGGCAAATCGTCAACAGTATCCGGGCGTTTGTGAAAAAGCACGCGCCCCAGCTAGAGCTGAGTGACCCGGATCTGGCGGTGAGGCGGGTGCTGGCATTGGCGCAGCCTATGGCGGACAAGCATGGTGTGCGGCTGGTGCTGGAGCCGGCGCGTGGCAGCTTGCGCGTAGAAATGGACCCGGTGTTGATCGAGCAGGTGCTATTGAACCTGATCAAGAATGCCATCGAGGCCATGCGCGAAGCGGGCAGCGTGCGGCCAACCATTCATTTGCGCAGTGCAACCGGCAAACAATTCTGGCGGGTGGAGGTGAGTGATAACGGACCGGGCTTGCAGGATGGGGTGAAAGAAAACCTGTTTACGCCGTTTTACTCCACCAAAACCGACGGCATGGGCATTGGTCTGAATATCTGCCGTTCGATTGTGGAATTCCACCGTGGCGAGTTTGGTGTGAGTACGCCGCTGGCGGGGGGCTGCGTGTTCTGGTTTACGCTGCCGGTATTTGTGCCGCAGGGCTGAGTGAAAAGGTTGGCCGCAGATTGCGGCCAACCTGTGCTTGGCTTACTTTTGCGGCGTCAGGATGGTGTCGCTGCTTTGCGGCAGTGTTTCGGGGTAGTCGCGGCTGAAATGCAAGCCACGGCTTTCCTTGCGTGCCAGGGCGGAACGCACAATCAGTTCGGCGGTTTGTACCAGGTTGCGTAGCTCAACCAGGTCGTTGGTAATGTGGAAGTTGCTGTAATACTCGTCAATTTCCTCATTCAGCAGCTTGATGCGGTTCAGTGCGCGTTCCAGGCGCTTGTTGGTGCGCACGATGCCCACGTAGTCCCACATCGCACGGCGTAGCTCGTCCCAGTTGTGCGAGATCACTACCTCCTCGTCGGTATCGGTCACACGGCTATCGTCCCAGTCCGGAATGGTGGGCTGTTTTACCGGTGCCGCCGCATTGATGTCGGCAGCGGCCGCTTTGCCGATTACCATGCACTCCAGCAGCGAGTTGCTGGCCAGGCGGTTCGCGCCGTGCAGGCCGGTGCAGGCTACTTCACCTACGGCGTACAAGCCTTCCACGTCAGTGCGCCCCTCCAGGTCGGTAATCAGGCCGCCGCAGGTATAGTGTGCCGCCGGCACCACAGGGATAGGCTGCTGGGTAATGTCTATGCCCAGCTCCAGGCAGTGGGCGTAGATATTGGGGAAGTGCTCCTGGATAAAGCTGGCCGGCTTGTACGAGATGTCCAGGTACACGCAGTCCAGCCCGTGCTTTTTCATCTCGAAGTCAATCGCCCGGGCCACTACGTCGCGCGGCGCCAGTTCGGCGCGCTCGTCGTGGTGCGGCATGAAGCGGGTGCCATCCGGCAGGCGCAGGATGCCGCCTTCGCCGCGCACCGCTTCGGAAATCAGGAAAGATTTGCTGTGCGGGTGGTACAAGCAGGTGGGGTGGAACTGGATGAACTCCATATTGCCCACACGGCAGCCGGCACGCCAGCCCATGGCAATGCCGTCACCGGTGGCGGTATCAGGGTTGGTGGTATACAGGTAAACCTTGCCAGCACCGCCGGAAGCCAGAATGGTATGGTTGGCCGCAATAGTCACCACCTGGTCTGCCAGTTTGTCCAGCGCGTATACACCGTAGCAGCGCTTGCCTTCCAGCCCTAGCTTGGCACTGGTAATCAGGTCTACCGCAATAAAGTCTTCCAGTACCGTAATTTGCGGGTGGGCTTTAATCTTCTGCCCCAGCGTACTGGTAACGGCAGCGCCGGTCGCATCGGCGGCGTGAATGATGCGACGATGACTGTGGCCGCCTTCGCGCGTCAGGTGAAAGCCGGTCTGGTGGCTGTCATCGCGCGTAAACGGCACGCCCAGGTCCACCAGCCAGTCGATCGCCTCTTTCGAGTTCTCAACGATAAAGCGTGTTGTCTCCTCATTGCACAGCCCTGCGCCGGCAATCAGGGTATCGCTTATATGCTGTTCTACCGAATCCCCCGTATCCAGAACGGCAGCAATGCCACCTTGCGCATAGCTGGAGCTGCCCTCCAGCAAGTCGCGTTTGGTAATCAGGCCTACCTTGCGGGTTTCAGCCAAATGCAGCGCCAGCGTCATGCCTGCCAGGCCGCTGCCAATAATCAGCACATCAAACTTGAGAGTGGTCATTACCTTGGGTTGCGATCGTCGCATACAGTCGATAAACAAGGCCTAAAGGGTAGCAGAGCCCGGCCTTACTGTCTTTTACTGAAAGTTGGCCGCCTGCGGCCAACTTTTTTGCTTTTCGTAGCCGTTGCAAATCAACACCTTAAGCAAATACTTGCAGTTTATTGCGGGGTAAGTGTTGACGCCCTTTGTCTGTCTGGGTATAGTTCGCCTCCTCAGCTGACGACGCAAACGAAACAAGCAGTCAGCACCGCTCTTTAACAGACCAAATAACCGATAGGTGTAAGTGTCTGGCTAAGCCAAATACTTGCACTGCAAAGATTTAGAGAAACGATGTTTCTTTGAACTTGCGTGCCAAAA
>NZ_JAQQLF010000013.1 GCF_028548455.1 Vogesella aquatica
TTTTGGCACGCAAGTTCAAAGAAACATCGTTTCTCTAAATCTTTGCAGTGCAAGTATTTGGCTTAGCCAGACACTTACACCTATCGGTTATTTGGTCTGTTAAAGAGCGGTGCTGACTGGCTTGTTTCGTTTGCGTCGTCAGCTGAGGAGGCGAACTATACCCAGACAGACAAAGGGCGTCAACACTTACCTCGCAATAAACTGCAAGTATTTGCTTAAGGTGTTGATTTGCAACGGCTACGAAAAGCAAAAAAGTTGGCCGCAGGCGGCCAATTTTTGATTTATCACATTTCTAGCGCCATCAGGACTTCTTCAGCTTGGCAAACGCCGCCGCCATGGCACCGCCGCCTAGGTCGGCAGGCGCCTGCTGCGGTCTGCCACCCTGGCGGCGCGGCTCGCTGCGCGGCGCACCGCTATTGCGGGCGGCTGTACCGACTTCGTCATCCAGGCGCATGGTGAGGGCAATACGCTTGCGCGGCACATCCACTTCCAGCACTTTGACCTTTACCACATCGCCCGCCTTCACCACTTTGCGCGGGTCATCGATGAATTTACTGGACAGTGCCGAGATATGCACCAGGCCGTCCTGATGCACACCGATATCGACAAACGCACCGAAGTTGGCCACGTTGGTGACCACGCCTTCCAGAATCATGCCGGGCTGCAGATCTTTGATGTCCTCGACACCATCCTGGAAGGTGGCGGTCTTGAACTCGGGGCGCGGGTCGCGGCCGGGCTTGTCCAACTCCTTCAGAATATCCATCACCGTTGGCAAGCCGAAACGCTCGTCAGTGTAATCTGCCGGGCGTAGCGCTTTGATAAAAGCAGAGTCACCCATGATCTGTTTTACCGGGCGGCCGGTCTTGGCCACGATCTTCTCCACTACCGGATAGGCCTCCGGGTGTACCGATGATGCATCCAGCGGGTTGTCACCGTTGCCGATGCGCAAGAAACCCGCTGCTTGCTCGAAGGTTTTCTCACCCAGACGGCTGACCTTGAGCAGCTCACGGCGCGATTTGAAGGCGCCGTTGGCGTCACGATGCGCCACGATGTTGGCCGCCAGCGTGCTGTTGAGGCCGGAGATGCGGGTCAGCAAAGGCACCGACGCCATATTGACGTCCACCCCTACCGCGTTCACGCAATCCTCCACCACGGCGTCCAGGCTGCGCGCCAGCTGGCTTTGGTTCACGTCGTGCTGGTATTGGCCCACACCGATGGATTTCGGGTCGATCTTGACCAGCTCGGCCAGCGGGTCTTGCAGGCGGCGGGCGATGGACACTGCGCCACGCAGGCTGACATCCAGGTCGGGGAACTCTTTGGCCGCCAGCTCGGAGGCGGAGTACACCGACGCACCGGCTTCGCTTACCACAATCTTGGTCATGCCCAGCTGCGGGAAGGCCTTGATGACATCCTGCGCCAGCTTGTCGGTTTCGCGGCTGGCGGTGCCGTTACCGATGGCAATCAGGTCTACCTGGTGGCGGTGCGCCAGCGCACCCAGGATAGCGATGGAACGCTCCCAGTCGCGGCGCGGCTCGTGCGGATAGATGGTAGTGGTTTCCAGCAGCTTGCCGGTATTGTCCACCACGGCCACCTTGACGCCGGTACGCAAGCCGGGGTCCAGACCCAGCGTAGCGCGCGGGCCGGCCGGTGCAGCCAACAGCAGGTCTTTGAGGTTGGCCGCAAATACCTTGATGGAATCTGCATCGGCCGCATCCTTCAGGCGCGACACCAGCTCCAGCTCCAGTGACAGGAAGATTTTGGCGCGCCAGCACAGGCGCACGCCGTCCAGCAGCCATTTATCAGCGGGGCGGCCGGCGTCCTTGATACCAAAGCGCGCGGCAATCAGCTCTTCATAAGCCGAACGCTGGGTGATGGGCGTTTCGTCCGGCTGGTATTTCAGTGCCACGCTGAGTACACCCTCGTTACGGCCACGCAGCAGCGCCAGCGCGCGATGGGAGGGCGTGGTCTTGATGGCTTCGCGATGATTGAAGTAATCGGCGAATTTGGCGCCCTCTTGCTCCTTGCCCGCCACCACGCTGCCGGCCAGCTCGCCTTCGTTCCACAGTTTTTCGCGCAGCTGGCCTAGCAACTCGGCGTCTTCGGCAAAGCGCTCGATCAGAATTGCACGCGCCCCATCCAGTGCCGCCTTGGCATCTTCTACACCTTTGGCACTGTCGATATACGCAGCGGCAACTTGCTCTGGCTGCTGCGAAGGGTCGGCCAGCAGGCTGTCGGCCAATGGCTCCAGGCCGGCTTCACGGGCGATTTGCGCCTTGGTGCGGCGCTTGGGCTTGTACGGCAGGTACAAGTCTTCCAGCTGGGTCTTGTTATCGCTGCCGTACAGTGCGGCCTCCAGCTGCGGGGTAAGCTTGCCCTGCTCGGCGATGCTCTTGAGGATGGTATCGCGTCTATCGTCCAGCTCGCGCAGATACACCAGGCGCTCGGCCAGCAGGCGCAGCTGGGTATCGTCCAGGCCACCGGTCACTTCTTTACGGTAGCGGGCGATAAACGGAACGGTAGCACCTTCGTCGATAAGATTGACGGTGGCGGTGACCTGGGCCTCGCGCACGGCGAGCTCTGCCGCAAGGCGGCTGGCGATACTTTTCAACATGCTGTTCTTGTTCTTGCGGGAAAACGGAAGCCGCTACTGTAACGGCATACACCGGAAAATCAAGGCCGACAGGGGCGCGCAGCCGCATCACCATAAAAAACGGCAGCCATACAGGCTGCCGTCATGACAATGCAAGGCGGTTTACAGCGGCTGCGGGCCGAGCAGCCAGGCTTGCGCTTCTTCAATCGTTTCAAAGTATTGCGCTCGGGCATGGGTGAGCAAGCCGGACAAATGCGTAGCCAGATTCACCCACACATCGTCGGCCACGATGGCAAAGCGGCCAAAATCGTTTTCGTGGGCGCGCATGAAGCGCACCTCTTCCAGCGCCATGTCCAGCGTGAAGTCTTTCATACCGGACAGATCCAGCAATACATCCGGCTGGCCTTGCTCGGCCGCACGCTTGAGCAGCGCCTGCTCCAGCAGCTTGAAATCCGCCAGGGTGAACTCGTTGAAAAGCGCTACATCCAGGCCATAATCCTGCTCGCGAATGGAAATCATGCTGTTGCTCCTTGTACTACGACACCTTGCCCCCTTGCGCCCTGCCCTGTGCCGGCGCGGCCCGGTGCCTGTTGATTTAGTCAATTTTCATTCTAGCGCCGGCTGGCCAGAATGCCGCTGAGAATAATCAAACTCATGGCGGCCAGCTCTTGCCAACCCAGCCAGTGCTGCCATAGCAAGGCGCCGAACAGCGCGGAAAAGGCTACTGTCAGATAAGACAAATTGGCCACCAGCAGCTTGCGGCCCACCTTGTAGGCGCGCGTCATGGCCAGCTGCGCCACCATGGCACTCACCCCCAGGCCCAATACCCATGGTACGTTGGCCGCAGTCAGCGGGTGCCAGGTTTGAAACTGCATCAGCAACAAGCCGCCCAGGGTGGAAATCAGGGCAAAGTAAAATACCGTGCGCCACTCGGCCTCACCGGCCTGCCCCAGCTCGCGCACATGCAGGTAGGACCAACCCGCCAGCAAACCGGACAGCAAACCCAGCACGCCGGACAACCAGCCCAGCTCGTGCCAGGTTGGCCGCAATAGCCATACCACGCCGGCAAAGCCCAGCGCCATGGCCAGCACGCCAACCCGTGGCAAGCGCTCACCCAACAGCAGCACAGACAGCAAGGCCAGGAACATGGGCGAGGTGTAATTCAGCGTGACCGCCGTGGCTAGCGGCAAATGGCTGATGGCATAGAAATAGCAAAGCAAAGACACGTAGCCGAGCATGCCGCGCTTGAGATGCTGGCCCAGCAAAGGCGTAGCAAAACGCTGCCGGCGCAGCAAGGCCGCACCACCCAGCACCAGCACGGCAAATGCCGTTCGCCAGAACACCAGCTCCACCGTACCCAGCGTGGCCGCAGCCAGCTTCACGAACACCCCCATGGCACCAAAACTGGCTGCCGCCAACACCATCCACCACGCACCGCCCACTACGAACCCTTCGCGGCCAACATGCCGCAGCCAATAATCATCAACATGCCCAGTACCGCACTGGCCGATAGCAGCTGGCCACCAAATACCACGCCCAATAGCGCGGAAAACACCACAGTGAGGTAGGCCAGGCTGGACACCACAAATTTGCGGCCTTCTTTATAGGCGCGCGTCATCGCCAGCTGCCCCAGCAAACCCAACAGCCCTACCCCCAGCAAGGCCGACAGGTCAGACAGACCCAGCGGAGTAAAACCACCTTGCAGCATGACCCAAGCCAGACCGCACACGGTAGACAAAAAATACAGCCAGAACACCGTCACACCGGGGCGCTCGCCCAGCTCACCCAGCTCGCGCACATGGAACAGCGCCAAGCCGGCCCCCGCACCGGAAAGCAGGCCGACCAAGCCGGGCAGCCACTGCCCGGCATGAAAGGTTGGCCGCAAGATCAGCACGATGCCGACAAAGCCCAGCAGCAGCGCCAGCTTCACCCGCTGCGACAAGCGCTCGCCGCGCAGCAGCACGCAGCACACGGCAAAAGACAGCGAGGAGGTGTAGTTCAAAGTCACCGCAGTGGCCAGCGGCAGCCGGGTCAGCGCATAAAACAGCATGGCCATGGATAAATAGCCGGCAATACTGCGGCGAAAGTGCGCAGGCCAATGCACGGTAGCCACGCCCTCGTGCCCCAGCGCCACCGGTACCAGCAATACCGCCAGGCCAATGGCGGTACGGTAGAACAGGATCTCGATCGCCCCTATATGCTGACTGGCCATGGCGGCCAGCATACTCATGCCGGCAAAACTGGCCGCCGCCACCACCATCCAGGCCGAGCCCAAGCGTGCAAACCAGCCAGACATGGCACTACCCCTTGGCAGAGACAGGGCGCACGCTCAGCCCCAGGCAGATATCGGCAAAAGCACGGCGGTAGCGGTGATACTCGGACGCATTGGCCACGCACTCGGCGTACACGCCTTGCTTGCCATCCTGCTGCACCACTTTCAGATGCTGGCGCACAATCCACAAGCCGCTTTGCACGTACTCGCCCTCGCGGTACTCCAGCACCAGGCGCCCGGCTTTGCGGTCCAGCTGGGCGCGAATCGCTGCCTCACGCGCTCCTTGTGCCTTCTTGTGCCGTGCGGCCAACTTGTCTAGTGCAGCACCAGCACGCAAACGCTCGCGCCACACGGTCACCGCTACACCGCTGCGCTCGCGGTCTTCCATCTGCGGTGGCAGCACACGCAAGCCTCCCCCGGGGGCGGGGCGTACCTTCCAGCCATCGGGCACAGACAGAGTCACCCCCAGGCCGGCGTGGCGATAAGGTGCAGCGTGCGATACAAGGGGAAAGGAGAGCAGAATGGCCAACAAGGGCCAGCAACGGCAGGCAGGCATAGGCAGGAATGGGCAAGCAAAAAGGCGCGGATATCCGCGCCTTGGTATTGTGCCGCATAAGACGGTGTATTAGCCAGCCAGATGTTCGCCCATCAAACGACGGTAAAACTCGTGGAAGTGCTGCATGCCGTCTTCGGTAGGCGACTGATACGGGCCGACTTCGCTTTCGCCACGCAGCCATAGTGCCTTGCGGCCCTCGTGCATGCGCTGGCAAATCTCGTCGTCCTCTACCGCTGTCTCGAAGTAAGCCGCCTGCTCGGCCTCGATGAAATCGGGTTCGAACCAGATGATGTCTTCCGGGTAGTAAAACTCGGTAATCACCGTGCACTTCTCCGGGCCGCGCGGTATCACCACGCTCACCACCAGCACGTGCGGGTACCACTCCACCATGATGTTGGGGTAGTAGGTCAGCCAGATGGCGCCGAATTCCGGCTGCTGGTCAGCGTAACGCTTCAGCACCTCTTCGTGCCACTTGCCGTACACCTTGCTACCGGAGCGCGCCAGGCGGTTTTTCACACCGACAGTCTGCACGTGGTACTGGTCACCCCACTCCCACTTCAGGTCGGCGCAATCTACAAAATTGCCCAGGCCCGGGTGGAACGGGTCAACGTGGTAATCCTCCGAGTACACCTCGATAAAGGTTTTCCAGTTGAAGTCGTACTCGGTGGTAAACGACTTGTGGTAGGCAAAGCCTTCAAACGTCATGTGCTTGGCCACACCCAGCTTTTCCAGGTCGCGCTGCACATTGCGCTTGGCGTCAAACAGCAGGCCATTCCAGCGGGTCAGCTCGGTCTGGTTCAGGTTCAGGCAAGGCGTTTCCGGGAAATGCGGCGCCCCCAGCAGCTTGCCTTCGGCGTCGTAAGTCCAGCCGTGCAGGTTGCACACCATGTGGTTGCCATTGCCACGGCCTTTGTAGATCAGGGCCTGGCGGTGGCGACACACATTGGAAATGAGCTTGATGTCACCATCGACATTTTTCAGCATTTTGCCGTGGCCCTGCCAGTCCAGCGTGTGATAGTCGCCAGCATTGGGCACCATCAGCGCGTGGCCATAGTATTGCGGGGCATCGGCAAACAGGGTTTTTTGCTCCAGCTCGTAATAAGCCGGGTCAAAGTAAGTAAAGACAGGCAACTGCGCAGCAGAAGCTTTGAGCAACTGGGACGAAGCCAGATCAGACATTATTCCCACACCTCCGTGGAAGAAGATATAAGACCAGCCGAATCTCGCTCTTAACGAGTTTACGGAGAGCTATAAAAAACATTGGTAGAACAGGGGCTTTTCCAACCATACCCCAAATGTTCAGGGGCGGGATTGTGGGCCAAATCCCCCCTTGGGGCAAGTATTTTTTGCCCGGGAATTTGTGCCAAGTCAAGGGATTGCAACGCTTAAATTGCGCAAAATGGCGTCTTTGAAAATTTCGCGCAAAAACCCTTTTGCTTTCATGATGTTGTCAGACAAGCCTGAAATACTACCCGGCAACACCCGATAAGGAACTTCCCTATGGTGCAATGCATCACAAACAAGGATAATGCGCCCCCTGCACGGCTGTGGCTGCGCTTAGCAAACCGTGCAAACACTCTATAAAAAGAACACGCAACACCAGCACAGACTCATCCATGATGTCTTACTGCTAACGGATAGAACATGATCACCCACACACTCGTCATCAATTGCGGCAGCTCGTCGCTGAAATTCGCCCTGATCAACGCCCAGACCCAGGACACCACGCTGACTGGCCTGGCAGAGAAACTGGGCATGGCCGGCGCCTGCATCACCTTCAAACAGGCCGGCCAGAAGGTGGAACTGACGCTGGCACAGGGCGACCACGCCGGCGCCATGAAAGCCATCCTGTCCTACCTGGACGAGCGCGCACTGACGGGCAGCATTACGGCTATTGGCCACCGTGTAGTACACGGCGGCGAAAACTTCCACGCCTCCACCCTGATTGACGACAGCGTGCTGGCCGCCATCGAAGACTGCGCACGCCTGGCGCCGCTGCACAACCCGGCCAACCTGCTGGGCATGCGCACCGCACAGGCCTGCTTCCCTGGCCTGCCCCAGGTGGCCGTGTTCGACACTGCCTTCCACCAGACCATGCCGCAGCACGCCTACCTGTACGCCGTACCGATGGCGCTATACCGCGAGCACGGCGTACGCCGCTATGGCTTCCACGGCACCAGCCACCGCTTTGTCGCCGCTGAAGCCGCCCGCATGGCCGGCATCCCACTGGAAAACAGCGCCATTGTCAGCGCCCACCTGGGTAACGGCGCCTCGGTTGCCGCCATCCTGAATGGCCAGTCGGTAGACACCAGCATGGGCCTCACCCCGCTGGAAGGCCTGGTGATGGGCACCCGCTCCGGTGATATCGACCCCGGCCTGTTTGGCTACCTGGCCAGCGCCCTGAATACCGACGTA
This sequence comes from Vogesella aquatica, assembly GCF_028548455.1. GTDB lineage: Bacteria > Pseudomonadota > Gammaproteobacteria > Burkholderiales > Chromobacteriaceae > Vogesella > Vogesella aquatica. The sequence continues at coordinate 7,834 of NZ_JAQQLF010000013.1, forward strand.
GACGGCATCACCGCCCTGCTGAACAAGCAGTCCGGCCTGCTGGGCCTGTCCGAGCTGTCCAGCGACTGCCGCGAGCTGGAAGAAGCTGCGGCCAACGGCCACCCGGGTGCGATTATTGCTATGGAAGTATTCTGCTACCGCCTGGCCAAGCAGATCGCCGCCATGGTGGTGGCACTGGGCCGCATTGACGTGCTGCTGTTTACCGGCGGCATCGGCGAGAACTCGCCCTTTGTGCGCGCCAATGTGCTGAACAAGCTGGCCTTCCTGGGCTTTAGCCTGGACGCAGCGGCCAACGATGCCGCCTTCCGCGGCAAGGCCGGCCGCATCAGCCACGCCGACAGCACTACCGCCCTGGTGATCAACACCAATGAAGAGCTGATGATTGCACTGGACACCGCTGCACTGACACAGGGCAAATAAGGAAACCGCATGCACACTTTTCTGATTGCGCCGACCGGTTTTGACGCCGGCCTCACCTCGGTGTCGCTAGGCTTGGTGCGCGCCCTGGAGCAGGACGGCCTGAAAGTAGGCTTCGTCAAACCCATCGCCCAAGGGCTGGACCCGAACGAACCGGAGCGCTCCACGCACTTCGCCCGCGAGCTGTGCCACCTGAACGCCCCGGAGCCACTGCCGATGGAGCGCGCCGAGCACCTGCTCAGCCAGGGCCAGCTGGACCAGCTGATGGAAGAAGTCGTCAGCCTGTACCAGCAAGCCGCGCAAGATGTCGACGTGGTGATTGTGGAGGGCCTGGTACAAGACCAGCAGCACGTATTCACCACCTACATCAACAGCAAGCTGGCCAGCACGCTGCAATGCGACATCATCCTGGTGGGTGCGGCCAACACCCAGCCCAGCCACGAGCTGGCGGAAAAGCTGGAAATCGCCATCCAGGCCTTTGGCAGCCGCAGTCACGCCATTGCCGGCTACATCCTGAACCGGGTGGACAGCGAGCAAAGCATCAAGCAGCTGTCAGCCGAAATTGCCGAATCCAGCCAGCTGATCCAGAAGCGCCGCATTCCGTGCCTGGGCGGCATCCCGCTGGAGCCGGAGCTGATGGCACCGCGCACGCTGGACGTGGCCAACTACCTGAAAGCCAAGCTGCTGCACGCCGGCCAGCTTACCCGCCGCCGCGTGCGCAGCATGTCGGTGATGGCACGCAGCGTGCCGCACATCGTGCACCTGCTCAAACCCGGCGCGCTGATCATCACTCCGGGCGACCGCGAAGACATCATCCTGGCTACCGCCATGGCCACGCTGAACGGCGTGCCACTGGCCGGCTTGCTGCTGACTTGCGACGCCGAGCCGGACGAGCGCATCCAGCAGCTTTGCCACAAGGCGTTCACCAGTGGCCTGCCGGTGCTATCCATTGACACCAACACCCTGGATACCACCACACTGATCGCCGCCATGAGCCGCCAGGTGCCGGCCGACGACCTGGAGCGCATGGAACGCGTGGTGGCGTTTGTCGCCGAGCGCCTGAACACAGCCCAGCTGCAACAGCGCATTGGCCAGACGCGCGAGAAACGCTTGTCCCCGCCTGCCTTCCGCTTCCAGCTGATGGAAAAAGCCCGCCACGCCGCCAAGCGCATTGTGCTGCCGGAAGGCAACGAGCCGCGCACGGTGAAAGCTGCCGCCATCTGCCACGAAAAAGGCATTGCCCACTGCGTGCTGATCGGCGAGCGCGCCGAAATCCTGCAAGTGGCCGAAGCACAAGGCATCAGCCTGCCCGAGGGAGTGGAAATCGTCGAACCGGCCGAGGTACGCAGCCGCTACGTGGCGCCGATGGTCGAGCTGCGCAAGAGCAAGGGCCTGAGCGCCCCGATGGCCGAGCGCCAGCTAGAGGACAATGTGGTGCTGGGCACCATGATGCTGGCGCTGAACGAGGTAGACGGCCTGGTTTCCGGTGCCGTACACACCACGGCCAACACCATCCGCCCCGCCCTGCAGCTGATCAAGACCGCACCGGAGGCCAAACTGGTGTCCAGCGTGTTCTTCATGCTGATGCCGGACCAGGTACTGGTATACGGCGACTGCGCAGTGAACCCGGACCCGAGCGCCGAAGAGCTGGCCGACATTGCCATCCAGTCGGCCGACTCGGCGGCAGCGTTTGGCATCCCGCCGCGCGTGGCCATGATTTCCTACTCTACCGGCAGCTCCGGCAGCGGTGATGACGTAGAGAAAGTACGCGAAGCCACGCGCCTCGCCCGCGAAAAACGCCCCGGCTTGCTGATAGACGGCCCGATGCAGTACGACGCCGCCAGTGTGGAATCGGTGGGCCGCCAGAAAGCACCGGACAGCCCGGTGGCCGGCCGTGCCAACGTGTTCGTGTTCCCCGACCTGAACACCGGCAACACCACCTACAAGGCCGTGCAACGTTCGGCCAACGTGGTGTCTGTGGGGCCAATGCTGCAGGGCCTGCGCAAACCGGTAAACGACCTGTCGCGTGGCGCTTTGGTCGACGACATCGTTTACACCATTGCCCTCACCGCAATACAAGCCGAACAGCTTCACCAACACTAAGGCTACGCCATCATCATTCCGCCCGCACCGGCATCGCCGCTGCGGGCTTTTCCATTTCATTGCACAGCAAAGCTCTCGATAAATTCCGCAAACCAAGCTGGCGCTTGTTCAATTAAAACAACTGTTTTAGCATCAAGAGGAAACCCTTAAAAAAATAACTATACTTTTTAAAGCTGACGCAGCTCAGCACGACACACGAGGATGGAATATGTCGCTTCACACTTTCACAGAGTGGTTTATTTCCGATCAGCTCAGGCAAGTACCAGACAGCCTGATTCGCGCACGCACCGTCGTGAGCGTTGGCTTGCTAGCCGGTACCATTGCACCCCTATTTGCCATCTCGTATTACAAGCTGCACCACGACGCCATGGCGCACGGCATTGTGCTGGGCGGCGTGCTGATGCTGCTGGGCCCGCTCCTGCTCAAACTCACGGGCGCTTTACACACCGTTGCCCAGTACATCATCTTCACCATGTTCGCCATGGTGGCGTGGATGGTGTATGTCAATGGCGGCATCATGTCCACCAGTGTGATGTGGTTTGCCTGCATCCCGTTTGCCGCCATTTTTGTTGGTGGCCGTACCGCAGGTGTGGTGTGGACGCTGCTGACTTTCCTGATGATCGGCCTGATCTTCGGCCTGTCTGCCGCGGGCGACATCCCGCCCACGCCCATCCCGCACGAAGAGCTGCCCAAGCTGCAAGCCAAATCGCTGATCGGCCTGTCACTGGTGGTGCTGGCGCTGGCGCTGGCTTATGACCGCGCCAAAACCCGCACTTTCGAAAAACTGGAAGCCGCCCGCGAAGAAGCCGAGCGCGCCACGGCGGCCATGAAGCAGATGATGGCGCAGGTAACCCGCTCGCTACACGCCGCCGGCACCGAAAGCCGCGGCATCACTACCAGCACCCAGATGATTGCCCACACCATGAGCGAGCAGCGCAAGCGCGCCGACGACATGGTAGGTGCTGCCCAGAACATGGCTGCGGTGACCGCACAAAACGCCAGCCAGTCACAAAGCGCCACCAGCATGGCCATCCACGCCGGCGAAGCGGCCAACGGTGGCGGCCAGGCCATGGACAAAGCCGTAAGCCAGCTAAACCAGGCCGGTGACGTGATCGCGCGTGCCGCAGAGCGCATGGAAGACCTGGGCCAGCGCAGTGCCGAAGTCAGCGGCATCGTACAGCTTATCCGTGACATTGCCGACCAGACCAACCTGCTGGCGCTGAATGCCGCCATCGAGGCCGCGCGCGCCGGCGAAATGGGCCGCGGTTTCGCCGTGGTAGCTGACGAGGTCCGCAAGCTGGCCGAGCGCACACAGCAGGCCACGCTGGATATCGAGTCCAAAATCCGCCTGATCGTAGACGGTACCAACCAGGCCATCGATGCCATCCGCGATGGCAACGCCCAGATGCGCAGCGGCCGTGAAAATACCGTAGATGCCCAGCAACGCCTGACGGGCATCATTCAGGACACGCACCGCCTGATACAGCTGCTGCGTGAGGTGGCACAGGCCGAGGAGTCGCAAAACCAAGGTTTCAGCCGCTTTACCGGCAATATCACGGCAGTAGGCGAAGCCGCCCGCAGCCTGTCTGGCGAAGCAGAAACCATTGCCCAGGCCACCGAGCGCCTGGACAGCCTGATGGCCGAGCTGGACGACAGCGTGAAGCTGTTCAAGGCAGCCGACTAGCAGCACGGCCCCGAAAGACAAAAGCCACGGCGTACGCTCCGTGGCTTTTGTTTTGCGCCTCAAGGTTGGCCGCATGCGGCCAACCCTGGCTTACACGCTCAGGTAAGACGACTGCTTCAGGCCGCGGCAGAACTCGGCAAAGTAGCTGGAGCGCTCTTCCTGGCTCAGCCCCGCCATACGCGCCTTGGACTCGTAGCGGTTGAGAATCTCTTCTGGCGACAGGTGCACGTAGCGCAGCATGTCCTCGATAGTGTCGTGCTCTTCCACGCCCTCGAAAGTCACTTTACCACCTTCACGCACGTAGACGTTCACCGAATCGGTATCGCCGAACAGGTTATGCATATCGCCCAGGATCTCCTGGTAAGCCCCCACCATGAACACGGCGATCAGGTACTCGTCACCTACCTTCACCTCGTGCACCGGCATGCTGTTTTCGATGCTTTGCTGGTCGACGTACTGCTTTACCTTGCCGTCGGAGTCGCAGGTCAGATCCTGCAGCACGGCGCGGCGGGTAGGCTGCTCGTCCAGGCGGTGAATCGGCATGATCGGCAGTACCTGGTCGATGGCCCAGGTATCCGGCAGGCTCTGGAACACCGAGAAGTTGCAGAAATACTTGTCGGCCAGTTTGTCGGTCAGCTCGTCGTATACCTGACGCTGGCTGCGCTGGCTGGCGGTTAGCTGCGCTTGCAGGCGGCGGCACAGTGCGGCGTGTACCTGCTCGGCAATGGCTTTCTCTTTCAGCGTGAGGCGGCCTTCGGCGTACATATCGGACGCTTCGGATACCATATGGCTGGCGCGGTAGTAGGTTTCGGTTACCATCTCCGAGTCGGTCAGGTTCATCAGCTCCACCAGCTTGCGCACCGGGCGCGACATGGCCGACAGATCCTCGATGTGCGGCATGGTATCGGGCAGGCGCTCCACGTCGGTCACGTTTACCAGCAACACCGCGTGGTGCGCGGTCATGGCGCGGCCGGACTCGGACAGGATGCGCGGGTGCGGAATGCCGTTTTCGTCGCAGAACTCGGACAGCATGGACACGATCACACTGGCGTACTCGTCCATGTCGTAGTTGATGGAGCTGGCGTTACGCGAGTGGGTGCCGTCGTAGTCCACGCCCAGGCCACCGCCCACGTCCACGTGATCTACCGGCAGGCCCAGCGCGCGCAGCTCGCCAAAGTAGCGGATGGCTTCGCGGAAGCCGGCGCGGTAGTCGGCGATGTTGGCGATCTGCGAACCCATGTGGAAGTGCATCAGGCGCACATTGTCGCCGTGGCCGGCTGCCACCAGCTTGTCCACTGCCGAGATCAGCTGCGCGGCGGACAGGCCGAACTTGCCCTTCTCGCCACCGGTATCAGCCCACTTGCTGGACGCCAGCGACGACAGGCGCACGCGCAGACCCAGGTTAGCTTTGACGCCCAGCTTGGCGCTTTCCTGGATCAGCAGATCCACTTCGGATTCTTTTTCGATCACCACGAACACTTCGTGGCCCAGACGCTGACCCATCAGCGCCAGACGGATGAAATCGCGGTCTTTGTAGCCATTGCACACAATGGTGCAGCCCTTGGGCGCCAGTGCCAGCACGGCCATCAGCTCCGGCTTGGAGCCGGCTTCCAGGCCGATGGACACGTCCTGGGTCGCGATGATGCTCTTCACCACCGCTTCTTGCTGGTTTACCTTGATTGGATAAATGGCGGTGTAGCGGTTGCCATAATCCTGGCTGGCGATTGCATTATTGAAGGCGTGACACAGGCGGGTAACGCGGTCTTGCAGAATATCGGGGAAACGCACCAGCAGCGGCATGTCCAGGCCACGGTCGCCCAGCGTATGCGCCAGCTCGAACAGATCGATTTCGCGTTGTTGATGTACATTCGGGCGTACTTTTACGCAGCCATTTTCGCCGACATTGAAATAGCCAGCGCCCCAGTGCCGTATGCCATACAGGCTACGGCTATCCGCCACAGTCCAAGCCATGAAAGGATTTCCCTAGTTATGCAATAAATGGAAACTGCTCCTTAGTGCGCGGCTTTCGGGCTGGAAAGCTTCATGTGGGCCTGGGATGTCGGAGCGCGCAGTCGTGCGGCGGGTGCCGCAAAAACGAGCGCGGATTTTAGCAACATCACACAGCTTGACAAGCACAATTTTTGGGCGTTGATTTTAATTAACACCCAGCCTGCCAGACTGCCGCACTCGTGCCGAGCATAACGGTTTCACATGAATGTTTTTTAACCGACACACCCGCATAGCCTAGAAAAACAGGCCACCGGCACGTGCATGATATTCAACACCCGCCAGCCCGGCTTGCACCAAAGGCCAGCCACATACTTATAGATAGTCTTGCAGCCGATACCACGCCATGCCGAGTACCAGTGCCGGCGTACGCAGCAAGCTGCCACCCGGAAAGCGCCGATGCTGTAGCTGCTCGAACAGCGCCAGCCGGCTATCGTCACCGGCAATGGCCTCGGCAATGACCTTGCCGGCCAGGCCGGTATTGGCCACACCATGGCCGGAAAAACCCTGGGCATAGAAGATATTGGGCGCCAGGCGGCCAAAGTCCGGCGCCCGGTTCAGGGTGATATCGCAGAAGCCGCCCCAGGCATAGTCCACCGCCACCTCAGCCAGCTGCGGGAACACGCGCCGCATGTCGGCGCGCATGGCCTGCGCCAGCTGGCGCGGCTCGCGCCCGGAGTAGCTGACCTTGCCGCCAAACAGCAGACGATGGTCGGCAGACAGGCGGTAGTAATCCAGCACGAAATTGGTATCGCACACCGCCATATTGTTGGCGATCAGGCTACGCGCCCGTGCCTCGCCCAGTGGCTCGGTAGCGATGACATAGGTACCCACCGGCATGATGCGGCTTTGCAGCGCAGGGGCAAGCTTGCCCAGATAGGCATTGCAGGCCAGCACCAGCTGCCGGCAGCGCACCGTGCCCTGCTCGCATTGCACCAGCGGGGCCTCGCCGGCACGAAACGCCTGCACTGGCGTCTGCTCGTAAATCTGCACCCCGGCGGCGCGTGCCGCCCGCGCCAGCCCCAGCAAGTAGTTCAGCGGGTGGATGTGGCCAGACAAGGGGTCAAACAAGCCACCCTGATAGCGGCTGGAGCCCAGCACTGCGGCCAACTTTTCCTTGCCCCACAGCTCGCAATGCGGGTAGCTGTAGCGGTCGGCCAGCTCGCGCTGCCAGTCTTGCAAACTGGCCAGATGCGCAGGCTTCACTGCCACATTGCAAAAACCGCGCGTCCACTGGCAATCGATCTGATGCTGGCGCACACGCTGCTCGATGATCTCGACCGCCTCCACCGACATGCGCCAGAAGCGCTGCGCCGCGGCCAAGCCCAGCTGCCCCTTGATGGTATCCATATCGCAGGCGTAACCGGCAATGACCTGCCCGCCGTTGCGGCCTGAAGCGCCAAAGCCGATGTGCGAGCCTTCCAGCAACACCACGCGCAAGCCCTGCTCGGCCAGATTCAAGGCAGCGGAGACGCCGGCCAGCCCGCCACCCACCACGCAGACATCGCATTCCACATCACCCTGCAAAGCCGGTGCCGGCACCCACGGCGTAGCGGTGGCTGCATAATAGGAAAGCACGTGCGGCTGATGAGCAAACGAGAGCATAAGAACCTCGACACGAAACGGTTAATGCGGCCAACCCTGCATGGCAAGGCGGCGGGCATGAAAAACGGCGGCACCGCAAGGCACCGCCGTTACCAGGCACAACACCTTAGCTGTGGGCGCCGCTTTCACGCATGGCGGCAGCAATGGCTTTGTCGCGGTTACGCTGTGCATTGAGCATCAGGTAGTTCGCCAGCAGCACCACCACCCCCACCACCAGCACGGTAATGCTGGCCAGCGCGTTGATCTCGGGGTTCAGCCCCAGACGCACTTTGGAGAAGATCACCTGTGGCAGCGTGGTAGAACCCGGGCCGGACAGGAAGGCGGTAGTAACCAGATCGTCCAGCGACAGCGTGACCGATAGCAGGAAGCCGGAAGCAATAGCCTGCGACACCAGCGGCAGCGTAATCACGAAGAAGATCTTCAGCGGGCGCGCCCCCAGATCCATGGCGGCATCTTCCAGGCTCTGGTCGATTTCCAGCAGGCGCGAACGCACTACCACCGCCACGTAGGCCATGCATAGCGTGGTGTGACCTACCCAGATCGTGATGAAGCCGCGCTCGCTAGGCACTCCGACCAGCTGTTGCATGGAGATAAACAGCAGCAGCATGGACAAGCCGGTAATCACCTCCGGCATCACCATCGGCGCCGTCATCATGCCGGCAAACAGCGTGCTACCCGGAAAGCGCTTGAACCGTGCCAGCACAAAACCGGCAATTGTCCCCAGCACCACCGCAGCCAGCGCGCTAGCCAAGGCAATCTCGATGGACAGTTTCACCGCAGCCATGATCTGCTCGTTGGCAAACAGCGATGCGTACCATTTGGTAGAGAACCCGCCCCACACAGTCACCAGTTTGGACTCGTTAAACGAGTACACAATCAGGCTAACGATAGGGATGTACAAAAACAGGAAACCCACCACCAGCACGCCCTTCAGGAATGGCGACAGTTTGTTATGCATTGCCCTTGCCCTCCAGCTCGCGCGTCTCGTAACGATGCAGCAGCGCGATCGGCACAATCAGCATCAGTACCATGATGATGGCCACTGCCGATGCCATCGGCCAGTTGTTGTTATCGAAGAACTCGTTCCACAGCACCTTGCCTATCATCAGCGTATCGGTCCCGCCCACCAGCTCGGGGATAACGAACTCGCCCACGGCCGGAATGAACACCATCATGGAGCCGGCGATGATGCCGTTTTTGGACAGCGGCAGCGTAATGGTCAGGAACGCCTTGATCGGCCCGGCGCCCAGGTCGGCTGCAGCTTCCAACAGACGCATGTCCATTTTCACCAGGTGCGAAAACAGCGGCAGGATCATGAACGGCAGGTAGGCATAAACCATGACCAGGTACAGCGAGAAGTCGTTGTGGAACAGGTGCAGCGGCTCGCTGATCAGCCCGATGGACAACAGGAAGTTGTTGATCAGGCCGGTTTCGTTGAGCAGCCCCATCCAGGCATACACCCGCAGCAGGAACGACGTCCAGAACGGCAGCATCACCAGCATCAGCAGCACGTTACGGCGTGCCGGGTCAGCCCGTGCAATGGCGTAGGCGATGGGGTAGCCCAGCAACAGGCACATCACGGTAGTGAAAAAAGCCACCTTCAGCGACGACAGATACGTTGCCGCATACAGCCCGTCGGTAAAGATGAAGTGGAAGTTGCCAAAGTACAGGGTAAGGCTTTGCAGCACGCCATCTTCCACCTGCAGCAGGCTGGTAAACGGCGGGATAGCCAGATCCTGCTCGGCAAAGCTGATCTTCAGTACGATGAAGAACGGCACCAGGAAGAACAGCAGCAGCCAGAAGAACGGCACGGCGATCACCGCCCCCTTGCCTGGCTTTAGCCTGCGCATCAATCTTGCGAGATTCATCACGCGTCTCCTTAGCGGGTCAGCACAACGGGCATGTCGGGGCGCCAGCTCACATAAACGGTATCACCCCAGGTAGGCGGGGTAATGCTGTTTTCGTGCCAATGGTTGGCCGCCACCATGGACTTCACCACTTTGCCGCTCGCCAGCTTCACGTGATACACCGAGAAGCTGCCCAGGTAGGCAATATCGTGCACCTGGCCGCGCGCCACGTTCGGGCCGGCCGCCTGAGGCACCACATCCAGGTGCACATCCTCTGGGCGGATACTGGCCCACACCTGCATGCCTTTGGGGCCGGTGATGCCGTGGTCGATATGGATGCGGCTACCCAGCTCGGGCGAGTCGATCTCCACGCTATCCGGCTCATCCACCACCACCGGGCCGGCAAACATATTGGTGTCGCCAATGAACTCGGCGGTAAAGCGACAGTTCGGGTAGTCGTAGATCTCGGCAGGGCTGCCGATCTGCAGCAGCTGGCCTTCGCTCATGATGCCGATGCGGGTGGCCATGGTCATGGCCTCTTCCTGATCGTGCGTCACCATGATGCAGGTCACACCCACCTGCTCCAGCGTATTTACCAGCTCCAGCTGGGTTTGCTGGCGCAGCTTTTTATCCAGCGCGCCCAGCGGCTCGTCCAGCAACAGCAGCTTTGGCCGCTTGGCCAGGCTGCGCGCCAGCGCCACACGCTGCTGCTGGCCGCCGGACAGCTGGTAGGGTTTGCGGTTGGCGTATTTGCGCATCTGCACCAGGTCCAGCATCTCGGCCACACGGGCGTCGATTTCGCCTTTGGGCATTTTGTCCTGCTTCAGGCCAAAAGCAATATTGTCCGCCACGCTCATGTGCGGGAACAGCGCATAGCTCTGGAACATCATGTTGATGGGGCGATCATAGGGCGCGAGTGCCGTTATGTCTTCGCCATCCAGAATGATCTTGCCGGAGGTTGGCCGCTCCATACCCGCCAGCATGCGCAACAGGGTGGACTTGCCACACCCGGAGCTGCCCAGCAGGGCAAAAATCTCGTTTTTGCGGATATCCAGATCCACACCATCCACTGCCGTGGTGTCACCGAATTTTTTCACCACATTGGCAATACGCAGATACGGCGCACCCTGTGCAGATGCCGCAGCCTGTTTGACAGTTTCCACCATGATTTTTCCTCGCGAGGGTGTTGCTCACCCTCTGTAATGTTCACTTCTGCCATTTCAAAACGGCCAAACCCTACCCTACCCTGCCGCCAGCCCGGCAAGCAATATGCCCAAGGGGGCAAATGCCTTGCCGGATGGCTGGCAACAGTACTTCTTTAGCAGTGCCACCATGCCAGCACGCGGCCGGTAACACCGCCCTGGCAGCAAATTGAAGCATCAACCGCCAGGACAAGCCGGCTCGGCATACGCACCAGAATGATGCCGGCCAGCACTGCAGCAAGACCAGATTAGCCGATGTTTAATAAAATTGACAACAGACATGCAAAAGCCAGGCCAGATCGGCATGATCAGCAAAAAAAATGCCGCGGCGCAGCATGAAAATGCTTGCCCCACAGCAAGATGCCCAGTTTTGGCGGATAGGCACCGCAGCACAAGTAGCCGGCAAGCACCTGCGTTTAATCCATCCAACAGCCTGCTTTTCTTAATGCATTACCGCAGCCATCACGTCGTTTTCGATATAAATTGCACTACCATCCTGTTTTTTAGCCATTTTTTTGGCATGTGTTGCCGCCGAAGCCACCGCATAGTGCGAGGCAAAAAAGCCCGGCCTGACTTGCAGCACGCCAATCGACACGCTGGTTAGCGGGAAAAATTGCACCTGCCCCTGGCGGTCTGCCACACAAAACCCGCCAGCCAGGCGATCTCCTTCGGAAAAAAGCGCCAGCACACTCTGGTCAAATTGCTGCAAGACCCGCTGCAAACGCATTTCCCAGTTGCAGCTTTGCAACAACAGCACAAAATCATCGCCACCAACATGGCCGACAAAGTCGCGCGCGCTGTCTACGGCTGTTTCCAGAATGGTGCCCAGCAAGCGAATCATGTCATCGCCTGCACCATAACCGTACTGATCGTTGAATGGCTTGAAATGGTCCAGATCCACGTAGGCCACGGCAAAGCTGCGGCCTTCTTCCAGCAGCCGCGCGACCTCGTCGCTGATAGGCACGTTACCGGGCAGGCCGGTCAACGGGTTGGCATAGCGTGCGGCCAACAGCTGTTGTTCGCTGATGACGCGCATCAGGTCGTGGCCAGTCCCCATGCCCAGATAGTGGCCATCTTCCACGATGATGAAGCCATCCAGCAGATAGCGCCGGTCAGCCGCCACCACACGGTGGGACAGCGTCTGGATATCCAGCTCTGCCGGCACCACCAGCGGTGCACCATCGGCCAGTGTCATGCACGACTTCTTGGCCAGCAACTCGCGGCTGAATGGCTTGGCAAACGATTCCAGCACGTGGTGGCGCGACAGCAGCCCTACCGGCCGGCCACCGCGCAAGACGGGTATGGCAAACAAGTCCGGCTGGTCGGCGAACAGGCGATAAGCCTGCTCGCAGTTGGCCGTATCCGGTAGCGCCTGCACCGCCACGAGCAGGCTACGCGCCTGCGGCAGCGTGCGGCCAACTTTGACCGGCGCATAACCTGGCAAGTTGTAACGCGTGGCTTTGCCAGGCTTGGTCACCGGGCGCGACATCAGATAGCCCTGCCCCATCAACACCCCCAGATCGCGCAGCACGGCCAATTCCTCGGCCTGCTCCACCCCTTCGGCCACCAGCGTGGAACCGGCGGCCCGTGCCATATCGACCAGCGAGCGGACAAACTGCAACTTGATCGGGTCCTGGTGAATATTTTGAACAAAGTACTTATCCAGCTTGACCAGCTCCGGGCTCAGCTCACTCCATAAGCGCAGGTTGGAGTAGCCTTCACCCAGATCATCCAGTGCTAGCCGCAGCCCGCTGGCACGCAAGGCATCGACCACCTTGCGCAGCACAGGGTACGTGGCATTGGGCCGGGTTTCGGTCAGCTCCAGCACCACCCGCTCCGCCTGCACACCGCTGACAGCCAGCATGCCCAGCAACCCGTCTACGGTCAGATCGTCACACAGCAGCGTATCGGGCATGACATTCATGAATAGATGTCCCGGCAGTTGCTGCCGGGCGAACTCGCGCAGCACAGCGGACATGCATACCTGATCCAGCACGGCAGACAGGCCGGCCTCCGCCGCATGGGCAAACAAGGCCACCGGCGAGTGCAAAATGGAATCGGAAGGGCCGCGTACCAGTGCCTCGTAGCCCAGCAGCTCGCCGGACGCCAGATACACAATGGGCTGAAACACCACCTGCACCAGGCCTTCGCGGATGATTTTCTCCAGCAGCAAGCGGCTGGGGGCAGGCTGGGGCATGGCGAGCGTCACATCATCAAGACATGTATTCATGGGACACCTGCTATCAATAACCCGGCAACTTTAGTACTAATTTGTGACAGATAATGCAGCCCCGCCCAGCCGCCAAGGCAGTAATGGCAGAGCACACTGCATGAAATTGCCTAGAATGGAGAAAACAACAGCATAGGGAGCGCACCATGCCATTCTTGCAAACCGAGCAGCGCCAGCTGTACTACGAAGTCAGCGGCCAAGGCAGCCAGCCGCTGATGCTGTTCAATGGCCTGACCATGAGCACCGCCGCCTGGACGCTGATGGCACCCATGCTGGAGCAGCGCTTCCGCTTGATCCGGCTGGACTTTCAGGGGCAAGGGCAGAGTGAATCCACCGAACAGCCAGCCTACGCCCTGACCCGCCAGGCCGACGATGCCGCCGCCCTGCTGGACCATCTGGGCGTGGAGCAGGTCTATCTGGCCGGCTTGTCCTACGGCGGCATGGTGGCACAGCACTTTGCACGCCGACACCCGCAAAAGGTTGGCCGCATGCTGCTGGCAGCCACCCTGGCGTGGTCGGATGCCATCAATACCCAGATTGCCTTAAGCTGGTCCCAGGCCGAAACGGCCGGTGGCAGTGACCTGCGCTTTGACGTCAGCTTGCCATGGCTGTTTTCCAGCCGCTTCCTGCAGGCTGGCCAAGCCATGCTGCCAGACCTGAAACGCATTGCCGCCACGGTAGAATGGGTAGCCATCGAACGCATCATCGCCGGCGTGATGGCACACGATGCACGCAGCTGGCTGGGGGACCTGACAGTGCCGACCCACATCATCGTGGGGGACGAAGACCGGCTGACCCCGCTCTACCAGGCCCGTCTGTTGCAGCAGGGCATACCCGGCGCCAGCCTGAGTATCTTGCCCGGTGCCGGCCACGCGCTGCACCTGGAAGCGCCGCAGCAGTTTTGCCAACACATTTTCCAGTTTGCCACCCCGTAAAGGAGGTTTCTCATGGCCCAGGACTGCATCCTGCTGTCTGTAGACGATCGTAATATCGCCACGCTGTCACTCAACCGGCCAGAGCTGCACAACGCCATCGATGACACCCTGGCGCTACGCCTTACCCGCGAGCTACACGAGCTGGGCCGCGACCCGTCCATTCGTGCCATTGTGCTGACAGGCAGCGGCATGAACTTCTCTACCGGGCACGATATGCAATGGCTGGAAAGGCTGAATACAGCCGACGATGCCACCCTGCAACAGCAGGCCCGCCTGCTGGCCCAGCTGATGGTCACCCTGGATACGCTACCCAAGCCCACTATTGCCAAGGTGCACGGCTCGGCATTTGGCATTGGCGTGGGGCTGGTTGCCTGCTGCGATGTGGCCATTTCCTGTACCGACAGCCTGTTCGGCTTTTCCGAGGTCAAGCTGGGCAGCATCCCTTCGTCCATCGCCCCGTACATCATCCGCGCCATCGGTGCCCGAGCCACGCGGCGCTATTTCATTACGGCAGAGCGATTCAATGCCGGCAAAGCCAAGCGCCTGGGTTTGGTGCACCAGGTCGTCGAGGCAGACGAGCTGGATGCCAGCCTGGAGATGACACTGCGCCACCTGCTGCACAATGGCCCGCAAGCCATGGTAGCGGCCAAGCAGCTGGTAAACGACATCAGCCAGCTGGGCACCAGCCAGGCCGCGCTGGACATCAGCATCGCGCGCATTACCAGCGTACGCACCAGCGAGGAAGGCCGCGAAGGGATCTATGCCTACCTGCAAAAAAGGGCACCGGGCTGGATGCTCTGATTTGCACGATTGCGCCATCAATGTTCAGACCCGTGCCGCCAGCCTTTGGCGCCACGGGTCTTTGTTTAGAATGGGGCAAACCCTGAAGGAAGCACCATGAAACCGTTTCACCCCGCCAAGGATTTCCTGTCCCTCACGCTACAAGCGCTGACACCCGAGCAGCCACAGTGGCAGCAGCACGGCATTCACGCCCACTGGCTTGCCCCGGGGCTGCTAGAACTCCGCCCGGCCCACCCTGCGGCCAACCTTGAGCACATCCTGCTGTCTGCCGGTGTGCATGGCAACGAGACCGCGCCCATCGAAGTGTTAAGCGGTATCGTGAACGACCTGCTGGCGGGCAGCCTGCCCCTGCACGCCCGGCTACTGGTCGCCCTGGGTAACATCCCGGCCATGCAAGCCGGCAAGCGTTTTATCGATTACGACATGAACCGCCTGTTCAACGGCCAGCATGCCAGCCAGCCGCAAGCGGCCGAGGCAGCCCGCGCGGGCGAGCTGGAGCAGGCCGCACAACAGTTCTTCAGTCGCGCCACTGGGCCGCGCCGCCATTACGACCTGCACACCGCGATCCGTGGTTCGGTATTCGAGCGCTTTGCCATCTACCCTTACCTGCACGATCGCCAGCACAACCGAGAACAGCTGATGTGGCTGGCCCAGGCCGACATCCATACCGTACTGCTGCACAGCAAGCCAGCCGCCACCTTCAGCTATTTCACCAGCCAGCACTGCCAGGCGGACGCATTCACGCTGGAGCTGGGCAAAGCGCGCCCGTTTGGCCAGAACGACCTGGGCCGCTTTAGCGGCATCGACAAGGCACTACGACAGCTGGTCAGCGGCCAACCATGCACCGCTGCCCCCTACGATGCCAGCCAGGTACAGCTATTCCGCGCCAGCTACGACCTGATCAAGCATAGCGGCGACTTTGTCTTGCACCTGGCGGACGAGGTGGAAAACTTCACCGCCTTGCCTGATGGCATGCTGATTGCCGAAGACGGCGATATTCGCCATATCGCCAAAGGCGGAGAAGAGCGCATTCTGTTCCCCAACCCGCGCGTCAGCATCGGCCTGCGTGCCGGCATCATCATCGCGCCGACGACGCTGGACTAGGCAGATATCCACAGCAAAACGGGAAAAAGCTGTGGACAAGCTGTGAAAACCACAAAAAAAATATGCGGCATCAGCCACTTGGCTATGCCGCATATTTTTCAGGCAATGCTACGCCGCCATTAACCCGGCCTGCCCTACACCCTGCACGTACTTACAAGCCCTGATACTTGCGCAACCAGGCTGCAAAAGCCGCCAGCGGCACAGGGCGGGAGTAGAAATAGCCCTGGCCGAAATCACAACCCAGCTCGTGCAGCTTGTCGCTGATTTCCTGCGTCTCCACCCCTTCGGCGACCACTTTGAAACCCAGGGAATGGGCCAGCTCGGTAGTGGAGCGCACAATCATGGCATCTGCCTCGCTCTCCACCACTTCCTTGACAAAGGCTCGGTCGATTTTCAGCTCCGACACCGGCAGCTGCTTGACGTAGGCCAGCGAAGAATAACCGGTACCATAATCGTCGATAGCCAGCGCCATACCCATATTGCGCAAGGCATGCAGCGTTTCCAGCGCACGATCCGGGTCTTCCATCACCCCGCTTTCCGTGATCTCCAGGCACAGGTACTGCTTGGGCAGGCCCGCCATCGTCAGGCAGCTATCCACAAACGCCGGCAGTGCCGCGTCCAGCAAATCCCGCGTAGACAGGTTGACCGAGATACGCACCGGCGTGCCTGCGGCCAACAGCTCGGCGCCGTCAATGCAGGCACGCGCAATCACCCAATGGGTAATCTCGCGGATATAGCCGGTTTGCTCGGCAAACGGAATGAACTCAAATGGCGGCACAAAACCACGCACCGGGTGCTCCCAGCGCACCAGTGCCTCTGCCTCGCAATGCCGGCTACCATCCAGTGCCACTTTGGGCTGGTAATGCAGGGTCAGCTGCTCCTGATTCAGCGCTTCTTTCAGGTCGCCCAGCAGGGAAAGATGCTCTTCACGGAACTGGCGTTTGGCCGCGTCGTATACCGATACGGTGCACTTCTTGCGCTTGGAGACATACATTGCCTCATCCGCACAGCGCAGCAGATCCTGCGCCGTGGCGGCGTGCTCCGGATAGCTGGCAATGCCGATACTGGCGCGCACATCCAGCTTGCGCTCGTCTACCGCCAGCTGCCGCTCGAAACCTTGCAATACCAGCTGCAGTACTTCCTGGTAATCGGTACCGGACACAACAAAGGCAAACTCATCCCCGCCAAGGCGCGCCAGCACCCCGCCAAAGCGGGCCACCTCGGCATGCAGCCAGAAGCCGATACGCATGATGACGCGGTCACCGGCTACATGGCCCAAGGTATCGTTCAGCTGCTGGAAACGGTCCAGATCCAGCAACATCACAGTCTGGCTCTGTGTGCTGTTTTCCAGCCTGCGCCCCAGCTCGCTCAGAAAACCAGCCCGGTTCACCAGACCCGTCAGGGAGTCACGATAGGCCAGCGCCAGGATTTCCTGCTCGCGCTCGGCAATGGCGACCTGCATGTGATCCAGGCTGTCTGCCAGCTCGGCCAGCTCGCTGGTTTCCGGCCGCTCCACTTTTTCGGCATAGCTACCGTCACGAATCTTTTTGGCTACCGCTACCAAGCGGTGCAAAGGCGTGGTCACCACGCCGGCCACCTTGAAGCTGGCGAGAATGCACAGCAAAAGGCTGGCGATGGCCAAGGCCAGCAAAGCCTTCTGCAGCGCATAAAACGGCGCCAGGATTTCTAGCAGCGGTCGCTGCAGTACGGCGTAGACGTGGCCACCGCCGCCACCGGCAATGGGCAGCAAGCGGGACTGGTACGGCGCACCAGCCAGTTCAAGGCGCTTTTCATGCGTAGGGTGAGAAAGCAGATCTTTCAGCTGTTCGGCCGGCAATGTAGAAGCAAAACTGTGCCAGTTGCCCTTGCCGTCTTTGGTCAAAAAGGTCACCTCCAGATCGGACATTTCCTTCAGGTCCTTGGCAACCTTCCCGGTAAGCTTCACCCCCAGCGTAATCCAGCCGATGACTACCGGCGCCTTTACCGGCACCACCACCAGCTCGTAAGCCTCACCCTTCACCACCTTGATACCGCTAGCCACACCGTCTTTGCGGGCTGCTTGCATCAAGTCGGGAAACGGGTACACCCCGTCACGCGCTACACCCAGATTATCTGCCGGCACGCTGCCTTGCAGGTCGCTAAGCAATACCAGCTCGGCTCCCAGACGTTTGGCATGATTCTGCAGCGCAGACAGCATCGTGGGGCCATCTGCCGTGGCCAGTGCCTCACGGAAAGCAAAGTCACCCACCAGCACCTGCGTTGCCTGGATAAGCAGCTTGCTATTTTGCTCCAGCAAGCGGTTGAACACGCGCTGCCCGGTCTCCAGCTCCTGTTCGGCCTGCTCTTCGAAAATACCGAGGTTGGCCGCACTGACCATAAAGAAAGACACACCCAGCACGACCGCCAGCAAGGTGGTAAACAACAGGGTTACCCTGAAACGCAAGGTTTTTGCCAAGCGCACATTAACCCCCTTGCCGACGCAAGTCTGGCTTGCTCAATATAATTCTGGCCCGCACCGTCTGCGCGGAAGCCCCTACTTTGACTTGCTGCATCATTTCTTCTTTCATGCGGGGGTGCCATATCGTCATGTTGTAATCACCCGCCGGGACATTTTCCACGACAACACTGCCACGCTCTTTGCTCACCGCAAACCAGGGCGTTTCCACCACAAGTACATAGGCCAGCATCCAGTCGTGGATATTGCAGCCCAGCGCCACCAGGCCGGGCTTGTCGAACACTACCGGCTGGCTGGGTGTGCCCGAATACAGTTTCAGGTCAAATACTTTGGGTGCCGAAAATGAATAGACATGATGGCGTACGTTGTCCTTATTGGGAAAAGAGACTGCCGTGCCGGCTTGCACAATGGAAACATAGGGCACAAACGTCTTGTCTATCTGTTCGATCGACCCCTTTTGTCCGCCCCTCGGTGCCCGGCCCTGCAATGGCAGCAAATAAACTGCTGCATCCGCCACCGCCAGACCCTGGCCGTCACTCACTGTCACCGTAACGTCGGCAGCGCGCGCGGGCACGGATAGCAAGCTTGTTAGTACGACTACCCCTGTGCACGCAGCAATCTTGTCATATTTCATCTGGCCGCCCCATGCTTGTATCCCGTCATTATCCAACAAAGCAGCCGGCTGGCACACTTGAAGTAGCAAGCAAATTAATACAACTCAAATCTTACTTTTTGTTTTGATATATTTTAGTTTAAAAGCAGTGCCAACATCCCCGCATACCCGACAATGCTTCGCCCTGCATGTATAAAATGTACTCGTTATTTGCCACTACGCCGCCAAAGATCAAAAAACCCCCTGCTTGCCATGCAAACAGGGGGGTTTTTAAACAGGCGGCAGAGCTGCGCAGCGGCCCATATCTAACAGAGCAGGTAGCAAAACCCGCCATGCAGACACAAACCGGTGGCCGGCCTATCCACGATCAAGCGGCGACTGTCGGCTCTTTCTGCAGCAGCGCCAGCAAGGTGGCCACCTTCAATTTAAGCTCGCGACGATCCACGATCATGTCGATTGCGCCTTTTTCCACCAGGAACTCGGCTCGCTGGAAGCCTTCCGGCAAGGTCTCGCGCACGGTCTGCTCGATCACGCGCGGGCCGGCAAAGCCGATCAAGGCACCCGGCTCGCCAATCACCACGTCGCCCAGGAAGGCAAACGAAGCCGACACACCACCCATGGTCGGGTCAGTCAGGATGGAGATGAACGGCAACTGGTGGTCGGACAACAGTTGCAATGCCGCCGAGGTCTTGGCCATCTGCATCAGCGAATTCAGGCCCTCCTGCATGCGCGCCCCACCCGAGGCCGCCACGCATACAAACGGTGCACGCGCCTCTACTGCGGCTTGCACGCCACGGACAAAACGCTCACCTACGACAGAGCCCATCGAGCCACCAATAAAGCGGAACTCGAACGCAGCCACCACCACGGGCAGATTGTGTATGCTGCCCTGCATCACAACCAGCGCATCATCTTCGCCAGTGGCTTCTTGAGCGGCATCCAGACGGTCAGGATAGCGCTTGCTGTCCTTGAATTTCAGGATATCTACCGGTTTGACTTCGGCACCAATTTCGCGGCGGCCTTCTGTATCCAGCAGCATATCCAGACGCTCGCGGGCGTGAATAGGGTGATGATGGCCACACTTGGGGCAGACCTGCAGGTTGCTTTGGAGGTCGGTATGGTAAAGCACCGCCTCACAGGCCGGGCATTTGCTCCACAGCCCCTCCGGCACCGCCGACGACTTGCTCACGCGCGTATCACGCTTGATCTTCGGCGGCAGGAGTTTGTTCAACCAGCTCATGCTGACTCCTTGAATCTAAAAGCTGCGGCCCACCTAAGGTTGGCCGCAGGCTGGCTGGCACGGGTAGGCCAGCGTTGTTCTAACGGATAGCGGCTTTCAAAGTAGCCACCAGACGGGTCAACTGCTCTTTGGCAGTTTCGGGTGTAGCCGCCTCGATTTCCTGCACCAGACGGCTACCCACCACCACGGCATCAGCTGCCACGGAGATGGCGCGGGCGGTTTCCGCGTCGCGGATACCGAAGCCGACGCCGATTGGCACAGTAATGTGTTCTCTAAGGGCGGCAATTTTACGCGCTACGTCGTCAATGTCCAGATTTCCTGCGCCGGTCACGCCTTTTAATGACACATAGTAGACGTAACCGCGTGCCAGACGGGCAATTTCGCGCACCCGCTCCATCGGTGTGGTGGGCGCCACCAGAAACACCGGATCCAGCCCCGCCGCGGTCAGCGCGGCGGTCAGGTCCTCGGCCTCTTCCGGCGGGCAATCCACGGTAAGCACGCCATCCACACCCGCTTCAGCCGCCGCTTGGGCAAATGTTTCATAGCCCAGTACGTGCACCGGGTTCAGGTAGCCCATCAGCACCACCGGGGTATGCTGGTTCTGTTCGCGGAAAGTTTTTACCATGGCCAGCACATGGCGCAGGCCCACTTTATGCGCCAAGGCACGCTCGCTGGCGCGCTGGATCACCGGGCCGTCGGCCATCGGGTCGGAAAACGGGATGCCCAGCTCGATAATGTCGGCACCGCCATCAACCAGGCCGTGCATCAGGTCTACCGTCAGCGCCGGACTCGGGTCGCCCGCGGTAATGAAAGGAATCAGGGCTTTCTCGCCTGCGGCCTGCAGGCGGGCAAAGGTTTCTGCTACGCGGCTCATGCGGTGTGGTCCTTGCATGGATGGTTCAACACGGTGGTGAAATGCTCCACCACCGGGAACGGATCATAGAAATGGTGCAGCAATGCGCGCCATTGCTGGTACTGCGTCGACTGCCGGAAACCCACCGTATGGGCCTCCAGCGTCTGCCACTGCACCAGCAACAGGTAGCGCCCCGGCACTTCCAGGCAACGCTGCAGGGTATGGCCGGCATAACCGGCGGTGGTGGCAATCAGCGACGAGGCCTCGGTGAAAGCCTGCTCGAACGCGACTACCTCCCCCTCTCTCACCTGCAGATAGGCCGCCTCCAGCACCGGCGCCACAATCACAGGGTAATGCCCATCAGGCCGGCAACGGTATTGATATCCTTGTCGCCACGGCCGGACAGGTTCACCAGGATAATCTGGTCTTTACCCATGGTCGGCGCCACCTTGGCAGCGTGTGCCAGCGCGTGACTGGACTCCAGTGCCGGAATGATGCCTTCCAGATGGCAGCAGTCTTCAAAGGCACGCAGCGCTTCATCGTCGTTAATAGCCACATATTCGGCACGGCCGATATCTTTCAGCAGGCTGTGCTCCGGGCCTACACCAGGGTAGTCCAGGCCGGCCGACACCGAATGGGTCTCGATGATCTGGCCATCTTCATCCTGCATCAGGTAGCTGCGGAAGCCATGCAGCACACCCGGCTTCCCCGCCGACAGCGGCGCTGCGTGACGGCCGGTTTCTACACCATCACCGCCGGCCTCTACACCGACCAGGCGCACACCCTCCACCTCCACATAAGGATGGAAGATACCGATGGCGTTGGAACCGCCGCCCACGCACGCAACAACCATGTCCGGCTGGCGGCCAAGCATCTCCTGCATCTGCTCTTTCGCTTCGATACCGATAATGCGCTGGAAGTCGCGTACCAGCATCGGGTACGGGTGCGGGCCAGCTGCGGTACCCAGGATGTAGAAGGTGCTATCGATATTGGTCACCCAATCGCGCATCGCCTCGTTCAGCGCGTCTTTCAGGGTTTTGGAGCCGCTCTCTACCGGCACCACGGTGGCACCCAGCAGCTTCATGCGGAACACGTTGGGCGCCTGGCGCTTCACGTCTTCAGAGCCCATGTACACCACGCATTCCATGCCATAACGCGCGGCCACGGTAGCCGAGGCGACACCATGCTGACCGGCGCCGGTTTCGGCGATCACACGCTTCTTGCCCATGCGGCGGGCGAGCAGCGCCTGGCCGATGGTGTTGTTTACCTTGTGCGCACCGGTGTGGTTCAGGTCTTCGCGCTTGAAGTAAATCTGCGCACCGCCCAGCTGCTCCGACCAGCGCTTGGCGTGGTAAATGGGGCTGGGGCGGCCCACAAAATGCTTCAGCTCGTGGTGATACTCTTGCCAGAATGCCGGGTCAGCCTTGGCGCGGGCGTACTCGGCATTCAGCTCGTCCAATGCTGCCATCAATGTTTCCGCTACGTAGACACCGCCATACGCGCCAAAACGGCCGCGTGCATCGGGGAAGTCATAACTGCTCATGGAATGCTCCTGATGGTTTTGTTTTAAAGCGCAAGGTCCGCGCCCTGCACTATCGAAATCTCGCCCTGGCGCACGGCGGCGACAAACGCCGCTACCCGCACCGGGTCTTTGATGCCCTTGCCGGCTTCCACACCGCTGGACACATCTACTGCTGCCGGACGCACCCGTGCCACAGCGTCGGCCACGTTGGCCGCATCCAGCCCACCGGACAGGATCAGCGGCAATGGCAATTTATCCGGAATCAGCGTCCAGTCGAATACCGCACCGGTACCGCCATGCGCGCCTTCAACAAAGGCGTCGGTAAGCAGACCACGTGCATCGCTGTAGTTGGCCGCATAGGCGGCCAAATCCATGCCGGGGCGTACGCGCACGGCTTTCAGGTAAGGACGCTGAAAGCTGCGGCAGAACGCGGGCGACTCTTCGCCGTGAAACTGCAGCACATCGATGGCGCAATCGGCCAGTACTTGTTGCACCTCGTGCTCGCTCGGGTTGACGAACAAGGCCACTACCGTCACGAACGGTGGCAGGGAGGCAATAATGGCCTGCGCCTGGGCAACAGTGACATTGCGCGGGCTGGGCGCGTAAAACACCAACCCTATGGCGTCCACACCCAGCGCAGCGGCAGCAGCGGCATCCTGCGGGCGGGTAAAACCACAAACCTTGGTGCGCACTGTCATGCTATCTCCACAGCGTTAACCGCTCAGGCTGCGCCTGGGTGGGCAAATCAAAAACTGCCGGGTAACCCACCCCGGTCAAATACAGCCCGTCCGGCATGAAGGTAGGCGGTGCTTTGGTACGGTCGCATGCGGCCAACAAGGCCTGCATACCCGCTACGTCCAGGCTACCTTTGCCGGCATAAACCAGCGCGCCCACCATATTGCGCACCATGTGGTGCAGGAAAGCGTCGGCGGTCAGATCAAAACGGATCAGGCCGTGGCTCTCGCTGATATCCAGCTGCTGCAGATATTTCAGCGGCGACTTGGCCTGGCACTCCGCAGCCCGGAAGCTGGAAAAATCATGCTTGCCCAACAGCACAGCGGCAGCGGCACGCATCGCGTCGATATCCAGCGGCTGGTGATACCAGCCCACCCGCCCCGCCGTAAGCGCCGGGCGCACCGGGTGAGTCAGCAAAAAGTAACGGTAAGAACGGGAAAACGCAGAAAACCTGGCATGAAACTCGTCACTGACTTCTCGCGCCCACACCACGGCCACAGACGGGGGTAAATGTGCGTTTACGCCGCGCACCCATGCATTCAGCGGGCGGCTCACCGGCGCATCAAAATGCACCACCTGCATCAGCGCATGCACGCCGGCATCAGTACGCCCGGCGGCCAGGGTGCTGATGCTTTCACCGGCGATGGCCGACAACGCCTGGTTCAGCTTGTCTTGTACGGTATTACCGCTAGGCTGGGTTTGCCAGCCAGCAAAAGCGCGCCCGTCGTACTCCAGACCCAGCGCGATTCTCATTGCACTACTTTCATGATGATGATCAGAACCAGGCAGGCCACACAGACCAGCACTGCATCCCGATACTGCCAAGAGTAAAAACCCAACTCTACCTTATCCGGCAGGGTTTGTGACCCCTGATCTGCCTGCAGCTCGCCAGCCAGCCAGGACAGCGACAGCCGCGGCCGTACCTGCAAAAGCCGTTCGGCCTGCTGTAAGGTCAGCACCAAGCGCAAGCAGAAGCGGCTTACTGGCACGCCGGTCATCGCCAGCGGCGCCAGCAAGACACGCAAGCCGGCCAGAAAACCAGCCTGCCCATAGGCTTGCCACAGCAAGCGCACACTCGCCGCCATGACAAGCAAGCGCAGCGCCTGCTCGCCCCCCAGCTGCAAACCTGCCTGCGACGGCGACCACGCCTGCCCCGCCCAGCAAGGCTCGCCAGGAACAAACCAGCCAGACAACAGAACCAAGGCTGGCAGCAAGAAACGCATACGTACTACCGCCTGTAGCACGGCACGCCAGGCACCCGGCACCGCCAGCCAGCACGCTGCGGCCAACAGCAACGCCGGGCCCTGCGCACCAGACAGTGCCACAATGAAAAACAGCCAGACTATCAGGCTGGCTGCAGGGTGGAAGGTGGCGACCATCACGCTTTGATACCGGCCTCGCGCAACAGGGCTTCAGCGGTTTCCGTGTCACCCATCTCGCGGTAAAGGCGCGCCAGATCTTGCGCCGCTTCCGCGTTATCGACTTGACGCGACAAGGGCACCACCTCCTCGGATTCGGGTGCGAAGGTACCCAGATCCACCGACGGGCGCGGCGCATCCAGCACAAAGTGCTCTTGCGCATCCGGCGCAGGCCGATACAAAGGATTCTCCGGGTCCAGCGCTGCGCCCAGCTGCAACACACGCTTCCACAGACCGCTGGCGGGGCCAAAAACCGCCAGCAAATCCAGCGCCACCGACTCGAACTCCCGGCGGTTGCCTTTACGCGCAATCAGGTCCAACAGCTTCATGCGCAAATCTTCACGGTCGGGCTCATTAGCCAGACTCTCGCGCAGCAGCTGCTCTGCCGCGTCAAATCGGCCATAAGCCATCAGGACATCCGCCTCGGCCAGCACATCGATAGCCTGCAGATTGATATCATCCGCAATAGGCTGCACCAGCGGCTGCTCGTCCGGGCCCAATGAGGCACTGATTGTTACCGGGCCCATGGCACTGCGCTGCCGGGAGACTTGTGGCTGCGGCTTCGCAGCGGCGCGTCGACGTTTGACCAGCAACCACGCCAGCAAGCTGGCGACAGACAAGCCGCCTACGCCATACAACACCCACTGCGTGAGGTTTTCATCCAGAAACGCTTCATCTTTGGCAGCTGGCACATCAGGGCGATGGGCAATCGTGGCTTTGGGCGGGTTGGCCGACAAACGGTTGATTTCAGCCTCCAGCCAATCCAGCCGCTGCTGTGCGGCTTTGAGCTGTGCAAGCTTCTGCTGCTCTTCGGCAGAGGCTACCGCTGCCGACGCCGGCTGCTCGGCCAGCACCGCGGAAGATTCCGGCGGCGTTGCGGCTACCGCAGACGCGGCCAACTTTGCAGGCAGCGGTTTGGCAACCGCATCGGAACCCTCTGCCGCATTTGCAGCCACTGCAGACGCAGGTGCAGCGACCTCGGGCACATTCAACACAGCGCCGGCGAACAGCCGGTTACGGTCACCATGGGCGAATGCTGCGGGGTTGGCTGCGTAGAGTGCGTTTTCTGCTTGCGACACCGGCTGGTCATGGGCAAAACGGCGCGCCAGCCCGGACAGGGTATCGCCAGGCTGCACACGGTACTGACCCCGCATGGCCATCGCCTGTACAGCGGGCTTTGCCGGCAGCTTGCCCAGATAAACTCCGCGCTGCGGTACGGTAAACACAAAACCACGCTGTATGACTGCACCGTCATGACGCGCTTCCAGGTTAAAAGCCACACGTGTCTGCTGCAGGGGAAGGCTGGAGCTAACCGCTAGCCACTGGCGCCCTTTTCGCTGGTGCAATACCAGTTTGGGTTTATCCAGGGCATTCTCGTCCGACGACAGTGTAAAGCTGGCGGCGCTGATAGTAGCCGGCCAGTCACCCAGCAGCTCGATCTCCGCACGCATGGGCAGGCCGCGGGCGGATAGCAGTCTGCCCTCGCCAAATGCCAGGCCACCAGGCTCATCAATCAGCGGATGACGCTCGGCCAGCGCTGCGCTACTGTCTTCTTTCTTGCCGGGCTGCCCAGGCACAGGTGCGCCACCACTCACGCGGTACTCGCGCACTACTTTGCCGGAGGGCCAGGACAATTCGAGGGCGAAATTGAAAGCCTCGCCCGCCGCCAGCGCCGGGCCGGTAAGGCGCACCAGATATTGCTGCGGGGCAACTTCAATGGTTCTGATTTGCAGTTGGCTTGCCTTGTCGGAATAAGGCGCCAAAGTAGAATAACGCTCACGCGATGCCAGCGCGACAAAAGGGTTCTCCAGCCCCTGCTCAGGGTCCAGAGACACTTCTGCATAAAACGGTTCCCCCGGGCCGGCAAGCAGGCGAATCCCCCCCAGACCCGCCAGCGCCCACGGCGAAGCCGCAGCGAATGCAATCGCCAGTCCCGCAACTAATGGCCGCAATGTCACCCCGTATCCTTTTTTCAGTTTTTTTGGATGTTCAGACATAGTACCCGCAAGCAGCAGCGGCAACAAAGCACATTAACTTTTAAAACAGATCTACATCAATATTTACAGCGATGCCAACAGCGCCTCCGCCTCCGACTTCAAGCCACCCTGCGCTTCTGCGGCCAACTCTTCCAGCACTTCGCGCGCGCCTTCCTTGTCGCCCATATCCAGATAAACACGGGCCAGATCCAGCTTGGTGGACAGCGGGTCATCCGACAGGCTCATACCATCCAGCGACGGCGCGGACGGCTCACTCGCCGGCGTAGCGCCAAGACTATCCAGTGTGGACATGTCGAAATCAAATGCATCGTCAACCGATTCAGGCTGGGCTGCGGCTTCCGGCACAGCAGCAGGTTCGGGCGTGTCAAGATTGAAATCGAAGTCCAGCATATGCTTGTCTTCAGGCACCTCTTCTTGTTGCTCAGGCTCCGGTGCAGGCTGTGAAAGCAGGCTTTCCAGATCCAGATCAGGCTCAGGGGCCGCCCCCGCTGTCGCCGGCTCGCCAAACAATGCATTCCGCAGCGGGTCATCGTCCTCCAGCGCAATCGCCTCAGGCTCGATGAAGGCCTCTTGCGGCAATGGCTCCGGCTCACCCATCAGTTCCGAATCCAGATCAATATTCATGGCTGCCGCCGCAGCAGGTGCAGCCGCCATAGCAGGTGCAGGGCTGGTATCACCCGCATACAGGTCGTTGGAAGGGTCGATAGACAAACCCATGGCTGCTGCGCGTGACCAGAGTGCACCTTTGCCATCTACCGCAGCGTGCAACTCGCGTGCCTGCGCCTCGAAAGCGGCCTTATCCTGACGCGAAGCGTAAATCTCCATCAATTTCATGCGCACTTCGTGACGGGTAGGATCCTTTGCCAATGCATCTTTCAGGATATCTTCGGCCTGCTGGTCACGCCCGTAGGCCAGGTAAACTTCTGCCTCGGCTATCGGGTCTACCTCGCCGGCATCCATGCCGTTCATGCCGGTACGGGTAAAATCGGCCAGGAAAGTATTGCTGCCGGCCTCATCCACCCCCGCCACGCGCCCAACGGTATTCGCACCCAGAATGGACGCACCGCCAGCTTCAGCAGCTGCCTTGGCACCATTTTTACGACGGCGCATGAACAGCAGCGCAGCCACACCCAGCAACACTGCAGCACTTCCACCGGCAATCAGCGGCAGGTAGTCCATCACCTGAGACATCAGGCCGGGGCCCTCTTCCTCCGGCGCACTGGCTGGCTGCACGGCTGCTGGTTTGTGTTCAGGCGCCGAGGCGACGGCGGGCACCGGTACCGAGGCGGATTCGGCCGGAATAGCAGCCATGGCCGATGCAGCAGAGGCGGCCACCTGGAGCGACTTCAGCTTTTCTTCCAGCTCCTGGATCTTCTGCTGTGCCGCTTTGAGTTGCGCATCCTGGGCAGCTGCGGGTGCAGAAGCCTGCTCCGGCTGCTCCAGTTTCAATACAGGCTGTGCAGTACTGGCTGGCGCAGCCGTGCGTGGCAGCACGGGCTCGGCCGCTTTTAGTTCCGGCTTGGCCGCCGGGGCAGCAAAGCCATCGAGCACTTCGGATACGCGTGCGGATTTTAGCGCCCGTGCCGTGGCGACTGCTGGCACTTTCAAGCGGGCACCGGTTTTCAGCGTGGCCGGGTCGCCATTAACAAAGGCGGAAGGATTCGCCAACACCAAGGCCGCCATCGTCTGGCGTAACGTAGCCCCCTCGGCACGGGCAATGCGGCCAACCTGGGCCAGGGTCTGGCCGCGTTTGACCACGATAAAGTCGGGCTGCGCTGCAGAAACAGGCGTGGCCGAAGCCGGTGCAGGCAGCGGAATGCGCACTGCCGCCGGGCTGGCCGGTTTCAACCGCGCCGGTTCGGCGGCAGCCATGGCCTTGGCCGAGCGCTCAATGGCATCGGCCTTGTTTGGGTATTCCAGCGGGTCCAGCAGCACGGTGTATTCGCGGATGGAACGGCCACTCGCGGTTTTGGCCTCTACCACAAAACGCAGATACGGGTCACTGATGGGCT
Source organism: Vogesella aquatica (assembly GCF_028548455.1). GTDB lineage: Bacteria > Pseudomonadota > Gammaproteobacteria > Burkholderiales > Chromobacteriaceae > Vogesella > Vogesella aquatica. The sequence goes on from NZ_JAQQLF010000013.1 coordinate 36,614, forward strand.
GCACCGACAACACGCGGATATACGGTTTGCCATTGGAACGGTAAGCCAGGGCAAAGCGCAGGCTGGTCAGTGCCGGGCTATAGTCCACTTGCAGATCACGAAAGGTATCGGGAGAGGCCAGACCAACACGCACGATCTCGTCTTCGACACTGCCGGTCAGGTCGATATCGGCACGCAGCACCTCGCCCAGATTGGAGCGCACGGCGATCCCCCCCAGCCCGCCCCAGGCTGCTGTCGAGAACAGCAAAGCCACCAGCAACGAGCTCATCTTTTTATTGGCTAGCATCGTAATGCGCTACCTTTCGGTGAAATATTCTTGTTTCCGGCCCGCAACATGGCGGCCATCCGTACCATGACGGCCGCAGCACAGCAGCAGACAGCCGGAAATCCAGTCAAACTACATAGCCTGTTAATGTGCAATACTACTAGCAGTTGCCAGCTCAGGCAAAATACCCGCGCTTCATAAGTGCCGCCGTAGCCTCGACACATGGCAAAGCTGCACCAGTGCGGGCATTATCTGCCGCCAGCCAGAACGACAAGGCGCGGCCGCTCTGGCGCACACGGCTTACCCAGACCGCCTCATTACCCGACGCCTCCAGCGGGGTAATGTAAGGCATCTCGCCAGCAGGGTCGTCCATCACCTGCAGGCCGGCCGCCTTGAATAGTTCGCGCGCTTTATCTGCCGTGATGGTCTCGTCGGTTTTCACTGTCACCGCCCAGCCATGGCCAAAAAAGACCGGCACACGCACGCAGGTAGCTTCGACTTCCAGAGCAGGCAGCACCAGCACCTTGCGCAACTCCTGCTCGACAGAACGCTCTTCCTCGCTAACACCCTGCTCGTCCACACTACCGATCAACGGCAGCACGTTAAACGAAATACGCTTAGGGTAAACCTCCAGCTCCACATCGCGGGCACCGAACAGTGCCGTAGTCTGGTTGGCCAGCTCTTCCAGCGCGGCACGGCCAGAGCCGGACACCGACTGGTAGGTAGACACGGTAACCCGCTGCAGGCCCGACGCGCGCAAGGCAGCCAAAGCCTGCACCAACGGTGTTACGGTGCAATTGGGCACCGACACCAGCAGGCCTTCACCCAGATCGTCCAGCACAGCGTCGTTTACACCTGGCACATACAGCGGCACATCGTCAGACTGACGATAAACGCTACTGAAGTCGATAATAGCGCAGCCTGCCTGGCGTGCTTCCGGCACGTACTGGCGGGTCATTTCGGCACCGCCCACAAAAATAGCCAGCGAGGCATTGGCAAAGTCGAACTCGTCTACCAGACCAACGTCCAGCTCCAGATTACCAAACGAAACGGTTTCACCTTCTTTATCGGCAACATCCAGCGCAAATACACGGCCAATCGGCAAGTGGCGCTCGGCCAGCAAATCGAGCACAGCTTCACCAATCAGGTTGGTGGCACCAACAACAGCAAGACGAATCGTTTCAGACATGTAAATACCTTGAGTTTCAATACGAATAAGGGCAGAACATCTGCCAGGAAATACTGGCAAGCCAGCGGCGCCGGCGGCAATATTTCCTTATAAAAATGCGCAGCCCATAAAACTTGAGGGGCCACACAAAAAATGAATTGCCGTCATTTTAGCGCACCCCACCCACAAATAAAGTGAATTAGCCAGTAAAAAGCCTGCCACCTAAGGTGGCAGGCCGTTTATACAGCACTGCAAGCACGTAGCCTGCTGGCTTAGCGTTCGATCAGGATGCGCAGCATGCGGCGCAGCGGCTCGGCCGCACCCCACAGCAGCTGGTCGCCAATCACGAAGGCGGACAGGTATTCACCACCCATATTCAGCTTGCGCACGCGGCCAACACCAATCTGCAAGCTACCGGTGATAGCTGCCGGGGTCAGCTCTTTTACGCTGATTTCGCGGTCGTTCGGCACCCATTTCACCCAGTCGTTGCCCGACTTGATGATGGCTTCGATTTCTTCCAGCGGCAGGTCTTTTTTCAGCTTCACGGTCAGCGCCAGGCTGTGGCAGCGCATGGCGCCGATGCGCACGCACAGGCCGTCCACCGGAATGGTGGCATCGGTGCCCAGAATCTTGTTCACTTCAGCCTGGCCCTTCCACTCTTCCTTGGACTGGCCATTATCCAGCTGCTTGTCGATCCACGGGATCAGGCCACCGGCCAGCGGCGCACCGAAGAATTCGGTCGGCACGTCTTCGCGGATGGACGCTGCCACCTTGCGGTCGATATCCAGAATGGCGGACGATGGCGTAGCCAGCTCGTCGGCCACCGCCGCGTGCACCACGCCCATGCCTTTGAGCAGCTCGCGCATGTGGTTGGCACCGCCGCCGGAAGCGGCCTGGTAAGTCATGGATGACACCCACTCCACCAGGCCTTCACGGAACAGACCGCCCATGCCCATCAACATGATGGAGTTGGTACAGTTGCCGCCGATGTAATCTTTTACGCCCTTGGCCAGCGCCGCGTCGATCACGTTGCGGTTAACCGGGTCCAGCACGATCACGGCGTTATCTTCCATACGCAGGCTGGATGCCGCGTCGATCCAGTAGCCAGTCCAGCCGGCTGCGCGCAGCTTGCCGTACACCTCGGCGGTGTAGTCGCCACCCTGGCAAGTAACGATGGCGTCCATTGCCTTGAGCTCGTCGATATTGCGCGCGTCTTTCAGCGGCGGCACCTCGCGGCCAACGTTTGGTGCAGCACCACCCACATTGGAGGTAGTGAAGAACACCGGCTCGTTGATGACGGCAAAATCGTTTTCTTCCAGCATGCGCTGCATCAGCACGGAACCCACCATGCCGCGCCAGCCTACAAAACCTACTCGCACGATAATTTCTCCTGAATGTCGTCGGGTGTTTGAAACCGCTGCCCTCGGTTAAAACCGGGGCTTATCTAGTGATCTACCCCATTGTGCAGGGCAACAGCAGCGCGCACAATGGGGTAGATGTTTTTTATTTTAATGGCATTAAAACGGCCATTTACATGGCGGCAACCACAGCATCACCCATGCCGCTGCAGCTGACTTTCTCGCAGCCTGCCTCAAAGATATCGGCAGTACGGTAGCCCTTGGCCAGCACGGCTTTGACGGCATTTTCCACGCGCTGCGCAGCGGCTTCCTGACCGAAGGTGTAACGCAGCATCATGGCAGCCGACAGGATGGTGGCCAGCGGGTTGGCCAGGTTTTTGCCGGCGATATCCGGGGCAGAGCCATGGCTAGGCTCGTACAAACCCTTGTTGTTCTGGTCCAGCGATGCCGACGGCAGCATGCCGATGGAGCCGGTGAGCATGGAGGCTTCGTCGGACAGGATGTCACCAAAGATATTGCCGGTCACCATCACATCGAACTGTTTGGGGTTGCGCACCAGCTGCATGGCGGCGTTGTCCACGTACATGTGGCTCAGCTCTACCTGCGGGTACTCGCGCGCCACGTCGATCATGATCTCTTTCCAGAACTCGGTGGTTTCCAGCACATTGGCCTTGTCTACCGAGCACAGCTTCTTGTTGCGCTTCATGGCGATACCGAAGGCCACGTGGGCAATGCGGCGGATCTCGCTCTCGCTGTAGCGCATGGTGTTGTACGCCTCGCGCTCGCCCAGCTCGTTCACGGCGATGCCGCGCGGCTGGCCGAAGTAGATGTCACCGGTCAGCTCGCGCACGATCATGATGTCCAGGCCCGACACCACCTCCGGCTTCAGCGTGGAAGCATTGGCCAGCTCCGGGTACAGAATGGCCGGGCGCAGGTTGGCAAACAGGTTCAGGTCCTTGCGGATGGCCAGCAGGCCGCGCTCCGGGCGCAGCGGGCGGTCCAGATTGTCGTACGCCGGGCCGCCAACGGCACCCAGCAGTACTGCGTCGGCCTGGCGACACAGGTTTTGCGTAAACGATGGATAGGGTTGGCCGAAAGCGTCGTAGCCAGCGCCACCCAGCGGCGCCTCTTCCATTTCGATAGGCAGGCCGTCGCTACGCAGCACATCCAGCACGCGTTTGGCTTGAGCAATGATTTCCGGACCGATGCCGTCACCCGGCAGAACTGCAATTTTCATGATCTTTATCCTGTGCTATGGGGCAGAAGGTTGGCCGCATGCGGCCAACCTTGGGGTGTATCAGGCAAACAGCCAGGGCTGCGATTGGCGGCGTTGCGCCTCGTAAGCCTTGATCTGGTCGGCGTGCTGCAAAGTCAGGCCGATTTCATCCAGGCCGCCCAGCAGGCAATGCTTGCGGTGTTCGGTGATGTCGAAGGCAAAGGTCTGCCCCCCCGGCGTGGTGATGGTCTGCGACGGCAGGTCCACATTCAGCGCGTAGCCCTCGGCGGCTTCGCATTCGCGGAACAGCTGGTCTACCACCTCGGCCGGTTGCACGATGGGCAGCAGGCCGTTCTTGTAGCAGTTGTTGAAGAAAATATCGGCAAAGCTCGGCGCGATCACCACGCGGAAGCCCTGGTCTTCCAGCGCCCACGGCGCATGTTCGCGGCTGGAACCACAGCCAAAGTTTTCGCGTGCCAGCAGCACCTGGGCACCGGCGTAGCGCGGGAAGTTCAGCACGAAATCCGGGTTCAGCGGGCGCTGGCTGTTGTCCATGCCGGGCTCGCCGTGGTCCAGATAGCGCCACTCGTCGAACAGGTTGGGGCCAAAGCCGGAACGCTTGATCGACTTCAGGAATTGTTTGGGGATGATGGCGTCGGTGTCAACGTTGGCGCGGTCCAGCGGGCAGACCAGGCCGTTGAGTGTGGTGAATGCTTTCATTGTGCAGCCCTTTCAATGGCGCTACCCGCCTTCTTGATGTCCTTGCCTATGCCGGAAACCGTGTTGCAGCCAGAGATGGCCAGGGCCATGCAGATCAGCACAAAAAGTCGGGTAGTCATGATATTTGCCTCTATTACAGCGAGCGGATGTCAACAAAGTGGCCAGCCACCGCAGCCGCGGCAGCCATGGCCGGGCTCACCAGGTGGGTACGGCCACCCTGGCCCTGACGGCCTTCGAAGTTGCGGTTGGAGGTAGACGCACAACGCTCGCCCGGCTGCAGACGGTCGGCGTTCATCGCCAGACACATCGAGCAGCCCGGCTCGCGCCATTCAAAGCCTGCTTCGATAAAGACCTTGTCCAGGCCTTCTTGTTCCGCCTGCGCTTTTACCAGGCCGGAACCCGGCACCACCAACACCTGCTTCACGTTGGCCGCTTTCTGGCGGCCACGGGCTACCGCCGCGGCGTCGCGCAGGTCCTCGATGCGGCTATTGGTACAGGAGCCGATGAACACGATATCTACCGGAATCTCGCTCATCGGGGTGCCGGCTTGCAGGCCCATATAGGCCAGCGCGCGCTCGATGGAGCCTTTTTTTACCGGGTCGGCTTCCTGCGCCGGGTCCGGCACGCGGCCGTTAATGTCGGTGACCATTTCCGGCGAAGTGCCCCAGGTGACTTGTGGCTGGATGTCGGCCGCGTCCAGTACTACGACCTGGTCGAAGTGCGCGCCTTCGTCGGAATGCAGCGTGTTCCAGTAGGCTACGGCGGCGTCCCATTGCTCGCCTTTCGGGGCAAACGGGCGGCCTTTCACATAGTCGATAGTCTTCTGGTCTACCGCCACCAGGCCGGAGCGGGCACCGCCTTCGATGGCCATATTACACAGGCTCATGCGGCCTTCCATCGACAGCTCGCGAATGGCGTCGCCGCCAAACTCGATGGCGTAACCGGTACCACCCGCGGTGCCGATCTTGCCGATAATCGCCAGCGCCACGTCCTTGCCGGTAATGCCGGCCGGCAGCTTGCCGTCCACGCGCACCAGCATGTTCTTGGATTTCTTGGCCACCAGCGTCTGGGTCGCCATCACGTGTTCCACTTCCGAGGTGCCGATACCGTGCGCCAGCGCGCCGAAAGCGCCGTGGGTGGAGGTATGGCTGTCACCACAGACCACGGTCATACCCGGCAGCGTGGCGCCCTGCTCCGGCCCCATCACGTGCACGATACCCTGGCCTTTATCCTTGAACGGGAAGTAGGCCAGCGCGCCAAAGGCCTTGATGTTGGCATCCAGCGTTTCTACCTGCTGGCGGGAAATCGGGTCCTGGATGCCCTTGTCCCAATCGTTGGTAGGCGTGTTGTGGTCGGCAGTCGACACCACCGAATCCACGCGCCACAGCGGGCGACCGGCCAGTTTCAGGCCTTCAAACGCCTGCGGGCTGGTCACTTCGTGCACCAGGTGGCGGTCGATATAAAGCAAAACGGTGCCGTCGGCTTCTTCGTGCACCACGTGGCTGTGCCACAGCTTGTCGTACAGGGTTTGTGCGGTCATGGTCGCGCCTTCAGATAAGGATGGAACAAGGGATTTGCCTGCCGGCCAGCGTGCGCCCTGCGGCGCCACCCGGCTTTGCGCCGGCGCAAATCCTGCGTTGGCCACCATCATGACGCAGGCGTTTTCCTAGTACAAGATAAGCTTTTATACTAGTACTAACACTAACAGCCAAACTGCAGGCCCACGCATGAGCAAGCCCAGCCAACCCAGCCCGCTTGGCGACTTTATCCGCAGCCATCGCGAGCGGCTGCAGCCGGAACAAGCCGGCCTGCCCAACGGCAGCCGCCGCCGCGCCAAAGGCCTGCGCCGCGAAGAGGTGGCCGCGCTATGCGGCATCAGCCCCACCTGGCTAACGTGGATCGAGCAAGGCCGCACGCAGTCGGTATCGGCTGCCACGCTGGCGGCGCTGGCCAGCACCCTGCAGCTGTCGCGCGCCGAAACCGACTACCTGTTCAACCTGGCCGGGCAGAAAAACCCGCAGCACAGCAGCGCTGCGGCCAACCCCGAAGCCGAACAGATGCTGGCTGCCGCTACCGCCCACATCAGCCGGCCAGCCTATGTGCTGGATGCGCTGTGGCAGGTACCCGCCTGGAATGCCGAAGCCGGGGCACTGTTTACCGGCTGGCTGGACCAGCCGGGCAGCAAGAACCTGCTGCAGTTCATGTTCTGCCACCCCTTGGCCGCACAGCTGGTAGACGACTGGCCCACGCGGGCGCGGCGCATGGTGGCCGAATTCCGCGCCGACACCAGCGCGCTACAGCTCGAAGCCGCCACCACGCTGATCGCCGGCCTGCGCGAAGCCAGCGCGACATTTGACGAGCTATGGCGGCAACAGGATGTATTGGGAAGAGAAGGCGGCGAGCGGGTATTCAACCACGCGCACCAGGGGCGGCTAAGCTACCGGCAGCTCACGCTAAGGCTGGCGCACGCGCCGGCGCTGAAACTGGTGATGTTGCTGTAAAAATGCGCTACTCGGGCAACGGTCCCAGATGCTCACTCAGTAAACGCCAGCCGTGAACCTCGTCGCGCAACAGGGTACAGCTACCGCGCCCGGCACCGCTGGCCAGCTCACCATCAATCACGCCCTGCCAATCGAAACGGTAGCTGGCACAGGCAATATCCGCACCGATATGCCCCCAATGCAACGCGCTAATGCGATATCGCTCATCGCTGATCAACGAGAACACGCTGCGCATCGCCACACCGATAGCCTCTTTGCCATGGTGGCTACCGGTGGAAAACAAAAAGCAGGCATCCGGGTGAATGAGCGGGGCAATCTGTTCCCAGTCGTAGCTGGCCAGCGCCTTTTCATATGCTGCCAGCGCCTGCTGTGGTGTTGCGTGCATTGCTCAGTCCAATACAAGGTTGTCATGCGCATCAAACTGCCAGCCATCTTCGTACAACACCTCGACCAGATGGCCATCCAGGTCACGAAAATAGCCGCTATGCCCCCAGGCAGTTGCCCGAGCCGGCACGGCGAGCGTAGCGCCCAGGGCAACCGCTTTATCAAGCACCCGGTAAACATCGTCGGCGTTGCGGGCAATATAGGCTAGTGCCATACCGGCGAAGCCGCTACCTGTCGCATCGGGGTATGCAGCATCGCAAGCCATCGCCTCGCGTGATTGCAGCGCTACCGCCACGCCGCCCAGGTCAAACAAAACAAACGCGGCCGAGCCACGTGGCGATCGCTGCCAGCCCAGCGCCGAGTAAAAATCGGCGCTGCGCGCCACATCGGCCACGCCCAACAGAATCAGATTAAGCCGCGACCTCATGCTGCAGACACGGTAGCCGGGGTTGGCCGCAACCACTTCACACACACGCCCACGCCCAGCAGCAGCGCAAAGGTGGACACACCGAAGGTCAGCCCTACGCCACCGTATTGCCACAGTACCCCGCCCAGCAAGCCGCCGACGCTACCGCCCACACCGAACGACGCCACGGTGTACAGCCCCTGGCCACGCGCCTGGTGCTGCTCGGCAAAGTTGCGGTGAATCAACCCCACGGCAGCCGCGTGGTGTACGCCGAAGGTAAAAGCGTGGCCCAGCTGCGCCGCAAAGGCCACCGCCGCCACCGGCAGCAAGGTGGCCATCAGCGCAAAGCGCAGCGCCGACACCAGCAGCGAGGCCAGCATCAGGCGCTCCAGCGTAAAGCGCGCCATCAGCCGTGGCATCTGCCAAAACACCACAATCTCGGCCATCACCCCGGCAGCCCACAGCAGGCCGGTGGTGCTGGCGCTATAACCCGCCTCTTTCAGGCCAATGGAGTAGAAGTTGTAGTACGGGCCCATGGCAAACGACAGCAAAAAGCAGCAGGCAAACAGCGCCACCACGTGCGGCTGGCGTACCGTGGCCCAGATCGGCTCCGGCCGTGCCTTGGCACGCTCGATGGCCACCTCGGGCACGCGCCAGCACGCCAGCACGATCAGCCCCAGCAGGCCGACGATCAGCCACGGCAAGTTGGCCATGGTCACCAGGTTCAGCAGGTAACCGCCGCTGGCGGCAAAGCAGACAAAACCGATAGAGCCCCATACCCGCACACGGCTGTAGCGCCCCGGCTGGCTGCGCGTGAGGTGCGCGGTAGAAGCCTCGCCCAGCGGCAGTGCAGCCGCCCAGAAGAAATGGTTTACCGCCAGCCAGATAAACATGCCCCAGAAGCTGTGCTGCCAGGCCACCATCACAAAGCTGGCCATAGACACCACCGAGGTCCACAGCATGATGACGCGGCGCTGCCCGCTACGGTCGGCCAGCCAGCCCCAGAACATCGGTGCCACGATACGCGCCAGCGTGGACAGCGCCATCAGGATGGATATCTGGACGGTATTGAAGGATAGTGATTCGAGGTATAGCGACCAGAACGGGCCAAATAGGCCCTGGAAGGCAAAATAGGAAAAATAAAACGCCGCCAGGGCAGCCAGAGGGGCAGATGCAGACATGATGCAGAACTAAAAGGGGAAGCGGGTGCAGGGCACCGGGGCGTCAATATAGCGCAAAAGCCCCCGCATATGAAGCACGCATGCCCCGCCAGTCAATAAAACAGACTGTTTTGTGCCGACATTCCGCCCCGCCATACAGCTACCAGCTGTCTTTGAAGCGCACGATATCGCGGCGGGCCTTCTTGGTAGGCCGCCCGTCACCGTACGGAAAACTGGCGTGTTCGGCTTTTTGCAGGCCGATCTGGTGCTCGCGCGCGGCGATGGATTCCTCGCTTTCGCTATACAGCAGCCGTGCCTCTGCCGCCGGGCGGCGCTGGGTAGCCAGCCCCAGCACGGTGACGTTGTACACCAGTTTATCGATACGGATCTGCAGCAGCTCGCCCTCGCGCGCCACGCGCGACGCTTTCACCCGCTCGCCATTCACCAGCACGCGGCCCAGCTCCAGCGCCTCGTGCGCCAGCTGCCGGGTTTTGAAGAAGCGCGCCGCCCACAGCCATTTATCCAGCCGTACCTTGTCGTCGTCTGCGGCCAACTTTGTCTTGCTCATACCGCCACCTGCCACTGTGCTTGCACCACGCCCAGGTCCAGCTGCAGCGCATCGCCAGCATGCAGCTGCCCTACCCCTTCCGGCGTACCGGTAAAGATGACGTCGCCCGCACGCAGGCCGTATACCTGCGACAGGTAGCTCACGATATAGGGCACAGAAAATCGCATCAGCGTGGTGTCGCCTTGCTGGCGCAGCTGGCCATTGACCTGCAGCGTGAAGCGTGCGGCCAACGGGTCCAGCTCACCGGCCGGCACAAAAGCGGATACGCAGGCGGCACCGCGAAAGCCCTTGGCCTTGGTCCACGGCAGGCCCTTGGCTTTTACCTCGCTCTGCACGTCACGCGCGGTCAGGTCCAGGCCGACACCGTAACCCGCCACGTATTGCAGCGCCTCCGCCTCGCGGATGTTGTCGGCATCGCGCCCGATCAGCACCAGCAGCTCGCACTCGTAGTGCACATCTTGCGAAAAAGCAGGCAAATGCAAAGGCTGGCCGCTCGGCAGCAGCGCGGCGGCCGGTTTCAGAAAGACAACCGGCTCTTCTTCCATGGCATTACCCAGCTCGGCCGCATGGGCTGCGTAGTTCCGACCAATGCAAAATAGCGTGCCGACACGCTGCTCCATTCCTGCCAGGCAAACATTCATAAATCCATACCAATCAAATTAAGCGTGGCCTTAACCACAGAAATCCGCAACAAAGCGCAAAATACACTAAAACCAAATAACGACATGTTGAATCGCACGCCAAGGGGGCAATATGAGCATCAAAGCACGCGTTTTCTGGCTGGCAGGCAGCCTGCTATTGTTGATGTTACTGCTATGCGGCAGCATGGTATTAATGCTGCAAAAGAGCAATAGTGCCTTTGCCAGTACCTACCAGGATCGGGTTATTCCCCTGAAACAGCTGAAAGTTGTCGCCGATATGTTTGCCGTGAATGTGGTGGATACCATTCATAAAACCAATGCCGGCACACTCTCTGCAGCCGAGGCCGCCTCCGCCATCACTACGGCAGAAGCCGAATTCAACAAGCAGTGGACCGCCTATACCGCCACGCAGCTTACCGCCGAAGAAGCGGCGCTGGTAGAAAGCGCCAAAGGTAAAATAAACAATGCTTTAGGCGTGGCCCGCCAAGCGCGGGCGCTGATGCAAAACGGGCAAAAAGAAGCCTTGCAAACCCTGGCATCCAGCCAGCTCTACCCTGCCGTTGACCCACTCAGCACGGATATCAGCAAGCTGATAGACCTGCAGCTGGCCGAAGCAGAAAAAAACTACCTTAGCAGTGAACAAAACCTGCACACCAGCCTGTTGTTTGCCAGTGCGGCACTGCTGGCCAGCCTGGCTATCGGCAGCATCATGGCGTGGCGCCTGGCCAGCCGGCTGAACAGCAGCGTACGCGAGCTGGCCGACACCTGCCAGGCCATCACGCAAAAGCATGACCTTAGCCTGCGCATACCGGTACGCGGCAAGGATGAGCTGGCGGTGATCGCCGGCCAGCTCAACAGCCTGCTGGACAATATGGGCACCATTATCCAGGACGTACGTCATAGCAGTGACAACATCAACCAGATGGCGCGCCAGATCGGCCAGACCTCCGACACCATCAGCACGAGCTCGCGCCAGCAAAGCGAAGCCACCTCGTCCATTGCCAGTACCGTCGAGCAGTTTGCCGTCAGCATTACCCATATTGCCGACAGCGCCGAAGTGGCCCAGCAGCGCGCCAGCCAGGCCGGCCAGGCTTCCAGCGACAGCTCGCGGGTGATCGATGCCACGTTGCAGGAAATTACCGCCATCGGCACCGCCATTCGCCATAGCGAGCAACAGGTTGCCGCATTGACCAGGCAAAGCCATACCATTGTCAGCGTGCTGGACGTGATTCGTGACGTGGCAGACCAGACCAACCTGCTGGCACTGAACGCCGCCATCGAGGCTGCCCGCGCCGGCGACCTGGGCCGCGGCTTTGCCGTAGTGGCCGACGAAGTGCGCAAGCTGGCCGAGCGTTCGGCACAGTCCACGGTACAGATCGACCAGATGGTGCGCGAAATTACCCAGTCTGCCCAGGCGGCCAACCTGGCCATGCAGCAGAGTGTCAGCCGTGTCAGCAAAGGCGAAGCACTGACCACCGAAATGCAAGACGCCATCGTCCGCATCCAGCACACCATCCACGAAGTATCACAATCCGCCAGCGAAATCGCCGATGCCCTGGCAGAACAACGCACTGCCAGCAACGATATGGCACGGCGTGTCGAGCAAATAGCCCAGCTATCGGAAAACAATGCCAACAGCGCCGTCAATCTGGACGGTTATGCCGGCCAGCTGGAAGACAAAGCCGACCACCTGGAAAACAAGGTCAAGAACTTTACCGTCTGAGCAGCTTGCCGCCCCGGAACAAAGATACCGGGGCGGCTCACTATTGATGCAAAACAACATGCCATGGCAATAAATCTGCCATACTCCCGCCACTAGCCCAATCCCGAGCTGCCACCTGTTGTTGCCTGCATACCCATTACCTGTGTTTATATCGCAATGCAGCATGACCTTGCTGTGTTTTGTCATAAAGCAATGGTAAAGTCTTTACTCAACAGATTGCGCCCAACAAGAAAAACATCCTGTCACGCAAGGCAGCACGGCCTGTTTGTCTTCCCCCATTTGAAGGAGATATCAATGAGTCAGGAAACCACCACATCGCTGGACAGTTTTTTTGCCAACTTGTCCGAAGCCAATCAGAAGTGGATGCAGCAGTTCGTGAATTCGCTGGGCAGCGGCCTGTCGCCGCAAGACGCGGCCAACCCGATGGCCGGCGCATGGCAGCAGATGGTAGACAACGCCAACCAGTTTGTTGCCCTGCAAAACAACCTGTACCAGCAGCAAATGAACATCTGGCTTTCCTTCCTGGGCCAGCCCGCCGGTGGCGCACCCGCCGCCCAGCCTGCCGCAGGTGACCGCCGCTTTGCCGCACCGGAATGGAACGAACACCCTTTTTACAGCTTCCTGAAACAAAGCTATCTGCTGACCAGCAAATGGATGACCGAGCTGGTGGATAAATCCCAGCTGGAAGGCGAAGACAAGGAACGCCTGGCCTTTGCCACGCGCCAGTACATCGACGCCATGGCGCCGACCAACTTCATGCTGACCAACCCGGAAGTGGTGAAGCGTGCGCTGGAAACCAAGGGCGAGAGCCTGGTAGAAGGCATGAAAAACATGGTGGAAGACCTGCAGAAAGGTCACATCTCCATGTCGGATGAAAGCAAGTTCGAGATCGGCAAGAACATTGCCTGCACCCCGGGCAAGGTGGTGTTCCGCAACAAGCTGATCGAACTGATCCAGTACACCCCGACCACCGAGCAGGTCTACGAGAAGCCGCTGCTGATCGTACCGCCGTGCGTGAACAAGTACTACCTGATGGACTTGCAGCAGGATAACTCCATGGTGCGCCACTTCGTGGCCCAGGGTTACCGCGTATTCCTGGTGAGCTGGCGCTCGGCTACGCCGGACATGAAGCACTACAAATGGGACAACTACATCGAGGAAGGCGTGATTGCCGCGGCCGAAGCTATCCGCAAGATCACCAAGCAGCCATCGATGAACGCGCTGGGCTTCTGCATTGGCGGCGTCATCCTGAATACCGCGCTGTGCGTGCTCAAACACCGCAAGCTGAACTACATCGACAGCGCCACCTTCATGACCTCGCTGGTAGACCACACCGACCCGGGTGAAATCAAGGTCTTCATCGACGACAAGCTGATCCAGACCCGCGAAGCCAAGCTGGCTACCGGCGGTGGCGGTATCGTCAGCGGCAAGGAGCTGGGCCGCACCTTTGCCAGCCTGCGCGCCAACGACCTAGTGTGGAACTACGTGGTCAACAACTACCTGCTGGGCAAGACCCCGCCACCGTTCGACCTGCTGTACTGGAACAACGACGCCGTCGACCTGCCGCTGCCGATGCACACTTTCTTCCTGAAAGAGTTCTACATCAACAATGCACTGACCAAGCCGGGCAGCATCGAGCTGTGCGGCGTGAAGATCGACGTATCGCAGATCGACATCCCGCTGTACATCTTTGCCGCCCGCGAAGACCACATCGTGCCATGGAAATCGGCCTACGACGGTGTGCAGTACCTCAGCGGTGCCGCCTCGCGCCGCTACGTACTGGGTGCTTCCGGCCACATTGCCGGCTCCATCAACCCGGTCACCAAAGACAAGCGTAACTACTGGGTAAACGACAACCTGGTCGCCAGCGCCGACGCCTGGCTGGACGGCGCCGAGAGCCGCCCGGGCAGCTGGTGGAAGGACTGGGACGGCTGGCTGGCACCGCAGTCCGGCGAAAAAGTCGCCGCCCCGAAAATCTTTGGCAGCAAAGAGCTGCCGGCCCTGTGCGACGCCCCTGGCGAATACGTACAAGCCAAAGCCATGCCGGCCCAGCTGGCCACCCTGCAATAATCTGCAAAGACTTCTGTGCTAGATTGCGGTTTCACCCGAATCTGGCACAGAACAGAACAACCTGGAGAAAACCATGCAAGACATCGTTATCGTTGCAGCACTGCGTACCGCCGTTGGCAGCTTCGGCGGCTCCCTGGCCAAAATCCCCGCCCCCGAGCTGGGCGCTACCGTGATCAAGGGCCTGCTGGCGCAAACCGGCGTGAAGCCGGAAGACGTGAGTGAAGTGATCCTGGGCCAGGTACTGACCGCCGGCGCCGGCCAGAACCCTGCCCGCCAGGCCGTGATCAAGGCAGGCCTGCCAGTATCCACCCCGGCCTCTACCCTGAACGTTGTCTGCGGCTCCGGCCTGCGCGCTGTGCATCTGGCCGCCCAGGCCATCGCCAGCGGCGACGCCGAGATCGTGATTGCCGGCGGCCAGGAAAGCATGTCGCTATCCCCGCACATCCTGCCAGGCTCGCGTGACGGTTTCCGCATGGGCAACGCCCAGCTGGTAGACACCATGGTGGCCGACGGCCTGACCGACGTATACAACCAGTACCACATGGGCATTACTGCCGAAAACGTGGCTGCCAAATACGGCATCAGCCGTGACGAGCAGGACGCACTGGCACTGGCCTCGCAAAACCGCGCCGAAGCCGCCCAGGCTGCCGGCAAATTCGATGCCGAAATCGTGCCGGTACTGGTACCGCAGCGCAAAGGCGACCCGGTAGCGTTTGCCAAAGACGAATACATCAAGGCCGGCGCTACCGCCGACAGCCTGGCCAAACTGCGCCCTGCCTTCAAAAAAGACGGCTCTGTTACCGCCGGTAACGCCTCCGGCATCAACGACGGCGCTGCCGCCGTGATGCTGATGACCGCCGAACGCGCCGACAAACTGGGCCTGAAGCCACTGGCTGTGATCAAGTCCTACGCCCTCACCGGCTGCGAGCCGGAAATCATGGGCATCGGCCCGGTAGCTGCTACCCGCAAGGCACTGGATAAAGCTGGCTGGAAAGTGGAAGACCTGGACCTGGTAGAAGCCAACGAAGCCTTTGCCGCACAAGCGCTGGGCGTGGCCCGCGAGCTGGGCTGGGGTGCCGACAAGGTCAACGTGAATGGTGGTGCCATCGCCCTGGGCCACCCTATCGGCGCCTCCGGTTGCCGCGTACTGGTAACCCTGCTGCACGAAATGCAGCGTCGTGATGCCAAAAAAGGCCTGGCTACCCTGTGCATCGGTGGTGGCATGGGCGTGGCGCTGGCGGTAGAACGCCCGTAATTCCCGCCCCACCTGGCTAGCATGGCCCCGCTTCGGCGGGGCTTTTTGCTGTATGGCCACCGCACTCTTTTGGCATGATCCCCTGCCGTTCCGGCATTCTGTTTACAGAACATTGCGTCCTGTCCCATTGGCCGTCTTGCCAGCCATCGCCGCCCACCGCAAAATGGATACAATATTCCAGCGAGAACCACCATGACCGCCACCCTAGTTTCCGCCCGCCTGGCCGCCCTACGCCAACACATGCTGCAGCATGGCATCGCCGCCTGCCTGATTCCGTCTTCCGACCCGCACCTGTCCGAATACCTGCCCGGCTACTGGCAAGGTCGCCGCTGGTTGTCGGGCTTTCACGGCTCGGTGGGCACACTGATCGTTACCCGCGATTTTGCCGGCCTGTGGGCCGATAGCCGCTACTGGGTACAAGCCGAGGCCGAGCTGGCCGGCAGCGAGATCCAGCTGATGAAGATCCAGACCGTGGCCAGCCCGCTGCACCTGGAATGGCTTGCGGCCAACCTGGCCAGCGGTGATGTACTGGCTGTTGATGGCGATGTGCTGGGCCTGGCCGCCGCACGCGCGCTGCAAACCGCGCTGGACAAAGCCGGCGCCACCTTGCGTACCGATGCAGACCCGCTGGCCGCCATCTGGGCCGAGCGCCCGGCACTGCCGGCCGCCGCCGTCTACGAGCACTTGCCGCCATTTGCCAGCACCCCGCGCCGCGACAAGCTGGCCGCCGTACGTGCTGCCATGCAGCAGCACGGCGCCGACGCACACTTTATCTCTACGCTGGACGACATCGCCTGGCTGTTCAACCTGCGCGGTGCCGACGTCAATTACAACCCGGTGTTCATCGCGCACGCGCTGCTGCGACACGACGGCGCCACGCTGTTTGTCGGCGCAGGCAAGATCGACGCCGCACTGGCCGCCACACTGGCCGCCGATGGCATCACCGTGGCCGACTACCACGCTGCCAAGCCGGCACTGGCCGCCCTGCCCGCCGGCAGCCATCTGCTGCTGGACCCGCGCCGCATCACGCTGGGCCTGCGCCAGGCGGTGGCCGATGGTGTACAGGTAGTCGAAGCCATCAACCCGTCCACCCTGCAAAAATCGCGCAAGACCGCCGACGAAGTGGCGCACGTGCGCGAAGCGATGGCACAAGACGGCGCCGCGCTGGCCGAGTTCTTTGCCTGGTTCGAGGCCAACGTTGGCCGCAGCCGCATCACCGAGCTGACCATCGATGAAGAAATTACCGCCTCCCGCGCCCGTCGCCCCGGTTTTGTCTGCCCCAGCTTTGCCACCATCGCCGGCTTCAACGCCAACGGCGCGCTACCGCATTACCGCGCCACCGAAGACAGCCACAGCGACATCGCCGGCGACGGCCTGTTGCTGATCGACAGCGGCGGCCAGTACCACGGCGGCACCACCGACATCACCCGCGTGCTGGCGGTAGGCACCCCCAGCGACGCGCAGAAGCACGATTTCACCCTGGTGCTGAAAGGCATGATCCAGCTGAGCCTGGCGCACTTCCCGCAGGGTACGCTGTCGCCGATGCTGGATGCGCTGGCGCGCGCGCCGATCTGGCAGGCCAATATCGACTTCGGCCACGGCGTGGGCCACGGCGTGGGTTACTTCCTGAACGTGCACGAAGGCCCGCAAAGTATCTCGCGCGCCATCCCTGAACCGCACATGGCAATGGAAGCCGGCATGATCACCTCCAACGAGCCGGGTATCTACCGCCCGGGCCGCTGGGGCGTGCGCATCGAAAACCTGCTACTGAACGTGGACGCCGGCAGTAGCGAGTTTGGTGATTTCCTGCGCTTTGAAACGCTGACGCTGTGCCCGATCGACACCCGCTGCATCCTGCCCAGCCTGCTGACCCCGGCCGAGCTGGCCTGGCTCAACGCTTACCACACCGAGGTACTCACCCGCGTCAGCCCGCTGGTCAGCGGCGACGCACTGGCCTGGCTACAGCAGGCCACCCGCCCGCTATAAGCTGCCACACCACAGCCCGCAGCAGCCACTGCTCAAACAAGTTGGCCGCACCGATGCAATGCGTCGTGCGGCCAACTTGCAATTGTGCCATATTAAATTCAACGTTCTGGCACGTGGACAGTCCATGAAATATCGCCCAATACTGCTAGTGACACTGCTAGCTACCAGCCCGCCGGCAACAGCACTTTCCCTGCTGACCGAGGAATGGCCACCGGTCAGCTTTGCCAATGGCAAAGGCCAGCCCGAAGGCATGGCGGTAGAGGTGGTGAAATTGCTGCAAGAGCGGCTGAAAGACAGCAACCCCATCCAGATACAGCCCTGGGCGCGCGCCTATAACAGCCTGCTCAACGAGAAAGACGTCATGCTGTTTACCGTTGGCCGCAACGCCGAGCGCGAACGGCTGATGACGCTCTTGGGCCCCATCCTGATATCCAGCACCGACGTATTTGCCCTGCGCCAGTACGCGGCAGAAATACGCAAGCTCACCCCTGCCGCCATGCAAAAGCTGCCCACTGCCGCCTATCGTGGCAGCATTTTCGAAACCACGGCGCACAGCCGCGGTTTCAATGTGTTCCCCACTAACGACCCCGCGCACTCGGCACGCATGCTGGCCGCCGGCCGCGTGAAACTGTGGGTGGAAGGCAATGTGGTAGTGGGCAATGTACTGCGTGAACAGGGCCTGCCCCTGGCTACCGTAGAACGTGTCGCTACCCTGGATCGCCTGAGCCTGTACCTGGCTTTTTCGCCCAATGTGCCACGCGACACCATACTGCGCTGGGAAAAAGCGCTGAACGAAATCAAGCAGGATGGCAGCTTTGCCACCATCCACCAGCACTGGTTTCCGCAAGACCCGGTACCGCTTCAGGTTGAGCGCCTGGGTATACAGCGCTGATATTGTCGGACAATCGGTGCTATGATGTCGCCCACTCAGCCATACGCCATAGCACACATGCTCCTGCGCGCCACTCTTCTGTCGTTTACCCTATTGCTGGCCCAGCCTGGCACCGCCGCACCGCTAACCATCCTGGCTGAAGAATGGCCGCCCTTTGTCTACCTGAATGCGCTGGACCAGCCTGCCGGCATGGCTGTCGATATCGTGCAGCAGCTGCAGCAGCGCACTGGCGACACCGCACCCATGCAGCTCAAGCCCTGGGATCAGGCCAATGCACTGCTGCACAGCCAGCCAGACCACATGATGTTTACCCTGGGCGACACCGATGACAACCGGCGTGACTTTACCCAGCTGGGGCCCATCATGATCGCCAGCGTGACGGCGTATAGCCTGTCACGCCATGCCGCAGCACTGGCCAGCCTGCCAGCGGCGCGGCTGGCTGGCGAATCCACCGTTACCGCGCAAGACAGCATTGCCGAGGCCGCCGCGCTTGAGGCCGGCTTTCGCCCGCACCGCACGCGTGACCGCGAGCAGGGCCTGCGCCTGCTGCTGGCCAATCGCGTGCGGCTGTGGGTAGAGGCCAATACCGCCGTCGCCCCGCTACTACGCTTTACCGGCACCCAGGCGCAGGCCATCGCCCCGGTCAGCACGCTCAGCAGCCTGCCGCTATACCTGAGCTTTTCGCGCGGCACGGCACCGGACACCGTGCGGCGCTGGCAGCGCGCACTGGAAGGCATGCTGCAAGATGGCAGCTACCTGGCCATCCACCTGCGCTGGCTGCCACTGGAAGACCCCGTGGAGCAAGTAGCCCTGCACAGCCACGACCCGGCACTGGCACCGCCGGCCACACTACCCGGCGAGCCACCCAGCGACGCCAGCGGCACAGCCCCGGCCCTGCCATGAAAAAACCCGCCAGATGGCGGGTTTTTTCATGCAGCCAAGGTGTGGCTGGCTTACATGGTTTCCAGCACCGCGATGCCCAGCAAGCCCAGGCCGGCTTTCAGGGTTTTGGCGGTGGCTGCGGCCAACTGCAGGCGGCTCTGGCGCACCTCGCCCTCGCTCTTCAGGATCGGGCAGGCCTCGTAGAAGCGCGAGAACAGCGTAGCCACGTTGTACAGGTAGCTGCACAAATGGTGCGGCTGGCTGCCCTCGGCCACGGTGAACACCACGTCCTCGAACTGCGTCAGCGCCACGGCCAGCTGCTTCTCGGCCGCTTCGGTAACCACGATGTTGGCCGCAGGGTTGAAGTCTTCGGCCTTGCGCAGCACGCTCTGCACGCGGGTGTAGGCGTATTGCAGGTACGGGGCAGTATTGCCCTCGAAGCTCAGCATCGCATCCCAGTCGAAGATGTAATCGGTATTACGGCTCTTGCTCAGGTCGGCGTACTTCAGCGCGCCAATGCCGACTGCCTGGGCAATATTGCGGCGCTCGGCTTCCGGCAGCTCGGCGTTCTTGCTGCTTACCAGCTGGTAGGCGCGCTCGATCGCTTCGTCCAGCAGCTCGACCAGCTTGATGTTCTCGCCGGAGCGGGTTTTCAGCGGCTTGCCATCCGGGCCCATGATGGTGCCGTGGCCGATGTGCTCGAAATCCGCCCCTTGCGGCAGCCAACCCGCCTTGCGCGCGGTGGTAAACAGCTGCTGGAAGTGCAGGCTCTGGCGCGAGTCCACCACGTACAGTGCGCGGTCCAGCTTCAGCGTGCCGATACGGAAGCGGATAGCACCCAGGTCGGTGGTGGCGTACAGGTAACCACCGCCCTGCTTTTGCACGATAAACGCTGCCGGCTCGCCTTCCTTGTTCTTGAATTCGTCCAGAAACACCACTTGCGCGCCCTGGTCTTCGGTGAGCAGGCCTTTTTCGCGCAGCTCGTTCACCAGCACCGGCAGGTCGGCGTTGTAGAAGCTCTCGCCTCGTACGTCACCGTCGTCCAGCAGCAGGCCCAGCTTCTGGTAGATGGCGTTGCAGTGGGTCAGCGACAGCTTGACGAACTGCTGCCACAGCGCCAGCACCTCGGCGTCGCCGGATTGCAGCTTCACCACGTAGTCGCGCGCCAGGTCGGCAAAGGCTTCGTCTTCGTCAAAGCGTTTTTTGGACTGTTTATAGAAGGTGTCCAGGTCTTTCAGCTCGACGGCAGCGTCGCCGGCTTTCTGGGTTTCCACCATATAGGCCACCAGCATGCCGAACTGGGTACCCCAGTCGCCCACGTGGTTCTGGCGGATCACGTCATGGCCGATAAAGCTGTTCACGCGCACCAGCGCATCACCGATGATGCCGCCGCGCAGGTGGCCGATGTGCATTTCCTTGGCCAGGTTCACCGACGAGTACTCCACCATCACGCGGCGCGCTTCGGCCTTGGCAATGCCCAGGCTGTCGTCGGCCAGTGCTTTTTCCACGCGGCCGGCGATAAAGGCCGGGTCGAGGTGGATGTTGATGAAGCCGGGGCCGGCGATTTCCACCTTGCTGGCGATGCCTTGCAAATCCAGCAGGGCGATGACCTGCTCGGCCAGCGCACGCGGGTTGGTCTTCAGCGCCTTGGCGGCACCCATCACGCCGTTGGCCTGGTAGTCGCCGAATTCCGGCTTGGAGGCAGGTTGCACAACGGCCGGGGCGCCGGGCGCGCCGGCGGCGGCCAGGGCAGCGGCAACGCGGTCGCTGATCAGTTGCTGAATGGTCATGGTGGGCCTTTATAAAATCAAAGGCCGGGCGCCAAAGCGCCCGGCTCGAATGCAATGCAGCAATTTTACGACCAAAGCGCCCTGCGGCCAACCTTTGCCGCAAGCCGCACGCACTTTATGGCAGGCGCAGCGTACCGCCCAGCGGTAACAGGCGGAACGCCTGCTCACTCACACCCAGCTGGCGCCGCGCGGCCGGCAGGTCGTCCAGCGGCGCATCGACTGCCTCGCTGGCCAGTGCAAACACGCCCCAGTGTATGCCCACCGCCTGCCGCGCCTTCACGTCGCGGAACATCTGCACCGACTGCAACGGGTCCACGTGTTGCGACGCCATGAACCAGCGCGGCAGGTAAGCGCCCACCGGCAACAGCGCCAGATCGATGGTGCCGAGGCGGCGGCCGATATCGGTAAACAGCGCCTGCTGGTAGCCGGTATCGCCCGAGTACCACACCGTCTTGCCCTGCCCTTTTACCGCCCAGCCGGCCCACAGCGTTTCGTTGGTATCGCTCAGGCTGCGCTTGCTCCAGTGCTGCGCCGGCGTGGCGGTGTACTGCAAGCCACCCAGATCGGCGCTTTGCCACCAGTCCAGCGCGTTGACACGGGTAGCGCCACGGTCGCGCAGCCAGGCATCGATGCCCAGCGGCACCACGAATTGCGGCTGGCCACCGGGCTGCGCCAGCAAGGCGTCGATGCTGTCTCGGTCCAGGTGGTCGAAATGGTTATGCGAGATCAGCACCGTGTCGATACGTGGCAGCTGCGCCAGCGTGGCCGGTACCGGCAGATAGCGACGCGGGCCCAGCCACTGCACCGGCGACACGCGCTCGGAAAAAATCGGGTCGATCAGCACATTCTGGCCGCCCAGCTGCAGCAGGCCGCTGGCGTGACCCAGCCAGGTATAGCTGGCGGTGCTGCGGTTGGTCGCCAGCCAGGCCAGGTCCGGCTGTACACGCGGGATGCGCTCCGGGCGCTGCACTACCTCGGGGCCGGTCCATTCTTCCCAGCGCCAGCGCAGGATGTCGCCCAGCCCCGGCTGGTGGAAGGGGTACAGGTTCTGGTAGCCGTCGGCGGTGTGGTGCGGCGGGCTACCCGCTGGCGGTTGGCCGCTACCGCACGCAGCCAAGGTCAAGGCGGCCAGTGCCGCGGCGATGCCATGCTTCATGCCTGCTTCCTGCGCAAAAAAATGCATTATGACAAAAGGCCGCCCTAAGAGGCGGCCTTTCGATACGACAAACGCAGTGGCGGCTTACAGCAGGCGCGCCAGCAGGGCTTTTTCCATACCGGCCATGCCCGGGATCTTCACCTTCACGCCGTTACCCGGCGCCACGCTGGTGGCCTCGCCGTTGCGGGTCATTTCGGTGAGCTCGACGGTGCGGTTGCCGCTAGGGTGGATGATTTCCACGCGGTCGCCCACGGCAAAGCGGTTTTTCACGTCGATCAGCGCCCAGCCGTCGGCGTCCACTTCCATCACGTCGCCCACGTACTGGCTCTGTTTGGCGATGGAATGGCCGGACAGGTAGTTCTGGTGCTCTTGCGTCTGGTGGCGCTCCAGGAAGCCCGGGGTATAGCCACGGTTGGCCAGGCCTTCCAGCTCGGCCAGCAGGCTGTAGTCGAACGGGCGGCCGGCCACCGCGTCGTCGATGGCGCGGCGGTAGGTCTGGGCGGTACGCGCCACGTAGTACAGGCTCTTGGTGCGGCCTTCGATCTTCAGCGAGTCCACGCCGATTTTCACCAGCTTCTCCACCTGCTCGACGGCGCGCAGGTCTTTGGAGTTCATGATGTAGGTGCCGTGCTCGTCTTCGATGATGGGCATCAGCTCGCCGGGGCGGTTGGCTTCTTCGATCAGGTAGGTCTTGTCGGCCAGCGGGTGACGCTGCTGGCTGCCGCAGGACGAGAAGCTCTGGTTGGCTTCTTCCAGCGCCTTGCCAAAGTCGAAGTCGATCTTTTGCGGCTTCACGTCACCGGCGTCGTCGCCCTGCGTGTCGTGCACCTTGTAGTCCCAGCGGCAGGCGTTGGTACAGGTGCCCTGGTTCGGGTCGCGGTGGTTGAAGTAGCCGGACAGCAGGCAGCGGCCGGAGTAGGCAATGCACAGCGCGCCGTGCACAAACACTTCCAGCTCCATGTCCGGGCATTCCTGGCGGATCTCGGCGATCTCGTCCAGGCTCAGCTCGCGCGACAGGATGATGCGCTCCACGCCCATCTTCTGCCAGAACTTCACCCCCATGTAGTTGGTGGTGTTGGCCTGTACCGACAAGTGGATGGGCACATGCGGCCAACGTTCGCGCACCATCATGATCAGGCCGGGGTCGGCCATGATCAGCGCGTCCGGCTTCATCTCGATCACCGGCTCCATATCGGCCATATAGGTCTTGATCTTGCTGTTGTGCGGCAGGATGTTGCTGGCCACAAACAGTTTCTTGCCACGGGCGTGGGCTTCTTCGATACCGATGCGCAGCTCTTCGAGCTTGAAGTCGTTATTGCGCGCACGCAGGCTATAGCGCGGCTGGCCGGCGTATACGGCGTCGGCGCCAAAGTCGTAGGCGGCGCGCATTTTGTCCAGCGTACCGGCGGGCAGGAGCAGTTCGGGTGATTTCATTGATCTTCTCGCGTTTCAGTGCAACAGGCAGGACATGGGCAGCGGCGCGCGGTCGGGCGCGACAAAGCCGCGGCGGGCGTCGTGTTCCTGCAGTTTTTGTTCGGAATAATGCTGCGCTATCAGCGCCTGGGTACCACAGAGCAGGTCGGGGTTGGCCGCAACAAAATCGTCCCAGCTGGCCTGCTGTGCGGGCGTGGCATCCAGACGGCTGTACATGATGGCCAGCAGCGCCATGGTCAGCGTGTGGTGATACTTCTCTGCCGCGCCGTGGGCCATGGCGTAGCGCGACAGCGTATGCGCGCAGCGGGCGGCGGCTTCGCGCGCCGGGTAGCGGCTGCGGTAAGCCCACGCCGCCTGCAGGTGCGCGCGATGGTTAAACTCGGCGGCAGGCAGCGCGTGGCTTTCCAGCTCGCGCAAAAATGCCTGAAAATCCATGGGTGTCTCCGGATACAAGACAAGACAAAAGGCTCCGGATAGGAGCCTTGTCTGGTTAAGGGTTTGTTGCGGCGCGATTATGCGCGTGCCCCTACCCAGCGTCAAGGTGGCAAACGATCACAATCGCGACATAAAGCCCTGTTTTTCAACACCCTTTTAGCGACGGGGTTTTTTCATCAGCGCCAATATGCCCATGAACTGGCCCGCCACGCCGGCCAGCATCAGCAAGGCCGCCAGCGCCGCCTCCCAGCCACTGCCACCGGCCGCCGCGCGCGCGGCAGACGCCAGGGTAAACAGCAGGGTGCCGGCCAGGGTCACCACCATAGCCAGGCGGCGGTTGTGCCGCAGGGTGTCAAACAGCTTGTTCATGCTTGCTCCGTGTAACGGTACGCTGCCGGGTAACGCTAAAGTCTTCCAGCATGCTCAGTTCAAATTCGGTAAAACCTGCCGCCAGCCGCGCGCTGCGATTCATCTCGCCGCGCAGCAGTGCCACCTGGTACTGGCCCAGCAGGCTGCGGAAAGTTTCCAGCGGGTCCAGCCCGCGCGCGTCGCACAGCGTGGTAAACCAGTAGTTGCCGATGCGCACGTGGCCGACTTCTTCTTGCAGGATGGTAGCCAGCACCGCCGCGCTGTCGTGGTCGCCGACAATGGCCAGGCGGCGCTGTATCGGCGGTACGGCATCCAGGCCGCGCGCCTCCATCACCCTTGGTACCAGCGCCATGCGCGTCAGCACATCGTGGCCGGTTTGTACCGCCATGTCCCACAAGGTGTTGTGCGCGGGGAAATCGCCATAGGCGTAACCCAGTGCGGCCAACCTTTGCTGCAACAGCAAAAAATGCTGCGCCTCCTCTGCCGCCACGCGCAGCCAGTCATCTACAAAGGCATCCGGCATAGCGCGGAAGCGCCACGCCGCGTCCAGCGCCAGGTTGATGGCATTAAATTCGATATGCGCGATAGCGTGCAGCAGCGCTGCCCGCCCCTCGGCGCTACCCAGCCCCCGCCGGGGCACATCGGTTGCTGCCACCAGCAACGGGCGCGCCGGCCGGCCCGGCGCCGGCACCGGGTACAGCGCGCCACCGGCGCGTGCATAGCCGCCCGCCAGCCATTGGCGGTACAAGGCTTGCGCCTGTGCGGGCTTGGCCACGATGCAGTCGCACATCAGTGCCGCCTCGATTGCCGGGTAAAGGGAAAGGGGGTCGCTCATGGGGCGGCATTGTACCTGCCACCGGGGCCGCCACAAAGCTGACAAAAGTCAGTGGCCTGGCCGCACGCCTTGTGCATAATGAAAGCCTGACCACACAAGGAGCGCGCCATGCTGTTCAATTCCAGCCTGCTGGGCGAAGTAGAAGTCGACGAAAACACCATCATTACTTTTGAGCACGGCCTGCCAGCCTTTGAAAACTGCACCCGTTTCAAGCTGTTTCACGATGCGGACCGCAACAACCCGCGTGTGTACTGGCTGCAATCACTGGACAGCCCGGACGTACTGTTTAGCGTCACCGACCCTAGCCGCCTGGGCATACGCTACGAAGTGCTGCTGTCCGACGAGGAAATCGCCACCCTGGCACTGGCACGCCCGGAAGACGCCATGGTGCTGCTGATCGTTTACCGCGAGCTGGACAGCGAGGAAACCAACCCCTTGCTAGCCCAACTGCGCGCCAATGTACGCAGCCCGTTGATCATCAACCTGGCCACCCTGCGCGGCATGCAAAAGCCCAATCTGGAATGCGATATCGTATTCCGCAACACCTGAAGCCCCGCGATCACACAACAATGGCGCGCCCCTGTGGCGCGCTTTTGCTGGCATGCCTTAGCCGCCCAGGGCTGCAGTAAACATAAACCCCTACCAGGCAAAGTGTTGCCTTTCACCGCCTGCACAGCTATCTTCCAAGCGCCCTACCCTGTAAAAACCCAAGCGTGCTACCCGCACGATGAGGAGCATAAACGCGTGAGCCAAGACAGCACCCAGCACAACGCCCAGACTTACGTAGCGGTATCCGCGCGTATCCGCGAGCGCATACGCGGCGCAAAACGCCGTTTTCACGCCAATGACAATATTGCCGAGTTCATCCAGCCCGGCGAAATGGACGAGCTGCTGGACGAAGTGCAGTCCCGCATGAAAGACGTGCTGGACAGCCTGGTCATCGACACCGACAGCGACCACAACACGCACGACACCGCGCGCCGTGTGGCCAAGATGTATCTGAACGAGGTGTTCAAAGGCCGCTATGTCAGCCAGCCGCCTGTTACCGAATTCCCCAATGCCGAGCGCCTGAACGAGCTGATGATCGTCGGCCCCATCACTGTGCGCAGCGCCTGCTCGCACCACTTCTGCCCCATCATGGGCCGGGTGTGGATCGGCGTGATGCCGAACGAGCACAGCAACCTGATCGGCCTGTCCAAGTACGCCCGCCTGGCCGAATGGATCATGAGCCGCCCGCAAATCCAGGAAGAAGCCGTGATCCAGCTGGCCAAGCTGCTGATGGACAAAATGAATCCGGACGGCCTGGCCATCGTGATGGAAGCCGACCATTTCTGCATGCACTGGCGCGGCGTCAAGGACATGGACTCCAAGATGATCAATAGTGTGATGCGTGGCGTATTCCTGACCAACCCCGACCTGCGCCGCGAGTTCCTGTCCCTGCTGCCCAACAAGAAAGCTTGAGGAAAACCATGCTTGTCCGCCTGCTCTACGCCAGCCGCAGCAGCCAGCCGCACACTACGGCGCTGCTGGAAACCATCCTGGCCCAGTCCCATGCCCACAACCCGGCCCGCGGTATTACCGGCATCCTGTGCTACAGCGGCGATATCTTCATGCAGGTGCTGGAAGGCAGCCGCGCCGAAGTCAGCGCGTTGTACAACAGCATCGCCAAAGACCCGCGCCACCACGATGTAGAGCTGCTGCTACTGGAAGAAATCAGCCAGCGCCGCTTTGCCAGCTGGACCATGGGCCAGGTCAACCTGGCCAAGGCCAACCCCAGCCTGCTGCTGCGCCACTCGGAAAAACCGGAGCTGAACCCGTTTGCACTGGGCGGTGCCAGCTCGCTGGCCCTGCTGGAAGAGCTGATTGCCACCGCCGCCATTGTTGGCCGCCAGCACTAACCATACAGCACCCTCATGCACGCCCGGCCAGCCCTGCTGACCGGGCGTTTTACATCGGCAACCGTCGCACAGGGCTGGCGGGCAGGCAAGAAAAAGCCCGCCCCCAGAGGGGCGGGCGCGGCAAACGGGCCAAGCAATCTAAAGAGGCAACAAATTCCGAGAAACAGACCGTAGTGTAGCCGGCCAAGCTGTCAATTCGCTTTCAGCGCTGCCCGCCGTAGCCGCATCAGCCTGTTACCACCACATTGCGCCCGGCGTGCTTGGCCTGGTACAGCGCCGCATCCACGCGGCTCACCAGGCTGTGCAGGCTTTCGCCGGGCAGGTGCTGTACCACGCCCTGGCTGATGGTAATGCTTGGCAAATCATCGTGCGTCATGGCCGCTACCGTCTGGCGCAGGGTGTCGGCCAGCTGCAGGGCACTGTCCTGCCGGCTGGATGGCAGCAGCAACAGAAACTCCTCCCCGCCCCAGCGGCACAGCGTATCGCTCTCGCGCAAGCGCGAAGCCAGCGTATGCGCCAAAGCCACCAGCATGCGGTCGCCGGCCTGATGTCCATAGCTGTCGTTCACCAGCTTGAAGTGGTCTACATCCAGCAAAATCAGGCAAAAGGCAGTGTCTTGCACCCGCTTGCCCACCAGCGCCTGCTCCAGCTGCGTCATCATGTGCCGCCGGTTCCACAAACCGGTCAGCGGGTCGCGTAGCGCAGCCTGCTCCAGTTCGCGCTTGAGCTGCTCTTGCTCGGTAATGTCGTGCACCACGCACAGCATCAGGCGGCGGCCATCCAGCACCACCGGGCCGGCATAGGTTTGCACATTGCGCAGGCTGCCGTCAGCCAGGCGATGCACAAAGCTAAGCGGCCTGTGGCCGCCTGGCAGGCTGGCCACGGCTTGCATTACCGGCAGTATGCTACGCCCCGCCTCGTTGATTTCCCAGGTGTGCTTGCCGGCAAACACCTCGCGCGGGTAGCCGTAAAATCGTGTTGCCGCTTCGTTGGCATCCAGGATACGGCCATCGGCTTCCGGGTCGATCAGCAACATGGGGGCAGAATTGGTGCGGAAGAGCACCTCGTAAAAGCCACGCACCTCGTTATCCCGCCCCGGGCTGGACAGGCACTGCCCGGCGGGTGGCCAGCCGTGCAGCATGGCATCGCCAGACGCCAGCGCCTCTACCAGAATGGCCCCGGCGTGTTCGCCCATGCTTAACCGGGTAAGCCGGCACGGCAAAGACACCGCCTGGCCATGGCGCTGGAACGTCCAGATTTCCACCACCTGCTCGCGCGCCAGCACTGCTGGCGTATAGTCGGCCAACTTTGCCTGCGGCCTCGCAGACAGGCTACCGTGGCGCAATTCGCTAACACCAGCTCCCCCGGCCAGCACGGTGGCCACCTGATTGGCGAAAAGCGCCTCTTCGGTTTGCGGCGACACAATCCACACCGGGGTACTCAGTGCATTCAATGCTTCATAGACAGGCATGATTCCCGGTGGCATCCATTCACATATCGTTGTTTGATACTAGCGGCGTACCGGACTGGTTTCAATAAAAGAAACCGCCATATGTCGCGTTGCACCAAGAACAGCTTGTCCCGGAAAACAGCGCTAGCCCGCCGCCGGCTTGCGGCCACGGCGCGGCTTGGGTGCTACCTCGTGGGCGCGGTACCAGGCTTCCAGTGCCTCTTCGGCGTGCAGGATGTGCTGGCGCAAGAAAGCCGCGGCACTGATAGCGTCCTTCTGCTTGCATAGTGCCAGCAGCTGGCTGTGTTCGTGGTGGGCACGGTCACTAAAACCGGTGAGCAGGATCTGCATGCGGGTGTAGCGGTCGGTACGGTTGTGCAGCTGCTCGATAATGGCCTGCGTCTGGCCACGCCCGGCGGCGCGGTACAGTGCCAGGTGAAACTGCGCGTTGAGTATGCCCCAGGCGCCGATATCCTTATTGCGTAGCGCCACCTCGAACTGCCCCAGCAGCGCCTCGGCCTCGGCAATGTCGGCGCTGGTCTGGCGCGGTATCGCCTCCAGCAGCACATCGCACTCCAGCAGCACGCGTACGCGCAGCAGCTCCACGATTTCTGGCAACGACAGCTGCGTCACCACCGCACCACGGTTTTCGTTGATGGTAACCAGCCCTTCGGCCTCCAGCTGGCGCAGCGCCTCGCGGATCGGCACCCGGCTCATGCCCAGCTGGCGCGACAGCGCCTCTTGCCGCAGCTGGCCGCCATCGGCCCATTCCCCCGCCAGAATGCGCTGGCGAATGGCCTCGGCGGCCACCTGCACCAGGCTCTGGCTACCCGTTTCCTGCTGTGTACTCATGAAGCATCACCCGTTGAAGATGGCCAACCCTAACACAGCGGCAAAAAAAACGCCCCCATGCGGGGGCGGCAAGCTGCACAAGGCAGAGCAAACCCTGTTGCCGGCAGCGCCGCGCGCGGCAGCAGCACCGGCCAGGCACACTTCACAGGGGCAAAGCGTGCCTACAGGCCGAGATAAGCGGTTTTTACCGTGGTGTAGAACTCCACCGCGTGGCGGCCCTGCTCGCGCGGGCCCAGGCTGGAGCCTTTGCGGCCGCCGAAAGGCACGTGGTAATCCACGCCGGCGGTGGGCAGGTTCACCATCACCATGCCGGCCTCGGCGTGGCGGCGAAAATGGGTGGCCAGCGCCAGCGACTGGGTGCAGATGCCGGCAGCCAGGCCGTACGGCGTGTCGTTGGCCAGTGCCAGCGCATGCTCGTAACCATCGGCGCGCAATACCGCCGCCACCGGGCCAAAGATTTCTTCGCGGCTGATGGCCATCTGCGCCGTGCAGCCGGCAAACAGCGCCGGCTGCTGGTAGTAGCCGGGCGTGGCCAGCTGCAAGGCATCGCCGCCGCACAGCAAGCTGGCGCCTTCAGCCTGCCCCTGCGCCACGTAGCGCAGGTTGGCCGCCAGCTGCACCTCGCTGGCTACCGGGCCGATCTGGGTATCCGGTGCCAGCGCGTGCCCCACCCGCAACGCCGCCGTGCGTTCGGCCAACCGCGCCACAAAGGCATCGTAAATACCGGCGCACACGATCAACCGGCTGCTGGCGGTGCAGCGCTGGCCGGTAGAATAAAACGCGCCGTTGATCGCGCACTCCACCGCCTGCTCTAGCCTGGCGTCGTCGGCCACCAGCAGCGGGTTTTTGCCGCCCATTTCCAGCTGTAGCTTGATGCCGCGTGCGGCGCAGTCGGCAGCCAGCGCCTGGCCGGTAGCCTGCGAGCCGGTAAAGCTCAGCGCATCGATACCGGCCTCCAGCATGGCCGGGCCCAGCACGCGGCCGCTACCCAGCACCAGGTTGAACACGCCGTCCGGCAGGCCGGCGCGCTGCAAGATATCCGCTAGTGCCCAACTGCTGGCCGGCACCAGCTCGGCCGGCTTCAGCACCACGGTATTGCCGAAAGCCAACGCCGGCGCGGCCTTCCAGGCGGGGATGGCGATGGGGAAATTCCACGGCGTAATCAGCCCCACCACGCCCACCGGCTCGCGGCTAATCGCCACCTCCACGCCGGGGCGCACCGAGTCCAGCCACTCGCCGTGGCCGCGCAGCGCCTCGCCGGCAAAGAATTTGAAAATCTGGCCTGCGCGGGCTACCTCGCCCACCGCTTCGGCCAGGGTCTTGCCTTCTTCGCGCGCCAGCAGCGTGCCCAGCTCCTGCTTGCGCGCCAGGATTTCGCTACCGGCCGCGTCCAGAATATCGGCGCGCTGCTGCACCGTGGTGGCGCGCCAGCCCGGCAGCGCCGCGCGCGCGGCGGCTACCGCGTCGCGCATGTCGCCGGCGCTGGCCGTGGCAAACTCGCCCACCACGTCGTGCAGGTCGGAAGGGTTACGGTTGACGATGGCGTGGCCGCTGCCGCGCCATTGCCCGTCTATCAGGTTGCAGAACATTGCTTGGCTCCCTGGGGCGGCACCGCCGCCCGAGATGGGTGACAAACCCGGCCTGGCAAGCAGACAAGGTCGCCTTTCAAAAATCACTTTTTACTCTGCTGCTGACGCAGCAATCAGCGCTTTACCCGCCGCCGCCAAGCCATGCGGCCAACAACAGGCAAAACTTGCGGCCAACCCGGCCAGGCAAGGTTGGCCGCAGACGCTTACAGCGTGGGTAGCGCCGGGCGGCTGGCGATGCCGGCCGCGATGATGGCCTGCACCCGCTCGCGCTCGGCACCGGCCAGCGGCAGACGCGGCGCGCGCACGTGCTCGCTGCCCACCCCCACCATGGCCTCGGCCAGCTTCAGGTTCTGTACCAGCTTCATCGATACATCCAGGTGCAGCAGCGGCGCGAACCAGCGGTAGATGGCGCGGGCCTCTTCCACGCGGCCGGCGCGCGCCAGCTTGTAGATGGCCACCGTTTCTTTCGGGAACGCCACCACCAGGCCGGCTACCCAGCCGTCGGCGCCCATCAGCAGGCTTTCCAGCGCCAGGTCGTCCACGCCGCTGAAGATGGCAAAGCGGCTTCCCACCGCGTTGATCACATTGGTCAGCGTGCGGATGTCGCCGCTGGATTCCTTGATGGCCACGAACTTCGGCTCGGCCGCCATCTGCGCGTACATCTCGGGGGTGATATTGACGCCGTAAGCCACCGGGTTGTTGTAGATCATGATCGGCAGCGGGCTGGCGTCGGCCACGCGCTGGTAGTGGTTCAGCGTTTCGCGCGCGTCGGACACGTAGCGCATGGCCGGCAGCAGCATGATGCCGTC
This sequence comes from Vogesella aquatica, assembly GCF_028548455.1. Lineage (GTDB taxonomy): Bacteria > Pseudomonadota > Gammaproteobacteria > Burkholderiales > Chromobacteriaceae > Vogesella > Vogesella aquatica. The sequence continues at coordinate 68,426 of NZ_JAQQLF010000013.1, forward strand.
GGCACCGGCGGCGTGCGCGGCCTGCGCCAGCGCGGCGGCGGCGCGGGTGCTGTCTTCGGCCACGGTCAGCAGTACCGGCTTGTTGCCGGCCACTTCCTTGGCCGCTTTCAGGATGCTGATCTTTTCGTCGGCGGTGAGGGTGGACGCTTCGCCCAGCGAGCCGCAGACGATGATGCCGTCGGCGCCGCAATCCAGCTGCCACTGGATGTGGCTGACAGTAGCAGCCAGGTCCAGGCTTTCGTCGGCGTGGAATTTGGTGGTAACGGCGGGAAAAACGCCAGTCCAGAGGTGTGCCATCAGGGTGCTCCTTGCAGGGTGTGGGTGCAGCGCAGTGGCTGCGGGTCCATTTCATGCTAGAGAGTTTTGCATCCAGAAAACAAGTAGTTTTGGATACAAAAACGCGTTTATTTGCCATCGTCAAATTGCCGCAATGCAGCAGTGACTTTTTACAACAACACCATAAATACCTGTTTTTATTTGTATTATTAACAGAAAACCATTCTGCAAAGCAGCTGCGCACGCTGTAGTATTTCAACAAATATTGCATCCATTATTGTATTCAAAACCGCCACTGCATACAGTGAAACCACCGCAAGCAAAGGAGCATGGCAATGGCAGTGACGGAGTTTGAATGCATAGACGGCCACACCTGTGGCAACCCGGTACGGCTGGTCACCAAGGGCGCACCGGCACTGGCAGGCAACACCCAGGCCGAGCGGCGGCAGGACTTTCTGGCCCGCTTCGACTGGATGCGCACCGGGCTGATGTTCGAACCGCGCGGCCACGCCCAGATGTCCGGCGCCTTCCTGTACCCACCCACCCGCGACGACTGTGACGTGGCGGTGCTGTACATCGAAACCAGCGGCTGCCTGCCCATGTGCGGCCACGGCACCATCGGCGTGGTGACCATGGCCATCGAGCACCAGCTGGTAACGCCGCGCACGCCGGGCGTGCTGAACCTGGACACGCCAGCAGGCAAGGTGGTGGCCGAATACACGCAAGTTGGCCGCAAGGTGCAGTCGGTCAAGCTGACCAACGTGCCGTCCTTCCTGCTGCTACGCGATGTCGAGGTAGACATCGCCGCGCTGGGCCGGCTAAAAGTGGACATCGCCTACGGCGGCAACTTCTACCCCATCGTGGAAGCGCAGCAAAACTACCGCGACATGGCCGATTACACCCCCGGCCAGCTGGTAGCGATGGGTAACGAGCTGCGCGACTACATCAATGCCCACTACGACATCGTGCACCCGCTGGATGCCACTATTCGCGGTGTGCGCCACGTACAGTGGACCGGCGCCCCGAAGCAGCCCGGCTCGCACGCGGCCAACGCGGTGCTGTACGGTGCCGCCGCGCTGGACCGCTCGCCGTGCGGCACCGGCACCTCGGCACGGCTGGCGCAGCGCTTTGGCCGCGGCCTGATGCAGCCGGGCGACGTGCTGGTACACGAAAGCCTGATCGGCAGCCAATTCACCGGCACCATCGAGGCTGTTACCGAGGTAGCCGGCATCCCGGCTATCATCCCCGGCATTGCCGGCTGGGCCATCACCACCGGCTACAACCGCATCCTGCTGGACGACGCCGACCCGTACGTGCACGGCTTTGTGGTGGGCTGAACATGACCACGCCCGCCCAACACATCCTCGTGGCCGGCGCCGGCATTGTCGGCATCGCCACCGCACTGCAACTGCAACGCGCCGGCCACCGCGTCACCCTGCTGGACCGTGGCGAACCAGCGCGCGAAACCAGCTACGGCAACGCCGGCGCGCTGGCAGTGAGCGACGTCATCCCGCTGGCCGAGCCTGGCGTGCTGCGCAAGGTGCCCGGCTGGATGCTGGACCCGCTGGGGCCGCTGGCGGTGCGCTGGCGCTACCTGCCCACGCTGGCACCGTGGCTGGCGCGCTTTGTGGCCGCCAGCCGCCCGCAGCGCGTGGCCGAGCTCACCCGCGCACTGGCGGCGCTGCTGAACCGCGTCAACGACGATTACACCCCACTGATCGCCCACGCCGGCCTGCAACACCTGTGGCGCCGCCACGGCAACCTGACGCTGTACCGCAGCGAGGCCGAGTTCCGCGCCGCCCTGCCCGCCTGGCAAGCCAAAGCCGCGCACGGCGTAGCGTGGCAAGCCCTGGACCGCGCCGCGCTGTTGGCCGCATCGCCCGGCATCGCAGATGAATGGCAGTACGCGGTGCACGTGCCGGCGTGGTCGCACGTGGACGACCCGTATACCTTCAGCCGCGGCTTGTTCGATGCCTTCATGCGTGATGGCGGCCGCTTTGTGCAAGACGAGGTGCTGCAAGTACGCCACAGCGGCGGGCAATGCCAGGGCGTGGACACCGCCCACCACGGCACGCTGGATGCCGACGCGGTGGTGATTGCCTGCGGCGTATGGAGCGACCGCTTCGCACGCCAGGGCCGCTACCGGCTGCCGCTGGAAAGCGAGCGCGGCTACCACGTCACGCTACCCAATGCCGGCGTGGCCCTGCAGCACTTCATCCAGTGCGCCAGCGAAAGCTTTGTGATCCTGCCCATGGCCAATGGCGGCCTGCGCCTGGCCGGCACGGTAGAGCTAGCCCACCGCGACGCCGCGCCGGACTGGCGACGCGCGCACATCCTGCTGGACAAGGCGCGGCGCATCGTCGGCGACTTCAGCACCGAGGGCATGAGCGTATGGATGGGCAACCGGCCATCGGTGCCCGACACCGTGCCGGTGATCGGCCCGGCGCCGGACGTAGCCGGGCTGTACTTTGCCACCGGCCACGGCCACCTGGGCCTGACGCTGGCCGCCACCACCGGCGCCCTGCTGGCGGCGCAGATTGGCGGCCAAGCTTGTGGCATCGACATGGCGCCGTACCGGCTGAACCGTTTCTGAGCACGCGCACCGCATTGGTCGATCATTGACAATCGTTTGTATGCAATTGGTGCAAGCCGCAAGCAAAGCAGCCCGCACACCAGACAGGCAAGTGGCTGTTTTTAATTTGCTTTATAGAAATAACCGGCAAGCCGGCCAGCAGGCACGCCACGTGCAATGCCACCGCCGTCTTACCGGCAATACCCGCCCGGCAGCCGCCGGGCAAATCGGCCGCGCTGCGGCCAACCTGGACCTAGCAACGAGAAATGGAGTGAACACATGAAGCAGCAACAACTGGCGGTATGGGTAGCCGGCGCAGTCCTGGCCATGTCTTCTCCGGCATTTGCCGACACCGTGGTGAAAATCGGCTTTGCCTCGCCGATGTCCGGCCCGCAGGCGCATTACGGCAAAGACAACGAAAACGCCACCCGCATGGCCATCGACGACCTGAACGCCAAGCCGATCACCGTGGCCGGCCAGAAGGTGAAATTCGAGCTGGTATCGGAAGACGACCAGGCCGACCCGCGCGTGGGCACCCAGGTGGCGCAGCGGCTGGTAGACGCTGGCGTCAAAGCCGTCATCGGCCACTTCAACTCCGGCGTATCCATCCCCGCCTCGCGCATTTACTCGGACGCCGGCATCCCGCAGCTGTCGGTGTCTACCAACCCGGCCTACACCACCAGCGGCTACAAGACCACCTTCCGCCTGGTAGGCAGCGACAGCCAGATCGGCGGCTCGCTGGGGCGCTACGCGGTGATGCAGCTCAAAGCGCAGCGCATTGCCGTCATCGACGACCGCACCGCCTACGGCCAGGGCATTGCCGACGAGTTTGTGAAAGCGCTGGCCGGCATGGGCAAAAAGCCGTTCAAGCGTGAATACACCAACGACAAGGCCACCGACTTCACCGCCATCCTCACCGCACTGAAAGCGCAGAACCCGGACGTGATCTTCTACGGCGGCGCCGACGCGCAAGCGGCGCCCATGACGCGCCAGATGAAGCGCCTGGGCATCAATGCGCGGCTGATGGGCGGCGACATGCTGAACACGCCCACCTTCATCCAGCTGGCCGGCGCGGATGCCGTGGGCCACTACTCGGCGGTAGCCGGTGGCGAACTGGGCAGCCGCCCGGCGGGCAAGGACTTCGAAAGCCGCTACAAAGCGCGCTTCAAGCAGGACGTGGTGCTGCTGGGGCCGCAGTTCTACGACGGGGTGATGATCGTGGCCGACGCGATGAAACGCGCCAACAGCACCGAGCCGGCCAAGTTCCTGCCACTGATCGCCAAGACCGCTTTCAAAGGCGTCACTGCCGACTTCAGCTTTGACGCCGCCGGCAACCTGAAAAACGCGCCGGTGACCATCTCGCAAGTGGAAGGCAACGACTGGAAAGTGAAGTCGGTAGTGCAGTAAACGCCCGCCGCCCCGCTGCGGCCAACCCTGCCTCTGCGCAAAGGTTGGCCGCAGTGCAAAGTAGCAAGGCCCCGCCATTGGCGGGGCCTTGCTGTTGACGAAGCTGCCACCTGCGGCGGACAGGCAGCAGCGATACAGCGCTTACTTCAGGTCGAAACGGTCCAGCGTCATCACCTTGTTCCAGGCGCGGACGAAGTCGCGCACGAAGCGGGCTTCGCCGTCCTGCTGGGCGTACACCTCGGCCAGCGCCCGCAGCTGCGAGTTGGAGCCGAATACCAGGTCCACGCGGCTGGCTGTCCATTTCACGGCGCCCGTATCACGGTCGCGGCCTTCAAAGCGGCTGGCTTCTTCCGACGTCGGCGCCCATACGGTGCCGATGTCCAGCACATTGGCAAAGAAGTCGTTGCTCAATACGCCAGGGCGCTGCGTGAACACGCCGTCCTGCACGCCACCGGCGTTGGCGCCCAGTACCCGCAGGCCGCCCACCAGTACCGTCATTTCCGGTGCACTCAGCTTCAGCAGCTGGGCTTTATCCACCAGCAGCTGCTCGGCAGGCACACGGAACGCCTGCTGCTGATAGTTGCGGAAGCCATCGGCCTGCGGCTCCAGCACGGCAAACGATTCCACGTCGGTCTGCTCGGCCAGGGCGTCCATGCGGCCTGGTGCAAACGGTACCGTTACCGCGTGGCCGGCTGCTGCTGCAGCCTGCTCTACCGCCGCGCCACCAGCCAGCACGATCAGGTCGGCCAGCGATACTTTCTTGCCACCCTGCTGCGCGGCGTTAAAGCGCTGCTGGATGCCTTCCAGCACGGCCAGCACGCGGGCCAGCTGTGCCGGCTGGTTGACCTCCCAGTCTTTCTGCGGCGCCAGGCGGATGCGGGCACCGTTGGCACCACCGCGCTTGTCGGAACCGCGGAAGGTAGACGCCGACGCCCAGGCGGTGGCCACCAGCTCGGCTACGCTCAGGCCACTGGCCAGTACCTCGGCCTTCAGCGCGGCCACGTCGGCATCGTCCACCAGCGCGTGATCCACCGCCGGGATCGGGTCTTGCCAGATCAGGTCTTCAGCCGGCACCTCCGGCCCCAGGTACAGCGCTTTCGGGCCCATGTCGCGGTGCGTCAGCTTGAACCAGGCGCGGGCGAAGGCGTCGGCAAACGCTTGCGGGTCCTGATGGAAGCGGCGCGAAATCGGCTCGTAGACCGGGTCGAAGCGCAGGCTCAGGTCGGCCGTGGTCATCATCGGCGCGTGTTTTTTGGCAGGGTCGTGCGCATCCGGAATCATGTGCTCCGGCTTCACGTTCTGGGCTACCCACTGGTGGGCACCGGCCGGGCTCTTCGTCAGCGCCCACTCGTAGCCGAACAGCATGTCAAAGTAGCCATTGTCCCAAGTGGTCGGGTTGGGTTTCCACGCACCTTCGATACCGCTGGTGGTGGTATGCACGCCCTTGCCGCTGCCCAGCTGGTTGATCCAGCCCAGACCCATCGCTTCCAGCGGGGCGGCTTCCGGCTCCGGGCCCACCAGGCTTGGGTCGCCAGCGCCGTGCGCTTTACCGAAGGTGTGGCCACCGGCTACCAGTGCGACGGTTTCTTCGTCGTTCATCGCCATGCGGGCAAAGGTTTCGCGTACGTCACGGCCGCTGGCTACCGGGTCGGGGTTGCCGTCCGGGCCTTCCGGGTTCACGTAGATCAGGCCCATCTGCACCGCAGCCAACGGGTTATCCAGCTCGCGCTTGCCGCTGTAGCGGCTGTTTTCTTTATCGCTGGTGGCCAGCCATTCTTTTTCACCACCCCAGTAGATGTCTTCTTCCGGCTGCCAGATGTCGGCACGGCCGCCGCCGAAACCAAAGGTCTTGAAGCCCATGGATTCCAGTGCGCAGTTACCGGCCAGAATCATCAAGTCGGCCCACGACAACTGGTTGCCGTATTTTTGCTTGATTGGCCACAGCAGGCGGCGTGCCTTGTCCAGGTTGCCGTTATCCGGCCAGCTGTTCAGCGGGGCAAAACGCTGGTTGCCGGTGCCGCCACCGCCACGGCCGTCGGCTGTGCGGTAGGTGCCGGCACTATGCCAGGCCATGCGGATGAACAGGCCGCCGTAGTGGCCCCAATCGGCCGGCCACCAGGCTTGCGAGGTGGTCATCAGCGCGTACAGGTCCTTCTTCACGGCCGCCAGGTCCAGCTGCTGGAAGGCTTCGGCGTAATCGAAATCGTCGCCCAGCGGGTTGGACGCCGGGGCGTGCTGATGCAGGATGCCCAGGTTCAGCTGGTTGGGCCACCAGTCACGGTTGGCGCGGGCGCCGAAGGTGGCTTTGGTAGCGGAAGCACTGTGGAAGGGGCATTTCTGTTCGTTGCTCATGCTGTCTCTCCTTGCTTGGGGTATCTGTCTGACTTGGTGAGATCAGCATAGTTGCCTGCGGCCAGCATGACCATTGAATTGATTTAATGGAAGCAATGGAAATTTACTATCACATAGCAAACAGCAATAACAATGGCGCAAAAAACCCCGCTACCGCAGCGGGGTTTGCCGTTGGCCATCGCAGCCAGGCTTAGCCTTTCAGCACCTCGGCCATGGCGTCGGCCACGTATTCCACGTTGCTGCTGTTAAGGCCTGCCACGCACATGCGGCCGGAGCGCACCAGGTACACGGCAAACTCTTCGCGCAGGCGGTCTACCTGCGCCGGGCTCAGGCCGGTGTAGCTGAACATGCCGCGCTGCCTGATGAAGTAGCTGAAATCGCGGCCCGGCACCTTGGCACTCAGCACTTCGTACAGCTTCTGGCGCATGGTCTTGATGCGCACGCGCATCTCGGTGACTTCGCCTTCCCACTCGGCGCGCAGGGCAGCATCGTTCATCACGATGGCAGTGACCTGGCCGCCGTGGGTTGGCGGGCTGGAGTAGTTGCGGCGCACGGTGGCTTTCATCTGGCCCAGCACACGGCCGGCTTCTTCTGCCGTGCCGCACACTACCGACAGGCCGCCACAGCGCTCGCCGTAGAACGACAGGTTCTTGGAGAACGAGTTGCTCACCACAAAGCTCACACCGGCTTCGGTCATGGCGCGGATGGCAAACGCATCGTCGTCCAGGCTGTCGCCAAAGCCCTGATAGGCAATATCCATGAACGGCAGCAGGTCACGCGCCTTCACCACCTCGATCACCTTGCGCCACTGGTCTTTGTCCAGGTCCACGCCGGTAGGGTTGTGGCAGCACGGGTGCAGCAGCACGATGGTCTTGGCCGGCAGCTGGCTGAAGCAGGCGATCATGTCGTCAAACTTCACGCCACCGGTAGCGGCGTCGTAGTACGGGTAGTCGTGTACGGTAAAGCCGGCACCTTCGAACATGGCGCGGTGGTTATCCCAGGTAGGGTTGCTGACCCAGACATCCACATTCGGGAAGTAGCGCTTGAGCAGGTCGCCGCCGATTTTCAGCGCGCCGGAGCCGCCAATGGTCTGGATGGTGGCAATGCGGCCAGCCTGTACGGCTTCGTGCCCGGCGCCCCACAGCAGCTGCTGTACGGCGGTGCGGTAGTTGGCCGCGCCTTCCATCGGCTGGTAGCTGCGCGGGCCGGCTTCGGCCACGCGGCGCGCTTCGGCTTTCTGCACCGACGGCAGCAGCGGAATGCGGCCTTCCTCGTCGTAGTACAGGCCGATGCCCAGGTTCACTTTCGGGCTGCGGGTATCCTTGTTGAAGGTTTCCACCAGGGTGAGGATGGGGTCGCCAGCATAGGCTTCAACGTGTGCAAACATGATCTTGTGGTTTCTCTCTCTAACGTCTGGCACCGCGCAAGGCGCAGTACACGGGGGTATCCGTCGATAAAAGTACCACATTGGCGCCACAGCGCCAGACCACAGCAGCACAAAGCCGAAAATGCGCAATCAAACACCCTGACGCGGCGATATTGCCAATATTTTATTGCAATACACGTGTAACCACCGTGTTCGCGCACAAAGAAAAAATGCCATTGGAGTTAAAATGAAAGCCCATTACGCGCCAGGGTCACCACCATGAAGCCTTCCACTCGCCTGCTGCTGGCCAGCCTGTTACTGGCACCCCTTGCGTCGGCGCTGGGGCGCACCGCCGCGCTAGCCACCATGACCGCACCAGGGCTGATCATGCTGGCACCACCACCGGGGCTGTACTGGTGGCTATCTTTACCGCTGCTGCTCGCCCTGCTGCTGGCTTATCTGCCGCTGGGCTGGCTGGCCGCCGCGCCCCACGCAAGGGCGACACTCACAACGCTGGGCCGCTGCGTGGCGGCTGGCTGGCCGCTACAGCTGGCCACGCTGTGGTGGCTCGGTGGCCACGCGCCGGGCACGCAAGAAAGTGCCCTTTACCTGCTGATGCTGGCCACCAGCGGCGCAGGTGCTGCACTGGGCTACACCATCCGGCGCCACCCCTGGCGATTGGCCTGAGCAGCAGTTCTTACGCTACAGCACTGCTGGCTTCTGCCGCCGGCAAGGCTAGTTTCATGGCGTGGTCCACCACCTCGCCCAGAATGATCACCGCCGGGCTGGCCAGGCCGCTGGCTGCCACGTCGGCCTGCAGATGCGCCAGCGTGGTCACCAGGTGCTGCTGCTCGCGGCAGCCGGCGCGGTGCACTACCGCCACCGGCAAGTTGGCCGCAAAACCGGCGGCCAACAGCTGCGGCACCAGCTGTGGCAAACCGGCCATACCCATATAACAGACCACGGTCAGCCGGCTGTGCGCCAGCGTCGCCCAGTCCGGCTGGCTACCGTCCTGGGTGTGGGCGGTCACTAGCGCCACGCCACGCGCTACGCCGCGATGGGTTAGCGGCAAGCCCAGGTCGGCGCCCGCAGCGAAAGCGGCGGTAATGCCGTTGACCGCCTCTACCGCCACGCCGCGCTCGGCCAGCCACGCCCACTCTTCGCCGCCACGGCCAAAAATGAACGGGTCGCCGCCTTTCAGCCGCGCCACCTGCCGCCCCTGCCGGGCATAGCGCGCCATCAGCCGCAAAATGAAGGCCTGCGGCGTGGACTTGCAGCCGCCGCGCTTGCCCACCGGCACAATACGGGTGCCGGGGCGGGCAAAGTCCAGCATGTCGCGCCCCACCAGATCGTCCACCAGCCATACGTCACAGGCCTGCAGCACGCGCAACGCTTTGAGCGTCAGCAATTCCGCATCGCCGGGGCCGGCACCGATCAACCATACTTTGCCACTCATGCTGCTTTCCTTTCTGCATCGGGCCCGGGGCGCGGGCCGCTTTGCACGATACATCAAGCCAAAAGTTCTGCCAGACCGTTTTCTTATAACCAAATAGCCGCATAGCCATCGCAATACCGTGGTGCGCAGGTACTAGCCCTGTGCTGGCGCGGCACCCCCACTGCCATGCTGCTGACAACACGCTGGCAGCAGCGCCGCGTTACACTGGTGGCATGAACGCTACCGCCAACCTTGGCCCGGCCTCGTGGCGCATGCTGCGGGCGGCTGGCATACCCGATGCGGCCAACTTGCGCCAGCTGGGTGCCGTTGCTGCTTACCTGCAAGTGAAGCGCAGCGGGCAAGGCGCTAGCCTGAACTTGCTATGGGCGCTGGAAGGCGCACTGAGCGGCCGCCACTGGCAGCAGGTGGCGCGCGACGACCGCCTGCGCTTGCTGCTGGCACTGGAAGACCTGGAGAAAATGCATGACTGAACTGAAACGCTGCGGCTGGTGCGGCGCCGACCCGCTGTACATGGCCTACCACGACCACGAGTGGGGCAAGCCGGTACACGACGACCAGAAGCTATTTGAAATGCTGGTACTGGAAGGCGCGCAGGCCGGGTTGTCGTGGATCACCATCCTGCGCAAACGCGAGCACTACCGCCGAGTATTCCACGATTTCGACCCGGTAAAAGTGGCAGCGATGACCGAGGCCGACGTGGAACGACTGCTGCTGGACCCGGGCATTGTGCGCAACCGGCTGAAGGTAAACAGCGCCATCCGCAACGCACGGGTATTTCTGGCCATGCAGCGCGAGCACGGCAGCTTTGCCGCCTGGCTGTGGGTGCAGGTGGGTGGCCAGCCGGTGCAAAACCACTGGGCCACGCTGGCTGAAGCCCCGGCCAGCACACCGCTATCGGACAGTATCAGCAAGGCGCTGAAGAAAGCCGGCATGAATTTTGTCGGCAGCACGGTGATCTACGCCTTCCTGCAGGCCACCGGCGTGGTGAACGACCACCTGCTCACTTGCCCCGAACACCCGGCCAACCACCACTAGCCGCGGCCAACGCCCCCCGCGGCACCACGCGGACCGATGTGCCAGTGCAGTGTGTCCTACGCAAACCCGGCACCATGCCACTGGCACCATATTTCAATACCGATACAAAGCCGACGTAAACACCATAAACCGGCCATGCACACTGGCGCCTTCGTTGCGGGCAGGGTTTCCCCTGCCGCACTTACCGGAGCACCGCATGACCTTACCCGCCTGGTACCGGCTATTGCCGCTGGTGGCTGCGCTGACCCTGCTGGGTGGCTGCGCCACTATCGGCCCGGCCTATACCGCCCCCGACCTGCCACTGGCCAGCCAGTGGCAGGCACCACAAGCCCACGACGGCAGGCTGGCCAGCCTGCTGGACTGGTGGCAGCAGCTAGACGACCCGGTACTGCACGGCCTGCTGGCCGTCACCGAACAACAGCACCCGTCGCTACAAAGCGCGCTGGCCGCTATCGACAGCGCCCGCGCCGACGTCGATACCGCAGCACAGGCCGGCGTCCCTAGTGCCAGCCTCAGCACCGGCGTCACCCGCCAGCGCAGTAGCGGCATCAGCCGTAGCAGCGCGCTGGACGCCAGCTGGGAAATCGACCTCTGGGGCAAGCTGCAACGCAACCACGAAGCGGCCACTGCCCGCCTGCAAGCCAGCGAGGCCGGCTGGCACGACGCCCGCGCCAGCCTGGCGGCAGAGCTGGCCAACTACTACGTGAACTACCGCGCCAGCCAGCTGCAAACCGAGCTGGCGCAATTGTCGCGCCAGTCACAGCAAGACAGCACCGACGCCACCCGCGTGCTGGTGAAGGCCGGCTTCAGCTCCGCCGTAGACGGTGCCGACGCCGAAGCCGCGCTGGCCAGTGCCGACAACACCCTGCTGGCGCAGCAAGCCGAGACCGAGCTGTACCTGAAAGCGCTGGTCGCCGTCAGCGGCATGCCGGAAGCCGAGCTGCGCGCGCTGCTGGCAAGCCAGCCGGCCCGCCTGCCTGCTGCGGCCAACTTGCAGGTAGACAGCGTACCGGCCGACCTGCTGCGCCAGCGCCCGGACCTGCAAGCCGCCGAGCGCCAGCTGGCCGCCGCCAGTGCCGACATCGGCGTGGCCGAAGCCGGCCGTTACCCGCAGCTCAGCCTCGCCGGCACGCTCAGCGCCAGCCGCAACCAGGGCCGGCAGCAAAGTAGCTGGAGCTTCGGCCCCACGCTGAGCCTGCCCCTGCTCGACGGTGGCAGCAGCCAGGCCGCCGTCACCCAGGCCGGGGCCAACTACCGCCAGACCCAGGCCAGCTACCAGAGCAGCGTGCGCAGCGCGGTACAGGAAGTGGAACAAGCCCTGGTGCGCGTGGATAGCAGCCGCCAGCGCGAAGCCGCGCTCAGCGCCCGGCACCAGCTCGCCACAGGCCAGCTAGCCGCAGTGAACCGGCAATGGCAAGCCGGTACCGCCAGCGTACTGGCCCTGGGCAGTGCCCTGCGCAGCAGCATTGCCAGCCAGCAAGACCTGATCACCCTCCAGCGCGACCGCCTGCTGTATACCCTTGCCCTGTACAAGGCACTGGGCGGTGGCTGGATCACCCAGAATGAAAGCCAAGCCTCATGAAAAAGCAGCATCTCACCCTCGCTGGGCTGATCAGCGCAGCCCTGCTCCTGCCCGCAGGCCTTATCGGCATTGTCCTGTTGCTACCCATCACACTGTGGCAGAGCCCGGCCCAGGCGGCCCAGGCGGCTCCGGCCCGAGCCACCGCGCTGGCCGTGGAAACCATCTACATGCAGCCACGCATCTGGCCGCAAAGCCTGGCCCTGAGCGGCGGCATCCATGCCTGGCAGGAAGCCAGCATCAGCGCCGAAACCGGCGGCCTGCGCATTACCGCGCTGCACGCCGACGTGGGCACCGTGGTACGCAAGGGCCAGGTGCTGGCCGAGCTGTTTGCCGACAGCATCCAGACCGACATCCGCCAGAACGAAGCCGGCCTGAAACAGGCCCGCGTGGCACTGGGCGCCGCGCGCAGCGACCTGGACCGCGCCCGCGCGGTGGCCGATAGCGGCGCGCTGTCGGCACAAAAAATCGAACAATACGCCCAGGCGCTGCAGACCGCCGAGGCCGACGTGGCCGCCGCCGAGGCCAAACTGGCCGCCAGCCGCATCACCTTGGGCCACACCCGCATTAGCGCCAGCGACGATGGCGTCATCACCAAGCGCAGCGCGCAGCTGGGCCAGGTGGTATCCAGCGGCACCGAGCTGTTTACCCTGCAGCGGCAGCAACGGCTGGAATGGCGTGCCGAAGTGGATGCCAGCCAGCTGTCCAGTATCAAGCCTGGCATGCAAGCCACGCTGCAGCTGCCCGATGGCAACACCGCCAGTGGCCGCGTACGCCAGCTGGCACCGGCGCTGGACAGCAGCAACCGCCTGGCACTGGCCTATATCGACCTGGCCGGCAACAGCAGCGCCCGCGCCGGCATGTACGCCAGTGGCCAGCTCAGCCTTGGCCAGCAGATGGCCTACACCGTACCGGCCAGTGCCGTCACCGTGCGCGACGGGCGCCAGTACGTGTTCGAACTGCAGGCCGGCAACCTGGTGCGCCAGCGCGAGGTAAAGGTTGGCCGCAGGCAAGGCAACGATGTAGAGCTGCTGGGCAAAACCGACCGCAGCGCGGCGCTGGTAAAAAGCGGCGGCGGCTTCCTGAATGACGGCGACAGCGTGCGTGTCAGCCAGAGCGGAGCGGCACGATGAACGTTTCTGCCTGGTCGATCCGCAACCCGGTACCGGCCATCCTGTTGTTCGTGCTGCTGAGTCTGGCAGGCCTGTGGGGCCTGCGCGCGCTGGGCATCCAGAACTTCCCCGACATGGACTTCCCCACCGTGACGGTCAGCGCCAGCCTGGAAGGCGCGGCGCCCAGCCAGCTGGAAACCGAAGTCGCCCGCCCGCTGGAAAACCAGATCGCCACCCTGGGCGACGTGCAGCACATCACCACCACCATCACCGACGGTGCTGTCAGCGTGAGCGTGGAGTTCCCGCTGGAAAAAAACAGCGAAGAAGCGCTGAACCAGGTGCGCAACGCGGTAGACAGCGTGAAGGCCAAGCTGCCGGCCGCCATGCAGACGCCCACCGTCAGCAAGGTAAACACCAGCGGCCAGGCGCTGATTACCTATAGCGTGCAGGCGGCCAACCTCAGCGAAGCCGAGCTGAGCTGGTTTATCGATAACGACGTCAACAAGGCGCTGCTGGCCACCCGTGGCGTGGGCAAGGTGGCCCGTGTCGGCGGTGTGGACCGCGAGATCCTGGTGGCGCTGGACCCGCTGCGGCTGAACGCGCTGGGTGCCAGCGTGGCTACCGTGGCCAGCCAGCTGGGCAATGTGCAGCAAGACAGCGCCGGCGGCCAGGGCCGGGTGTCCGGTGGCCAGCAAACGCTGCGCACGCTGGGCGCCACCGGCGATGTGGCCACACTGGCGGCGCTGCCGATTCCGCTGGGCGACGGTCGCCACGTGCGGCTGGACCAGCTGGCCACGGTCAGCGACACCCAGGCCGAGCGCAGCACCTACGCCCGCATGGACGGCAAACCGGTGATCGGCTTCCAGGTCACCCGCAGCAAGGGCGAATCGGAAGTGGCGGTGGTGGAACGCACCCGCCAGACCGTGGCGCAGCTGCAGGCCGCCCACCCGCAGATCCGCATTGCCGAGGCCTACAATACCGTAGCGTCGATCGAGGACAACTACCAAGGTTCGATGCACCTGCTGCTGGAAGGCGCCATCCTGGCCGTGCTGGTGGTGTGGTGGTTCCTGCGCGACGGCCGCGCCACCTTTGTGTCGGCCACCGCGCTGCCGCTGTCCATCCTGCCCACTTTCGCACTGATGTATTACTGGTCGTTCAGCCTCAACACCCTCACCTTGCTGGCACTGGCACTGGTGATCGGCATCCTGGTGGACGACGCCATCGTGGAGGTGGAAAACATCGTGCGCCACCTGCGCATGGGCAAATCGCCACGCCAGGCGGCGCTGGAAGCGGCCGACGAAATCGGCCTGGCGGTGATCGCCACCACTTTTACGCTGGTGGCGGTGTTCCTGCCCACCGCCTTCATGAGCGGCATTACCGGCCGCTTCTTCCGCCAGTTCGGCCTCACCGCCGCCGCAGCGGTACTGGCCTCGCTGCTGGTGGCACGCCTGCTGACGCCGATGATGGCCGCCAGCATGCTGAAAGCGCACCCGGTGCAGCAGCAAGACAGCAAGCTGATGCAGCGCTACCTGGGCTGGGCCGGCTGGTGCATGGCGCACCGCAAGACCACGCTAGCGGCAGCCGGGCTGTTTTTTGTGGCCTCGCTGGCGCTGGTGCCGCTACTACCCACCGGTTTCGTCCCGGCGGCCGACGTTGGCCGCACCAGCATCACGGTAACGCTGCCTGCGGGTAGTACGCTGGACGATACCCGTGCTGTGGTGGCCGCCACCGAGCAGCGCGTCCTGAAGGTAGCCCACGTGCGCCACGTGTTCAGTTCGGTCGGCACCGCCAGTACCGGCGGCGGCCCCGGCGCCAGCAGCAGCAACAGCAACAACAGCGCCACCCTCACCATTACACTGACGCCGCGCAGCGAGCGCAGCGTCAGCCAGGCCGTCATCGAAGACGCGCTGCGGGCTACAGTACGCGACGTGCCCGGTGCGCGGCTGGCGGTAGGCGGCCAGAACACCGGCGAAAAGCTGCAACTGACGCTGACCGGCGAAGACAGCAACGCGCTGCTGGCCACTACCCGCCAGCTGGAGCGCGAGCTGCGCAGCCTGCCCGGCATCGGCAACGTGCAGTCGGACGCCAGCCTGCAGCAGCAAGAGCTGCAGATCACCCCGCACGCCGCCCGCGCCGCCGAACTGGGCGTCACCAGCAGCGCACTGGCCGACACCGTACGGCTGGCCACCTACGGCGACTTCTCCACTAGCCTGGCCAAGCTGTCGCTGCCGCAACGGCAGCTGGACATCCGCGTGCGGCTGGACGATAGCGTGCGCGGCAACCTGACCGCGCTGGGCCAGCTGCGGGTGCCGGCCACCAGCGGCAGCGTGCCGCTGCAAAGCGTGGCCGCGCTGAACGTGGGCAGCGGCCCCAGCCAGATCAACCGCCGCGACCGCCAGCGCCAGGTCACACTGGACGTCGAGCTGGGCCAGCGCAGCATGGGCGAAGTGCAGCAGCAAGCCAACGCGCTGCCAACGCTGCGCCAGCTGCCGGCCGGTGTCAGCCTGCAGCCGTCCGGCGACGCCGAGCGCATGGGCGAGCTGTTCGGCAACTTCGGCATGGCGATGGCGGTAGGCGTGCTGTGCATCTACGTGGTGCTGGTGCTGCTGTTCCACGACTTCCTGCAGCCGCTGACCATCCTGATGGCGCTGCCGCTGAGCGTGGGCGGCGCGTTTCTGGCGCTGCTGCTCACCGGCAACAGCTTTTCCATGCCGTCCATCATCGGCTTGCTGATGCTGATGGGCGTGGTCACCAAAAACGCCATCCTGCTGGTGGAGTACGCGGTGAAAGCGCGGCGCGAACAGGGGCTGACAAGGTTGGCCGCCATGCTGGACGCCTGCCACAAGCGCGCCCAGCCCATCCTGATGACCACGGTGGCGATGGGTGCCGGCATGCTGCCGATTGCGCTGGGCCTGAGCGCCGACCCCAGCTTTCGCGCGCCGATGGCGATTGCGGTGATCGGCGGCCTGCTTACCTCTACCCTGCTCAGCCTGCTGGTGGTGCCGGTGGTATACACCGTGGTGGACGACATGCAGCAGTGGCTGCGGCGCTGGCTGCCGCAACACGAGCAACACGCTGACACCTCGGACTGACCCTGCGGTCAGGCCAGCGTGGAAAAGGCGTTAGCGGCCCTGTGCCGCTAACGCCTTTTTGCTGCACCTCGGCACAGCAGCTGCGCCCTCAGGCCAGCTCCAGCAGGTGCACGTCCAGCGCCGGGTTGTCTTCGGCGATTTCCTGGCCAAACTCCATGATGGTGTCGTCGTCCGGGTCGCTGTGCCAGTTAACGGTGACGTAGTTACCGGCTACGGCGGCAGCGTTCAGGCGCTCGAACACGGCCAGAATGGCCTTGGTGCTGGCGCTGTTGAAGTAGGCCAGCTGTACGTCCACGCTAATGCGCACGTGGTCCAGCGGCGCCAGGTAGGCGTCCAGCGCGGCCATGATGGGGGCGAAAAACACGCTGGCGTTTTCCGGGTAGCTCTCGCCACGCAAGCTCAGCTGGTGGCGGGCGAAGTCGAAGTCCACTTGCGGGCTGTAGCTGGTGGCGGGGATATGGAGGTTTTGCATATCAGATCGAGGCTTTCAGATAGAACATGGTGATGGGGCTGAGCGGGCCGTCTTCGTCGATAAAGTCGAACTCCACCGGCTCGGTGGCGTCGCGCGCCACGGTAAGAAAGCCCAGGCCGGCGCCCTTGCTTTCGGCGTCGTTGTCGCTGCGCAGCTTTTGCTTGTACAGCTGCTTGATGTCGTCGTTACTCATGCCCAGCAGCGGCATCAGCTTGTCGCGGATGCGGCCAACCTGCTCGCGCGCTACCGGGTTGGCACAGACCACGTAGAAGTGGCCATCCTGCTCGCCCACCCACAGCGCGCCACGGCGGATTTCCTGGTCGGTGCTGTCGCTGGCCGACAGGTGCTCGGCCGAGTAATGCACCACGTTCTGCGCCATCTCGATAAACACCGAGAACAATTTGCGGCGCTGCATATTGCTGGCGTCGGTCTGGTTCAGGCGCTGGCGCAGCGCATCGCCCATGGCACTGACAATAGCCTGCGAAAAATAGCCGGTGTAGTAGAAAACCACGCTCTGCTGGCGCGCCAGGTCTTGAAAACGGTAAAAGTGGTCCAGGCTCATGCGTGTGGCTCCTTGATGTGTACGCCGAACAGGCTCACGTCGTCACGGCGGCTGTTTTCGCCCTGCCAGTGGTGAAAGGCTTCCAGCAGCGCCTGCTGCTGCTGTGCCATCGGCAGGTGGGCATGTTTGAGAATCTGTTCCTTGAAGCGTTTTTTGCCAAAGCAGATACGCTTGGCGCCGCCGATCTGGTCGATGATGCCGTCGGTGCTGATGTACAGCCGGCTGCCGGGCTTCAGCTTCACCGTGCGGTTGTCCCACTGGTAATCCAGCGGCGTGCTGACGTAACCGACGCCCTTCTTGTTGCCGTCCACCACGTCTACCTCGTCGCCCTTGGGCGGCAGCACGAAAATGGGGGTCTTGGCGCCGGCAAAGGTCAGCGTGTGGCTGGCGTAGTCGTACCAGCAGAAGGCGCAGTCCATGCCGTCGTCGCTGCGCACGTCCACGTGCAGCTCGGGGTGGCGCTCGTGGTCGGCCAGCTGGCCCAGCGACTCCTTCACCTGGCGGTTGATGGCCCCCAGCAGCGCGGCCGGGTCGTGCAGGTCGTGGCTGCCCAGCACCTGTTTCAGCGCCGAGGCCATGATCAGCGTCATGAACGCGCCCGGCACGCCGTGGCCGGTGCAGTCGATGACGGCCACAAAGAAGCCGTCGTCGCGCTTCACAAAGTAGTAGTAGTCACCACCCACCACGTCGCGCGGCTCCCACACCATGAAGTAGTCCTGCAGGCAGGCCGCCATGTCGCGGCGCGAGCTTTGCAGGAACGACTGCTGGATTACCGAGGCATAATGGATGCTGTCCATCATCTGGCGGTGTTTCTCGGCCTGCTGGTCGGCCAGTGCCTGCATCAGCGACACGCCCTGCCCCACGCCGGCGTAGGCGCCGTCCACGGTGATGATGAAACCATCGGACAGCACCTTGCCCCCGCGCTGCAGCGCCTCGAAAGACAGCTCGGTCAGCGGCAGGTGGTAGTCCACCACCAGCGGGTTGGTGTCCATGAAAGCGGTGCACGGCTTGCGGCCAAAGATCTCGCGGTGGAACGGCCGTGCCAGCATGCTCATGAAATGGTTGCGGTTGATGATGCCCAGCGGCTGGCCATCGCGCACTACCGGCAGGTTGGCCAGTGCTTCGTGGCTGGTGAACACTGCCAGCACCTGGTAATTGCTACTGTCCGGTGACACCACCGGCGGCTGGTCCAGCAAGTGGCCGGCCACCTGGGTAACGGCAAGGTTGTCGCGCTGCATGATGTGCCCTGCGGCTGAAAAGAATGCGCGCAGTGTAGGTAGCCAGCATGACGCAACCATGACAGGACTTTGACGCTATTGTTAAACAAAGCCTGCAAATGAAGGCGTTATATTAAATCAAAATATTTATGACAAAAACACACACCCTGCTATTCGGCGTAGCCTTGCTGGCTGTGCAGCCTGCCCTTGCGGCCAACTGTGGCGCCCTGCCCGCACTGGACGCGCCAGTTGCAGCCGGCCTGTGTGCGGGGGTGGTCGCCAGCGGGCTAACGCTGCCGCGCGGCATTGCCCTGCTGCCGGACGGCAGCGTGCTGCTCACCGAGATGGTGCGCTGGGACGCGCCGGCCGGCCGCCTGCTGCGCTTCACCCGCAGCGGCAATGGCTGGCAGAAGGCCGTACTGGCGCGCCAGCTGGACCGCCCGCACAGCGTGGCCGTGCTGCCCGGTGGCCGCATCCTGCTGGGCGAAGTTGGCCGCATCAGCCTGCTCACGCTGGCAACACCCGCGCAGCGCCAAACCGTCGCCAGCCTGCCGCTGCGCCAGCGCCACCCGCTGACCAGCTTTACGCTGGCGGGCGACACCTTGTACGTGAACATCGGCAGCAGCTCGGACAACTGCGAGACGCAACGCGGCCAGACGCAGTGCAGCGAGGCCGAAGGCGGCAACCCGGCCGGCAGCGTGCGCCGCTACCGCGTGCTGGCCGACGGCCGCCTGCAAAACCTGGGCGTGCTGGCGCGCGGCCTGCGCAACAGCATGGCCATTGCCGTGCACCCAGGCGGCAGCGTGCTGCAGGCCGAAAACAGCCGCGACGCGCTGCATCTGGCCGCCGGCCTGCCCAACGACAACGGCTTGCCGCACGACGAGCTGAACCTGCTGCAAGCCGGTGGCCACTACGGCTGGCCGTATTGCTACGACACGCAGCGCAATGCGCCGGAATTCCCCCGCTACGCCTGCCGCACTACCCGCGCCCCCGCCATGCTGCTGCCGGCGCACAGCGCGCCACTGGGCCTGGCGTGGTGGCTGGGGCCCAAGGCACCGGCGGCCTGGCGCGGCCAACTGCTAGTGGGCCTGCACGGCTACCGCCAGCATGGCCAGCGCATTGTGGCCTACGCCACCGATAGCCGCGGGCTGCCGCAGGGTAAACCGCACACGCTACTGGGGCCATGGCGTGGCAAAGGCGGGCCGGCCGGCCCGGTGGAAATCGCCCAGGCTGCCGACGGTGCGCTGTGGTTTGCCGACGACCGCAACGGCCAGCTGCTGCGCCTGAGCCCGCGCTGATACCGTGCAGGCGCCGCACCGGCAGCGCGTTAAAACCGCGCCCAAGGTTGGCCGCAGCGCCGCCAGCTGCTACACTCCGCGCCTTGCCATATCAACCCACGCCAAGTCATTGTGAACAAAGCCAAATTCAGCACCCTGCAACTGCCGCAAAACCTGCTTTCCAACCTCGATAGCCTGGGCTACACCAGCATGACCGCCATCCAGGCAGAAAGCCTGCCTGCCGTCCTGGACGGCCGCGACGTCATCGCCCAGGCCAAAACCGGCAGCGGCAAGACAGCAGCATTTGGCCTGGGTCTGCTCACCAATATCAACCCGCGCTGGTTTGCCATCCAGGCTCTGGTGCTGTGCCCCACGCGCGAGCTGGCCGACCAGGTAGCGCAGGAAATCCGCCGCCTGGCACGCTGCATCGACAATATCAAGGTGATTACCCTGTGCGGCGGCACGCCAATGGCGCCGCAACGCGCCTCGCTGGAACACGGCGCCCACATCGTGGTAGGCACCCCGGGCCGCCTGCAAGACCACCTGTCGCGCGGCACGCTGGAGCTGGCCGGCGTGAAAACCCTGGTACTGGACGAAGCCGACCGCATGGTAGACATGGGCTTTATCGAAGAAATCGTCGGCATCGTGCGCGCCTGCCCGCGCAACCGCCAGACACTGATGTTCAGCGCCACCTACCCGGACAATATCCGCAAACTGGCCGAGCAGTTCATGAAGCAGCCGCACATGGTAAAAGTGGAAGCGCTGCACGACGCCGGCCAAATCGAGCAATGGTGGTACGAGATCGACCCGGACCAGCGCCTGGACATCGTCGCCCGCGTGCTGCACAGCGTGCGGCCAACCTCCGCCCTGGCCTTCTGCAATACCAAACAGCGCTGTAAAGAGCTGGTGGCCGAGCTGCAGCAAGCTGGCTTTAGCGCCGAAGCGCTGTACGGCGAGCTGGAACAGCGTGACCGCGACCAGATCCTGGCGCGCTTTGCCGGCAAGACCATCACCGTGCTGGTGGCCACCGACGTAGCCGCCCGCGGCCTGGACATCAAGGACCTGGACCTGGTGATCAACGTGGACGTGGCGCACGACCCGGAAGTGCATATCCACCGTATCGGCCGTACCGGCCGCGGCGACAAGCACGGCCTGGCGCTGACGCTGGTCAGCCCTAGCGACGCACGCCGCGCCGCCAGCATCGAGGAATACCAGAAAGCCGACCTGGCCTGGGAAGAACTGGCCGACCTGAAACCGGCCCCAGGCGGCCCGCTGCAGCCACCGATGGTGATGCTGGAAATCGCCGGCGGCAAACGCGAGAAGCTGCGCCCGGGCGACATTCTGGGCGCCCTGACCGGCGAAGGCGGTGTGGACGGCAAACAGGTGGGCAAGATCACCGTGTTCGAGTTCAACACCTTCGTGGCGCTGGACCGCCACATCGCGCAGCAGGCTTTCGAGCGCCTGAGCGCTGGCAAGATCAAGGCCAAGAGCTACAAGATGCGCTTTGTGGAATAAGCCAGTCTGTTAATGCATGGCACAAAAGGCCGGCCAATGGCCTAATGCCAGTCAGTTAAGCGAATATACTTGCCCATCAAGTGGTAGGTCGTGAGTGAAGCGCCCCATCCCGTTGGCGCGAGCCGATCAAAATGGTTCGCCCCAGGGTTGTGCTGAGCGAATCGAAGAGTCGCACGCGCAAGACGCCGACTTGTTTGAGTCCCGAGCCGTTAGCGATCTGCGTGCAAATCTTTGATTTGCTCAGCGATGCGAGTTCGGCGGCGCCTGGGGTGTGCCATTTTGGACGGGGTTTCGAGCAGCCCCGGGTTGCGGGGGAATGAAAAGGGGGCGGCAACCCGCCCCCTTTCCCGTCTGCCGGGCGGAACCGGCATCTAATCATCGTCCGCATCGCGGACACACAAGTACTCTTCAACGCAACAAGCCCTAGCCCAAAAAAACGCCAGTCAGCGTTAACTGACTGGCATTAGGCCTGTGGCCGGTCTTTTATGGAGTACGCACGACTCAGGTGCCGATATAACGGTCTGGCCGGTGGTTCATGGCAATTACCATATTCAGCGCCGCCGCCCCCAGAATGGAGCCCAGCAGTGCCGGCACGCTCACCAGAAACAGCGACGCCAGCAGGATGACCATGTCCACACCCAGCTGCAGCTTGCCGGCGCGAATGCCGTAACGGTCCTGCACATACAGCGCCAGGATGTTCACCCCGCCCAGGCTAGCCTTGTGACGGAACAGCGCGATAAAGCCCATCCCCATCATCAGGCCGCCGATCAGGCCGCTGTAAAACGGGTTCAGGCCACCAAAGTTGGCAAACTGGCCGTGCAGGCTGGTAAACAGCGATAGCAGGCTCACCGCCACGAAGGTCTTCAGCGTAAATACCCAGCCCATGCGTTTTACCGCCAGCCAGTAGAACGGCAGGTTGATCATCGAAAAGGCCACGCCAAACGGCAGGCCGGTTTGGTAGTGCAGCAGAAATGCCAGCCCCGCAGTGCTACCGGTGAGCAGGCCGGCACTTTTGAACATGGCCACGCCAAAAGAAATCAGCAGTGTGCCCACCAGAATGGCAAGCGCGTCTTCCAGCCAGGTGTGGCCCAGCGCATCGTCTGCGGTGGCAGGTGGAAGGGTGGTAGCAGTAGCGGTCATCTTGGGTTCTCTATTGCAATGCAACAATCCTGTTATTTTACCAATACTGCCAATAATCACAATTAATCAGCATCAAGAAGTTTTAAAAATCAATAACAAAGCAATTAATTTCCATAAAAATCGCCATATGGATAAATAACCCACCCTCAACCCATGACAGGCAGGCAGCGCGGCAATTTTCTACCCCGCGCGTCAGGACTGCGCAATATAACGATCCGGCCGGTGGTAAAAGCCGATCACCAGGCTCATGGCCGCCGCACCAATCAGCGAGCCCAGCAGCTGCGGCCAACCTGCTACCAGCAGCGCACCGGCCATCACCAGCAAGTCAAAGCCGAACTGCAGCTTGCCTGCCCGCAGCCCATAACGCTGCTGCACGTACAGCGCCAGGATATTGACCCCGCCCACGCTGGCTTTGTGGCGGAATAGCGCGATAACGCCCATGCCGATCAGCAGGCCACCCAACAGCCCGGTGTAATAAGGATTCAGGCTGCCGGCAAACGGGAACAGCGTACGGTGCAAGCTGGAAAACAGCGATACCAGGCCCACAGCCACAAAGGTGCGCAAGGTGAAAGCGCGCCCCATCTGGCGCAGTGCCAGCCAGTAGAACGGCAGGTTGATGATGAAAAACAGCCAGCCAAAGGAAGCACCACTGTAGTAGTGCAACAGGAAGGCGATGCCGGCAGTACCGCCGGTAAGCAGGCCGGCTTGCGCGAACATGGCCATGCCCAGGCCGATAAAGGAGGTGCCGATCAGGAAGGCCAGCAGGTCTTCCGCCCAGGTATGTGCCAGCGGATTGTGTCCGCCTTCCAGGCACTTGCTTTCGCTCGTCATGGTGTTACCACTTGCTGTTGTCAGGTCGGCGCCCTGCCAGCGGGTAAGCTGGCGGACGCTGCACTGCAACAAGCAACAAGCTTGCCAGCAATAGCGATAAAAGCACGGCCTCGCTGGCCAAGCCGGGCTACGCCGATAACGGGCACAGCGCGCCACCCTGCCTATCAACAACAAGGCCTGTCTGCGTGGCAGACAGGCCTTGTTGTGGCGAAGCTGGCCGGCGCCGGCCAGGCCAAGCCCTAGCGCTGCGGGCGCAACCAGGCGCTTAGCGCACGGATATCTTGCGGCGTGGTGCGGCAGCAGCCGCCAATGCAGGCAGCACCGGCGGCGCGCCACTGGCGGGCGGCATCGGCAAAGGCACCAGGGTCGCTACTGCCGTGCCAGGTCTTGGTGGTGGCCTCGTAGCTCTCGCCGGAGTTGGGGTAGGTCAGCAGGCGCTTGCCCGAAACCCGTGCCGCCTCGCCCAGTAATGGTGCAATGTGGCGCGGCGCGGTGCAGTTGACGCCGACGGCCACGATCTGCGGGAAGTCGGCCAGCGCCACTACCGCGTCGGCCAGCGGTGTGCCGTCGCTGAGGTTGGCCGCATCGCGGCAGGAGAAGCTGACCCAGGCGCGCGCGTCGGGGAACTCGTCGCGCAGCAGGGTGGCCAGTGCCAGCGCCTCTTCTGCGCACGGAAAGGTCTCGCCAGCCAGCAAGTCGGGGCCGGCGGCCAGCAGGGCCGCAATACGCGGGCGGTGGAAATCCATCAGCTGCTGCACGCTCAGGCCATAGCCGCCACGGTATTCGGAACCGTCGGCCAGCATGGCGCCGTACGGCCCTACCGAGGCCGCCACCAGTGGCCGCTTGCGGCCGGCCAGCCTGGCCGCATCGGCACAAAAGGCATCGCGCGCCTCTTGCGCCAGGTGCACCGACTGCTGCATCAGCGCCACGGCCTGCTCGTGGCCAATGCCGCGCTTGGCAAAGCCCTCGAAGCTGGCCTGGTAACTAGCCGTGGTGGCCACGTCGGCACCGGCGGCGTAGTAGTCGTAGTGTACCTGGCGGATCAGCTCGGGCGCCTCCAGCAACACGCGGGCCGACCATAGCGCGTCGTTAAGGTCGCAACCGCGACGCTCCAGCTCGGACGCCATCGCGCCATCCAGGATGATTACATCATTTACGGCCACTGCGGCCAATGGGTCTTGCATAGCTGCCTCTGGATGCGAAACAGGCCCCGTCTGCGGGGCCCGTCATAGTGAAAACAAACCCTGCTTGCAAAGCAAACAGGGTTTGTCTGACAAATGGGCGGCCGGTACGCGCCCGGCCGTGATACCCGGTTACAGGCGGAACTTCGCTACCAGCGCCTTGAGCTCGTCACCACGCGAAGCCAGCACAGTAATGGTAGCCAGTGCTTCTTGCAGGCTGGTATCGGTTTGCTGCGCCATCACGTTCACACGCTCTGCACTGCGCGCCATTTCGTTGGTGGCCACACCCTGCTCGGCGGTGGACGAGGTGATCTCGCTCATGCGCGAGGAAATTTCCTCGGCACTGTGCTTGATCTCTTCTACCTTGCTGGCAGCCTCACGCGACAGGGTCACGCCGGAGCTCACTTTTTCGTTGGTGACATCGGCGTGGGTAATGGCCTCGCCGGTACGGCGGATCACGGTGTCAATCATCTCGGCGATCTGCACGGTGGCCGTAGCGGTACGCTCGGCCAGCTTGCGCACCTCGTCGGCCACCACGGCAAAACCGCGGCCGCTTTCACCGGCACGGGCCGCCTCGATAGCAGCGTTCAGCGCCAGCAGGTTGGTCTGGTCGGCAATATCGCGAATCACACCGACAATACCCTTGATCTGCTCGGACTGGCCGGACAGGCTGCCCATCACACCGTGCAGCGACGATACCGCGTGCAGAATGGATTGCACCTCGCGCTCCACTTCGCTCATGGCGCGGTGGCTTTCTACCGAGTTGCTGCGCGAACGCGATACCAAGGCTTCGGTTTCACCCACATGGTCGGCAATGTGGTTGATGCTGACGGTGATTTCCTCGATGGTAGCGGCGGTAGCCGACAGCTCGGTGGACTGTACACGCGAGTCCTGGGCAATCTGCTCGGCCACACGGTTCAGGTCGGCCGCATCGCGGGCCAGCGCATCCGATTCGTCACGCACGGTGATGAACATCTCGCGCAGCTTGGCCACAAACTGGTTGAACGCTTCGGCGATCTGGCCCACTTCGTCACGGTTGCCTACCGGCAGGGTTTTGGTCAGGTCGCCCTGGCCACTGGCCACTTCTACCATGGCTTTATGCAGCACGTTCAGCGGTGCCAGCATTTTGGCGACACCTGCGTAGGCCAGGATACCGGCCAGCAGCAGTGCAGCTACCGCCAGACCCACCATTACGGTAAGCAGCTGCTTCACCGGGGCCAGTGCGGCCGATTTCGGCACCACCACACCAAACAGCCAGCTGGTTTTCGGCACCGGGTACAGTGCTACCAGATCGGTAACACCATTCTGCTCTACTTCCTGGATCTGGCCGTCTTTAGTCAGCGCGCCCAGGTCAAAACCAGGCATCACTTCGCCGACTTTTTTCAGGCCGGAGTCTTTTTGCGGGTGGGCAATCACGTCGCCTTCGGCTGTGACCAGGAAGGCAAAACCGTCGCCGGGCAGCTTGGCTGCGGTCACTTCTTGTACCACGCGTGCCAGGGTAACGTCACCACCGGCTACCGCCACCAGCTGGCCACCATCCTTGCGTGCCTGGGCGAAGGTGATGATGGGGCGCTTGGTCGCGGCATCAATATAAGGTGGCGAGGCAATGGGGCCCGCAGCATCCTTGGCAGCCAGATACCATGGGCGGCCGGTAGGGTCGTAGCCCGGTGGCACTGGCGAACCGCCGGTAAACTGGGTCATGGTTTTATCTGGCTGGCCGACGTACATGTCGTCAAAGCCACCGGCGTCGCGTGCCTGGTCCAGTACGGGTTTGAGCTCCCCGGTACCGAAACGCGGCAGCACGGAGCCCACGATTTTCTGGCGGCTATCCACCCATTCGCTGACAAAGCTTACTTTGTTGTCAGCAGCCATCTTGATTTCGTTCTGGATTTCTTGTTCCAGCGCCGAGCTCATTTTCAGGTACGCCACGGTACAGAACACCACCGATAAGGTAGTGAGTACCAGCAGGACAAAGATCATCAAGCGCGTGCGTAGTGTCATGATTCGAGCTTCCCCTGAATGTCTATTGATATGTTTTTTCGGACTGCGGGATGGTACTACCAAGCACGCCAGTCAGATTCCCCAGGCAACACAAAACAACTTGCATACAAAATACTGTCGAAATGGCACGTAATCATGCCCCAATGGGCTAGATAAAAAACGTTTCCTTCTCACTTGTAAGCATTTTCATTGAATTTATGCGCTACCGCGCGGGCTTTGGCCAACGAAATCTTTAAATCTCAGTGCGCCCTTTTATTTGTTAGCCAAACATTGCAATACATACAAGTTTTTTTAACTTACCTATAAATGCGAATGTCAATAATTGCACAATAAACAGTCAATGGCTAGTGCATGGATTGTTGCAATAACGCAATAGCGTGCCGCACCTTGGCTGGCAGCACGTCGCGGCGCGGCGTTACCGCATAGACCGGCAGCGCCGGCGCCTGCCAGTCCGGCAGTAGCTGCACCAGCAAACCCGACTGCAGATGGCTGCGCACTTCCGGCCCGGGCTGCATGGCGACACCCAGCCCGTCCAGCGCAAACGCGCGTGCCGACAGCATGCTGTTACTGGCGATGCGGCTGCGCAAGCGCAGCATTTCCACCTCGCCCTCCCGCTGCAAACGCAAAGGCGTCAGACCATGCTCCTGCTCCAGCCCTATCCAGTCGTGCTGGTACAGTTGCCCAGGCTGCAGTGGCGTGCCGCGTGCCGCCAGATAGGCCGGCGCCGCCACCAGTACGAACGGCCAGTCGGCCAGATGGCGCGCCACCAGTGTGGAATCCGGCTGGTTACCGGCACGCAGCGCCAGGTCGATACGGTGCTGCACCAGGTCGATCATCTCGTCCTGGAAAAACAGCCGCAGGCTCAAGCCAGGGTTGGCCGCCAGCAACGGTGCCAGCGCCTGCCCCAGCACGCCACCGGCAAAACCGCTGGGGGCGGCGATGCGCAGCTCGCCCACCGGCTCGTCACGTAGCGCGGCCATCTGCACGCTGGCCTCATTGGCGGCCGCCAGCATGGCGGCGCAGCTGCGATAGAACACGCCACCGGCCTCGGTGAGCGTGAGTTTGCGGGTGGTACGGTGCAGCAGCGCCACCTGGTGCTGCTGCTCCAGCCGCTTGATGTGCTGGCTCACTGCCGAAGCCGTCATGCCCAGCGTGCGCCCGGCAGCGTTCATGGAGCCGTGTTCGATCACGGCGGCAAACACCGCCATGCTGCGTAGTTCGTCCATTACCAACCTCAGCTTAACAATGATTGAATTTCATAGCGGATTATCAGCCCAAAGCGCGTGATCTACCATGCACTTATTCCCCTCCCCCGAAAGGACACAGCATGAACATCGCACTCATCGGCGCTAGCGGTTTTGTTGGCCAGGCTTTGCTGCAAGAACTACTGGCCCGCGACCACCACGTTACCGCACTGGTCAGCCGCCCGGAACGGGTTGCCGCTGCGGCCAACCTTACCGTCAAGGCCAGCAACGCCTACGACGCCGACGCCATCGCCCGTGACGTGGCCGGCCACGACGTGGTGATCAGCGCCTTCAACCCGGGTTGGGACAAAGCCGACATCCGCACGCTGTTCCTGCAAGGCCACGCTGCCATTGTGGCCGGCACCAAGGCCGCCGGCGTGGCGCGCTTCATCGAAGTAGGCGGCGCCGGCAGCCTGTACGTGGCACCGGGCCTGCAGCTGATCGACACCCCGCATTTCCCGGCCGAATACAAGGAAGGCGCAGAAGGCGCGCGCCAGGCGCTGAACCAGCTGCAAGACGAAAGCGTGCTGGACTGGGTATTCGTGTCGCCACCGGCACTGCTGGCCCCGGGCGAGCGCAGCGGCCAGTACCAGCTGGGCGCCAACGAACTGCTGATGGACGGCGACGCGCCGGCCGGCATCAGCGTGGCCGACCTGGCGGTAGCCATCGTGGACGAAGCCGAGCAGGCGCGCCACCACCGCCAGCGCTTTACCGTAGCAGCGGCCAAATGAAGCGGGTAGTGATCGGCGCAATGTTGGCCGCAGGCCTGGCTACTAGCTCCCTGCCGGCACTGGCCGGCCCGCGCGAAGACGCCAACAAGGCGCTGGTGCTGGCTTTTTACGACGCGGCCTTTACCCGGCTTGACGCCGAACAGGCGGCCACGTATCTGGCGCCCGGCTACATCCAGCACAACCCGGAGGTGGCCAACGGCGTCGCCCCGCTGCAGGACTACGTGCGCTGGATACGCGCCAATGCGCCGCAAAGCCGCGCCAGCATCAAACGGGTACTGGCCGACGGCGACCTGGTGATGCTGCACGTGCACAGCCAGGACCAGCCCGGCGAGCTGGGCGTGGCGGTAGTGGACATCTTCCGCGTGCAGGATGGCAAGATTGCCGAGCACTGGGACGTGATCCAGCCGGTGCCCGCCAAAGACGCCAACGGCAACGGCATGTTCTAGCCCGCCAGCAAAACACCTGTCACGCCGCCCTGCTTGCCCCGCGCAAGGGGCGGCGATTTGCTGCGTTCGCACATCGATAAATCTGCCGCATGCATTGACAGCAGCAAGCACCGTCTTCTAGATTCTGCAAGCCACGTGCGACACGGCAGGGCCCCGCCCCGCCGCACCGCGCCGCATACACAGGAGAGACTGCCTACGCGGCAGCGCCGAAGGGGAATCGCCCCAGAAACTCTCAGGCAAAAGAACTGTGTGTGTCAGGCACTCTGGAGAGAAGGTTGGCCGCAACGCCACCTCGCCGAAGGACACCCGGTACGCCATCGCGCGCCGCAATATCTCAGGCACAAGGGACAGAGGGGGCATCGTCCGGCATGGCCGGTCGGGTGCCCTCGCCTTTGTGCCAGCCATGCCCCGCCCGCCCATGCCGCCACGCGGCACCCTGGGCACCCGCCAAAGAGCCATGCACACGGCTGCTGCCAGCAGCCAGACACGACATGGAGACAGATATGTTCACGCAAGACATGCAGATTGCCGGCTTCGACGACACCCTGTGGGCCGCCATCCAGGCCGAAACCCAGCGCCAGCAAGACCACATCGAGCTGATTGCCTCGGAAAACTACACCAGCCCGCGCGTGATGCAGGCGCAAGGCACCCAGCTGACCAACAAATACGCCGAAGGCTACCCCGGCAAGCGCTACTACGGCGGCTGCGAGCACGTAGACGTGGTGGAGCAGCTGGCCATCGACCGCGCCTGCCAGCTGTTTGGCGCGCGCTACGCCAACGTGCAGCCGCACTCTGGCAGCCAGGCCAACGCCGCCGTGTACATGGCGCTGCTGCAGCCGGGTGACACCATCCTGGGCATGAGCCTGGCCCACGGCGGCCACCTTACCCACGGCGCCAGCGTCAATTTTTCCGGCAAGATCTACAAGGCAGTGCAGTACGGCATCAACACGGAAAGCGGCGCCATCGATTACGACGAGGTGCAGCGGCTGGCCACCGAACACCAGCCCAAGATGCTGGTGGCCGGTTTCTCCGCCTATTCGCTGGTAGTGGACTGGGCGCGCATGCGCCAGATTGCCGACAGCGTCGGCGCGTGGCTGTTCGTAGATATGGCACACGTGGCTGGCCTGGTGGCGGCCGGACTGTACCCTAGCCCGCTACCGCACGCCCATGTGGTGACCACCACCACCCACAAAACCCTGCGCGGCCCGCGCGGCGGCCTGATCCTGGCGGCCAACCCGGACGAAGCGCTGGTGAAAAAGCTGCAGTCGCTGGTCTTCCCCGGCATCCAGGGCGGCCCGCTGATGCACGTAATCGCCGCCAAGGCGGTGGCTTTCCTGGAAGCGCTACAGCCCGAGTTCAAGACCTACCAGCAGCAGGTGCTGGATAACGCCCGCGCCATGGTGGCGACATTCCGCCAGCGCGGCTATACCGTGGTATCCGGCAAAACCGACGACCACCTGTTCCTGCTGAGCCTGATCGACAAGGGCCTCACCGGCAAGGCCGCCGACGCGGCACTGGGCGCGGCCTGCATTACCGTCAACAAAAACGCGGTGCCGAACGACCCGCAAAGCCCGTTTGTGACCAGCGGCATCCGCATCGGCACCCCGGCCATCACCAGCCGCGGTTTCGGCAGCACCGAAGCCGGCCAGGTAGCGCACTGGGTATGCGACATCCTGGACGATATCGATAACGCCGAGGTCGCCGCGCGCGTACGCCGCCAGGTGGCCGAGCTGTGCGCGGCCTTCCCCGTGTATCGTTAAAACGCACCGCAGCATCGGTAGTACACACAGCGGCGGCATTGCTCAGTACAATGCCGCCGCTGCCCGGGCAGCACCCACCCACCATGGCCCACCCGGCCGGACAGACAACACCCGTGGCGCCACCCGCGCCCACACCATAAAAAGAGAAGCAGCATGGCTATCAGCGTATTCGACCTGTTCAAGATCGGCATCGGCCCGTCCAGCTCCCACACCGTCGGCCCGATGCGTGCCGCGCGCCAGTTTGTGGCGCGGCTGGAAAAAGACGGCCTGCTGGCCGCCACCGCCAGCGTCAAAGCCGAGATGTTCGGCTCGCTGGGCGCCACCGGCAAAGGCCACGGTACCGATACCGCCGTGCTACTGGGCCTGCAAGGTGAACACCCCGACCTGGTCGATACCGATGCGGTAGACGATATGCTGGCCGCCATCCGTGCCGACAAGGCCATCCGCCTGCTGGGCAGCCACGTGGTGCCCTTTATCGAGGGCGAACACCTGATCCTGCACAAGCGCAAGGCACTGCCCTACCACCCCAACGGCATGATCTTCGAAGCGTTTGCGGCCAACGGCGACAGCCTGTCCAAGCGCGCCTACTACTCGGTAGGCGGCGGCTTCGTGGTGGACGAGGCGGCCATCGACGCCGGCTTTACCCCGCCCGGCGTTACCGAGCTGAAGCACCCGTTCAAGACCGGAGCCGAGCTGCTGGCGCTGTGCCAGCGCCACGGCAAGTCGATCAGCCAGATCATGCTGGAAAACGAGCTGGCCTGGCGCAGCGAAGACGAAGTGCGCGCCGGCCTGCTGAATATCTGGCAAGTGATGCAAAGCTGCGTGAAGCGCGGCTGCGAGCGCGAAGGCATCCTGCCCGGCGGCATGAAGGTGAAACGCCGCGCCGCCGACATGTACCAGAAGCTACTGGCCTCGCCGGAAGCCGCGCTGCGCGACCCACTTACCGTGATGGACTGGGTCAACCTGTACGCGCTGGCGGTAAACGAGGAAAACGCCGCCGGTGGCCGCGTGGTGACCGCGCCCACCAACGGTGCTGCCGGCATCATCCCGGCGGTGATGCACTACTACGCCCGCTTTATCCCTGCGGCCAACGACGACGGTATCGTGCGCTTTTTGCTGACCGCCGGCGCCATCGGCATCCTGTTCAAGCTGAACGCGTCGATCTCGGGCGCCGAGGTAGGCTGCCAGGGCGAGGTCGGCTCGGCCTGTTCCATGGCAGCAGGTGGCCTGGCCGAAGTGCTGGGCGGCACGCCGGAGCAAGTGGAAAACGCCGCCGAAATCGGCATGGAACACAACCTGGGCCTGACCTGCGACCCGGTGGGCGGCCTGGTGCAAGTGCCGTGCATCGAGCGCAACGCCATGGCGTCGATCAAGGCCATCAACGCCGCCCGCATGGCACTACGCGGCGACGGCCAGCACTTTGTATCGCTGGACCGCGTGATCAAGACCATGCGCGACACCGGCCGCGACATGAGCACCAAGTACAAGGAAACCGCACGCGGCGGCCTGGCGATCAATGTGATCGAGGTGCCGGTGAATATTGTGGAGTGCTGATCGGCCAGCACCGGCCGAGAACGTGGCGTGACCACGGCAGGATCCGCTACGCGGATGATGCTTGGCATTGCCGGTTCCGCCCGGCGGACGGGGTACTTTCTTTTGCTTCGCCAAAAGAAAGTACCCAAAGAAAAGGCGACCCGGGGCTGCTCGAAACCCCGCTCAAAAGCACAGCCCCCAGGCGCCGCCGAACTCGCCGCGTGCTAACGTCACGCGGCTCAAACAAATCGGCTGCTTAAAACCTGGGGGCTGCACTTTTGTCCGGCTCGCGCCAACGGGCTATTGGCGCTTCACCCACATGTTACCAAGCAGTACCGCCCAGCCTTTCGAAACCGCACATTCACTTCAGGCAAAGCGCGCCGGCGAGTACGGCGCAGGGTCGGTAAACGGCTGCTCGCCCAGCATCATCTCGGCCAGCAGGCGCCCCGACACCGGCCCCAGCGTCAGCCCCAGATGGCTGTGGCCAAAGCAGAACCACAAACCCGGGTGACGCGGCGCGGCGCCAATCACCGGGCGCATGTCCGGCAGGCAGGGGCGGCAGCCCACCCACGGTTCGGCATCCACGCGCTCACCCAGCGGGAACAAGCCTTGCGCCAGCGCTTCGGCCTGCGCCAGCTGATTGGGCGTGGGCGGCGCGTCACGGCGCGCCAGCTCCACACCGGTGGCCAGCCGCAAGCCACGCGCCATCGGTGCCACCAGAAAGCTGTTTTCCATATCCACCACCGTGCGCTGCAGGCCAGGGCCACGCGCATAGTAGTGCATGTGGTAGCCACGTTTGACCTGTAGCGGAATGCGGTAACCCAGCGGCGTGTACAGGTCGTCCGACCACGGCCCCAGCGCCAGCACCACCTCGCGTGCCTGATACACACCGGCGTCGGTATGCACCTGCCAGCCGTTGCCCGCCTGGCGCAAACCCTGTACCGCGCATTGCTTCAATACCCCGCCCAGCGTCTGGAAGTACGCCGCGTAGCCGCGTACCAGCGCACCGGGGTCGCGGATGCTGTGCGGGTCGTGCCAGTGAATCGCCCCGCTAAAGCCCTGCCCCAGCCCAGGCTCGGCCTGGTGCAGCGCCGCTGCGTCCAGCACGGTGAGGCCCAGGCCGTATTCGCGGGCGATACGCTGCGCATTGGCCGCTTCGTCAAAAAAGGTGGCCTCGCCGCGCCACGCCTCCAGCAGGCCTTCACTGCGGCGCAGCTCGGTCACACCGGCAGCACGAATCCAGGCGTCGTGTTCGGGCAGGCAGGCTTCCAGCAAGGGCAGCATGGCGCGGCCGGTAGCGGCCAAGCGTGCCGGTGCCGACTCGCGCCAGTACTGCCACAGCCAGCCGGCGTAGGACGGCAGCGTGGCCGGGTGGTAGCGCACGTCGGGCGAGCGGTTGGCCGCCAGGCGCAATACCGACGATAGCTGGCGCGGGAAGCCGTACGGTATCACCGCCGCCCGCTCCAGCAGGCCGGCATTACCGTGGCTGGTTTCCTCGCCAGGGGCGCGCCGGTCCAGCAGCCATACCTGGCGGCCACGTTGCTGCAGGGCCAAGGCGGCCGACACGCCGACCATGCCGGCACCCAGTACGATTACATCTGCATCCATGCTGCTTGTTGCCTTCCTGCTGCCGCGCCGGCCTGGCCGCGGCGATAGTCAAACGATGCGGCCAACCCTGGCGCACCGACGCCCGGCGGCTAGCCGGGCGGGTAAAAACCTACTTGGCGATAATGTCGCGCTTGAAGTACTTCTGCGACAAGCGGCTGAGGGTGCCGTCCTGCTTCAGCGCCGCAATAGCCTTGTCCAGCTCGGCCTTCAGCGGGTCGCCTTTGCGCACGCCAAAGCCGGTGCCTTCGCCCAGCGTGGCAAAGTCACTCAGCACCTTGCCCTTGAACTCGAAGGGCTTGCCCTGCGGTTTATCGAGGAAGCCTTCCTGCGCATTCTGCCCTTCCTGTACCGAGGCATCCAGGCGGCCGGCGGCCAGGTCCAGGTAGATCTGGCTCTGGTCACGGTAGGCCACCACCTTCACGCCTGCGCGCTCCCAGTGCTTGCGCACAAAGTCTTCCTGCGTGGCGCCCTGCAGCACGCCGACGGTCTTGCCCTTCAGCGCGGCCACGGTAGGCTGCAGTTTGCTGTCACGGCGCGCCACCATCTGGATAGGGACGATGTAGATCGGCACGGTGAAATCAATCGATTCGCGGCGCTTGGCGGTAATGTTCATCGCCGAGTTGATCACCTCGAACTTGCGCGCCATCAGCCCCGGAATCAGCCCCTCGAACGAGGTTTCCACGTAGCTGCACTTGGCCGCCATGCGTTCGCAAATGGCATTACCGATCTCGATATCGAAACCCACCAGTTTGCCATCGGGCAGCTTGCTTTCGAATGGTGCGTAAAATGGCTCCAGCCCCATGCGGACGGCCTGGCCACCGGCCAGCGCCGGGCCGGCCAGCAAAGCGATAAGGGGCAGCAGATAACGGCTGGCAGTGCGGGTTTTGCTCATGATGATTTCTCCTGGCGGGGTCCTGCCCGGCGGCTGCCGGTAGCGGGTGGCGGCTCGTCTTGGCCGCTTGCCGGCAAGAATAGATAAAATTTCCATCGTGGACAATTTTTTTCTTCATCGCTAAGCTAAGGTCATTGCCATCCGCCATGCCAAGACACCATGCACGCTATCAACCACCACGCCGCCCCGCTAGTTCTGACCGCCGACGCCATCCGCCCGCACCTGCCGCAGCTGCCGGTACGTCAGGTATTGCTGCAATTGTTCACCGCACTGGGCCAGGGCCAGGCGGTGCAGCCACCACAAACGCTGACACTGTTTCCGGGTGACACCGGCGATGTCATCACTTACCAGGGCGTACTGGCCAGCCAGCAGCTGTTTGGTGCCAAGCTGTCGCCGTATATCGTGACGGGCGGCAAGCCGCTGGTAACCGCCTGGACCAGCCTTTTCTCGATGCAGACCGGCCAACCCTTGCTGTTCTGCGACGCCAGCCTGCTCACCGTAGAGCGCACCGCCGGCACTACGGCACTGGCAATAGAACAGCTGGCGCGCCCGGACAGCCAGCAGCTGGCGCTGATCGGCTGCGGCGCAGTCGGCCAGGCCCACCTGCGCCACGTACTGGCCCTGCGGCCGTGGACGCGCATCCGCGTATTTGCCCCCGGCCTGGCAGCAGATAGCGCCCTGCAGGCACAGCTGCTGGCGATGGATGCCCGCATCGAGCTGGCCAGTTCGGCCGAGAATGCCGCCGCCGACGCCGACGTGGTGATGCTGTGCACCTCGTCCGGCAGCCCGGTACTGGACGTGGCCGCACTGCGCCGCCCGGCGCTGATTACCTCGATCAGCACCAATGTGGCCCAGGCGCACGAGATCGCACCGGCGCTGCTATCGCAGCTGGACGTGTACTGCGACCACCGCGCCAGTACCCCCAGCCGCGCCGGCGACATGGTGTTGGCCGCACGCGACCACCAGTGGCAGGCCGATGCCATCCGTGGCGACCTGGCCGAGCTGGTAACCGGCCACTGCCCGCGCCCGGACTACCAGCGCCACGTGTTTTTCCGCTCCATCGGCATGGGCCTGCAGGACATCGCCATTGCCCACGCCCTGCTGCAACGCGTGCAGCAAGGCGGCTAGATCCGGACAAAAGGTTGGCCGCACTTGTGGCCAACCTTGCGCTACGGCACTATGCCGCCTCTGCCCGGAACCCATGCCCATGAGACACGCTACCCACGCTACCGACCTGCTGCTGTCCCGCTACGCCCACCTGGCCGACAGCATCACCAAGCTGTTCTTCCCCTACGCCGAGGTGGTGATCCACGACCTGGCCGAGCAGCGCGTGCGCTACCTGGCCAACAACCTGTCGCGGCGCGAAATCGGTGACGAATCCGGGCTGGAAGACATCGAGCGCACCATTGCCGACCGTTTTGTCGGCCCCTACGAAAAGCTGAACTGGGATGGGCGCCGCATGCGCTGCGTCAGCAGCGTGCTGTTTGACGATGACGGGCAGGCGCTGGGGGTGATGTGCATCAACTTCAACATTGCGGTATTCGAAGACATGCACGGCATGCTGGGCATGCTGCTCAAAGGCGCCGGGCTGGTGGCGCAGCCGGCCGAGCTATTCCGTGACGACTGGCAGGAGCGTATCAATACCTTCATGCACGGCTGGCTGCAGCACAGGCAGCTGGCACTGAACGGCCTGACGCGCGACCAGCGCCGCCAGCTGGTGGCCGCGCTGCATGCCGAAGGCGCTTTCCAGGGCAAGAGCGCCACGCATTACATTGCCAACGTGCTGGGGCTGGGCCGTGCCACCGTGTACAAGTACCTGAAAGAGCTGAAAGAAGGCTGAACACGCCACCGGCCCGGAGGCTGTCAACCAGTGGATATCTCCCCGAATGGCATGCGCTATCGATAGAAAAGACCCAACTAGCAATAGTGTTTCGTTAACAAAGTCTAAAGTTTGTGCGCAGTGTGTCGTTATGTCAGGATGCGCCACCATCCAATGCCAAATGCAAAAATGGCATTATACTGGCCTGCCTTAACACACACTCACTGACAAATAGACGGAAGCAAAACGTGAAACCCAAAAAAATCCTGTTTGTTGTCATGCCTTACGAAGGTGAAGTACGTGATCGCGTCACCGCCAAGTTCTACAAGAACAAAGCCGTAAAATACATGCCGTTGGGTGTCTTGAGCCTCGCGGCCTGCGTGCCGCCCGAATACGAAGTCAAGGTACTGGATGCGGCCAGCCTGGGTCTGGACCTGCAGGAAACCATCGACCAGATCGAAGCCTGGGCACCGGATGTCCTGGGCCTGTCGGTAGTCACCTACCGTGCCTGGGCCATGGTGCAGATCCTGCAACGCACCAGCGCACCCATCAAGATTGTCGGTGGCCCGCACGCCACCAAGAGCTACAACTACATTCTGGAACAAGGTGCCCACGCCGTGTTCGTGGATGATGCCGAAGTCACCTTCCCGCAATGGCTGCAAGCCGGCTGCCCGGAAGGCGTGTTCTGGGGTGGCCAGGTCAACCTGAACACCATTCCGCTACCGGCTCGCCATTTGCTCAATATCGACGATTATCGCATCGAGAAAAACGAAGACCTGTTGTTTGACGTTGGCGCCTTGCGTCTGCCGATGTTCAGTTCCAAAGGCTGTCCGTACGCCTGCACCTATTGCGACGTGCAACAGAAAACCTTCAACTTCAAGTCCGCCGAGCGCTGCGTGGAAGAATTCAAGGCGCTGGTCGAGCTGGGTGCTACCTCGATCCACATCCTGGACGACGCGTTCAACGTCAACCGCAACCGCGTCAGCGAAATGTCCAAAGCGCTAGTACGGGAAAACATCAAGGTAGACTGGAGTGCCAGGGGCACGGTAGAGGTACGGGAGTCGGTTATCGCAGACCTGGCCGAAGCCGGCTGCAAACGCCTGCATGTCGGCATCGAGAGCCTGGACGACACCATTCTGGCCGGCTTCAAGAAGGCCTCCCGTTACAAGCACATCGAGCAGTTTTCCACGCTGTGCCAGCAGTACGACATCGACATTCTGGGCTACTTCATCATCGGCGCGCCGGGCGAAACCAGCGAGTACCGCCGTACCCTGCCGCAACGCATCCGCGACCTTGGCATCAAGCTGCCCTACTTCAACCTGCTGTCGCCGCTGGCGGAAACGCCCTACTACGAAGAGCTGCTACGCACCGGCAAGTTCAAGACAGATATCTGGACCGAATTCTGCAAGAACCCGGTGCCGGATTTCATCATTCCGGAAATCCGCTCCGAAGAGGAAGAAGAAGAACTGCGCCTGATCATTGATGACTACGTGCGCTATTTCAAACATGATGACATGCCGGTATTCGTAAACTGATGATGACCCCGCTCCGACTGGCCATACTGTGCAGCACCAGCAACACCTATCTGTTGAACATGTGCTTTGCCCTGATGAAAGGGTTTCACCGTATCGGTGTGGACTGCCAGCTGCTGGATGCTGACAAACCCGCCGACGCACTGGGCAACGAGCTGGACAAGCTGTGCCCGGATGCCGTGTTCGAAATCAACCGCACACGAGGCCAGTCGCCGCTGTCCCTGCCGGCATCCTGCCTGCACCTGTGCTGGATTCAGGATGCCTGGCATCAGGACCCGGTGAGCGGCAACAAGCTGCTGCACCGTGCCGATCCTCGCTTTGGCGGCAGCGACCTGCTGTACGGCCTGCTGAAAGCCGACTATTTCGGCCTTCAGGCCCAGGCCACTAGCCAGGAGTGGAAAATCCTGCAACCTGGTGCCGATACCGACCTGTACGCGAACCTGCCGGATAGCCGGCCGGAGCCGGGACTCGCGTCCATTTGCGGCTATATTCCGAAACCGATCAAGCCGACCCCCGCCATGCACGAGCTGCTCATTGCCCAGCATCAAGGCCGGCAGGTATCGGTAGGCGATCTCATTTTCAGCCTGAGCTACCAGCACAAGGTATCCATCAGCCGCCACTCCACCGGCGATATCCATGCCCTGATGACAGCCGAGATCAACAAACGCCTGGGGATCTCCATCAGCATTGACGAGATGCTAGCCCTGTTCGACTCACATTGGACACTGCTGCTGCTTGACACAGAGCTCCCACGGATTCCCGATCGACTGGGCAATGCCAATGCCGTGCTGGACGAAGGGTTACAACTACAGCTCTTTGGCCCGAACCAGTGGCTGGGATGGGAGCGATTGGCGCCTTACTATCAACGCAACCTGAGCTGGGGTAGCGAGTTATGCAATGTCTATCGTCGCAGCCAGTTCAATCTGCACAATGGCGCCTTCGGCATGCACCAGCGCGTACTCGAATGCATGGCTGCCGGCGGCGTCATCCTGATTAATCATACCGACTACGACCCGGAACATGATGTACAGGCGCATTTCACCGATGGCGAACACTACATCGCCTACCAACCGGAAACCTTGCGCGATACGCTGTCACAGTGGAAAGCACAACACGAGACGCTGCGCGACATCGGCCAGGCAGCGGCATCACATGTCCGACAACACCATCGATGGGAAAACCGTGCCAGCGCCATCCTTGCAGACATCCACGCCCTGCACCAGAAGCGGCGCCAGCTCCAGTAAAACCAGGGCGTCCATGTGATGGAAGCCCTGCGCTAGCACCGTTGGCATCATGGGCTGGTAACGGCTAGTCTTCCTTCTGCTGCAAAAACAGCGTCAGCGTCAGCTCGCCGTTTTCGCCTTTCACGCTGCGCACGTTCTGCAGGCTGAGGTCGGACGGCAGCAGCAGGCTGACACCATGGCCGATGCCGACCTTGCTCCAGCTCTTCTCCAACCGCTTGGCCACCGATTGCGCCGGCAGCGGCGCGTCGCTTTCCAGCGAAAAGCCGTAGCTTTCGGCGGCGTTGTCGAACAGGCGGCCAACCTCTTCCGGCCCCACGTAGCGCTCGGCCATGCTACCCATCTGGCGCGGCGACAGCTCCGGCTCGGTCTTGCACAGGTTCATCACTTCGTCCTTGAAGCGCACCTGCTGCTGCGGGTCGTCAATTTCTTCCGAGATCTGCTCCAGCACCTCGGCCACCACCTTGCTGCTGGTGCTGGTATCGGGCACGCGCATGGCCTGCAGGAAGTCGTCCAGCCAGAACTTGGCTTCGTTACCCTGGCGGTCCACTGCGTACAGCAGCGGGCCGTGCTCCAGCAGCAGCGCGCCCTTGTCGATCAGGCGCGGGTTGATGCCGCTGGCGTGGCTGATGTCGAACACCTCGCCGCTTTCCACGATGGTGAGGAAGTCTTCCTGGATTTCGGCTTTAAAGAGGCCCAGCGCACGCACTTCGCGGTCGCCGTCGCTCAGGCCGGAAAACAGGATCACCAGCAAGTCGCCGGCCATGATGTTGGGGTGCTGCGAGCGGGCGTACAGGTGCTTGGCAATGCGCTGCGACACCTCCAGCAGGTCGGCCTCGCCACGGAAGAACTGGCGGCTGTAGTGGTACAGCTCGTTCAGGTTCAGGTCGCTCTCGTGGTAGAACTGGTACTTTTTCTTGTCGGAGACAATGCCCTTCAGGTAGCCGTCCAGGATCAGCGCCGATACGCCCTCGTCCACCTGGGTGGCCTTGCCGGACAGCTGCAAGGGCTCGCTGCGGGCCGGGTTGCCGACACGGTGTACCACGAGGCGTTCTACGCGGGCTTCGGTTATCTGCATGATGCTTCCTGTTGGGGGCTGAAAAACGGGTGGCGATTATCGCACATCCGGCCGCCAGGCTCTAAGCCTGGCCAAACTGCAATGCGGCCAACCTGGCGTACAGCGGCGAGCTTTGCAGCAGCGCTTCGTGACGGCCCTCGGCCACAATGCGCCCACCCTCCAGCACGATGATGCGGTCTGCCTGCTTGACGGTGGCCAGGCGGTGGGCAATCACCAGCGTGGTGCGCCCGGCAGCGGCGTGCTCCAGCGCCTGCTGCACCAGCTGTTCCGACTCGGCGTCCAGCGCACTGGTGGCTTCGTCCAGCAGCAGCACAGGCGGGTTTTTCAGAATGGCGCGGGCAATGGCAATGCGCTGGCGCTGGCCGCCAGACAGGCGCACGCCGCGCTCGCCCAGAAAGCTGTGGTAGCCCTCGGGCAGCTTTTCGATGAAATCGTGCGCGGCGGCGGCACGGGCGGCGGCGATGACCTCGTCGTCGCTGGCGTCGGGGCGGCCGTAACGGATGTTCTCCAGCGCGCTGGCGGCAAAGATCACCGTGTCCTGCAGCACAATGCCGATGTGGCGGCGCAACGCGGCCGGGTCCAGCTGGTCGATGGCGACACCGTTGAGGCGGATGCGGCCAACTTGCGGGTCGTAAAAACGCAGCAGCAACTGGAACAGCGTGGTCTTGCCGGCGCCGGACGGCCCCACCAGCGCCACGTGCTCGCCCGGGCGCACCTGCAGGCTCAGCCCCTGTAGCGACGGCTGGCCGGGGCGCGACGGGTAGGCAAAGGTGACATTATCCAGCTGCAGGCCCTCGCCTTCTGGCGGCAGCCACTGCGGCTGCGCGGGCGGCTGCACTGGCGAGCGCTGCGCCAGCAAGGCCAGCAGGCGCTCGGTGGCTCCGGCCGCGCGTTGCAGGTCGCCCCACACCTCGGCCACCGCACCGATGGCACCGGCGGTCACCACCGCGTACAGGATGAACTGTGCCAGCTGGCCGCTGCTCATCTGCCCGGCCAGCACGGCGTGCGCGCCCAGCCACAGTACAAACACGATGGCACCGAACACCAGCAAGATCACCAGGGCGGTAAGCTGGCTACGCGCCACGATGCGCGCCAGCGCGGTATCAAAGCTGCGCGTCACCGAGGCATCAAAGCGTGCCACTTCGTGCCCTTCCTGCGCAAACGCCTGCACCGTCTGCACGGCGTTCAGCGCCTCGCCCGCCATGGCGCTGGAATCGGCAATGCGGTCCTGGCTGGAACGCGACAGTGCGCGCACACGGCGGCCGTAGACCAGAATCGGTACGATGACCAAGAGCAGTGTCAGCAGGATGTAACCCGTCAGGCTAGGGCTGGTCACCGCCAGCATCACCAGGCCACCCAGCATCAACAGCACATTGCGCAGGCCCATCGACAGGCTGGTGCCCACCACGGTTTGCACCAGCGTGGTGTCGGTGGTCAGCCGTGACAGCACCTCGCCGGTTTGCAGGGTCTCGAAGTATTCCGGGCTCATGCCCACCACATGCCGGTACACCGCGCTACGCAAATCGGCCGTCACACGCTCGCCCAGCCACGACACCAGATAAAAACGCAGCGCGGTAAACAGGGCCAGCACACTGGCCAGGCCAAACAGCGCCAGGAAATAGCCGTCCACCGCCTGGCGCTGGGTGAAGGCGTGGTCGATCAGGTAGCGAAACGCCACCGGCAGCAGCAACGTCGCCCCGGCGGCCACCAGCAACGACAGGCCCGCCAGCACAAAACGGCCACGATAAGGGCGCATGAAGGGCAGCAAACCGCCCAGCGGCGTAAATTTTTGCAGCAGGCTTGGTTTATTCACCACAGCACCCCGAAAACAGGAATAAAACCGGTACATGGCCGCATACACCGGCTATTTCAAGAGCCGGGCAATGTCACAGCACCATCGCCGCACTGAACGGCATTTATTGCCAAAGCAGGCCAGCACGGCCACCAGGCCGCTGCGGCACGATGCCAAGATGAAGCTGGCAATGCACCGCCGCAGGCACAACAATACCCTTGAACACACCCGCCACCCGGGCCGGCAATATAACCATAACGAGACAAGCCGCATGCTGATCAACTGCGTGGCCTACCAGAACGGCCAGAAACTGGGCGATATCGCCAGCACCGACATACACGATTACCTGCGCCGGCCAGACTGTTTTGTGTGGGTAGCGCTGAAAGACCCGCTACCCAGCGAAATCAGCCAGCTGGCGCGCGAATTCGACCTGCACGAGCTGGCCGTGGAAGACGCGCAGCACGGCCACCAGCGGCCCAAGCTGGACGAATACGGCGACATGCTGTTCTGCGTGATGAAAACCCTGCAGCTGGATGACGAGGGCTACCTGAACGAGGGCGAGGTCGATGTATTTGTCGGCGCCAACTATGTGCTGTCCATCCGTAACGGCACACGCAAAGGCTTCCAGAACGTGCGCGACCGCTGCGAACGCGAGCCGCACCTGCTGCAGCATGGTGCCGGCTTTGTGTTCTACGCGCTGATGGACGCCGTGGTGGACCGCTACTTTTCGGTGATGCACCAGCTGGAAGACGAGCTGGAAGCGCTGGAAGAACGGCTGTTCTCGCGCAACGGCCAGGCGCGGCAAAACATACAAGACCTGTACGCGCTAAAGCGCAAGCTGGTGATGGTCAGCCACGCACTGGTGCCGCTGCACGAAGCCACCGCGCGCCTGCACGGCGGGCGCGTGCCGCGGGTATGCGGCGGGCTGCAAGACTACTATCGCGACGTGGACGACCACCTGGCGCGCATCATCCGCAATCTGGAGTCGCAACGCGACATGCTGGCTACCGCCATCCAGGTGAACCTGGCCATGATTTCGCTGGACGATTCCAGCGTCAGCAAGAAACTGGCCGCCTGGGCGGCATTGTTTGCCGTACCCACCATGATTGCCGGCATCTATGGCATGAACTTCGAACACATGCCGGAACTGAAATCGGTCACCGGCTACCCCACAACCCTGCTGATCATGGCCGTGCTCGATGGCGTGCTGTGGTGGCGCTTCAAGCAGTCTGGCTGGCTGTAACGGCTGGCCGCATCACATGCCGCTGCGGGCAGCCAGCAAGGCAGCCTGCCGCACGCATACATAGCCGCGATGCGAACTGACGGCGCCGCATGCCACTAGCGCGCCGATCAGGCGGGCCACCACCTCGCGGCTGCTACCCAAATGATTGGCCATGACCTGCTGCGTCATGCTCACCCGCCCATCCGCACCGGCATGCAGCAACAACAGGTTCGCCAGCCGCTGGCCCAGCGTGCAGGCGTGCATTTCTTCCAGCATGGCCATCAGGCGGAACACCAGCACGGATAGAGTCCGCACGGTGAGGTCCTGCATGACCGGTTCCAGCGCGAACAGGCTGCGGAATACCGGCCCGGGTATGAAGGCAATCTCGGCCGCCTCCTCCACCGCCACCCAGGCCGGGTAACGCACATCATTGAACAGGCTGTTGAGGGCAAACACGCAGGTTTCACCGGGGCGGATGAAGTACTGAGTGGCCTCGTGCCCGGCAGGCGTCAGCGTGTAGACGCGTAAGCAGCCGGACAGCACCAC
This sequence comes from Vogesella aquatica, assembly GCF_028548455.1. GTDB lineage: Bacteria > Pseudomonadota > Gammaproteobacteria > Burkholderiales > Chromobacteriaceae > Vogesella > Vogesella aquatica. Next base: position 112,313 of record NZ_JAQQLF010000013.1, read on the forward strand.
ATAGGCGCCGGAAATGTTTTGTCCCTTGCCCAGCAAGGGCGCCGGTGACACTTCGTGCCGCTGCAGCGAGCACTGTCGCAGCAAGGCCTGGCTGCGGGCACCCAGCAAGCTGAACGGCGGGTAATCGGTCAGGGTCACGATGCTCCCTTCTGCAAGGCCGCTGCGCGCGGCGTGGCGGCAACACGTAGCGCATCGCTGCTGAGCGCCTGCAAAAAGGCCACCAGGTCGGCCACCTGCCGGTCGGTCAACGGGCTGCGATCCTCACTGTACAGGGTGGCATCGTCCCCCAGCCAGCTTTGCAGCCCGCCACTGCGCCCCAATTGGGCAGTGGCCATGATGCGGACCACCTCTTCCAGACGGTCTATCGACCCGTTGTGCAGCCAGGGGCCGGTGAGCGCCACGTTACGCAAGGACGGCACACGCCACGTGCCACGCTGGCCGGCATCGTCAAACAGACGATAGCGTTGCTCGTACACGCTAGGGTTGGCCGGAAACAGGCGGCGCGGCCCCCCGCTACCGCCCAGCCCGGCAGCACTGAAGTTGGGCCCGTTGTGACACAGCACGCAATTGAGTGTGTCGAACAGGGTCATGCCGCGGCGTTGCGCAGCGTCCAGCGCCTGGCGCTCACCGCGCACATAGCGGTCGTACGGGCTGTCGGCGGTAATCAGCGTGCGCTCGTAGGCTGCCAGCGCCAGCGCCATCCGCTCGAAACTGATGCCGGCATCGCCAAAAGCAGCAGCAAAGCCGCCGGCATAGCCGGGCAGCTGCCGGATGCGCGCCTCAGCGGCAGCTGCAGTGGGCAGGCCCATTTCCAGCGGGTTGAGGATAGGCCCCTTGGCCTGTTCTTCCAGCGAGGCGGCCCGCCCATCCCAGAACAACTGTTGCTGGAATGCGGCATTCCATACGGTGGGGGTATTGCGCGACCCTTGCTGCCCGCGGATGCCCACGGCGATAACGCGGCCATCGCCCCCCGCCTTCCGTGTCAGGGCATGGCAGGTGGCACAGGACTGCGTACCATCCGCCGACAACTGTGTTTCGTTAAACAGGCGGCGCCCCAGCGCCACCTTGGCCGGGCTGCCAGGGTTGGCCGCAGGCTGGGGGGCCTGCAACGGCAGTGCCTGCCAGACATAGCGGCGCGACACGGCCGCAGCAAAGGCGTCGCCGCCCTGTGGTGGTGCCAGCCCCAGCGCAGAAAACTGCAACCAGGGCCGGGTCATGGTGTCGGGGTACTGGATAATGGCTGCCGCAATCAGCATTTTGATAGCAAACGCCAACACGCCCACCCCCAGCGTTCCGCCCAGCAGCCACTTGCCCTCCACCGCCAGGCCGGCGAACGGGCCCAGCTCGAGAAAAACCAGCAAAACCAGTATCAGGCCAGCCAGTACACTGGCGCTGATACCCACGCAGAACACATCGAACATACCGCTGCTCATGCTGCCCTCCTGCGGGCAGCAGCCTGCCTGCGCTGCTGCCCGGACATGGTTACTCCGCCCTGCTCAGTGCCAGAAAGGTATCCGCCGGCGTGGCGGTGCTGACTTCTACGATCTCGTCAAAATCCAGCCCCACCCGGCGGTGTGCCCGCCGCACTGCTTCGGCGTCGGCAGCCATCGAGAAACAGAAAGCGCGTCCGTCCTGGTAGCTGAGATGGGTACGCAGCGGCACTACCCCTTCCTGCAGGCAGGCTGCCACGTAGTGGCGGTAAAATGCGGCAAAATCGGCGGCGTCCAGACCGACAGGGAAAGTCCCGCTGCGCTGGTCGTGGGTATCCATGAAAAAACGCAATGCTTGCATGATGCTGGCTCCGTAGCACGACACATGTCGTATGCAGCAGGCTAGCGGGCAGCGGCGGGCAAATCTGTAGCATTGGTTACAGAAGCGGCCAATGCGAAAAGCCCGTGTCTTTCGACACGGGCTTTTCAGTATTCTGGTGGCGGGGGAAGGATTCGAACCTTCGAAGGCAGAACCGTCAGATTTACAGTCTGATCCCTTTGACCGCTCGGGAACCCCGCCAGAACAGGAGGCGAATTATGTCAACGCGCCCACCCTGCGTCAAGCCCCTGTTTGCTATTTTTTGCATTTTTTTCGATAAGCAGAAACAGGCCATTATTTATCAAATGCTTGCCAAAGACATAGCGGCATCCATTACATGAGGCAGCATTGCCCGGGGCGCCACTTAATCCCAATAACCCGGCGCGGCATACACCTCGCGCAGGTGCTCGATAAACAAACGCACCCTGCCCGGCAGAAACTTGCGCTGCGCCACCACGGCGTACACCGGGTAATCCGGCGAGGAAAAACGATCCAGCACGGTCACCAGGCGGCCTTCGGTAATATCGTCTTTTACTTCCCACATCGAGCGCCAGGTCAGCCCCAGCCCCTGCAGCGCCCAATCGTGCAGCACGGCGCCGTCGTTACACTCCAGCGCACCGCGCACTTTCAGGTTCACCAGCTCGCCGCCTACTTTGAACGTCCAGCCGCGGCTCTGGCTTTCACCCAGCGACAGGCAATCGTGCTGCTCCAGGTCGGCCAGCACCTTGGGCGTGCCACGCTGCGCCAGGTAGGCCGGCGCCGCCACCACCACGCGGCGGTTTTCGGCCAGCCGCACGGCAATCAGGCTGGAGTCGGCCAGGTCGGAGATGCGGATGGCGCAGTCGATGCGGTCGCGCACCAGGTCGGTCAGCCGGTCGGACAAGTCCAGCGTAATGCGGATATCGGGGTGCTGCCGCAAAAAGCTGGCCACGTGCGGCGCCACATGGCGGCGGCCAAAGCCTGCCGGTGCCGATAGCCGCAGGTGCCCGCGCGCGCGCGCGTTACCGCTGGCTACGGCAGACTCGGCTTCGGCCAGGTCACCCAGAATGCGCAGGCAATCCTCGTAAAAGGCCGAGCCCTCTTGGGTCAGCGAAATACTGCGTGTGGTACGCACCAGCAGCTTGACCCCCAGACGGTTTTCCAGCGCATCCAGCCGGCGGCCAATAATGGCTGGCACCACATCCTCCTGCCGGGCGGCCGCAGAAAGGCTGCCCAGATTCACCACTGAAACAAAGGTTTCCAGCTGCTTTAGCGCGCTCATTAGTACACCAAAAGTAAAAAATGTTATGGCATTTTAGCGCTTTGCGCAGCGCAGCAACATGGCTACACTGATGCCATCAACACTTATTCCAAACCCATGCGCAGCCGCGCAACACGACAATAGAGAGCCTTCCATGACTGCACGTATCCAGAAGCATCGCCTCGCCGTTGCGGCCAACCTTCACGACTTTATCGAACAGGAAGCCCTGCCCGGCACCGGCATGGCTAGCGAAGCCTTCTGGCTGGGCTTCGATGCGCTGGTCCATACCCTGGCGCCGAAAAACCGCGCCCTGCTGGCCGAACGCGACCGCCTGCAGACCGAAATCGACCAATGGCACCGCCAGCAGCCTGGCCCGATTGCCGACATGGCCGCTTACAAGGCTTTCCTGTCCAGCATTGGCTACCTGACACCGATACCAGCCGATAGCCGCATCGACACCAGCCATATCGACACCGAGTTGGCCGAACAAGCCGGCCCGCAGCTGGTGGTGCCGGTGATGAACGCCCGCTACGCGCTGAACGCGGCCAACGCGCGCTGGGGCAGCCTGTACGATGCACTGTACGGCACCGACGCCATCAGCGAAGACGATGGTGCCACCCGCACTGGCGCCTATAACCCGGCGCGCGGCGGCAAGGTCATTGCCTTTGGCCGTGCCTTCCTGGACCAGGCTGCCGTACTGGAAACCGGCTCGCACAGCCAGGCTAGCGCATACCGCGTGAACAATGGCCAGCTGGAAGTCGTGTTGCAGAACGGTAGCAGCACCGGCCTGAAGCAGCCGGCACAATTCATCGGCTACAACGGCGATGCGGCCGCCCCCACTGCCGTACTGCTGAAAAACAACGGCCTGCATTTTGAAATCCAGATCGACAAGAGCAGCGCCATCGGCGCCCAGGACGGCGCAGGCGTGAAAGACATCGTGATGGAAGCGGCCATCAGCACCATCATGGACTGTGAAGACTCGGTTGCCGCCGTAGATGCCGACGACAAGGTAGTGGTGTACCGCAACTGGCTGGGCCTGATGCTGGGCACGCTGACCGAAGACGTGGCCAAGGGCGGCAAAACCTTTACCCGCCGCATGAACGCCGACCGCCAGTACACCGCCGCCGCCGGTGGCAGCCTGACCTTGCACGGCCGCAGCCTGCTGTTCATCCGTAACGTGGGCCACCTGATGAGTAACCCGGCCATTATCGACGGCGAAGGCCGCGAGATTCCGGAAGGCATCATGGACGCCGTAGTCACCACGCTGATCGCGCTGCACGACCAGCAACGCCGCGGCAACTCGCGCACCGGCTCCATTTATATCGTGAAGCCGAAAATGCACGGCCCGGCCGAAGTGGCGTTTGCCAACGAGCTGTTTGGCGCGGTGGAAAACCTGCTGGGCCTGCCGCAATACACGGTGAAGCTGGGCATCATGGACGAAGAGCGCCGCACCAGCGTGAACCTGGCTGGCTGCATTGCCGCCGCCCGCCACCGCGTGGCCTTCATCAACACCGGCTTCCTGGACCGCACCGGCGACGAGATGCATACCTCGATGGAAGCCGGCCCGATGATCCGCAAGGGCGACATGAAAACCAGCAGCTGGATCCAGGCTTACGAGCGCAACAATGTGCAAGTGGGTCTGGCCAGCGGCCTGCGCGGCCGCGCCCAGATCGGCAAGGGCATGTGGGCCATGCCGGACCTGATGGCCGAGATGCTGAAACAGAAGATCGGCCACCCGAAAGCCGGTGCCAACACCGCCTGGGTGCCGTCCCCTACCGCCGCCGTGCTGCACGCGCTGCACTACCACCAGGTAAATGTGCAAGAAGTACAGAAAGGCATGGAGGCACAGCCGGCCGAAGACCTGCAGGACGCGCTGCTCACCATCCCCGTTGCGGCCAACCCTGACTGGAGCGCCGCCGACATCCAGCAGGAGCTGGACAATAACGCGCAAGGCATCCTGGGTTACGTGGTGCGCTGGATCGACCAGGGCGTGGGCTGCTCCAAGGTACCGGACATCCACAACGTGGGCCTGATGGAAGACCGCGCCACGCTGCGTATTTCCAGCCAGCACATCGCCAACTGGCTGCGCCACGGCATCGTCACCGAAGCGCAGGTCACCGAGACACTACAGCGCATGGCCGCGGTGGTGGACCAGCAAAATGCCGGCGACGCGGCTTACCAGCATATGGCCGGCCGCTTCGACAGCTCGGTCGCGTTCAAGGCGGCGTGCGACCTGGTGTTCAAGGGCTGCGCCCAGCCATCCGGTTACACCGAGCCACTGCTGCACGCCTGGCGCCTGGTGGCAAAAGCCCAGTAACAGCACGCAACTCAAAACAGACAGCAGCATCAGCTTGCAGCATTTGCTTTCAAATGACAGCAGGCTGGCTGTCTATCCACCAGCGACGCTATTTTGCGTCGCTTTTTTATTGAATTTTGCCGATATCTAGCACACAAAAGCCGCATTCCTATGCCAGAATCCTATCTGCACCAGCCAATCTATCTATTCGACAGGACTGCAGCGTGGAAATACAAAGCAATCGCCCCATGGAAAGCGGCAACTACCGGCCTATTTCCCTACGCCGCTTGCGCATGAGCGCCAACGCGCCACGTAGCCTGCTACTGCTGGCCTGGCTGTTTTCCACCATCGCCTGCATTACCCTGGGGCTGGGGGCTGTCATTTTCCAGTGGTCCGGCATGCCGATGAGTTTTGGCGGCGTGTCGTTTTACGTTTCCGCCTACCCGCCCCTGACCATCTGCCTGCTGTGGACGCTGCTGTTCGGCTTGGCCTGGGGTGCCATTCCGGCGTTCTTGTCCACTTTCATCCTGTCGGTCTACGCCGGCATGACCCCGGGCTGGGCCGCACTGTTTGCCCTGGCCAACCCGCTGGGCTTGACCGTTTTCACCATCGCCTACCGCGCCATGGCCATTCCGCTGAACCTGCGCAGCCTGGACTCCCTGCTGTTTTATGGCTTGCTGGCTTTTTTCAGCAGCGTGTTCAGCGCCAGTGGCGCATTCATCTGGATACACACCAACCACATGGCATCGGGCGATGCCTTCGGCCTGTGGCAGGGCTGGTGGCTGGGCAATCTGCTGCAGATGCTGTTCATTACGGCCCCCGTGCTGGCTATCGTCGCCGACCCGGTATGCAACTGGCGCAATCGCGCACTGTTCCAGCTGGCCAACAGCCCGCGCACCAGCCTGCGCTGGATGCTGCTGGCCGCCAGCATGGTGGTCATTGGTGTTTACATGTACATCGCCCTGTCTTTCTGGCTGAGCCACGAAGCCGTCAGCGCCAGCACCAGCCTGAATACCGTGGCCGGCTGGCAGCAGGCGGCCGAGCTGATTACCGCTTCGTCTTCGTCGGTGTATATGGTGCTATCCATCATGTTTCTGGCCATGGCATCGCTAGGCTACCGCTTCGTGCGCACCTGGGTGGGCGAGCTACAACAAGCCGTGCGCCACGCCGAAGAGGCAAACCGCGCCAAATCCGGCTTTCTGGCGCGCATGAGCCACGAGATCCGCACCCCGATGAACGCCATCATCGGCCTGTCCAACCTGGCTCTGCAGCACAGCAGCAGCCCGCGCGAACGCGACTACCTGCAAAAGATCCATCACGCGGGCAACTCGCTGCTGGTGATCATCAACGATATCCTGGACTTCTCCCGCTCGGAAATCGGCACCCTGCAGCTGGAACAGCGCGCCTTCAAACTGGAAAGTTTCATCGGCTCGCTCACCGACCAGCTGCGGCCACAGCTGGATAGCAAACAGCTGGAGCTGATTGTCGACATTGCGCCGGATGTACCGCGTGTACTCAGCGGCGATACCGTGCGCCTGGGCCAGATATTGCTGAACCTGCTGAATAACGCGGTGAAATTCACCGACAGCGGCGAGGTAATCCTGCATATCAGCCGCCACGCGCAGCAAGCTGCCGATGATGCGGTCGTCACGCTGAGCTTTGCTGTCAGCGACACCGGCATCGGCATTGATGAAGCCCATCTGGCACGGCTGTTCCAGCCGTTTACCCAGGCAGACGAATCCATTACCCGGCGCTACGGTGGCACCGGCCTGGGCCTGGCCATCTGCCAGCAGCTGGTTGCCGCCATGGGCGGCCAGATCGAAGCAGCCAGCAGCCCCGGCAGCGGCAGCTGCTTCAGCTTTGCCATTACTCTGCCCTTTGAAGCCGGTACCGAGGTAGCCCCGCTGGCGGCACAAGGCACCGCACTGCTGATCCACCGCCACGAGGGCATACGCGACAACACCAGCGCCATACTGCAAGGCCTGGGCCTGAGCGTGATCAGCGCCAACGGCATCGGCACCGCCCGCGCCCTGCTCTATCAGCACGGCGACATCACCCCGGGGCTGCTGGTGGCAGAGCTACCGGAGAACGCTACCGCCACCGAACACCTGGCCAATTTGCGCCGCCTGGTACCCGGCCGCGAACCGGATATCCTGCTGATCGCCGCGCGCTACAGCGGCAGCGTGGCCGACGACGATAGCCCGGTGCCGCTACTGGTCAAGCCGCTGAGCCCGGAGCAATTACGGCAAGCCATTCTGCACGAACAGCAACCCCAGCCCGGGCAGACTAGCCAGACCGCCAGCAATGGCGGCTGCCTGAAGGACAAGCAGATCCTGCTGGCCGAAGACAATGTGATCAACCGCCAGATCGCCTGCGAGCTGCTGGAAGAAGCCGGCGCCCGTGTCAGCTGCGCCGAAAACGGCCAGCAGGCCGTAGAAATGGCACTGCACGGCCTATTCGATGCGGTATTGATGGACGTGCACATGCCGGTGATGGATGGCATGGAAGCTTCGCGCCAGATTCGGGCACAGGGGCTGACCACCCTGCCCATTATTGCCGTTACCGCCCATGCGTTTGATGCCGCCCGCCAGGAGGCACTGGAAGCCGGCATGGACGAACACCTGAGCAAGCCCTACACCCCCGATCAGCTCTACCGCCTGCTATGCCGCTTTGTCAGCCCGCAAAGTACTACACCCGCCAGCAGCACGGCCGGCGACAGCCATGCGCTGCCCGGCATCCAGGCAGGCCCGCTACCCATGTCGCTAAACCCGGAGCAGTTCCAGTCGCTGCTGCGCAAGTTCCGCCAGCACCACGCTGACGACGCCAGCCAGCTGCGCCAGGCCTGGCAGCAGGGCGACACCGACACTATCCAGCTGATTGCCCACAACCTGAAATCTGTAGGGCACTACATCAATGCACCGCAGATGCAGCAGCTGGCCAAAGAGCTGGACGCCCAGGCCAAAGCGGGCAACCCGCAGGCCAAACTGGTGGAGGAGCTGGCTTGCGCCATCGATGCCATCCAGGCCGGGCTGACAGCGCATTTCAATACCGCCGAGCACACTTCCAGAGAGCCCAAATGAAAACCCTAGCTACGCTTAGCCTCACCCTGTTACTGAGCCCGCTTGCCCTGGCTGACAACCTTATTGTGGACCTGGGCAGCCCGGACCGCGCCGCGCAGCTGTTTTCCTACCCCAACTGCATCAGCAACTGCCCTGCCCCGGACAGCTCGCTGGAGCAAACCGTAGGCCACTGGCTCAGCCAGAGCGTACAGCGCGATGGCTATACCTCGGCGGTACGCGTCTATCGCAACGGTGACCACTTGTACGCCGACCTGAACCGTGCGGCCAACCCTGCCAATGCCGACGAAAACAAATACCCGGTACCCGATGACTACAGCGACGCCATCCGCCGCTATCTGGACATTGGCGACATCGGCTACGCCAAGGCAGAGGAGCTGAAAAAAACACCGCAGTGGCAAAGCGACTGGCGCTTTTTCCTGACCCTGGGCATGGCACTGCGCAACCATAACACCGTACAGCTGCTGCACTTCCCGCCCGACACCGTGCTGAACGACACCCAGGACTACCTGAGCGCCGCCACCACCGTGCGTTGGGGCAACCTGCTGGGCTTTAACGGTGTGGACGTGCGCCAGAACGGCCTATACCAGACTATCGACGATATCGCACCGATTGCCGCACCAGCCAATGCCGGCGCCGCACTGGAAGGCGTATACGACACCTTTACCCCGTACACCATGGCCCTGATGCAAAGCTGGACCGCGCCCAAAGTCGGCCAGAGCGTGCCACGCCCCATGGTGGTACTGGGCAGCCCGGCGCGCAAATGGCTGGCCAGCCAGTTCAAGCTGGGCACCCTGAAAGTGGGCGACCAGTTCCCGCTGGACATCGGCAGCAACAAGCAAGTACCGGTGGCCATCGGCAACCACCCCAGCCTGATCTGGAACGCCGGCAGCGATAGCCAGGGCATCAGCATCATGCGCCAGGATCTGACCGTGGCCTGCTGGCAAGCCGCCATGGGCAAAAACCCGTCGGCTGACGCCAAAGCCACCATGGACAGCTGCACGCAAACCTGGAAGAACGAAGTACAAGCCTGCCGCCTGTATTACACCTCGATCAAGAACACCAGCTACGCCACCGCCACGCAAAACTGCACACCAGCCGTGGGCAAAAAACGCTAAGCCACCGCGCAGGCCGGCCTCTGCGCCGGCTTTGCTGCCAGCCCGCACGGGCGGCCTGGCGGCTGATGCGCTACAATGGCGGCCAACTTGTTACCGTGCACCACCCATGCTGAGCTACCGCCACGCCTTTCACGCCGGCAACCACGCCGACGTGCTAAAACACCTGATCCAGGTGCAGATCATTGATTACCTCGGCCAGAAGGCCAAACCGTTCTGGTATATCGACACCCACGCCGGCGCAGGTGCTTACAGCCTGACCGAAGGCTACGCCACCAAAACTGCCGAGTATGTCGAAGGGGTTGCCCGCCTGTGGCAGCGCGATGACGCTCCGGCAGCGGTAAAGCGCTACCTGGAAGTAGTGGCCGCCATCAATACCGACGCCGACGGCGCGCTGCGCTACTACCCCGGCTCGCCGTGGTTTGCCGCCCAAACCATGGCCGGCAGCGAAAAGCTGCGCCTGTTCGAACTGCACCCCAGCGACCACCAGCTGCTGCAAGACTGCTTTGCCGACGCCGGCCGCCGCGTGCGCGTAGAGCGCGCCAACGGCTTTGAAGCCATCAAGTCGCTGCTGCCGCCACCACCGCGCCGCGCGCTCACGCTGATCGACCCGCCCTACGAAGACAAAGCCGACTACCAGCACGTGGTAAAGGCCATGAAGGAGGCGCTGAAACGCTTTGCCACCGGCACCTACGCCATCTGGTACCCGCTGCTGCAACGCGCCGAAATCAAAGAGATGGTGAAAGACCTGAAAGGCCTGCCCTGCCACAGCTGGCTGGACGCTACGCTGACGGTTCGCACGCCGTCCAAAGACGGCTTCGGCATGCACGGCAGCGGCATGTTCATCATCAACCCGCCGTGGACCCTGTACGCCACGCTGCAGGAAACCCTGCCGTGGCTAAGCAAAGCACTGGCGGTAGACGACGGCGCCTGGCACAGCCTGGAATACCGCGAAAACTAAGCCTGTACCCATGACAAAGCGGCCAACCTTGCGTGACAAGGTTGGCCGCTTTGCTTTGTGTGCTTCCCGTACAGCCGGCTTACACCTGCACCGACGGCACCGATTTCATGCAGCGCAGCGTGAAGTGCGAACGGCTGTGGCGAATGCCGGAAATCTTGTACAGCTTCTCGCGCAGAAAGCGTTCGTAACCGGCGGTACCATCGACAGCCACCTTGATCAGGTAGTCGTACTCGCCAGACACCAGGTGCGCCTCCAGCACCTCGGGCAAGGCGGCCAGCTCGGCACCAAAACGCGCCAGCGTGTCCTCCTCGTGCGCGTTCAGCGTGACCTCGATCAGCACCGTATCGCGCAAGCCCATGCGTTTCTGGTCGATCAGCGCCACATAGCCCTGGATATAGCCTTCTTTTTCCAGCTGGCGGGTATGGTTCCAGCAGGCGCTGGCGGACATGCCCACGCGCTCGGCCAGCTCGGCGTTGGAGAGCCTGGCATTCTGCTGCAGCTCGCGCAGAATCTTTCTGTCTTGCGCGCTCAAGTTGTAGGTATTTTCTTCCATGGCACCACTCCGGCAGATCATTCTGATATTTTGCACAACAGCAGAAGATTTATCCACCACTACGGCAAAACAGGCCGCCAATCAAAAGCACCTTCACCCGGCCACGCGGTACAGTAAACCCACTGAAACGCACCGCAGACAGCACACCATAAGCGCGCTGACCACCCGCCGCCACTCACGCAACGGGCTGCACCATACAGCTTAGCCACCCCACAAGGGCCACAAGCTGCAGGCGTAAAACAAGGGGCACAAGCACCCGGGACAAAAGACACACCGGCACCTCGCCGGACGTATGCGGCCAACCCTCAGGGTTGGCCGCAGCGTTTTGCGCAGGCATGAAAAAACCGCCCGCAGGCGGTTTTTCCGTAATAGCGATGCCGCTCTACTCGGCACTCACCGTCGCCGCCTTGCGCTTGGCCAGCACACTACCGGTAATCACCACCAGTGCAGCACCGACAGCGCCTGCCACCTGATGCGACCAGCCCGGGAGCGTACCGATGAAATTGGTTACGCCCTTATCGCTCACCAGCATGGAGCCGCCAATCCAGCCCAACAGGCCACCACCCAGTGTAATCACCAGCGGGAAGCGATCCATCAGTTTCATCACGATCTGGCTACCCCACACAATGATAGGGATGCTGATCACGATACCGAACACCACCAGCGGCATATGGCCGCCGGACGCACCGGCAACGGCAATCACGTTGTCGATACTCATCACGGCGTCGGCCACGATAATGGTTTTTACTGCACCCCACAGGTGGGCACTGCCGTCTACATCATGGCCATCGTCGTCCTCACCCACCAGCAGCTTCATACCGATCCACAGCAGCAGCAAGCCACCTACCAGTTTCAGGAACGGGATATCCAGAATTTGCAAGGCAAAGGCGATCAGCACCACGCGCAGGCCAATGGCCCCTACCACACCCCAGAAAATACCTTTTTTGCGCAAGTCTTCCGGCAAGCTACGGCAGGCCAGTGCGATAACCACCGCGTTGTCACCGCCCAGCAGAATATCAATGGCGATAATCTGCAGCACAGAAATCCAGAAGGTGCTTTGACCCATCATTTCAAACATCTTGTTATCCTCCCTCAAAACTTTTACGACGAGCAGCCCTGATTATCGCTGCGGAAACTTTCAATTAGCTGTCAGGCCAGCACCATATCGTAAGCCAGCTTGCAAATGAGCACGCTCACCAGCACCAGGAACAGCACACGCACAAATCCTGCGCCCTTGCGCATGGCCAGCCAGCTGCCTACCAGCGCCCCCAGCACATTACATACCGCCATCGGCACGGCGTAGCCAAACAGCACATTGCCACTGGGGATGAAAAAGCACAGCGCGGCCACGTTGGTGGCCAGGTTTACCACCTTGGCCGAAGCGGACGCGTGCAGGAAATCAAAGGCAAAAAAGCGCACGAACAAAAACATCAGAAAGCTGCCGGTACCGGGGCCGAACAGGCCATCGTAAAAACCGATCCCCCCGCCAATGGCCAGGCCTACCAGCATCTCGCGCCGGCCAATAGCTACCGGCTCGTGCACGGCGCCCAGCTGCTTTTTGCGAAAGGTGTAGACCGCCATCACGATCAGCAACACCAATACCAGCGGGCGCATATACTGCGGCGGGATATAGCTGACCGCAGCCGCACCGGCAAATGACATGACAAAGGCAGCCGCTGCAGCCGGCAACACCAGCCGCCACGGAATGCTTACCCGCTTCAGATAGGAACGTGCAGCAAACACAGTGCCCATGGCAGCAGACACTTTATTAGTACCAAACAGCGTCGCTACCGACACCTGCGGCAGCGCATTGAACAGCGCCGGGATCTGGATAAGCCCGCCACCGCCGACTGCGGCATCGATCAGGCCTGCCAGAAAAGCAAACACGCACAAGAAAGCCAGCGTAAACATAAACACCCCGTTTTTTGCGAGGCGTCATTGTAACGGGATATGCCCCCGCTGTCGGGGCATTGCGGCTTTATCGAAAAAACACTGCGTGCACGTTTTGCCCGGTACAGCGATAGTATCGACCCACCCTTATCATGCTGAGCTGCAACAACCATGACCACAGATCTGCTGGGCTATATTGCCGCCTTTCTCACCACCACCAGTTTTCTGCCGCAGGTTATCCGCACCCTGCGTACCGGCGATACCCGCAGCATCTCATTCGCCATGTATCTGATGCTGGTAGCCGGCGTGGCGACCTGGCTGGCTTACGGCTTGCTACTGGGGGCATTGCCTATTGTGCTGGCCAATGGCATTACCCTGTTACTGGCGTCCATCATCCTGGTGATGAAGTGGCGCGAAATACGTGCAGGCAGGAAAGAATCATGAAAAAAGGGGGCCAAGCCCCCTTGTTACCTAGCTATCCGACAAGCAATACGATTACTTTCCGATGCTCTTGAGCAGCGGTTCCACCAGGCCAGAGAAGCCTTCCCAGATGATCTGCACACCCAGGCACAGCAGAATAAAGGCAGTCAGGCGCAAGAACACTACCGAGCCGGTACGCCCCAGATAGCGCATCAGTTTGTCGGCGTGGGTCAGGCACCACCAGGTCAGCACGCTGATAGCCGCCACCGCGGCAACAGCGGCCAACGGTGCCACGGCAAATTTTTCCAGGCCACGGCCAGCGCTACTGAGCGACGCGCCCACGGTGATGGCAACAGAAATCGAGCCAGGGCCCACCGTCAGCGGGAAAGTCAGCGGGTAGAAAGCGCGCTGCTTCAGTACCTCGCGGTTTTCGATTTTCTCGACACCGGGCGATGCCTCCGCCGGGGCATCGTTCAGCATGCGCCAGGCAGCAAAGGTAATCAGCAAGCCGCCCGACAGCTGCACCACCGGCAGCGACACGCCAAAAAAGCTCAATACAAAGCCACCGATATACATACTGCCCAGCAACAACAAGAAGCAGTAAATGGCAATGCGCCGCGCCAGAAACGCCCGCTGCGGCTGGCTATTGTGCGCGGTGAGCGAAATGAAGAAAGGCACCAGGCCGGGCGGGTTGATGATGGGCAGCAAGGCGGCTGCCACAAACAGGAACTTGCTGACAAACAGCGACATCATCGGGGTCATGCACGGGTACCAAGCTTATTGAATGATGAGCGGATTCTAGCACTGCCACCCGGCATTACCAGCGCCACAGCGGCTACGCCCTGCCTGCTTTATAAAAAAACCTGCTAAGAACATCAGAAATCAAGCTTTTAGGCAATAAAGCACCACCCTACACTGCGGCCAACCTTATCAGGAGCCACACCATGCTGCACCGACTGCGCCGCCACTGGACTACCTACTCGCTACTGGCCGTACTGGCCAGCGCCGGCCTGCTACACCTGGCCGGCACGCTGCACCTGGGAGATACCGCGCGACAGGCACTGCTGGCCGCCAGCGGCTGGACCGACGACCCGCTGTTCTGGACGTTCATCGCCATTGGCTTTATGGCACAGATTATCGATGGCGCCCTCGGCATGGCCTATGGCGTTACCGCCAATACCGCGCTGATGTCGGCGGGTTTGCCACCTGCCGCCGCCAGCGCCGGCATCCACCTGGCCGAGATCTTCACCACCGGCGCATCGGGGCTGGCGCACCTGAAATTCGGCAATATCGACCGCCAGCTGTTCAAGCGGCTGGTAATACCCGGCGTAGCAGGCGGGGTAGCGGGCGCAGCCGTACTGGCCTTTGTCGATGTGAGCATCATCAAACCGGTGGTGTCGGCTTATCTGCTACTAATGGGTATCTATATTTTGCTGAAAGCACGACAACAGCTGGCGGCACGCGGCCAACCCAAGCGTATTGCCCCGCTGGCGTTTCTGGGCGGTGCACTGGATTCCATCGGCGGTGGCGGCTGGGGCCCGGTGGTAACCACGTCGCTGATTGGCCGCGGCGGCGCCCCGCGCACGGTGATTGGCTCGGTGAATGCTGCCGAGTTTTTCCTGTCGGTAGCCGGTGCCGCGTCGTTTGCCGTGTTTATCGGCGTATTCGGGCAGCTGGAGCTGATTGCCGGCCTGGTGATCGGTGGCATGGTTGCCGCCCCGCTGGCCGCGTGGACTACGCGCTACCTGCCGGCGCGCGCGCTGATGACGGTGGTAGGCCTGCTGATCAGCGGTTTGTCGATCTGGAACCTGTACAAAGCGCTAGCCTGATAGCGCCCCCATAAAGCAAAAGGTTGGCCGCAGCGGCCAACCTTTTGTCGTGCAAGGCACGGTGTATTGCTTAGCTGGCCTGCTCTGGCAGCGCCACGCCTTCCTTGCTGAACTGGTAGTCGCGGAATACGTGCTCGGCGCTCAGTACCTGGTAGCTGCCGTCCGCCAGGCGGTGCGTGGTGTCCTTCAGGCGGTAGGTGTAGTGGCCACAGGTCCAGCAATCGAAATTGCGCATATGGGTACACAGGCAGGTCTTGTCCATCACCTTCACGCGGCGCTCGCCCGGGTGCTCGGCCACGGCGCGGTTATAGGCCTCGATGTACTGGCAGCTGCCGCTGGCATCCAGCAGGTAGCCGTAGGCTTCGCAGTTGGGGCGAATACCGTCGCCAATGGCGGGGCACTGCTTGATCATGCGCATCGGGTAGCCGGTAGGCGATAGCTGGTTGACCTCGATATCTTCTTCGCTGGCGCGGAAGTATTCCTGCTTGATCTTGTCGGGCAGGCCGCATTCGTGCGTCACGGTAAAGCGGGTAGCCACCTGCACCCCCTGGGCGCCCAGCTCCATCATGCGTACAGCATCGGCGCCGGTAAACACACCACCGGCAGCGATCAGCGGAATAGTCAGGCCTTCGGCCTGCATCCAGTCGCGAATTTCCACCAGAATGGTTTCCAGGTGGTAGTCCTGCCAGTCCATGCCAAAACCCAGGTGGCCGCCAGCCAGCGGGCCTTCGATCACGATGTAGTCCGGCAAACGCTTGGTGCGGGCGGTTTTCTTCAGGAACAGCTGCAAAGCTCGCAGCGACGATACGATGATACCCAGCTGCACCTCGTGGAAACGCGGGTGGTCTTCGATCAGTGCAAAGGAGCCCAGGTGCAGGCCCGCCGCCAGGGTAATGCCATCAATGCCGGCGTCCATGGCCGCACGCATGCGCACGCGCAATGTGTCTTTGGGCGCATTCATGGTGAGTTTTTCCATGCAATTGATGAAAATCAGTCCATCGCCCTGCTTGGCTTTCATGGTGGCCTCGACGTGCAGGCGGGTTGACTCGGCCACTTCGTCCAGATCAAATTTCACTACCGACTTGTCGGCATTTTCTACGTTGAACTTGTACTGTTTTAGCTTGTTCTTGACGTACTTGGTGTCATAGCGACGGTCTGCCACAGTAGGTAACATGGCGTCGGAAATATGGCCGATGCCACCGAGCCGGGCTACTTCCAGCGCCAAGGCTGCAGTAGAAATATCCACACCCATGCCGCCTTGCATGATAGGCACCAGATCCTTGCCCGCAAGGTGCAGACGGAAATCATCCAGACAACGCATTACACATCTCTCCATTTAGATGGCCGGCATTATCGCCCAAGCAACTCGATAAAATCCAACAAAATAGAGCATTTGCTCGTTGCCGGTATTCCATACAGCTGCGGCCAACCCTGCGCTGCGTAGCAGCTCAGGCAAATAATTCGGTATCACCTTCCACACCGGGAAACGCCACCAGCCCCTGCGACTGCAAACCGATCGCCTGCAGCACCCGGGCCGAGGCCAGGTTGGCCGGGTCGATAAAACCGACCACGCGCGGCAAGGCCAGCTCGCCCAGCCCGTAGGCACGCGCCGCCGCTGCTGCCTCTACAGCATAGCCGTGGCCGCGTGCGGCGGGCATAAAGGCGTAGCCTACGTCGACATCCGGCACGTTATGGCGGCGTATCAGGCCACACATCCCCAAAGACTGGCCATCGCACAGGCGCTCGACGCACCACAGGCCAAAACCGTTGGCCGCATAGCTGGCCACAGGGCCATCGATCAGGTAGTGCTGCGCCTGCGCCAGGGTACGGACCTGCTTGTCGGCAATAAAGCGGATGAAGTCGGGGTCGTTCAGCAACTGCAAGACAAAAGGCGCATCGGCGAGCACAAACTCGCGCAAACGCAAACGGGCGGTAACAATAGGAAGCATGGCAGCCTGGGCACCCGGCAAAGTGACAAACAGCCGGCACTGTACCGCAGCCGGGCAGCGGCGTCTGCCCCTTGGCCCACCGGGTGGATTTTTCGCACACAAATCCATAATCCGGCTATTGATATTACAGAAACTGCCCTCATACACTGCCGTATTGCGCCAGATACTCGGCCGCAAAAGACTAACTCTCCACAGGAAACCGACATGTCCATTACCGTAAACGGCGTAGAAATCACCGAAGCCATGGTGCAAGCCGAGCAGGCAAACCACGAAGATACCGCCAGCCCGCGCGACGCCGCCGTTCAACAGCTGGTTCTGCATCAGCTGCTGCTGCAAAAAGCCAGCGAGAATGGTTTTGACACAGCCAACGAAGGTCAGGCTATCGGTGCCCTGCTGGACCAGGAGCTGAGCTTTACCCCGGCAGACGAAGCCGCCTGCCAGGCTTACTACGATGCCAACCCGCAATACTTCAAGCAGGGCGAAAACGCTGTCGCCAGCCATATCCTGTTCCCGCTGGGACAGGGCGACGAGTTGGCCGCATCGCTGGCCAAGGCCAAAGCACAAGGCGTACTGGAACAAGTACAAGCCAACCCGGACAGCTTTGCCGCCCTGGCCGCCGAGCACTCCACCTGCCCTAGCGGCAAACAAGGTGGCGACCTGGGCCAGTTTGGCCGTGGCCAGATGGTGCCGGAATTCGAACAAGCCGTATTCAGCACCGAAGCCGGCCAGATCACCCCCAACCTGGTAGAAACCCAGTTTGGCTACCATATCATCCAGGTGAAACAGCGCGCCGAAGGCGGCCAGCTGGCATTTGCCGACGTATTCCCGCGTCTGCAGCAGTACCTGAACGAAATGGCCGGCCGCCAGGCCATGCACGAATACCTGAGCTCGCTGGTGAAAGCCGCCGACATCCAGGGCTTCAGCATGCCAGCCCTGTAAGCCAGCCGGATAAAAGCCCTGCCCGCCCTTTGGCGGGCAGGGCTTTTTGCTTTGCATAGTCCGCGACAAGCACAGCCTGCCGACCAACAGGTTTTGGCGTAAAATACCTGCCATTCGCGGCAGCCCCACCCTGCAGCGCCGCTTATTGATTAATGGAAGACACTTTGTGAAAAACGCGTTCCTGAACCGCATTGCAGACAAATCTGCCGTCATCGGCATCGTCGGCCTGGGCTATGTCGGCCTGCCGCTGATGCTCCGCTTTAACGAAGTGGGCTACAAAGTACTGGGCTTTGATATCGACCAGAGCAAAGTCGATGCCCTGCACGCCGGCAAAAGCTATATCGAACACATCAGCGCGGACAGTATCGCCAGCGCCCGTGCGGCCGGTTTTGAAGCCACCACCGACTTCAGCCGCGCGCCAGAGGCAGACGCGCTGATTCTGTGCGTACCGACGCCGCTGAACAAATACCGCGAGCCGGACCTGTCTTATGTGATCAATACCATCGATAGCCTGGTACCGCACCTGCGCGAAGGCCATCTGGTATCGCTGGAATCCACTACCTACCCGGGCACCACCGACGAAGAGCTGCTGCCCCGCATCGAGTCCCGCGGTTTCAAGGTCGGCGAAAATGTTTTCCTGGTGTTCTCGCCAGAGCGCGAAGACCCGGGCAACCCGGACTTCACTACCCGCACCATCCCCAAAGTATGTGGTGGCGTTACCGAAGCCTGCCAGGAAATCGGCGTAGCCCTGTACGGCGCAGTTATCGATAAAGTGGTGCCGGTATCGAGCACCCGCGCTGCCGAGATGACCAAGCTGCTGGAAAACATCCACCGTGCGGTAAACATCGGCTTGGTGAACGAGATGAAGATCGTTGCCGACAAGATGGGCATCGATATTCACGAAGTGATCCGTGCCGCTGCCACCAAGCCGTTTGGCTTTGTACCCTACTACCCCGGCCCGGGCCTGGGTGGCCACTGCATTCCTATCGACCCGTTCTATCTGACCTGGAAAGCCCGCGAGTATGGCGTACACACCCGGTTTATCGAGCTGGCGGGCGAAGTCAACTCATCCATGCCTGACTATGTGATCAGCAAGATTGCCTCGGCACTGAACGAACGCAAGAAAGCCATCAACGGCAGCAAGATCCTGGTACTGGGCATCGCCTACAAGAAGAACGTAGACGACATGCGCGAGAGCCCGTCGGTATTCCTGATGGAAAAACTGCGCGAGCTGGGGGCGGACATCAGCTACAGCGACCCGCACGTGCCGGTCTTCCCGAAAATGCGCGAGCATCATTTCGAACTAAGCAGCGTGGCACTGTCCGCAGACAAACTGGCCACATACGATTGCGTCTTGCTGGCCACTGATCATGACAAATTCGACTACAACATGATTAGCCAGCACGCCCAGTTGGTGGTAGATAGCCGGGGCAAATACCAGCAAGCTACGGCCAACGTGATAAGAGCCTGAATCAGCAAACAGCAGAACGGGGGCAATCGCCCCCGTTTTTTATTTTGCGCGCCGCCCGCTATGTGGCGGCGCTGCCCTGCGATACACCATCCAGCGTGGCGCCCTGAAATTCACAATACGCTTGTAAAGCCATACATACACGGCCACAAAGCACAAGGCGCTCAGTTGCAGCAAAGACTCGTACTGCCAGAATAGAATCGCTGGCGTCACCGTCAGCGCGGCCATGGCCCACAAATAAGGCGCAGTCAAACTGTTACGTTTTAGCAAATGCGCGGACTCGCGCCGACCTACCATCCAGCGCACCAGCCTTTTGTAGATTAGCTGGTGAAAGTGCATGGAGTCTGGCAAGCCTGCTGCAGCATTGCGCAACCTGCGGCGGTAGATGGTGAACACTGTTTCGAAAATCGGATAAATCAGCACCAGCATACAGAACCAGGGTGACACCTGCGGGTGGCGTAGCACCAGCAACACCGCCAGCTCGGCCAGCAGGAAACCCACCAGATAAGCACCCGCATCGCCTGCAAAAATCAGGCCACGGGGGAAATTCCATACCAGAAAGCCCAGCAGCGCCCCAGCCAGCGATACAGATAATACCAACAGATGGGCATCATTCAGCTTGTAGGAAACATAAGCAAAAGCCAGTGCAGAAACAATGCTGACACCTGCCATCAAGCCGTTGTACCCATCGATGATATTGGTGGCATGACAGACGCCACTGACAGCAAACACGGTAAGCAATAGCGCAAGCAGCGGCCAGGCCTGCAACAGGGCATCCACCCCCGGCACACCCAAGCGCCCCAGTACTGCCTGCATCAGCCACGCAGCCAGCCCTGCCGATACGAAAGCTGCCAACAACCGTACTTTTGGAGAAATGCGTTTGGTGAGGTCTTCCAGCAGCCCTGCCAGGAATACCGGCAACGCGCTAATCAACAACGGCAACAGCAAGGAGAAATCCTGCATCAACCCGAATACCAGCATGGCCAGCAACAAACCGGCAAACATGGGTACACCGCCGATGCGTGGCGTAGGGCGAACGTGAAACTTCTGCACCCCATCCAGATCGTGATCCATCGAATAACGCGAGTGGACGTGCTGATAGCGGATAACCAAGGTACAGACAATCAAGGATGTCAAGAAAGCCAGAAAAAAAGGAAGAACAATCATGAGTCGGCTCTAGAATCCCATAGATAAACTATGCTACACACATTAAGCATGAAAGGATACTTCACAAAAGCAGCCGCAATCAATGACCCAGCAAGCATGAACTCTGCCTAAATCGAGAAAAAACACGCCTGAGACTAATTTCGTGCGCTTACCAGCCAGTCTGCCGTAGCGTCGGCGGCCTTGAACTCGTGTACCACGCCCTGCAGCAGCGCAAACGCTTGCGCCGCGTCCAGCGCCTCGCACGCCGTACGCAAGGCGGCCATATGTTGTGCCAGCTCGGCCGGTGCCAGGTGGTATTCCTGCGCCCGCAGGATGCGCGGGTGCTCGGTGGGCAGCACGTTGTCGCCGATCAGCAGCTCCTCGTACAGCTTTTCGCCCGGACGCAGGCCGGTGCAGCGGATTTCCACGTCGCCTTGCGGGTTGCGCTCGTCGCGCACTTGCAGGCCGGACAGGTGGATCATGCGCCGCGCCAGGTCGATGATGCGCACCGGCTCGCCCATGTCCAGCACGAACACGTCGCCGCCCTGCCCCATCGCGCCGGCCTGGATCACCAGCTGTGCCGCCTCGGGAATGGTCATGAAGTAGCGGGTAATCTCCGGGTGCGTCAGCGTGACCGGGCCGCCGCTGGCGATCTGCTGCTTGAACAGCGGCACTACCGAACCGGAACTGCCCAGCACATTGCCAAAACGCACCATCACGCAGCGGGTGCGGCTACCGGCCGCGTGGCGCGCTTGTAGCGCGAGCTCGGCCAGGCGTTTGGTAGCGCCCATCACGTTGGTGGGCCGCACGGCCTTATCGGTAGAGATCAGCACAAAGGTGGCCACGCCGGCGTCTTCGGCAGCGCGCGCGCAAGTATCTGTGCCAAAGGCATTGTTGACGATGCCGGCCACCGGGTTGTGCTCCACCATCGGCACGTGCTTGTAGGCGGCGGCGTGGTAGACGGTGTCCACGCGCATGCCCTGCAGCACGGCCAGCAGGCGCGGGTAGTCGGTGACGCTGCCCAGAAAGGGCACGCGCTGCACTGCCGGCGCCAGCTTGGCCAGCTCCTGGTCGATGGCGTACAGCGCGTACTCGCTGGCCTCGAACAGCACGATGCGCGCCGGCTTCTGGCGCACGATCTGGCGGCACAGCTCTGAGCCGATGGAACCGCCCGCGCCGGTGACCATCACCACCTTGCCGGCGATGTTGGCCGCCAGCAGCTCGGGCTGCGGCGGTACCGGGTCGCGGCCCAGCAGGTCGTCGATGCCCACCTCGCGCAGCTCGGTCACCCGCACCTCGCCGGACACCAGGTCGGCCATGCCCGGCAGGCGCTTGATCGGCACGTGCAGCGGCTCCAGCTTTTCCAGGATCTCGCGGTGGCGGCCACGGCTGGCCGACGGGATGGCCAGCAGAATCAGCTCGGCCCCGGTGTCCTGCAGCAGTTGCGGCAGCTCGTGCGGGCTATACACCGCCAGGCCGCGGAAGGTGCGGCGCCACAGCTGCGGGTTATCGTCCACAAACGCCATCGGGCGGTACTCGCGCCCTTCCAGCAGGCCGGCCATCAGCTGCAGCCCGGCGCGGCCGGCACCGTATATCAGCACCGGCTGGCGCGGCGCGTCCAGCGCGTCGATGCGGCGCACCACCCCGCGCAGCAGGAAGCGGCTGCCGCCGATGTAGGCCATGGCGAACACCCAGAAGATGATGATGGCGGTGCGCGGGAAGACACCGATGCCCGCCATCAGGATCACCGCCATCAGCACCAGTACCGACAGCGACACGCCGACGAACACGGTGTAGACGATGCGGTCGTCCAGGAACTTCAGCACCGCGCGGTACAGGCCCAGCTTGATGAAGATGGGCAGCACCCACAGCGGCGGCACGGCAAAGATCCACAGAAACGGGTCCAGCTTCGGGTCCCAGTTGCCGCCCAGGCGCAGCAGCACCGCGCTCCACATCGCCAGCGGCAGCAGCAGCGCATCCAGCAGCATCAGCAGCGCCATCTTGTGATGGCGCGAGAAGGAAAGCAGTTTTTCCAGCATGTAAACCTTTTGTCTCAGCAGGCAAGCAGCTCAGGGCATGGCCGCGCCAACGGCCTG
>NZ_JAQQLF010000014.1 GCF_028548455.1 Vogesella aquatica
GCTCGGGAAAGTCGGTAGTGACCTCGAACTGCACGGCACCGCAGTGGCAGCTACCCCGATAGGTTTGTTCCGGTCGGCTCATGCTTGTTGTCCTGTTATCGGGTCACGATCTTCAGCAAAGTAGCGACGATGATCTGCACGTCGCCAACCAGTGTGTGGCTTTGCGCGTAGCGCACGTAGTAGCCCAGTTTTTCCGGCAGCACCTGCTCGATGTAGGCGCGCTCCGGGTCGGCGGCTTTGCCCAGGATCTCGTTCTCGTCGATCATGCGGATCGACGCCCAGTCGGTAATGCCGGGGCGTACCGACAGCACGATGTCCTTCACGCTATCCGGGTAGTGCGCCACGTATTTGGGTACCTCGGGGCGCGGGCCCACCAGGCTCATGTCGCCGTACAACACGTCCAGCAACTGCGGCAGCTCGTCCAGCTTGGTCTTGCGCAGCAGGTGGCCGGCACGCGTCACACGCTGGTCGGCGCCCACCGTCAGCTGGCCGGCGGCTTCGGCGCCAATCTTCATGGTACGGAACTTGTGGATGCGGAACAGCTGGCCGCCACGCCCTACCCGCACCTGGCGGAAGAACACCGGGCCGGGCGAGTCCAGCTTGACCCACAGCGCGATAGCCAACAGCAGCGGCCAGATCAGCCACAGCCCGGCCAGCACCGCCACCAGGTCGAACAGGCGCTTGGCCAGCGCCGAGCCGGGGCGGGCGGCCAAGGTTGGCCGCAGCGTGTCTGGTGGCCCAAAGCTGCTGCGCGACGCGTCTGCTGCGTTGGCCGGTGCTCGCTCCCTCGCTGTACCGTTTGTACTATCTCGGTCGCTGCGCGCCGTCCGCCTTGCATCCGGGCCGCTCGCGGCGCTTTGGCTGTCTTGTTGCGGATCGCGCATCACTGGCCCAGCAGCTGACGCACGGCGGCGATAACGCGGGTCTGGTCGTCGTCGCTCATGCGGGTGTACAGCGGCAGCGTTACTTCGGCTTCAAACGCCGCGTCGGCCACCGGGAACTGCTCGCGCGTCAGGCCGTAGCTATCGCGCCATACCGGCTGGCGGTGCAGCGGAATGAAATGCACCGAGCAGCCAATGCCCAGCTCGGCCATTTTCACGATGAAATCATCGCGGCTGATGCCGGCCTGCGGCTGCAGGCGCACCGGGTACAGATGCCAGGCGTGGTTGCTGCCGGCGTCGGCCGGGTGCGCCGGCAGGGTCAGCGGCAGGCCGGCCAGCTCGGCGTCGTAACGCGCCGCCATCGCCTCGCGCTTTTGCAGGAAGGCGTCGATCTTCTTCAGCTGGTGGATGCCCATCGCCGCGGCGGTATCCGGCATATTGTACTTGTAGCCCGGGGCCACCACTTCGTAGTACCAGGCCGGGGTCTTGGAGGTGTAGCGGTCGAAAGCGTCGCGGCTGATGCCGTGCAGGCGCATCACCTTGCAGCGGGCGATGATGTCGGCGTGGCGCGACACCACCATGCCGCCCTCACCGGTGGTCATGGTCTTGTTGGCGTAAAAGCTGAACACCGTCACGTCGGAATCCAGCGCCCCCACCAGCGTGCCCTTGTAGTAAGTGGGCATGGCGTGGGCGGCGTCTTCTACCACCTTCAGCCCGTGCTCGCGCGCAATGGCGATGATGGCGTCCATATCGCAGGCCAGGCCGGCAAAATGCACCGGAATGATAGCGCGGGTTTTATCGGTAATGGCGGCGCGGATGGCGTCCGGGCGGATGTTGAAGGTGGCCGGATCCACGTCCACACACACCGGGTGCGCGCCCAGGTAGCGCACCACCTCGGCGGTGGCGGTAAAGGTATAGCTGGGCACGATCACCTCGTCGCCCTCTTTCACCCCCACCGCTTCCAGCGCCAGGTGCAGGCCGGCGGTGGCGGAGTTCACCGCGATGGCTTCCACGCCACCGCCGATGTAGGCGGCAAAATCCGCCTCGAACTGGCGGGTTTTCGGGCCGGTGGTTACCCAGCCGGAACGCAGCGCGTCGACCACTTCATTGATCTCGTCCTCGCCGATATCCGGCAGGGCGAAGGGGAGGAATTTGGATGTTGTCAGGTTCATTTGAGTATCGAAAGAAAACTGGAAGCCAATTGCTCATATGCATGATGCTGCAGAACGTAGTTACGCCCGCGCTTGCCCATGGCAACACGCTCATCACCGGGCACCGCCAACAAATCGCTAACCGCTTGGTACAAAAGCGCCGGGTTTTCTGGCGAGATAGTCATGCCACATGCTGCTTCAGCTACAGGGTCGTTGCCGGCATTTATAGCCATGATGACAGGCCGACCAGCCATCATATAGTCCATAAGCTTGTTAGGCGCGATACCGAAGCGGAAAAGCGGCTGACTCTGCAAGCCGATATAGGCCACATCAAAGTATTGCAAAACACATGGAATAAGCCCCTTGGGTACCGGGCTCAAAAAATGAATATTATGCAACGACATTTGTTTGGCCCGGGCCATTAACGCGTCCTTATCCGGACCCGAGCCCACCAAAACGTACGCAATGCTATCGTCTGTAGTCAGCGCTGCTGCATCAAGAACCGTATCGAGCGCATTAGCCACACCATGTGTACCGGCATAACCCACAATCCGTTTGCCAGCAGCCTTGAGAGACTGCAGCCGGACGACGGTTTCGTGATCTGCAGAAACAGGTGCATCCAGCCAATCTTCCGGGCAGATGCCATTGGGTACGATGTGCAGCTTGCCTCGTACCATTCCTCGGGAAACCATGTAATCCTTCACATTAGGCAACATGGAAACCACATGATCAGCGTGCTTGTAGGCGTAATCTTCCGCACACTGCAATAACCGGATAAACGGATGCTTGGGTGACATCCCCCCCAACTCGATGGGCGATAGCGGCCAGAGATCGTGCACTTCGAAAACCAGCTTTGCTCCGTACTTTCGTGCTATGTGCCTGGCTGGCCAAATATCCAGCGGATAGGTGCTAGAAGCAATAACAACATCAGGCTTAAAAGAGCCAAGCAGCGCTGAAGCATGCCTGAAAAGCTGCCCCAGAAAACTAAACATATTGATGACTCGGCCAACACCGTTACCGTTATATTTTGTTGTTCTCAGCCACGCATACGTAATGCCATCAATATCCTCAATTGACACGGACTTGTCGCTGACAGGCCGCACGGTTCTCACATGAGACTCCGTTGCCGCCACAATCATCACCTTATGCCCTAACTTCTGCCACTCTCTAGCCATGTAATAAGGGCGAAACTCCATACCATGACGGATAGAGCCAGCGTAGTGATTTATCAGCAAAATATTCACTTCGTTAACCCTTTATGTATTCCAACATCTTTTTGACGATCTTTATGGACGCAGTGCCATCACCATAGGGGGCAATCGCCGCACCTTGATTACCAACCGAGCCCAGAATGGCTTCTGCTAACTGCCTGGCATCTACAGGGGAAACCAGTTTGTTCCAACCAGATGCCACAAGCTCTACCCACTCGGTTTCATCACGCATGGTGACACACGGCACCGAGAAGAAGAACGCTTCCTTCTGCACGCCCCCCGAATCGGTAGCGATGACAGCCGCAGACATTTCTAGCATGACCATATCCAGGTAGCCGACCGGGTCGATCAATGTCACCTTGTTGGCAATCAGCTCATCCAGACCATGTTGCACAATGACATGGCGGGTACGAGGATGGATAGGCAGTACTACCGGGATAGATTCCGCCACAACCGCCAGTGCCTGCAGAATGACCGTCAGGCGCTGCAGGTCGTTGGTATTTTCTGCACGGTGGATGGTAGACAGAACAAAACCGCCCTTGGTCAAGCCAAGCTCGGACAAGATGCGCGATCTGGACAGCGCCTTGTCAGAAAAGAACTTGCTGGCGTCGTACATGACATCCCCTACCTGATGGCAAGCTTCAGCCGGAATCCCCTCGTTTGCCAGGTGGCTGATTGCAATATCGGTAGGCGCAAACAACAGAGAACTAGCGTGATCGGTCAACACACGGTTGATCTCTTCCGGCATTCTGCGATTAAACGAACGGAGCCCAGCTTCGACATGCGCTACCGGAATATGCAGCTTTGCCGCAGCCAGCGCACCGGCCAACGTGGAATTGGTATCGCCATAAACCAGCAGAAAATCCGGCTGTTCCGCAAGAAGAATTTTTTCAATCCCAGCCAGCTGGGCACCCGTCATTTCGCCATGCCCCCCACCACCAATGCCCAAGTTGGCATATGGTTTGGGAATGCCGAGCTCCTCAAAAAAAATGTTCGACATGTTTTCATCGTAATGCTGCCCGGTGTGGATGATCAGCTCTTCTACACCCAGCTGCAGGAATGCAGCACTGACACTAGCTGCTTTGATGAACTGCGGACGTGCACCAATGACGGTTACAACTTTCATAATTCAATTGCTTTCTTATATGTGTTCAACATTTTCTGGGTACAGACCTGCCAGGAATAATTCTTGACGACAAAATCCCGCCCGTTCTTACCCATCGTCTCACGCAGGCCACGGTCATGATACAAACGTTGCATGGCGGCACAGATTGCCTCGATGTCACCCACCGGGGTAATAAAACCGGTTTGCCCGTGCACCACAACTTCGGGCAAGCCCCCGGCATCCGAAACAATCACCGGCAAACCACAACTGGAAGCCTCGATAACAGCAACACCGAAGCTCTCTTGCCGACTTAAAGCACAGTACACATCCAAAGTTGAAAGTTTCTCAGGCACACATTCATGCGGCACAGCACCAAAAAATTTAACTGAATCTGACAGGCCTAAACTCACGACTAAACTCTCCAAACTGACTCGCTCCGGCCCATCCCCCACTAGGTGCAACTCAACATTACTAAAGGTGCGATCTAGAAACTCCCGCGTCAAAAACAAAGCAAAAGCCGATATAAGAATATCAATTCCATACTTATCATGCAACGACTTTACTGTACCAAAAACAAAAATCGTCTTATCATCACCATCTATTACAGATCGAAACTTATCTACATCCACACCAAACGGAGTTATTTCAATACACTTCAACGATTTATCCAAACCCTTTATAACTCTCGCCATATCAAAGCTTGTTGAGGCAATTACACTTGCTGACTTTAAATTAAAAGTCAACCAAGTTTTATGCAGTATAGACTTGGTAGGAAATTCATATACATCAGATCCCCACGCATTAATCACAACAGGGACATCACAGACGAACCTTGCCGCAGCAGAATACCCTGTTGCATAATGAAAATTCACAACATCAGGCTTTATATTTTTTATTAAACCAAGTAAAAATGGGATATTTAAAATATACCCCACCCCACCCAAGAAAGGCAGCCTGTGAAAATAGCAACGATCAACAGTACTCAATTCATACAAATCATCATGCTGAGAAATTAGATGAATTTCGAAACCCAGCCTAGCAATATTCACAATCCACTGTCTAATATGAATTGAACTTGCAGAACCAACCATTAAAATTTTTTTAATGTGCGTCGTCATTAATCTATGATATCCAAAAACTTTTTATAAAAGAAATTTCTATGATATTTATATGCATTTTCTCTAATAGAATTTGAAACCCTGAAAAAACTCGAATCATCCGAGAAATCACTCAAAAGGTAATCTGAAAACATATGATGCACATTTGACTCAGTGTCAAAAGAGTCAAAAACTGGCAAGCCACAGCCTATGTAGTCAAATATTTTTGTACCAAACTCAGTCTTTTGATCCCTAACTGCACAAACACCAACAGAGGCATTCTTCAGAATATTGATAGCTTGATCGTAGGGCATCCTATTATATATTTTCAGAAAAGAAGCCATCCCATATCTTTCAAGTAGCTGAACAGTTAAGCTTGAACATCCAATGAGCCATATTTCAAGTCCTTTAGAAGCATGCTGCTCCATCACTTTCTTAAGCTTCTCAGTTGTCACTTCTGCATGACTACCATATTCAGCATATTTTCCAAAAATAGCAAAGATTAAATGTTTTTTGTTTAAAATCGACCCAGCAACCGAATTAATGCTGTGCCCATTCATGATAATTTCTATTTTGTTTGATGTTTTAAAAATAAAAGAGTAGTAATCCTTCAAGCCCGGAGTAACAACGACATAATGATCACATAATAAATATGCAACTCTCTCCATCATTAATGCCAAGCGCAATCTAAAAAGACGCCGAAGACCTTGATCACTTATGTTGCAAGACCAGCCATCTCTAACATCAATAATGACAGAAACACTCCGTACTTTAAAAAAAATAGACAATAAGACAAAATACCAATAAGGCCCTATCGAAATAACCACTGTATCAGGTTTAAATCTTAGCGAAAATATCAACAATCTTACAAACCATAAAACTCTCGCAAAAAGACCGCCTACACCTTCAGCATTATGAAAAAAAATAGATTGATACCCATGAATTCTCAAGAAATCTGAAAGTGACTTCGGTCTGATTGCACCTACGTACTTATTTTCATCCCCATAATAGCCTATAACCATTATTTTCTGCATACAGCTCTCCATGCAAACATGCGCAAAAATAACCAATACGGGAGCAAAATTGAAAGCATACCAACTGGATATAAAAACCCATAAAACCCACTAGCCAGAAGCGGTTTCGAGAAAAGAAAAATTACTAATGGCATCAAAATGACTCTAGCCCTTCCTTTGAATGGCAAATTGGCAAGACCATAATATACACCACATACAAATGGACTAATAAGAACACCCCAAATACCAAAAAGCCCCCAAGCATCACCAACAGCAAATGATGACATCGCACCAGAAATTGCTGCATTTTCTGGATCTAGAAAATCAATCAAAATCCCATATGTCGACTGAAATTTATCTCCGGCAACACTGGCAAAAAAACCAGAAATACCAGAGATACCTCTAAAATCTATATAATCAGGAAATACATACAAAGCCAAAACATAGCCTGCTGCCTGAGTAGTGAACCGATGACTCAATATTTGAATTAAATATCCAACACCATCCTTCTCGACTGCATTAAGATAGAAGAAATAAAACATACCAACCAAGAAGAATAACAAAACAGAAACATATGACAAAACACGCCCAAAAGAGACATTCGAATCGAAGCACAAATGAACCGCCAGGATAGAAAATCCAAAATAAACAACAGATGCCTTCTCAATAAACCAAGCTGTTGCAATAAGACTTGCAAAGAATGCAATAGTAAGGTTGATTATGAAAAACTTCGATCTGAATCCTAGGCGCCTTATCATTAATAAAAGAGGAAACAATAGCGGAATATAATTTTTCAGAAGTTCTTTTACTAAGACACCGAAAAAACCTGAGGCCTGCGTAGTCTCTGCCCTTGAAGTTGCAAGCTCTAACGATGTACTATTCATCGAAAAGAAATTCTTTATTGCAACATCTTGACCAAAAACAATATGAAATATTAAAAATACAAATGATAGCCATGAAAGCACAACAATAAAATCATAAATTTTACTCAAATCAAAACGACTGTCATCAATATTTAATTTAACAAGAAAAAAATGGCAAAAAAACTTGCTAGCATAATAAAAAAATACGACGAAATAAAAAAATGCCAATAAGGAAAAACCCACTACTTTCTCAACTGGGTAAGGACTAAAATATGAATTAGAGACATCGGAAAAATTAAAAAGCAGCAAACTAAAACCAATTAAAAATATTAAATTAAAATAAATAACAAAGGAGATCAGGTCCAGCTTAATACCACCCCTGAAGTAGTCCGCATAAAAAAAATAAAATGCAGGCATTGCAAAGGAAAATAATGAGGCCCATGAGAAATACAATAAAAAATCTTGCACCGTCATTTACCTAAAACTCCTAAAAACACCACTAAGCACAGCAGAGTATATAATCTGAAAGAAATAAAATAGAGAGTATATGAACACATAAATTCGCACAAAATCATTCATACTCTCTGAGAAATAAAATCCTGCCAGCAAAAGGACAAAAGTCAACGCATTTGAAAAAAAATTTACTTTTTGTTTCTGCATAACCACTATAACAAAACTAAGTGGATATGATGAAAATCTGAAGAACATCATCATGGCCATAACAGAGGCCAAAGCGCCTGCCTTTGCCCACTGAGCGCCAAAAACTACAATAAATGCCATCTCACCCCATAGCATCAGTATTGCGGCAGGGGCAATTGCCAACATTATTGTCAACCTGAGCATTTTCAAAAAGTCTAATGAAAAATCTAAACCTTCCCGCCTCTTCTTGGACACATTGCTCCGAAATACATCTGCCAGAGATGAAGACACAAAAAGAACTGGTGCACTAATTACCCGTTGCACAAGAAAAAAAAGCCCTGACGCTTCGATACCATATTTATATCCTATCATCGGAATCACTAGCACAGAACTTCCGGTGTTTAATAACGCGGCAGCCAGATCATATTTCAAGAATCCGCTATATTTTCTGAGCAAACCTAACGATCTAACTGTTAGAAATTTCACGCTAAAAAAAACAAAAAACTTCTTGTTTAAATTAAAGTAAGTCGCACCCATCCAAAATATAAACACTACAAAAAACGCTTGCCCAAGCAAATAACCCCAGTAGAGCCCTCTATCCATTCCAAAATAAAAGAACCCAATCTGAAAAGCCACCACAGAAACATTCTGAATAATGCGTGAAATTGCGAGTGATTTAAAGTCACCCACTCTATTTGCAAAAGCACTCAGACTTTGAATGGCACCGAC
The DNA here is from genome assembly GCF_028548455.1 of Vogesella aquatica. GTDB lineage: Bacteria > Pseudomonadota > Gammaproteobacteria > Burkholderiales > Chromobacteriaceae > Vogesella > Vogesella aquatica. The sequence continues at coordinate 8,690 of NZ_JAQQLF010000014.1, forward strand.
AAACCCAACACCGAGAACTACAAAACATATCTCTGCTAGATTTTTATAAGGTATGATCTTAAAGAAACCACTACTGGACAGAAAGAATAAAACAACTCCAGAAAATATGGAAACGATGGTAGATATGGCAAGTGTTGCAATCAAAATTAATCTTGCATCTCGCTCACTTTTGGGCAGTGCTATTGCCAATTCATAGCGAAGACATGCCGCAATACCGAAAAAAGAGATAATTGAGAGTGCTGCTCCATATGCTCCAAAATCTCCAGGGCTGTATACTCGGGAAATCCATGGCATAAAAAGCAGTGGCACAATTTGTGACACTACAGTACTTAGCATCAGCAAAATAACTGGATTTTTAAGCTTGGCAAAAAAGGTAGTCATCATAAATTAAAGTTAGAAATCATATTATGGTTATTCTAAAATCGAAATTTCCCAACATTAAAATATCGCGCATGACAAACCTCTCATTTTTATTTTCTAACTTAGATCTAATTCTTCAACACCAGCTTGGGAGCAATTTAAATTGAAGATATTTTTGATAGAAATTTGCAATACTTTCTATCAAAAATATACTTCGCCTGACAACTCATACAGGCCTATCCGGCAAGCGTTCGCCACACTGTCATATCCAGCCAATGCGCTGGCCGGCGTCACAATCATCAGGGCATAGGCCAGTACATCACGGGTTACAACCGCACCAATAAAGGCAAACTCGCAATGGTATGGCCACATACCTCTGTTGCATTGGCACCGATGGTCGCGCCTCGCTTTACCAGCGTCCTGAGATCCTCATTTTCTACTTACATGACTGCGAGGTTATTAACATTGGTAAACACCATACACGGGCCACAAAACACATTATCGTCCAGCGTTACCCCGTCATAGATGGAAATGTTATCCTGCACCCTGGCGTTGTCGCTATTAACCAGGTCATTCCCCACAAAACATTCTGGCCAAATGAACAGCGCCCATCAATGCATGCCTGGCCGCAATTGTGTACCCAGTGCCAAATGCGGGCATCGGAACCAATAACAGCGCCATTGTCTGCAATGAGGGTGAACACTGCAGCTCATGAATAACCTTAAAACGGCTGCAGCCCCAGCCTGTTGCTAATCAACCGCACGGGCTGCTGCCCAATGTCGAAGCAGCAAAGCAGCGAACAAAACAGCCAACCTCTATGGACTGGCTGTCCGGCTCAATCATGCCAATCAGATTTCCAGCGGCAGATTCACGCGCTGGCCGTCACGGGCGGAGCGGTAGATGCCCACCAGCAGCTCCAGCGACTTCAGCCCTTCGCGGCCGTCGGTTTCCGGCTCGGCTTCGCCGCGCATCACGCGGATCACATTGTCGTAGTACAGCGGGTGGCCAAAGCCGTACACACTGGTGGTGCTGTAACTGGCGTTCTTGATCTCGTCGTCCATGGCGTGCGGCTGGGCAAAATCCCAGTGCTGGATTTCATTCACCGCCAGGCCGCCGACGCGCACGCTGCCCTTCTCGCCCAGGATGGTGATACTGCCTTCCAGGTTCTTGGGGTAGGTCAGCATGGTCACGTTCATGCTGCCCATGGCGCCGCCGCGCCACTTCAGGCTCACCACCCCGGTATCTTCCGCTTCGATGTCACGCGCCAGCGTGCCGGTGTAGGCCTGCAGGCTTTCTACCGGGCCGACGATCCATTCCAGCAGGTCTACGTAGTGGCTGGCCTGGTTCATGAAGGCACCACCGTCGTATTCCCAGGTACCACGCCAGTCGGCCTGGTCGTAGTAGTCTTGCGGGCGGGTCCAGAACACGTTGACGTTGACCATGTAGATGCGGCCGAAGCGTTTTTCCTGCACCGCGCGCTTGAGCAGCTGCAGCGTGGCATTGCGGCGGTTCTGCTTCACCACAAACAGGCGTTTGCCGGCCTGGTCGGCGGCTTTCACCATCGCCACACCGTCTTGCCAGCGCGTGGCCATCGGTTTTTCGGTCATTACATGGAAACCGGCGGCAAAGCTGTCGATGGCTTGCTGCGGGTGCAGGCCGGACGGGGTGGTGAGGATCACCACATCGGCCTGGCTGCTGGCCAGCAGGCTGGCCAGCGTAGCGTGGCCTACCGCGCCGGTACGCGCCACGGCGGCAGCCAGCGCGGCCGGGTCGGTATCGCAAACGTCCACCAGCTCGCAGCGGTCGGCGTGTTGTTCGATGGCGCCGAAATGGTTGGCCGCAATACGGCCGCAGCCTACCAGGGCAAAGCGCAGCTTGCGGTCGGTAATAATGTCGTAATTCAGCATGATCAAGCTTTCACCAGATTGTCAGCAACCATACGGTATTTGCCACGGCTGTCTACCAGCAGCTGGGCGTGTTGCTTCAGCAGTTCGTAATCAAACTTGTCATGATCTGTCGCCAGCAAAATGCAGTCGTAGCTGGCAACGTTGTCGGCGCTAAGCTCGACGCTGGCAAGGTCAAACTGGTGTTCACGCATTTTCGGGAAGACCGGCACGTGCGGGTCGCTGTAGCTGATTTCCGCCCCCAGCTCGCGCAGTTTTTCCATCAGGAATACCGACGGGCTCTCGCGCATATCGTCTACGTTCTTCTTGTAGGCGATGCCCAGTACCAGGATCTTGCTGCCGTTGATGGCTTTCTTGCGTTCGTTCAGTGCCGAGGCAATCTTGCTGATCACATAGTCAGGCATGGATGAGTTGACTTCGCCCGCCAGCTCGATAAACCGGGTGTGTACGCCATACTCGCGGGCTTTCCAGGTCAGATAGAACGGGTCGATAGGAATGCAGTGGCCACCCAGGCCCGGGCCGGGGTAGTAGGGTACAAAGCCAAACGGCTTAGTGGCAGCGGCACGGATCACTTCGTGAATATCGATGCCCATCTTGTCGGCAACAATCTTCATCTCGTTCACCAAGCCGATGTTTACCGCACGGTGGATGTTTTCCAGCAGCTTGGTCATCTCGGCAGCGCGGGTGCTCGATACCGGCACCACTTTATCGATAACTGCGCCGTACAGGGCTACGCCGATTTCCTGGCAGGCTTCGGTAACGCCACCACATACTTTGGGGATGGTGCGGGTGGTGAAGTCCGGGTTGCCCGGGTCTTCGCGCTCTGGCGAGAACACCAGGAAAACATTTTCGCCGACCTTGAAACCGCGGGACTCGATGCGGGGCAGCAGCTCTTCGTCGGTGGTGCCCGGGTAGGTGGTGGATTCCAGCGATACCAGATGGCCTTCGCGCAGGTGCGGTACCAGGCTATCGATGGTATTGATCACATAAGACAGGTCCGGCTCGCGGTATTTGTTCAGCGGCGTCGGTACGCACAGGATCAGCGCGTCTGCCTCTGGCGCGCGGCTGAAGTCGGTGGTGGCTTCAAAACCAGCCGCACGGGCGCTGGCGATACTGTCCGCGCTGATGTGTTCGATATAGCTTTTGCCGGCGTGCAGGGCATCGACTTTGCTCTGGTCGATATCAAAGCCCAGTACTTTGTAGCCCACTTCGTTAAAGCGGAGCATCAGCGGCAGGCCGACATAGCCCAGGCCGACGATGCCGATGACGGCAGATTTGTCTGCTATCTTATTGAGAAATTTTTCTTTCATAACAATCTGTTGATCATTCATTTCTTAAAAGCCAATTTTAAGTTAAATAGAAATCTTCTGCCGAGTGAACCATCTTTCCTCAACTGAATCTTTATGATAGAAAACACCACCCCCCAGAGTAGGCCTAACATGGCACCCGCTATAACAATTAGCGCCTTTCTAGGCTTTGTTTTAGCCTCGGGAATAACTGCCACATCAAGCACCTGAACTAACGAGCTATCCTTTGCTTCTTCATATCTTGCAATTTCATACTGCTTAGAAACAAGCTCAAAAAGTGTTTCTTGATACTTCACTTCACGCATTGCACGCAAATATGACAAGCCCATCTCCGGAACTTTCTTAGTAGACACAGTTATATCACCGTTACTTTGACTACCCTGCTCCATCTGAGTTAGCTGCCTCTGAAGCTCAACTTGTTCCTGCTTAAGCCGTAGCACTTCAGGATGTGAGGGTGTAGTAAAACTACTCATAGATGCTAGCTGAACTTGTCGTGTTGCAATTTGCGCTTTCAGCATTGCTATAGCCTCGATCATGACCCTCACTTGGCCTTCAGGCTGCAGCAACCCCGTTGACTCCTGCGTTTTCTTTAACGAAGTCTCTGCGATAGATAAATCGTCTCGAATTTGCTTAAGCTGCTTCTCATAAAAGACACGGCGACGGGAGGCATCTGTCACCGCTAGAGACTGATTCATAGACCTGAGCTCAGAGACATAGCCATTAGCCAGCTTAGTCGCCATAACTGGATCAAAATCATCAACACTTACCGTAATCAAACCATCTTTTCCGGCATTGATAGATGTTGCAGCCTCCAACTTAATTCTAGCCGTGGTAATGTCATCTACTTCATATTTGCTCTTAAGAGCAAACCGCTTGATCAAACTATCTGCTACAGTCCTACTTTTAAGAATTCCAACGTATATGTCGGAACTCCCTTTCATACCCACACCACCCACACCGGCCAGCGCACCTAAAGAACCAAGAGCTGCAGCGAAACTATTATTTTGCTGCTGAGGCGGTAGAATAACAGTAGTTGAAGTGAAAACTGGCTTCATCATTAAACTGATACCTAAAGCCGCAGCAGTCACAACTACTGCTGTAGTCAATACAAGTTTTCTTTCACGTACCACTTCGAAAAATAACTCGAATGACATTCCATCGTGGCCTACATTTAAACGCCCAAAATCGGCATCGGAATTTTCAGTATTCATAAGTGGAATTGGGGGTATGTTAATCTTTAAGAACTTTTAGGCCTGCAGCACCCAACCCAAACTGGTACAGGATACTGGTCCATTCTTTCAGACTCTGGGTAACGGTAAGACCGCGCTCCAGCTGCTCCGGCACCACCACAGCATCACCTGGCGCAGGCTGATAGCCGCCTATAGTGCTAAACCAGCCGGTGCTATTGGTACCATAAGCCGTTCCGTTTGCACGCAATACATACACGCCGCTTTGGTCAGCCAAGCGAGTATAGCCACCGGCACTATCCAGGTAGTCGCCTACGTTTTTATTGCGGCCATACAGGTAGGCCGACGGGCTGTTAACCGCGCCAAATATGGTGACGGTGGCGGGCTGGCGCGGTATGTACAGGTTGTCGCCATCTTCCAGCTCGATATCCGGCACGTCCTTCAGTGCCAATTTATAACTGTCAAATTCAAATGCCACGCGGCCGAGGGCTTTTACATTGCGCATGTCTTTTATGCGCTGGCGGTTGCGCTGCAGCTCTGCCTGGGTGGCCGATACGTTTTCTTTCAGGGAGACATCGGCCAGCTTGGCTGCGGCGACGGCTTCTACTTCGCGCTCATAGCGGTCTACGGCGTCGCTCAGCATGCTCTGCTGTTCGTCACGTATGCTGGGCCGGGTAAATACCGCACCGTACAAATAAGCGTTGCGCGACAGACCGCCTGCGCGTGCCAGCAGCTGGCGCAGGGTTTCACCTGGCTGCACGCTGTACACGCCGGGTACGCCCAGCTCGCCTTCTACACGCACATAGCGCGTGCGCTTTTCAGCCGGCACCCGTACATCGTTTTTGGAGAAGATGGAAATAGCGTCGCCAGACTGCAGTTTCAGGTTATTGGCGGCGTCGCCGGCTATGGCTTTACCCAGGTTGAAGGTAATCAGCTCGGTGCCAAAATCATCCGGGCGGATGCGCTCTATCACGGCGTATTCCCAGTTGATTTCGGTACTTTCGTCGCGTTTTAACTCGTAACGCAGGTTGCTACTACCCAGTGTGCGCATGTCTACGGCACTGTTGATGCGGTTCCAGTATGCCGGGGTCAGCAACATTTCCCGGCTGGGGATCAGGTCTTTTACTGCCATGCCGGGCTTCCAGCGTATGCGCTGGGCCAGACCGATGCTGCCGCGGATAGACACCATGTTTTCGTAGCGGGTCGACATGGGGTAGATCTGTACGATATCGCCGTCAGACAGGTTTAACCCTGCTGCACGCTTCAGGTCTATCTGGTCTACGCTGCGGTTTTCACGGTTGATAATACGCTCCAGCGATGCCTGCAGGCTGCTGGCGGTGGTGGTAAGGCCGCCTGCCCATTTCATCAGGTCTGCCAGTGTTTCGTTGCGGTTTAGCTCATAGATGGCGGGTACTTTTACCGGGCCGGCTATGGCTACGCGCTCGCCTACTGCGGGTATATGGATAACATCGCCAGCTTGCAGGCGCAGGTCAGTGCGTTTGTCACCGTTTAGCAGCAGGGCATAAAGATCAAAGGTTCCTACTACTTTGCCATCGCGTTTTAGCTCTACCCGGCGCAGGCTACCCTGCTGGCTGGGGCCGCCAGAAGCAAACAGGGCGTTCAGCAGGGTGCTTACCGAGCTTACGTTATAGCGCCCTGGCTTTTTGGCAAAGCCGGTTACAAATACGGCCAGCTGGTTCAGCCTGCCCATGGTGACCGATAGCTGGTAATTGCGGAAATTGCGGCCAACCTCGGCATTGATACGGCCTTCCAGCTCGCTGAATGCTATGCCGCTAACATTGAACTTGCCAACCTGCGGTATAAACACATCGCCATTGTTATCTACCCGCAGCCGTTGCTGCATGTTTACCTGGCCCCAGACTGTCAGCTCGAACTCGTCACCGGGCTGCAGGCGGTAGTCACCCGCTACCGGTACATTTTCTATCGGGCTGAAAGTAGAAGGTGCTCTGCTAAACAAGCTGCTGCCAAACACCGGCAGGCGGGTGCCCAGTGCATCACACACCAGCGCTTGAAAATCGTTCTCGAAGTTACCGGCCTGACAGCTAAGTACTTTAGCATTGCTATCCACACTGCTATCTACGCTGGCATCTGGCGCAGCACTGCCGGCAGCCGCTGGCGCGCCTGCCTGTGCATTATCGGCTAGCGCAGGTGCCGGTATGGTTATTGACGTAGCTACCGGCGCAGTGCCAGCCATGGTGGCGGCTGGTGCCGCCATACCGGCGGCCGATTGTGCATAGGCGGTGTTCACAAAGCCGGCAGCAGCCAGCAACACGGCCAAACGCGTAAAGTGACTATTCATAGTGGTAGAGTTCCCTGCGCACAGGCTAGTATGCAAATCTGGTAGCCAGGCATGATACTTTTGTATGAAGGTTATTAACAGATACCATTGAATTAATTAATTCAATAATCCATGCTCATTGCCATTGTTACCGACTTCCCCCCCTCGGCTATCACCGGCAGCACATTCAGCTTGCGCTGGGTTTTCCATAGCCAGTAGCCCGTGCCGTAGCCCAGCAGGCTGCCAGCCGCCACATCACTGGCCCAGTGTTTTCGCCCAGCTACACGGCCCGCCGCAGCCAGGCCAGCCACGCCATACAGCCATGGTGCGCGATATTCCTGCGCAAACGGGGTTACGGCAGCAAACATGGCTGCCGCGTGGTTGGAAGGAAAGCTGGCATCGCCACTTTTGCTCTTGGCCCAGCTATCGCCCTTGGCTTCTTTCGGTCTGGCGCGGTTTACCGCATTTTTCAGCAACACGCTGCCAGCGGTAGCCGCCACGGTAGACTGCAGGCTGATGATGGCGGTATTGACCAGCACCGGGTCGTTGGCCAGCGCCATGGTGGCACCTGCGGCGCCTAGCGCCAACACCGGCCCTGCACTGCCTGCTTTGTCCCAGGCTTTGAACATACTGCTGTTGCTGTGGCGTGCCAGCGCTTTGTCCAGCGCTTTATCACGGCTGGCTACACCTGCCAGTATCAAACCACCCGCCCCTACCGCCAGCGCGGTATCGCTTAGCGCCGGGGTGCTGGCCAGGCTGGCGGCAAAACGGCTACGCACACCATTGGCGCTAGGCCACCAGGCCGGGTCTGGCAGGCGGTTGTAGCTGGGGTCATCGTCTTGCTCGCCCAGGTTACCCATGCCATCACCCAGCGCCAGCTCGCGGTTGGGCTCTTCCAGAATGCGCACCAGGTCATGCGGCACATCGGTACGCTGGCCTACGTCGCGTGTCCATGGTGACAGCGACATTTTCACGGCAGCCAGCGTGTCGGATGGCAACATGGTACCCAGCGGTACGGCCATGAAAATGCCTTTGTCTTTATATGGATTGGCTACCGAACCTGGGTTGGTGGTGTCTTTTCCATCGGTATAGGTATACCAGGCCCCCACCTCGATACCACTCTTGAAGCGACGCTTTACTTCTACCCTTACACCGCTGTCCTTGGCCAGAAAACGGCCTGCCCTGCCGGTAACTGTTACACCCAGAGGCAGACGGTAGTGCAACGATGCCAGCCCGGTAACGGTTTTGTAATCGCGCCGGCCAAACCAGCCCTGGTAGTCCCGCTGCTGCACCGCTTCGCCGGAAAGCTCGGCCATCCAGCGCGCGCCTGCCGGATAATACACCAGCTGCCCTGCTACACCGCCAAACATATTTTCCAGCAAGCCGGCAGATAATTTGCCATAAATGCGCTCGGCTGGCTGATACAAGCCGGTCCATGTCAACTGGTTTAGCTTGGGATTATTGCCACGCTTGTATTCGGCAATATCCGTGCGAACATGCGCCAAGCGGCTATTACTGGCTTGTTTGACTTTGCTTATATCTTCCACCAACTTCTGGCTAAGTCCGGCATCGATATACTGCCCGGCAGCCGGGCGATACTGGGCACTGCCATAGGCGTTGACTTCGTAGCGCAGCGCACCGGATGGGTCATTGAAATACATCCCCACCCTGGGTGACAGGCTATAGCGGTTCAGCTGCCTATCTTGCCCTTTAAGCTGGAGACTATGGCCATCCTCATCAGTCACTAGCCTCGCATCCAGACCTTCATCCAGCGCAGCAGAGACTATGTCAAATGACTCAGTTGTGTCTTCTGGCCGGGCATAGCGCACAAAAGCCACATCCTGCAGCTGCTGGCGGCTAGCCTTGCCAGCCAGGTAGTCCTGCAGGCGCGGCAAATCGAAAAACTCGTAGTCGGCTACCGCCAGGTCATTACGGTTAACCCTTACCTTGATCACCCGGGTTTCCAGCGGGGCAAAGTACAGCGCCGTGCGCAGTGCCCGGCCTACGCTACGGCCGATATTGCTTATGCGTGTATTGGTAAAGGAAAGATTAAGCACGCCATTATCGTACGCCATGCTCACCGCACGAAAATCTTGCTGATGCAGCGCCTGCAGAAAATCCTGCCGGTAGGCTGCTGTGTCGCGCCACTGCGTGGCCGTTGGCCGGGTACGTACGCTACTGCTATAGGGGGCCGGCTCCAGAAATTTGGGAATGTATTCCTTTTCGTTAAAAGGAATCTGCACATAGGTATTGATACTCGCGGTATCGCGGGTTTTGCTGACTTGGGCCCCTAGCCAACCCCAACGATACTGAAGCCCGAGAGAAGGCCCCGGGTGACGCTTACCCGCAAAAGTCTCATTGGCGCGAAATTGCTTTTTGTAATCATACGCGTCGTATTCAGCCAATACGGTCCATGCTCTTGAGCTGGTTGGCAGCAGCCATTTCACGCCACCAAACGCGCCATCAATTTTTTTCTGACCATAGCCCAAAGTGATATCTACCGGACCAACTGTTTTGCTGCCAACCACATAATGGCCATCAAACAAGCCAGTACCAAACAAGTCGGTTTTACCCAGTGCAACTGCAGGCAAATACTCCCCCTCGTTTAGCAGTGCCAGCTTCAAATCGATAACTTTATCTTTGTAGCTGCCATAATCAATTCTTGTCTGGCCACTGAATGCCGCCGTACCACGAATCCCCACAAATCTCCCGTTCAACTGCATAAATGGCAGCACATTGCTATTCAGCCAAACCGTGCTATACGGTCGATCAAAGCTGTAACCCATGCCGAAAGTACCATCCACCTCCATACGGGCATCGGGCATGGCTATCAGGCCGGTCTGGCCATTGAGTGATGGACTAGCCAGTGCGGCAAATGGCAGACAACACAGCGATAAGGCAATTGGTGTAGGGCGCATGATGGTTCCGGTTTACCGAGCAAAAAAAAGCTGCCCTGGCACACCAGGACAGCTTTTGACAAGCATGAAACTTAGTGATGGGTAGTGGTAGCGTTGCTACCGGCAGTAGCGGCGAGGCCACCAGCCACAGCAGCACCAATAGCTGCCAGGGTGCCAAGAGAAGCACCGGCAATGCCCGCAGCAGCACCAACAGCGGCCGCACCTGCACCTGCGGCACCAGCTGCGGCACCAGCTGCGGCACCAGCAGCAGAAGCACCAGCAGCAGAAGCACCAGCACCAGCAGCACCAGCACCAGCACCAGCAGCACCAGCAGTAGAAGCACCAGCACCAGTACCTGCAGCACCAGTACCTGCAGCACCAGTACCTGCACTAGCACCAGTACCGGCACCTGCACTCTGGGCAAAAGTTGGCATCGCAGCCATTGCCAGGATCATGGCAGCAATAAGGTTTTTCTTCATAAGACACTCCGGAAAAAAAATGCAAAGGATTGGAAACCAACCCTTTGCATTATAGGCGTGAACCACTGACGAAGTCAGCCGTCATTCAAACAACTTTTGCCTAAAAGCACCATCAGGCCATCAGCTGTTTGACAACGTCAACATAGCCCTGCATGGCCTGCTCGGCATTCTGGCCTTGCAATTTGCCCCATGCGTCGTACTTGGCACGATTGATGAAGTCCATCATTCCCGGGCGTTCGCCCTGTACGTCGCCCTCGGTAGCCTGCTTGAACAGTGCATACAGTTGCAGCAATGTCTGGTTGTCCGGGCGCTCGGCCAGGCTGGTGACATCTTTCTGGGCTTGCTCGAACAGGGCTTTCAGATCGGACATATCGGTTTCCTTCTCTATTCTGGGTGGTGCGCCTGGCGCCCACCGGTTTGTGTGTTGTTAGCCGCCATGGATTCTGGCTGTTGCAAATTTACCATGAAACGATCGTTTCACAAGTCTTCCGGCTCAAGCGCTATGCGCTTCATGCTGTTTACCGCCACGCCATTCTTCTCGGCCGGGGCAAACTGCGCTGCCAGGAAACGCTGCCTTACCTGCGCCGCAAACTGCTCGTCCAGCCCATCTGGCAATACTATGCGCTGCACCACACCCTGATAGTCAATATAAACGTCCAGTACCGTCTCTGGCGGCAACTCATCTTCCAGCTCTGGCAGCACAATCGGCTGCAGCGGCTCGGCCAGCTTATCCAGCTCGCTGGCGGTGTAATAGCGGGCCAGCGCCAAGGGGCGGGACGACACTGCATCACTGGCAAGCACAGGGTTGGCCGCAGCAGGGGACATGGGCGCGGAAACAGGCTCGGCGACAGCCGGCGGGGCGGACTGTACCGCACCCGGCACAGCGGGCGCCGTTTGCAGCCGCACGCTCAGCCCCAGCTGCCCCTGCCGGGCGGGCGGCAGGCTATCCAGCAGCAAATACCCCGCCAGATGTAACGCCACGGCCAGCAAGGCGCTGGCCAATAGCCGCTCCCCCCGGCTACGCGGCAAAATTTGCATGGCTTATTTTGCCGCCAGGTTTTCCTCGATGGCCGCCAGCGGAATGGCGCCAGGTACCAGCGTGCCGTTCGGGAAGATCAGTGCCGGGGTGCCGGTAATGCCCAGCTTTTCGCCCAAGGCGGCGATCTCTGCCAGCGGGGTGGCGCAGTTGTCTTTACCAGCCAGCTTGGCACCGCTACGCATGAATGCTGTCCAGCTTTGCGCCGGGTCTTTACTGCACCAGATCTGGCGCGATTTGCGCTCGGCATCCGGGTGTAGCTGTGCCAGCGGGTACAGGAAGGTATAAATAGTGACGTTATCCAGCTTGGTCAGCGACTCACGCTCCAGCTGTTTGCAGTACGGGCAATCCGGGTCGGAGAACACCACCAGCTTGCGCTCGCCTTTGCCGCGCACTTCCTTGATGGCCTTGTCCAGCGGCAGCGCTTTCCAGTCCACCACCACTTTATTCAGCTCATCCAGACGGGCCTCGGTCACGCTGCGGCGGGTTTTGGTGTCGATCAGGTCGCCGGTAATCAGGTGGTCTACCTTGCCATCCACGTACACCACGGTGAACTCTTCGCGCCCGCCACGCTTCATTTTCACGACCACCTCGTACAGGCCGCTTACCGGTGCTGGCTGTACGGTGCTGACTTCATGCTGCGGAAACTTGGTCTTGAAGGCCGCTTTGACCGTATCGGCACTTTCTTCGGCGGCAGAGGCGCTGCAGGCCATCAGGGGCAACATCAGGGTGGCCAGGGCAAGCTGGCGCAAACGGAATGACATGGTAGTCCTTTAAAAACGGTTAAAAGCCCACGGCGTGGCGGGCGAGCTGGCGCTTGATCAGCGGCAGACGGTTAGTCAGGTTCAAGCCGGCATTGCGCAGCCAGGCCAGGCCAGGCGTCTGTTTGGCATGAAACAGGCCAAACAGGGCATCGCAGGTAAGTTGCATGGTTCGGACAGCTTCTTTGCGGCTTCGTTCATAGCGGCGTAGCGCCAGCCATTGGCCACAATCGCCCTGGCCGGCCAGCGCTGCGGCCAACCTGGCGGCGTCCTGAAAGCCCAGGTTCACGCCCTGCCCCGCTAGCGGGTGCACCGTGTGCGCCGCATCGCCCACCAGCGCCACGCGCTCGGCTATCACCTGCTCGGGGGTAATCAGGCGCAAGGGGAAAGCAGCCGCCGGCGTAAGCACCTCCAGGCGCCCCAGCGCATGGCCGCCCGCGTCGGCCACCACCTCGGCCAGACGCTCGGCCGGCAGTGCCAGCAGCGGCTCGGGCTGGCTGGTGGACCACACCATGCTGATACGGTTGCCGGGCATGGGCAGCCAGGCCAGGATGCCATCACCCAGAAACCACTGCCGTGCGATATCGCCATGCGGCTTTTCGCAGGCAAAATTGGCCACTACGCCGCTGTGGCCGTAGGGCTTGATGTTGGCCGCAATGCCACTTTGCTGGCGCACCCAGGAGTTCGCCCCGTCAGCCCCCACAATCAGCTGCGCCTGCAGCTTGCGGCCATCGTCCAGCACCAGGCCGGCGTGCTGCGGCGCCTGCCACAGCGCCTGCGGGCGTTGGCCGCGAATCACCGTCACCCCGCTAGCGTGCTGCAGCTGCTGCCAGATGGCAGCCAATAGCCAACGGTTTTCGGCTATCCAGGCTAGTGCTTCGGCGCCGGCGTCGGCAGCAGAAAAGGCAATCTGCCCGCCCAGGTCGCCACGCACATCCATACTGGCAATGGTGCCTATGCGCGCCATGTCCGGCCAGGCGCCCAGCCCTGCCAGAAAGGCACGGTTGGCCGGGCTGATGGCATAAATGCGCGCATCCCAGCCGTCTTGCAGGCTGTCTAGCGACTCGCCCTGCCCCTCTACCAAGGCTACACGGCGGCCCTGTTTATCCAGCGCCAGCGCCAGCGCGGCACCTACCAGCCCCCCGCCTACCACCAGCACATCGTATTGCTCGTTCATCTTCTGCTTTCTGACATGAAGCGGCCAACCTTAACGCAAAACCAGACGCAAGGTTGGCCGCAGCAAAGCCGTATTCTTTTATACACCCACGCCAAACACCAGATGGCTGGCAAAGGCACGCCGCGCCGGTGCTACCGCATCCACCGCCGACATGCCCACCCCGCGCAATGCCTTGACGACCGGGTGATGGCCGTCAAACAGCTGGATCAGGCCGTGGGTGAAGCCTACCACGGCGTGGCTATCCACCCGCCGGCTGGCGCTATAACGGCGCAGCACAGCGGCGTCGCCCGGGTCGGCAGCCCCCGCCAGCGCGTCCACCAGGCCTACCGCATCGCGCAGGCCCAGGTTAAAGCCCTGCGCGGCTACAGGGTGCATGGTTTGCGCAGCATTGCCAATCATGACCACACGGCCGGAGCTAACCTTGTTCAGCTGGCGCAGGGCCAGCGGGAACACCGCGCGCGCGCCCACCGCAGTGAACTGCCCCAGGCGCTCGCCAAAGGCTTGCTGCAGCTCGGCCAGCACCACGGCATCGTCAGCCTCACGCAGGCGCGCGGCGTCGGCGTGGCTACGCGTCCACACCAGCATCATGCTGTCGCCGTAAGGCAGCAGGGCAAACGGGCCATCGCTGGCAAAACGCTCGTAGGCGCGGTGCTGGTGCGGCTGGCTGGTTTGCACCTGCGCCAGCACGGCGCTTTGCTGGTAGTCGTGCACATGGCGGCGGATGCCGGGCAAGCTTTCTGCCAGCGCCCCGCCCTCGGCCAGCACCAGCAGGCGGCTGGTCAGCGTGGCCTGCGTGCCATCGGCCTGGCGCAGCGTCACCGTGGCGTAACGCGATAGCGACTTGGCCTGCTCTACCCGGGTTTGCCACAGCACGGTGACGCTGGAGGTGGCCAGCGCCTGCGCCAGCGCAGCCGTCAGCACCGGGTAGTCGATGACGGCGCCCAGATGCGGCAGCCCCAGGTCGGTATGTTGCAGCACGGTGCGGCCAAAGCCGCCCTGCTGCGACACATGTACCGTATCGATGACGGTGGCCGGCAGGCTGTCCGGCCAGGCACCTGCCAGCGCCAGCTGCTCGCGGCTGTACCACGATAGCGCCAGCGCACGGGCATCGCGCACCGGCTCGTTCTCGGCGCGCGCTTCGATCAGTACCACCTGGCGGCCGGCTTGTGCCAGCCGCAACGCGGCCAGCGCACCTACCGGGCCACCGCCCACAATCACCACATCACTATGCTGAGGTATGTTTTGCATGCTTTATTGCCGCCTGGGGCGGCCTCCACATTGGGGCAGGCGTCAGGCCTGCATCAGGGCTTCGATATCGTCGATACGTTTTGGTGCCGCGTCGGTATACACATAGTGGCCAGTGGCGGTGACCTGCACATTGTCCTCGATGCGGATGCCGATATGGTGGTACGCCGCCGGCACGCTATCGTCCGGGCGGATATACAGGCCCGGCTCGATGGTGGTGCACATGCCAGGCTCGAAGCTGCGCCACTGGCCGCCCGGTTTGCGCAAGCCCACGTCGTGCACGTCCAGACCAATGAAATGGCCAATGCCGTGCATGTAGAAACGGCGGTATTCGCCAGACTCGATCACACCGTCCACCGTGCCCTGCAGCAGCTTGTAATCCAGCATGCCCTGTACCAGCACGCGCAAGGCGGCGTCGGCCGGCACGTTCAATGCCACGCCGGGGGCGATGGTGTCGATGGCGGCCAGCTCGGCGGCCAGCACCACGTCGTACAGGTCGCGCTGCGGGCCGCTAAAGCGCCCGTTTACCGGAAAGGTGCGCGTGATATCGCCGGCGTAGCCGCGAAACTCGCAGCCAGCGTCGACCAGCAGCAAATCGCCATTGTTCAGGCGCGCATTGTTGGCCGCATAGTGCAAGGTGCAGGCGTTGGCGCCACCGGCGACAATGCTCTCGTAAGCCGGGTAACGCGCGCCATGGCGGATAAAGTGGTGCAGCAGCTCGGCTTCCACCTCGTATTCGTACATGCCGGGGCGGGTGGCACGCATGGCGCGCACATGGGCCTCGGCCGAGATCTGCCCGGCGTGGTGCAGCACAGCCAGCTCGCGCTCGTCCTTGCGCAGCCGCATCTCGTCGATCAGCGGCAGCAGGTCGCCGTACTGTGCCGGGGCATCCACCCCCGCGCGCGCGCGGCTGCGTACGCTGGCCAGCCAGCCGGCCACGCGGGCATCGATCTGCCCATTGCCCACCGGCCAGTACAGCGCCGGTACGTTTTCCAGCAACGCCGGCAAGCGGGTATCCAGCTCGCTGATGCTGTAGGCCTCGTCAAAGTCGAACGCCTCTGCAGCAGCAGCCGGGCCGTAACGGAAACCATCCCAGATTTCCATGTCCGGATTTTTATCGCGGCAAAACAGCATGCTCTTGCCACGGTGGCCATCCAGCACCAGCACTGCTTCCGGCTCGTCGAAGGCGGTGAGGTACAAGAAGTGGCTATCGGCGCGGTAGGGGTAATGCGCGTCGGCATTACGGATAACCATGGGCGCGGTGGGCAGCACGGCGATGGCATCGCCCAGGCTGGCCAGCAGCTGCTGGCGGCGGTGTTGCAGGCTAAGTGGCATGGTGTTCATACCCGGCAAGAGAAAACGGCGCCCAGTTTACACCCGCGCACGCCACAGAGCGATGCCATGCGCGGCCAACATGACGCCGGTCAAAGCGCCCGCCATATCGGCCACGGCATCCATTACCTCGGCGCTACGCGTCGTGGTAAGCAGCGCCTGCCCCAGCTCGGAGCCCACGGCCCACAGCAGGCACAGGCCCAGTACAGCGGGCATGAGCTGACGTAATGGCTGCCCCCGCCAAGCGCGCGGCAAGGCCAGCAACAGGGCACCCAGTGCAAACAGGCAAAAGTGGCCAATCTTGTCGAAATAGGGAATGCCGGACGGCGTACCGGCCGGCTTCAACAGCAACAGGTAAACGGAGGCCAGCCACCACAGGGCAGCAGGCAGATAGGCAATCAAACGGGACACGGCAGGCACCGGCTTGGACAAAGGCGCCATGCTGCCACGTTCGCGGCATAAAAAAAAGCGGACCGAAGTCCGCCATAGAAGCCTTGAATGCCAGGAGTTTTCAAGGAAAAAGTGCCGTGCTGCCTGGCAGCACGGGTAAAACGCTTACTTCCAGTCTGCCGGGAATTTGTAGCCCGGGTACTTAGGCTCGGCCCAGGCACGGAATTCTTTCGATTTGTAGGCCGCAATCACGTCTTTGGCCCACGGCTTGTTCAGGTCAGCAGCCTTGATCACGCCCCAGTTTACGTAGGCGTAGCTCTTTTCCTGGAACACGGCTTCGGTCAGCTTGATGCCGGACGAGATAGCGTAGTTGCCGTTCACCACGGCAAAGTCCACGTCAGCGCGCGAGCGCGGCAGCTGGGCAGCTTCCAGCGGCACGATCTTGATCTTCTTCACGTTCACTTCGATATCACGCTCGGAAGCGGTCAGCGGGTTGATGCCTTTTTTCAGCTTTACCCAGCCCAGGTCGTTGAACATCACCAGCGCGCGGGCGAAGTTGGATGGGTCGTTCGGCGCGGAAACGGTGCTGCCTTCTTTCACGTCTTTCAGCGATTTCAGCTTGCCCGGGTACACACCCAGCGGTGCGGTAGGCACCTGGAACACTTCTTTCAGGCTCAGCTTGTGCTCTTTGGAGAAGTTGTCCAGGTAAGGCTTGTGCTGGAATACGTTCACGTCCAGCGAGCCTTCCTGCAGGGCCAGGTTCGGGCGCACGTAGTCGGTGAACTCCACCAGTTTCACGGTGTAGCCTTTTTTCTCCAGAATAGGCTTGATGGCCTGTTTCACCTGGTCGCCAAAATCGCCAACGGTGGTACCGAACACGATTTCTTTCTTGGCCGGGTCAGCGGCTTGTACGTTGGCCGCAAAGGCCAGACCGAGGGTGGCAACTGCCAGTGTCTTGAGGGCAAAACGACGCATTTTTATGCTCCTTGTGAGAGAGATCTCTTTGTCTTGATCGGGTTTAACGTTTATCGAGCCGGGCCGCCAGGCGGTTACCGGCAAACTGGATCAGCTGCACGATCACCACCAGCAGCAGCACCATGGCGATCATCACTTCACTCTGGAAGCGGTAGTAGCCGTAGCGGATGGCCAAATCGCCAATGCCGCCGCCACCCACCACGCCGGCCACGGCCGAGTAGCTCAGAAAGCTGATGGTGAGGATGGTGAGGCTGGAAATCAGGCCGGCACGCGCTTCGTTGATCAGTACCTTGACGATGATCTGCGCCGGGCTGGCACCCATGGCCTCGGCCGCTTCCACCACGCCACGCGGGATCTCGCGCAGGGTCTGCTCTACCAGGCGGGCAAAGTACGGAATGGCGGCAAACGACAGCGGCACGGCCGCGGCGATCGGGCCGATGGTGGAACCTACCAGCACGCGGGTAAGCGGCACCAGCGACACCATCAGGATAATGAAGGGGAAGGAACGCACCAGGTTCACCAGCCAGCCCAGCACACCATTCACCGTACGGTGGGCAAACAGCTGGCCCGGCTGCGTCAGGTACAGCAGGATGCCCAGCGGGCCGCCCAGCAAAATAGCCGCCGTCAAGCCGATGCCCAGCATCAGGCCGGTTTCCAGGCTGGCTTGCCCGATTTCCGGCGCCAGGTCGGACAAATTGGCCAGCGCTTGGGCAAAAGTCAGCTCTTCCATTTACGCCACCTCCAGCAGGGATTTGGCCAGGGCCGACTGCGCGCTGACCTGCTTGTCTTGCACGCTCAGGATTTCCACCACTTCACCGGCGTCCAGCAGTGCGGCACGGTGGCAGATGGAACGGATCACGTGCATCTCGTGGGTAACAATCACCACGGTCACGCCAAAGCGGGCGTTGATGTCCTGCAGGCAATCAAGGATGGACTGGGTGGTTTTCGGGTCCAGCGCCGATGTCGGCTCGTCGGCCAGGATCACGTGCGGGCGCGGTGCCAGCGCACGGGCAATGCCGACGCGCTGCTTCTGGCCGCCAGACAGCTGCGCCGGGTAGTGCTGGGCGCGGTCGGCCAGGCCGACAATGTCCAGACACTCGGCCACGCGGGCGTCGATATCGGCCTGCTGCCAGCCGGCAATTTCCAGCGGGAAAGCAATGTTGGCCGCAACCGTGCGGTTGGCCATCAGGTTGAACTGCTGAAACACCATGCCGATATTCTGGCGGGCACGGCGCAGCGCGCTGGCAGACAGGGCCGTGAGCGGCTGGCCGTCCACGGTAACGCTACCGCTATCGGGGCGCTCCAGCAGGTTGATCAGGCGCAGCAAGGTGGACTTGCCGGCACCGGAAAACCCGATCAGGCCAAAAATCTCGCCGGCACGGACGTGCAGGCTGGTATCACGCACGGCGTCAAACCAGCCGCCCTCGGGCTTCTGGAAACGCTTATGTACGTTTTTCAGGTGAATCATGTGAACTCCAAAGCAAAAAAGCCCGCCGGTTTGTCGCTGGCGGGCTTTAAGCTGGGGAATTTTCACTACTGAAAATTCTGGTGGTAGTGGCTGTCACTACCCCCACGCTTTAGCTGTTTTACGCCCGCAAGCTGTGTCAAATCGGCGTTGAATCAAATATTTGATCGCAATTGAACACCAAATGTTCACTTACGTCAAGTACTGATGGCAGCCATATTAGCCATATGGCTGCCAGGTGTAAATATCTGTAGTTATAGAATTTTCTGCTATTTAAATACTGTATACAGCATATAGCGCTAACGCGGCTGGCAGCACACCAGCAGCTGCCCCAGCTCGCCAAAGCCCAGCGCGGCCGGCTCGCCCGGCTGCAAATGGATGACCCCGGCGTACGAGCCGGTAATCACCGCCTGCCCCGGCAAAATGCCCTGCCCTTGCTGCTGCAGGTAGCCTGCCAGCCACAATAGCGGCGCCAGCGGGTCACCGGCAGGGTGCACACCATCCAGCAGCTCGTCGCGCTCGCCCTGCTGCACGCGCAGCGGCATGGCTGCGGCGGCCAAGGCTGCGGCCAACGGCAGCGCCGGCCCCAGGTGCAAACCCTGGTTCACCAGGCCATCGGCCAGCGCCTGCAAAAAAGGCGGTTTGGGCTCGGCGTCAAAGCGGCTGTCTATCAGCTCCAGCGCCAGATGTACACTACTCACTGCCGCCAGGATTTCGTCCCTGCTGTAAGCACCAGCGCGCGGCGGCAAACCTTCGGCAAACACAAATGCCAGCTCGGACTCCACGCGCACCACACCATCACGCACCCACGCGTGGCAGGTGTCGCCGTGGCTGATGGTACTGGCGTAGATGGGGGCCAGCACCAGCCGCCCGTCCGACGGCATGCCGCACTTCCAGCCGCCCGCACTATTGCCCAGCAAAGCGCTCACGGCTTGCTGGATGGCCAGCGCATCCTGCAGCGTGGCGGGCGCTTGTGCTGCGGCCAACAGCGGGCCCTGCTGCCCGGCCAGGCGGCGCGAGGCCAGGGTAATGGCGGCTTGCTGGATGGCGGTGGTATCCATGGCGTGTCTTTCATCGGCTAAGGGTGGGGTTTTGTACCGGCACCGCGCCAGCTTGGCAAGCCCTGTTCTGCGCAGATACCCCCGAATGCAAACAGCGCCCCGTAACGGTGCGCTGCAAAATGAAGCCGAAACCCAGGCTGCGCGGCAAACGCGCCAGATGGCCTACTTGGTCAGGATCAGCTTGTTCTGCTTGGTGATCTGCAGCCGGTATTGCTGGCCGTTATGTTCGATCAGCAATGCCTTGCGCTGGGCAAACAGGCTATCGCTGCTGATGATGTCTACCAGCTCGGCTGGCAGTGCCGGTGCACTGGGTGTGTCTGCTACGGCGGTTTGCGTTGGCGTGCTATTCATTTTCCTGCCTTGGCATACGGGCAAAATGGTGGCGTATCACCCTCGGTAGCAGGCATGGCAGCACGCTGCCATGCCTGCCGGGCTCAGGCGGCTTTACCTGGCTTAGAAGGTAAAGTTGGCCGTCAGGTTAGCGGTGCGAGGCGCACCTGGAATGTAACGGGTACGGTTGTTGTTCAGGCTGGCGATGTACTTCTCGTCCAGCAGGTTGTACACGTTCAACTGCAGGTCCACGTTCTTGTTCAGCTTGTAGCTGGCCATGGCGTCTACCACGGTGTAAGCCGGGATGCCCGGCACGTACTCGGTTGTACGCACTTTGGTATTGGTATTCTTGCCCATGTAACGCACACCACCACCGATGGTAAGGTCATTGTTTACCTTGTAGCTGCTCCACAGGGTGGCGCTCCATTCTGGCGACCAGTCCGCCGACTGGCCGGTGACACCCGCTGTAGAGGTGGTGGAGCCTTCGGTGATGTCGGTCTTCATGTGCGCCAGGCCGGCAGTGACTTGCCATGCCGGAGTAATCTGGCCAACCAGGCCCAGCTCTACACCTTTTACTTCGCGCTTGCCGTACTGCAAGATGGCGCCGGTCACGCTATCGGCCTTGGCCAGCTCGTTCTTGTTGGTGGTCTGGTACAGCGCGGCAGTCAGGCCCAGCCTGTTATCCAGCAGGTCCCACTTGGTACCCAGCTCGATGTTCTCGGTTTTTTGAGGGTCCAGCGCGGTATTGCTGCTGCTGGTTGCTGTGGTAGACAGCGTGAAGTTGTCGCTGCCGGCCGGTTTTTGCGAGGTGGCGTACGCCAGGTAAACGCTGCCGTTGGCTGCCGGCTTGTATACCAGGCCCAGCTTGCCGCCCAGCAGGTTGCCGGATTTTTCCAGGTTGCTGGCAATCAGGTTGCTGCCGGATACGGTGGTGACGTCGGTCTGGGTGTTGTAGTGCTCCAGACGCAGGCCGCCGTTGAGTTGCCATTGCTCATTCAGCTTCAGCGTATCAAAACCGTAGACAGCGATGGTATTGGTAAAGCCCTTGGTCGACGCGCCAGTCAGTTTGGGGGCATAGGCCGTCAGCGCATCACCGCTATTCGGGTTGTAGGCGTTGGCTGCCGCCACGGTACCCAGACCGTCACGGGTGTAGCTGTTCTGGCCTTCGTGCAGCAGCTCCATGCCTACCAGCAGTTCATGCTCGATGCTGCCGGTCTTGAACTGGCTTTGCAGATTGGTCTGGTTGGCCAGAATGGTGTTGTCCTGCAGCGTACTCTGGCGGCTGCGCGAACTGGTCCACGCAGCCGGATTGCTGCTGGTGGTCGTGCTGGAGCCGACAGCAGTCAGGATGCGGTCAGTCTCCGATTTGCCGAAGCGGGTAATGTTGGCCAGCTTGTTGCCATTGGCAAAAGTGTGCTCCAGCTTGGCGGTGATCATGTCGGCGGTTACATCTTCGTAATCGCTATTCAGTCCGTAGTAGTTGCTGCTGTTCACCGGCAAGACGGCAACACCGGCCGGCGTGCCACTGTTGTAGTAGCCGTCCAGGCCGATGGTCGCCACGCCGCCATCCGGCACGTTATCTTGTTTGATGTGCTGTGCGTTCAGCGTGAATACGGTATTGGTATCCAGGCCGGTAGCCAGCGAAACGGCTACACCGTCGGTGTTTTTTTCCACAACGTCGCGGCCTGCCACGCCACCTTGCTGGCGCAGCAGGTTCACGCGTACCGCAGTGGTGTCGTCGATGACTTTGTTGGCATCCAGGGTGAAGCGCTGGTTATCGGCGGTGCTGGCACCCACGCTACCGGAGACCCGGTCTTCCAGATTGGCGCTCTTGCTGATCAGGTTCACGTAGCCGCTGGTCGCGCCGCGGCCGATGTCGGCGCCGGACGGGCCCTTGACGATTTCCACCTGCTCCAGATTGAAGGTGTCGCGCGATACCGCGCCCAGGTCGCGCACGCCATCCACAAAGGTACTGGCCTGCGTGGAGAAACCGCGCATGCTGAAGGTATCGCCAGCGCTGGTATTGCCACCCTCACCCAGCTGCATGGTAATGCCCGGGGTGTTCTGCAGCGCCTGCATCAGCGATACGGCACCTTGCTGCTGCAGCACTTCCTTGCTGATCACGGTCACGGTTTGCGGGGTATCTACCAGCGGCTGGGTCAGCTTTGCCGACGCCGACTTGGTTTTCTTGATCGCCGGGGTAGTTTGTTCCGGGGCGGTCACCTTGGTGGCAGGCAGCGTGGCTTCGGTTTGTGCCAGCACCAGGGCAGGCATGGTCAGCAGGGCGATGGCAGCAGCTTGACGACCCAGGGTCTTGCCGCTTTTGATGTATGCAGAGTGAGCCAAGAGGTTCTCCAGTGGTAGTTCGTGAGTGATTTTTGGCTGGCTTACTGCTTGAAATACCCCAGGCGAGGGCTCACAGCTGGCTGGCTACTGGTATAGTTGATTCGCTAATGATAACAACTATCATTAACTTTTCGCAACACCTGTTCACACTTCCGCAACATCTGCATCACCATCCGGCTACATTAGCCTGGGCAACACAAGCGCTTAGTACACGTCGCGGCAGTAGCGCCCTTCGGCCGCCAGCTCGTCCAGCACCGCCTCGCCCAGCACCTGGCGCAGCACCGCATCCACCCCGCTGGCCATACCGGCCAGGCTGCCGCACACGTAGATGGCTGCACCGTCGGCCACCCACTGCTGCAGACGCTCGGCCTGCTCGGCCAATACATGCTGCACGTAACGGCGCTGCGGCTGATCGCGAGAAAAAGCCGTATCCACATGCTGCAACACGCCCTGTTGCTGCAAAGCCTGCAACTCGTCGCGGTAGTAAAAGTCGTGCGCCACCTGGCGCTCGCCAAACAGCAGCCAGCCCGGCTGTGCTGCGGCCAACTGCTGGCGCGCGCGCAGGTGGCTGCGCAGGCCGGCCAGGCCAGTGCCATTGCCGATCAGGATCAAAGGCCTTGTGGCGTTGCCGGCCAGGCGGAAGCGGCGGTGCGGGCGGATGCGCAGACTCAGCGGCTCACCTAGCCCCAGGGTTTGCGTGAGGTGCTGCGAGGCGAGGCCAACCCGCCCCTGCTCGTCGGCACGCACCCGTACCAGCAGCTGCAGGCTGCCGTCAGCCGGGATCGACGCAATCGAGTACTCGCGCGGCCTACCCGGCTCGGCCGGCACCTGCACTTCTACCAGGTCACCAGACTGCCACGGCGGCAGCGGGCTGCCGTCGGCCGGGCGCAGCGCCAGGTGGTAGGTGGCGGCGCCACAGCTGCCCTCGTTGAGGCAGCGCCGCTCTTGCAGCTGCCAGCGCGCGAACGGCTGCGCCGCGGGCGCCGCGTTGATCGCCATGTCACCATCCTGCACGCCAGCCAGCGCGGCCAGCTGCCGCCGCCACGTCGCCAGTGCCACCTCGTCCAGCGCGTCTACATCAATGCGCGGGTACAGCGGTTCTGCGCCGCTATCGGCCAGCCAGCCATCCAGCGCCCGGCCAAAGGCGCAAAACTGCGCATAGCGGCGATCACCCAGCGCCAGCACGGCGTACTGCAGCTCACCCAGCGCAGCCGGGGTGGCAAGGTTGGCCGCAAAACGGCGCGCCATGTCCGGCGGCTCGCCCTCACCCGCGGTACTGGCTACCAGCAGCAGGCGGCTGGCCTGCTGCAGCGTGGCCACATCCAGCTGCGCCAGCGGCAGGCATTGCACCGCCAGCCCTGCCGCCTGCAGCGTAGCGGCGCTTTGCTGCGCCACGGCCTCGGCCTGGCCGCTCTGACTGGCGTAAGCCACCAGCCACGGCGCGGCCACGCTGGCGGCGCGCCGGCTGCGACGCCACTGCCGCCACGCGGCCACACACACACCGGCATAGGCCAGCCCCAGACCGGCCGCCCAGATCAGGCGTTCTTGTTCCATCATTGCTCTTCCATCATGTCCAGAAAGGCGCGGCTGTAGCGCACCTGTAGCTGCTCGCCGTCGCGCAGCAGGAAGGCCGCGGCCAACCCTTGCTGCTCGGCCAGCGCCATGCCGGCGTGCGGGCCCAGCACCGTCAGCGCGGTAGACCAGGCGTCGGCGGCCATGCACTCGGGGTGGATCACCGTCACCGAGGCCACGCCGCGCACCGGCTGGCCGCTACGCGGGTCCAGCGTGTGTGCGCAGCGTTCACCGTGGTGCCAGAACACCTTCAGGTAATCACCGGAGGTGGCCACCGACAAGCCATGCAGCGCCAACCGCGGCGCGGCCAACCCTGCGCTTTGGCTATCGTCCGGCAGCGCCAGCGCCACCCACCATGGCTGGCCGTCCGGCTTCATGCCCTCGCCGCGCAGCTCGCCGCCCACTTCCACCAGAAAGTGGCGGTAACCGTACAGGCGCAGATAGCGCGCCAGCAGGTCCACGCTAAAGCCCTTGGCCACCGACGACAGGTCCAGCTGCACGCCACCCGGCTGCAGCACGCTACGGTTGGCCGCATCCAGCTGCAGCGCTTGCCAGCGGCACTGCGCCAGCAAGGCGCGGGCCTCGTCCGCCGACGGCGGCACAAAACCGGCAGCGTCGTAGCGCGGTGCCGGGCCAAAGCCCCAGCGGTTCACCAGCGCACCGGCAGCCGGGTTGTAGGCGCCGTCGCTGGCTGCTGCCACCTGCAGCGCGTACTGCAGCACGGTGAAAAAGCCGCCCGGCAGCGGGTGCCAGCTGCCCGCCGGGGCGCGGTTGAAGCGGCCCAGGTCGGAGCCGGCTTCCCAGTGGCTCATCTCGGCCACCACGCCGTCCAGCTGCTGCTGTAGGCCAGCGGCCAGAAAATCGGGGATCTCGCCATCGATCGCCAGCAGCACCTGCCAGCTGGTACCCATGCTGTGGCCTGCAAAGCGCACCACGCGGGCGCGGGCAGGCGGGCAAGCCGGGTCGATGTGGCGGGGAATGAGGATGGCGGTCATACGTACTCTCTACCTTGCAATGGCGCACGCGCCATCAAAAACCAAGCGGCAGGCCAACGGCCTGCCGTGTCGCGGATGGGCGGGCCATAGGGCCCGACCGGTGCTGTTAAGGCAACACTTCCAGCGTGGCGGTGTAGCTGGCGCGGAACGGCGCCATCGGCATCATGCCAGGGCCGCCCATGCCAGGCTTGCCACCTTCGGGCGGCGGGCTGCCGGCACCCGGGCCACCTTGCGGCGGCGTCGGCATCGCATCGCGCTTGGGCCAGCTGGCGTTTACCCAGTACATGCCACCCTGCTTCCAGCTCACCTTGATCTCGCCCTTGGCGTCGGTGGTGTATACCTGTTCGTCCAGCAGGCCAGTGTGGCGCACGCCGCCACGCACCACGCTTACCGGCATGCCGGCTACCGGCTTGCCATCCATCAGCAGACGGAAACTGCTGTTATCACCGGCGAACAGTTCATTGGGGTGGCTGACGGCCTGCAGCTCCAGGCCCTTGCCAACCGCTTGTTGCACGCCGGCAGTGGGTTTGCCGGCGGTAACGAAGGTTTCGATACGGCTGACGCTGAGCGACTTGCTCACCTCGGTGGCCCCGGCCGGAATCTGCTGGTAGATGTTGGCCGGCGTACCGCGCACGCGCTTCACTTCGTTACCCAGCTTGTAGCTGGCCATGGCGCCCTCGCCCACCAGCGAAATACGGTAGCTGCCCGGCTGCTTCAGCTCGATGTCGAAGCTGTTACGGAAGCGGCTGCTGGTGATGTTCTGCGGGTTGACAGCAGCGCCATCCGGGCCGGTGATGCTGAGGCCGTCCAGCTTCAGCGGCTGGTGCTCAAAGTCAAACAGTGCTTCGGACACGGCGGCGTCCACGGTCACCCACGGCTTGTCGCCTTCGATGGCGCCGGCAGACGGCAGCAGCCAGCCACGGTGGGCCTGGGCAGACAGCGAGACCAGAGCCATGGCGGCCAGGGCGAGCAGTTTCTTGTTCATGGTGTGCGCTCCTGCTTATTTGGCGGTAACGGTGATCTTGCCCAGCTCGCCCTTACCCTGGGCGCTGGTCTGCTGCTCGCCTTTGGGCGGCCATTGCAGCGGCACGCGTACCAGCTCGCGGCCACCGGCTTCACGCGCCACCTCTACCACCACCTGGTAGGCGCCCGGCGCCAGCTTGCCCAGCGCCGATTTGTTGTCGGCAAACACCAGGGTGTGCTCGCCCGGCGCGCGGGTAGCGCTGGATACGCCATCTACCGGCAGGGTCAGCTCGCGGCCGCTCTTGCGCCACCACTGGCGCATATCGTTTACCCACTTGGTACCGGCGTTGTCTTTCTTTTTCAGGTCGTACCATACCGACAGGTTGCCGGCGAACTGCTGGTCGGCGGTTTCCAGCCACATGGCCAGGTAGGGGCGGTGGTACTCGGCCACGTTCAGCTGCGGCAGCTCTACTTTCACGGCCAGGTTGGCCGCCATGCCTGGTGCGGCGGCAGACGCCAGCGCCAGCGCCACGGGGTAACGGTATTTCATGCTCAAACTCGCTAGGTGGGGGTGGGTAAAGTGCAGCCGGGCTGCAATGCAAAATCGGTTTAAAACGGCCGCGGGTCATACGGTGCCCGCAACGGCAACTGCGGGCTGCCCAACAGCGCCGGGCTGAAACCGGCGCCAAACGGCAGCGGCGTGACGTCTGGCACAACAGGCAGCATGGATCCCGCCCCTGCGCTGGCACGCCCTGCCGGGTCCAGCCACTGCGCACGCATGCTGCCCTGCGCCGGCACGTGCAACAGCACGTCATCAAACGCCAGGCTGGTGGGCAACAGTGGCAGCGCGCTGCGATGGCGCCGGGCCAGCTGCGGGTAGCTGTCGAGACCGCGTGCGGCCAACAGCGCCTGCAACAGCGCGACCTTGTCGCGGCTATTGCCGTAGCCCTGCACCAGCACCTGCTCGGCAGCACGCGGCTGCAGCGCATGGCTGCTGTAGGCCAGATACGGGGCCGGCAGCTCGGCCACCCAGCGGTACAGCGCCTGCATCTCTTTCAAGCGCTCACCATCGCTGGTGGCGACCAGCTGCGCGGCTTTGTCCTGGATGGCAGCGGACGGCTGCGGCAGCGGCCACAGGTGTGCATAGGCCTGCCCCAAGGCCGACCAGTCGCGGTAGGCCGAGTAGGCAAAGTGCGGCACCGGCTGCGCACCGTCGCCGTTTAACTGCCACTGCGCCTGCCACTGCGCCTGCCATTGCACGCGGCCATCGGCCGGCGCCTGCTCGCGGATGTCGGCATTGGCGGCCACCTTCAGGCCCGAGCTGGCCGGCGCGCCGAGGCTGAAGTGCACCGAACGCAGGTTCTTGACGCTGGCCGGGTAGAAGTCGCCCTGCCTTGCCTGTAGCGGCAACAGCTGGCTGTCGGTACGGAAGCGGTACACCACACGCGCCCCTTTGGCCGCCTGCGGAAAGGCAATGTCCAGGCTGCGCATGCTTTGCGTGTAAGGGTTGGCTTGCGCCTTGCTGTACGGCTGGTCGGTCACCGCGCTGGCCGGTACCGGCACGCGGCGGCCGTCGGGCAGCACGGTGTAGGCCTCCAGCAAGGTGACAGTTTGCGTTTCGGGTCGGTACTCCAGCTGGCGTACGCGGTTGCGTGCCACGTCGCTGTCGTCTTCCAGCAGGATGTCGCGCGTCATTTCTTGCGTGCTGCGGCCGGCCTGCAGCTGCAGATCAACGTGGTACACCAGGTTGACTTCGGCCATGGCCGGCAGGCTGAGCAACAAGGCCAGCGGGAACAGATACGGTGCATTCATTTTCGTAATAATAATCTATTTGAGAACCATTATCATACATAAAAAACACGACACCATACATGCAAAACACATACAGACACTACCCATTGCTGCGGCCACACCGACACGGCATGGCCGCGCTGGTCAAACTATGGCTTCAGGCTGCCAGCCGCCGCCCAGCGCCTTGATCAGCGTGACGGTGGCTTGCTGCCGTACCAATCGCTGCTGCAGCAGGCTGTCGCGGCTGCTGGCGTGGCTTTTTTGTGCGGCCAACAGCGTGGCCATGTCCACCAGGCCCTGCTGCTGGCGGATACGCGTCAGCTGCAGCGTGCGCTCGGCCTCGCGGCTGCTTTGCTGCTGCAGGCGCTCCTGCTGTCGCGCCAGCGCCACCGCGTTCAGCGCGTCTTCCACCTCGCCCAGCGCGGTCAGCGTGCTCTTGCGGTAGCCGTGCAACAGCTGCAGGCGGGCAGCCTGGCTGCTGGCCACCTGGGCGCGCAGCTTGCCGCCGTCAAACAGCGTTTGCGCCAGGCTGGCGCCCAGGCTCAGGGTTTGCGTCGCGCCGGACAGCGACAGCAAGGCGGTAGAAGCCAGCCCGGCGCTGCCGGAAAGCTGCAGGCTGGGGTACAGCGCGGCACGGGCGGCGTCCAGGTTGGCCGCAGCCGCTGCCAGCTCGCTTTCTGCGTTTGCGATATCGGGGCGGCGGCGCAGCACCTCGGACGGCAAGCCGGCCGGCACGTCCGGCACCCGCAGCTC
This sequence comes from Vogesella aquatica, assembly GCF_028548455.1. Lineage (GTDB taxonomy): Bacteria > Pseudomonadota > Gammaproteobacteria > Burkholderiales > Chromobacteriaceae > Vogesella > Vogesella aquatica. The sequence continues at coordinate 37,315 of NZ_JAQQLF010000014.1, forward strand.
CAGCAGCGGCTCGCTGGCCACGCTGAAGCCCTGCGGCAGCTGGCCAGCCAGAATGGCCAGCGTGTTCAGCAGCGGTGGCTGCTGGTTTTGCAGGCTCAGCACCGTGGCCTGCTGCACCAGCCAGCTGCTGCGCACCTGGCTCACGTCCAGCTCGGTGGCCGCGCCGTGGCGTAGCTTGGCCTCGCTGATATCCAGTAGCTGGCGGCTGTCGCGCAGATTGGCCTGCGCCAGCGCCAGCCGCTCGCGCACCGCCTGCAGCTGGCAGTAGGCGTTGACCACCGCCACCACCAGCGTCTGGCGTGCGGTGGCCAGCTCGTAGCGGCTGCCCTGCAGGTTGGCCGCCACCGCGCGCTGGCTGGCGGCCACCTTGCCCCACAGGTCCACCTCGTAGCTAAGGCCAGCCGACAGGCTGCTGCTCTTGCTGGTAGTGCTGGCGCCAGCCGCTGTGTCGGTTTCACGCTGGCTGCTGCTGCCGCTAAGGCTGACCGACGGAAACAGGCTGCCCGCCACGCTGTCGGCGCTGGCTTGCGCCTGCTGCACGCGGGCCACCGCCTGCGCCAGGTCCGGGCTGCCTTGCAGCGCCTGCGCTACCAGCCGGTTCAGCTCGGCCGAGCCGAACAGCTGCCACCAGCGGTCGTCCAGCACGCTGGCGTTGCTGCGGGCGCTGGCCTGCGCCTGCCAGGCGTCGGGCAGTGCCAGCGCAGTGTCCTGCGGCGGCGTGGTCTGTGCGCAGCCGGCCAGCGTGGCCGCCAGCAGCGACAGGGTAAAAGCTTGATAACGCATGATGCTTGACTCCTAATCCGACGCCAGTGCCGCCACCGGGTCCATCTGGGCGGCCTTGCGTGCCGGCAGGTAACCGAACAGCAGGCCGGTGGAAAACGCGCAGCCAAAGGCCAGCACGATGGGCATGGCGGTGATCTTGACCGGGGTATCGAACGCAGCGATCAGCCAGGCGGTGCCCAGGCCGGCCACCACGCCGATGGCGCCGCCAATGGCCGACACCACCAGCGCCTCGATCAAAAACTGCTGCAGGATGTTGCGCTCGCGCGCGCCGGTAGCCATGCGGATGCCGATTTCGCGGGTACGCTCGGTTACCGACACCAGCATGATGTTCATCACCCCGATGCCGCCCACCAGCAAGGAGATGGCCGCAATGGCGCCCAGCAGCAGCGTCATGGTGTTCTGTGTTTCTTCGGTGGTGGCGATGATGGACGCCATATTGCGGATCTGGAAATCCACCTTGCCGTGGCGCTCGGCCAACAGCTGCTCCACGGCGGCCTGGGTTTCATCGATACGCGCCACATCCTTCACCGCCACGTTGACGTTGCGCAGGCTGCGCGCGCCCGAGATGCGCAGGTTGTTGGTGGCGTACGGCACGATGATCACGTCGTCCTGGTCCATGCCGCTGGGCGAGGCACCCTTGCGGCTCATCACGCCCACCACCTGCAGCATCACGTTATTGGCCATCACGAACTCGCCCAGCGGGCTGGGGTTGCCGGGGAACAGGTTTTCCGCCGCGGTCTTGCCCAGCACCGCCACGCCGGCGTAGCTGTCGTCGTCTTCTTCGGTAAAGAAGGTACCGCTGGACAGCGCCCAGTTGCGCGCTAGCGGGTAGCTGGCCGAGGTGGCGATCAGCGTGGTGCTGACGTCGTTTTCGCCGGCACGCAGCGTCACGCTGTTTTGCTGTTCCGGCACCGCTGCCAGCACGTTGTCTACCTGCTTGTTGATGGCGGCCACGTCTTCCAGCACCAGCGTGGACGGGCTGAAACCGCGCTGGTTGCTGCCGCCGGGGCGCACCAGCAGCAAGTTGCTGCCCATGGCGCTGATGTTGTCCACCACGCGCTGCTTGGCGCCGTCGCCGATGGCCATCATGGCAATCACCGAGCCCACGCCGATGACGATGCCCAGCAAAGTGAGCACGGCGCGGAACAGGTTGCCGCGCAGCGAGCGCAGCGCCAGGCGCACGGTTTCGGCCAGATCGGCCAGCGTGCTGAAGGCGCGGTGCACCAGCGGCGGCTGGTAGTTGGCCGCAGCCTCGCCGTGGCGGCCGCTATCACTGAGGATATGGCCGTCGCGGATTTCGATAACGCGGCTGGCGTGGGCCGCCACTTCTGCCGCGTGGGTGATCAGGATCACGGTATGGCCGCGCTGCGACAGGTCTTTCAGCAGCCGCATCACGTCGGCGCCGCTCTTGCTGTCCAGCGCACCGGTGGGTTCGTCGGCCAGGATGATGCGGCCGCCGTTCATCAGCGCGCGGGCAATCGACACCCGCTGCTGCTGGCCGCCGGACAGCTGGCTGGGGCGGTGGTACAGGCGCTCTTCCAGCCCCAGCTCGCGCAGCAGCTGCACGGCGCGGGCACGGCGCTCGGCGTGCGGCACGCCGGCGTACATGGCCGGCATCTCCACGTTTTCCACCGCCGTGCCGGCGGCGATCAGGTGGTAGCTCTGGAACACAAAGCCGAACTCTTCGCGCCGCAAGCGCGCCAGTTCGTCACGGTTCAGGCCGCTAACGTCCTGGCCGCGGAACAGGTAGCGGCCGCTACCGGGGCGGTCCAGGCAGCCCAGGATGTTCATCAGCGTGGACTTGCCCGACCCCGACGCGCCGACGATGGCAAGGAATTCGCCTTCGTGGATGGCCAGGTCGATGCCGTGCAGCACGGTGCTTTCCAGCTCGCCCTGGCGGTAGGATTTGGTCACCGCCGACAGCTGGATCAGCGGTACGGCTGGCTGCTGGCTCATCGGCCGGCCCCCATGCCCGGTGCGCCCATGCCTGCCGGCGGGCCCATGTCGGCATTACGGTTGCTGTTCTTGCGCGCCGCTTCCTTGTCTTGCGCCTTCTCGCCCACGATCACGCGCTCGCCCGGTTTCAGCCCGCCCAGCACCTGGTAGCTGACACGGTCGGTAATGCCCACCGTTACCTTGCGTTCCACGATGCTGTTATCCGGCAGCACCACGCGCACCGTGCCTTCGCGCACGCGCTGCTGTCGGCCGCCGCTGCCGACGCCGCTCCACACCGGCAACGCGCGCGGCTTGACGCGGGCCGCGTCGGCAGCAGGGTTGGCCGCCTTGCCGGCTTTGTCCGTTTTGCCCGGGTTGGCCGCAGCGGCCTGCAGCGCGGCGCCACCACGCGCCCCGGCCGGCGGCATGCCGCCCTCGCCCTGCGCCTGGCGCTGCTCGGCGCGGCGCGCACGCCAGGCTTCGCGCTGCGCCGGCGTCATGCTTTCAAACTGTTTGCGCCGCGCTTCGCGCTCGGCGTCGGACAGCGGCGCACCGCCAAAGCCGGCCGGGCGCTCGCCTGCGGGCGGCAGCATGCCGGCTGCGTCCATCGCGGCGTTGGCAGGCAGCACCTGACGCTTGGCTGCTTGATGGTTGGCCGCAGCCTTGCCTTCTTTGCCTGGCACAGCGGCGCCCGCCTGCGGCAGCTGGCCTTTGCCCGCGCTGGCCTCGCCGCGTGGCGCCTCGCCAGCCGCACCTGAGGCTTCTGGCTGGCCGCGGCGGCTACCCGGCGCCATGCGCGCCAGCTTCACCGCACCGGCCGGCACCACCAGCGTGTCGTGCGCTTCGGCAGCCACGAAGAACACCTGCGCCGTCATCTGCGGCAGCAGGTTACGCTGCTGGTTCTTCACGTCGAACAGTGCGTTGTACAGCACCACATTGTTGTTCACCGTGGGGGTGGGTTCTACCTTGCGCAGCTCGCCCTGGTAACGGCGGTTGCGGCTGCCCAGCGTGGTGAAGTAAACCGGCATGCCGGGGCGCAGGCGGGTAACGTCGGCCTCGGACACCTGGGTCTGTACGGTCATGGTGGACAGGTCAGCAATGCGCAGCAGCGTGGGCGACGACTGGCTGGCGTTGATGGTCTGGCCCTGCTTCAGCGAGATCGACACCACCACGCCGTCCATCGGTGCCAGGATTTGCGAATACTTGAGGCTGGTTTCATCCACGCGCAGCGTGGACTCGGCCTGCTCGATCTGCGCCTGTACCGACGCCACCTGGGCGCGGGCACTGCGCAGGCTGGCTTGCGCCTGTTGCAGGCTGTCGTCGCTGGTGGCGCTGTCGCGCGCCAGGTTTTGCTGGCGCTGCAGCTGCTGCTCGGCCAGCTGCAGGTCGGACTGGCGCGCCAGCAAGGTGGCCTGCAGGTTTTTCAGCGCGGCGCGGCGGGCGTCGACAGTGGCACGGTAAACGGTGGAGTCGATCTCGGCCAGCAGGTCACCCTTTTTCACCACCGAGCCGACTTCGGCGTAGATTTTTTCCAGCTGCCCGGACACCTGCGCCCCCACGTCTACGTAGTCGCTAGGCTGCAGGCTGCCGGTGGCGGTAACCAGGTCTTCGATATCGCCCTGCTGCACGCTGGCAATCAGGTAACGCGACAGCGCGTCTTCCTGCGCGTGATAGTGCTGCCAGCCGTACCAGCCGGCGGCCGCCAGCGCGGCAACAATACCGCCGGCCAGCGCCATGCGCTTGCCGCTACGGCGACGAGGGGTGGAGGGAGTCGGGTTCATGTCGGCTCAATGAATGGTGAATAGGGCAATCAGGGCAGGCAGCAACAGGCCCAGGCCGAACAGCGGCCAGGTAGACGGGCGGTTGCCGGCGTGTTTTTGCAGAATCAGCAGGCCGGTGACGCAGAACAGCACGCTGCCGATGGCGATGGCGTCGATGAACCAGCGCCAGGCATCGCCAGTGTGGCGGCCCTTGTGCAGGTCGTTGAAATAGGCCAGCCAGCCGCGGTCGGTGACTTCGTACTCCACCAGCTGCTCGGCCAGGCTGACGCGTAGCCAGGCGTCGCCACCGGGGCGCGGCATGGGCAGGTAGACTTCCTCAGCCGACCACTCCGGCACCGCGTCGGCTACCTGGCAGCGGCACAGCCCGGCGAGCCAGGTTTGTGTTGCTTGCGGCAACTTGGGCGGTGGGGCTTCGCTTTCGGCCAGCAGCTGCAGGCGGTCGGCCTGGGCCTTGGGCAGCGGGAACTGCTGGTTGTGGATGACGGGTTTGGCTTCGATCTGGCTGGCGTGGTTCAGCGTGAAGCCGGTAATGGCAAACAGCAGCATGCCGCCCAGGCAAATGGCGGAGCTGATCCAGTGCCATTGCAACAGGGTACGCAGCGCAATGCCGCCAGCAGGGTTGGCCGCAGCGGGGTTGGCCGCAGCGGGGCTGCGGCGCGAAAAGAGTCGGAAAGCCATGGACGGGTTCGGTTTGTGGTGACAAAGGGAACTGACTGGCTTGCCGCTGCTCGCGGCTGGCTTGTACAGCGAGCGGCGATGTTAGAGACAACAGGAATGATTTGCAATAACAAATGGCGCTTTTTGCGCCCGCCTTCATAATCCTTAATGAAAAGCCGCAAAACGTTTACACACCGGCAACGCTTAGGCCGGGCAGCGGCATCAGCAGGCGGGCAAACGCAAGCTGGCGCGCACAGGCAGGTGGTCTGACAGTGCGGACCAGGGTTGGCCATGGCACACGGCCACTTGCTCTACCGCCAGGCCGCGCACATAGATGCGGTCCAGCGCCAGCAGCGGCCAGCGGGCCGGAAAGCTGCGGCCATGGTGGCCATGCACGCTGGCGTGCGCCTCGTACAGGCCGGCTTCTTGTAAAAGGTGGCGGTCGGCTTCGCGGCGCCAGTCGTTGAAATCGCCAGCCAGGATCAGCGGCATGGCCGGCGGCACGTGCCGGGCCAGGTAGTCCAGCAATACGCGGTACTGCCGCCGCCGGTCGTGTGCCAGCAGGTTGAAGTGGCCACACAGGCAGGCCACCGGCACCGGCCAGCCGGCAGGCTGGATGATAGTGTGCAGCAAGCCGCGCTGCTCCAGCCGGCTCACCGTCAGGTCATGGTTGGCCGCCAGCTGCTGCGGAAAGCGCGACAACACGGCATTGCCATGATGGCCGTGGTCATAGCGCGCATTCATGCCATAGCAGGCCTCGTGCGCCAGCGCTTGCGCCAGATAGCTGTGCTGCGGCCAACCTTCATGCCGCGCCGCCCGCCTGTCGTGACGGCCCTGCACTTCCTGCAAAAACAGCACGTCGGCGCCCTGCTGCTGCAGCGCGGCCGCCATCTGCGGCAGGCGCACCCGCCCACCCAAGGGCGACATACCCTTGTGCAGGTTATAGGTCACGACCGATATGGATTTCATGCGCTCTATACTGACACCACGATGCCATTTCCCAAGCATGGCTACATGTCACAACCTAGCGGGCAGAACCGTGCAGCACGGCAATGCGCAGCTGTGGCCTTACCGCACCATGACGGACCGGCAACAGAAGGCTAGCCCAGAAAATGCCGCTTGATCTTGTCTGTCAGCAATGCCCGCGCTTCAGCCTCGCTGATATCCTTCAAAGTGGCATTAACCTCCTGTGCGATACGGAGAAAAACCTGCATCACCACAGGGTCGAAATGCGACCCCGTTTCCTGCTGCAGGATTTCCATCACTTTCTCGAACGGGAAAGGTGACTTGTACGGCCGTTTTGACGACAACGCGTCAAACACGTCTGCCACAGCAAAAATGCGTGCCGACAAGGGAATAGCCTCGCCAACCAGACCTCGGGGATACCCGCCGCCATTCCACTTTTCATGATGGCCCGCCACCACCTCATGCGCGCCATCCAGCCACCCCATGCCATGCACGATTTCTTCACCCAGGGCGACATGCGTGCGCATGATGCTCATCTCGTCCTCATCCAGCTTGCCCTGTTTCAATAGTATGGCATCCGGAATACCGATTTTCCCGACATCGTGCAGAAAGCTGCCGGCAATCAACGCCTGCATGGCCGCGCCGGACAAACCCGACTCCTCGCCGATTCTTGCTGCAATCCATGCCACACGGTAATTGTGCGCCCCCGTATCGGAATCCCGTTTTGCAATGGCTCTCCCCAACGCCTCCATCATCGCAATATGAGAATCGAGAATCTCGTAAGCTTTCTTGGCATTTTCCCTGGAGAGTTTCAGCACAATGGGAAAAATGGCCAGGCCACACAGCAGCGCTGCCAGCGCCGCCATGCCGGCGACACGGATCGCAGCGGATTCGATGTTGTCCCGCTGCCAGGCAGGGACAACCCGTACGCCTTCGAAATAGCCGGCAATGCGTTGCCTGCCCGCTTCTTTCATCGGTACAAAAACCCTCAGCGCCCACAAACCGTTGTTCAGCTTGACGCTTTCGTAAGAAGCCTCCGTATAGCCGGGCTTGCCATGGCCGGGCAGCTGATCTTCGATATGCGTGCCGGTAGCCGTCATCGACTCTGCAAGTTTGCGGCCCTGCGCGTCATAAATCTCGGCGATGTCAAACAGCCCGCCGGACAAGCCCTCCGCCGCTACCCGCGCCCTGCTGGCGGCCGCCTCCCCCATCAGCGCGTTATGGTCGGTAGCCGGCAAAAAGCGCTTGGACTCCTCCATTGCCAGCAAGACGATGTCGCGCTCTGCACTCTCGGCAGCCACCAGCCATGCCATCGGGGCGGAAATCAGCGCCAGCACCACGCTGACCAGGCTGATGCGCCGCGCAGCCCGTCGTTCAAAATAAGCCATGAATTGAACCTGAATCGGTATATTTTATAGTTATTGCATATAGAACCATAAAAAGCCGCCCCTAGACAGCGGGGCGTGCCTGATCCGGCCACCCTGCTATCCGCCGTAGCGAATTGTCAGCGCCTGGCTTTGTGCACAGGCCTGGCATGCCAATACCCAGCCCGTCGCCACCTCATCGTCACTCAGGGCGGGATGGTGAGGCATCCCCACCTTGCCCGCTTCAAGCCGGCAGCGGCAGGTGCCGCACACCCCCATCCGGCACTGGGCGGGTGCAGCCAGGCCATGACGCTGCATGGCGTCCAGCAAGACTTCACCAGCCGCTACTTCCAGCTGGTGCGACTGGCCGCCCAGATCAACGGTCAACTGGCTTGCATAACCCGAACCGGTCACATCACTAGCCAGGGTAAAGCTTTCGACCTGCACATGGCCCGGGTTCGCGCCCAGATCCAGCACACACTGCCTGGCCAGCTGCATGAACGCGGCCGGGCCGCAGATATAGACCTGACGCCCTACTGCCGGACGGCACAGGCCTGCCAGCTGTGACGGGGTCAGGCGGCCGGATTCGGCAGAGTAATAAAGCCGGAGCGCAAAGCGATGGGGATACTGTTGTTGCAAGCGCAGCAGGTCATCATGAAAGATGGCACGCGCCTGGTCTTTGTTGGCATACACCAGCGCTACCTGCCCGGTGCCATGCTGCAAGGCATCGATAAGTATGCCGTACAGCGGCGTAATGCCACTACCGGCAGCCAGCATGAGCATATCGCCGGAACCGCTACCCTGATAAAAACAACCAGCCGGTGGCAATGCGGCAAGACCGTCACCAAGGCGCAAATGCTCATGCAACCATGCCGACCCACCCCCCGCCCGGGTGCGTTTGACCACGATGGAGAGCACACCACTGCCAGGTTGGCCGCATAGTGAATAACAACGCCAGACCGGCCCGCCAGGCAGGGGGAGGCGTAATGTCAGGTACTGGCCTGGCCTGAAGGCAAACCGCTCGCGCCAGCGCGCAGGCACCTGCAAGCCGATACGGATCGCATCGGCAGTGACAGGCTCGATGGACACCACGGCCAGTGCGCCCGCGCCTTCATCACCGTTCGGCGATACATCACTTGCACCATTGGCACCCCCCGACATTCCGTCACGCATCCCCAGCATGCCGGCGACCTGGCGGCGACGAAAGGCCAGCAACCACGCCACATGCAATGCAATGACGGCAAGCGTGGCATTGGCGAAGAATTCATGGACATCCTCGCTGTCATGCCCCGACAAGCCCCCTGTGCTGTCGCCCTCCTCGCCCAGCGCATCCGCCTGTGCTGCGGGTATCAAGCGGGACAGCCCCTGCTGGATGGCCTGGGCATTATCCACCATCGTAATGCCGGTATAGGAAGTCGCACCGATCAAGGCGATCATGCAAAGCATCAGGATTTTTCCCCAGCTTTGGCCAGAAACGCTCAGCCAGCCGTGCCTGTTGGGCAGCAGCCCGGGATAACCCCGCAAATTGAATAGCAAAGCAAATACCCGCCAGACCAAAACCGCCATCAGGCCATATCCCAGCCAGAGATGCAGCAAGCCGGCATCATCGCCCGTCAGATAAGCCAGTATGAACAGCGCAGCCAGCAGCCAGTGATAAAGGCGAAAACGTGAGAAAGCATTCATGGCACAGCCCTTTGTCGGCAAATGTATGAGCTCAAGACTGCATCGACAAACTTAAACCGGCATTAACCATCTTTATGGCATGGCCAATTAATTTGGGCTTAAGCCGGGCCGCCTACCTTGATAGTACCGACCACGCAGGAGCCATCATGCGAATTTCTCTTGTTTCCTTTTCAGTATTACTGGGCGTGCTATCGCTCCCGGCAGAGGCAAACCCGGCCTTACTGAGCCATTACCAACAGCAGGCCCTACAAGAAAACCCGGGCTTTAGCGGGTTTTCGGCAGCACGCGGCAAACTGCTCTATTCACGCCAATCCAGTGCCAGCGGTAAAACCATGAGCTGCACCAGCTGCCATACTGCCGACCCCAGACAGCCCGGTAAAACACCCGCGTTCAGGGAACTGGCCCCCCTCGCACCCTCGGTGACACCTACCCGCTTTACGGACCTGAAAAAAGTGGAAAAGTGGTTTCGTCGCAACTGTGACGACGTTTATCAGCGCAGCTGTACAGCCCAGGAAAAAGGGGACTTTGTCAGCTGGATTCTCTCGGTGAAATAAGGAGTGAACCATGCATCACTGGCAAAAAATCCTGATGATGGCGGCGCTGATGCTATCGGGCAGCCTCTACGCGGATGATGATCACGAGGGTGACCACCATCGCCAGCCGAACCATACCAGGGTGAAAGCCCCGGCTGCGTGGCAGGCAGAATGCGGCAGTTGCCATATGGCCTATCCACCGGGAATGCTTCCCCCGGCCGCCTGGAAAAAACACATGGATACGCTACGGCAGCACTACGGCAGCAACGCCACACTGGATGCCGCCGATGAAAAAGCCATCCGCGACTTCCTGCAGCTGGCATCCAGTGAAAACCGGCAGCCGGTCCCGACCAGCAAACCGGGTGAGCCACCACGCATCACCGATACGCGCTGGTTCCAGCACCAGCATGACGAGATTGCCCCTGCCATCTGGAAGCGAAAATCTGTCGGCAGCGCGGCCAACTGCATGGCATGCCACCACGGGGCTGCGCAGGGCGATTTCGACGAAGACAGTGTGCGTATTCCCCGCTGAGTTTTCGTGAACTGCCGTTGACCCACCTCGGCGCAAAAACAGATACCGGTAAGGTCTCGTTAAGGAATAACTGCTTAAATACACCCATACCTGTTAAACACAGGATTAACCACGGAGTTGAAACCATGAAAAAATTTATCGCCATCGCCATGATTGCCGCTTTTGCCTCCAGTGCCGCCATGGCCGGAGCGGAATGCAAAGCCCAACCCAAAGACAAATGGCAAAAAGAAGCAGATTTCCAGAAGAAACTGACGGCTGATGGTTACAAGATCAAGAAATTCAAAGTATCCGGCAATTGCTACGAAATTTACGGCACAAACAAGGACGGAAAAAAAGTCGAAATTTACTTTGACCCAGTGAGCGGCGCTCCGGCAAAAACCAATATCGAAAACTGATTTTCCTTGCATCAAAAAAAGCGCACTGTATTCAAACAGTGCGCTTTTTCACTAAAATACACGAGCAGGCATGTAATGGCCGAGCCATTCCAGCAGCTCAGCCAGCCCCCTATTTTGGTCTTGCTCGCAAAACTGCTTCACACATAAAAAACTAGAAACGCATTGCCAGATAGACAGCGGATACCGCCAGTGTCAGCACGGTCACGGGGATACCCACGCGGGCGTGGCACTTCCAGTCAATAACGACCCCTCTGCGGGCAGCCGCATCCACCACAATGATGTTGGCAATACTGCCGACAATGAGCAGGTTCCCTGCCAGTGTGCTGACCAATGCAAGCAACAAACCACTCATCTCATGCTGCGCCACTGGCAGCAGCAGCATCACGGCGGGCACGTTTGACACGATGTTGGACAGCAGGAAGGTAGCTGCAAATAATGGCCCCGGCTGGTCCAGATATATCCCCAGCGATGAAAGGTACTGGATGGCATCGGCAGTAACGCCCGTGCGCTGCAGGGCATGGTTCACGACAAAAAGGCTGATGAACAAGACCAGCAGCTCCCAGTCCACCAGGCCCAGCATATGCCGGGAATGCAGCTGGCGGCTCATGAGCAAGATACCGGCCCCGATAAGCGCCATATGCTCGGCAGGCCACGGTGCCACAAGAAAGGCAATCAGCAGCGCGGCAGCAATCACCAGCCCCTTGGCCGTTTGCCAGGCGTTGAATGGCACAGCCTCTCGCTGCACACCCGGTACTGCTGCATGGCTTGCTACTGCCTCCTGTTCCTGCCAGCGCCCGCCACGCTGCCAAACGATTACCCCCCAGGTCGCCAGCAGCCCCAGCCCCACCGGCAACGCCGCATCCAGAAAATAGCCTGCAAATGGCAAGCGCAAGGTTTGCCCTATCAGCATGTTTTGCGGGTTACCAATCAAGGTGGCAGCCGAACCAATGTTGGCCGCACACGCCAGCGCCAGCAAGAAAGGTACGGGAGCCAGCTTGCGTTGCTTGCATGCATCGACCAGTACCGGCGCAATCGCCAGGCAAACGATGTCATTGCTGAATACGGCAGACAGCGCGGCAACCGTGGCGATCAGTACCGCCAGCAATACCGGCGGGCGCAGTGACAGTGCGGCAAGCTTGTAGGTTATCCAGTCGTAAAACCCGCCAAGGCGCATTTGCGCCGAAATCACCATAAAGGAAAACAGCAGAATGACGGTAGGCAGATGGATGGCCGCTACCGCTTGTTCCGGGCTCAGCGCGTTGATGCTGATCAATGCGATGGCACCGAGCAGAGCCACGCCGGTACGGTCCAGCTGCAGGAACGGCAGCCCGCCAAGAATCATGCCAAGGTAGACGACGAGGAAGACGATGAGAATAGTGGTGATCATGGTGATTTCGCAGGCTGGCGCATCCCCATTGACGCACCGTTTAAAGAGGGTCGATGGCAGACACCCTCAAGGAATATGCCCATCTTAACAAAACTTGCAAAACACACTCACTCAGCAATGACTTGCCTGCACGGCTACAGCTGCCTGCCCACCGCATCGGCTACGGTATGTTTACCTTGTCGCAGCTGAAAATCATCCGGAAAGTCATCCGCCTGTCGGTGCTCATCCCCTTTGCCATGCTCTGCGCGCACCCGCCGTTCAAGTGGGACTATGTCCAGGCAGGCACCTGCCTGGCGGGCACGGTGTATTTCATGTTTCGCGGCTAGCGTCTGTTGCGGCCAACCTTGCGCTGGCGCACAGCATGTTGCTGTAGCACGCTTAACCCTTGAAACAGGCAGGGTTTATTGCTTAGTCTGATGGCAATACAACTCGAACAAGACTGCCTGCCATGCTCACCGCCTTGCCGGGGCTGCGCCCCACCCTGCTGGATACCCTGCGCCACTACAACCGCCAGCTGTTCCGCCAGGACCTGATGGCCGGGCTGACGGTGGGCATTGTGGCCCTGCCGCTGGCCATGGCGTTTGCCATCGCCAGTGGTGTGCCGCCGCAGGCGGGGATTTTTACCGCCGTGATTGCCGGCTTTATTGCCTCGGTGCTGGGCGGCACGCGGCTTTGCGTTACCGGGCCTACCGGAGCGTTTATCGTCATCATCTACGGCATTGTGCTGAAGTACGGTGTGGCCAACCTGATTATCTGTACCTTCATGGCCGGGGTGATGCTGGTGATCATGGGCTTGCTGCGGCTGGGGCAGGTCATCAAGTTTTTCCCCATGCCGCTGATTACCGGCTTTACCAACGGTATTGCCGTGCTGATTTTCCTTACCCAGCTGAAAGACTTTTTCGGTCTGCCCATCGACAAGATGCCGGCAGGCTTCTTTGCGGTAATGGATTTGCTGCGCATCACCCTGCCGCAGTTCGACCCGCTGACGCTGGCCATCTCCATGGCGTCGCTGCTGCTGATCCTGTTCTGGCCCAAGCGGCTGGGCAAAACCCTGCCGGGGCCGTTTGTGGCGCTGATCCTGGCCACGCTGACCGTGGCACTGTTCGAGCTGCCGCTGGCCACCATAGGCAGCAAATTCGGCGGCATACCACAGGGGCTGCCAGGCTTTCACGGCCTGAGCTTTGACCCGGAACACCTGTCCGACCTGCTGGCGCCGGCCTTTACCATTGCCCTGCTGGGCGCGATCGAATCGCTGCTGTGCGCGGTGGTGGCCGACAGCCTCACCGGCGACAAGCACGACGCCAACCAGGAGCTGATCGCCCAGGGCGTGGCCAATATGGTGGTGCCGTTCTTTGGCGGCATTCCCGCCACCGGGGCGATAGCGCGCACGGCCACCAATATCAGCAACGGCGGGCAAACGCCGGTATCGGGCATTGTGCACGCGGTCTTGCTGCTGCTGGTGATTCTGGTGGCGGCACCGTTGGCCGCGTACATTCCGCTGGCAGCGCTGGCGGCCATCCTGATCTCGGTAGCCATCAAGATGGGCGACTGGGATATCCGCAAGGCCGCGCAGTTCCCGCGCCAGGACACGGCGGTGCTGGCCATTACCTTTGCCCTGACGGTGATCTTTGACCTGACCATTGCGGTAGAAATCGGCCTGCTGATTGCCGCCGTGTTTTTTATCAAGCGCATGGCCGCCAGTACCAGCGTGCAGCAGCTCAAGCCGGAGCACGCCGTGCTGTACGAGCGCCATTCGATTGCCGGCAAACACGTACCTGCGGGCTGCGTAGCCTACCGCGTAGAAGGAGCACTGTTTTTTGGTGCGGCCGATACGGTAGAGCAGATTGCCCAGGAAGCCCCCGAGGCGCGGGTGATCATCCTGCAGCTGCACCGCCTGGTGCTGCTGGACACCAGCGGCCTGCTGGCGCTGTCGGCACTGAACCAGCGCCTGGCGCAGCAAAACCGCACGCTGGTGATCTGCGGCGCGGGTACCGAAGTTACCGCCATGATACGCAGCGCCCACCTGGCCGAAGAAATGGGGCCGCGCAATATCCAGCCCGACCTCACCACCGCCCTGCAGCGGGCGGAAGAAGTACTGATCAGCGGCGTGGTGTGGGGCTAGCCCGCCACCGGCGATAGCCGGCAAACAAAAAAGGTTGGCCGCAATCGCACTGCGGCCAACCTTTTTGCTGCCTGGCGGCGTATCAGAAGCTGCTGATATCTTTTTCGGAAGGCTCGAACACCTCGGCGGCGGCACCGACAATGCGCTCGTCCGGCTTCAGGATGGCGGTGTTCTTGTTGGGGTACGGCAACGTCCACAGGAAGTGGCGCAGGCAGTTCAGCCGCGCGCGCTTTTTGTCGTCGGACTTGATCACCGTCCACGGCGCATCTGCGGTATCGGTATGGAAGAACATCGCCTTCTTGGCTTCGGTGTAGTCGTCCCACTTGTCCAGCGACTGGATATCGATAGGCGACAGCTTCCAGTGCTTGAGCGGGTCGTCGCGGCGCGAGATAAAGCGGCGCAGCTGCTCTTCGCGGCTTACCGAGAACCAGAACTTGAACAGGCGGATGCCGCTGTTCACCAGCATGCGCTCCAGCTGCGGGGTCTGGCGCATGAATTCCAGGTACTCCTGCGGCGTACAAAAGCCCATCACGCGCTCGACACCGGCGCGGTTGTACCAGCTACGGTCAAACAGCACCATTTCACCGGCGGTAGGCAGCAGCGGGATATAACGCTGGAAGTACCACTGGCCACGCTCTTGCTCGGTGGGTTTTTCCAGCGCCACTACGCGCGCGCCGCGCGGGTTCAGGTGCTCCATGAAGCGCTTGATGGTACCGCCCTTGCCTGCTGCGTCGCGGCCCTCAAAAATCACCACAATTTTCTGGCCGGTTTCTTTCACCCAGTTCTGCACCTTCAGCAGCTCTACTTGCAGCTCGGCTTTCTGGCGCTCGTAATCGGCACGCTTGATGCGGTTTTTGTACGGGTAAGCGGCTGGCAGCGGCGCGCTGTTGCTGTCTTCTGCCGTGCCATGCGGCGCGTGCGCTACCTGCATGGCCACCGGTGCGTGGCTGACGGCCTCGATCTCGCGGGCCGCCGCCTCGCGTTGCGCCTGGGCCGACGGTTTGCGCCGGCGGCCCGCCGGGCGCGCAGCGGCTTGCAGGGTCGCCGCTTCGCCAGGGGTTTGCGGGGTGTCAGGGTTGGCCGCCATGGCCTTTTCATTCTCATTCATGGGCTGCTCCTGGGGGGTGGGTAAACGATTCATGCTACGCCGATGTCCTGCGCCATTTATCGATTTCGATAAATGTGCTTGATATGGCGCAAATCACCTGCCCCAATTACCCACTATCCGCGATACCGGGGTTATCGGTTACAATCGTGCGATTATCTATTGCTACAAGAAAAGTCGATGTCTGCAGAAAACAATGCCCCGGTGATCAGCAACTTCATCCGCTCGATCATCGATGAAGACTTGGCCACAGGCAAACGTGCCGCCGTGGTGACCCGCTTTCCGCCAGAGCCGAACGGCTACGCCCACGTAGGCCACGCCAAGGCGATCTGCATCAACTTTGGCCTGGCCGAAGACTACAACGGCCAGTGCAACCTGCGCATGGACGACACCAACCCGGAAAAAGAATCCGACGAGTTCGTGCAAGCCTTCCGCGAGGACATCAGCTGGCTGGGCTTCAAGTGGAACGGCGAGATCCGTTTTGCTTCCGATTACTTCGGCCAACTGTACGACTTTGCCGTAGAGCTGATCCGCGCCGGCAAGGCTTTTGTCTGCGACCTGACCCCGGACGAAATGCGCGAATACCGTGGCGGCCTGACGGCACCGGGCAAGAACAGCCCCTACCGTGAGCGCAGCGTAGAGGAAAACCTCGACCTGTTCACGCGCATGAAGAACGGCGAGTTTGCCGACGGCAGCAAGACGCTGCGCCTGAAAATCGATATGGCCTCGCCCAATATCAACCTGCGCGACCCGGCCATCTACCGCATCCGCCGTGTGCATCACCACCGTACCGGCGACGCGTGGTGCATCTACCCGATGTACGACTACACGCACTGCATTTCCGACGCCATCGAAGGCATCACCCACAGCCTGTGCTCGCTGGAGTTCGAAGACCACCGCCCGCTGTACGACTGGGTGCTGGACAACATCAGCATCGGCCACCACCCGCAGCAGATCGAATTCTCGCGCCTGGAGCTGCTGTACGCACTGACCTCCAAGCGCAAACTGCAGCACCTGGTGAACCAGGGCGTGGTCACCGGCTGGGACGACCCGCGCATGCCTACCATCGCCGGCATGCGCCGCCGCGGCTACAGCCCGGCTGGCGTGCGCCTGTTTACGCAGCGCATTGGCGTATCCAAGAGCGAAAACATCATCGACATGTCGGTGCTGGAAGGCGCGGTGCGTGAATCGCTGGAAAACGAATCGCCACGCGTGATTGCGGTACTGGACCCGATCAAGGTGACCCTCACCAACTATCAGGACGGTGTCACCGGCAGCCGCAGCGCGCCGTTCCACCCGCACCACCCGGAAATGGGCGAGCGCGACATCCCGCTGGCACGCGAGATCTACATCGAACGCGAAGACTTTGCCGAAGTACCACCGCCGAAGTGGCAGCGCCTGACGCCGGGCGGCGAAGTGCGCCTGCGCTACAGCTACGTGATCAAGTGCGATGAAGTAGTCAAGGACGACAGCGGCAACGTGGTAGAGCTGAAGTGCTCGATCGACCACGACACGCTGGGCCAGAACCCGGTTGGCCGCAAAGTGAAAGGCGTGATCCACTGGATTGCCGCCCATCACGCCATCGAAGCCGAAGTGCGCCTGTACGACCGCCTGTTCACCGAAGCACGCCCGGACGCGGTGCGTGGTGAGGACGGCGAATACGTGGACTTCATGAACTTCCTGAACCCGGCCTCGCTGACCACCATTACCGGCTATGTCGAGCCGGTGGTGTTGCAGGCGGCGCCGGAAACCCGCTACCAGTTCGAGCGTATCGGTTATTTCGTGACCGACCGCCGCGAACACCAGGCGGGCGCCAAACCGGTGTTCAACCGCACCGTTGGCCTGAAAGACAACTGGAGCAAATAAATCCAGCCATCACGGCAAGCCCTGCACGCAGGGGCTTGCCGTTTTTTTTTGCCCTGCGCGATACTGCAGGCTCTGCGTCTATAAAACGAAATACGGGGCCCATCCATGAAACTACGCTATCCGGCACTCTGCCTGTCCGTACTTGCCGCCATGTCGGCGACTTCTGGTGTTGCACTGGCCAAGCCGGCCAAAGACCAGGTTTACAAGATCACCATCCTGCATACCAACGACCACCACGGCCGCTTCTGGCGCAATGGTGACGGCGAATACGGCATGGCCGCACGCAAGAACGTGATCGAGCAGATCCGCGCCGATGTGCGCAAAAACGGCGGCTACAGCCTGCTGCTGGACGGCGGCGACGTGAACACCGGCGTACCGGAATCCGACATGCAGGATGCCGAGCCGGACTTCAAGGGCATGAACCTGCTGGGCTACGATGCCATGGCCGTGGGCAACCACGAGTTCGACAAGTCGCCGGCCGTGCTGGCCAAACAGCGCCAGTGGATCAACTTCCCCATGCTGTCGGCCAACATCTACAAAGACGGCAAGCGCCTGTTCGAACCGTACCGCATCTTCAAGCTGGGCGACGTGCGCGTGGCGGTGATGGGCCTGACCACCGACGACACCAAAAAGCTGACCAACCCGGAAAACACCAAGGGCATCGAGTTCCGTACCCCGGCTACCGAAGCGGCCAAGCTGGTACCGCAGCTGCGCAAACAGGCTGACGTGGTGATTGCCACCACCCATATGGGCCACTACGAAGACGGCGACCACGGTGTAAACGCGCCAGGCGACGTGGAAATGGCACGCAAGGTAAAAGGCCTGAACCTGATCGTAGGCGGCCACAGCCAGAACCCGGTGTGCATGAAAGCCGAAAACGTGCGTGACAACGCCTACGTACCAGGCACCGACTGCGCACCGGACCGCCAGAACGGCGCCTGGATCGTGCAGGCGCACGAATGGGGCAAATACGTTGGCCGCGCCGATTTCGAGCTGAAAAACGGCGAGTTCAAACTGGTGAAATACCAGCTGATTCCGGTAAACCTGAAAAAAACCGTGAAGGACAGCGCCGGTAAAGAACAGAAGGTGTACTACACCCAGCAAATTGCCGAGCACAGCGAAGTGCTGGAATTCCTGCGCCCGTTCCAGAACAAGGGCCAGGAAGCCTTGTCGGTAGAAATCGGTGCCACCGAAGCCAAGCTCAATGGCGACCGCAACCAGGTACGCAGCCAGCCCACCAGCATGGGCATCCTGATTGCCAGCGCCATGAAAGAAAAAGCGCAGGCCGACTTTGCCATCATGAACTCGGGTGGCGTGCGTGATTCCATCGCCGCCGGCAAGATCACCTACAAGGACGTGCTGAAAGTACAACCGTTCGGCAACACACTGGTCTACGTGGACCTGTCCGGCAAGGAAGCGCTGGAGCTGCTGCGCACCGCCGCCAAAATGAGCCCTGGCTCCGGCGCTTTCCCGCAGTTTGCCGGCGTGAAGCTGGTGATCGAGGGCGGCGAACTGAAACAGGCACAGATCGGTGGCAAGGATATCGACCCGGCCAAAACCTACCGCGTCGCGATGAACAACTTCAGCGCGGCAGGTGGTGATGGCTACCCGAAACTGTCCAGCCACAAGGGCTACGTCAACACCGGTTATGCCGACGCCGATGTGCTGAAAGCCTTTATCAGCGCACGCAACGGTGTGATCAAGGCCGGTGCCTTCGAGCCAGCCGGCGAGATCGTGCGCAAGTAAGCACCATCACGCCAGGGTTGGCCGCACGCGGCCAACCTTGCAGCTTGCCACACCCCAAGCCCCCGCCTGCAAGCCAGGCCGGGGGCTTGCTTTTGTCTGCTGCTAGGGGCCTGGCAGCCGGCAAACAGCAAGGCCGCTGCACAGCAGCGGCCTTGTTACTTCACGATGCAGACGCTGTTTACGCCAGCTGCTGGCGCAAGAAAGCCACGCTGCGGCCCCAGGCCAGCTCGGCGGCGGCCTTGTCGTAACGGGCGGCATTGGTGTCGTTGTTGAAGGCGTGGTTCACACCCGGGTACAGCTGCAGGGTGTAGCGGTTACCGGCGGCTTTCAGCGCCGCCTCGAACGCCGGTATGCCGGCATTGATGCGCTCGTCCAGCGCGGCGTAGTGCAGCAGCAGCGGCGCCTTGATGCGCGGCACGTCGGCGGCCGCCGGCTGTGCGCCGTAGTACACCACCCCGGCGCCCAGCGCCGGCGCGTGCACCGCCAGCTGCCCTACCTGGCCGCCACCCCAGCAGAAGCCCACCGCGCCCACTTTGCCGTTGCCCTGCCCTTGCAGGTAGGCCAGCGCCGCCAGCGACACCTCGCGCGACACAGCGGCATCCAGCTTGGCAAACATGTCGCGCGCCTTGTCTTCGTCCGCCGGGGTACCGCCCAGGCTAGACAGATAATCCGGCGCCAGTACCACAAAGCCTTCCAGCGCCAGCCGGCGCGCCACGTCGCGGATATGCGGGTTCAGGCCACGGTTTTCGTGGATGACGATCAGCGCCGGTAGCTGGCGCACATCGCCGCTGGCAGGCTGTACACGGTAGCCGCTAAGGCTGGCCTCGCCCAGGCGGCCAAACACGGTATCGGCTGCCTGCAAACGGCCATCCCCCGCCGCCACCATCTGGGCCTGGGCATAGTTGTTTTCCAGTAGCGGCAAAATGGCATAGGCAGCTGCCGTGCCACCGGCCAGCCGCGTCAGGCGCTGGAAAAAATCACGCCGCGACAGCGGTGCGTGCGTGTATTCGTCGTACAGCTGGATGATGTCCTGGTCTACAGCGGGTAAAGTCGGCTTCTGGCTCATGCTGGGCTCCATGGCGGGTAAGGGGTAGACGACAAGGCAGCATAGACCATGCCGTTCAAGAAAAAATCCCGCCAGCCTGAAGCAGGCTACGGGCCGGGCCCGTCAGGCCAGGCTGTACTGACCCCCCAAGCAGGCCAGCGCTGCCAGACAAGCCACATGCCAACTCGATACCCCAGTCAGTGCCTATCCACCGAACAGTCGCGCAGCTGCACCTTGCTGCCCTCGGCAACATCCAGCGCGGCAAAACCGCCTTGCGGCAGCTCCAGCGCAGCCACACCGTCACGCGTGCTGGCATGCACATCCAGCGTGTCTGGCTGCATGTCGGCTATCTGGAAAATCACGCCGGCCTCGTCAATAAAGCCGATCGACAGCGGCTGCCAGGTGTCACGCATCCAGAAGCGCAAGGGCTGGGGCTGGGCAAAGGCAAACCACATGCCGCTACGTACATCGTGGCGGCGCGACAGGCCACGCATCTGCTGCGCACCGGTTTCTGCCAACGGCACCGCGCCCAGGCTGCGGCCATTGTCAAACACCACCTGGCACTGGCGCATGGCGGGCGCCTCTTCTTGCGCTGCGGCCAACATGGGCCAGCAGCCCAACAGGAAAAGCAGAGTCTTCACAGGATTTTCTCCGGGCATCATGGTGCAGGGCGCGCACCGCTGGCTTCCAGCAGCAAAGGCAACAGGATGCGCAAGCTATCGCCGGCCCGCTGCTCCAGCCGCCCAGGTAACAGCTGCGGCAGACGCTGCAAATTGTCGATGTCGGGGCGGTGCCAGCTACTGCCACCGGGGATATCGGGCAAGGCGGTCTGGGTGTAGCCATCGCCCTTGCCCAGCGACCAGTTGGTGGCCTCTACCGCCAGTACAGGAATACCGGCTTTGTCGAAGCTTTCCTGGTCGGAGCAGCAGCCGGTTCCCGCTGGGTAGTCGGGGTGCAGGCCGGGGTTGCTGCGCGCATCGATAGCGAGTGACGCGGCCAGCGCCAGCGCGCGGTCGCGGGCGGCACCGGCAGCCGGGTTGGCCGCAAGCGTGCGCTGGCCGGCATTGAAATACAGCACATCGCCAGTAAGCAGGCTATCCAGATTCACCATCAGCACAATCTGGCTGCGCTCGGTAGCGGATAACTGCGCCAGATACGCCTGCGAGCCTTTCAGGCCCAGCTCTTTGGCACCAAAGGCCACAAACTTCAGCGTGTGCTGCACCGGCGCATCAGCCAGCTCGCGCGCCAGCGCCAGCATCACGCCGACGCCGGAAGCATTATCGTCCAGCCCTTGCAGCTGCTCGCCGCCAAACACGCCCTCGTGCACTTCGTGCAAGGTGGTAGCGGTATCAAAGTGGGCGCCGATCACGATCACCTTGCCGCTAACGCCAGGCTTGGTCGCCACCACATTGCGCGACTGCAGCAGGCGGCGCTGGCGCACATTATTGGCAAACACATAGCTGTATTCGGTATCAAAGGCCTGGGTTTGCGTTTGATAGCCCATGCTGGACAGCTGGATATGCAGGTACTCGGCGGCGGCAAACTCGCGCTCGGCGCCGGCCAGCCGGCCGGGGAACTGGCTGGCGATATAGCGCATTTCGCGCGCCGCGCGCTCGGCGGCCGGGCTGGCGTCCGCCGCCATGCACGGCGACAGGCACGACAGCACACCCAGTACGGCCAGAATCTTGTGCAGGGTCATATTTATCCAGAGTAAGCATCATGCCGCGATGATAGCCGGTGTTCCCAGGCAGACCAACACGTTGCCTCACTGCAGCAGGCAACGCACAGCCGCCAGCCCGCGCCGGCGGCTATGTGCTGCGGATACCCGGCGCCTAGCCGGCCTGTAGCAGGCGCTCGATGCGGCGGTCCGGCACCAGCCACATCAGCGCCACGGCGGCATAGATACCCCAGGCCAGCACCGGCAGCTGCATGGCCACCACAATGCCCAGCACGTACAACACCAGCGACAGCTTGCCTTTGAGGTCGCGCCCCAGCGCCTGCGCCAGCAAGGCGTTTTCCGGCGAGCGTTGCAGTGCGCACTGCAATAGCCAGTAGGCCAAGGCCGACATCAGCAATACCAGGCCATACAGCGCGGTGGGCAGCGGTGCAAAGTGGTTCTCGCCCATCCAGCCGCTGGTAAACGGCACCAGCGATAGCCAGAACAACAGGTGCAGGTTGGCCCATAGCACTACGCCGCTGACATGGCGCGACGCGTGCAACAGGTGGTGGTGGTTATTCCAGTAAATACCGACATACACAAAGCTGAGGATATAGCTGACAAAAACCGGCCACAGCTTTTGCAACACCGCCCAGTCGGCCCCGTGCGGCACTTTCAGCTCCAGCACCATGATGGTGATGATGATGGCCAACACCCCGTCGCTAAACGCTTCCAGCCTGCCTTTTCCCATCATGATGCTGCCCTTTTTACTGTCGTTGAGCGCACAGTATAGAAGTTTGCCAAAACCGGTTTAACGAAAGCAAAAGACAACAATCAATATAAAAATAATGCAATATTCATATTGCTATCGATAAGCTGGCCAACAATACAAACACCCCTCACCCGCAGCACTACGACAGGAAGCCAGACATGCGTCAAACCTCCACACACATCGTTCAGCTGGATCAATACAAGGTCGCCGCCGGGGAAAGCTCGCTCTCCGGGCTGTCATCCGGAGCCTTCATGACGGTGCAGCTACACCTGGCACACTCGGCCAGCTTCGCTGGTGCTGGCGTGGTGGCCGGCGGCCCCTACCGTGGCGTAGAAACCTTTCGTGGCGCCGCCTGGCTAGCCGAGGACGCCTACGAGCTGAATGCGTTGCAGCTGTGCATGGCGCCGCTAACGCCACAGCTGGCACCACCGGCACCACGCTCGGTACAGCTGGCACGCGAAGCCGAGCGCGACGCGCTGATCGACCCGCTGGCCAACCTGGCGCACCAGCGTGTCTATATCTTTACCGGCAGCGCCGACAGTGTGGTGAACAGCGCGGTGGTGGCACAAACCCGCGACATGTACCGCCTGCTGGGCGTGCCCGACAGCCAGATTGCCTACCACGACCAGCTACCGGCCGGGCACTCGCTGATTACCGACAACCCGGAAGACTCGCCGCTGGGCAGCAACCAGCCACCCTACCTCAACAATGGCGGCTTCATGCAGTCGCACCACATCCTGCAGCATATCTACCCAGGCCTGGCGGCGCCGGTAGCGCAGGCCAGCGGCCAACTGCTGCGTTTTGACCAGCGTGAATTCTTTGGCAACGACCCGCACGCCAGCATGGCCGACTTTGGCTACGTGTACGTACCACAAGCGGTGCTGGACGGCGCACCGGCGCGGGTGCACATCGCCCTGCACGGCTGCAAGCAAGGCTACAGCTATGTCAGCTACACCCTGGGCCAGGCCGACACTGCCACCCAGCCACCGTACGGCAACCGCTACATCACCACCACCGGCTACAACACGCTGGCCGACAGCAACAACCTGATCGTGCTGTACCCGCAAGCCGCCGGCAGCGACAACACCCTGGCACAAAACCCGGACGGCTGCTGGGACTGGTGGGGCTACACCAGCCGCAGCGCCGATTACCCCGACTACTACTCGCGCCAGGCACTGCAGATTCGCGCCATCCACGCCATGCTGCAGCGCCTGGGCGGCTGAGCCGCCTACACCACTGCCCGATACCACAAAGGAACAGACATGACCCACGCCGACCCCACCCTGCCACAAGCCGCGCAGTTGCCAGCCGCCCCTCAGCGCCCACGCCACGGCCAACTACTGGGCAAGCTGGCCAGCCGCCAGCAGCACAACCTGGGCACCAGCCTGGCCATGCTGCCCGCACTGGCGCATACCGGTACCTGGCTAAGCCTAGCGCAGCTGCAGGCCGCCAGCCTGCAAAAACTGATTGCCCAGCAAGATAGCTGGCTGGCGCAGTGGCAAGGCTGGCTGCACAGCGCCTGCCAGCTGGGCCAGGCCAACACTGTATCCAAGCTGCTGGAGCAGGAAATGAACCTGGCGCTGCGTGCGGTGCAGATCGTCGGCCAGCAAGCTGTCGACCTGGCCAGCCTGCAGGAAAACCTGGAAATCAACTACGGTTACTGGGCCAGCCTGCAAACTGCCGGCAGCACCACAACCGCCTAAGCACGCGTGGCCTGGCGCTTTAGCCGCACCTGCGGCCAAGGTGCCAGGCCTGTCAACATGCATTGCCACCGCTACGGGCTGCCGCTAAGCTGCCAGCTCTTGCCCTATCCAGGCTCGGCCAAGCATGCAAGGCGTCCCCCAGCAGTTTGAATTCACCCCAGACCAGGCTCAGTTCTTTCACCCGCCAACGCGGGCAGGCATCGAGCTGTACCGCGCGCATATCGTGCAGCACGCTTTCGAGCCGCACACGCATGCGGCGTATGGCTTTGGCACGGTTATCAGCGGGGTGGAGCGCTTTCGCTACCGCGGCGGCGAACACCTGGCCAGCCCCGGCAGCATCGTAACCATGAACCCAGACATACTGCATACCGGGCGCGCCGACACCGACACCGGCTGGCAGTACCACATGATCTACATAGAACCCGCCTTGCTGGACGAAATCGCTGACAAACCAGGCTGGTGGTTTGACCAAGCCGTGCAACGTGACCCCGCACGCGCACAACAGCTATCGCAGCAGTTGGCCGCACTGTGGCAAACGCACGATGCGCTGGCGTTCGACTGCCTGCTGGCGCAGCTGCTGCAAACCCTGGCACCGCTCGCCACCACACAAGGTACACCGCAGCGCGGCCAACGCTTTGACCGTGTTATCGACTACATGCACGCGCACCTGGCGACACGCCTGAACCTGGAAACACTGGCCGCGGTTGCCGGGCTCAGCCCGTTCCACTTTTTGCGCCAGTTCCAGGCACACTACCACGCCACCCCGCAGCAAATGCTGATGGCACTGCGCCTGTACCGTGCCAAACAGCTACTGACACAAGGCATCGCCCCCGCCATGGTGGCGGCCGATTGCGGCCTGGCCGACCAGGCCCACCTGAGCCGCAGCTTTCTGAAACGCTACGGCACCACGCCTGCGCGCTACCAGAAAGCCATACGCGGCTAGGGCCTGTTAACGCTCTTTTTCCAGACAAGCTTCCCACTACGGCGTTGCCGGGCTTGCGCCGGGAACCACCCAGCGCATCGCCATCCGCCTGGCATTGGAAAATTTCCCGGGCCTGCGCGGCGGCAAGCAATAGTGTCAACTGGCCCCGACTCCACCGCAAGCTGGTACAAGACAGCCCGGCACCGCCGCAGCGACACTGGGGGCAAGCACCCTGGAGAAGCCCATGTTTACCGGTATTGCCTTTGCCCTGGCCGCCGGCACGCTATGGGGGCTGGTGTTCATCGCCCCCCTGCTGCTGCCCGACTACCCCGCCGCCCTGCTAAGCGTTGGCCGCTACCTGGCCTTTGGCCTGATTGCCCTGCCACTGGCCTGGCTAGACCGCCGCGAGCTGGCCCATCTCACCCGCACCGACTGGCGCGAGGCGCTACAGCTGTCACTGATCGGCAACGTGCTGTACTACCTGTTTCTGGCCAGCGCCATACAGCGCACCGGCGGCCCGCTACCCACCATGCTGATCGGCACGCTACCCGTGGTGATTGCCATCAGTGCCAACCTGTTCAACCACCAGCGCGACGGGCACCTGCCATGGGGCAAGCTACTGCCCCCGCTGGCCGTTATCCTGGCCGGCATTGCCTGCGTCAACCAGGTAGAGTTGGCCGCACTGGCCCTGCAGCCCGGCATAGACATGGCGCGTTACGGCAGCGGTGCCATCATGGCGCTGCTGGCGGTAGCCTGCTGGACCTGGTACCCGATACGCAATGGCAACTGGCTACGCGCCCACCCCCAACGCAAACCACGTGGCTGGGCTACCGCACAAGGCCTGGCCACCCTGCCGCTGGCACTGCTGGGCTACGCCGGCTTCTGGCTATACAGCTCGCTGGCCACGCCTGGCTTTGCCATGCCGCTAGGCCCCACACCAGGTAAATTCATGCTGATGATGCTGGGCGTGGCCCTGCTGGCCTCCTGGCTGGGCACCCTGTGCTGGAACGAAGCCAGCCAGCGCCTGCCCACCAGCCTGGCTGGGCAGCTGATCGTGTTTGAAACACTGGCGGCCCTGACATTTGCCTATTTGCTCAGGGGGCAATGGCCCGGCGGGCTATCAGTAGCCGGCATCGGCTTGCTGCTGGCGGGGGTGCTGTGGGCCATGCGCGTGCGCCCGGAAAAACCGGCGCCAGCAAGGGTAAGACAATAAACAGCGGCCAGCACTGAACGCGCCCCCATAAAAATCATGCACTTGCAGATTAAGTGCATTTTTTTTGAAAAAACTTGCAGCAAAACGCTTGACGACCACAAGGCCGCAAGTTAAAGTTCGCACCTCTTCGCAACGCAGCGATGCGAAACGAAGAGCTGGTGTCAGGGGGTATAGCTCAGTTGGGAGAGCGCTTGCATGGCATGCAAGAGGTCAGCGGTTCGATCCCGCTTACCTCCACCAGGAAACACACTAGGTCCCCATCGTCTAGAGGCCTAGGACATCGCCCTTTCACGGCGGTAACCGGGGTTCGAATCCCCGTGGGGACGCCACATTGCGTGGGGGTATAGCTCAGTTGGGAGAGCGCTTGCATGGCATGCAAGAGGTCAGCGGTTCGATCCCGCTTACCTCCACCACCAATTAAAAAAACCGGTCAGATGACCGGTTTTTTGCTTTTCTGCCGTGCAAACCCGCAACACCACACCCTGCGTCTTGTGCGCGACCACCACTAAACCGTAAACAAGGCCTCGTACCGTACCCACTGCGCACTCTGCGCATGCCAGTCAGCCGGCTCGGCACTGTGCTGCAACACCCGCAACAAAAAGTGCACCGTACCGAACATGGCATGAATGCGGCCGCGCGCGGCTTCACAGGCCTGCGGCATGCTCAGCCACAAGCGCTGCCACAGGTGGCACAGCCGCGCTACCACCTCGCTTATTTGCACCAGTTCGTTGAACAAACCATGCGAAGGTTGGCCGCCAGCCATCAGCGCCCGCTCGCGC
The DNA here is from genome assembly GCF_028548455.1 of Vogesella aquatica. Lineage (GTDB taxonomy): Bacteria > Pseudomonadota > Gammaproteobacteria > Burkholderiales > Chromobacteriaceae > Vogesella > Vogesella aquatica. The sequence continues at coordinate 64,261 of NZ_JAQQLF010000014.1, forward strand.
ATGTCCGCCAGTCGCTCCTCCAGCAAGGCCAGCAGCTGGTCCAGCGCATGCGCCAGCTGCGCCGGGGTAGCGTCTTCACCCGCCTGGCCATCGGGGTCCAGCTGCAAGGCGTGCTGGCTCAGCAGGCTGGCGCTGAAAGTGGTCACGGCCGCAACAGGGTGACCATGCGGGTGATCATGGCCAGGCAGATGCTGCGGCGCGTGCTGGCTGATCGCCTCGGCACTACCCACTGGTGCAATCTTGATCATGTCACCCTCCTGTTCAGGTTTTTATCGCCAGCATGGCTGCAAACTTAAGCGCCGAACAAATGGCCCAGCTTGGCGCGCTTGGTATCCAGATAGTGGTCGTTATACGGGTTGCGGCCAACCTGCAGCGGCACGCGCTCGGCCACCCGAATACCAGCCTGCTCCAGCGTGGCAATCTTGCGCGGGTTATTGGTCATGATACGCACAGCGTCCACGCCCAGCAGTGCCAGCATTTCGCGCGCGATGCGGAAGTCGCGCATATCGGCAGGAAAACCCAGCTGCTCGTTAGCCTCTACGGTATCGGCACCACCATCTTGCAGCTTGTAGGCGCGAATCTTGTTGATCAGGCCGATGCCGCGGCCCTCCTGGCGCAAGTACAGCAGCACGCCACGGCCTTCGGCAGCAATGGCCTCCAGCGCCGCTTCCAGCTGGAAGCCGCAATCGCAACGCAGGGAAAACAGCGCGTCGCCGGTAAGGCATTCGGAATGCACACGGGCCAGCGGGGCATCGCCACTGCTGATATCGCCCAGGGCAAGCGCCACATGCTCGCGCCCGCCATGCTCTTCAAAACCATGCATCTGGAACACGCCCCAAGGCGTGGGTAGCGCGCAGCTGGCTACCAGGTCAACGCGGGGCTGGTTGTCGGCTTGGTTCAAAATAGACTCCGATTCAAGAAAAACAGGCGGGGGCATGGTAGCCACGCCCTCACCGAATGAGAAAGATCAATCAACCGAACACGTCAGTCAGCTTTTTTCAACAGTACTGCCCAGCTGGCTAAACGGTGCCGACAAGGCCAGCGCCAGCGCTACCAGCGCCGCCTGCTCGGCCTCGCCAAAAAAGCCGGGCCGCGCGTCTTCGGCATCCAGAATGCCCATCACGCGGCCATCCGCCGCCAACACCGGCAGGCAAACCTCGCTCTGCACTTTCGGGTCGCACTCGTAGTAGGCACCGCCGGCAGCCTGCCAGGCGGCCACATCGGCCACGATGGCAGCACGGCCACTCAGGCCCACGCGACTATTGTTGCTGAACAGGGCAAAGTCTTCGGTAAGCGGAAACTCGCCACGGCTGGGCAGGCCGCGGTAGGCCAGCTTGACCAGGCGCGCCTGGCCATCACGCTCGAAGCGGCAATACACCCCCAGCCAGTCGGCGGCGGCAGCCTGCAGCGTCGCCTCTACCAGCGCATGCAGCTGCAATAGGGCTGCAGCGGCAGTTTCACCCTCGCCCCCCAGCCAGGGCGCCACGCTGTACGGGGTGTCATCCAGCTCGTCTACCAGCGAGCAGCTACCCCCCTCGCCCAGCTTGGGCACCTGATAGCGGTACAAATCCGCCGGCGCCGCTTGCGGCAAACCGGGCAAGGTGGCGGCCAGCTGATCGACAGCATGGGCAACAGCAGCAGCCGGCAGGGACAAACCCACGGCATCCAGATACGCCTGAGGCATACGCGTGACTCCGGTAAAGTAATTTAGTCGGGTATTATTACCTTTTTGTACTGGACACTCCAGCCATGACTGCAATTGTGCTGCGCAACCCACCCGCGCTCACCCTGCGCGCCGGCCCTGCCGCACGCCGGCACTTACAGCAAAACGGCTTGCACGCGCGGGATATCCGCACCCTGCCCGGCGCCGCTGGCGGGCCAAAGGCGCTGGGGCTGTCCGGGCTGGACCAAGCAGTATTCGACTGGCTGGCCGCCACGCCCGCACTACGCGACCTGGTCGGCGCATCGATAGGCGGCTGGCGCTTTGCCTGCGCCATGCAGGCCGACCCCGCCGCTGCACTCGCTCGCTTTGCGGCCAACTACGTGGCGCAGGATTACAGCCGCCAGACGACGCGCGCACTGATTTACCAGCACTGGCAGGCCCTGCTGCACGACACGCTGGGGCCCGATGGCCTGCAGGCCATACTGCAGCACCCGCACTACCGGCTCAGCCTGATTCTGGTACGGGCGCGCGGCCTGCTGCACCATGAACAGCGCGCACCACTGCTCGCCGGGCTGGCGCTGGCTGCCGCCTGCAACACCCTGGGGCGCACGCAGCTACGGCATGTATTCGAGCGGCTGATCTGCCACGATGTACGCAGCACGCTGGCGTTTAGCCCGCAAGATGGCCTGCCCACGCAGCACGTGGCGCTGTCTGCGGCCAACCTGCTGCCGGCACTGCTGGGCACCACCGGCGTACCGGGGCTGTTTGACGGGGTAGCCATCCCTGATGCCAGCGCAGGGGTGTACCGCGACGGCGGGCTGCTGGACTATCACCTGGATTACCCGTGGCAGCAGCAGGCCGGCATCACGCTATACCTGCACTACCAGCAGCGTATTGTGCCGGGCTGGTTTGACAAGCTGTTGCCGTGGCGCCAGCCCGTGGCCAGCCACCATAGCAACACGCTGCTGGTGACGCCCAGCCCGGCCTACCTGGCTACGCTGGCACTGGGCCGCCTGCCCGACCGCGGCGACCCGAAGCGCTTTGCGCACGACGACGCACAGCGGCGCCGGCTATGGGCGCAGGCGGTAGCCGAAAGCCACCGCCTGGGGGATGAATGGCGCGAGCGGCTGCTGCGCCAGGACTGGGGCGATATCACGCCCCTATGAGGCGACCTCTCCGGCTTCCAGCGCCTGCAGCAGCGCCTTCATACTGCTATCCACATCGGCGCTCTGGTCGTACAGCTCGGTAGCTTCCTGCGTGGCACGCGCCACCAGCCCGGCCAGCAGCCGCTCCTGGCCTTCGGTCAGGCCCAGGCTGACAAAGGCGCGCTCCACATCCTCGCGCAGGCGCAGCATGATGTCGTTGCTGCTCCATTGCTGTTCGCGAAAACGGTTGTCGATGATTTGCAGCGTGGCGCGGGTGCGCGACACCAGCTGCGCCAGCGTAGCGGCCTGCTGCTGCTGCTGCCAGGCAGCGTCCAGCGCCGCCAGCCGCGCCGTGGCGCCTTCCACCAGAAACGCCAGGTTGTCACGCAGCCGCCCGTTGCGCTCTTCGTCTTCGCGCGGCATGTTCTTCACCGCCAGCGATACCTGGCCATAAGTAAACACCGTCACCCGGCCGGCATCCACAATGGGGCCGCGCCGCGCCAGGGTGTCGATCAGCCCGATCTCCAGCTGGCCACAAGGGCCTTCGCCATTCACGGCGCTGGCGCCACGGGCAGAGCGCAGCTGCACGCTGGCATCCAGCCCCAGGTCTTGCAGCGCTTGCAACACGCACTGCTGCAAAGCGGCGTTATCCGGCAGGACAAAGGTGTTTTTCAGAAACTGCAGCACAATGCCGATTTCGCTGGCACTGGTCATGGCGGTAAAGGCCGCCTGCATGGCGTTGGCCACCTGGCCTTGCAACTGCTGCCCCGTCTGGCGCGACTCGCCATTGCGTAGCGCCACGCCGATCTTGCTCAGCAACTCGGCATTCACGTAGGGCTTGGCAATATAGTCTTCCGCCCCGGCCTCGTAGCCGGCCATCTTGTCTTCGAGCTCTACCCGGCCGGACAAGAAAATCACCGGCACATGCGCCAGGCGTGTATCGGCCTTGAGCTCGCGGCAAATGTCGTAGCCTTCCATATCGGGCAGACCCACATCCAGCAACACCAGCTGCGGGCAGGTCTGCGCCTGGCTGGCCAGCACATCCAGCCGCGACAGCGCACTCATACCGTCCGCAGCCTCTTCTACCGCAAAGCCTTCCAGCTCCAGCAGCTGCTTCAGGTTGAAGCGTAACGGCGGCTGGTCCTCCACCATGAAAATACGGACAGGCGGTGTGCTCTGGGCTGCCGGCGCGGCGGCCACAATGTCTTCTTCAAAAAAAATGGTCATGTCGGCACCCTTGCGGTCATCCATTCAGGCAAATGCTCGGCAACGTCCTGGGCACTGAGCGGCGGGCTGAACAGATAGCCCTGGTACGCATCGCAGCCCATTTGCTGCAGTAACTGTTTTTGTTCTTCGCGCTCTACCCCCTCGGCAATCACCGACATGCCAAAACTGCTGGCCAGCGAGATCACCGCCTGGGTAATGGCCCTGTCTCCGGCCGAGGTCAGGATATTGCGCACAAACGACTGGTCAACCTTGAGTACGTCCAGCGGAAAACGCTTCAGGTAAGCCAGGCTGGAATAGCCAGTACCAAAGTCATCCAGCGCCAGCTTCACCCCCAGGCTTTTCAGCTGCAGCAAGGTGCCTACCGTGCGCTCGGCGTCGACCATGGCCGTGCCTTCGGTAATCTCGATTTCCAGTAGCGATGGCGGCAAGCCGCTGAAATCCAGCGCGGCCTCGATACTGTGCAGCAGGTTGGCCGCAGCAAACTGCCGTGCCGACAGGTTCACCGCCATGCGCACTCCGGGTGCCAGCTGCTGCCAGCTGGCCAGGCGCTGGCAGGCTTCGGCCAACACCCAGCAGCCTATGGAAATGATCTGGCCGTTTTCTTCGGCCAGCGGGATAAAGCGCAGCGGTGACACGCGGCCCAGCCGCGGGTGGTGCCAGCGCAGCAGCGCCTCGAACCCGGTCAGGCGGCCGTCTTGCAAGGCGATCTGCGGCTGGTAGTGCAGCTCGAACTCCTGGCGCTCCAGCGCGCGGTACAAGTCATTGCTTAGCCGCAGGCGCTCGCTGGCCTCGGCATTCATCTGCGCGGTATAGCCCAGCACATGGCTGCCACCCAGGCCTTGCGCCTGGTGCAAGGCTACCTCGGCGCGGCCGAGCAGCTGCTGCGCGTCTGCCGCATCAGCAGGAAACAGGCAGTAACCGATACTCACCGGGATAAACATTTCCTCGCCCAGTACTGTCATGGGCTGCAGCCAGGCTTCCTGCAGACAGGTGGCCAGTAGCCCGGCGGCGGCAGGCTCGGCCACCTGCGCCACCACGGCAAAGTTGGGCCCCACCATCCGAAAGGCCCGCCCCATATCGCCCAGGGTTTGCTCCAGCCGCCGCCCGCACTCGCGCAAGGCGGCATCGCCGGCCTGGTAACCCAGCGAGTCGTTAATGCGCGAAAAGTAGTCCACCCCCAGCACCAGCACCACTACCAGCTGGCCCGGCGTCTCGCACAGCCCGCCCTGGCCGGATAGTGCTTCCAGTAGTGCCATGCGGCTACCCAGGCCGGTAAGCTGGTCCAGATAGCGCAGCCGGTGCGCCTCGGCCTGCAAGCGCTGCGCCTCGACCTGCTGCTGCGCGCTGCGCCCCAGGCGGGTTTCAATGGCGTTGAGCAGGTCTTCACGCTGGAAGGGCTTGGCCAGGTAGTCGTCCGCGCCCAGGTTCATGCCCTGGCGCTGGTCTTGTTTATCCGCCAGGGCCGTCAGCAAAATCACCGGCAGCTGCGCGGTAGCCGGCTGGCTGCGCAGCTGCCGCAGCAGGGCGTAGCCGTCCATGCGCGGCATCATCACATCGCTGATCACCAGCGCGTATACATGGCTACGCAGGTAGTCCAGTGCCTCCTGGCCATCGCCGGCGGCATCGGCTTCGTACCCTTCCAGCCGTAGTAGCGCCATGATGTTGTTGCGAATGGCGATGTCGTCCTCTACCACCAGAATCCGCCTCATGCTGGCCGCCCTTTCTGCTGTTCCTGTACTGGCAGGCGCACGCAGAAATGCGTGCCGCGCCCCTGCTCGCTGGCCACGGCAATCTGCCCGTGGTGCAGCTCTACCGATTTGCGCACGATGCACAAGCCCAGGCCGGTGCCCGGTATCGGCCCGACATTCTGCGCACGGTGAAAGGCATCAAACAGCTGCGGCAGGTCTTCTGGCGGAATGCCTATGCCTTGATCCTGCACGTCGAAAATGATTTCGTTGCCATCGCAGTGCGCCGAGAAGCGGATCTCGCCGCCCTGGGGCGAGTACTTGAAAGCGTTGCTGAGCAAATTGCCCAGAATTTCACGCAACAGTTTTTCGTCCAGCAGCAATACCGGCTGCGGCAGCGCCATTTCCATCACCACGCTGGCCAGCACTTCTTCCCCCCGCGCATGCGAAGCGTGGCTGACCTCTTGCACCAGGTTCTGGCAAAAACGTGCCACATCCAGCGGCTGCGGCACAAACTCTACCCGCTCGGCTTCCACCCGCCCGATCAGCAGGATATTGTCCAGCATGTCGGTCATGCGCTGTACCGAGGTCTGGATCGATTCCAGCAAGGCTTCGCGCCGCTCTGGCGGCAGGCGGTCGTGATAGTGGCGCAGTAGCTCGGCCGACGACAGCACGGTGGCCAGCGGGGTGCGGAACTCGTGCGAGGTCATGGACACAAAGCGCGACTTCAGTACGTTCAGCTCTTGCTGCTTGGCCAGCGCATCGCGGATCTCCTGCTCGGCGGCATGGCGCTCGGACACATCCACCAGCGTCCAGATGGTGCCCTTGTCCGGCTGGCTTTTCACAATGCTGGTGCCATTCATCTGCACCCAGATCAGCTTGCCGCTTTTGGTTTGCAGCTGCCGTTCGGTGGTAAAGATCTGCCCCGCCGCCAGGCAGCCGTAAGCGTCGCGGCCAAAGCTGTCGAACTCCTCGTCACTACGGAAATAAATGCGGCTGCTCATGCCGATCAGCTCGGCTTCGCTATACCCCAGCAGCAGCGAGAAGGTGCGGTTGATCCACAGCAGGCGCCGATTGGTGACAAAGGCCATGCCGACCAGGGCAGACTGCAAGATGGCCTCGCGCTCGGTATGCGTGCGCAAGAGCTCGAACTCCAGCTCCTTGCGGCGGCTGATATCCATCATCACCCACACCGTACCCTGCGCCATCTGCTCGGGGTTGATGGGTTTACCGGACAGTTGCACCCACAATAGTTGGCCGCAGGCCGTGCGCATGCGCATTTCGGTGGCGTAGGCACGGCCTTCGGCAAAGGCCAGCCTGGCATCGCGCGTGGTGCGCAGATAATCCTGCTGCACGTCGTAGTAGCGTTCCAGGCTGCCACCCTGCATGCGCTCCGGCGTGGTCTGGAACAGCTCGGCAGCGGTGCTGTTTACCCAGCGTACAAAGCCCTGGCCATCGACAAACGCCATGCCGGCGATGGTGTTGTCCAGGATGGACTCACGCTCGCGCAGGGTGCAGGTCAGGTCTTTTTCCAGCCGTTTGCGATGCGTGATATCGGTAAAGAACACCAGCGCTGCCTGGCGACCGTGCCACCCGATCAGTACCACTCCGCTATCGACCCAGCGCACCTCGCCATTCTTGTTCACTACACGCAGGTCATCGCGCGCCTCCACCGGCTCTCCCCCCACGCGGCGACGGTGCATATCCAGCACACGCCCCTGGTCGTCCGGGTGAATCAGGCTGGCAAAATCCACCTCGGCCAGCTCGGCAATGCTGTAGCCACTGATTTCGGCAGCACGCGGATTGGACAGCACAATGCGCATGCCCTGCACCACCACAATGCCGTCGCGCACATTGTCGATCACCAGCCGGTAGTGCTCTTCCGACTGGCGCAGGGCGTCTTCGCTGCGGCGCCGGGCGGAAATATCACGGAAAAACGCCCCGATAAAGCCCTGCTGGCTGGACGAAAAAGGCCAGAACGAGGCATCGACATGCTGCAGCTGGCCATCACGCTGCAGGGTGAACTCCAGCGACGTGGCTTCGGCCAGCTGCATACCCTGATCGCCCAGCAGCAAACCGGCAGGTAGCTGGTCCGGCGATAGCGGCAGCACCTCCAGCAAGGGGCGGCCCACCGCGTGCTCGCCGCGCAAGCCAAAAATTTCTTCGGCGTGGATGTTCCAGTCGATGATGACACCGGTGTGGTCCAGCACCACCATGGCGATACTGGCAAACTCGAACAACATGCGCGCCCGTTCCATGTGCTCGTACAGCACCTGCTCGGCCACATGCTGGCGCGTCATGTCGCGCAGGGTAATGCCGCGGTAAGGCAGGCCGGACAGCACAAACTGCCAGCCGGACAGCTCCAGCGGCACCCGGCTGCCGTTGCTGTGCAGCGCCGGTATTTCCAGCGGGCGCATGGTCTGCGCCATGGCGCCACCATCGTCAGCAAACAGCCAGTCATGAAAGCGGTTCTGCAATGGCGCCGGCACCAGCAAGGCAGCCAGCGGCCGGCCCAGCGCGGCGCTATCGGGCCAGCCCAGCAAACGCTCGGCCTCGTGGTTCCACTCGCAGACATAGCCTTCGGCATCCAGCACGATCACGGCAATGGCCGAATAGGCAAACAGATGCCTCAGGTTATCGTCGTTAGTGATGCTGCGCTGATACAGGCCGGCCAGTTCATCCACGATACTCTCCCGCCCGGCCAGCCAGTCTTCGGGCAACAGCGCCGGGTCTGCGGGCTGCTCGAACAGCACCCCGGCCAGGCGAGGCTCGCCACCAAACGGGGAAATCATGCTGAAAGTACACTCGGCTACCGCGCGGTAGCTGCCATCCGGCTGACACAGGCGGAACAGCCGCTGGCGGCGGCCGGATGCTGGCGGCTGCGGGTCTGCAAACAGGGGAAGATCATCGGGGTGTACCGCCGCCATATAACGCGACGGGTCTTCGTGCAGCGCAGACAGCGGCCGGCCCCAGAGTGCTTCGAAGCCGGCTGAAACAAACAGGAAGCGGCTACGTGCCGTATCTGCCAGCCAGTAAGCGCAAGCTAAAGACTGGGCGTCACCGGTAGGAACCGACAACGACAGGGTAGACTCAAGCGGCATGAATGGTTCCTTGCAAGCGGGCGTGCCAGGTTCATTCTTTCTTCATGCCGTTAGGGTTTTCAAGTAATTATTTATAAATTTACTTAGTTAACGTGAAAGTAAAACTTATTGCCAATGCAGATAGCCGCAGGTCGGCCACTGTATTGCTGACTAAGCCGTCTGCGCCAGTACGGCATCATCGCCGCTTACCACACGGTTGCGGCCCTGCTGTTTGGCCTGATACATGCGGGCATCGGCCAGCGCCAGCAGGGCCGGCCAGTCTGCTACCTCATCCTCATGCCATTCTGCCAACCCCATGCTGGCAGTCAGCGGCTGCCCGTCGGGGCGCAGACCCAAACCACGGCGGCGTACCCGGCGCAATACCAGCCGGGCCTGGGGCAAGGTGGTTTGCGGCAACAGCAGCAAAAACTCCTCGCCCCCCCAGCGGCACAGAATATCGCTTTTACGCAGCTGCAGGCCCAGGTCTGCGGCCAACCTTTTCAGTGTCTGGTCACCTGCGGCATGACCAAAGCTGTCGTTGATGGACTTGAAATGGTCCAGGTCGATAAACACTACCGCCAGCGGCATGCCGCTACGCTGGGCTTGTACCGCCAGCAGCTCCAGCATTTCTTCTGCACTGCGGCGCGAAAACACGCCGGTTAGCGGGTCGCGCACCGCCTGCCGTACCAGCGCCATCATGAACGCCAGCTGGGTGGTACAGGCCAGGGCTGACACCCCGGCGATCAGCACCTGCAGCCAGAAAGCCCCCCAGAACACCGGCGGCACCATGGCAGACCACTGCAGGTAACCGGATAGCAAATGTGCCAGCAACGCTGGCAGCGCAAACACCAGGCACTCCACCAGCGTCAGCGGAAAAATCGCCAGGCCTGCCAGCAACACAAAGGGCAAGAAGGTATAGCCGGCACTGATGATGCCGGACACCCCGACCAGCGAGTAATGGCTTAGCAGCAGGTGGGAAAACAGATAAAACAGCGACGGAATGGCAAACAGCATGGCCATGCCACGCCACGCCTGCAGCAGGCGGCCATCCGGGCGCAAGGCACGCGTGAGCCAGACAAAGGCGAGTGTCGCCAACAGGCGCAAGCCCGCCAGCTGCCAGGACAGCGGTGAAGGCAAGGTGTAAATATCCACCACAATCCACAAGGGCGTGAGGATGGAAAACAGGCACGAAAACAAGCGCACGCGGTTCAGCAGCATGTGGGCACGGCGGCTTGCCAGCAAGGGCATGTGCCGATGCGGCGACAGCAAGCTGCCGGCATCGCCGTGGCCAACTTCGCCTGGCAATAAGCCCAATACTTTTACCCAGAACAGCATAGACAGTCGGCCCATCACGTCCCTAGCATCTTCAATAAGGCTGCATTATCAAAACTATATCATTTCGATAGTTTGCTAAAAATCAAGGTAGCCGATATTTGCCATAGGGATAGCCATTTTCTGCCGACTTGCAGGCTTGCATGGCAGTACCATGCCCCTAAAACCCGCTTCATGCCGCCCAGGCTGCACGAAAAAGCCCCCTGCCATGACTGGCAAGGGGCTTTTATACAGCATGGCAAGCGCAACATTGTGCACTTCCATGCCATGGCTATGTGTTATTCGTAGCGGAAGTGTGCCCGCTTCACATTGCACAACACTTCGTAACCAATGCTGCCGGCGTGCGCCGCCACGTCGTTGACGCTGATAGTGTCGCCCCACAGCTCTACCGTACTGCCTACACCAGCCTGCGGAATGTCGGTGAGGTCTACCGTCATCATGTCCATCGACACACGGCCGATGACGCGGCTTGCGATGCCGTCGATCAGCACCGGGCTGCCGGTGGACGCCAGCCGCGGGTAGCCGTCGGCGTAGCCACAGGCCATCAGGCCGACACGGGTGGGCCGCTCGGTATGGAACGATGCGCCGTAGCCCACCGGCTCGCCCACACCCAGCTCGCGCACGCCAAAAATACGGGTGGTGAGCTGCATCACCGCCTTGAGGCCAACGTTGGCCGCATGGCCGGCCGGCAGCGGCGTGGCGCCGTACAGCATGATGCCGGGGCGGCCCCAGTCGCGGCGGGCGTCGGCGTGGATCATGATGCCGGCCGAGTTGGCCAGGCTGGTTTCCCCGCCCAGGCCGGCGGTGGCGGCGTCGAAAGCGGCAATCTGCGCGTCGGTGGCCGGGCAACCCGGCTCGTCGGCCCGGGCAAAGTGCGTCATCTTGACGATGGCGTCCACTTTGCCGCTCTCTTGCAGCTCGCGGTAGGCGGTGGCGTAATCGGCCGGGAAGAAGCCGGCTCGGTGCATGCCGGAATCCATTTTCAGCCACACGCGGTACGGCTTGGCGGCCGGTGCGGCCAACAGCATGGCCAGCTGCTCGCGGTTCTGCACCACCAGCCACAGGCCGTGCGCCTGCACCTCGGCCAGCTCGGCCGCCTCGAACACGCCTTCCAGCAGCAGGATGGGCAGGCTGATGCCTGCAGCACGCAGCTGCAGCGCCTCTTCCAGGCAGGCCACGGCGTAACCGTCGGCCACGTCGGCCACCGCCTGGGCGCAGCGCACCGCGCCGTGGCCGTAGGCGTTAGCCTTCACCACAGCCAGCGCGCGGCCGCCGTGCTGCTGGCGCGCCAGCAGGTAGTTATGTCGGAAATGAGCCAGACGGATCGATGCAATCAATGGGCGCATGGCAGTCTCAGGCTTTGGCCGCAGCGGGCTGGAACATCGGCACCACCAGGGTTTCGCCTTGTTTGGCGTAACGCTGCATCGACAGGCCATCTACCAGGATTTCCGGCTGCGTGCCGGTGATCAGGTCGGCCAGCACCTTGCCGGAACCGGCGCACATCGTCCAGCCCAGCGTGCCGTGGCCGGTGTTCAGCGACAGGTTGCTGTAGCGGGTGCCGCCGATAATCGGCGTACCGTCCGGGGTCATCGGGCGCAGGCCGGTCCAGAACTCGGCGCGCGACACGTCGCCGCCGTCCGGATACAGGTCGGTCACCACCATTTCCAGCGTGGCGCGGCGTTTCGGGTTCAGGCTGAGGTCGAAACCGGCCAGCTCTGCCATACCGCCCACGCGGATGCGGTCGTCAAAGCGGGTAATGGCAATCTTGTAGGTTTCGTCCAGCACGGTGGACACCGGCGCGCCCTTGGCGTTGGTGATCGGCACCGTCAGCGAGTAGCCTTTTACCGGATAGACCGGAATGTCGATGCCGATGGCCTTGACCATTTCGCGCGAGTAGCTGCCGGTGGCAACCACATAGTGATCGGCGCTCAGCAGCTCGCCTTCCACCACCACGCCGGTGACTTTGTCACCGTAAGTCTGGATGCTGTCGATGCTCTTGCCCCACAGGAACTTCACGCCCAGCCCGGCGCACATTTCGGCCAGGCGGGTGGTGAACATCTGGCAATCACCGGTATCGTCGTTCGGCAGGCGCAGGCCGCCCTTCAGCTTGTGCTTGGTCTTTTTCAGCGCCGGCTCGATGCGGGCGCAGCCGTCGGCGTCCAGCACTTCGTAAGCCACACCGCACTCTTTCAGCACCTCGATGTCCTTGCCCATGGCGTCCACCTGCTGCTGGCTGCGGAACAGCTGCAGCGTGCCGCCCTCGCGGCCTTCAAAACCCAGGCCGGTTTCGGCTTTCAGCTCGCGGATCTTGTCACGGCTGTACTCGGCCAGGCGCATCATGCGGCCTTTATTGACGTTGTAGGCCTGCGGGTTGCAGTTGGCGAACATGCGCGCCATCCATTCCCACTGGTAGGTGCTGCCATCCACGCGGATAGCCAGTGGAGCGTGTTTCTGGAACAGCCACTTCATCGCCTTGGCCGGGATGCCGGGCGCCGCCCACGGCGCAGCGTAACCCGGGGATATCTGGCCGGCATTGGCAAAGCTGGTTTCCAGCGCGGGGCCGGGCTGACGTTCCACCACGGTGACGTCGACGCCGGATTTGGCCAGATACCACGCAGTGGAAATACCGATGACTCCACCACCAAGAACGATGACTTTCATGTTTACCTCCAGGCTACCCTGTTGAAACAGGACAGCGCGGGCTGTCCTGTCGTGTGTGCAATCGGCGGCTGTTACCGCTCAGTGAATTTGCGTAGTATATTGATTAAAACGCAGTTTTTTTCACTTATGTTTAACAATCAAGCAGTGTATACCACTGCAAATAAATGGAAAAACAGTGAAACCGCAACGCAACATGGACAAAACTCGCCAGCTGGACAAACTGGACATCAAGATCCTGCAACAATTGCAGGCCAACGCCCGCATCGCCATGACCGAGCTAGCCGAAAAAGTGGGCCTGTCCACCACCCCCTGCACCGAGCGCGTACGGCGGCTGGAGCGCGAGGGCGTGATCGAAGGCTACCACGCCCACCTGAACCCGCAGGCGCTGGGCGCCAGCCTGCTGGTGTTCGTGGAGATCAAACTGTCGGCCAAATCCGGCGATATCTTCGACGCCTTCCGCCGCGAGGTACAAAAGCTGCCGGATATACAGGAATGCCACCTGGTGTCGGGCGAGTACGACTACTTATTAAAGGTGCGCTTACCCGACATGTCCATGTACCGCAAGATCCTGGGCGACATTCTGCTGAAGCTGCCGCAAGCCAACGAATCGCGCAGCTACGTGGTCATGGAGGAAGTCAAAGAGACCCTGTTGCTGAATCTGGAAGCCTGAAACCATCATGCCGCGTGACTTGACAGTCATTCCTGACTAAGCTTCCGGCAATGACAACCGACTCCAACAGCCCGTTATGAATACCCTGATCCTGCTGGACCGACTGCCAGACCCACTTATGCAAGACGGCGTTGCCCAGCGCGAGGCACTGAAAACCCTGGGCCGCCAGCTGGCGCTACAAGCCGCCTCGCAACTGATATCGCTGCCACTGCGACACTTCGCCCTGGACAGCGACAAGCCGCACTACCTGCTATTGGAGGGCGCACCGGCGCCGCTGGGGCTATCCATCAGCCACAGCGGGCCGTGGGTAGCAGCGGCCGTGTCGGCCTGTCGCCCGCTGGGGCTGGATATCGAACAAACCACCCGCTCCCGCAATGCCGACGATTTGGCCGAGCTGCTATCGGCTGACGAAGCCGCCTGGCTAGCCGCCCAGCCGGAAGACAGCCTGCCAGGCGACCCGTTCTGGTGCATCTGGACGCTGAAAGAAGCGCTGGGCAAATACTGCGGTCGGCGCTGGGAGACGCCACAGCAGACTGGCAGCATCCACCAGCTGGACCACTACGCCGCCCACCTGGCGCTACCGGATAGCGGGCTGATACTGGCGATTACCGCGCCAGCCGCGCTGGACTGCCAGCTGCAGTGCGGCCAGCAAAAAGCCGCGCGCGTCAAACTGCAGCCGTGGCCGGGTTACCTGCGCCGCTAAGCTGCCGGCAGACGGGGCGCCGCCGGCCTGGCAGCAGCCCGCTGCATGCGGCCAACCATTACGGTGCACGCAAGGCACAACATCGGTGCAATGGCTGCTTTACGCACCAAATACTTGCGCCTTGTCGCCCGCTTTGCGTGCCCGCCACCTGGCCCGCCCCGCAGCCGGGCAATCCCCCACACCGCGCCGCACCGAAATAGCCCGTCTGGCACTGTTATTGCTCACCCTGCACCAGAATATCAATCAGGGAGCAAGAGATGCCTGCCACCACCCCCAACGACGTACTGTTCCTGCTGCTGGGCGCCGTGATGATCCTGGCCATGCACGCCGGCTTTGCCTTTCTGGAGCTGGGCACCGTGCGCAAGAAAAACCAGGTCAACGCGCTGGTGAAGATCCTCACCGACTTTGCCGTGTCGGCCATTGCCTACTTCTTTGTCGGCTACAGCGTGGCCTACGGCGTGGATTTTCTGGCCGATGTAAAGCACATCAGCCAGGCCAACGGCTACGAGCTGGTGAAGTTCTTCTTCCTGCTCACCTTCGCCGCCGCCATCCCCGCCATTGTGTCCGGCGGCATTGCCGAGCGCGCCAAGTTCCACCCGCAGTCCGCCGCCACCTTCCTGCTGGTGGGCTTGGTGTACCCGTTCTTTGAAGGCATTGCCTGGAACGGCCACTTCGGCGTGCAAGACTGGCTGGCGGCCAACCTGGGCGCACCATTCCACGACTTTGCCGGCTCGGTAGTGGTACACGCGGTAGGCGGCTGGATCGGCCTGGCCGCCGTGCTACACCTGGGCGCGCGTCGCGGCCGCTACAGCAAGGAAGGCCGCGTGGCCGCGCACCCGCCGTCGTCCATCCCCTTCCTGGCGCTGGGCGCGTGGATCCTGATTGTGGGCTGGTTCGGCTTTAACGTGATGAGCGCACAAAAGATCGCCGGCATTTCCGGCCTGGTGGCGATGAACTCGCTGATGGCCATGGTGGGCGGCACACTCACCGCCATGTGGCTGGGCAAAAACGACCCGGGCTTTATCCATAACGGCCCGCTGGCCGGCCTGGTAGCCGTGTGCGCCGGTTCCGACATCATGCACCCTGTCGGCGCCCTGATCGTCGGCGGCGTGGCCGGTGCCATGTTTGTGTGGCTGTTCACTCTCACGCAAAACCGCTGGAAGATAGACGACGTGCTGGGCGTGTGGCCGCTGCACGGCCTGTGCGGCGCCTGGGGCGGCATTGCCGCCGGTATCTTTGGCCTGGAAGCGCTGGGCGGCGCCGGCGGCGTCACGCTGATGTCGCAGCTGGCCGGCACCGCCGCCGGTGTGGCCGTGGGTTTTGGCGGCGGCTATATCGTGTACGGCGTGCTGAAGAAAACCGTGGGCATCCGTCTGAGCGACGAAGAAGAATTCAACGGCGCCGACCTGTCCATCCACCAGATTACCGCCACGCCGGAACGCGAGAGCAACTGGTAAGGTTGGCCGCAAACCACCCAAAACCCCGCCACTGGCGGGGTTTTGTGCTTCTTCAATGCAGAAATATCGCAGTGCCGTGCGCGCCATAAGCAAACAGTTGCCTTTGATGTTAATAAGAATTATTATCATCAAAGGAGGTGACATGATGACGCCCGCACCCGCACTGCAAGCCAAACCAGCCGTAGACAAGCAGCCATACACAGTACTGGATACCCGCACGCTGTTTGCGCGCGACCGCCAGCTGCTGATCTGCCATCGCGGCGAGTACTACCGTCTGCAACTGACGCAAAACGACAAACTGATACTGGTGAAGTAACACCGCAACCACCCCACCGAGCCAGCCATCGCCAGCCACGGTGCCACGCATACAGGAGAAGATCCGTGTCCAAGGATCGCATTACCCTGGCGGGCATTTGTCTGACGACAGTGGCCCTGCCTGTTTTTGCCGACAGCCCCACCGTGCTGGACACCACCACGGTCACCGCCAACCGCATCAGCGAACAGCTGGCCGACACCGCCCCCAATATCTCGGCCGTTGGCCGCAAGCAGCTGGACCGCCAGCACGCCAGCGACCTAGACAGCTTGCTCGCACAGGAACCCGGCGTGTCGGTGTCCGGCGACCAGGGCCGCCGCGGCAACGCCGGCGTCACCATCCGCGGTATCGAAACCAACCGCATCCTGATGCAGGTAGACGGCACCCGCCTGCCCGACGCCTACATGAGCGGCAGCAGCGCCATTTCCGGCCGCGACCTGGTAGAGCCGGACACCCTGCGCCAGATCGACATCATCAAGGGCCCGGCCTCGGCGCTGTTCGGCAGCGACGCCATCGGCGGCGTGATCAGCCAGCACACCTTCGAGCCGGCCGACTTTGTCGACCGCGACAAGCCGCTGCACTTTGGCCTGAAGCAATCGTACTACGGCGCCCGCCACGGCAGCGCCACCACCGCCACGGTAGCCGCCGCCGGCGACAATACCGCTGCCATGCTGATGCTGACCCAGCGCCGCGCCCACCAGCTGGACACCCCGGCCAGCCGCGACATCGAAGGCGGCCAGCGCACCGTAGCCGACCCGCAGCTGACCGACACCCGCAACGTGCTGGCCAAGGTAGCGCTAGGCCAGGACGGCCCGCACCAGCTGCTGCTGGGCGTGGAAAGCTTCGACCGCCAGCGCCAGACCGAGCTGCTCAGCGCCCGCGGCGCCGCCACCGGCTATAGCGTGCGCGACCGCGACAGTGACGACGACACCCGCCGCCAGCGCTACAGCGCCGAATACCGCTACCAGGGCGATGGCAGCCTGGCTGCGGCCAACCTCAAGCTGTACCAGCAAACGCTGCGCAACGAAGACAAGGCGGTAGAAGTGCGCAACACCGGCACCCGCTACGAAAACCACCGTTTCGACCAGGACATTAGCGGGCTGGACGGCCAGCTGGAATGGCGCCTCGGCGAGCACCGCGTGCTGACCGGCATCGAAGCCACCCGTACCGACACGGCACGCCTGACGCGCACCACCGCCGGCAGCACCACCAGCAGCAGCAAGACCTTCCCCGACAACCGCAGCGAGCGCCTGGGCCTGTTCGTGCAGGATCAGTTCCGCCTGGGCAGCCTCACCGTTACCCCGGCGCTGCGCTACGACCGCTACACCATGACGCCGCAAAGCGACGCCATCTACCAGGCCAGCAGCGGCGGCGCGGTACCGGTCAGCCGCTTCCAGGACAGCGCCTGGTCGCCCCGGCTGGGCCTGAGCCTGCCGCTGGCCGACGGCATTACCGGCTTTGCCAACCTCAGCACCGGCTTTCGCGCACCGCCGTTCGACAGCTCGTTCATGACCTTCAACAACGCGCAGGCCGGCTACCGCATCATCCCCAACGCCAAGCTGAAGTCGGAAACCTCGCGCGGCATCGAGCTGGGCAGCAAATACCAGCGCGGCAGCGTCAGCGGCCAACTTACCGCCTTCTACAACCGCTACAGCCACTTCATCGATACCGTCACCCTGGGTAGCGACCGCGCCTCGCCGCGCGGCATCTTCCAGTACCAGAACCTGGACAGCGTACAGACGCACGGCGTGGAAGCCCGCGCCGGCTGGCAGGCCAACAACTCGCTATTGCTAGACGGCAGCCTGGCCTGGGCGCACGGCAGCAACCGCAAAACCGGCACCCCGCTGAACAGCATCGACCCGCTGAAAGCCACGCTGGGCGCGCACTACCAGCAGGGGCAATGGGGTAGCGACGTGCTGATCACGCTGGTTGCCGCCAAAACCCGCGCCGCCAGCGCCAGCCAGTTCAAGGCCCCCGGCTACGGCACGCTGGACATGGGCGGCTGGCTGAAGCTGGGCAAGCAGACCACGCTGCGCGCCACGGTGCACAACGTGGGCGACAAGAAATACTGGCAGTGGGCCGACGTGAAAAACATCACCGGCAGCGCTGTGGACTTCTACGCCCAGGCCGGCCGCAGTGTCAGCGCCAGCCTGGAAACCCGCTTCTGAAAGGACCGCCATGAACGCACCCCTTACCCTGCTGCAGCGCTACGAGGCGCTGAAAGCCGAACAGGTCCACCTGCGCCAGCGTGATGCCGCCACGCAGCTGGGCGTCAGCGAAGCGCAGCTGCTGGCCTGCCTGCCGGGCAGTACCCGCCTGCGCTGCAACCTGCCGGCCCTGCTGCCGCGCCTGGCCGAGCTTGGCACGCTGAAAGCCATCACCCGCAACGAACTGGCGGTACACGAGAAAGACGGCCGCTACGACAAGCTGACGCTGTCCGACAAAGTGGGCCTGGTGCTCAACCCCGGCCAGCTCGACCTGCGCCTGTTCCCCGCGCACTGGGCCCACGCCTACGCCGCCGAGCAGGCCAGCCCGCGTGGCACGCTGCGCTCGCTGCAGTTCTACGACGCCGCCGGCCACGCCATCCACAAGCTGTACCTGAAACAAGACAGCGCCGTACCTGCCTGGCAGGCGCTGGTGGCCGAGTTTGCCGATACGGCCAGCACGCCGGTGTTCGACAGCAGCAACGTCGACGCTGCCCCGGCCAGCCAGCCGCTGCCGGCCGGCTTCGACGCCGCCGCCTTTGCCGATGCCTGGCTGGCGCTGCAGGACGTGCACCACTTCCACGGCCTGCTGCGCAAACACGGCCTCACCCGGCAGCAAGCGTTCCGCCACGCGCCGGCCGGCCACGCCTGGCCGCTGGCCGGCGACGCGGTAGACCGCCTGCTGCGCGGCGCCGCCGACAGCGCGCTGCCGATCATGGTGTTTGTCGGCAACCGCGGCATGGTGCAGATCCATACCGGTGCGCTACAGCGCGTGCAACGCATCGGCGAGTGGCTGAACATCCTCGACCCCGGCTTCAACCTGCACCTGCAGGACAGCTGCCTGCACGAAACCTGGCTGGTGCGCCGCCCCACGCGGGACGGCATCATCACCGCCATCGAAGCGTTCGACGCCGACGGCCACAGCATCGTCAGCTTCTTCGGCCAGCGCATCGAGGGCGAGCCGGAACTGGCCGGCTGGCGCGAGTTGGCCGCCGCCCTGCCGCGCAAGGAGGCCAACCATGTGGCGTAAACGCCTGCCGCTATTGCTGGCACTGGCGATGGCCCACGCCCTGGCTGCCGCCCCGGCACAACCGGCGGCCGGCCCGCGCGTGGTGGCGCTCACCGCCGACGTGGCCGAAATCGTGCTGGCGCTGGACGCGCAGCACTTGCTGGTTGGCCGCGACAAGCTGGCGCGCCAGCCGCAGCTGGCCCGCGTGCCCGAGATCGGCAGCTCACGCGCGCTGACCCCGCAGCCGGTACTGGCCAGCAAGCCCGACCTGGTGCTGGGCAGCGACCAGGCGCAGCCGCCCGCCATCTACGACCAGCTGCAGGCGCTGGGGCTAAAGGTTGGCCGCATCCGCCACAGCGAAGACCCGGCGGCCTTTGCCGACGGCATTCGCCAGGTGGGGCAGGCGCTGGGGCAGGCACCGCGTGCCGAACAGCTGGCCGCACGCTGGCTGCAGGCGCTGCAACCGCAGGCCGGCAAGGGCAAGCGCGTGCTGTTCAGCTACGACGGCCGGCTGGTGGCCGGTAGCGGCACCGCTGGCGACGCCATCATCCGCGCCGCCGGCGCCGTGAACGCCGCCGCCGACGTGCAGGGCTTTTTGCCGATGACGCCGGAGGCGTGGCTGCGCGCAGCGCCGGACGTGGTGATCGTGGCCGCGCACAACGCGCCGGTATTCGGCAGCCTGGCGGCGCTGAAAGCACGGCCAGAGCTGGCCACCAGCCCGGCGGTAAAAGCGAACCGCGTGCTGGCCTGGCCGGCAGCCGACTTCCTGCGCCTGGGCGTGGCCAGCCCGGCCACGGTGCAGAAACTGCGGGCGCTGGCGTCATGAGCGGCAGCCGCACGCTGGCCGCCCTGCCCGCCTGGCCGCGCTTGCCGGGTATCGGTTTAGGGTTGGCCGCAGCAGGCGGGCTGGCGCTGATCTGGCTGCTGGCCGGTTTTGGCGGCGGGCAGTGGCAGGCGCCGGACTGGAACGACCCCATCGTGCGCCAGCTACGGCTGCCGCGCATCGTCAACGCGCTGCTGGTGGGCGCGGCACTGGCGATGAGCGGCGCGGCGCTGCAGGCGCTGTTCCGCAACCCGCTGGCCGACCCGGGGCTAATCGGCACTTCGTCCGGCGCCGCGCTGGGGGTGATCGGCGTCATCGCGCTGGGCATCGGCGGCCTCAGCGTGCCGCTGGCGGCATTTGGCGGCGGCCTGGCCGTGACCGCGCTGATCCTGCTGCTGAACCGCCTGCTGCAAGGCGGCCAGGCCGGGTTGCTGATCATCGGCGTGGTGGTGGGGGCGTGCTGCGGCGCCATGGTCAGCCTGCTGCTGTTCCTGTCCGACGACCTGACGCTGCGCGGCGCCATGAGCTGGCTGTCCGGCAGCCTGGCCGAGGCGCGTTTTGCCGAACACGGCTACGTGCTGCCGGTGATGGCGCTGGGCGCGGCCACGCTGCTGCTGGTGGCGCGCGACCTGGACTGCCTGCTGCTGGGCGACGACACCGCCCGCTCGCTGGGGGTACAGGTTGGCCGCACCCGCACCCTTACCGCCGTTGGCGCGGCGCTGCTGGCCGGCGGTGCGGTGACGCTATCCGGCATCATCGGCTTTGTCGGCATGATGGTGCCCAACGCCATCGCCCTGCTGGGCGGCGGCACCCGGCGCCAGCTGATGCTGTGGTCGGCCTGGGTCGGCGCCTTGTTCTTGCTGCTGATCGACACCCTGGGCCGCGAGCTGGCCTACCCGGTAGACCTGCCGGCTGGCGTGATGGCGGCCTTTGCCGGGCCGGTGTTCTTTTTATGGTTGTTCCGTCGCCTGCAAGGAGGCCGCCATGCGCGCCCCCGCCTTTGAGCTGGACCACATTGCGGTGCACGCCGGTGCCCGCTGCCTGTTCAGCGCCCGCCAGCTGCACATCCCTGCTGGCAGCCTGTGCGCCATCATCGGCCCCAACGGTGCCGGCAAGACCACGCTGCTACGCGCGCTGGCCGGTTTTCATGGCGACTGCCACGGCCACAGCCTGGGGCAACCGCTGCGCGCCGGCCAGCCGCGCCCGCTGGCCTGGGTAGGCCAGCACGAAGGCGCCGACAGCCCGCTGTGCGTGGCCGACTACGTGATGCTGGGCCGCCGCCCGCAGCTGGGCTGGCTGGGGCGCAGCAGCGCGGCCGACCAGCAGGCGGTGGCGCGGGCGCTGGACAGCATGGCGCTGCCAGGCCTGGCCGGGCAGCGGCTGGCCACGCTGTCCGGCGGCGAGCGCCAGCGCGCCGCCATTGCGCGGGCGCTGGCACAGGACACGCCGCTGATGCTGCTGGACGAGCCGTGCAACCATCTGGACATCCGCCACCAGCAGTTGCTGCTGCGCCAGCTGCAGCAACTGGCACGCCAGGGGCGTACGCTGGTCTGCGTACTGCACGAGCTACAACTGGCGGCCAACTTTGCCGACTGGCTGCTGCTGGTGGCCGACGGCGAGTTGGTGGCGCAAGGCCGGCCGGACGCGGTGCTGCACGGCGACCTGCTCAGCCAGGTGTACCGCTGGCCGATCCGCGCCGAACGCCAGCCCGTTAGCGGGCGCTGGCAGCTGGACGTCTACGGCCACGGCGCCGTGGCCTGAGCAACCCAGCACATGCTGCCCCGTACGAGAAAACAAAAGCCCCTGTCTGCTGACAGGGGCTTTTTTGCTTTTCACACGACACGGCTGTGAATTCAACGGCTTGCGTACTGCATGCCGCATCATGCCGGCACGGTCAGACCGGCGCGTAGCTGCCCACGCCGTCCGGCCAGCGCGTCAGCACGTCGTAGCCGTCTTCGGTCACCACCACCATGTGTTCCCACTGCGCCGACAGCGAGCGGTCCTTGGTTACCACGGTCCAGCCGTCGGCCAGCTGGCGGATGTCGGCCTTGCCGGCGTTGATCATCGGCTCGATGGTGAAGATCATGCCCGGCGCCAGCGTCAGGCCGGTGCCGGGGCGGCCGTAGTGCAGTACCTCCGGCTCGGTGTGGTACACGGTGCCGATGCCGTGGCCGCAGTACTCGCGCACCACGCTAAAGCCCTCGCGCAGCGCCACCTGCTGGATGGCGTGGCCCACGTCGCCCAGGCGCGCACCGGGGCGCACGGCGCGGATGCCGGCGCACATTGCCTCGTAGGTGGTGTCCACCAGCCGCTTGGCCAGCGGCGACGGCTCGCCCACGTAGTACATGCGGCTGCTGTCGCCGAACCAGCCGTCCTTGATCACCGCCACGTCGATGTTGACGATGTCGCCGTCCTGCAGCGGCTTGTCGTTGGGAATACCGTGGCAGATCACGTCGTTGACCGACGCGCAGATGGTTTTGGGGTAGCCGTGGTAGCCGATATTGGCCGGCTTGGCCTGCTGCACATTGACGATGTACTCGCGGCAGATGCGGTCCAGCTCGTTAGTGCTGACACCGGGCTTCACGTACTGGCCGATCATCTGCAGCAGTTCGGCCGCCAGCGCACCGGCGCGGCGTGATTGTTCGATCTCGCCGGCGTTGCGGCGGATCACTTGTCTTTGCTTACCGCTCATGGCGTGTCCTCTCGGGTAGCGGGTGGTAAGGAGATGCCCGGCAGCGGCTCGCCCGCTTCGGCGCGGATCAGCAACTGGCAGATGTCACTGTAGCTCAGGCGCGGGTTCAGTTCGGCCAGCATGCCGACGCGCAGCCAGTGCTCGGCCTGGGCGTTGATGGAGCGGCACAAGGCGCTGCTGGTCTGGCGCAACGTTTCGTGCATCTGTTCGGAAATCTTGACGATACCCACGGCCATCTCGCTATACGTTTTATATATGTTTCGTATATTAGCAGTTGGCCGTGCCAACCGCCAGCCGGGCTACTCTGTGCCGCTGCCGCCACAGAGTAGCCATCTGCCAGCAAGGTGGGCGCAGGGTTCGATACGTAGCGCACACACCGCGTGTACACCACGTACCCGAACACCCGGCAGGGAGATTGCCATGCCCCGGGCTGTATACAAGACACAACGGCAGCAGCCCCCAGGATCAGCCACGGCACCAGCTGCAAAAAATGCTAAAGCATGCCGACAAGCTGATCATGCTGGCCATCCCCCCAGCGGCAACGCCATCATCCATCATGCAACAGGGCCCGCAATGGTAAGCACAACAGCATTGGCAGGCCGGCACGCAATATCGATAATGGGCTTTTTGCTGCGAAGGGACTACAGATGAGCTTGCAATCGGTACGCGATTACTTTGCCCGCCACGCGCCGGACATCGACATCATCGAGCTGGAAACCAGCACCGCCACGGTAGCGTTGGCCGCAGCAGCGCATGGCGTCGAGCCGGGGCGCATTGCCAAGACACTGGCGTTTCGCCTGACAGAGGAGCGCACCATCCTGCTGGTGGCGCGTGGTGATGCACGCATCGACAACAAGAAGTTCAAGGCGGCGTTCAGCAAGGGGCGCATGCTGCCGGCCGAGGAGGTGCAGGCGCTGACCGGCCACCCGGTGGGCGGGGTGTGCCCGTTTGGCCTGGCGACACCGCTTCCGGTTTATGTGGATGTATCACTGCAGGATTTTGACGAAGTACTACCGGCAGCTGGCGATGTCCACACTGCGGTACGCATCAGCCCGGCGCACCTGACCGAGCTGGTAAACGGGCAATGGGTAGACTGCTGCCAGGCACAAACCGAAGACGCCTGACACAGGTGGCCAGCATGCCAAAGCCCTGCCGACAGTGCCGGCAGGGCTTTGTATTCATGTAACAAGGTTGGCCGCAACCCTTACAGCACCGGCACCCCTACCCCCACAGCCTGCATGCCGTCACCACCGCGGCTCTGCCCTGGCTGCGGCAGGTTGAAAAAGTCGATCGTGGCTTTCAGCTCGTGCGCCATCTGCTCCATCTGCTCAGCCGACGAAGCCGTCTGCACTGCCGCCGAGCTGGTTTCTTCCGACATCTGCGCTACCTGCTCCACATTGCTGGCCACCATGCCGCTGGCCGATTGCTGCTCGGCCAGCGCAATGGAAATGGACGCCACCGAGTCGTTAATGCGTGCCATATTGCTGCTGATACCGGTTACCGCCTCGCGTGCCTGCAGGGTTTGCTGCAGGCCGGCATCCATCTCGTCTACCGTGGCGTGAATAGTCTTTACCACCTGCTGGCTGCTGCTGACCATCTCGGTAATGATGGTGCCGATCTCGGCGGTAGACTGCGCGGTGCGCTCGGACAGCTTGCGCACTTCGTCGGCCACCACGGCAAAGCCCCTGCCCTGCTCGCCGGCACGCGCCGCCTCGATGGCCGCGTTCAACGCCAGCAGGTTGGTCTGCTCGGCCACGTCACGGATCACCTGTACCACATTGGAAATCTGCTGCGACTTGGCACCCAGCAGGTCGGCCTGCTGCTGCGAGCCGCGCGCCATGTCGGCCACGGTATTGATGGTGCCCAGCGTACGGTCGATGATGCGCTCGCCATCCAGCGCCAGGCTGCCCGATGCCTTGGCGTCTACCGCCACTTCGCGGGCGTTGTCGCTCACCGAGCTGATGCTGACCGACAGCTGCTCTACCGACGCCGACATGGCCGCGGCAGCGCGGGTTTGCTCCTCGGTACTCACCGCCACTTGTTCCGATGCGGCGGCCAGCTCGCTGGCGTTCACGCTCAGCCGTGCAATGATGCTTTCCAGGTTGCGTACCAGCCCAATCAGCCCGCTTTGCATGGCACCCATGGACGCCACCACGCTGCTGCTGTCGCCCGCGCGGATCTGCAGCTTCTGGCTAAGGTCGCCCTTGGCAATGCGCTGCGCCAGCGCAACCACATCCTTGGGCTCGCCCCCCAGTTGCGCCAGCAGGTTACGGATGATCTGCCAGGCCAGCACCGCACCAAACAGCACACCGGCCACCATCAGCATGGCCGACAGGCGTGCGCTGAAATTGGCACTTTCTTCCGACTTGGCATATTCCTGGGCCGCTACTTTCAGCTGCAAGTCGATCAGTGCGGAGATGCTGCCGGAGACCGGGTCCAGTGCGGGGTAGAGCTGCTTGTTGTTGAATACCAGTAGCGGCGCTTCGTCACCGGCTTCTACCAGACGGCGCAGTTCGTCCACCGCACTGTCGGCACCCTTCATGGCCTGCTCGGCCTGACCCGCCAGCGCCAGCTCCTGGTCGGTAAGGTAGGTGGAACGGTACGCATGCCATTCCCTGCCGATAGTGGCACGGGCGCTATCCAATTCTTTCAGAAAGGTTACCTTGTCCATGGCGCCGGCATGCACTTTGTGCGCCGCATCCACAATGCTCACCGCGTAGCCGTCGCTGACTTTTTTCAGCTGCTGCAACGGCACCACCCTGTCGTAATAAGTACTTGAAAAATCTTTCAAAATAGCCGACTGGGTATGCATGCCATAAGCACCCAAGGTCATGGCAATCGCCAGCAGAACAATAACCAGTACGGTAAGGCGCTGGCCGATAGTCAGTGTAGGCAACATGGTCACGCTCCAAATTTCGATAAGTTTTGCAACTGTATTTTGAAACTAAACTTATTGATATGTAGCGCCCAGCTTGGGTGCCGTCAATCGAAAACATGCGGTATAAGTATTTCTACCTAGCAGGCTGTGCCAGCCACTTCCGGGTAGAAAATGCCATCATGCTGGCTATTGCGCCGCACAAAAAGCACGACCTGCCAGCCTGGCCGCCCGATAGAAATAAAATACCAATTAAATACCAAATTAATAACAGCTGGCGTCAGGCAAGCGCAGCACCGCTTAACCCAGAAGCATGCAGACATGAAAAAACCCGCCACACGGGCGGGTTGGCCGGCTAGCGGGCGGGCTCAGGCGTAATTGGCCGGGAACAACGCGCGCTCTACCGATTCGATCAGGATGTGGATCACCTTGATGTGTAGCTCCTGCACCCGGTCGGCGTACTGGCCGCCCGGCGTGCACACGTCGATATCGGCCAGGCCGCCGATGACCGAACCCGGGCGGCCGGTGAGCGACACCACCACCATGCCGCGCGCTTTGGCCGCATTTACCGCCGCCAGAATGTTCTTGCTGGTACCGCTGGTGCTGATCGCCAGCAGTACGTCGCCAGCGCCGGCGTGCGCTTCCAGGTAACGCGAGAAGATGGCTTCGTAGCCGTAGTCGTTGCCCACGCAGCTGATATGGCTGGGGTCGCTGATGCTGGCTGCCGGCAGCGCGCGGCGGTCGTTGCGGTAGCGGCCGGACAGCTCCTCGGCAAAGTGCATGGCGTCGCACATCGAGCCGCCGTTGCCGCAGCTGAACACGCGCCGGCCGTTATTGAACGCATTGACCAGCGCATCGCCGGCCGCCTCGATGGCAGACAGCGCCTGCGGGTTGGACAGCAGGGCATCCAGCGCGCTGCGGGCTTCGGTGAGGGTGGCAACAATATGCGGTTTCATAGGCGAGGCGTGTTCTGTATAGCGAGTCGATGCGGCATTTTACCCGTGCTTTGCCGCGCCATCACCCATCATCTGTACACAAAATGGCAGCAAAGCGGAAAAAACCGCCTGCCAGGGCTACCAGTACAGCACCTGGCGGCGATCCAGCCCGATAGCCAGCTGCTGGCCAACGCACGGCGCGCCCTGCCCGGCCAGCTCGCGCACGCCCAGCAGCAGCTGCCAGGGTTGGCCGCCGTCACCCGCCACGGTCACCCGCCAGCCGTCTGCCTGCGCCTGGGCTGCCACAATGTCGCGCCGTGGCTGGCCGGCGCCCAGCACAAAGGCCTGTGGCGGGATGGCGTGGTCGTCAAATACATTATCGAGGCCGACAAAGCGCGCCACCCAGGCGCTGGCCGGCGCCTGCAAGATGGCCTGCGGCGTGCCCTGCTGCACGATGCGCCCCGCTTGCAGGATGGCCACGCGCTGCGCCAGCGCAAAGGCTTCGTGGCGGTCGTGCGTGACCAGCAGCGCCGGCACCTGCAAGGCAGCCAGGTGGCGGCGTACGTCGGCCAGCAGCTGTTGCTTGAGGTGGGTGTCGAGGCTGGAAAACGGCTCGTCCAGCAGCAGCAGCCGTGGCTGGCACACCAGCGCGCGCGCCAAGGCCACGCGCTGGCGCTCGCCGCCGGACAGTGTGTGCACCGCTGCCGCCCCGCGCCCGGCCAGCCCCACGGCATCCAGCATCTGCACCGCCTGCTGGCGTGCGGCCAACTTGCCCGAACCGCGCTCTACCAAACCGAATGCCACGTTGGCCGCCGCGTCCAGGTGCGGAAACAGCGCGTGGTCCTGGAACATCATGGCGATGTGGCGCTGCTCCGGCGGCAGCCGGGTGATGTCCTGCCCTGCCAGCTGTACGCGCCCAGCGTCAGGCCGCTGCAAGCCGGCCACCAGCGACAGCAGGCTGGACTTGCCCTCGCCGGATGGCCCCAACAACGCCAGCGTTTCGCCAGCGGCCACCTGCAGGCTGACGCCTTGCAACACACTGCGCGTGGCGTAGGACAGGGTCAGGTCAATCAGCTCGAGCATGGTTTTTCTCCGGCCACTCGATGACCACAAAGGCCAGCAGGGCAAACAGCATCAACAGACAGGACAGCAGCAGCGCCAGCTGCAGGTTGGCCGCGCCAGGCCGCCCCAGGTGCTGGTAGATCAGCGTGGTAAGCGTGGCCCACTCCGGCCGCGACAGGAACAGGCTGACAGCAAACTCGCCCACGGCGGTAGCGGCAGCAAACGCCAGCCCGCGGCGCAAGGCCGGGCGCATCAGCGGCAGGCTGACGCGGCAGAAACTGCGCCACGGCGTGGCGCCCAAGGTGCGCGCCGCTTGCGGCAACTGCGGCGGCAGCGCGGCGGCGGCCGACAGCACGCCCTTGGCCACAAACGGGTAAGCCAGCAAGGCGTAGGCGGCGATCAGCAGCCCCACGCTGGCGCTGTACTGCGGGTACAGCAGCAGCAGGCCAAAGGCCAGGCACACCGGCGACACCATGAACGGCAAAAACACCAGCGCGCGCAAGGCCAGCCAGCGCTGCGCCGCCCAGCCGTGGCACAGGCCCAGCAGCAGCGACAGCCCCAGCGCCGCGCCGGAAAAGCGCAGGGTATTGCCCAGCGCCGCCAGTACTTCGGGCTCGGCCAGCATCGCCCATACCGTGGCATCGGCCTGCAGCGCACGCCATACAATAGC
The DNA here is from genome assembly GCF_028548455.1 of Vogesella aquatica. Lineage (GTDB taxonomy): Bacteria > Pseudomonadota > Gammaproteobacteria > Burkholderiales > Chromobacteriaceae > Vogesella > Vogesella aquatica. Next base: position 92,467 of record NZ_JAQQLF010000014.1, read on the forward strand.
CAGCAAGGGCAGCAGGCAACACAGGGCCAGCACCGTCAAAGCACTCGCCAGCAGCAGGCGTTGCGGCCAACCCTGCGCCGGGGTACGCAGCGTCGGTGCCAGCCGCTGCGGCCGAGCCAGGCCGCGCTCCAGCGCGGCGTAAGCCAGCGCCACGGCAGCGCCGACGCCCAGCGCCAACAGCGCCAGCACGCCGGCGTCGGCCAGGTTCAGCTCGTAGGCCACCAGCGTATAGATCTCCACTTCCACCGTGGCGTAGCGCTGGCCGCCCAGCAGCAGCGCCAGGCCAAAGCCGGCAAAGCAGTACAGAAAAATCAGGCACAAGGCCGACGCCAGCCACGGCCGCACCACCGGCCACTCTACCCGCCAGAAGGTACGCCACGGCGGGGCGCCCAGCGTACGCGCCACCGCCAGCCGGCTGGCCGGCACCTGCTCCAGGCCGTCCACGCCGGCGCGCACCAGCAGCGGCAGGTTATAGAACAGGTTGCCGTACAGCAGCAGCCACGGCGTGTCCTGCAGATTCACGCCGGCCACGCCGTGCGGGCCGAACAGCGCCAGCACCCCCATGCCGGCCACCAGCGTGGGCATGACAAAGGGCAGCATCAGCATGCGCAACAGCAGGCGGCGGCCGGCAAAATCGAAACGCGCCAGCACCCAGGCCAGCGGCAGGCCGATCAGCAACGCCAGCGCGCAGGTGGCCAGCGCCTGGCCAACCGACCACGCCAGCCGCCACTGGATATAGCTGTCCTGCAATAGCGCCAGGCTGAAACCGGCGTGACCTTCCTGCAGCAGGCGTGCCAGCGGCGCGGCCACCATCAGCAGCAAAAAGGCCAGCGGCAACAGGGCTGGCAGGGTGAGGGAACGATTCATGTGCAAGACGGGTGCCGGTAAAAGGTGTCGGTCATCTAATGAGGCGTTGTGTCACAAAAGCGCAAGGGCGCCGCAGGCGCCCTTGCCACGCCGTGCTGCGGCCAACGTTGGCCGCAGCGGCGATCAGTTGGCCTGCTTCACGACCAGACGGTTCCAGCGGCTGACCCAGGCGGCGGTTTTGCTGTTCATCGCCGCCAGGCTGGGGTTGCTGAACTTGGCCGGCTTTTGCGCGTGGGCAAACACCGGGTCGATGGCGGTGCCGGCTACTGCCGGGTACATCCACATCTTGGTCTGCAGGCCGGTTTGCACGCCTTCGCTACGCAGAAAATCGACAAACGCCTGCGCCGCCTGCGGCTCCTTGCCACCCGTCAGCAGCGCCACGCCTTCCACTTGCAGGAACACGCCGCCTTTGAGCAGCAGGTTGGCGGTGGGCGATTCGCTGATTTTTTCCTTGCTGTAGAACACTTCTGCCGCCGGGCTGGTGGCGTAGCTCACCACGATCGGGCGGCTGCCGCCGTTGCGGCTGAAGTCGGTGTAATACGCCTCGCTCCAGCCCTTGCTCACTTTCAGGCCGTTGTCGCGCACTTTCTCCCACCACTTGAAGGCACCGTCTTCACCGCGGTCGGCGATGGTGGCCAGCAGAAAGGCCAGGCCGGTGCTGGACGTGGCCGGGTTTTGCACCACCAGCAGGTCTTTGTAGGCGGGCTTGGCCAGGTCGTCCAGCGTGGCCGGCAGCGGCAGCTCGGCCTTGGCAAACCAGGTTTTGTCGTAGTTCAGCGTCACATAGCCATAGTCCACCGCTACCGCACCCGGCAGCTGCGCGTCTTTTTCGGTGCGGCCAAGCTTGCTGCTGGTGGGCGCCAGAATACCGGCAGCGCTGGCCTTGGCGATCAGCGTGTTGTCGATGCCGTACACCACGTCGGCAATCGGGTTGGCACGGGTCAGGATCAGCTTGTTCAGCATTTCGCCCGCGTCGCCGCCTTTGACAATGGACAGCTTCACGCCGTTTTGCTTTTCGAACTCGGCAATACGGTCTTTAGGCAGGCTGAACGAGCTGTGCGTCATCACGCGCAGCTCGGCGGCCAGGGCAGACAGGGACAGGCCGGCCAGCGCCAGCAGCAGTACAGACTTCTTCAACATTACAGACATCCTCTTTTGGTGATGACGCTACCAAAAGAGAAAGCGGGACACGGGCAGACACCCATCACGCTCCCTCCGCTGGCATTATCCAGATCAGGTTCTGGGGTATGTCTCAGCCCGCACGCGCAGGCACCCCCGGTGATCAACCAGCGAGTATAGAGCTTTGCGTCACATTCGTTAACACCTGCCGACCACGGCGTCACACCCGGACAACAAATAAACGCCATACGCGGCAGGCCAAACCATCCGGTGCACGCGTGTTTCTGCTGCGCCAACTCGCCACCCTGCATGGCTATTGCTTGGCCGCACCGGCTTTGGTACACCGGTGGCGCAAGTGGCCGCGCGGGGCAGGCGCTTCAGCCCGCTGCCCCTGCTGCGGGCCTGATAGCAAAAAGCCAGGCGCGAGGCCTGGCATGGGGCGATGGCACCAACCACATCAGGCAAGCGGCACAATACCCATCCCTTGCAACGCGGCCAGCTCGGCCTGCAAAAAGCGCTGTGCCAAACCCTGCAGGTGAGCCAGCTGACTGGCATCGCTGTCCATCGTCTTGCCTTCGTGCACCACCCGCTCGCGGTTACGCTGCAACAGCCCATGTACATGCCGGGCCAGGCCATCCGCCTCGCGCACCCCGGCCAGATACTGCTGGATGAACAGCTGGGTAAAACGCGAAATCGGCACGCCGCCGCCGCTTTGCGGGCTGGCCAATGCAGCAATGCCCGCACTATGCTGCGCCAGCTGCACAATGCGCTGGTTCAGCCGGGCGGCCGCCTGGCCGTTGGCCGCCGGCTGCTCGGGCAGCGGGTGCAGCATGCGCGAGCCCACCAGCACGCGGATCACCTCTACCAGCTGGCTACGCGGCATGCCAGCGCCTGGCAGCTGCCGGGCCAGCTCGCCCAGCGTGCGCGGCTGGCCATCCTGTAACAGATCCAGCAGCGGGTCGTACAACGCAGGGGTCAGGTTGATGGTGCCACGCGGCAAGGCCAGCTTCATTTTTACCTGGTCACGCGGCACCGCCAGCGCCACACGCATGCGCTCCCACTGCGCCTGCTGCTCGGCCGGGGCCAGCTTGCGGGCGCCTTTTATCCAGTAATCGCGGCGGAACTGCTGGTTCTGGATGTAATCACGCACGGTTTCGCGAAACAGCGGGTCGGCGATACCGTCCAGCAGCGCCTGCTGCTCCGGCGTAAAGTGCAACACCGGTACCTGGTCCATGGTGCTGGCCTGGCAGGCGTAAGCCAGCTTGGCCGGTGCCAGCGCCGCAGCCATGTCGGCAAAGTACATCGGCTCCCAGTCGCGGTTGAAGTATTCATGCGCCAGATAGTGCGGGTCTTGCTTGGCAATGCTGCCCAGCCTGTCTTTAACCCGGCTATCGGCAAAGGCGCGCGGCTCTGCGGCAGCCAGCTGCTGGCTGAAATCCAGCGCAGCTTTGACCTGGGCCTCGATACCGGCACCGGGCGCACTCATGCGCTCGGCGTGGGTGGCAAACAGTTTGCGCAGCGGCGCAAACGCCGCCCAGCCCGGCAGGGTGTTATAGCTGATATACAGCACGCCCCCCACCCGCAGGCGGCGGCGTACAAAGTCGACGATCAGGGCGCGGTTGTCCGGCGAGATCCAGCTCCAGATACCATGCAGGCCAATGAAGTCGAACTGCGGCAGGTCGTCGCGCGCGCAAAACTCGGCAAACGACTCGTCGCTGAGCACCGCACCACTACCACTGATGGCTGCCATCTCTTGCGCAAAAGCGGCGTGCTGCGGGTTGAAGTCGTTGGCGTACCACTGCAGGCTGCCGCTGGCGGCGTGCAGGTTCACGCTCATGCCCTGGCCAAAACCCAGCTCGCAGGCGGTGTGCCAGGCCGGCAGCGCGTAGCCGGCATCCTGCAGCACAAAGCGCGCGTAGTAGGGGTTCAGCTCGCTGTAGTACCCGTAGGTGTAATCCACATCCGTGACATAACCGGCAGACCAAGACATAACGCGCTCCCCTAAATAAGTAATCCGCACCCGGACAAGTTACGCCCACCATAGCGCATGGCTACCCAAAGCGGCAGCAATCGCCCGCCAGATTCTGCTGCCTGTCCGGCTGGCGTCGGCAGCGGCGCGACACCTTGTGCCGCCACCGGCGCGTCTGGCCAGCTTCATAGCAATAATCTAGCTATCGTATTTTTATTATCAATTTAACTTTTAAATTTAAATGCAGCATCATGACAGCAGCCCATCACACCGCAGGAGCCGCAACATGAAACGCTTATTCCAGCACCGCATCCACCTGGACGAAATCTGGGCCAACCTGGTGTGGCTGCAGTAATGCCACCGAGCGCTCCCGCCCCATCGACCTGCATGCAAAAAAATTGCATGCAGGGGCTTGCCAAAGCGCGCGGGCTTGTCTAATATTCGCGTCCTACGCCGGTGTAGCTCAGTTGGTAGAGCAGCTGACTTGTAATCAGAAGGTCGAGGGTTCGACTCCTTTCTCCGGCACCAAGCATTTAGGCCCCTGTCGCAAGACAGGGGCCTTTTGCCATTTGCGCGACGGCGCACGCTGTCACATTACCGTGGAGATGTCAGGCAAACCCTTTTTGCCCGTATACCATGAACAAACGCACCGCCCGCCCCACCATGGCTGCAAGTAGGCAAGAACGGTAACCGGCTTGCTCGGGGTAACCGCCTGCACGCTTACGGTGGCCAGCCAGGGGGCTACTGCGGCCAACGTCAGACCCTCCGCCGCGTAGCGGCAGCACGAGCCGGCAAGGCCAACCGCTAACGCTACGGGCTCACGGGCGGCATAGCGACGCGCAGGGGATGCCGTCGTTATTGCCGTCCAGCTTTTTCACACCGCATTGCTGCAGGTAAAACTGCGCCTCGGCGCAGCTGGCCATCTGGCTGCAGCGGTTTTTGCTGCCACACTGGAAAGCCGCTGCCGGCTTGGCCGGGCTGGCGGGGGTGCTGCGACCAGGGTTGGCCGCAGGCGGTGCCGCAGGTGTGTCCAGCGGGGGCAGGCTGCTGGCGCGGCGGCTGCCACGGCGCCAGTCTTGCGGGCGTACCGGGCCGCCACCTGCCCACAGGCCGCGCCCGGCAGCGCGGGCGCTGTTTTCGGCGGCGATATAGTGCGGCTCTTTCAGGTAGTCACGGTAGGCCCAGGCCCAGCCGTCCTGCACCTGGGCCAGGTTGATGTCCACACCGTCCAGCCACAGGCGGCCAACGATGCGGCCGTATTTGTCGGTTTCATGGCGCTCCAGCTGCACATGGCGGCCAAACACGCGCGCGGCCAGCGCGGCACGGGCCCGCAGGCCGTAGGGCTGGGCTTTTTCCGGCGCGTCGATCTGCCCCAGGCGCACGGTAAGCTCGCGCCAGTCTTGCAGGCACTTTACCGTGTCGCCATCGCTGATCGCCGTGACCCGGCACGCCTGCCCTGCCCAGCTGGCGGCGGCCAGGCACAGGCATAGCCACCCTGCTATGGTTTTCAGCACACGACGCTCCTGCAACATAAAAGTGCACTGTAATGGCAGGCCCGGCGGCGGGCAAATTGACCCTGGCTATTCCGATGCCATACAGTGGTACTTTCCCCCGCCCGAGCCCCGCCATGAAGCCCGTCCATCTTGCCCTTACTGCCGGCGCCGTCCTGCTGGCCACCTTCAGCGGCGCCAGCGCCTATACCGCCTGGCGCAGCCACCAGCAGCTGGACAAGCTGAACCAGGCCATGGTGCAGTACCCGCTGCTGAAAGTGATCAGCCGCAGCAAGAGCTACAGCCTGTGGCAAAGCGAAGAAACCGTGAGCTACCAGCTAGGCTGCGACAACGAAATCAACAGCGAGCTGTTTGGCGGCACGCGCCCGGGCATTACCGTGCGCAATACGGTGTCGCACAACCCGCTATCGCCCGGCGTACGGACTGACATTATCTGGCCGGCCAGCTGGGCAGAACCTATCAAGCAGCTGTTTGGCGATGCGCAACCGCTGAGCATCCACACCCGTGCCGGCTGGCTGGGCCAGATGGAAACCCGCATCAGCAGCCCAGGGTTCCGCGTAGAGAAAAACGGCAACATGCTGCACTGGAAAGGCCTGGAAGCCACCTTCCAGTACGACCTGCCGCTGCAAAACCTGCAGCACGAGCTGATACTGCGCGGCAGCGACGCCAGCGATGCCCAGGGCCGCTTCAAGCTCAGCACGCAAGACCTGCAGCACAAAGGCCAATACCAGCGCAGCAGCAGTGGCCTGTTACTGGGCCAGGAAACCCTGCGCTTTGGTGGCATGCAGCTCAGCGGCAGCCAGGGCGATACCCAGCACAGTTTTAGCGCCGGCATCCTGGAAACCAGCCTGCAAAGCAGCGAGCAAGGCGGCATGGTGGCGCTCAGCGGCAAAGGCAGCTGGGTGGGCCTGCACTACAACAGCAAGCCGCTGGGCGACCTGTCCGGCCAGGCCAGCCTGAGCCGGCTGGATGCCAAGGCGCTGGCCGATTACAACAAGCAGGCGCTGGCCCAAGGCATACTGCAATGCCATTTCGACAGCCAGCTGGCCAACCCGGCCAACCGCGCACTGCTGGCGCGCATCCTGTCGCGCAGCCCGGTGTTCGCGCAGGTGATTGCCCTGGCCAACCCGGAAGGCAACAGCACGCTGAACATCAAAGCCAGCCTGAGTGCGCCAAGCGAGGCCGAGCTGGCGGGCAACGACGCTGCGCTGGCCAAAAAACTGGCACTGCAAACGCTGATTAGTTGGCCGCAAATCCTGCCGGAGCGCTGGATCAACGATTTTGCCCCCGAGGCCCAGCGCGACATGCTGGTGCAAAGCTACCGCAGCATGGTGTCGCAGATGCTGGCCGCCGGCAGCCTGCAACAGGCCGGTGCGCTGCTGCAAACCCGTTTCGAGCTGGCAGACGGCAAACTGCTGCAAAACGGCAAGCCCTACCAGCCGCAACGCGCGCCCGCGCTGGCCGCCAGTGCACCAGCTGCAGCGCCGCTAGACCCGGCCATGCCGGTGGCGCCGGACGAAGCCCTCAGCCAATAAACCGCCCCCCTCCTGCCCCATGCGACCAACCTTGCCCAGGTTGGCCGCAGCCGTTTTACGCCCTGGCAGCCAGCAGCTGGCGCCGGTAGCGTTCTGGTGTCATGCCGGTATGGCGGGCAAACATGGCAATAAAAGCGGACGGCGTGGCGTAGCCCAGCTCGGCGGCGATATCGGCCACGGTACGGCCCGCCTTCAGCCAGGCCAGCGCCTGCAGCAGGCGCACACGGTTGCGCCAGGCGGCAAAGCTCATGCCCAGCTGCTGCTGGAAACGCCGCGCCAGCGTGCGCTCGGTGCTGTGCACCTGTGCAGCCCACGCCGCCAGCGTGGTGTTGTTGCCCGGCTCGGCACGCAAGGCATGCAAGAGCGGGCGCAGCAGGCGGTCGTGACTATCGGGCAGGTAGTCGTCCAGGCTGCCGGCCTGCACCATGCGCTGCACCAGCAGCTGCGCTTGCAGAGTGTCCCATTCATCGGCCATGGCGGTAACGCCGCGTTGGCAAAAGTCATCCAGCAAGGCACGCAGCAGCGGGGTTTGCGGTATCAGGCAGGGCTGCGGCGGCAGCTGTGCGGCCAACCCTGGCGCCACATACACCGACACGTAATCCAGCGCCTGGCGGATGTGCGCCGCATGCGGCAGCTCGGCCGGTATCCACACCAGGTACTCGGCCGGCGCGGCCAGGGTACGCTCCGGCAGCTGCAGCTCCAGAATGCCCAGGCTGATGCGGTTGATCTGGCCCCACGGGTGGATGTGCCACTCGAAGTCGGTATTGGCCAGGAACTGCTCGTGGCGAAAGTGCAGCGGCGCCGGGGCCGGCAGGCGCTGGTCGGTATCGCTGTAGGCTAGCGTGTGCATATTGTCGGCTCCGGCGTATGATTCTGTCTGATTTGAAGTATATACCTTGCAACAGACAAGCTTACACTCGCCGTATTCTTGCTCTGGAGCCTGTCATGGCACGATTTTTCCCCCTGCTGGCGGTGCTGATCTGGGCCGCCAATACCGTGGTATCCAAGGCTGCGGCCAGCGTGCTGGACCCGGCCGCCATTTCTTTCTACCGCTGGCTGGTGGCCTTGCTGGTGCTCAGCCCGTTCATGTGGCGGCCGCTGCGCGCGCAATGGCCGGCCATCCGCCCGCTATTGCCGCGCTTTGCCACACTGGCGTTACTGGGCATGGTGGCCTACCAGTGCCTGGCCTACTACGCCGCCCACCTGACCAGCGCCACCAATATGGGGGTGATCTGCGCGCTGATTCCGCTGCTTGGCTTGCTGCTTAACGCGGTGGTATTCCGGCAGCGCATCAGTGCGGCTGCCGCTACCGGGGTGGCGGTATCGCTGGCCGGTGTGCTTTACCTGCTGGGCGCCGGCAACCCGCTGACGCTGCTGGCTGGCGGGGTGAACGCCGGCGATGCGCTGATGCTATTGGGCTCCACCAGCTATGCGCTGTACGGCATTCTGTTCAAACGCTGGGCACCGCCGTTTGGCCAGTGGCTCAACCTGTACGTGCAGGTGGGGTTGGCGGTGCTGATGCTGATACCGGTAGCGGCTAGCGCGCAAAGCATGGCCATTCCCCCGGCAGGCGTACCGCTGGTGCTATTTGCCGGCATTGCCTCGTCCATTCTGGCGGCCTACTTCTGGATGCGCGGCATCCAGACGCTGGGCAGCGAGCGCACCGCCATCTTCATGAACCTGCTGCCGCTGTTTACCGCGCTGCTGGCCAGCGTGGCGCTGGGCGAAACCATCCATGGCTATCACTGGCTGGGTGGCGGCCTGATTCTGCTGGGTGTCAGCCTGAGCCAGGGCGCAATCCGCTTTACACTGCGGCAAAAGCAACACATTTGATGCCCCCGGCACGGCTATCGCACTAAAACTGTGCTTCATTAAGCCGAATTTAAGTTAACGCATGCAGCATAAAGGACATATTATCGATAAGGCTGAATGAACATGCACGGCAGCGTACTAAGCGATACCCCGGGGGCTCGACTTCCCATTCCGGGCCAGAGGGTAATCCGCCGTACCGCCTGGCAACTGGCCTGCGCTGCCGGGCTGGCAGTGCTGTTTCTGGCGCTGGAGTACGACACCAGGCTGGACGATGCCGTCACCCGCCTGTTCTATAGCGACGCCTTGCAAGCCTTCCCTCTGCAGAACAGCACCTGGCTGGACTGGCTAAACCACCGCCTGGCCAAATACGCTGTCGCGGCCAGTGTGCTGTGGCTGCTGTACAGCGGCCTGCGTCGCCGCGACAGCCGCCGCGCTTTTACCGCCGGCATGATGATGCTGGCGACCGCTGCGGTATCCAGCCTGAAAGCCCGCAGCGCCCACTCCTGCCCGTGGGACATGGCCGCCTATGGTGGCAGCGCAGAACACTTCCCCACCCTGGCTGCCACCCCGCTCAATGCCGGCCCCGGCCATTGTTTTCCGGGCGGGCATGCTTCCGCCGGTTTTGCCCTGATGGCCTTGTACTTTTACTGGCAGCCCAGCCACCCGGGCCGGGCGCGCATGGCACTGTGGGGCGGCGTGCTGGCCGGCATGCTGATGGGGCTGGGTCAGGTAGCGCGCGGCGCCCACTTCCTTAGCCACAACCTGTGGAGCGGCTGGGTAGTCTGGCTAGTGTGCGTGCTGGGCTTTGCCCTGTTCGACTACCGCGCCGCGCGCCGCCCCTAAAGCCCCCACCTCAAGCCCATGCCGGCCTGCCCACGCAGACCGGCATTTTTCATGCGCCCCGCACCCGCCACCAACAGCAACAAAGCCGGCCATGCAAAACATCCGCCAGGCATAAGGGGGCGTTAAGACTGGCTTGCTTTAATGCACCTGTACCTGCGCCGCGCAGGGGTCTATACGGAGCGTCACCATGAAAAAACTGTTTGCTGTTGCCCTGATTGCCGCCTTTGCTTCCAACGCTGCCCTGGCCGGGGCCGAGTGCAAAGCCCAGCCAAAAGACAAATGGCAGAAAGAAGCCGATTTCAAGAAAAAGCTGACCGCCGAAGGCTACCAGATCAAGAAGTTCAAGGTATCCGGCAACTGCTACGAGATCTACGGCAAAAACAAGGACGGCAAGAAAGTGGAAATCTACTTTGACCCGGTAAGCGGCGCGCCGGTTAAAACCGACATCGAAGACTAAACAGTCCTGCCCTGGCCTGCCGGCAAACGCCGGCAGGCTGCTTACCTGGAGCCTGCCATGAATACCCTGCCCGCCACCCCGCACCGCCAGTACGTCTGGGACCCGCTGGTGCGCCTGTTCCACTGGAGCCTGGTGGCCTGCGTGCTGGCCAATTTCCTGCTACTGGAAGAAGGCGACCCGCCGCACCGCTGGGCAGGCTATATCGCCAGCGCCCTGGTGCTGATCCGCATCGTGTGGGGCTTTATCGGTAGCCATCACGCACGCTTTGCCAGCTTTTTCCCCACCCCGGCACGCCTGCGCCACCACCTGCAACAGCTGCGCGCCGGCACGCTGCCGCACAGCGACGGCCACAACCCGCTAGGGGCCATCATGATGCTGGCGCTAATGGCACTGGTACTGTCGCTGGGCGCCACCGGCTACCTGATGGGCACCGACGCCTACTGGGGCGAAGAATGGCTGGAAGAGCTGCACGAAGGCCTGGCCAATACCCTGATGCTGGCCGTGGGCCTGCACGCCGCCGCCGCCATTGCGATGGGCAAGCTGGAAAAGGTGAACCTGGTGCGCGCCATGATCACCGGCTACAAGACCTGGCGCCAGTGACGCAGTACACTGCCGCCATCACCTGCTGACGGATACCCCCATGCGCATTCTGATCATCGAAGACGACCTGCTGATCGGTGACGGGCTACAAACCGGCCTCACCGCCCTGGGTTTCAGCTGCGACTGGCTACGCGATGGCAAGCTGGCACTGCGCGGCCCCGACGCCGCCCCCTACGACGCCGCGGTGCTGGACTTGGGCTTGCCCGGCGTGGACGGGCTAAACGTACTGGCTGCCTGGCGCCAGGCTGGCCACACCCTGCCGGTGCTGATCCTGACTGCCCGCGACAGCGTAGACGACCGCATCCGCGGGCTGGACAGCGGCGGCGACGACTACCTGGTCAAGCCCTTTGCCCTGGGCGAAGTGGCCGCCCGCCTGCGCGCCCTGCTGCGCCGCCGCAGTGGCCAGGCCAGCCCGCTGCTGCAACACGGCCGCCTCAGCCTGGACCCCGCCGCCCGCCGCGTACTGCTGGACGGCCAGCCGGTAGAGTTGGCCGCACGCGAGCTGACGCTGCTGGAGCTGCTGCTGAACAACAAGGGCCGCGTGCTGAGCCGTGCCCAGATTGAAGAAAAGCTGTACGACTGGGCGCACGAAGTAGAAAGCAATGCGGTAGAAGTACACATCCACCACCTGCGCAAAAAGTTGGGCAGCGAGCTGATCAAAACCCGCCGCGGCCTGGGCTATACCCTGGGCGACGAAGCATGAGCCACAGCCTGCGCGGCACCGTTGGCCGCAGCCTGCTGAAAACCATCACCCCGCTGTGGCTGCTGGCCTGCCTGCTGGTAGGCCTGCTGGCGCACCACGAAGTATCCGAGCTGTACGACGAGCAACAGCAGCTGTTCGCCCGCCAGCTCTACCACACCTTACCGCAGCTAAAGAGCGGCGCGAGCAATGCCCGCCACGAAGAAAATGCCGACCACCAGGCAGTCGCCATCTGGGACGGCCAGGCGCGCGCGCTGGTGGCCGACACCGACGGCATGCAGCTGTCGCCGCGCCCCGGTTTTACCGGTTTTGTCACCAGCCTGCACGACAAGGAAATCTGGCGTGTGTACTACTACAGTGGCGAGCAAGGCACCGTTGCCGTGGCACAAGAAGAAGGCGAACGCTGGGAGCTGATGCGCGGCCTGCTGCTAACGCAGCTACTGTGGCTGATCATCCTGCCGGTAGCTATGCTGGCTATCTGGTGGGCGCTGGGCCGCGGGCTGAGCCCGCTGGTGCTTATCCGCCAGCAGCTACAACAGCGCAGCACCGACGACGACACCCCGCTGCCTACCGATGTGCCCAGCGAAATCCGCCCGCTGATCGACGCCATGAACCAGCTGATTGCCCGTGTGGCCAGCACCCTGCAGCACGAACGCCGCTTTACCGCCGACGCCGCGCACGAGCTGCGCAGCCCGCTGGCCGGCCTGCGCGTACAGGCCGAGCTGGTACAGCTGCTGGACGAGCCGGCCGCACGCCAGGCCGCCATCGGCAAGGTACTGGCCAGCGTGGACCGCGCCAGCCACCTGGTAGACGAACTGTTGGCGCTGTCGCGGCTGGAACAGCAGCAAACCCTGCCGTTTGCACCATTATCGTGGCCGGCCATTGCCGAGCAGGCCATGGCCGAGGTAGCCGCCGCAGCCACGCAGCGCGGCACCCGCCTCTGCCTGCAGCTGGATGGCCACGGCCCGCTGGCCGACGGCGACGCCAGCCTGCTGCAGCTCTTGCTGCGCAACCTGCTGGATAATGCCGTGCGTTACAGCCCGCCCGGCAGCCAGGTGGCCTTGCAGATCGGCCCGCAACAGATACAGGTGCTGGACAACGGCCCCGGCATTGCCGCCGAACACCTGGCGCGCATAGGCGAGCGCTTTTACCGCCCGGCCGGGCAAGACGCCAGCGGCAGCGGCCTGGGCTTGTCCATTGTTGGCCGCATCGCCAGCCTGCACCGCCTGCAGCTGGCGTGGCACAACCGGCCGGAAGGCGGGCTATGCGTGACACTGCAGCCGCGCGCAACACAATAGCCAAACCCAGGGCTGATGTAGCCGCAAACAGACAAGCCCCTGTCGGTGAGACAGGGGCTTGTTGCATCCAGGCCGACGCGCTGCTGCCATTCAGCCGCCGCTGCGCTTCACCGTGTAACCCAGTGCGGCCAACTTGGCCAGCACCGTGTCCACGTGGTCGCCCTGTATTTCGATATCGCCGTCCTTTACCGTGCCGCCACTACCGCAAGCGGTACGCAGCTGCTTGCCCAGCGCGGCCAGCGCATCGGCCGCCAGCGGCACGCCGCGCACCAGCGTTACCGTCTTGCCGCCGCGCCCCTTGCGCTGGCAGCCCACCCGTACCACGCCGTCGCCGGCCGGCACCGACTGTGTGCCGCAGCGGCAGGCGGCTTGTGGCTGGCGGCAGCCGGGGCACATCTGGCCGTGCTCGGTGCTGTATACCAGCCCGCCTTCTTTACCGTAGCGCATGTCTGCCCCCCTTATTGAAAGGCCCGCATCACACCACGGGCGGCGCGGCGTGTAAAGCGCTGCCGTTCACAAAACCGGCTATGCGCTGGTAGGCCGCTGCGCAGGCTTCCGGCACCAGCGCTTCCAGCAGCATATAGGCGTGAATCTGGTCGGCCGCGCAGTGGTAATCCACCGCCACCCCGGCGGCAGCCAGCTGGCGGGCGTAGGCCAGGCCTTCGTCGTGCAGCGGGTCGTAGCCGCCGGTCAGTATCTGCGTGGGCGCGTGCCGGGCGCCAGGTTGGCCATACAGCGGCGAGGCCGCGTGGCGGTCGCCCCCTTCGCGGAAATAATGGCCGAAATACCAGGCTATGCGCTCGGCCTCCAGCAGATAGCCCTGCCCCAGCGCCTGGATGGATGGCTGCGACAGCGTGTAATCCAGGCTGGGGTACACCAGTACCAGGCGGCTGATAGCCAGGCTGGCGTCGGCCTGCGCCCACTGCGCTACCGTGGCCGCCAGCGCGGCACCGCCGGAATCCCCCGCCAGCACGGGCAGGCCGTCGGCGATATTGGCGCCGCGCGCCAGCAAGGTTGGCCGCAAGCCGTGCAGCACGGTGCATACATCCTGCAAGGCGGCCGGGTACGGGCATTCCGGCGCCAGCCGGTATTCCACCGACACCACCACGTGCCGCGTGGCCTGTGCCAGCCTGCGGCACACCGGGTCGTAGCTGCTGACGCTGCCGGCCATATGGCCGCCGCCGTGGCAGTACACCAGCACCGGCAGCGCCTCGTCCGGCGCCGGGTGATAGATGCGCACCGGCACCGGGTAGCTGCCCGGCACCATGGCCTCCTGCACCCACGGCAAAGCGGGGCCGGCCGGCACCATGGCGGCGATCAGCCCGGCCAGCGCCTCGCGCGCGCTGATGGGGGTGGTTTGCTGGCCTGCGGCCAACCTTTGCGCCTGGATGGCGTTGACCTGGGCCAGCCAGGCGGCCAGCGCGGGGTGAAGCGGTGTCATGGGTGTACCTCGGTTGACGGGGTGGCCACCTGGCCGCCCCGGTAATGGGTGATGAACGCTTGCAAACGCTCGCCCAGATAATGGCGCAGCGCCTGCACCACCGGGTTCAGCAGGCGGCGGTCGGCGCACATCATGTGCAGCGGCGCCGGCTCGCCCAGCCACGGCTGGCACAGCGCCACCAGGCGGCCGGCGTGCAGGTCGGGCAGCACGTCCAGCGCCGATTTGTAGGCAATACCATAGCCGGCCAGCGCCCAGTGCCGCACCGCGTCGCCGTCGTCCGACACGCGGTTGCCGCCCACCTGCACGCTATGCGCCACGCCATAGCGGAAAAACTGCCAGCGCTGGTGCACCTGCTCGCCCAGCTGGAAACACAGGCAATTGTGCTGGCGCAAGTCATCCGGCTGCTGCGGTACACCGGCGCGCTGCAGGTAGGCCGGCGCCGCGCACAGGATGCGGCGATTGTCGGCCGCCAGTGGCACCGCAATCAGGCTGGAATCGCCTGGCACACCGTAGCGGATGGCCAGGTCTACCGGCTGGCGGTAGACATCGGCCATGCGGTCGGACAGCTGCACCCGCAGCGTGACGCCGGGGTGGCGCTGCTGGAAATCGTCCAGCCAGCCCAGCAGCTGGTGCCGCCCCAGGTCGGACGGCAGCGACAGCTGCAGCGTGCCCTGCAAGTTGCCACCGCCGGCAATGGCGTCGCGCCCGGCGCCAAGTGTGGCCAGCGCCTGGCGGCAATGCGCCAGAAACAGCTCGCCCTGCGGTGTCAGGCGCAGGCTGCGCGTAGAGCGTACAAACAGCGCCGCGCCCAGCTCGGCCTCCAGCCGTTTCAGCGCCGCGCTGGTGGCCGCCGGGGTCAGGTCCAGCCGCCGCGCCGCCGCCGACAGGCTGCCGGTTTCGCTGGTCAGCACGAAAATTTCCAGGTCTTGCAGCGCCTTCATTTTCAAAAATCCTTCACAAGTGCTTGCAATGCAGCGCGGTTTTTCAAATTTCCATACAAGGCAATGATAGCAGCACCGTTTTCCTGCCCGGCAGGAAACCCCAACAGGAGCTTGCCACCATGCCCGATATGTCGTTGTTTTCACCACTTTCCCACCCGGCCTTGCCGCTGCCCAACCGCATCGTGATGGCACCGATGACGCGCTGCCGCACCGACCAGCCCGGCGACGTGCCCAACGCGCTGATGGCCGAGTACTACGCCCAGCGCGCCAGCGCCGGCCTGATCATCAGCGAAGCCACGCAGATTTCGCGCCAGGGCCAGGGTTACAGCTTTACCCCCGGCATTTACAGCCAGGCACAGATCGACGGCTGGCGCGGCGTAACCGACGCCGTGCACGCCGCGGGCGGGCGCATCGTGCTGCAACTGTGGCACGTTGGCCGCATGTCGCACCCGGTATTCCACGACGGCGGCCTGCCGGTAGCGCCGTCGGCACTGCCGCCGCAGGCCCAGGTGTGGGTGGCCGACGCCAACGGCCAGGGCCAGATGCTGGACTGCCCGACACCGCGCGCGCTGGACAGCGGCGAAATCGCCGACATCGTGGCCGACTACCGCCAGGCCGCACTGAACGCCATGGCCGCCGGTTTCGACGGCGTGGAAATCCACGCCGGCAACGGCTACCTGATCGACCAGTTCCTGCGCAGCACGTCCAACCAGCGCCAGGACCGCTACGGCGGCAGCCGCCGCTCACGGCTGCGCTTTTTGCTGGACGTCTACCACGCCGTGGCCGGTGCCATCGGCGCAGCGCGTACCGGCGTACGGCTGGCGCCCTATATCACCGCGCGCGGCATGGCCTGCCCGGACATCATCCCCACCATCCTGGAAGCAGCCGTGCAGCTGGACAAGCTGGGCGTGGGCTACCTGCACCTGTCCGAAGCCGACTGGGACGATGCGCCACAAGTCGACCTGCTGTTCCGCCAGGCGCTGCGCCAGCGCTTTGCCGGCACGCTGATCGTAGCCGGCCGTTACGACGCCGCCCGCGCCGAAGCCATGCTGGCCAGCAAGCTGGCCGACCTGGTGGCCTTTGGCCGCCCCTTCATCGCCAACCCCGACTTGCCAGCCCGGCTGCAACACGGCTGGCCGCTAGCCGACTTCGACCCCGCCGCGCTGTTTGGCGGCCAGGCCGACGGCTACACCCGCTACCCACCCTATACCCCGCCTGCCAGCCAGGCCTGACACAGAGAACTGCACCATGGACATCACCGCTTACCTGCTCCGCCGCTACACCACCAAGGCTTTCGACCCCGAGCGCCGGCTGGACGCCGCGCAACTGGCGCAAATCGAAACCCTGCTGCGCTACAGCCCGTCGTCCACCAACGCCCAGCCCTGGCATTTCATCCTGGCCGGCAGCGACGACGGCAAGGCGCGCATCGCGCAGGCCACCCAGGGCTTTTACAGCTTTAACGAGGCCAAGATCCGCCGCGCCTCGCACGTGGTGGTGCTGTGCACCCGCGCCCAGGTAGACGACAGCCACCTGCTGCAGGTGCTGGCACAAGAAGACCAGGACGGCCGCTTTGCCAATGCCGAGGCGCGCGAAGGCCAGCACCGTGGCCGCAGCCACTTTGTGAACGCCCACCGCTTCCAGCTACGCGACAGCGTGCACTGGATGGAAAAACAGGTGTACCTGGCGCTGGGCATGCTGCTGCTGGGCGTGGCCGCCATGGAAATCGACGCCTGCCCGATCGAAGGCTTCGACGCCGTGGCGCTGGACGAGGCGCTGGGCCTGCGCCAGCACGGCCTGGTGCCGTCGGTAATCGTGGCGCTGGGCTACCGCGCTGCCGACGACTTCAACGCCGCGCTACCCAAATCGCGGCTACCGGCCGACAGCGTCATCACCCGGCTGTAAGCCCCCCTTTGCCCGCGCCCCGCACGGGGCCGGGCCCCTGCCGGGTGTGCGCTGCGCACCCGGCTTTTCACAGGAGCCTGTCATGAGCATCCAGCGACTGGATCATTTCACCTTGCGCACCCCGGCGGTAGCCGCCACCGTGGCCTTCTACCAGCACGTTATCGGGCTCGCCCCCGGCCCGCGCCCGGCCTTCCGCTTTCCTGGCGCCTGGCTGTACGCCGGCAGCCAGCCGGTACTGCACATCGCCGAAGTGGGCGACAAGCAAGACCAGCTGGAGGCCTACCTGGGCAGCCGCGACGCAGGCAGCGGTAGCGGCTGCCTGGACCACGTATCGCTGCGCGGCAGCGAGCTGGCTGCCACCCAGCAGCACCTGCTGGCGCTGGGCCAGCCGTTCCGCGAACGCGTGGTGCCGGAAATCAACGAACACCAGCTGTTTCTGCAAGACCCCAACGGCGTCACCATCGAGCTGATCTTCCCCTGCTCGCCCGACGACCGCATCGTGGGCGAACCGATGCCGCAGCTGGAGATCGCGCCATGAAGCCGCCACGCCGCCTGCCGGCTGCCAGCCGCCGCCAGTGGCTGAAGCTGGCCGCCACCACCGCGCTGCTGCCGGCGCTGCCGCTGGCCGCCGCAGAGACCCCGCCGCTGCGGCTGGGCGTGACCGACCTGAGCTTTCACCGCGCCACCGCTGCCGTGGTGGTAGCGGTGCTCACCCGGCTGGGCTACCGCGTACAGCGCAGCTACGCGCTGCACGAGGCCAACTTCGAGCGCCTGCGCAACGGCGACATCGACCTGCTGGCCTCGGCCTGGCTGCCGTACAGCCACGGCGTGTACCAGAACCGCGTGCACGAAGTAGTAAGCACCCGCGAGCTGGGCCTGCACTACCAGCCGTACGCGCTGTGGGGGGTGCCCGACTACGTGCCGGCCGACGTGGTCGGCGGCGTGGCCGACCTGCTCAAACCCGAGGTGCGCCAGCGCATGACGCCGCTGATCCAGGGCATCGGCCCCGGCGCCGGCATTACCCGCTTTTCGCTGCGCATGATGGACGAGTACGGCCTGAGCGCCGCCGGCTACCGCTTCCAGACCGGTACCCAGCAGCAATGCTTCGACGCCTTCGAGCAAGCGGTAGCGGCGCAGCGCTGGGTAGTAGTGCCGCTGTGGCACCCGCAGTTCCTGCACGCGCGCTACCGCATCCGCGAGCTGCAAGACCCGAAAGGCCTGCTGGGCGGCACCGACCGCGCCGTACTGCTGGCGCGCAGCGACCGCCTGTCGCGCCTGACACCGGCCCACCTGCAGGTGCTGGACAACATCCGGCTGGATAACCGCATCGTGGCCACGCTGGATTACGCCATCAACCGCGAAGGGCAAAGCGAAGACCAGGCCGCAGAAGCCTGGCTGGCCGCCCACCCCGACACCCTGGCCGGCTGGCTGCGGCCAACCCTGGGCAGCTAAAGCCCTAACTCGCAACACCACACAGAAGAAACCGGAGGAGAACATGCCACATTCCGTCCCCACCCCCGAGGCCCGTCTGGCCGCGATGGGGCTCACCCTGCCCAGCCCGGCGCCGGCGCTGGGCAACTACGTGCCCTGGTGCATCGTGGAACGCACTTTCATGACCTCGGGCCAGTTCCCCTGGCGCGACGGCCAGCTGCTGTACCGCGGCCGCCTGGGCCAGGAGCTGGACATCGACCAGGGCTACGCCGCCTGCCAGCTGGCGGCGCTGAACGCCATCGCCCAACTGAAACAGGCGGTGGGCGAGCTAAGCCGCGTGCGCCGCATCTTCCGGCTGGAAGGCGTGCTGAACGTGGCCGAGGGCTGCACCCAGCACCCGCGCGCGCTGGATGGCGCCTCGGACCTGCTGGCCGCCGTGTTTGGCGAACAGGGCCGCCACACCCGCATGATCTGGACCAACCCGGTGATGCCGATGGACGGCTTTTGCCTGGTGTACCTGTTTGCCCACGTGGACACCGCCGTTGCAGGAGACGCCCCATGAACGCCACACAACGCCTGTTTGTCGCCAGCTGTCTTTCCATCATGGTGACGTCGATGATCTTTTCCATCCGTGCCGACATCCTGCAGCCGGTAGCGGCCGACTACGGGCTGAACAACGCCCTGATCGGCCTGACCATGTCGTCGGTGTTCTGGGGTTTCACGCTGGGCATCCTGGTATGCGGCCTGATTGTGGACGTAGTGGGCATGAAGCGGCTGCACCTGCTGTCCGGCGCCGGCTACCTGGGCGGGATCGCGCTGATCCTGCTGGCGCCGGTACCGGCTGCGGCCAACCCTGACGGCGGCCTGTTTGCCAGCACCGGCAGCACCGTGCTGTACCTGGGGTTTTTGCTGACCGGCATCGCCCAGGGCGTGGTGGAGGGCGTCACCAACCCGCTGGTGGCCACGCTGTACCGCCACGACAAGCGCCGCATGCTGCACAAGCTGCACGCCTGGTGGCCGTGCGGCCTGATCGTGGGCGGGCTGGTGGCCTGGGGCATGGGCCAGCTGGGGTTGGGCTGGCAGCTGCGGCTGCTGAGCGTGGCGGTGCCGGTGGTGGCCTACCTGCTGCTGATCGCCCCGCTGCACTACCCGCCTACCGAACGGGTCAGCGCCAGCGTCAGCACCGGGCAGATGCTGGCCGAAACGCGCCGCCCGCTGTTCCTGCTGCTGTTCGCGCTGATGTGGCTGACCGCCGCCACCGAGCTGGCACCGGACCAGTGGTTTGCCAAGATCATGGCCGACCTGCTGCCGGCGCTGGGTAGCAATACCATCCTGTTCCTGGTGTATACCGCCGGCCTGATGTTCGTGCTGCGCCAGTACGCCGCCGGCTGGCTGTTCCAGCGCCTGTCGCCGTACGCCATCCTCACCGCTAGCGCGCTGCTGTCGCTGGCGGGCCTGGCCACGCTGGGGCATTTGTCGGCCGATGCGGCCTGGGCCGGTAGCGCCGCCTTGCTGGGCGCCACGCTGTTCGGTGTGGGCAATGCTGGCCATCACCAGCGAGCAGTTTCCGCGTGGCGGCGCGCTGCTGCTGAACCTGATGGGCGGCGCCGGCATGCTGTCGGTGATGGTGGCGCTACCGGTAGTGGGGCAAATGATGGATAGCAGCAACACCACTACCGCGCTGCGCCAGCTCAGCCTGCTGCCGGCCATCCTCAGCGTGGTGTTTGCCGTGCTGTGGTGGCGGCAGCGCCAGCGCGGCGGTTACGCGGTGCAGGCCCTGCCGCACGACTAGGGCCCAAGCCCAGACCCGGCCGGCTTAGCCCGGCCGGGCTTCCAGCGTGTCGCGCTGCGCCAGCGACGGGAAGCAGCGCATCCACAGCACCACCACCAGCAGGGTACCGGCACCGCCTAGCACCACCGCCGGCACGGTGCCGAACAGGTGGGCGGTCACGCCGGATTCGAACTCGCCCAGCTGGTTTGACGCACCGATAAACAGCGAGTTGACGGCATTGACGCGGCCGCGCATGTCGTCCGGCGTTTCCAGCTGCACCAGCGTGCCGCGAATCACCACGCTGATGATGTCGGACGCGCCCAGCACCATCAGCGCCGCCAGCGACAGCAAAAAGTGGGTAGACAAACCAAAGCCGATGGTAGCCAGGCCAAACACCGCCACCGAGGCAAACAGCGTGCGGCCAACCTTGCGCTGTACCGGGTGGCGCATCAGCCATACCGACATCGCCAGCGCCCCCACCGCCGGCGCGGCGCGCAACAAGCCCAGGCCCCACGGGCCGGTGTGCAGGATGTCGGCGGCAAACACCGGCAGCAAGGCCACCGCGCCGCCCAGCAGCACGGCAAACAGGTCCAGCGAGATGGCGCCCAGAATATCCGGCCGGCTGCGGATGAAGCGGATACCGGCCAGCAGCGAATCCATGCTCACCTTGCGGCTGTCGGCCACGTGCGGCGGCAGCGGCAGGCCCAGCACCAGCACCACGCCAGCCACAAACATCAGCGTGTTCAGGCCATAAGTCAGCGGCGCGCCAAAGGCAAACAGCAGGCCGCCCAGCGCCGGCGCCACGATGGTGGCCATCTCGTTGGCCGAGGCTGCCGCCGCCACCGCCTGCGGCAGCAAGGCAGGCGGCACGATATTGGGCAGGATGGATTGCATGGTAGGCATGTCGAAGGCGCGGCAGGTGCCGATCAGCAGCGACAGGCCGAAGATCAGCTCGCGGCTGACCGCCAGGCCCACGCCGCTATTGGCCAGCAGCATGGTGGCCGCCGCCAGCGCCTGCAGCAGCATGCTGATGGCCACGATGCGCTGGCGCGGGTAGCGGTCGGCCACCGTGCCGGTAACCAGCACCAGCAGGATGCGCGGCAGGAACTGCAGCAGCCCCACCAGGCCCAGGTCCAGCGCGCTGCCGCTGAGGGTGTACATCTGCCAGCCTACGGCCACCCCCATGATCTGGAAGCCGCCGGTCAGCAGCAGGCGCGCGCTCCAGAACTGCCAGAACGGGCGATGGTGACGCAGGGACAACACGGGCGGTGACGCTGGGTTGGGCATGGCAAAGGCAAGCAAAAGGGGAAAGCCGTACAGGCTACGCCGCCAGCCGCCCGCGCACCAGTAGGCCTGGCAGTACGCTGCGTTCTGCGCGGCAATACGCAACAAGGCCCGGGCTGCCAGCAGCCCGGGCCTTGTACCTGGCACCCGCTTAACGCGCGTCGATCAGCGGCTGGATGTCCAGCAGCGTCAGCTCGTTATCGTCCGGCTTGCCCAGCTGGCGGCCGGACGAGTACGGAAAGTTATTGTCGTTCACCAGCACGATGTGGTGACCGTCCACCACTACCAGCCCTTCCGGCCCCAGGTGCGGCAGGCCGAAGCGGCCGTTGGCGTCGCTGTAGCGTGACAGGCGCTTGGGGTCGGCAATGCGGGTCAGGTCGATATAGGCCACCTTCTTCACGAAGCCATCGGCGTCGGCCTGCGCCAGGTCGATCTTGTACACGCGCTTGAAGGCCGCCGGCTTGTTGAAGCAGTCGGTGCGCGTCATCTCGCCGGGGCATACCTGCCCCAGGCCCTCGCTGCTGTCGTCGCGCTCGATCAACAGGCCGGTGCTGGCGTCCAGCAGCTGGAAGTCGGCCATCACGTTGCCGTCCTGCTCGAACTGGTACTTCCACTGCTTGCCGGTGTAGCGGCCGGCCGCCACGTCAAACTCGAAGATACGGGTGAAGGTCTTGCCGTTGGCCGCACGCTCGAAGCCCTTGCTGGCGGCGTCAAAAGCCGGCCATTCCAACGCCGGGTATAGCTTGCTGCCGTCCGGCGACTTGGCCATCGGCTCGAAGCCGCCGGAGCGGCGCACGTTCCAGCTGCCAATGCTGTCGGTAGGCAGGTTGCCCAGGCGGCCGTTCAGGTAGTGGTCCGGCGAGCGGTAGGCCACGTCGCCCACCTTCATCTCGTGTACCGCCAGCACCTTGCCGTCCAGGTCGGCGCGAATCAGATAGGGGCCGAACTCGTCGCCTATCCACATCTCCTTGCCCACTACCTGCAGCGACTCTACGTCGAAATCGACACCGGTGAGGTAGCGCTGGGCGCTGGCTTCGTTCTGGATGGCAAACGGCACCTTGCGGTCCGGGTCGTGCAGGAAGGTCGTCCGCTGCAGCGCGGTACTGCCCTTGGCCCAGTCCACCGCCACGCGGTGCACCATCAGCAGCGCGTCCTGCGAGTTGATCTTGTTGCCGAAGCCGTTATCGGTGAGTGTCAGGTAGTGGTTGCGGTCCAGCATGGCAATGCCGGAAAAGCCCTGTACCGCCTGCCCCTTTACCGGCAGCGCCCCACCCGACGCACGCGGGTACTTGGGGTCGCCCACAAAGGTGTTGGCCGCTTCCGACCCCAGCACCTCGTTACGCACGCGCTTGCCGTTGGCAAACTTGCCCGAGGTGGCAAAAAACGCCCCCGCGTCGGCCGGCGGCGTGGCCACGGTATTGAACGGCACCACGGCGTGGCCGGCCAGCGAGGCCTCCACCGCCTGCTGCGCGTGGGCAGCGGTAGCACAACAAGCCAGGGCCAGCGTCAGGCTAAACAGGGGTTTCATTGCAGACAGCTCCGGTAACAAAAAAGGAAGCCGCTACGGTAAGGCGCCACCGTGACGGCAGCGTGACGCGGGTGTGAAAGGCGCAAGACAGGCAGATGAGCTGTAACAGCGGGGTAAAAGACGGGGTTGGCCGCAAGGGGTGGTCAGGGTGATGAGGTTGCCCGGATAAGGCGTAGCCGCATCCGGGATAGGCAAGCATCGTTAACGATGATACGGCAGTATTTTATCCTGGATGGCACGGCGAGCTACTGGCCATAAGCGCTTGCAGCCAACCGTAAAAAGCAGAAAGCCATGCCACCAAACTTGGCTACTTGTCTAGTCCCGGACGATTACGCACCTGCTTTTTGAACAGTTCGGGATGTGATTTCTGCCACTGTTTCATCGCCAGCAATGGTGTCTGATGCGCCAGCATCCTTTGCGGCAGATGCTGGTTGTA